>CAWIDH010000028.1:0-119635 GCA_963834855.1 uncultured Gammaproteobacteria bacterium | reverse complement strand
TCTTCGCGCCTTATTTGTTCGGTTACGATCACGCGGCCTTCCTGCCAGGTCTTCATCAAACCGAAAACTGCGAGTCCAAAAACTATGGGAAACCAGCCTCCAGTGGGCACCTTGCCCAGGTTCGAAATCACGAAAGCCGTATCGACTACGAGTACGCCACAGAGTATGAGGACCTGCACCCGGGCAGATCGCGTGGCCGTGCCCCACAGGAGAATTATTATCAGGACGGTATCGATGAGCATGGTGCAGGAGACTCCCACCCCATAGGCGTGAGCGATACGGGCGGAGGAGCCAAATCCCAGAGCGAGGCCGATGGTCGCCATACAGATGAGCCAGTTCACCGACGGCACATACACCTGGCCGATGGCAGCGGCTGAAGAATGCAGGATGCGTCTCTTGGGATATAGCCCAGCCGTTGGCATTGCTGGGTAATCGCAAATACGCCGGAGATGACAGCTTGCGACGCGATAATGCTGGCTGCGGTAGCGAGGACCACCAAGGGGACCAACGCCCACTCAGGGGCAAGAAGATAGAAGGGGTTTGCAATCGCCTGCGGAGAAGTCAGCAAGAGTGCCCCTTGCCCGAAGTAGTTGAGCAATAGAGACGGCCACACAAGTAGGAACCAGGCGATAGCGATTGGACGCCGACCAAAGTGTCCGAGATCGGAATACAGAGCTTCGCCGCCCGTTACGGTGAGGAACACCGCTCCGAAAACGGCGAACGCTACTGTGGAGTGTTCGGCAAAAAACGCGAACGCATAAAAGGGGTTTACCGCCGCAAGCACATTTGGCTGCGCAGCGATACTGCGAATGCCAAGGATCGCGAGCACGACAAACCACACCAGCATCAACGGCCCGAACAGGCGGCCGATCGCGCCAGTGCCACGACGTTGCAGAGTGAAAAGCCACAGCAGCGCGATAATCGAGAGCGGGAGTACAGCAGTTTCAAGGCCGGGGCTGCGATGCTTACTCCCTCCAGGGCACCTAGCACGGTCACTGCAGGGGTAATCACGCCGTCGCCGTAAAAAAGTGCGCATCCGATGAGCCCGAGTGTCCCGACCACCGCTGGACTGAGCAACGGCTGCTCGTTGAGTAGCCGTGTGGTGAGCGCAAGCACGCCACCTTCGCCGTTGTTATCCGCACGGAGGACGATGCCGACGTACTTGACGGAAATGACAAGTAGCAGGGACCAAAAGATGAGCGACAGGATGCCGAGGACACTGAGCGCGTCGACACTCATACCCGCAACGTCGGAAAAGCAAGCGCGCAGGGCATAAAGGGGGCTCGTTCCGATGTCGCCGAACACGACTCCCGTTGCTGCCAGTGGGAGTGCCAGTGTGGACGAGGCACGAGCGCCTCTGCTCGGTGACGATTTGGCCTGCATCAAGGCTCGCGATGAAACGCCGGCAACTCGTTAAGGCGAGTTTTCATTGATAGAAGCCACGAATTGTGCCACCCGGGCGCCATAAGCACTCAAGATTTACCGGCACCGCTAGTCGCAACTTTCCGTGTCGCTCTCGGGTCGCCCAGTTGGTGGGCTGAATGTCCGCTGCTCGGCCGATCTCAGCCGTCGGCGAGTGACTCAGAACGACCCCGAAGCAGCCGTTCAGGGTGGCTGCAATTGCCCCTCGATTTATTGACGTATAGGCGGGTGCGTGGTCTAGTGATTTCATGAGGTTGTGGGGGGTGTCCTCATGTGCATATGCCGCAAATTCAGCGGCGCTATAAAGCCGCAAGTTATGAGGCCTACGTATAGGCGGCACAGTTGGGTGACTTGGAAGTTTTTGGGGAAGGATGAGCGATTCGCGACTTCGACGGGTTGCAGCGGCGGGCTTGTTGTCGGCGCTCTCCTTGGTATGGCCGGCACATTTGCCCCGTCCGCCTCACTACGCGGGCTCGCTTGGGGCATTGACGGAATCGCTCTGATTGTTGCAGCGGCGCTGCTCACTATTCACTACTTCCGACGAGGAAACGATATAGTGGCAGCAGGATTTCTCGTCTTCGTCGTCGGCGAAGGACTGATTCTGTCTGGCGCCGCCATGGACCTTGCGGCCAGCGCTCCCTTATTTGCGGCCGGAGTTGGCTTGTGGGCCGCCTCGCTAGCCCTTATCAGCGCATCCAATGTCATGCCCCTTGGGTCAGAGGCTTCGGGCTTATCGCAGCTCTGTGTTCACGGTCGTGGCCCTGCAAATCTTCTCGGGTCGCGCTCTGACACCACTGTCCCAACCCTTGCCCTTCTTCGCCTACCCATTCTTGGCTGCAACACTGTTTGGCTGGGCGTGGGTGACCTATCGCAATGCTGCCTAGCAACGCGTTCGGTTACTCTCGGAGATTCCTGACCACCCTCGCATTGTCTGCTTCTTGCCGAACTGAGACTGTCAAGATTGGGGGGCGCCTTGGAGATCCGCCTTCGGCACCGGTCGCGATCTAACCTCTAGGTGCTCGCCACCCCGCGGCCCTCGCTTCTTCCTCGGTGCAGAACCAGCGCTCGCCCTTCGACTCGTCGATCCGCATCTCATCGTACGCAAGACTGCCGGGCACGTGGTAGATCTTCCCGCTCCTGCTGATGTTCCTCTTGATGCGGCCCGACCCAGTGCGCTGAGAGCATCGATGCCGAGTGTCCGCACGAGCGATCGAGTGTCGTGAGGATGATGTCTACGCGCGACGAGACGCTCAAGGTGCCGAGGTAGCGTCGTTGAGGGAACACGCATTCAACTTCGCACCCCGGACGCGATGCTGGATACGGTGCGGTGTAGGCCCAGCTTTGGACCAAAGGGCTCATCGAATTCCAGCACATCGCGGATCCGCCTAGTGTCAACCGTGAGGTCGATGTTCCAGTTCGCTTGCAGCGTCGGAGCAGTCTCCGGATCGAGAATAATCTCGCCTTCCCAGCCTGCAACGGCGGCAATGGTGCGAGCCCATGCAGCCTCCGAAAGAGCTTCCGGCTCACCGACGTTAAAAACGTTGCCGACCGCTCCTTCGCTAAGTGCAGCCAGCGTTATCGCTGCGGCAACATCCTCGACATAGCCGCGTGTGCAGCGCCATGCCGCTTCAGCCGCATTTAGACACAACGATCCCGCGCTGCTCCGAAACTTCTCGACATATTTGGTGACCCGGCGCTGTCTGTCGTTTGGGCCATACACCATAGGCAAGCGCAGAATAGTTGTCGCCCCGCCACTCCAAGTCATCGCCGCCCGCTCGACCAAGATCTTTTCATACAAAAAGAGTAGGTCGTCTGGCCCGCGCGCCTCGCGACGGTAGGGAAACAATGCTGTTCGTAGCGGCGCTTGTTCATTCGATGGCTTCGTATCTGTGGGGCCGGGACTCATGCCACGAAAAGCACCGTATGTCGCATACACATCGCCGCTGCTGATGACCACCAATCGCTCAACCGAAGCCGGCAGCGCGTCCAGCAGCACCTCGATATCCCGCTGCTGATACGCGATCATGTCAATGACGACAGCGGGAGCCGCCGTCGCGAGAGCACGCGCCAGCGCGACCGCATCACTACGGTCGGCGTTGAGAGACCCCATAGGCGAGTTGGAGCTTGCGGTCGTACCCCGATGAATGGTTGTGACCGCCGCGCCAGCTTCCGCAAGTTGACGCATAACGTGTCGACCAATGAAGCCCGTGCCGCCAAGAACCGTGACCCGCACGCGCGCACCTCGACGGTAAGCCGCCTAACGAATGTAAGGGACTTCCCCGTCCCGAATCGGCATCGGAGTGCCAAGATGGACGTGAGTGTGCATGTTTAATCGATCAGAAAAGTGAAGCCCCTTGAGTGACGTTACTACCGTTGGAATCGACTTGGCAAAGCAGGTGATTTCGCTGCACGGGACGGGGCAGGCCGCGAGGTGCTGCGTCGCACGGTACGTCGGCAGCAATTGTCGGCGCAGGTACCCAGCTTCCGCCGTGCGCGCAGCTATCGCGACGCGCAGCATTTTCGGTCCGGCTCAGGCCAAGGACTATTGACGCATCAAGCTCAGCTCGACCGTTCTGCCCCGAAAGGATCGCGAGGGGGATCATCCGCTCTATAAGCGCGAGCCAGCGCGTCGAGTTCGTCGGCCAATCGCGCAGGATAGCCGCGGCGGCCTCCGAGTCCATTCTCGGCCATGAGGCGCATCAGGAAGCGCCGACCGGCCTTCTGCAGCTTAGGGGACGCCTCCATGCGGAATCGTGCGGGGACCGGCCGCGCCTGTCGCCACGAATTTGTGGTGCAAATGTCCAGAAAGCGGTGCTTGTCGGCTGCCTGGCCCTGTGCTCGCGTTTTCATGGAACGACAGAGCTTGATGTGAATATGTCACGACTGGTCTCGCGATAATCGACCGCCTGACGGTTTGTTGGAACCGACGCCCAGACCCCAGTCATTCGTCCGAATCCATCGGACCCAATATTGTGACGCCCGACCCGGGCTCTAAAGGTCGAATGCTTCTAGTCTTCATACCGATGATCAGGAGGCACCGGGGGAATCCTGATCCGTGGACACTCTGGAGCACCAGACCATGCGCGAATTCATTCGTAACACGCTCAGTCGCCAGAAGCTGCAGCAGCTGTGCGTCAATACCGCGCTCAGCAATTTTGTCGGCTACGTCGCCGGCTCGCTCGTGATGGTGCTGACAACCTATCAATCGGTCGAGCGCAGGGCGCTCAAGAACCTCTTCGGGATCTTGCCGCGACAGACTGTGGTCGTGCACCGGCTGCCCGAGTGGCTCGAATGGACACTGGCCGTTCTCCTCGGATATCTCGTCATGGAGCTTGTGCGGCACGTCATCAAGAGCAACAAGTACCTGCGGCTGATCGATGGGTCAGCGCGAGACAAGGCCCGTGGCGATGGTGAACAGCCAACCACCACCGGGTGACCATGACGACTAAGTTGTCGGGCACGATCCGGCTCGGCCGCCAGGTCAAATCTGGGTCAGGACGCATCACTCGACCTGATGCAAACGGCCGCGGGACGCGTTCAATCGGCCGGATTCGCTGCGCTCTTCTCACTGGCCGATTTCGACCCCAACGCGGCCGCCCGCAACCGGGATTCAACAGACAACTCTACGTCATGTGCTTCACCCTAATATCATCAAGGTGAACGCAATGTAGGTGTTCGCACACCGCAGGATGGACGTACGCGAGGGAGAGTTGCCATGTTGCTGTTTCGCACACATCGAATGGCTCTTGGTATTGGGATGGTCATTGCGGTCGCCGGGGATGCTCACTGCCTGCCAGAAGACGGACGAGAAACCCCAGCAGCGACCACGCCTCCCGAGGCATCAACGGATGGAGCGCGCAGGCCGACACGATCAAAGCGGAAATCGACAGCTTCGCTCGGCCTACGAAGCCGCTGTCGCAGCAGGGGACGCCAGCGCGATGTCGTCTCTCTTGGCGGACGGAGCGGTGATGGTGTCACCAGGAGCACCCGACTGGGAAGCGATGGCCGCAGCTGCGGCGGGGCTGCCATTTCCGCCCGGCGCCAAGATCGCCATTAGCCCCATCGAAGTCGTCGCCTTGAGCAAGGAATGGGCCTACGAGTTCGGCACTGCCACCACGACCTACACGCCTCAAGGGTCCCAGGAAGCAATACAGCTGCGCGACACGTACCTCGTGCTCTTCCGCAACACGGGCACCGGATGGAAGGCGTACCGAGAAGTGGCAAGTTCCGGTCCGCCGCCGGGCGGCTGGCCAGTGGACGAGGCGTTCTTTCTCAAGATGTGAAGGGCCGGCGCATTGAGACTGAGCGCTGCACGTCCGCTCATGGGCCGATTGCGGAGGGGCGCGGTCGTGGGGGCGGCACCGGGCCGCGGAGGCTGGGAACCTGGAAATCTGGAATCCTGAGAACCTGCGAGGCTGCGGCGCGTGGCAGGTTTTCAGATTTTCAGGATTCCAGGTTTTCACCCTCTCAGGCCCCGCACCCACGTGGGGGCGTCGCCCGGGGCGCGGCTGGTTGCAGCGACACCGACCGAGAGGGGTGAGAAGCTGGAAACCTGAGCATCTAGAAATCTGCCGACGGTGACAGGCTTTCAGGTTCTTCAGATTCCCAGGTTTCCAAGCGTCGCTGCGCTTCGCCAGAAGCGGACATCGTCGGGCCGAGTTCGACCCAAAGCAGCCGGTCGAGTGATCAGCGCCGCCGCGCTGCCTCGATGGTGGCGATGTCGATCTTCTTCATCGGCATCATCGCCTCGAAGGCACGCTTTGCCTCACCGCCACCAGCCGCGAGCGCCTCGGTTAGCGTGCGCGGGGTGATCTGCCAGGAGAGGCCCCAGCGGTCCTTGCACCAGCCGCACGCGCTCTCCTTGCCGCCATTGCCGACGATCGCGTTCCAGTAGCGGTCCGTCTCTTCCTGATTGTCCGTCGCGATCTGGAAGGAAAAGGCCTCACTGTGTTTGAACGCCGGGCCGCCGTTGAGACCGAGACAGGGAATGCCCAGAACGGTGAACTCCACCGTCAGCACATCGCCCTCCTTGCCGCCCGGGTAGTCGCCGGGCGCCTCGTGAACAGCGGTCACTTCACTGTCCGGAAAGGTGGCGGCGTAGAAGCGCGCCGCCTCCTGCGCGTCCTTGTCGAACCAGAGGCAGATCGTGTTCTTTGGCTTCATGTTCGTATGCTCCTTGTGGTCATCAGGGCGAACGCCGCGGCCTGCGGTCAAACGCATTGGGCGAACTCGCCGCCGGGGCATCGTGCGACGTGGCGGTCAGCACTGCCCAGGCCTTCTTTAAGCGTCGGCGGCGGCGGAGACATCGGCGCGATGCGCTGGCGCAGTCCCAAACGAGTGAGCCCGAAGCGTCGCGTTGGCGATGTTCGGGCTCGGGCCTACTCGGAGATTCTTTCGAACCTCTTTGTAGGTTCGCCTCTAAAGTCTCACACACTGCACGGATGCTGGATCGGTTGAGCCCGCAACGCGCTGTCAGATTTCGCCTATAGCGCCTGAGAGGACGAGCGGCCTTGCGAAATGAGAGCGACGATCTCGCCGTCGACTAAGGCCTGCTCGGCGTTCAACTGTTGTCCGGCTGTTGCGATCGCGGGGTACATGCGCATGAGGTCCTTGTCGTTCCTCGACCGAAGCTCGACACGATCACCATCCTTCAGGAGCAGTCCCGGTAGCCGTCGAACTTGACCTCGTAGATCCAGTCGTCGCACTCGGGCAGGCACTTCACGATCTGCGCGGCCATCGGTGGAACGAATTTGGGAGCGTGTTTTGAGCACCTTGCCCGCACCGGAAAGCGGCAGCGCGGCTCTCAGCCCACATGTCGCCTCAGCGGCGGGGCGCACAAAAAGAAGCCCGCCGACATTGTCAGCGGGCTCCGAATAGCCTCCCACTACGTGCGCAGTGATCTGAACCCCGCGCGCAATTCTTCCGTGAAGATCTTGGGCTCCTCCCAGGCGGCGAAGTGGCCGCCCCTGTCGACCTCGTTGAAGTAGGCGAGGCCGGGGTAGACCGCCTCAACCCAGCTGCGCGGGGCAGCCCAGATCTCGCCGGGGAACGTCGTGAAGCCGACCGGAACCGAGACCGCCGGAGGAGCCTGGCCGCTCGCAAGCGCTGCGGCCAGCGCTCGTCCGTCCTCCCAGTACGACCGGGCCGCCGACGCTGCGGTGCCGGTCAGCCAGTACAGCGTGATGTTGTCGACGATGGTGTCCCGGGTGAGATTGCCCACGGGCTCGCCGTCGACGAACGCGCGGGAGATCTTGTAGTAGCTGTCCGTGTCGTGGTCGAGCAACCAGGCCGCCAGCGCGACGGGTGAATCCAGCAGGGCGTAGCCGATCGTCTGTGGCCGCGTTGCCATCTCGAGGAAGTAGCCGAAGCCGTCCTCCCTGAACGTCGCGAGCGCCTTGGCCGCTGCGCGTTCCTGTTCGGATTCCTTGGGCAGTTGATCGCCGATTGCGAGCACCGCCGTGAGCAGGTTCAGGTGGTAGCCGACCAAACCCTCGACCGCCTGGCGGCCCATCAGGTCCGTGACGAGGGCACCCACGTCGCCGCCCTGGGCGACGTAGCGGGTGTAGCCCAGGCGGTGCATCAGCTCCGCCCACGCGCGTGCGGTGCGGCTGGCGTCCCAGCCGAGCTCGGTCGGCTCGCCCGAGAAGCCGTAGCCGGGCAAGGACGGCAGCACCAGGTGGAATGCATCGCCGGGGGTGCCACCGTGCGCAGGTCGGGTCGGTCAGCGGGCCGACGGTCTCGAGCAGCTCGATGACCGAGCCGGGCCAGCCATGCGTCATGATCAGCGGCAACGCGTTCTCATGCCGCGACCTGACGTGGATGAAGTGGATCTCCACCCCGTCGATCTCGGTCGTGAACTGCGGCAGCGCGTTCAGTCGTGCCTCGCACTTGCGCCAGTCGTACTCGGTCGTCCAGTAGCGGGCGAGCTCCCGCAGCGCCGCCAGCTGCACGCCCTGCGACCGATCCTCGACGAGCTCCTTGGTGGGCCAGCGTGTCGCCGCGATGCGCCGGCGCAGTTCGGTCAGGTCAGCCTCCGGAAACTCCACTTGAAACGGACGAAGAGCGGTCTTATCACTCATGGCTATACTCCCTTCTGAAAAAGAAAGGCGAACCCAGCGTGCCGGGCACAACGGTTGCCGTAGCACCGCAAAGGCGACGGCGATTGAGCCCGGCCGTCATTTGCATGACGACTCCTCAGCAACTGATGGCGAACCGGTATGCCCGCAGGGCCCGGCAACCCGGCGGGGATTAACAGCAGCAGACGCAGCCGTCTGTTGGCTTATACGCCCGTTTACCTGGTGTGGCCTCGAAAATATTGCGTAGTCGCCCGCTTGCGGGGAACTTCTGACCGGGCTCGCGACGTCCGCTTCTGGGCCGGACCCCGCCGGTCACTCGACGGACTGGATCCGACTAAACGGACGAAAGAACCCGCCGGCGCGAGCCGAGCGAGTTCATCGTTTGTGCGAGGTGAACGCCTTCATCGTCAAGTCCCTGACCAGCTGTATCGCCTTCGGGTTGGGTAGCCCGTAGCGAGCAAAAAGGGTCAAGTGGTGGCGCATCTCGAGCGCGGCTCCAGACGGGGAATCGGCGCTCTTGCAGCATTGCTTCAGCCGGCCGTTCAGGTCCGTGGCGACCGCGGCGAGTGGGCGCTTGCGGTCGTCTTCACCGGGCTCCTTCGGCTGGGAGAGGCCCCAGTCGGCCGCCGTTGCAGCGACGTGGTCAAGTCGATGGCTCGGGTGCGTCATGCGTTAACTCACGGTTAGGGCGGAAGTGTCGTGGTCTGTAGCGAGCGCAGTCTCTGCTGAAGCGGCGTGGGCCACAATCGGGAAAGCGCTATGAAGGCTGCGTACAGTGTGCCCCTTTTCTCGGGGGAAGGAGTCCAGCGCTTCTGGCCGCAAACCGCCAGTCACGCGACCGTCGTAGTTCGGACCCGAAGCGGACGCCCGACTGTTGAAGACTGGAATTACGCGGTACGACTGTTATCGTCCACGCGAAGAGATCGTGAACGGGACGGGGAAATTACCGGAGGCGCGGCCAGGCCAGGTGGGTTGACGACTGACCGCATTGGCCGTTCCCCAGCGCGAGGAGCCCGCAGCATGTCCACCGAACCACCCCGATGCCCGCGCTCATCGACGCCGCTTAGCCCGCTCCGGATCGGCGGCGTCAACACCGACGTCTGTGAGGACTGCGGCGGCCTCTGGCTCGATCGCCTCGAGTTCGTCCGGTTCGAACGCCCGAACAGCGCGTTTGGCGACGCGCTCGTCGCCCATCTCTCCCAGTTCCCGCCCGTGCTGGTCGACCACTCGGTCCGGTTGAACTGCCCGCACCATCGCGGCGTCGTAATGCTGCGCCGCAGGTTTTCCGCAGCGGTCCCCGTCGAAATCGACGAATGCCCGCAGTGCGGCGGCATCTGGCTCGACTCGGACGAACTCGCGCAGATCCGGCGCTAGCAGGCGCAGGCTGGTCGCATCTGGCGGAATGCGAAGCTGGTAAGCTACCTGCAGTCGCGAGGCTGAGACCGATGACGCAATTGCTCGGCCGTCCGCTTGTCTCCGTTGGTCACGTCGTCCTCAGAGTAAGCGACGTGACACGGGCAGCGGGGTTTTACAGCACACTCGGGATGAGGGCAGTAGTCGAGCGGGAGCAGATTGCGATCCTCGAGCTACGTGGCGGAACGCACCTGCTTCTCTTCAAGGCGAAGAGCAAACCCAGACCTGGCACAGTCCGCTCGTTCGACTTCATGGTGGATGATGCGGATGCGGTCCACGATGAGCTGCAAGCCCGGGGCGTGATCACGAGCCCGGTTCGCGACGATCGGCTGTCGGGGCATCGCATGTTCGACCTCACCGATCCGGACGGACACGTGCTCACCGTGCTCTCGGATCACACAGGCGGGCGTCCCGTCTAGCTGGACGAACGGGTCGCGAATCTCACTTCGCGAGCATCGTCTACGGCCGCGACGAATTCAGGAATGAAGCCCTTGCGCGTCCACATGCTTCAGAACGTCACGGTCGGCCCGTACCAGGAGACATCTCTGGGCTTGGCGCAGGCGAGCGCCTCACACGCCTCGATCCACCCTTCACAAGCATTACGACCCGGTCGGCCACGCAGAAGGTTCAGGAGCCCTTTGCTCCTGGCATAGAAGCGGAAGAACCGCAGCACGCCACGACGCGCGGCCTCGTCGAGTGGCTCGGCGCTGCAAATGAGCTTGTGGTCCACCATTCCGCGATCCCGCTGTACAACTGCGCCCCACGCCGGCACGCGCAAACGCGTTCCCAGATGCAGCCGTTGCCCCAGCACCACGACATCCAGCAGATCACCCTCCAGCCCTACGAGAGTCGGCACCGCCCCATAGTTAAAGGGGCAAGGCAAGGGTGAAACGAAATCCACATGCCCCGTCGAGCCACGCTTCAGGAAGCTCCCGCGTGGAATCTCGATGACTACGTCGACTTCGGGAACTTCTTTCACACTGGCAGCCTTCGGGAAATTCGTAACGGCGCTCGCAATGTCTGCTCCTGGCCTAACCGCGACCGTTGCCTCGAACCGTCGCGGCTGGGGATTTTGCTTGGCGTTATTGCGTTAGTTCTGCTCTTTCGGACGCATTGAAGAAAGGGCGAAGGGCGAAGGGCGAAAGTCGACGTCGACTATTATCTGTTGGGCGCTAGTCCTGCACGAACATTGCTAACTCCGAGGTGGTTCGTATGAGGAATCTTTCATACATGGCTCTGGGCTTGATGTTGGGAGCGCTTGCCGCACTCATTGCGCAGCGCGCGACAGCTCAAGATCCGGTAAAGCTCTCTCCTCAGTACTACTCTGTTCGGTTTGAAAATGACCGAGCCCGTGTCCTCGAATACCACCTCAAGCCGGGCGAAAAGGAGCCGATACACTCTCACCCGCCTGGAGTGGTATACGTCTTGACCGACGCCCTCATTAAGTCAACCAACCCGGCCGGCAACGTATCGCAGAGTGCCACAGTGGCTGGTCAAGTTCTCTGGAGGGAGTCAACAATTCATGCGGTCGAGAACGTCGGCGCAACTGAGGCGCGCGCTTTGGCGGTTGAATTGAAACCATGCAGCGGTAGTTCTGAAGATTCCGCCGCGCAGTAGCCTGTCGCGATGGACTCCCTGATCGCCGCCGCCGCGCGCGCTCTCGTCGCCGGCGACGCGCTCGGCGCCCTCAAGCACGTCGCCCTGCGCGACGACCCGCCGGCGCTTGCGCTGCGCGGCATCGCCATGGCGCAGCTCGGCGAGCACCCGCGCGCCCGCGAGCTCCTCCGGCGCGCCGCCCGCGGCTTCGGCGACCACGAGGAGCTGGCGCGCGCCCGCTGTGTCGTCGCGGAGGCCGAGGTGGCCCTCGCCATGCGCGACCTCCGCGGCTCGCCGCGTGCGCTGGCGGCTGCGTCGGCCACTCTCGCGGCGCACGCCGATCGTGCCAACGCGCTGCAGGCACGTCTGATCGCGGTGCGCCGGCTGCTCCTGCTCGGCCGACTCGACGAGGCCGCATCCGCCCTGGCCCGCCTCGACGCGCGCTTCCTGCCACCGTCACTGCTGGCGGTGGCCGAGCTGGCTTCGGCCGAGGTGGCGCTGCGCTCGCTGCGCACAGCGCCTGCACGGGCGGCGCTCGCGCGCGCCCACGATGCGGCCGAACGCGCGGGCGTGCCTGCGCTGCTGGCCGAGGTGGCCGAGGCGCGCGCCGTGCTCGATCGGCCCGCTGCCCGGCGCGTCCACGCCGGCCACGAGCAACCGCTGCGCCTCGACGAGGTCGAAGCACTCTTCGCCTCGGGCGCGCTGGTGCTCGACGCCTGCCGTCGCGGCCTGCGCGCCGGCACCACCTGGTTGCCCCTGGCGCGACGCCCGGTCCTGTTCGAATTGGCCCGCGCGCTCGCCGAGGCCTGGCCGGGCGACGTCGATCGTCACACTCTGATCGCGCGCGCGTTCCGCACTCGCCGCCCCAATGAGACGCACCGCGCGCGCCTGCGCGTCGAGATCGGACGGTTGCGCGCGCTCATCGCGCCACTGGCGCGCATCGAGGCCAGCACGCGCGGCTTCGCGCTCACGCCGCGGGGCGAGCGCCCCGTCGTCGTCCTCGTGCCGCCCATCGATGGCGATCAGGCGTCGCTGCTGGCGCTGCTCGCCGACGGCGCGGCCTGGTCCACCTCGGCCCTCGCGCTCGCCCTCGGGGCCAGCCAGCGCACGGTCCAGCGCGCGCTCGTCGAGCTGGAGGCCGCCGGACGGGTGCGCTCGATCGGGCGCGCACGCGCGCAGCGCTGGCTGTCGCCGCCGCTGGCCGGATTCACGACGATCTTGTTACTCCCTGCCGCGCTGCCGCTTGGGTAGATTGCTCTTGCGGCACCGTCCGGACAGCACGGCCCGATGGGCCTCGCCGTCCCGGGTGCTCGTCGTCGTGGAGCGATCCTCAGGTCAGACATCTGGCG
The DNA here is from genome assembly GCA_963834855.1 of uncultured Gammaproteobacteria bacterium. Lineage (GTDB taxonomy): Bacteria > Pseudomonadota > Gammaproteobacteria > Steroidobacterales > Steroidobacteraceae > DATJKD01. The sequence goes on along the minus strand of CAWIDH010000028.1, from coordinate 106,779 downwards.
CGGTACACATTCGATGTGTATACTGCCCGCATGAAGGCATCCGCGGGACCGGCGGCCAAGAGGCGAGGCGGCAAGGCTCCCTCCGGCCGCACCAACATCGTTCTCGACCCGAGACTGGTCGCACGCGTCAAGCGCCTCGCGCGGGTGAAGACGTCGCGCGAGGCCGTCAACGTCGCGCTCGAGCACTATGTGCGCAGCCGCGACTACTCGCGCGTTCTGGCACTGCGTGGCTCGGGAGGTGTGGCGGAGGGCTACGATCCGAAGGCTGCCAACCCCGGCCGCACGTAGTCCCGGCGTGCTGGTGGATTCCTCGGTCTGGGTTGCCTTTCTGCGCGGAGACGCTTTTCCTGAGACCGACTTCCTGACCGCAGCGCTCGAGCGCGGAGACCCGGTCTGGATTGCGCCACCGATCCTGCAGGAGGTGCTGCAGGGGGCCGACACCCCGGAGCGATTCGCGAAGTGGGAACGCACGTTGGGCGAGCTGCCGATGCTGGCCGGCTCGAATCCGAGGGCGCTGGCCCGGGACGCGGCGTATCTCTACGCGCGATGCCGTTGGCGGGGCGTCACGCCGCGGAGCGCAAACGATTGCCTCATTGCGCTGTATGCCGCAGGCGCTGACGTGCCGCTGCTGCACAGGGACCGCGATTTCGTCGCCATTGCCGAACTGGAGCCGCGCTTGAAATTGCTGGCTCCCAACTAGCGAGTTCGCGTGAGGGCTCCGGGATCGATGTTGCTGCCTCCGTGGGAGGTAAGCCTCCAGCGCGTAAACTTGAAGTCGGCCGTCCGATAGAAGGTCGTGCCGTCGGGGTTGCGCTCTCCGAGGTCCAGGCGCAACCGCCGGCAGGTACCCGCGTAACTCTTCGACGTCCCCCAGTTGAGCTAGACAAACCCCACCGACGAAATCTTCGTCACGGCGGGATCGAGGTCGAAGACCGGCGAACCGGTATGGCCGAGCACCTGCCACTTGAGCGGGATCGCGCGACCGGCCTTGGCGACATTCAGCTTTGATTGATCGACGGGGTGGCCGAAGCCGCGGAAGAAGAGACCGGAGATGGGTGCGAAGACTGTGCCGGTGAGGTCCGTGACCTTTGGCGTGCTCGTCGCATCAAAGGTGATGGAGAAGCAGTTCGCGGCACTGTCGTAGATGGGCAGCGTGTGCTCCGAGCCGTACACTCTTTGCCCGGGCCTGGCTGTATTCCGAACTGCGCAACACCAGCCCGCCAGGGGCTGTCAGATGGCCAGCCGCCTGATGCCCTGCCGCCCCCGCCAAGCGCTGAATGAAGCTCAACCGCTCGTACGGATCCTGCGCGAGAAGCGTCGCGATGCGGCCGTTGACGTCACCGCCGCTGGCCGGATTCACGACGATCTTGTTACTCCCTGCCGCGCTGCCGCTTGGGTAGATTGCTCCCGCGGCGCAGTTCCAGAGCGCGCCGCAAGGAGCAAGGCGATGACGCACATCCGCGGCAAAACAGGCAAGACGAAACCGCAAGCACCGACGCGCGCGGCCGAGATCGTGCGCGAGTACGGCCCCTTCGACGGCGTCAACCAGATCGGCGGCGTCACTCACGACGGCCGCCGCGTCTGGGCCGCCACCGGTTCCAGGCTGATCGCCTTCGATCCCGAGAGCGGCCAGCTCGCGCGCACGCTCGAGCGCGCCGCCGACGCCGGCACCACCTTCGACGGCACGCACCTCTACCAGATCGCCGAAGCGCGCATCGACAAGATCGATCCCGCCACCGGCGAGGTGGTGGCGTCGATCCCGGCGCCCGGCCACGGCCGCGACTCGGGCCTCGCGTGGGCCGAGGGCAGTCTGTGGGTGGGGCAGTACCGCGATCGCAAGATCTACCAGGTCGATCCCGAGACGGGCGCCATTCTGCGCACCATCGAGTCCAACCGCTTCGTCACCGGCGTGACCTGGGTCGACGGCGAGCTGTGGCACGGCACCTGGGAAGGCGATGAGAGCGCTATCCGCCGAATCGACCCGAAGAGCGGCGCCGTGCTCGAGCAGCTGGAGATGCCGCGCGGCACCGGTGTCAGCGGGCTCGAGTCCGACGGGGCAGACCTTTTCTATTGCGGCGGCGGACCGAGCGGGAAGGTCCGCGCCGTGCGCAAGCCCAAGCCCTGACCACCGAGAAAGGAGTGCGCGATGTGTCCCGTCTGTCTGGCCGCGAGCGGTCTCTACGTCGCCGGCGGACTGTCGGCCGGCGCCGTCACGACCTTTTTGGCCACCAAGTTGTTGCGCAAGCAACCCGAACCGATCGCATCCGGCACTTCCACCAGAGCGCTCGGCCGCCAGGAAGAGGACGGCATCATGAGATGGCTTCGCCACCACGATGAGTACTGAAGCTACCTATCGTAGGAGAGAAACAATGAAGACACCCCCGATCGTGTCACCGCAGGAGTGGGAGGCTGCGCGTCAGCAACTGCTCGTGAAGGAGAAGGCCTTGACCCGCGCCCGAGACGCGTTGGCGGCCGAGCGTCGGCGGATGCCGTGGCTGGCCGTGAAGAAGAAGTACGAGTTCGACGGACCCAAGGGCAAAGCGAGCCTCCTCGACCTATTCGAGGACCGCCGTCAGCTGATCGTCTACCGCGCCTTCTTCGAACCCGGCGTGTCTGGGTGGCCCGAGCATGCCTGCATCGGCTGCTCCATGGTGGCCGACCAGGTCGCCCATCTCGCTCATCTGAACGCCCGCGACACCACTCTCGCGTTCGTCTCGCGCGCGCCGCAGACGGACATCGAGCGCGTGAAGGCGCGGATGGGCTGGGAGATGCCCTGGTACACCGTGACGGACGACTTCGACACCGACTTCGGCGTGGACGAGTGGCACGGCACGAACGCGTTCATCCGCGACGGCGACAGCGTGTTCCGCACCTACTTCATCAACAACCGCGGCGACGAGGCGATGGGGAGCACCTGGAGCTACCTCGACCTGACTGCGCTCGGGCGCCAAGAGGAGTGGGAGGACTCGCCGGAGGGCTACCCCCAGACCCCGCCGTACCAGTGGTGGATCTGGCACGACGAATGACATACCGGCGCCTATTGCGGCAGCTCGCAATTTGCAGGAGCGATCGGAAACGTACAGACAGCACCCCCCTCCGTGATGGTCTGGTTGCCACCCTTGTCGGTTGCCAGGACCTCGAATTCATAGATTCTGCCCGGCTCGAGGTACTGCTTCGGCACCAGGAAGGTCGTTTCTGTCTTCGAGAGGTCAGCGTCGAGCGCGGTCTTCGTTTTTCCCGGCGCCAATACTGGTGCAGTAACGTCGACGACGACAACGTGGTAGCCCACGATCTCGACCGGTCCGAGCTTAGGGAGGATAGGGCCAGTCACTTTGTTCCACTTTATGAGGAGCGGCGCGTCGTGGGGGACCACGGCGCCGTCAACCGGCGCGGTGATTTCAGGGCCGGCGGGAACCTTGTGCGTGAGCCTCGCTGTGCCTTCAAATTCCACTGCCCCGCTCCGCCCATCGAATTCGTACGTCCCGGCGGGCCAGGTGGCCAAGAGTTCGTTCAGCGGGATCGCGTCGGGCGAAGGCTCGCAGCCGAGAGCACTCTCCAGGTCGATGATTGGCGGCTCTACGCGTTCCTGGAAGATTTCGGTCACGTCTTGGGTGACCTCCATGCCATCTACCGCCCGGAAACTGAAGACGACCTTCTCGTGCGGATCTTCGACCGAGCCCTCCGTAATACCGTCCGTATCGAAGCTGATCTGAATGCCCATGTCGCAAGCCGACGCGTTCGTCTCGAAGTGGATGTTCGTCAGCTTGAACGGCTCAGGCTTGGCGGCCGTGGCGGGGGTCGCTGCCGCCGCCAGCGCTACACCGGCCGCTGCGGCCTTGCAAATTCCAATGTGCCTTTTCATGCCATTGCTCCATTCTTGCCTGGATTCCCAGTCGCAATCGATGTCTTACTGTGTCTTGGACGCTATGCCGAATGGAATCCTTCGCGTACACGCCCGCGAGGTATCTCGCCTCGATAGACAAGATCACCAGCGGCAAGTAGGTAGCGAGCCCCCGCTACCACGCCTATAGTCGATGGCAGGACCGATCAGGGAGCTCGCGGCCGAAGCGGAATTAGAAGCGCTCGCGAAACGCTACCGGGAGCTTGTCCCCCCGACGCGCGTCCGCCCTTCCTGCCCAACGCTTGATGTTCGACGAGGATTGGCCGCGCGACGTGGCAGTGATGGGAACCAGTTTCATCGCTGAGAGTTCACGCGCCGTCCCGTAAGGACAAATGGATGTCACCGATTGCAAGGTCGGCGTGCGGTACTCCGATCTAGTATGCGCCGCCAGCAAACGGTGCGTTATGAGCAGGAAACTCCGACAGGTGCAGACGGACACGCTCAGGCGTGTGGTGAAGTATCTGGGCGGGCGAGAATCTTCGCCGCCGAGCATCGATGATACGCAGCCGATGGAGGGGACGGAGGCGATCGGCGGCGCCGAATCCGAGGATACGACCTACCTGAGCGCCCTGCTGCCGCGCATCGAGCAGCTGCCCCCGGCCATCGTCGTGGAAGAAACAGAAATGGGTGGGGCCACCGGGCAATGGGTCGTCCAGATCCGATGCGAATGCGGCCGGCGCTGGTTCGACGTCCAGATGGTCAAGACCGCCCGCTGCCCGCGCTGCGAGAGGATGGTGGTCATCGAACCGATCGACTGAGCATCGGGCCGCCGTCTTCCTTCAGGTGGCTGCAGCGGCACCAGGGCGAACGATGGGGCCATGTACGACGCGCTCGCTGGCTGCGAAACGGAGCGTGATCATCACTGAACCAGCTTCATCGCTGAGAGGTCACGAGCCGTCCCGTAATGGCAAATGGCTGTCCCCGATTGCAAGGTCGGCGCGCGGTACCCCGTCCTAGGATGGGCCGCCATCAAACGGCGCACTTGTCGCATGAGGGGGTAATCCGTGGAGCTTTCGAAATCTGCTTCGATGAGCGATCTGAGAGATGAACTCGCCGATCTGATGATGCGCGCCGTTCATACGAGCTATGAACTCACTCCAACCAGCCCCTGGATCAAAGTAACCGAAGCGATCGACCTATTGATCAGTGAAGCGCTCGCGCGTCATCTGCGCGAGAAGCACCGTGGGTTCGACGAGAGTTTTACTTGTCCCCACTGCCGAGCCGTAATCAGGCAGGAACGCGCGATATGACGCCCGCCGCGATCCCTGTTTGTGCAACACGTCGACGTCAGCAAGCGCTGGACGATTAAGGCGCCTGCCCTGGTGCCGGGCCGCTATGTCATCCGCATCGTCGGCGGTACGACCGAGGGCGGCCGCTACAGTGGACAAGTGAGTTTCAGGAGTAAGGGGGAAGGGGGGAGGGGAGCTGCTGATCGTGGCAGCTCTTCTCTTTTGATCGTGAAGCTGGCTTGCATGCATTTCACATGTTCCGCTGTCAGTAGGTCGAGCGGGCGTCCATGTGCGTGCAGCGACCTCGCCCTTGTCGCGCCTTCTCACGGCTCGAGCACCATCGCGCCCGTCACTTGGGCAACTTGATCTTGATTTGATCTTATTCGATCGCCGCCAGCTGCTCGGGGGCGAGCCCGAGTCGTTCCAGCAAGGCGTGCCAGCGCGGATCGGTGTGCAGTTTGGCGAACGTCGGGTCGCGCAGATAGCAGATGGCGTCGATCCTGTTCGGTGGCGTCGACTTCTCCAGCCACTCGAAGGCCGCGTCCGCCTTCCCAGTCCAGGCATAGACCCGCGCGATCTCATCAGGATGATCCCTGGCCCATTGCTCGCGCAGTTCCGCGAACGCCGCTTCGAATTCCGCCTGCCGGCCAAGGTCATGCAGGGCCATCGCGCGGGCCGCGAGCACCTGTGGGTTGCCCTCCTGCCCCGCGATCAGGTCGAGCGCCGCCTGCGCCTCGCCTTTGAACAGCAGTGTCCTGGCGTGGGACAATTTCATATTCCAGTCGGGCGCCAGCACCTGCAGCGCGCGCACGGCGGCTTCCGCCTCTTCCAGACGTCCGACCTCACGGTAAAGAATGGACAGGCTGATATCGGCAGATGATGCACATCGGGTCACGGTCCACCTGGTATTCGGTGAGCCCGATGGCCTCATCGTAGCGGCCAAGGGTCTGGGCAACTCTCGTTGCAATGGCCAGGGTGGCTAGATCGGTCGGGCTCCGCTCCAGCGCGCGCTCGGCATGCCGAGCCGTCGCGGCGAGATCGCCGTCGATGTACGCCAGATGGGCATGCCAGGCGGGGAGAAGATCGCTGTCGGGATCGAGGGCTTCCGCCTGGGCGACCAGTTCGCGCAGGCGCAGCTCTTCCTGCTCCCGGGACTGCGGGTCAGGACTAGTCCCGAACGCTGGAACTGCGCGAACGCGAGTCCGAGCACGACCCGGACGTTTTGAGGATCCCGCTCCAGCGCCTGGCGCAGCAAGGCCTCGGCCGCCGGGATGTTCTCGGGCTTGAACTGCATGAGCAGCTGCCCGGCTCGCAGATAGAGCGCATAGGCTTCCGGGTCCGTTTCCGGCACCCGCGGCGCCTCGCCGAGCAGCGTGATCTTGAGGTGTCTCACCACCTCGGTCGCGATCTCGTCCTGGATCGCAAAGATGTCGTCGAACCCGCGATCGTAGGTCGCCGACCACAGGTGCGTGTCCGAGCGGGCGTCGACGAGCTGCGCGGTGATGCGCACCCGGTCGCCGGACTTCCGCACCGAGCCCTCGAGCACGTGCGCGACGTTGAGCTGCTCGGCGATCTCGCCGATCTTCAGGTCCTTGCCCTTGAAGGCGAACGCCGAGGAGCGCGAGATCACCCGCAGCTCGGGAACGTTCGCAAGCAGGTTCAGGAGCTCCTCGGAGATGCCGTCGGCAAAGTACTCGTTGTCAGGATCGTCGCTCATGTTGACGAACGGCAATACAACGATGGAATTCTCGCCGTAGGACTCGACCAGTGCTTCGCTGCGTGCCTGACGGGCAACCACCTGCTCCCGAGCGGTATCGCGCGCGGGATCGAAAACGAACTTGTCGAGCGCGAAATAGGCGAGTGCCAGCGCCAGCAGCAGCATGATCAGGCGGTCGAGCAGGCGATTGGTGCGCTGCGCCAGCGCGCTGCGGTGGTCGAGATCCTGCTCGCGCTTGACGCCCTCCGGCGTGAGTTCGAAGGCCCATGCCAGGACCATCGCCGGAACGAAGCCGATCAGGAGGGCGATGATGACGGCCCGCACCGGGCGGCCCCCGAACCCGAAGGCTGGCAGGACCGTCTCCGCGATCTGGATCAGCAGCCACGACAGGGCGACGATAGGCCGCCGCGGCCCGGTGCACGTTGCGACGCTTGAGCTCTGATACGAGCGTCATGTCGTTTGTCCGACCATGGGCCCAATCATCTTGGACGCGCGGGTCCATTCCCACAAGGCGACGGCGCATGGCTCGACTATCGTTCCGCCGGCATCCCACTTGCGCAGCCGGCGTGCACGCCCGCTGCCGTTGTCCGCTTCCGGTCCAGCGTCTGGACCCTCTCCCCGGAGTTGAGGAGAGGGTCAGCACAAAGGCTACTTCTTGATAGTGATCTTCCGAAACAGATACTGCCCCGTGATTTCGCGCATGGCCGGATAGTTCTTCTGAGCAAACGCTGTCGTCTCATCCGAACGCGCCTTGCCGAATTCGTTCATGAACGCGTCGTAGCGCGCCTTGTTCGGCGCCAGATCGTCCGTCTTCGCAAACTTGACGATGAGCAGTAAGTTGAAATCTCCACTCTGCGGAATATCGCTGCGATAAATCTCGTAATCCTCGATCTGCCCCAGCTTCTTCGCAACCTCATTGGTCGTGACCCAGGTCTTTGCGAGACCTTCCAGATAGGCGTCGTCCATGTTGGGTTGAACGCGAATCGTGGTGACCGACCACACGGCATCGCTTTGATCATAGTCCTTCCAGGGCTCGAGATCGGCCAATGCAGCAGTCGAACCCAGCAAGAGACTCAGCGCAATCAATCTCGTATGAAATCGCATAGTGACTCCCCCGTTTGATGGTTGTAGGCGTCGGCAAAGCAATTCTTGACTGATGCACAGTCGCTCCGCAACAGCTATCCATCGGCAGCCGCCGCCAGTTGTCTGGCAAGTCCTAGTGCGGTGCCGGCGTGCGGGCTCCGGGATGCTCACTGCGCTCAAGACGCAGGCGATCCCACTTACCCAGGTTGGCTGCCACTGCGTAGGTGCTTTGCAAGAAATCGATCAACACCTGGTCGGGCAGGTCCGCTTCGCGCACGACGTCGTATGGGAGGATGAATTCGCGAAGCTCAGTACTGTAGAACGCAGCTTCAGGCTGCACCTGCATCGAGTTGAAGCCTTCCGGCTCCGGATACGCATAGCTATAGAAGAGGGGGAACGGGTGCGGACCGCCACCCGGCCAGAACCCCGCGCTTGAGACCTCATGCGAATATGCCTCGCGAACGATCCAGTCGGGCAAGTTGACTACGCCACCAGGATGAGGGGGTGCCGGACGGCCCGAGAAACGCGTGACCGCTAGATCGCAGCTTCCCCAGAAAAAGTGGACAGGGCTGCTCTTGCCGATGAAAAGGGCGCGGAACCGCTGGAGCACGCGGTCCACCTGTACAAGAACACCCCAGAAGCGGTTCGCGTACTCGGTGTCATAGGAAGCGTGCTCCTGGTCGTCGGCAAATGGGATCGCACCTTCCAGTTCGTTGGGACTCCCGTGGATGGTGACACCGAGCCCGAGCCCCTCCAATTCGCCAAGCAACTCCTGGTAGAACCTCGATACGGATTGCGGTCTAAGCGTGAGCTCCCGCTCAGTTCCGTCACTCACCTGAATCAAGAGCCGGTGTCTGATGAAATCGAACTCGATCTCAAATGCGCGGGGACCGTAAGGAATGGGAGAGGTTGTCAGTCCTCGGGCCGTGACGTAGAGGGGAACGTGCCAGGAGTGATTGATCCAGGGCGTCTGCGACAGGCGGATTTTCCCTACGATCTGGAACCATAAGCGGAGCGTCTCGTAGGTGCTCTGCCACTTCTCCAGCGGCAAAGACGGCCAGGCGTTGCCTTCAATGGTCATGGCGATACTCCGATGGAGGTGCACGGCCCGCGGACTGAAGATGCGCTGCTCCTCGAGGCGCTGCAACTCCCCCTGCCGGGCCCGGCTGCTCGGCTATCATTCGTCTCATCGAGTGCCCGTGCGTCGCGGTGGAGTCATGCACGCGAAGTTCTCCCGCAGTCTGCTGCTCGTCGCTGCGGCGTTGAGTCTCGCCGCGTGTGCCTCGTCACCCGAGGTCTTCCGCATCGAGCCGCTGCGGCCCGTCGCCGAGCTGCGGCAGGAAGCCCTCGCGGCAACACCGCCCGCACCGCGAGGTAACGAACGGCCAAGCGATCTCATCGAGCTGGTCACCCTCGACCCGACGATTCGCCTCGACATCCGTTACGCGACCGAGCACAACTTCCTCGGCGTGCCGGTGTACACCCAGGCGCGCGCATTCCTGCAGCGACCCGCCGCGGAGGCGCTGGTACGCGCGCACCGGGAACTAAAGGCGCATGGCCATGGCCTGCTGATCCACGACGGCTACCGGCCATGGTTCGTGACGAAGATATTCTGGGACGCCACGCCGCCCGACAAGCACGACTTCGTCGCGGACCCGGCCGAGGGGTCTAAGCACAATCGCGGCTGCGCCGTCGATCTCACGCTGTACGACATGAAGACGGGCAAGGCGGTACAGATGCCCAGCCTGTACGACGAGATGTCGCCGCGCGCTTACGCCGACTACGCGGGCGGAACCGCTCGGCAGCGCGAGCTGCGTGACCTGTTGCGCGAGGTCATGGAGGCGGAAGGCTTCACCGTTTTGCCGGAGGAGTGGTGGCACTTCGACTACCGCGACTGGCAGTCGTACGCCGTGCAGAACGACACCTTCGAGACCCTCGGGCGCTGACGCGCCCGCTCACTGGATCACGCCGGCGTCGCGGTGGTCCCCGCCGGCGGCGTCGACGTGCCCTCGCCGGCGACGAAGCGACGCCAGCGCTCGATCGCCGCGGCATCGAACCGGTGGTTCCGCAGCATTTCGTTGCCGAATGCCTCGAAGTCCGCGGCAAGCGGCACGGGCTTCGCCGCCCACCACGCGCGCATCCCCGGGTGCGAGAGCCACCACCCGATGGTCGCTTCCCAGCGTGCCCAGACAGCCGGGGGCAGCGCCTTGTCACGGGACTGGTGGTACATGAACTCGCCCGCGCCAAATAACTCGTAGAGGGCCCACGAGAAACGAACGCGCTGCGCCCGCGAGAGCCTGCCCGGGTCCTGGGCGCCTACCATGAACACATGGTTGAGGTCCGGATCCACGCTGAGCCGAGCCTGCAGGGTCGACATCCGTTCCAGCACGCGGGCATAGTTCTCGGACTTCAATGATCTCGTGTTCAGCCGCACCTGGTGCGCCAGGTACACGAGCGAAATGACGACAAATACGCCGCCAACGAAGTCACCGATGTTGGCCAGGCTATCGAGATCCATGCGCACCTCCGGTTTCGAGCGTTCCAGGGCGTCGCCCGCGAACGGGGCGATGTTTTGCGGAGCACAATTGCGAGGGGCAACCCGCGCTCGTACGCGCTAGAGCGCCGGGGGCCGCTGGCGTAAGATTTAGCACCGATCTGCGGGAGAAAAGCCATGGCCAGAGTCGACTGGCGTATCCAGGGCATCGACGTCACCCATTGCAACTGCGCCTGGGGTTGCCCCTGTCAGTTCATGTCGCTGCCGACCTACGGCAATTGCCATGCGGCGGTCGGTTTCCGCATCGATAAGGGACATTTCGGCAAGGTTCCGCTCGACGGTCTCGCCTTCGGCTGGATCTACGCCTGGCCCAAGGCGATACACGAGGGCAATGGCGAGGCGCAGCCGATCGTCGACGTGCGCGCGAACGACGCGCAGCGCGACGCCATCTTCAAGATCATGTCGGGGGAGGAGACAGAGCCGGGCGCGACGATCTTCAACGTTTTCGCGGCGACGTATTCAAACGTCTACACGCCGATGTTCAAGCCGATCGTCGTCGATGCGGACTTCACCGCGCGGACGGGCCGATTCGAGGTCGACGGTGTCGTCGAGGCGCGCGTCGAGCCGATCCGCAACCCGATCACCGGCGCCGTGATGTTCGCGAAAGTCACCCTGCCGGGCGGGTTCGAGTGGGACGAGGCGGAGGTCGCAAGCAGCCAGGTCCGGACGCTTGCATCGCCGATCGGACTCAATTGGCAGGGGCGGCATGGTCACATCGCGCGGATTCACATGACCGGCGCGGGCGTGGTGCGCGGCGTCGCCGCCTGAGACGTGGCCTCCGCGGCGCGCCCTGAAGCGCCGGCGCTGCCGGCGCGTGACCGTATCGTCCTCGTTGCGGCGCTTGGGGCGCTCGCCGCACTGTCCTGGATCTGGCTCTGGCAGGCGCCGATGCCGATGCCCGCATCCAGCGGCGGGCTGCGAACGGGTCATTACTTCCTCGTCACCTTCCTCATGTGGTTCGTGATGATGGTCGGCATGATGACGCCGTCGGTCGCGCCGACCGTCCTGCTGTTCGATCGCGTGGCGCGGCGCGCCGCACCCCGTGGCTCGCTCGCCCGCACCGCGCCCTTCGTCGCGGGCTACCTGCTCGTGTGGCTCGCCTTCTCGGTCGCGGCCACGTGGCTCCAGGTCGAGCTCATCGCGGCGGGTTGGATCGACGACATGGGGGTCGCTTCGCGGCCGTGGGTCACCGCGGCGCTGCTCGGCGCGATCGGCATCTACCAGTGGCTGCCTGCCAAGCGTGCCTGCCTGGATCAATGCCGGTCACCGGTCCAGTTTCTCGTCGACGCGTACCGGCCGGGCGCGGGCGGCGCGCTGTTGATGGGGTTGCAGCACGGGCTCTTCTGCCTCGGTTGCTGCTGGGCACTGATGGGGCTCCTGTTCGTCGGCGGGGTCATGAACCTGCTGTGGGTCGCGGGCATCGCCGCGCTCGTGTTCGTCGAAAAGCTCCTGGCACGCGGCGACTGGCTGCGCCGTGCGATCGGGCTCGTGGCGCTGGCGGCGGCCGCGGCCACGCTCGCCCAACACTTCCACAGGGTGGCTGTCGGCCCTTAGGCCTGCGCGACCGGGCCTCGAGCGGAGCCTGAGGATGCCTGGTCCCGCGCGCCGCCTGCCGTGCCCCTGTCGATCTGCGGCGCCGCCAATCGACTAGGTGGCGTACGACACTCATCCGACCGCTCAGGGGCGAGGAGGCGCAATGTGCCCGGCCTGCATGACATCGCTGGCGCTGGCCGTCGGGGGCCTGACTTCGGCCGGCGGCGTGACCGCCCTGCTGGTGCGCCGGTTCCACGCCAGGCGCAAGACCGGCACCCCGTCCAAGAACCCGCCGACCAAGGAGAAGACTCCATGACGCGAACCAGCATCGAAACGCATGAAATCGTGAGCCGCGACCAGTGGCTCGCCGCGCGCCGCAAGCTCCTGGCCCGCGAGAAGGAGCTGATGCGCCAGAACGACGAGCTGGCCGCCGAGCGGCGCGCGCTGCCCTGGGTCGAAGTCGGCAAGACCTATGTCTTCGACGGCCCCGGCGGTCGCGAGACGCTTGCCGACCTCTTTGGCGGGCGCAGCCAGCTCCTCGTCTATCACTTCATGTTCGCGCCCGGCCAGAAGGAGGGCTGTGTGGGCTGCTCGTTCGTCGCCGACCACATCGACGGCGCGGCCCCGCACGTCAACGCGCGCGACATCTCCCTCGTCGTGTGCTCGCGGGCGCCGCTCGCCGAGCTCGAGGCATTCCGGCGGCGCATGGGCTGGCGGTTCAAGTGGGTCTCGTCGTACGGCAGCGACTTCAACAGCGACTTCAACGTCTCCTTCACCCGGGACGACCTGGCCAAGGGCCCGACGTACTACAACTTCGAGAAGCGGACGTCCCAGACCGAGGGCGAGGCGCCCGGCCTCAGCGTCTTCTACAAGGATGCGACGGGCACGATCTTTCACACCTATTCGGCCTACGCTCGCGGACTCGAGGTCCTCGACGGCGCGTACCATTTCATCGACCTGGCGCCGAAAGGGCGTGACGAGGAGCGCCTGCCGTTCCCCGGCTCCTGGTGGCGTCACCACGACCGTTATGCCGGCTGACGCCGTGCCGTTGTCCCAATCCCGTCACGCGGAGTGAAGATGCGATACCTGTGCCTGATCTGTTACGACGAGAAGAAGCACGCTGCACTGTCGCGGGACGAGGCCGAAGCGCTCGCCGGGGAGGCAAGCGAATATGTCGAGGAGCTGCGCAAGGGCGGTCACTACGTGGCGTCGAACGCCCTGCAGTCCGTGCGCACTGCGACGACGCTCCGGGTCGGGAATGGCAGGCTGACCACCACCGACGGGCCGTTCGCCGAGACGAAAGAGCAGGTCGGTGGGTTCATCCTCATCGAGGCCCGCGACCTGAATGAAGCCATCCGCCTGGCCGCGAAGATTCCGCCGGCGCGCCTTGGTTGCGTCGAGGTCCGGCCGGTCAAGGAGTTCGGCTGTGCCTCGTAGCGTCCGGCAGGACAGCAGGACAAGGAGATTCCGATGACAACCCACGTCACCAATACCGCACATCCCGCGATCGCCTCGCGCGAGGAATGGCTCGCCGCCCGTATGGAGCTGCTCGCGCGCGAAAAGGAGCTCATGCGCCAGCAGGACGCGTTGAACGCGGCGCGCCGCCGGCTGCCGATGGTGCGCATCGACAAGCCCTACGTCTTCGAGGGCCCGCGCGGCAAGGCGAGCCTGCTCGACCTGTTCGATGGTCGCCGCCAGCTCCTCGTCTATCACTTCATGTTCGACCCCGACGGCCCGCCGACCGGCAAGACCGGCGCACCGTGGGAGGAGGGCTGCCCCGGTTGCTCGTTCGCCGTGGACAACCTGCCGCACCTCGCCCACCTGCGCGCGCGCGACACCAACCTCGTCGTCGTCTCGCGGGCGCGGTGGTCCAAGATCGCGCCGTTCAAGGCGCGGATGGGCTGGACGGTGCCCTGGTACTCGTCGTTCGGCAGCGATTTCAACTACGACTTCCACGTGACGACCGACGAAACCCTCCGGCCCGTCGAGTACAACTACAAGGACAAGGCGACACTCGAGCGCGAGGGACTCACCTACCACCTCGCCGGCGAGCAGCCGGGCCTGAGCGCCTTCCTGCGCACAGGCGACGGCGTGTACCACACGTATTCGACCTATGGCCGCGGTCTTGACTGGTTCATGGTCACCAATCACCTGCTCGACCTCACGCCGTTCGGCCGGCAGGAGAAGTTCGAGGATTCGCCGCCCGGATGGCCTAGACCTGAGGCCAGCTGGCCCCTGCATCACGACAAGTACGAGGCGCAGCCCGCGGAGGCGGATGCCTGCTGTCACACCGTAGAAGAGGAGATGACGCCATGATGATGAACCCGGAACCGCAGAAGGAGCATCGCTGGCTCGAGTCGCTGGTCGGTGACTGGACCTACGAGACCGAGGCCTGCGCTGCGCCCGGCCAGAGCCAGCCATCCGAAAAGGCAACCGGGTCGGAGACAGTGCGCTCGCTTGGCGGCCTGTGGGTAATTGGCGACAGCCTTGGCAACATGCCGGGCGGCGCCGCGGCGAAGATGCAGATCACGCTCGGCTACGACCCGGAGACGAAGAAGTTCGTCGGCACCTGGATCGGCTCGATGATGGCAAACATGTTCGTGTACGAGGGCGAGCTCGACGCGTCGGGCAAGGTGCTGACCTTGAGCACCGTCGGCCCGAGCTTCGCCGGCGACGGCAAGACGGCGAAGTACCAGGACATCATCACGATCAAGGACGCCGATCACCGCCTGCTGACCTCGCGCGTGCAGGGCGAGGACGGCAAGTGGACCGAGTTCATGACGGCCAGCTATCGGCGCCGCAAGTGAGCGGCGATGAAGTACCTTTGCATCATCTGTGCCGAGAAAATGATGGAGCAGCTGGCGCCCGCGGATGCGGCACAGCATTACGAGGAATACCGCGAGTTCACCGACGGCGTCCGAAGGAGCGGACAGCTCGTCGACTGCAACCGGCTCATGCCGCCGGACACGGCGACGACCGTGCGCGTGCGTAACGGCAAGGTCTCGACCACCGACGGGCCGTTTGCCGAGACGCGGGAACTCTTCGGCGGCTACTACCTGATCGAGGCGCGCGACCTGCAGGAGGCGATCGCGGTCGCGGCCAGGATTCCCGGGGCCCAGCGTGGATGCGTCGAAGTGAGGCAGGTCGCGGAGGATGCGCAGACGCTCGCCGCGCTCGGACGCGCCGCCCCCTGAGCCGTGGTGACGAGTCGTGCCGCGGGGGATGAGCAGGGATGCCGATGTGCGCGCCACGGTGGACGCGATCTACCGCACCGAGTCGCGGCGCGTGCTCGCCACGCTCATCCGGCTGCTCCGCGATTTCGAGCTCGCGGAAGAAGCGCTGCACGACGCCTTCGCCGCCGCGATGGAGAGCTGGCCGCGCGACGGCCTGCCCGGTAATCCGCGCGCGTGGCTCGTGTCGGCGGGTCGCTTCAAGGCGATCGACAGGATCCGCCGGCGGGTGCGCTTCGATGCGTCGCTCGACGAGCTCGCGCGTGAGCTCGACGTCGAGGCCGGCGACCCCGCGGCGCACGACGTGGAGGAGCTCGAGGACGACCGGCTGCGGCTCATCTTCACCTGCTGCCATCCGGGCCTGGCGCCGGATGCGCAGGTCGCATTGACCCTGCGCGAGGTCTGCGGGCTCACGACCGAGGAGATCGCGCGCGCGTTCCTGGTCGGTGCATCGACCGTCGCGCAACGCATCGTGCGCGCGAAGGCCAAGATCCGCGATGCGCGGATCCCGTACCAGGTGCCGGATCGTGTCGAGCTGCCGAGCCGGCTCGACAGCGTGCTGCGGGTCATCTACCTCGTCTTCAACGAGGGGTATTCCGCCTCGTCCGGCGTGGAAGTCACGCGGCACGACCTCTCGGGCGAGGCGATCCGCCTCGGGCGACTGCTGCTCGAGCTGCTGCCGGAGCCGGAGGTGCAGGGGCTGCTGGCGCTGATGCTGCTGCACGAGTCGCGCCGCGTCGCGCGCACGTCGCCCGACGGCGAAGTCGTGTTGCTCGGCGACCAGGATCGCGCGCTCTGGGATCGCGGGCAGATCGCGGAGGGCACGGCGCTGGTCGAATCGGCGCTCGCCTCGCGTCGATTCGGGCCGTATACGCTGCAGGCCGCGATCGCCGCCCTGCACGCGAACGCGCCGACCGCAGCGGCCACCGACTGGCCGCAGATCACCGCGCTCTTCGACCTGCTGATGGGCGTCGATCCGTCGCCGGTCGTCGAGTTGAACCGCGCCGTGGCGGTCGCGATGCGCGACGGGCCGCAGGCGGGGCTCGCGCTCATGAACGCGATCCTCGCGCGCGGCGACCTCGTCGATTACCACCTGGCGTATTCGGCGCGCGCCGAGCTCTGCCGCCGGCTCGGCCGCCTGGAGGAGGCGCGAGCCTCGTACGAGACGGCGCTTGGCCTCGCGCGCCAGGAACCCGAGCGACGATTCCTCGAGCAGCGTCTCCGCGAGCTCGCATAAATTGGCTCGGAGCTGAATTATTCGGCCTTTAATAGATTGGTCTAACGCATTGACTCAGAGGCAGATTGCCGCGGAGTTGGGAAATTCGGCTTTACAAGATGGACTACCTCGGCCCCGCGTGACCGGCGCCGGCGGCAAATCGTCTCCTAAAATGGCTCCGAGCCAATTTCCGGAAATTGGCTCCGAGCCATCTTCAGGAACCGGAGCTGCGCGGCACGATCTTCCAGAGCTCGCCGTTCGCGGCGTCCGTGACGACATACAGCGCGCCGTCCGGACCCTGGCGCACGTCGCGAATGCGCTGACGGCGATCGGCGAGCAGATGCTCCTCGCCCGTCACGCGATCGTTCTTTAGCGTGAGGCGCACGAGGCTCAACGCCCGCATGCCGCCCACGAAGACACTGCCCCGCCACGCGGGAAACGCATCGCCCGTATAGAACTGCAGGCCGGACGGCGCGATCACCGGATCCCAGTAATAGACCGGCCGCTCATAGCCCTCGCGGTCCGTCACCGCGTTCGGAATCGGCGCACCCGAATACTCCTCGCCGAACACGACCAGCGGCCACCCGTAGTTCTTTCCGCGCTCGACGAGATTCAGTTCATCGCCGCCGTTCGCGCCGTGCTCGACTTCCCACAGGCGTCCCTTCGAATCGAAGGCGGCTGCCTGCACGTTGCGGTGGCCGAGCGACCAGATCTCCGGCAGGGCACCCGCCTTCCCGACGAAGGGATTGTCCTTCGGCACCGCGCCGTCGGGCGCGATTCGCACGATCTTGCCCATGTGGCTGTCGAGATGCTGCGCCTGCGGCCGAATCTGCTTGTCCGACGCGCTCGCCCAGCGTCACGTACAGCATCCCGTCCGGGCCGAACGCGAGACGCGAGCCGTAGTGCTTGTCGCCGTCGAACACCGGCAGCGCGCGGAAGATCACCCGCACGTCATCGAGACGCGTGCGGTCGTTCGACAGCACGCCGCGCGCGACGCTGGTCGCATTGCCGCCCTTGCGCGGCTCGGAATAGCTCCAGTAGATCGTCCGGTCGGTTGCGAAGGACGGGGAGAGCGCGACGTCGAGCAGCCCGCCCTGGCCGCGCCCGTCGACGGCGGGCACACCGGTGATCGGCTCGCCGACCTTGCCGGCGGCGGTGACGATGCGCAGCCGTCCGGGCTTCTCCGTCACGAGCAGGTCGCCGCCGGGCAAGGGTTCCACCGCCCAGGGCTTTTCGAGTCCCTTCGCCATGACGACGACATCGAATGCGACGCCCGAGGGATCTGCGCACGCGCGCGTCTGCCCCGGAAACGCCGGTTGCTGCCCTGCAGCGTTCGGCTCGCGCGTCTCGAGCGGCGTGCAGGCCCTGGCGCCCGATGTCTGCGCGTCCGCGAAGCCGGGCAGGAGGGTCCCGATGAGTGCCACCGCTGCGGTGACCATGCTCCATGTCGTCAACGCCTTGCGGTTCATGTGGCCTCCTTTGGCCAGGGATTAACGAGCGGTTCGACCCAGGCCGTTCATGACCGGTCGAACGCGCACGATTCTAACCAACACCATCAATCCGGTGATCTATGCCGAACTGTCGATCGCGTTCGGGCAGATCGAGGAGGTTTCTTGCTTGTCGATCGCGCACGCGGCCGTGGCGGGCTGGCCGATCCTGACGCGGGACGTGCGACGTTACCGCAGCTGCTTTCCGACGGTCGAATTGATCAGCCCGGCTTCCTGAGCCGCCGGGCGGCCGCCGCGCAGCAGCCGAACGATCGCGGCCTCGAACGCGTCGGCCGACCGCCGGCCCGAGTGCAGCTCGCCGATGCGCGCATCGACGATGCGCCCGTCCCCGTCAATCAGGTAGAACGCCGGCCAGTACTGGTTGCCGAGTGCGCGCCAGTACGCGTAGTCGTTATCGATCAGGACGGGGTAGCGGATGCCGAGACGGTCGACCGCGTCGGCCACGGCGGTGCGCTCGCGCTCACCGTCGAACTCCGGCGTGTGCACCGCGATGACCGTGAGCCCCTGCGGCGCGTACCGCGCGTGCACGCGCTCGACCCAGGGCAGGGTGTTGCGGCAGTTCCCGCAGCCGAAGGTCCAGAACTCGACCAGCACCGGCCGCCCGCGCAGGCCGGCGAGCGTGAGCGGAGGCGAGTTGATCCAGTTCGCGGCGGCGAGCCGCGGCAGCTCGGGCGCGACGGGTGCCGCAGCGCCGGCGGATGCGATGGGTGCGGCGAACACGGCCAACGCCGCGGCTACGACGTAGAGCAGGGCACGACCGATTTTCCGGTGGCGCATGGACACTCCTCTGCACGGTTTATCACTTACCAGTCAGACCGGTCGTCGGGGGAGGAGATTTCATCGCCCGTCGAGCGATCGCGGTCGTCGTCCGCCGTCAGCCGTCCGCCGCGCCTTCGCGGCCACGCACCCGGGTATCTGGACCCCGCCGTATCCGCACCAGACCGCAAGCCTGCGTCCGGCGTCATCCACAGGCCGCGTGACAGCCCGGCGACCATGATTCTCGAGTGCCATTCGTGGGTGTTCATGCGGTCCTCCTTGGCCGGTACTCTCTAACCTGCAATCGTGGAGTAGACGGTTATCAGTCTGGACTTCCACAGCCTAACCTGTCAACATTCGTTTGATGGTTAGTGATAGTTCCGGCGACCAGGCGCGCCAGCGGTTCGGCGCCGATGACTTCGTCGGCGGCGCCCTCGCGCTCGATTTCCTGAACACGGTGGAAGACGCGCGCACGCCCACGCCGGTCGAGCGGCTCGCCGGGTTCGAGGACTGGCTTGCCTGGGCGCGGGCGGCCGGTGTCCCGGTCGAACTCGGGCCGGTGCCGTCCGGTCGTCGCGCCGCGCAGTTCATGCGCGAGCTGCATGCCTTCCGCGAGGAGTGGCGCGACGTGCTCGGCGCGGCGCTCGCCGGCAGGAAGGAGGGAGCTGCGGCGCTAGAGGCGTTCAACCGTCACTGGCGGCGCGCGAATGCCGCGCGCGCGATCCGCGCCACGCCGGCCGGTCATGTCCACGAATGGGCGGCCGGCACGCCCGGCTGGCAGCGCGCTTTTCACGCGGTCGTGCTGTCGGCCGCGGAGCTGCTCACCGACCCCGCGCGCCTCGCCCGCGTGCACGCGTGCCCGGCGGCGGACTGCGGCTGGGTCTTCCTCGATACCAGCCGCAATGGCTCACGCCGGTGGTGCAGCATGAAAACCTGCGGAAACCTCGACAAGGTCCGCCGCTTCTACGCGCGCCAGCGCACGGACTGAGCGCGCGTCGACCTCGACCCGCTGCCGCCGGCCCGCGCGGCTCTGCGGCGGGAGCGGCGGCAGCGACGGGCGCCGCCCTCCGGCTCAGCCGCGCGTGAGCTTTCCGGCCATGCCGAGTATGTCGTCCAGCGGATTGCCGTCGCGGTCCAGGTCGAGCATCGAGGCGAGATCCGGCAGCCCGCCCTGGCCGCCGCCGCCCACCATGCCCGCCAGTACGTTGCCCAACCCGCCGCCCGCGTTGCTCCAGTCCACCGCCGCCCAGGTTGCCCGGTCCGCCTCCCATCTGAGGCTGCGCGGATGCACGGCCCTGCTTCGCCAGGTAGCCGGCGACCAGCATCGCGAGCAACGGCAGCATCTTCTTCAGCAGCGACGGGTCGAGTCCCGTTCGGGCAGAGGCATTCTGCGCGACCGTGCGGCTCACGTCCCTGGAGCCGAAGATCTGCCCAAGGACGTCATTGCCGCGGTTCACGGGAGTGGGTTGCGGCCCCAGCACGTCGTCCAGCAGGCCGCCGCCGCCGAGGCCGCCCAGCATGCCGACGAGGCCGTCCAATCCCGTCGGTTGCGACTGCGCCTGTTTCTTGAACCCACCGAGCAGCGCCGGAAGCAGGGCCCCGACGCCGCTCGCTGCCTGGGCCTCGCTGACGCCGAGTTCGCGCGCCACCGACTGAATCCCGCCGATCTGACCGAGAATGTCCGTGATCTGCATGATGGTCTCCTTTGATTCCGTGGATCCGACGTTTCCTGCCCGTTCCTTCGGCATGTGCCGCCGCTGCCGGAGACGCCCACCCTGAACCGCGCGCCCGGCATCCGCAATGGGACCAACGCGCCATTTCGGCAAACGCTGGCGCGCCGTCACGCCGTCACGCTGCCCCTCAGACCGCCGGCTGCACGTGGTAGAGCGACAGGGAGCCGCTGCCCTTGGCGAGCGGGATCCTGCCCACGTAGCGCATGGCGATGTCGTCGACGCCGCCCGCGGCGGCGACGGCAGCGAAGGCGCTGCTTGCGTAGACCTGCCCCGGCGGCGTGATCGGCTCGATGCGCGCGGCGCGGCTGGTGTGCGGACCGGTGAAGAGTGCCGACTCGGTGATCGGGTCCCACCCGCAGTACACCGGGCCGCAGTGCAGCGCGATGCGCAGGTTGAAGTCCGCCGGCAGGCCCTGCGCCGTCCAGTCCGTGCCGTTGATCAGCGCGCTCAGTTCGAGCGCGTAGCGCGCGGCATCGTTCGCGTCGGCAAACACCATGTACAGCCCGTCGCCCGAGGTCTCGACGTGTTCACACCGGTGCTGCGTGCGCCGGTTGAGATCCGCCACGGCGCCGAGGAAGCCCGTTACATAGCGCGGGATCTGGTCGTCGCTCAGCTTGCTGTAGCCCACCGCGTCGGCGAACAGCAGCGCCTTGATATGGAACTGGTGGGTGCGTGGCTCCACGGCGGGAGCCGTGGTCCCCCCGTTGTGCGCAGCGCCCGGCCTGCGTACCGACGACTTCAGGCTCCCCAGATGCACATGGTTGATCGGGATGCCCCTCCGCTCCCACACCGACACGACCGAGGCGGAACCGCCGGGTGCCCCGTCGCCCTCCCGATCCCGGATAGCGAGGCCGCGCAGCGCGGTATCGAGCCACTGCGCGCGCAGTTGGCCGAGGCCCGTCATCACGAGGTCGGCGTACTCGAACGTCGCGACGCTGCCGCTTGCGCGGTGGTCGCTGGTGACGATCAGGCTGTCCGCCGTGTCGAGCAGGCGGTCGAAGCGCGCGCCCCAATCGCCGGGGGCGGTGTCGACGCGCGTGCGACGAAACTCCCCGGGTGGGAATGGCAGGACGACGTGGATTTGTCCGCCGAGCTCCTGCACGAGCTCGAGGCAAAGGATATCCGCGCCGCAGCCCGCGCACCCGTACGCCGCGACCGGCCGCGTGGCGGCCAGCGACTCGCGGATGGCGTGACGCACGACGGGCTCGAGTTCGGGAGGAAAGCCCGGCGTCTGGCGCTCCGCCTGGTCGACACGGTGAGCGGCGAACACCAGGACGGGTGGAATGCGCAGCACTTCCGCAAGCCAGGCCGCGTCGACCGGGAGGTGCGCCGCCAGCAGTCGCGCCTGCCGGCGCGTGGTGCTGAGATCGCCATAGCGGCCCTGCGCCAGCGCCATCGCGGCGGCATAGTGACGCGCCGCCGCCGGTGCATCGCCGAGAATCAGCGCTGCTTCGCCGCGGGTAGCCTGCCGCCAGTACTCGGCCTCGGACCCGGGCGCACCGCCGGGCACGCCGTCGCAGATGCTGAGCACTTCCGCGGCTATCCGCCGGGCCTCATCGAGCTCGCCGCGCAGGACGGCGACCGTCGCGGCGTTGATACCGGTGTAATAGGCGCCCGTCGCGGCGCCGAGCTGCCGCGAGGAAGCGTAGGCCCGCTCGTAGAGCCGGTACGCGGACTCGAGGTGGTCCGCGCGGCGCTTCGGATCCGTCGCGCGCATCCCGAGATCCTTGTGCGTGCGGGCCAGCACGCCCAGGGTCTCCGCGTCGTCGAGACCTGCGCGAGCGAGGTCGCCGAGGATCCGGTTGGCACGCTCGATGTCGCCGCTGCGGGCGAGTGCGAGGGCCAGCAGCTGGCGCAGGCGCACGTGCTCCGGCCAGCGCTGCAGGCCGGTGTCGGCGATGTTGTACGCGAGCAGCGGCTCGCCCTGGCGCAACAGTCGCTCGGCTTCCGTGACGAGCTCTTCCTCTGTTTCGGGACTCGACGGCCGCGACCGACCTAGCATGACTGGAGCATCCTTGCCCCGATCATAGAGGCCCCTGCGCCTGGCCGCGACTTGCCTTCGCCTCCCTCACGGCCAGCTCCAACCGCTCCAGAAACCGGGACCGATCCCTGGGTCCGAATGGCGGCGGTCCGCCACCCACGCCGTACGCCCGCAAATCCGCCATCAGATCGCGGGTGGCAAGTGCGTCGCCGATATTGTCGTCGGAGAACGTCCTCCCCGACGGCCCAAGAACCCTGGCGCCCATTTTCAGGCAACGAGAGGCGAGCGGAATGTCCGCGGTGACGACGATGTCGTCACGCGCAACATGCTCGGCGATCCAATCGTCCGCTGCGTCGAAGGATCCCGGTACGACCTGCACCCGGATCCGCAATCCACGGGGCACCTGAATCCACGAGTTGGCAACGAAGACCACGGGGAGCCCATGGCGCGCCGCGACCTTCACGGTTTCCGCCTTGACGGGACACGCATCGGCATCGACGTAAATGATGAGCTCAGCAGTCACCTTGACCCCACTGCACCGCAACCGCGGCTATTGAACCGCAGCTGGACGCAATTTGTGGCCGGTGGCTGAGCCGGGCAGTCGGCGAGAGGTTCGGGCGCAGAGCTCGAGAGGTTCGCGCGAGAGCTAATGAGGCCCGTGCTGGCGTAGCCGCCCGGTGACGACGCGCATCATCTGCAGCGCGAACTGGGGCATCTGCTCGACGAGCCTCAGGAATCGCTTCTCGCCGATCACCGCCAGTCTGCAGTCTGTCTCGGCCACGGCGGTTGCGCTGCGCGGCTTGTGGTCGATCAAGCCCATTTCGCCGAACACGCCGCCGGCCGCGATGTGGTCAATGACCGTTCCCTCGAGTCGAATCTCTACACGGCCGTCCACGACCGCGTACATGCAGTCGCCGGGGTCCCCTGCCTGGAAAACCGTCTCGCCTTGCCTGTAGCTGCGTAGGTCCGGCTCGTTGCGAAGAATATCGAGCGTCGACATGGGTCCACGTCCTGTGCCTACAACCTGTTCACGCTACCGGCCTTACTTGACGGTTTTGTGACGACCCGGCGCTACGGCAGGATCCCGAGCTCGTCGAGCGAGCGATGCAGGTCTGCCGGATCGCGGTAGACGCGAAATGCACCGCCGCTCACGAGCTCATCCTCGCCGTAGCCGCCGCTCAGCAGGCCGACGCTCAGCATCGCGGCGCGACGAGCGGCCAGCAGGTCCCACACCGCGTCGCCGACCACGTAGCACTCTTGCGCCGGAACGCCGAGTCTCTCCTGGCAGGCCAGGAACAGGTCCGGCTCGGGTTTTGCGCGAGCGACGTCGCGGCGCTCGATGACGACCGTGTCGGTCCCGACGCCCAGGGCCTCGAGCGAGAGATCGATCTCCGGTCGCCGTCCCGACGTAGCGATGCCGAAAGGCACGCCCGTCGTGCGCAGTGTCTCGAGCAACTCCACTGCGCCGGGCAACGGACGGCGCTCCGGGAGGAATTCGCGAAACAGCTCCCCGTGGCGTCTCTGCAGCTCCTCGGCCCGCGCCGCGTCGATCTCGCGCCCGAGCTCGCGGGCGGCGGCACGCGCAAAGAGCCCGCCGCTCATGCCGATGCGCCGGTGTATGCGCCAGCCGTCGATCGCCAGGCCGCCCTCCGCGAACGCGCGCTGCCACGCAAAGACGTGCGCGTACACGGTGTCCACCAGGGTGCCGTCCAGGTCGAAGATCATCGCGCGCACGCGTATCCCCTCCGGTCCCAGCGGGCATCATCGCATGCGCGCGGCAACGCACGGACTGTGCACTTTTCGACCGCCGATCGCGAAATCTGCCAACACGGGCAAGCGCCGCGGCCGGGGCGATGCGAGGATCGACCGGACGCCCAGCCGCTGGAGCCCGATTGCCCCGCAGGACCCCGCCGCCCGCACCGCCCGTGACCGTGACCGACCGTCACGCGCGGGGCCTCGTGCGCCGTTTTCTCGAGGACGAACAGGAGCGTGCGGCCGAGGCGCGCCGCCGGCGCCGCCGCCAGCCGCTGCACGGAGCGCCGACCTTGCGCGCCGCGCACCGCGTGCTCGCCGGGCTCGACAAGGCGTGGTCACCGCGCGCGCTCGTGTCGTACACGGACACGACGCCCGACGGCGTGGCGCGCCTCGCGGTCGCCTGCCTCGAGACCGGGAGCGCGTGGCTCGCGGAGTGGCCGGGCGTCGCGGCCCGCTCGTTCGTGCGCCGCTATCTCATCCGCCCCGGCGATACGATCTATCGGTCGAAGTGGCGCGGGCACGCCGCGTTCTCGAACCACAGCGTCGAGCGCGTCATCCAGCGCGGGCGGAACTGGCGTGTGACCGCGCGGGAGCTGCGCGTCGCGCTGCTCATCGCCAATTCGCGCCTGCACGAATTCGCAGTGGCGCGCGGTTTCCGGCAGATGCTGGTGCCGGGGTATTCGGGCGTGTTCGTCGGCGACTTCGAGCCCGAGATGCCGTTCATCCGCTTCGACACCTTCCTGCCGATCGACGCGGCCGCCGCACGCGGTCGTTGCGACCTCGTCGTCGAGCTCGCGCTGCTGCTCTGGGCGGGCGACCGCTACGAAGACCTGGTCCCGGCGTTCTTCTACCCGGGTGAGCCGAACGAGCTCATGGACGAGGTGCTCGCCGCGTACGAACGGCATGCGGCGCTGCTCCGCCGGCCGCACCAGTCCGGCGAGGACTGGTTCGGGCTCGCGCTCGCGCAGAAGGAGGCCGACGAAGACCAGTCGTAAACTCGGCGATCATGCCGCGGTACACGGTCGTCGTGCTCGGCGGATACGGCGTGTTCGGAAGCCGTATCGCCGCATCGCTCGCGCGTCATCCCGAGTTGGAGCTGATCATTGCGGGGCGCGATTCCGCGCGGGCGTCGGCGTTTGCGGCGACGCTCGGGGCGCGACCCGCGCGCGCCGTGGCGATCGATATCACCGACGCCGCCCAGGTGCGTGCGCTGCTGGCGCAGCGGCCAGCCGTCCTGGTCGACACCGTCGGACCGTTCCAGGGGCGGGATTTCGCTGTCGCCGAACTGTGTGTCCAGGCGGGGATTCATTACGTCGACATCGCCGATGGCCGCGAGCGTGTCGCGGGAATCGCCGCACTCGATGCCGCCGCCCGCGGCCGCGACGTGCTCGTCGTCAGCGGAGCATCGACGGTGCCGGCAATATCAACCGCAATCGTCGCCGAGCTGGTGGCGGCGCAGGAGGACGTCGTCGAGATCGACGTCGGAATCTCGCCAGGCCACAGGGCGCCGCGCGGCCTCGCGACTACGCGGGCGATACTGAGCTACTGCGGGCGCGCGATTCCTTCGCTCGCGGGCACGGGCCGGGAATACGGCTGGGGCGGGCTGACCGGTCATCGCTACCCGCCGCCGGTGGGCCGCCGCTGGTTGTCCAATGTCGACACGCCCGAACGGGCGATCTGGCGCGATCGGTACCCGGCGCTGCGTCGCGGATCCGTCCGCGCCGGCCTCGAGATCGGGGTCCTGCACCTGGGTCTGTCCGCGCTTTCGCGGGCCGTGCGTGCGGGGCTCGTGCGGTCGCTCGTACCGCAGGCGGCCCCGTTGATCCGCATCGCGGACGCCTTCGATCGGTTCGGCTCGGATGTCGGCGCCATGCACGTGCGTGTCGTTTTGCGCGATGCGCCTGGCCGGCTCGCCTGGCGGCAGGCGACACTCGTCGCGGAACGCGGCGACGGGCCGCAGATACCTGCAACGCCCGCACCGCTCGTGGTAAAGAAGCTGTTGTCGATTCCCGGTTACGAGCCGATCGCCGTGCGCGGCGCCAGGCCCTGCGTCGACCTCGTCTCCATGCCGGAGATCATGGCGGAACTCGACGGCTACGCGATCCGCTATGTCGTGGAACGCTGAGCCGCGACTCGACGGTGGGTCAGCAGGCGTCGCGAAAGAATGCGACCTGGTGAATCGTCTCGCCGAACAGCGGGTGCGTGACCGTCAAGGTGAAGCTGAAACGGCCCGTGCGCTCCTCGCGGTGCACGACCTCGATGCGCCCCGGCGTGAGCCACGCCGGGATCCGGAACCGCCGCGTGCGGGGACGCCAGAAATACCCAGAGCTTCGGATGACCAGTGCACGATCCTCGACATGGACTGTCAGCGCCATGCCGATGCCGGCACCGACGCATTCCTCGAGCCCGGTCGGGCCGTCGAAGCACTTCATCGAGCAAATGACCTGCGGCAGACGGCCGGGCTCGTGATAGAGCCGTGTCCAGCACTGTGTATGCGCTTGGGCATCCTCGGTGACGACCACCGCGGATGACGCGTGTGCGACAGTCCTCAGCGGCAACGGTGCGCCGACCAGGCGCGCGAGCTGCGCGCAGAACCGGCCAAAAAGGCTCAGTCGGGTGGAGGCGACCTCGCCGATGAATACCGCCGATTCGCCCGGCGCGAGCACGCGTTCGAAGCGTCGCTGTACGGGCGCGGGCAGGGTGAGCCACGCGTCCTCGCCCAGGAGCGCCCGGAACGGGCTTCGCGGCGGGTGAACGTGCGGCGGATGGACCAGCGGCGGGTCCGCGATCGCCGCGAGGCGGTCCGATGTCTCCGGGCGGCTCACGTTGCCGCCAATCTCCAGCGCCATTGCCCCCTCCTCACGGGCCGGAATTCTCTGCGACTACGCGGCGCCGGCCCGCTCCACCCGTCGGCGAGGCCGGGTCTTGTCGAGAAGGCGCACGACGCCGCTGCCGAGCTTCATGAGCGCCGCGACCTGCGTGGCCGGGAGCTGGATCATCTGCTCGTACCACCTGCCGGTGCGCTCGACGAAGTCGAGCATTTCCCGCAGGCGTCGCACGGCGACCGGGCTCACGGCGGCGTCGCCCCGCGCGGATTCCAGGCATTGCCTGAGAGCCGCGGCAGCGGGGTCGAGCTCGCGTGCCTTGCGTCCGGCGGCAATCCGCGACACGAGCGTCCAGAGATCCGTTTCCGCCTCGTAGTAGGTGCGGCGGTCGCCGCGCACGAGAATCGAGCGGATGATTCCCCAGGCGAGCAGTTCCCGCAGCGAGTTCGAGACGTTCGAGCGCGCGATGCCGAGCGCATCGGCGATCTCCTCCGAGGCCAGTGGACGCTCCGATGCGTAGAGCAGCGCATGAATCTGGCTCACCGAGCGGTTCACGCCCCAGCGATCGCCGAGGTAGCCCCACTGCAGCACGAAGTCCTGCACGGCGTGGGGGAGAGTTACAGGTTCTGTAATTTCTGTCACGACAGACATTACAGATCCGTCTGACGAAATTGTCAAGTCTGGTTCAGGCCGGATTCCGGGCGAAACCTCGTCGTCGACTCGAAGATTTTTTCCAGGCACACCGCCAACGGCGTGCTGAAGCAGGCGGGCCTGAAGAAGCGCTTCTGACCCGCAGCTCGAGTCGTCAGATCAACGGCTCGTCCAGTCTCCCCGCCGGCGCCGCGATGGCCTCACGCACGACCTCGAGCGCGCGCGCCAGCGACTCGCGCTCCCGCGGTGCGCCGAGGCAGAGCCGCACGCCCGTGGGCGCCGCGGGACTCACGACCGGAGAGGCCGGCGGCGTGAGCCGCACGTTGCCCTGCAGCGCGACGCGCACGATGCGCTCGGCCTGCTCCGCGGGCATCGGCAGCCACGCGTGCAGGCTTTGCGGAGCGGCGGGCTGTGCCATGGCAGCACCCAGCACCTCGCGCGCAAGCTCGGTGCGCGCCCGCGCCTCGGCGACGACCGCATCGAGCAGGCGGAACGCCTCGCCGGTCTCGACCAGCTTCGCGAACACCAGGTGCCCGAAGATCGGCGCAGAGGCGTTCAACGCGCGCATCGTGCGCACCAGCGTCTCGCGGGCCTCGCGCGGCGGCAGGATCCAGCCCGCACGCAGCCCGGGCGCGAGCGTCTTCGACGCGCCGTTCACGTACCAGCTGCGCTCGGGCGCGAGCGCGGCGAGTGGCGGCGCCGCGTTGCGGCCGCGCGCGTAGGCGGCGTACACGTCGTCCTCGACGAACGTGAGGTCCTGCCGGCGCGCGAGCTCCGCGAGCGCCTGGCGCCGGGCGCGCGAACAGCTACGGGTGGTGGGGTTGTGAAGCGTCGGGATCAGCAGCGCCACCCGCGCGCCCGTCTCGGCGGCGGCACGCGCGAGCGCGTCGGGGTCGACCCCCTCGTCGTCCATCGCCACACCCACCAGCGTGATCCGCAGGCGCTCCGCGATCGACTTGAAGCCGAAGAAGGTGGCCGCTTCGCAGAGCACCGTGTCGCCGGGCGCCGCGACCGACTGCAGCGCGAGCGTCACGCCCTGGGTCGCGCCGGCGCAGAGCACGAGGTCGCGAGCCTCGACGCGCGTGAAGCCAGCGGTGCGCGTAAGCCACGCCGCCGCCGCCTGGCGGTAGCGCTCCGCGCCATCCGCAGGCGCGTAGTCGAGCAGGTCGAGCGCGGCGTCGTCGTGCGCGAGCTGCGTCAGCAGTTCGAGGAACCGCGATTCCACGGCGCGAATCGGCGGCAGGTTGTTGGCGAGATCGATCGGGCCGTCGCGCTCGGCCGCGCGGGCCGGAGCAGGCGAGGCGACGAATGTGCCCTGGCCCACGCGCGCGCGCAGCAGGCCGCGCCGCTCCGCCTCGGCGTAGGCGCGGGTCACCGTGCCGAGGCCGATCGAGAGCTGCTCCGCCAGGTCGCGCTGCGTCGGGAGCCGGGTGCCGATGGCGAGCGCGCCTTCCGCGACGTCACGCTCGAGCGCCGAGACCAGGCGTGCGTAGAGGGGCTCGGCGCCGGCCTTGACGGCCGGCCGCCACTGTCGCGCGGACTTCATAATTGCACCATGACAATACTGATATTGACACAGGACAAGCACAGAGACAAGATCTGACCTCGAAGAGCCCGACCACCCCTACCACACCCGCGAGACACACACATGGAACCGCAGCTGCTGGGAGCACTCGCACTCTATTCCCTGGCCACCTCTGCCACGCCGGGGCCGAATAACCTGATGCTGGCGTCCTCGGGGCTCAACTTCGGGTTCCGCCGCACTGTCACCTCGCTGCTCGGGATCGAGCTCGGGTTCGTCGCCCTCACCCTGCTGGTGGGCGCCGGGCTCGGCGCGGTAATCATCGCCGTGCCCGCGCTGCAGTGGGCACTCAAGGTGTTCGGCGCGGCCTATCTGCTCTGGCTCGCCTGGCAGCTCTGGCGCGCCGGCGAGCTCGGCGAGAGCGCGCATGCGCGGCCGATCGGGTTCTGGCGCGGCGCGCTCTTCCAGGCCGTCAACCCCAAGGGGTGGATGATGGTGATCGGTGCGATTGGCGCGTTCACCTCGCCCGGGTCGCAGTTCTGGCTGGGCGTGGTGGTGATCGCGGGCGTGTTCGCGCTGGTCGGGCTTCCGTGCATGAGCGCCTGGGCGCTCTTCGGCGCGAGCATCCGCCGGTTCTTGAAGTCGCGGCGCGCCTTCGTCACGTTCAACCGCGTGATGGCGGGGCTGACGGCGCTGACCGCGGGTTTGATCTTTGTCTAGTCGCGAGCGAGCGAAACCTCAAAACCACCCGATCTGGTGAGGACCGCCGCCGCCTGATCGCGAATGGTTCATTTCGCAGGGGTGCAATCGCTTGCGCCCTCGGATCTCGCATGCTCCAACATCAGGTCGGACGTTTCCGCGGAAACGTCCCGATCGCCTCGAGCGCTGTATCAGCACGTTTCCGCGGAAACGTCCCGGCCTTCTCCGCGCGCTGCACCAGCACGTCGATCGCCTGGCCGTAGTCCATCGTCTCCCCGCGCCAGCGGGTCGCGGCGGTCGAGGGATCGATCCTGATCTTCGCGGCATCGTGTGTGGCGATGAGCTGCCGCCAGTCGCCGAGCACGGCGCTGTGGCCGGGCGCCACGGAATCGAAGGTGTCGGTGAACGGGCCGACGGCCCGGGTGAAGCGCCAGGCACCGTCGTCGAGCCGCTGCACGGTGATGCCGCCCTCGTGCACCTGCCGGTGATGGAACCGGCACAGCGACACCAGGTTCGCGAGCTTCGTGTCGCCGCCGTCCGCCCAGTGCCGGATGTGGTGCCCGTCGACATAGCGCGTCTGGGTGCAGCCGGGAAAGCAGCAGCCCTGGTCGCGGGAGTTGAGCGCACGGCGCAGCGCCGGCGGGATCGAACGGGTGCGGCGGCCGACGTCGAGCGGCTCGCCGCGCTCGTCCTCGACGATGCGCACCACGCTCGCGTCGCAGGCGAGGCGCCGCGCCGTCTCGGCGGCGATGGACGGGCCGTCCTCGAGCTCGCAGCGACCCGCAGTGCGCTCCTCGAGCGTATTCACATCAACGTGCACGACGATCTGCTGGCGCTCGCCGCCCGCGAGCGCCGAGGGGCCGTGCGCGAGATAGCTCTCCGCCAGCACCGCGAGCGCATCGGCCCGCCGCTGCGCCCAGTCGGGCTTCGGGGCCGGATACGTTTCCGCGGAAACGTCCGGCAGCGGCAGGTGCTCGAGCGCGGCGTCGAGCGCCTTCATCACGAGGCCGCCCGTCTCGGCCGGCAACCGCGCCTTGATCACGATCGAGCCGTCCTCGTCGTAGCGCCAGGAAAGACTGCGGTTTCTGTACTGACGCGCCTCGCGCTTGAGCTCGGCGACTTCCAGCACGTGGCGGTAGTGTCGCACCAGCTTCTCGACGTGGCTCGCCGTGCCGTGCAGCGCCACCGAGAGCAGCGCCGCCTCGGTCCCGGCGCAGGCCACCCGCGTCAGCGCCCGCACCTTGGAGTAGCTCAGCTCCCCGCGCGCCATCGCCGCACTGATGAGCGGCAGCGACTCGAGCGCGTGCGCCACCCGCACCTTCTCGCGCGCCGCGCCCAAGTCCAGGCCGCACTTCCAGTTGAGCCAGTGCGCGCAGCTCTTGGTGAGGCCGCAGTTCCAACCCAGGCGGCGGTCGAACTCGGCGATGAGCGTGAGCCAGCGGTAGGTGCCGGCGTTCAGGTGCCCGGCGAGCTCGGTGATCTGGTCGATCAGCGCCGCCGTCGGGACGGCCGGGAGAGGGTCGCTGCGGATGCCGTCCATGGGAGCTCCAAGCCTGTGATTATATACAGTATAGTACGCCTAATGCGTTGAAACGCAAGCATTTATCGCGTTTTCTCGATCCGGCGGATTCGCCAGTGGCGGACGGCGATAGACAACGAGTGGCCGTAGCTCGACGACCGTCCGGCTGAGCCCGTGAACCTCGATGACGCCTGGTTTCGCTAGTGCGGCGAGGCAACCCGAATCAGAGCTGCGCCGCCGCCTCTCGGCACTCCTTCACGCGGACCGTGCAGGTGCATTGACCGTCGGCGGCCGTATCGAGCACGCATTCGGCAGGACAGACCTGCAGCGGTCCATCGGCGCGGCGCTTGACGCGGACCTCGCTCGGGCAGCTTCCGCCCTCCGCCGGCACCTGCAGGGTCGTGCCGGACAGGGGCCGGTCTTCGCGGTGCTCGGAGGAAACGGCGAACAGGATTATCGAGCCCACCGCGGCGACGGCGACGACCAGGAAGGCGATGAGTTCCTTGCGGGCGGACACTTCAGTGACGCGCGTCGGCGGCCTCGGGCAACACGAAGACGCGACGTGCGCGCGCGGAGTGCAGTTGCTGCTCGGGATAATGCCGCAGCAGCAGCCCGCGATCGAACAGTTCGGGGTTGGCCGCAGCGAAGCCCTCCCAGCCGCCGGCGTCGCCGTGCTCGCAGATCCGCTCCCGGATCAGAGCCAGGAACCCGATGGTGATCGTTTCGTGGTAGCGATCGGCCTTGCCGAGCGACCCGGCATACCGCCGGATTGCGATGGCCATCCGATCGATCGCCTGGCCGAAGGTGCCGCCGCGCAGGTAAAGGTAAGCAGCCCGCACATGCGCGGCGTGATCGAACTGCGCCGCCGGCAGTGTGCAGCGCTCCAGCGCCATGAGAAATTCCGCGTCGTTCATTTCCGCTCCTCCAGCCGGTGGCTCGACGAGGCGTCGAGGTCCAGGTCGTAGACCTTCCTGAGCTCGCGAATCTTGCGCAGCGTCTCCGGCGAAAAGGGCGTCTTGCCCTCGAACGAGTGCAGCACGATGCCCTCGAGCAGGTCGCCCAGTCCCATGTTCTTGTACTCGGCGACGGCCTTGAGCACCTTGAGGATACGGCTCTCGAGGCGCACGCCGGTCTGAACGCGGGTTACGACGATCCTGGTTCTGCGTGCCATGGTCCGGTCCGTGTGATCGAATGGTACCAATGTACCAATGTACGTGAGACAACGCAAGTGAGTATCGCGTTGAGGCTCAACCAGGTGGCCGCGACGATGCCCAGGTGTGAACGGTCGGTACAGGGGGTGGTATCGTCGAGGTCCAGGGCTGGAAAGCGCTCGCAAGGCCGATCCGGAACCATGCTCACCTTCGATGCAGTGACCCTGCGGCATGGCGAAGGATTCGTGATCGATCGGCTGACGTTCGCCCTCGAGGCTGGCCGCACGACGGCGCTCATCGGCCCGAGCGGTTGCGGCAAGTCGACGGTGCTGCGGCTGGCCGCCGCGCTGCTCGCGCCCGAGTCGGGTCGCGTTGCGATCGGTGCACAGGCGCTGACGCCGGTCAATGCAAACGAACTTCGCCGCCGCCTCGGCTACGTGCTGCAGGAAGGCGGGCTCTTTCCGCACATGACGGCTGCGCAGAACGTGACGCTGATGGCCCGGCACCTGGGGTGGAGCGCGGAGCGGATCGCGGCGCGGATCGCGGAGCTGCTCGAGCTCATGCACCTGACGCCCGATCACCTGGCCCGGCATCCGTCGCGACTGTCGGGAGGCGAGCGTCAACGCGTCAGCCTGGCGCGTGCGCTGATGCTCGATCCCGCGCTCCTGCTGCTCGACGAGCCGCTCGGCGCGCTGGATCCGATCGTGCGCCACGAGCTGCAGCGGGAGCTCAGGCAGCTTTTCCGAAAGCTGCGCAAGACGGTGCTCTTCGTGACGCACGACGTGGCAGAGGCGGCCTATCTCGCGGATGACCTGATCCTGATGCGCGACGGCCGCATCGTGCAGCGCGGGCCGCTCAGGGAGCTGGTGGGGGCGCCGGCCGAGGAGTTCGTCGCGAATTTCGTCGCCGCGCAGCGCCAGCTCGCGGACGTGCTGTCGGAGCACCCGTGAGCCTTACCCGCGCTATTCTTGCCTGTGCACCGCTCGTGATCCTGTTGCCGGCAGGCACCGCGGCGGCGCCGGAAGCGACGGGGGGACCGCCCGTCGTCGTGGGCTCGAAGGTCTTTACCGAGTCCGTGATCCTGGGCGAGATGATGACCGCCCTCCTCGAAAGCGAAGGGGTCCCCGCCACGCATCGTCGCGAGCTCGGCGGCACGCGCGTGCTCTGGAACGGCCTGCAGGCCGGCGACGTCGACGTCTACGCCGAGTACACGGGGACGATCCTGCGCGAGATCCTGGCGGACGAGCCGGCCGCCGATGAGTCACGCCTCGAAACGCTGCTCGCCGAACATGGCGTCGGCGTCGCCGCCAGGCTCGGGTTCAACAACACCTACGTCCTCGGCATGCGCGAGGCCGATGCGCGGGCGCGCGGCATCGCACGGATCTCGGATCTTCGTGCGCACCCCGAGCTGCGCTTTGGGCTCTCCAGCGAATTCGTCGCGCGCGCCGACGGGTGGCCGGGCCTGCGCGCGGCGTATCGCCTGCCGCAGCCCGACCCGCGTGGCATGCAGCACGATCTCGCCTATCGCGGGCTCGCGAACAAGTCCATCGACGTGATCGACCTGTACTCGACCGACGCCGAGATCGAGTACTACGACCTGCAGCGGCTCGAGGACGACCTTGGGTTTTTCCCGCGCTACGACGCCGTCGTTCTTTATCGGCGCGGGCTGCGCGCTGACGCGGTGGCCGCTCTGCGCCGGCTCGAGGGCGTCCTCGATGAGGACGCGATGGCCAGGCTCAATGCCGCGGTCAAGATCGAGCGCCGGCCCGCGCCGACGGTCGCCGCAGCCTTTCTGCGCGAGCGACTGATGACGGACGTTCGCGTTCACGAGGAGAGCCGGCTCCGGCGCTTCGTCGATCGAAGTCTCGAACACTTCTGGCTGGTGGGACTGTCGCTGGGTGCGGCTATCCTGATCGCGATTCCACTCGGCGTCCTGGCCTACCTGAGACCCCGGCTCGGCGAGGTGGTGCTCGCCGTCACCTCCATCGTGCAGACGATCCCGGCACTTGCGCTGCTGGTGTTCCTGATTCCCTGGCTCGGGATCGGGGCCAAGCCCGCGATCGCCGCGCTCTTTCTCTTCAGCCTGCTGCCGATCGTCCGCAATACGCACGCAGGTCTGCGGAATCTCCCCGGCGACGTGCGTGAATCCGCGATTGCGCTCGGCCTGCCGACGGCCGCGCGCCTGCGGCTGGTGGAGCTGCCGCTCGCGGCGCCCTCGATACTCGCCGGCATCAAGACCGCGGCCGTAATCAACGTCGGCACGGCGACGCTCGGCGCGCTGATCGGCGCGGGCGGCTACGGCGAGCCGATCCTGACCGGCATTCGTCTCGACGACATGGGCCTGATCCTCGAAGGTGCCGTGCCCGCGGCGATCCTCGCGCTCCTCGTGCAGGGCGCGTTCGAGCTGGCGGAGCGGCGGTGGGTGAGCTGGGAGGCTGGGCAGACCGCCGCCGGGAGACTGTCCTGACCGACACCCGTTGCACGTTGTGCAAGGCGAAAGCCCATTGGTCGGCGATTTCGGCAATCACCCGGTCCGTGGGTCGATAGCCGTGGCTGCCCGCCACCTCGACGCGGATCAGGGTCGGTTTCGGGCAGCCCTGCGCCCTCTGCAGTGCGGAGGCGAACTTGAAGGAGTGTGCAGGCACGACGCGATCGTCGCGGTCGGCGGTCGTGATGAGAGTCGCCGGGTAACACGTGCCGGGCTTCAGGTTGTGCAGCGGCGAATACGCGAGCAGGTACTGCGCAGCGCGCGCGTCGTCCGAGGATCCGTAGTCGTCGATCCAGAACGGGCCCGCCGAGAACTTGTGGTAACGCATCATGTCGAGTACGCCGACCGCCGGGAGCGCCGCTGCGAACAGGTCCGGCCGCTGGATCATGGTCGCCGCGACCAGCAGGCCACCGTTCGAGCGGCCGCGTGTCACGAGGCGGGACGGCGTGGTGTATTTCTCCTTGACCAGGAACTCGGCAGCGGCGATGAAATCGTCGAAGACGTTCTGCTTGCGCTCGCGCGTGCCGGCTCGGTGCCACTCCTCGCCGTACTCGCTGCCGCCACGGAGGTTGGCAACCGCATAGACGCCGCCGAGCTCGAGCCAGCCGGCGACCTCCGGCGAGTACCGGGGCACCTGTGCGTTATTGAATCCGCCGTACCCGTAGAGCATCGTGGGATGACTGCCATCCAGTGCCGCACCCTTGCGTAAGGTGACGAAGATCGGGATCCGCGTGCCGTCCTTTGAGTCATAGAAAAGCGCGCGGGTCTCGAACCGGCTGGCATCGAACGGCGACCTGGGTGGATGGAAGGGCTGCATCGCCGCGTTCGCCAGGTCGTAGCGATAGACCGTGGATGGGCGCAGGAACGAGGTGAACGCCAGGTACAGCTCCCGGCCGTCGTTGCGGCCTTCGAGTCCCGTCACGGAGCCGACTTCCGGGAGGGGGATCTCGCCCCTGGCGGTGCCATCCAGCGCGAACAGGCGCACGCGGCTCTGCACGTCCACGAGGTACGTGACCGCGATTCGATCGCCGACGAGCCGCGCGCCCGCGTCGGCGATCGGATCCTTCGCTTCCGCCACGACGGTGTGCCACTTCGACCGGTCGCTGTCGCCGATGCCGGCCGCGACGATGCGGCCCCTGGGCGCCTGGTACGTCGTGTAGAGGAACACGGTCTCGCCGACGACTCCCAGCGGCCGGTGTATCGCGTCCTCTTCGGGTGCCAAGAGCTTCGGCTTCGCGCCGATGTCGGGTTTCGTCGCGGATGCCAGGTCGGTTACCCAGAGCCGGTTGTTCGTCGTGCCGCTCGCGGCGGTCAGGAAGAGCCATCGGCCGTCGTCGCTGAGAAGAGCGCCGGTCCCGTCCGCGGGGTGGTCCGGACGGTCGAAGACGAGGCGATCCGGTGTCGTGCCGTCGAGACTGTGGTACCAGACCTGGTGGAACTCGGTTTGCCTCGGCGAAGTCCGCGGCGGTCTCCGTACCCTTGAAGCGGGAGTAGAAGAATCCCCGGCTGTCGTGAGTCCAGTGGATCTCACCGAATTTAACGTGCATCACGACGCCGGCCAGGTCCTTGCCGGTCTCGAGGTTGCGGACGTAGATGTCCTCGACGTCGGACCCTCCCGCCGCCCGGGTGTAGGCGAGGTACCGCCCGTCGGGGGACGGCGACCACTGAGCCATCGCTACCGAGCCGTCGGGCGAGAGGACGTTCGGGTCGATGACCAGGGTCGGCGTCGCCTCGAAGCCGGATTGCCGGAAGACCGGAGACTGTCGCTGCAGGCCGCTGTTCTGTGAAAACCAAAGCTGGCCCGCCTCGAATACCGGGATCCCGGTGCGCTGGTAGTCCCAGAGCTCGGTGAGGCGTTTCGTGATCGCATCGCGCCCGGGAAGCGCTTCGAGGTAGCCGAAGGTCAGCTTGTTCTGCGCGACGACCCAGGCGGACGTGTCGGGCGAGTCGAGATCCTCGAGCCAGCGGTACGGATCCGCGACCTTGCGGCCGAAGTAGTCATCCACGACGTCAACGGTGCGGGTTGGCGGATAGGACAACGATGCAGTCGTCGGCAAGGACGCAGGCTCGGCCGCCGCGCTGACTGCGAGACGCCCGCCAGGACCACGCCGAGCAGTGCGGCGAGGGCGTACTGCGCACCCGCGCGCGAGGTGCGGACGGAGCGGGAGATCGCGAGGCGGGTCATCTCTGCGGCTCTTCCTGGGAGCTGTGGAGGGCACGCATTCTAAGGGCAGGTCGGACGGATACGTAGAACTTGCCGTCCTGCTCCGGGTGCCAGGGGCGGCACGGCGTTGAAGTCCAACTAGCGGCTGACCCGGGTTGGGCACTTGTGTGCGTTTCGTGCAAAACCGACAAGAATCAGGGTATGCGTCGGCGCGCCTTTCCAATAACTATGCCACGAACGACGGCACGGCAACTGCGGCCAACTGAAACCCAAGCGTTCGGGTACACTGACGGTGGCCACGATTCTGCGTGTTGGAAAGCTTCGCGTGATGATCTACTCGCATGATCATCCACCGCCGCACGCACATATCGTTGGGCCAAACGGGAGTGCACGAGTGTTGTTGGGCGACAAGGATCGGCTGCCGCTGCTCGTGGAGAATGAGGGGCTGTCCAGGCGACAGCTGACCCGCGCGCTCAGGGTGGTGCACGAGCACCGCGATCAACTGACGGAGGCGTGGAGCAGGATCCATGGGCAAGACTGATTGGGCGACGAAACAGGTCGCCGAGCGCTTCCAACGGGCCAATCAAAGCGGGCGTCGCGCTGCGACATCCGAGCCGCGCGCTCGACGCGCGCGATACAGTGCCGCCTTGTCGGCCTTGCGTCTCGAGCTCACCAACGGAGCAACGATCACTATCCCCGTGCGGTTGATTCGCGAGCTCCGAACCGCCACGCCACGCCAACTGAATGACGTGGAAATCCTGCCGGGCGGCGACGGCCTCCACTGGGAGGCGCTCAATTTCAGCATCAGCGTGCCGGGGCTGGTTGCCGGGCTGTTTGGTCCCGGAACGTGGATGGCAGAGCTGGGCCGTCGGGGCGGTGCAAGATCATCGAGCGCGAAGGCTGCAGCCGCGCGTCGAAACGGCCTCCGGGGCGGCCGGCCCCAGTCGCGGCCTTGACATGCTGTCGACGCTGGCCTCTACGGTAGGGGAGCTCGACGCCCTACGAGAACTGGCGCATCGAGCGGCCAGTTGATCCGTCGGTCCAGGGTGATGCTGGATCGCGACCTCGCGCGCCTCTACGATATCGGCCCTACGCCTTCACCGAACCGTATCGACGGCTGCGTGACGGGCGCAAGCGATCGTCGCAGCAAGATGGGAGGCGCGAACGATGCTCAACCTGCGCATTTCCAGCGGCCTGCTGGTCGCAATCCTGGCGCTCGGCGCCTGCGGTGAGCGCGCCCCCGAGGCGCCGAAGGACAAGTACGACCCGGCGCAGATGGACTTCAAGTCCCCGCCGGCCCACGTCACGAACGAGCGGCATACCGGGGCCTTCGCCGTCGGGCCTTCGCTCAACCCGACCGCACGCCTGATCGCACTCGACCCCGCGCGGGTCAAGGACGTGCGCCTCGACACCACCCACAAGATCATCGAAATCGCACCGGGCGTGAAGTACAGCGCGTGGACGATCGGCGACCAGGTGCCGGGACCGGCGATCCGTGCACGCGTGGGCGACCGGATCCGCTTCACGATGACCAACCGGAGCGACGAGCCGGTGCCGGCGCTGCGCATCACCGAGGCGCCGATGATGCATTCGATGGATTTCCATTCGGCGATGGTCTCGCCGCAGGACAAGTACCGCTCGATCGCGCCCGGGCAGACGATCAACTTCGAGTTCACGCTCAACTATCCGGGCGTGTTCATGTATCACTGCGGCACGCCGATGATCCTCGAGCACATCGCCTCCGGCATGTACGGGATGATGATCGTCGAGCCGCGGGA
Organism: uncultured Gammaproteobacteria bacterium; assembly: GCA_963834855.1. GTDB lineage: Bacteria > Pseudomonadota > Gammaproteobacteria > Steroidobacterales > Steroidobacteraceae > DATJKD01. The sequence goes on along the minus strand of CAWIDH010000028.1, from coordinate 67,786 downwards.
CGGTTACCCGACCAAGGTCGATCGCGAGTACGCGATCGTGCAGAGCGAGTTCTATGCCCGACTGGACCCGGGCAAACGCAAGGTCGACGGGGCGCCCCTGCACGTGCTCGACGGGGAACGCCTGCGCGCGGCGCAGCCCACGCACACGGTGTTCAACGGCGTGCACAACGGCATGGTGGTGAATCCGCTGGAGGCGAAGCCGGGCGAGCGCGTGCGGCTGTTCGTGCTCAACGTTGGTCCAAGCAGGACCTCGAGCTTTCACGTCGTCGGCACGATCCTCGACCGCGTCTGGTTCGAGGGCAATCCGGACAACCAGTTCCGCGGCATGCAGACGGTGCTGCTCGGCTCGTCGAACAGCGCGATCGTGGAGTTCGTCATTCCCGAAGCGGGTTCCTACATCATGGTCGACCACCACTTCGCCAATGCGTCGCAGGGCGCGATCGGCCTCATCTCCACCGAGGTGAAGCCGCGCCGGGCGGAGCTCGAGCACCACAACTTCCCGGCCACCGCGACGCCGACCGATCCCGCGGCCGTGAAGGGCAAGCTCGATTTCGAGAGCAAGTGCCTCGCGTGCCACTCGATCGGGCAGGGACCCAAGCTCGGGCCGGACCTCGCCGGGGTGACGAAGAAGCGCAGCGACGCGTGGCTAGTGCGCTGGCTGAAGGCCCCGGAGAAGATGCTCGAGACCGACGCCGACGCGCAGGCGCTGCTGAAGGAATGGAAGAACATCCCGATGCCGAACCAGAACCTGTCCGACGAGGAGATCGCCAACTACCTGAAGTTCTTCCACTGGGCGGACGAGCAGCCGGAGGGCACGGTCAAGCCGATGGCCGGGCACTGAAGTCGCGAGGGTCGCAGCCTCAGCAGTCCGGAGCGCCGCCTCCCGACTCGCCCGCAATGCACACGACCGTGGCGAGCGGGAACTTCGGATAGCCCGGATCCTTGAACCAGAGTTCCGCGTACATCGCGACAAAGCCCTCGGACGGTCGCGCGACGCTGCAGGCGAACTTGCCGTCCCTGCGCTTGCAGGGATGCGACGTCCAGCGCGCCTCGCGAAAGTCCCGGGTTGCGCTGGTCGCGGTCCACGCGCGCACGCGCCGTGGCACGCGGTTCGTCTGCACGTCGACACCGAGCCGATCGGCCTGCGCGGCATAGGTCCAGGTCACCGCCGGCAGCTGCTCGCCGTGCATGGAATATCGGTGGAGCGCACTCAAGCCGCCGATCAGGCGATCGAGGTCCCGCACGCCGTGGCCCTGGTTCGGCACGTAGAGCACTCGCTTCGGTTCCGGGAGCCCGTCCCAGTAGAGCTTGAGCGCATCGAGCGGCCAGTAGCGGTCGTTCGTGCCGAGCAGGATCAGCTTCGGCGGCGTGAGAGCGGCGAGATACTGGTAGGGATCGACCATCGCCATCAGGCTGCGGCCGCGCTCGGTGGCGACGCGTCCCGGCAGGTCGATGGCGACGTAATCCTGCACCTGCTCGGACAGGCCGCCGAAGGTCTCGCGCTGCAACGCGATCTGCGCCGGCAGGTTGAGCATATCGATCGCGATCGGCGCGACGCTCGAGACGCGCGGGTCCACGGCCGCAGTGAGCCACGACGTCCAGCCGCGCTTCGAGGCCCCCGCCACCATGAACGACGCCACCGGCATCTGCCAGCGCTCGCGCGCGAACGCCTGGATGGCGTCCATCGCACGCACGGCGCTCTTGACCATCGGCAGCAGCAACGGCCAGTCGGTCTCGCCGCCCGCGAGATAGTGATCGAAGGTGTAGGCGATCAGCGCATCCTCGCGGCGGTCGAACAGCGGTTGAAACGGCACCTGCCGGAGCACCGCGATCGGGGCTTTCAACGTCTTCGCCAAGTGCGCGAAGATCAGCGCCTGGGGCGGCACAGCGCCCTGGAAGCCGTTCTCGTACTCGGGCTTCCAGCGGCCGCCCTCGATGAAGAGGAGCACCTGCCGGACCGACGAATCCACGTTCGGCGGACGCAGCAGGACCAGGTGGTGCTTCCACGGAATGTCGCGCCAGGTCTGGGACGTCAGGACGAGCTCGGTGACTTCGACGGAGCCAATGCGGCTCGACTTCACTTCGCGCCAGGCGTAACTCGCGTCTGGCGCGGCCACGTAGCGTGCAAGCTCGCCCGGGGATTCGGTGAGCTCACCCGGGGATTCGGCGCGTGCGCCCGTGGCCGTCACCACGAGGAGGCAGGCCGCGAGCGCGGACACGCAGCGCGAAACGTGCATGAGCGCATGCTAGGCGCGACGGGAAAAGGAGTTCGAGTCAGCGTCGCGATTAGCAAACCGCATCACGGAACAGGCTGTCGCGTCCACGAGACAGAGGCGGTCCAGGGACCGCGAGACCGCGCGATGTGTCGCTTTACTTAGTGTCGGTCCAGCCTGAACAGGACGCGCAGGGAACCTGACCCCAGCAGCTCACTCTTCCTCATCTTCCTCATCATCTTCATAGCTGAAGGGATCCGTCTCCGCCGGCTTGCGCTGCACGGGCATCCGGGGCAGCGGCTGATCGCGCTCGGCGGACATCCACAGCATCGACGCGAGAACGACGGCCGCCTGCTTGAGATCCGCTGATCTTCAGATGATCGTAGCTGTCGAGACTCGTGTGATGGATGCGGCTGCCGTAGTCCAGCGGGTCCTGGATGAACTGAAATGCAGGTACGCCGATGGCCTGCATGAGCTCGTGATCCGTTCCGTCCGTGGCCTGCGCGACCACCCTGGTCACACCCATGCTCTCAAACGGCTCGAGCCACTCGCGAAAGATGGGCACTACCGCGAGGTTGCCTTCCGTGTAGATGCCGCGCACCTTGCCTGACCCGTTGTCGACGTTGAAGTAGCCCGAGAGAGCGGCGCCTTCCGGAAGAGGCGTGATGGGCCAGCGGGTCTTCCAGGTGTAGTAGGGGTTGACCTTTGCCTTCTCCGGATCGGTGATGGGTGCACGCTGCGCCAGGTGGCGCTCGACGAAGGTCATGGAACCAAGGAGCGCCTGTTCCTCGCCTGCCCAGAGCGCGAATCGAATGGTGCGCTTGGGCTTCAAGCCCAGCTTCGCAAGGATGCGCGCCGCCTCCATGATGACGACCGTGCCCGCTCCGTTGTCCTGCGCGCCATCGGAAGCGACCCAACTGTCGAGGTGGGCGCCCGCCATGACGTAGCCGGCCTTCGCGTCGCGACCCCGGATGTCTGCGAAGACGTTGTAGGCGTTGTGGTCCTCATCGTGGAAGCGCACGTCGCTCGTGATCTCCAGCGTCGGCGTGACGCCGGCCTTGGCGAGCCGTGCCAGCTTGCGATAGTCCTCGGCGGCGAGCTCGATACCCGGCAGCGCCGGTGTGGCGCCGACGCGATAGCTATAGCCGTCTCCGTGCAGGAGTCCGCCGTCGCGGTAGGATTCGCGGATCCACGCGAGCGCACCCTCGGATGCGAGGAAGGCATCACGGAGAGCGTCGAATTTGTCCTTCTTGAATATCTTTTCGATCGCCGCTTCCGAGTGCGTCGGTTGTGCGTACACATCGAGCTTGTCGAGTTCGTCGTCCGACAAGCGCTGATACGGTGCGCCATCGGCGGGCTCCGAGCCATCGGTCGGCCGATCGACCAGCACGATCTTGCCTCTGAGTTGTCCCTTCCACTTGGCGAAGTCTCGCTCGCGCTTCATCGGCGCGACGACGATCGTCGCGCTCAAGGTTCCATTGGTCGGCGGCGTCCAGGCGACGGGAATGGCGCGCAACAGGAGCACACGCGGCGAAGTCATGCGAACTTCGCTGTGCTCGATTGACCAGCCACGGCCAAACTCGAACGCCTCCGTGCGCACGTTCTGCAGATTCCAGCGGCGAAATTGCTCCTGCGTCCACTTTTCGGCCGCCCGCATCTGCGGCGAATTGGTCATTCGCCCGCCGATCCGATCCGTCAGGTACTGGGCGGTCTGGGGCAGCTCGCTGTGGTTGAATCCCTCGTCGACGATACGGTTGAGCGTGGACCGATCGACATCATCGGCGGCGACGACGGGACCGGCAACAGACATCAGCAGAGCGATGAGCAACGGACGCATGCAGCGGATCTCCCTCGGTCGCGCCGCGAAAGCGGGCGGGTTTTTTGCGATTATATGAGGTGACCGTACCGGCGTTCATGGAAACTCGCAATGACTCGCAAACTGGCTTACTTCTCGGTAGTCGCCCTCATCTCTGCGCTTGCGGCCTGTTCGCAGCGCGAAGCTCCCGTACAGGCAAGAGCGGAACCCACGCCAGGCGGTGCGTCGCCGGCATTGAAGAGCACCCTCGACCGCTTCACGACGGAGATCCTGAAGGAATGGCCCGACATCGCCACGTCGCTGGCGGTATCGGAAGAAAGCGCGGGCGGCAAGTACTCGGATCGATTGACCGACCGGTCGCCGGAAGGCGTCGCCCGCAGGGCGCAGCTGGTGCGAAGCATGCGCCAGGAGCTTGCCAGGATCGATCGCGCGCGGTTGTCGCCCGCTGACGCGGTGACCTACGACGTAGTGGCCACCTACCTCGACAACGCAATCGCGGGCCAGAAGGTCGGATTCGCCGACAACCATCCCTGGGGCGGACCGTCTCCCTACGTCGTCTCGCAGCTCCACGGGTCGTACACGTCCGTTCCCGACTTCCTCAATTCCCAGCACCAGGTGAAGACCGCGCAGGACGCCGAGGACTACCTCTCGCGGGTGCGCGCCTATGCGACCGTGCTCGACCAGGAAACTGGCCGAATCAAGACGGACGCCGACAAGGGCATCGTCCCGCCCGACTTCGTGATCGATGGGGCCGTAAAGCAATTGAAGGACTTCGCCGCCAAGGCACCCGCCGAGACGGTGCTGGTACAGGCGCTCAAGAGAAAAGTCGCGGACGCGAAGCTCGACCCCGCACAGCAGGCGGACCTGGTCGGCCGCGCCGAAGCCATGGTGAAGGACCTCGTTCTGCCCGCCTATGGTCGGCAGGCCGCGCAGCTGCAGGCGTTGCGTCCCCGTGCGACGCACGACGCGGGTATCTGGCGGCTGCCGAACGCGGCTGAATACTATGCAGTCGCGCTCGAGAGTAGTAACACCACCAGGCTCAGCCCGGACGAGATCCACGAAATGGGCCTGCGGCTGATCGAACAGCTGCACAAGGAGATGGACGCGATCCTGGACGCTCAGGGCCTCACGACCGGCACCGTCGCCGAGCGAATCCAGAAGCTGTCGAAGGATCCCGGGCAGCTCTATCCGAACACCGATGAAGGCCGCGCGCAGCTGCTCAAGTCGCTCAACCAGCAGATCACCGACCTCCAGCCGCTGCTCCCGAAGTACTTCGGCCAGCTCGCGAAGGCGAAGCTCGAGATCCGTCGCGTCCCGCCCTACATCGAGCTCGGCGCGCCCGGAGGCTATTACCAGTCCGCGGCGCTCGACGGATCGCGGCCCGGCGCGTACTACATCAACCTGCGCGACACCGGCGAGTGGCCGAGATTCACCCTCGCGACGCTCACGTATCACGAGGGCAATCCCGGTCATCACTGGCAGGGCGCGATCGCGCAGGAGTCGACGGGCCTGCCCATGATTCGCGGCGCCGTGCTCGGTTTCTCCGGATACTGGGAAGGCTGGGCACTGTATGCCGAGCAGCTCGCCGACGAGATGGGGGTGTATGAGCAGGATCCGCTTGGCCGACTTGGCTACCTGCAATCGATGACGTTTCGCGCGGCTCGTCTGGTCGTCGACACCGGCCTGCATCACAAGCGATGGACGCGCGAACAGGCGATCGACTACATGGTGGGCGTCACGGGCGACCAGGAATCCTCGGTCACGACCGAAGTCGAGCGCTACTCGGTCTGGCCGGGCCAGGCCACGGCCTACATGGTTGGCCGTGAGTCGATCAATCGCCTGCGCGCCAACGCACAGTCACAGCTCGGAGACCGGTTCGACATCAGGGGATTCCACGACGTCATCCTGACGAACGGATCCATACCACTGTCCGTGCTGGAGACGGTGGTGAATTCGTGGATCGCGGAGCAGAAAGAGGTCAACTGATCGGCCTAGCCGTCCTTCTTGAGGAGCGAGGCGAGGTCGGCGAAGGGCGTGTGCGTCGCTTGCGGCGTGCTTTCGGTGCGTCCAGCGACTATGCCTGCCCGATCCAGTTGCCGCTGGTGCTCGTTGTCGTGGCAGTAAAGGCAGAGCAGTTCCCAGTTGCTGCCGTCGGGCGGGTTGTTGTCGTGGTCGTGGTCCTTGTGGTGGACCGTGAGTTCGCGCACGTTGGTGTGGTCGAATTCACGCGCGCACCGCCCGCAGATCCACGGAAACAGTTTCAGCGCCTGGCCGCGGTAACTCTGCTGGCGCTCATCGTGGGCGCGCCGTGCGTCGGCGACCGTGCGGTCGAGACGCTCGAGGTCAGGACCGGCTCTTCTTCTTTCCAGTGGGCATAGCGGATTCTGGCCGCGTCATCGACGCGTTGCCCGGTAGGTCGGCGTGACGCTGGGAGGGCCGAGCTCGTCGCCGGGAGCGGCAACGGTCACAGCCGGCGTTGCGTCGAGTGAATGCACTGCCGATCGGCGCGTCAGTACGCCCGAGGCAGCATGCCGAGCTTCAGATGGCTCTGTCACCGAAATCTCTGCATCGTCCTCGTGGATGCCGTCTTTGGCATCGTAGTCGGCGGCACTGATGATGAAAGTGGCGCCGCCGTACTCCAGAAGGTCGAACTTGACCGGCCCGCCTTCATCGTCCAGAGGGTACGAGTAGCCGATGGTGCCGCGAACCGTCTTCGGAAACGGCCCGGAAATCTCCTCAACTCCGCTTTCCACATCTCCGCCACCAGCCAGCTCACCGGACGGCTCCCTGGAACAGCCGGCGAGTGCCGTAATGACGACGAGACCCCACAGGTACTTCGACATCTTCTCCCCTTTGCAAAGGTTGCGCTCCGCCCCGAATGCGTCGCGGGCATCAGCGACGCGTTCAGCGCGCCGGCCGCAGCCAGGCGTACTGCCACGCGACACCGAAGGTGCTGAAGTCCCCGCCGACACGCGTCGACGCGCCATCGCTCCAGGTGAACTTGAGCGACTGTCGATCTCCGATCGGCAGTGAGAACGTCAAGCCGACGCGCGTGTTCTCCTGCCGGTCGTTGTTCTCGACGCCATCGACCGTGCTGCGGCCGCCCGAATACCAGGTCGAATCGAAGGCGAGCCACAGTGCGGGCGGAACGTATAGCTGGCATGGAATTGCAGTGCGCCAATGGGATCCTGCTCGCGGCGCACGCCACCAAAGAACTCGTCGTTGTCGCCGAACAGCCAGACCCCGGCATAGCCGTCGAGTGACCAGCGCCCAACCGGAAACGAGAGGCCGAGCTCCGGCTTGAAGGCCCAGCGGTTCGCGCCGATGTTTATGAGCTTCGCCGGGTCGTACTCGCCGAGCGGCGGCACTACCGTGAGACTCGCGCCGAGCGTCGTCGCAGGCTTGCGCACCGAGAACTCCGCGGGCGTGAGCGCGGGGCCGCCGACGAGATTGACGCTCAGTCGCAGCCTCGGGTCCCCGGGGCCGGAGCGGGTGATCGAATTCGCCTCCTCGTTGACCTTGCCCGACACGTCGCCCCACACGTACGGCGCCGCGATCAGCACGTTCGCCGAGCGCCCGAGCACGCCGAAGGTCTGCCCATAGGCAAGGGTGCCGGCGTTCAACTGCGCATCGACATCGCTGAACGGCAGGGAGGCGTCGAACACCACGTCTCCGGATGTGCGGGCGTAGCCCGCGACCAGGAAGTGCATGCCCACCGGGCTCGGCGAGTAGGCGCGCGGCTCGAGCTCCTGCGCCGGGCACTGGAATGCGGCGCCGGCGAGCAGCGTGAGCACCAGGCAGGCCCGGCCGCGGCGGCGCCGACGGCTCAGGCCCTGACCCTCAACCGGCACGAGCAACTTTCATCTGGGCTCCACGCACAGGTCCCGGAGGGTATCTTGCCCGCATCCGCACCGAAACTGCGAACGGCTGGTCCTCGCCACCGTGTCGGCATGCCATTCCTCACCGCAAGCTGCGGTTACCCGCCCGCAAGCTTCGCCGCATCGTCGAGCCACGCGGGCGTCGCGGCGTTACACTGTTCACGGGGTCCCGCCGTGATCGAGCATCGCCTGCATCGATTCGAGCACGCCTCACCGATCGGCCGGTGGAGCGTCACCGTGTGCACGCCCGACGCGCGCCTGGCCGACGTGGTCGCGACCATGTGGTACGGCGAGGGTCACGTCGCCTACCAGCGCGACCGCATCCTGCCCTCCGGCCAGAGCCAGCTCCTCATCAACTTAGGTCCTCCGCAGTACCGGATCGAGCCGGGGCCGCCGGAGCGGCGCGTGCCGTTCGTCGACGTCTGGTACTCGGGGCTGCACCAGGGACCGATCGACACCGAGGCGCCGCACGGCAACGCGCTGCTCGGCGTGGGGTTCTCGGCGCGCGGCGCCTATCCCTGGCTCGGGCCGCAGCTCGAAGGCCTCGCGGATCGGATCATCGCGCTCGCGGACGCGCTCGGCGACGGCGTGCTCGCGTTGCGCGAGCGATTGCTCAACACGCCGGCCACCGCCGAGCGGTTCGCGATCGTGGAGCAGTGGCTGATCGCGCGCCTGTCGCCGCGCCAGGCGGTGCACCCGGCGGTGCGCTGGGCCGTCGATCGCATCGCCGCGACCGGGGGCAGGGTGCCGGTGGCCCGTCTCGCGACGCAGACCGGCTACACCCGCAAGCACCTCGCGGCCCTCTTCATGCACCAGGTCGGCCTGACGCCCAAGGCGCTGTGCCGCATTCACCGGTTCCGGGGCGCGCTCGCGATGCTCGACGGCGCCACGCAGGTGCCGTGGGCGGCGCTCGCCGACCAGTGCGGTTACTACGACCAGTCGCACCTGATCAACGAGTTCCAGTCGTTCAGCGGGCTGTCGCCCGCCGCGTTCCTGCGCCAGACCCGCCCCGACCCGCAGAGCGTCGTCATCCGCTAAAAAATGGCTCGGAGCCAATTTCGAAAATGGCTCAGAGCCAATTTCCGGCGGCGGTTACTTTTTTCCAAGACCGGCGCGCCGCGACGCGTGCACGCTGGCGACATACCAATCATCCACGGGAGATCGACATGCCTGAAGTGAATTACCTCGCCGTCATCGCAGCGGCCGTCGCCACCTTCGCGCTCGGCGCGCTCTGGTACTCGCCCGCGCTCTTCGGCAAGGCCTGGCAGCGCGAGGCCGGCGTGACCGAGGAGAAGATGAAGACCTCGAACATGGCGCTGATCTTCGGGCTGACGTTCGTGCTGTCGCTGATTGCGGCGTGGGTGTTTGCGCTCTTCCTCGGACCGCGGCCGCCGATGGCGCTGGGCCTGGGCGCGGGCTTCTCGGCGGGCCTGTGCTGGGTCGCCGCGAGCCTCGGCATCGATTACCTCTTCGAGCGGAAGAGCCTCAAGCTCTGGCTGATCAACGGCGGCTACCACACGCTGCAGTTCACGATCATCGGGCTCATCCTCGCGCTGTGGCATTGAACGGGGGCCGCGATGAAGGTCGAACGCAAGGCGGAGCACGCGGTCAGCGACGAGACCTGCAAGGCCGCCACCGGCCGCACGCTCGCCGAATGGCACGGACTGATCGACGGCCGGGGCGGGCTCGAGCTCGGCCGGCGCAAGATCGGCGACTGGCTCGCGGGCGAGCTCAAGGTCGACCCGTGGTGGAGTACCACGATCACGCACGAGTACGAGCTCACGCGCGGCGCGGTCGAGAAGGACGGCAAGCCGAAGGGCTACACGATCTGCGCGACCAAGAGCGTCAAGGCGGACCCGGCGACCTGCTACGGCGCCTTTGCGACCGCCGCGGCGCTCGATCGCTGGTTCGGGCCGCGGCACGACGCCCGGATCGAGGAGGGCGGCCACTGGCGAAACGCCGACGGCAACCAGGCCACGGTCCGGAAGGCGACGCCCGGCAAGACGATCCGCCTCACCTGGGAGGACGAGGGGCTCACGATGCCGACGCCGGTCGAGATCAAGTTCGCGCCGAGCGGGGCGAAGACGACCGTGATGGTGACGATCGACCGGCTGCAGACGCGCGCCGAGGCGGACGGCTACCGGCGGGCCTGGGGCGAGGCGCTGGAGCGGTTGAAACAGACGCTCGAGTGAGACGCGGGTCGCGGGCGTTTCCGCGGAAACGCCGCGCATATTGGCTGACGATCCCTCAAGCGTGCCTCGCCAGGATGCGCACCTTGCTGATCTCGTACTCCTCCTCCGACAGCACCCCTGCCTCCTTGAGGCGGAGGTGCTCGCGCATCTCGTCGCGCAGGTGTGCGGCGCGCGACGACCGGCGTCTGGCGATCGCGATCTGCACATGCGCGGCCAGCGCCCGGCTGAAGCGCCGGATGTCTCGGAAGCTGCCGACGCCGCCGGTGAGCTCGAGCAATCGCGCCCGCCCGCACACGCTGAAAAGAGCCAGCGTCTCCGTGGTCCGGTACATGCTGATTAGCGCCGTGCAGACCGCCAACCCGGACAAGCCACCGAGCACGGGAAGCCACTCGTGCTGCCACCACGCCGTCGATGACGCGCTGATCCGCCATGCGAGCGCGACCGCCAGCGCGGCGAGCACTGCGCTGGCCGTCATCAAGCGCCAGGCGACGTGCCGGGAGAGGCGCAACGCAGGATCGACGAATCGCAGGTCGAGGACGTACTGCGAATCCGGGCTGCGCGATCGCCACGTCCGCACGGAGAGATAGCAGTAGTCGATCAGGGCGAGCTCGATCGCCCGGCGACGAACCTTGCTTTGGATACGCAGCCGCGAATGAACCTTGCGCGCGGTGCGGAGCGCAGGAACCTTCCGCTCGTCCGACTCGAGAAGGATATGTTCAGTCGCTCGCATTCGCGGTGACGCCCGGGCCCCCTGTCTGCATCGCGCATTTGATCAGGCGACGCGAACGCCCGCCGGGCGCAGCTTCGATTTCGAGCGGCCGTTCGCAGAACTTGCCCCGTCGGGCGTCTGGCGCACCGGACCACCGAAGGTCAGTGATATCTGACTACGGGTCGCGGATGTCTGACTACAGGTCGCGGCTCCTGCGACTTTCGGTGCCCGCCGTTTCACGGCACAAGTAGGACTCCTGCTTCATGCCGGCTTCCGGCGGACACCCGCGATGCACCGCTTCGATCGACTTCAAGTCCTGCCCGTCGTGCTGTTGCTGCTCTGCGCGTGCGACAGCAACGACGACGAAGAGACGCCCCCGGAGCCGGCGCCGCCGATGCCGCAACGGGGGGAGCTGATCGGCGAAGCGCCCACGCTGGTCGCCTCCTACTCGCCCGACGAGCTGCTGGCCGTAGCCAGCTCGAACGAGGTTGCTCAGCTGCTGGCGGACGAAGTCCTGACGCCGGAATGCCGGATCGACGTCTATCACCTGCAGTATCAGACGGTGGATCCGACGGGAAACATCACCCCGGCCTCCGGTGCATTGATGGTGCCGAACGATTCGGCCAGCCAGTGCCAGGGCCCGCGCCCGATCGTGCTGTATGCGCATGGCACCAACACGGATCGGGCCCTCAACATGGCTGACCTGCAGGCCTCGGACAACGGCGAGGGACTGCTGATGGCCGGGGTCTTCGCGGCGGAAGGCTACATCGTCGTGGCGCCGAACTACGTCGGTTACGACACTTCGACGCTCGGGCTACCACCCCTATCTCAACGGCGATCAGCAATCCAAGGACATGATCGATGCGCTGACTGCCGCCCGCAGCGCGCTGCCCACCGCGAGCGCTCCCAGCACGATGGACAGCGGCCAACTGCTGGTGACGGGCTATTCGCAGGGCGGCTACGTCGCAATGGCCACGCATCGAGCGCTGCAGGAGGCGGGGCAGACCGTTACCGCGTCCGCACCGATGTCGGGTCCCTATGCGCTTGCGGCCTTTGGGGACGCCATCTTCCAGGGACAAGTGACCGGCGGCTCCCCCGTGAACCTGACGCTGCTCATCACGGGTTATCAGAGGGCGTACGGCAACCTCTACTCGAGCACGACGGACGTCTTCGAGGCGCAGTACGCCACGGACATCGAAACGCTCCTGCCGAGCACGACGCCGGTGAGCGAGCTGGAGGCGCAGGGCAAGCTGCCCGACACCGCGCTCTTCAGCAGCACGCCGCCCGATCCCGCCTATGCCGCGATGACACCGGCCACGACACCGGCGAACCTGGCACCCGTCTTCGCGACCGGCTTCGGCACCGGCAACCTGCTGACCAACAGCTTCCGGCTCGCCTACCTGCAGGATGCAGGCAGCAATCCGGATGGCGGCTTCCCGGCGCTGACGGATGGATTACCGCCCGCCAACCCGATGCACCCGCTGCGCCAGGCGCTGAAGACCAATGACCAGCGAGCATGGACGCCGACGTCGCCGATGCTGCTCTGCGCGGGAAACGCCGACCCCACCGTTCTCTATCTGAATACCGCACTGATGCAGAACTACTGGTCATCGACGACGACGGTCACCGTGCTCGACATCGATTCCGCCGTCGCGAGCGGTGATCCGTATGAGGCGCAGAAGACGGAATTCGCCTTCGCGAAGGAAGTCGTTCGCCTGGCCGGCGGCGACGCCGAGGTGCTGGAAAAGTATCACGCGGGGCTCGTGGCGCCTTTCTGCCTGAGCTCCGTCAAGTCGTTCTTCGACGGGTTCTAGGACGTGCGGCGGTCGGTAGCGCCAGCGTCTGGCGGCCGTCCGTGGTGTGAGCCATCAAGTCGGCGTCACGTCGGCTGAGACCTACACCAGATCCGCACGCACGGAGGATGCCCAGAACGCCGCCGATGGAGGAGCCTCGAACTTTTCAAGGCGGCAGGCCTGACGCCGCCGATATCCGAAGGAGTGACACCATGGCGAACACCAATCCGTTCCGCTGGGTCGAGATTTACGTGCAGAACATGGAGCGCGCGAAGAAATTTTACGGGTCGGTCCTCAATTTCACCTTCCAGCGACTGGAGAGCCCCGAGGCCGAGCTTTGGGCGTTTCCGATGGCGCAGAACGCGCCGGGGGCCGCCGGCGCCCTCATCAAGATGCAAGGCATGCCGTCGGGCGGCAACAGCGTCATTGTGTACTTCGCGTGCGAGGATTGCGCCGTCGAGGCGAAGCGCGTCGTGCCGGCCGGCGGCAAGATCCATCGCGACAAATTATCGATCGGTGAGCACGGATTCATCGCACTGGCGCTCGACACCGAGGGCAACATGTTCGGCTTGCACTCCATGAAGTAACGCAGCCCGGCGTCGGCCGGAGAGATCTCATCCGCTCACGGCATCGAGCGCGCTGATCAGCCGAGAGATCTCCTCTGCGGACGTGTAATGCACGAACGATGCCCGCAGGACTCCATCCCCGGTGTCGATGTTCAGCGCCTTCACGAGGCGATAGGCGTAGAAGTGCCCCACGCCTACGCCTAAGTCGAATTCCGACAGCCTGCTGGCGAGTTCCGTGGAGCGATGGTTGTGGACCGTGAACGCCACCGTCGGCGCGCGCTCGGCGGCGCGGTCCTTGCCGATCATGCGGATCCTGGGATGCTTCGACAGGAAATCGAGGAGCGGCTGCAGCAAGGCGGTTTCGTGATCGCGGAACAGCGTCCGGACCGCGCTGGCGCGTGCCGGGGTGGGCTCGTCACCGAACCCGTGCCGGCCCGCGACGGCTTCCAGGTATTCCATGACGCCGTTGACCGATGCCACCTGGGCGTGATCGGGCCCCGCCGCCGTAAACCGCTGTGCCGCCCGGGCGGCGTTGAAGAAGTGCCCCTGGTGCGGTAATTCCTCCGCGAAGTCGCGGCACACGTACATCACGCCGAGGTGCGGCCCGTACACCTTGTACAGGGAGAAGAGATAGATATCCGCGCCCAGCGACTCGATGTCCGGCAGCCCGTGCGGACAGAAGGACACCCCGTCGACGATCGCGCGAGCGCCAGCACGGTGCACGAGCTCGGTCCACTCTCGCACGGGGTTGATGCTGGCGACGATGTTGGAGCAATGCGTGAAGGCGACCACCCGGGTGCGTGGGCCGAGCAGCGCCTCGAGATCCGCGGTGCGGAGTTCCGCGGTGTCCGGCTCAACCTTCCACTCGCGGACCACGACGCCCGCACTCGCCAGGCGGCTCCACACCCCGATATTGGCCTCGTGATCCTGGTTGGTGACGATCACCTCGTCGCCCGGCTTCAGCCGTTCGCGCAGGGCCTGCGCAACGACATAGGTGTTCTGGGAAGACGAAGGCCCGAAATGCAGTTCGTCCGCGTCGACGTTGAGCCACGCGGCCATGCGTTCCTTCGCGGCGTCCATCTGCTTGCCGGCCAACCGGGAGGCGGGATAGTCGTTGTACGGCTGGACCTTGGTCTGCCGGTAGTAGCGCTCGAGCCAATCGATGGTCTGCCGACACGCATAGGAGCCGCCGGCGTTGTCGAAGTGCGCCAAGCCCTGCAGGGAGGCTTCCGCGAAGGCCGGAAACTCCCCGCGAATGAAATCGAGATCGAGCACCGTCATCGCATTCGTCCCGTGCATTTGCGGTGGAGGACGTCGGATATCGGCCATGGTAGCGCCGCGCTCACGCGTCGCGCCGGGGAGTCGATGTCAGTAGTACAGTTCCCCTCGGCCGCCTCGGCCTGATTCGCAGCGACCCGCCGAGCTCGGTGAGCCGGTGCTCCATGCTCGCGATGCCAAGCCCGCGCGGGGCGTCCGCGGCGATGCCACGGCCGTCGTCGGCGACGCGCAGGTGCACGCGTTCCGCGTCGACGCGCAATGACACCTTGACCCGTCGCGCCTCGGCGTGCCGTATCACGTTTGAGACGGCCTCCTGGCAAACGCGGAGCAGCGCGCGCTCCAGCGGCACCGCCTGCGGAACGTAACTGTCGACGTCGAGGTGCAGCGCCAGGTTGCCCGGCACCATCACCGGCAGCAGGCGTGTCACAGCCGTCGCGAGGCCATGCTGTGTGAGCAGCGCGCCCGCCAGCACGTGCAGCGGCGCGGCGCTTTGGGGGATGCCGGACGGGGGCTCCCCGGGCATCAGCTCTCGAAGCAGCGCACGCATCTCGCCGAACGCCATCTGGGCGAGCTCGCCCATGCGCGCCGCACGGCGCTCGCCGTCCAGCGGATCCCGCCGCCACGCGGCGCTCAGCGACTGCGCCATCAGGCTGATCGACGAGACGATCTGTGTCACGTTGTCGTGCAGCTCGCGCGCCAGGCGCTGACGCTCTTCGATGACGACGAGCCGTTGCGATTGCTCGTTGAGCCGCGCGTTGTGGATCGCGACCGCCAGGTGCTCCGCGACGATTACCAGGCTCATGCGGTCAAGCTCATCGAACGGACCGTCGCCCTCGACGTTGACGACGCCGAGCAGCTCGTCGCCGTAGAGCATCGGTACCGCGAGTTCCGCGCGCGGGCGCGGCATCCCGGGCGGCGTCACGTAGCGCGGATCGGAGGCGACGTCGTTGACGAGCTGCACTCGGCGGGTCCTCGCCGCCGCGCCCATGACCCCCTGGCCTACGGCCAACCGGTCGACCTGGTGGATGCACCGCTTGTACTCGCCGCCGCGAATTCGAATCACGAGCGTCTGCAGGTCCGGCGGCTCGATCAGCGGTATGTCGACGCTCGCGAACCCGAGCAGCTCGTGCACGGCATCCGCGGCGCGCTGCAGCAGTTGGTCGAGCTCGGTTTCGCTCGCGATCAGCCCGGCCACCCGGGCGATCATCGCGAAGCGCGCGGCGCGGCGCTGCTCGTCGCTGTAGCGGCGCGCATTGACGATCGCGACGGCGGCATGGCGCGCAAAATGCTCGAGCAGCGCCTGTTCCGCGTCGCCGAGCTGCTTCGGCGGCCACACGCCGATGCCGAACACGCCGATCAACTGGTCGCGGCTCACGATCGGCATGCCGATCACGTTCATCTCCCGCGCGGCGATCCTGCTCGGATGCGGCAGGTCGCCATAGCGGCAGCGCAGCGGCGCGCCAAGCTCGAGCACGCGGCCGGTGAGGCCGTGGCCGCGCGGCAGCTCGGCGTGCAGCTCGGCCTCCGGGATCGCATGACTGGCCGCGGTGCGAATGATGTCGCGGTCCGGCACGTACAGGCCGATCGCGCCGTCGTCCGCGCCGATCAGGTTGCAGGCGCGCTCGACGAGGCGCGCGAGCAGCGGCTCGAGCGCGAGCTCGCCCGATATCTCTTCGACCATCTGGGACAGCAGCTCGAGCTGCGTGCGGACGTCGGGGGCGCCTGGGGCGGGGGAAGGTTGTCGCGGACGGCGGACATCGGTCGGGCCGGTGAGGGCGTACCGGGATGGTACGCCGCCACCGGCCGCCCCGCCTCACTGGACGAGCTGCGGCTCGCCGAAGATGAAGTCATCCATGACGACGACGTCGCGAGGCCGGGTGTCGTCGGCCCCCGGGACCGCGTTGCCGGTGCTGATCCGCACGCGGGCGACGCGCGCATCGTCGAAGACGATGCCGAGAAATGCGAACCCGCCATCGCCGGGCGCGGCGGGCACGAAGCTGCTGAACAGCAGCCCGCCGCCGAGGCCGTAGTACTCGACGAGCGTGCTCGCCTTGCGGTTGCCGCGCTTGCCGCCGGGACCGCTGCCGTCCGGCAGGTCGACATCGCTGTAGATCGCGCCGAAGCCGCGGGTCGTGGCGAGGAGCCCGCCGCCGCTGCCCGGCACGAAGAAGTCGACGACGGTCACGTTGCTTCCGATCGGGCTGAAGAGCCGCACCGGACTGAACGCCTGGAAGATCGTCTCGTAGGCAGTGTTTGCAAACGTGTCCGCGAGCCCCGATGCCGGCGCCTGCACGAAGCCGCTGCCCGGCGTGACGAACAGTGCGCCGCGTGTGTTCAGGAATCCCGCGAACGGCGTCGCCGCGATGGAGGTCGCGGTCGAGCCGCCGCCGTCCCAGTTGATCTCGCGACGGCCCGCCGCGAGCGGACCCGGCGCGTTGCCGTTGTTCACCGCGCCGAGCGCGAGTCGGTACCCATCGACCGCTCCCTGGATCGACGCGGCGTCGGGTCCCGCGGCCTGGAACACGACCGGTGCCTCGTAGCCCTTGACGTGGGCAACCTGGGCCTGCGCCTGCGCGCGGCTGCAGCAGCGTCAGCGACATTGTCAGCAGCGCGGCGGCCACCGGGTAGAGTGAATGATTCATCGAGTTCTCCTTGACGTTTCGCTCGGCACGACATGTGCCTCGCAGGGGCGCGCACTCTAGGCGCCCGCGACGCTCGAGTCATGAGCGAACGGTTAGTGAGGGGTGAGGAAGTTGTGAGCGACGAAGCGGTAGCCGCGACGATGCGCGGTTTCGATGACGCGCGGTGCTCGCGCGTCGTCGCCCAGCACGCGGCGGATCTCGCGCACGCAGACCTTGAGTACGCCGTCGGTGACGCACTGGTGCGGCCAAAGCGCGTCCAGCAGCTCGCGCTTGGTCGCAAGCCGGCCGGGGTGCGCCGCCAGGTACTCGAGCAGCGCGTACGCCTTCGGCGTCAGGGGCACGGCCGCCGTCGGGCCGAACACACAGCCGGCGACGGGATCGAGCACGAAGCGATCGAACGCGAGCGCCTGCTGAAGTTTCATTACTCCTCCGTGTCGATGCCGAGCCGCACGGCGAGCAGCGCGGCCTGGGTCCGGTCCTCGAGCTTGAGCTTCGCGAGCACATGACTCACGTAGCCCTTCACGGTGCCTTCCGTGAGGTGAAGCGCGCGGCCGATGGCGCGATTGCTCATGCCCTTCGCCAGCAGTCGCAGCACCGATCGTTCGCGCTCGGTCAGGAGCGCCAGGGGATCGAGGTCGGTGGGCCGTCGCATGCGGTTCACGAGCGAGCGCTGCGCCTCGGCCTGCAGCCACGCTTCGCCTCGCGCGACGGTGGCGATCGCACGGACCAGGTCCGCGGCCACGATGTTCTTGAGCACGAAGCCGAGCGCACCGGCGCGCAGAACTTCCTCCACCTGCGTGTCTTCCGCGTAGCTCGTCAGGACGAGCACCTGAGTGCCGGGGTACTGGGCGCGAATGGTCCGGATCGCGTCCGCCGCCGGCAGCCCGGGCATCTTGAGGTCCATCAATACGACGTCCGGTCGCAGGTGGCGCACGAGCTCGAGCGCCTCGCCGCCGTCGCCCGCCTCGCCGACGATCTGCAGCGACTCGCTCTGGCCGAGCACGGCGCGCAGTCCCTCGCGGACGATGGCGTGATCGTCCACGAGCAGGACGCGCGTCGCGGTGCTCATCGCGGACGGCATCGCGCGGCGTTCATGGGCCACGTATCGCCTCTGCGCAGGCCGGGGGCGTGAGTCAGCATTCATGCATGGTAGACCCGGATCCATCGCGCGCGCATGCGCGCGGGCGGCGGTCAGAGGTAGCTGCGCGATGAGCACCGCGGCCCACGGCTCGACATACGACGCCGGCTGCCGCACATCTGCCACGGAGCCGGGGCCGTCCCTGGCCCCGGTCCATGATCGCGTGTCGATGACTGGCGGCATCCGTTCCATACGGTCGCGCATTGTGGGCGCGGCGCACCGACCGCCACACGGCGGCTGGTCAGTTCACGACACTGACTTTGGTCAGGGTGCGTGCGACGGCACGTTGTCAGCGCGCGACGGTTGCCGCCATCGCGCCAAAGTCGCAGCGGATCAGCCGAGCTCGGATCGCGCCTTCGCCCACTCCTCGCTGCGCGCCCAGAGCGCGCGGGCCCGCGCCGGATCGAGCGCGTAGGAGCGCACGCCGCTGAACGGGCCCGCATTGTCGTTGCGCGGCGCCACGCCGCAGTCCTCACAGAACTGCCCGCCGACCTCATCGGCGTCCGCGACGATGCCGGCCCACACCTGTGTCGCCGCGCCCTGCGGGATCGTCTTGAAGGGAAACCGGTCGTGGCCGCCGGCCACGCCGATGATCTTCATCAACGCTTCGGTCGACTCCGGCGTCATGTGCCGGCCGAGCTCCGTCTGGATGCCGCCCGGGTGCAGCGCGCAGGCCCGCACGCCACGGGACTTCAGTTGCCGGTCGAGCTCGACCGCGAACAACGCGTTGGCCGTCTTCGAGCGGCCGTAGGCCACCCACGGGTCGTAGGGCGTGCGCTCGAAGTTCGGGTCGTCGAGGTCGACGTCCGAGATGCGGTGCCCGGCGGAGGAGGTGACGACGATGCGCGCCGGTGCGCTGCGTGTCACCAGCGGCGCGAGCTTCCCGACGAACACGAAGTGACCGAGGTGGTTCGTGCCGATCTGCGTCTCGAAGCCCTCGAGCGTGCGGCCCTGCGGACAGGCCATGACGCCCGCGTTGGCGAACAGCACATGGATCGGCTGGCCCTCGGCGAGCAGCCGGTCCGCGCAGGCGTGCACGCTCGCGAGCGAGGCGAGATCGAGCTCACGCACCTCGACCGTGGCGCCCGGTGCCGCGGATGCCCGTATAGTGGCGACGGCGCGCTCGGCCTTGTCAGCGTCGCGCGCGGTGATGACGACGTGCGCGCCGTGCGCTGCGAGCACGCGTGCGGTCTCGAGCCCGAGCCCCGACGTCCCGCCGGTGACGAGCATGCGGCGGCCGGAGAGGGTGCGGCCCTCGAGCAGCTCGTCGGTCGTGGTTTCCTTGCCGTAACGTGTCGTCATCGTTGCCACTCCATGGTTGTGCCTGGGCCAGGTCTGGAAGTCACCGGGTCTCGTTATACCTGACCTTGCTGGCGCTGGGTGCTGGCCATGCTGGCCCAGGAAGAGTCGTCAGCCTGGCTTACGGCGCCCAGGTAAGCGCCTAGAAACGTTTCCGCGGAAACGTCGTGTGCGGAGGGCCGGCGCCCGTCCGCGAGAAACCCGTCAACATAGTTGACGATCTTGCCCCGCGGTCAGCTCACCGGAAGTCAGGTCAGCTTTAGCGCCGCAAACTACAGCGCGGCCGTCACCACCTGGATGGACCAGGTTGTAACGCATGTTCATGTTGTCGGGGTCGAGCGAGGCGGTCGCGCAGCTTGCCCGTCCTGCGGCCGGCAGCGCGCTACTAACAGTCCAACACCAGGCGCGCCGTCTTCGGCCGGCCGACGCACAAAAGTGCGCCACCATCTCCAAGGTCCGCGGTGGTTGATCCGGAACGCACGGCGGTCCTGCAAGTCAGACACGAACCGGCCCGGCAATCGCTTTGGATCGCGACGCCTGCGCGCTCGGCAAGCTCGAGCAAGCTCAAGTCTTCTCCGGCGCTCCAGACGCAGGTGAGGTCGCTACCGGCGAAGCGCACCGTGGCTTCCTCGATCTGCGTGACTTCCGCTGTGGCGGGGATGAAGAGCTCGGTGAGGATGTGATCGGCGTTGGCGCCGCGGGCGACGAACGCGTCCTTGAACTCGCGGCAAAAGTCGCCAGGCCCGCAGAGATACATGTCGCTCTCGTGCCAGGGCAGGTCGACGCGATGGCCCTGCAGAAGGATATGCAGGCCCTTGAGGCGTTCGATCACGAACTCCGGCGTCATGCGGCCCGCGGGGCGACCAGCTTCATCGGAGCGGCTGCAGATATAGTGGAGCGCGAATTGCTCGTGCTGCGCGGCCAGCGAGTCGAGGTGTTTGCGGAAGGCGGCGTCCGCGAGCGTGCGGACGCCGTAAAACATGTACACGGGCGCGGCATGCGCGCGGGCGAGCTGAGCCTGCAGCATGGCGAACACTGGTGTTATGCCGATGCCGGCGGCGATCAACACGACTGGACGAAAGCCTCCCATGTCCAATGTGAACTCGCCCACGGGCGCACGCAGCATCACCGGCGCGCCGGGCTTCGCCTGGTGCACCCAGGTCGATCCCGGGCCGGACAGTCTGCGCACGGTGAGGCGATAGCGATCAGGATTCTGCGCGAACGCAGAAAGGCTCCAGCTGCGTGTGACGGTCCCGCCGTCGGCGAGTCGCATTCGCACCGAGACGAATTGCCCGGGCCGCGGCCGGCAAAGCGGCGCGCCATCGGCGGCGCGAAGATAGACGGAGCGGATCTCCGGGGTCTCCTGGTCGATCGTGTCGATTTCGAACGCGCGCCAGCCGAGCCAGCGCCCCTCGGACGCGGCGGCGGCGCGTTCGGCGGCTTCGAGCTTGGCGGTGAGCAGCAAGCGCACGGCTGGGCTGAGCTTGTCGAAAGCGAGCAGGCGCTGCAGCGGCTCGAGCGGTGGCGGCTTGTTATCGGCGATGAAGTCGCAAACGTCGGCGATGCTTGGCATCGTCGGATCGTGTTGGATGCGGGTGACGGCGTCGCCAGGCCGCACGCGGCCTGGCGTCAGAACGCCAAAATAGCCCCCAGAGCGGCGCGACTTCGCGAACACCTTCTGAAACGTCCGCGGTTGCCCGAGCCGCCACGCGAGCTTGAGGCACGGCGTGCGCGCGCCTGAGACCACGAGGCGGACCTCCTCGCCGATCGCGAACACGTCGCCGATGCGCACATCGCGCTCGTCCAGGTCGTCGAGCGTGAGATTCTCGCCGAAGAAGCCGTCTGGCCACGTGGCGGGCTCGACGCCGAGCTGCGCACCCCAATATGCATAGCCGCTGCGCGCGAAGGCGTAGATCTTGTCGGGATGCACGGCCCTCTCGTCGCCCGCGGCGCCGTCGTCGGTGATGATCCAGGGCTCGGGTTGAGGCGATTTGACGTGCGCAGTGCGGATCGTGTCAGCGCCGATTTGAACGGTGCGGACCTGACCGATCGAGAAGTTCAACAGTCTCATCAGTGACGAGCTTCAGTCGTATGCGTCAGTCGCCGGCCGCGAACGCCTCGACGAGATCCGCCGACGTCGTCGTGAAGCCAAAACAGAAGCGCACATTGTGCAAAGTGGCCTGGTAGCAGAAGTCCGGCGACGTGGTGGAGGTGCAGTCCTGCAGCAGGACGGTGTCGTAGCCGTGGAAATTCGCGTCCATCAGCGTGCCGAGCACGCAGTGGTCGGCGTTCACGCCCGCGAAGAAGAGGGTGTGGACGCCAAGATTGGTCAGGATGGCGTTGAGCGGAGTATCCCAAAAGCCGCTGATGCGGTGTTTGTCGACATGGATGTCGGTCGGTTCCTGGATGAGGCTGTCGATGATTTGCGCGCCCCAACTGTCCTTTTCCAGGACGTTGTGTGTGCGGGCGCCGTTGCGCAGTTCGCCGCCGAGGCCCGGGCCGCGGCCGTTCGGGTTGAATGGATGCTGCGTTCCGGGCGACAGATTGAGTCGGTCGGGGCGCACGCCCCAATTGACCCACAGTACAGGCGCGCCGCACTCGCGGACCGCGGCAGCTGCCCGATTGATGGGGCCGGCCAGCGCGAGCGCGGGGCTCACATCAATCCCCATCTGGCCGATCCACCCATCCCGTGCGCAGAAATCGTTCTGCATGTCGATGATGATGAGCGCACACCGGTCGCGATCAAGCAGCAGATTTTGCGGTAGCGCCCGCAATTGCGCAGTCGATTCGCGCCGCTCGGGTCGGCGCAGGTCCACGGCATCGTCGCTTACGCGGTAGGCGTTGCGCCCGGGCGCGCCCAGAACGGGCCACGAGGAGGTGTCGATCAGTGCGGTCATGAGGCCCTCCTGGAGCTCACATGCAGCTTTCCGATGGTCACACAACAATGATAAAACATCAACGTAATGTTGGTAAAATGTATTCACCGCCGGAGGAGGTGCATGCAGCGAAGCGCGGAAGAAACAGGCCTGGCCAAGGCTGTCTGGCGCATTGTTCCGCTGTGTTTCCTGGGGCTCGCGCTTTCCTTCCTGGATCGCGTCTGCCTCGGCTTCGCTGCGGTCACCATGAACGCCGACCTGGGTCTCACACAGGCGGATTTTGCGTTCGCCGCCTCGGTATTCTTTGCCGGCTATTTCCTCTTCGAGATCCCGAGCAACCTCATACTGGCCCGCGTCGGCGCCCCGCTTTGGCTTGGACGCATCATGATCACGTGGGGTCTTGTCACCTGCGCGACGGCCTTCGTGACCAACGCCGGCCAGTTGCACGCGCTTCGGTTTCTGCTCGGCGTCGCCGAGGCGGGCTATGCGCCCGGCATCCTGTATTACTTCGCGCAATGGTTTCCGAAGGCGCATCGCGGCAAGGCATTCGGCTACTTCATCATCGCTCAGCCCATCGGCGCGGTCGTCGGCGGACCGATCGCCGCTGCCCTGCTCGGCCTCGACGACGTGAGGGGGCTACATGGCTGGCAATGGCTTTTCGTCGTTGCGGGCGTGCCGGCCATCATTCTCGGATGCGTGCTGCCGTTCGCCCTGCCGCGTTCGCCCGGGCAGGCGAAATGGCTGACGCCGCAAGAGCGCGAGTGGTTTGCTGACACTCTGGCCGAAGAACGCGCGGCGATCGACCACACTGGACCCGCCTCGGCATGGAGCACGCTGCGCCATCCTCGCGTGATGCTGCTCGCGATCGGCTATGGAGCCTTCGCCGCGTGCTTCTGGTGTGTCGTGTTCTTCCTGCCCCAGATCATCAGCGCCGCCGGCGCCAATGCAGCGCTCGCCAGCGCGTTGTCGACCGCCCCTTACATCGCCGCCTGCGCGCTGACCCTGGTCGCCGGACGCATCGCCGATCGTGCCAAGAGGCTGGAGGCCTGGAGCTTCGCTTTCGCAGCCGTCGCTGCGACAGGGCTTGCTGCCATGGGGTTGTTCCTGAACTCGCCTGGGTCGATCGTCGCCGCCGTCATCGCCGTCGCAGTCATTCTGGGCGTATTGCCGATCTTCTGGGCGATCATCCCGCAATTCCTGACGGGCAAAGCCGCGGCGACCGCTTTCGCCTTCGTCAACTCCTTCGCTGCCCTCGGCGGGTTTGTCGGCCCGATGGCGTTCGGCCTGATCGCAGCCGACACCGGCGACTACGCGCGCGGGTTGTGGGTGTTCGCCGGCGCGGCGCTAGCCAGCGGCCTCGTCTGGCAGGCGAGCTCGGTGTTCGCTCGAGATGGCTTCACTGACCCTTGGCGGACGCGGCGGCGCGGGCAGCTTGTTCGTAGGCGCCGGAGAGCGCACGCAGCGAGGCGTTGAGCGATTCGAAGTCGCCTACTTGCGACGTGCCTTGCAGCGCCGGTTCGAGATACTTGCGGCGATCCTCGAGAAACTCGAGATAGTGCTCCTTGCCCTTCTGAGTGGCCTCGTAGAAAACTTCCTTGCCGATGCGCTTGCTGGAGGTGACGCCCAGCTTGGTCAGCTTCTTGAGCGAGTAGGACACCAGGTGCATGTCGTCGATCGCCAGCGCGAAGGCGAGGTCGACGCCGCGCAATTGCTTGCTCCGGTAGACGAGCATGTGCAGCAGGAACACGTCGAGGTCGGACAGGCCGTTTACGACAGGCGAATTGTTTCGCTGACTCAGCCAGCGGCGGATCACATTCCAGAGGACTGTCAGCGTCAGTTCGAGCTCGGAAAGCCGCTCGCCGTCGGTCTTCCGGGCTTCAGATCTCTTCGTCGCCATGATGCGTTTCATAAGCCTAAGATCGCCAGATACACATAATAAAACAATAAGATAACTAGGGTTAGCCGATATAACGACCACAAAACGTTGACGACTTGTCGGCAAAGTGAGATAGTCAGCCACACAAAGAGGTGCGAAAGCGGCTAATTCGAGGCAGTCGGAATGGCGAAAGATGATCTCTCTCTGAAGTTCAAGACCCTTTACGACGAGTGGGGGGCGGCCATATCCAACAAGCGCCACGGCTGGCTCGAGGGTCTCTTCACGGCCGATTTTCTCGGCACGGCGCAGCCTTGGCCCACGCTCTCCGTGGACAAGCAGCAGATGATCGACCTCGACAAGGCGATCGAGGCGATGGACACGACCTGGATCGACGTCACGGCCCACCAGGTGGGCGAAGAAGTGATAACGCTGGGTCTCGTGAAATACACGAACGAGGAATTCAAACCCGGCGCCGTCATCGCCGAGGGCATGCCGACGGGCAGCGAAATCAGCTCGCTCACCAAGGGCAAGTTGGTCGCCTACGTGAACGGCTGGCGACACAACGGCGAACGCTGGCAGGTGTTCGATCACCACATGGTGGGCGTGGTGAAAGGCCGGCTGCCCTGAGGCGCCGGCGGACAGTTCAGAAGAAGGCAACGGAGGGGCTCAAGAGAGGACGTACGGCAATGAAAAAGTCGTCAGTGTGCGGGGTTCTTCTCTCAGGCGCAGCGTGGAGCTTGATGGGCGCGGCGTATGCGCAGCGCGGAGTGGTGGCGGAGGTGGCCGGCGGCATCGAAGAGATCATCGTGACGGCGCAGAAGCGGTCCGAGCGCTTGCAGGACGTTCCGATCCAGGTCGACGTGCTGACGGCACAGGCGTTGGCCGCCCGGCAGATCGAGCAGACGTCCGAGGTGTCCAGGATCGTGCCGAACTTCTCGGTGCAACGCACCGACACCTACACGAACTCGGTGGTGGTGCTGCGCGGCATCGCGCAGGCGAGCCGCTCGGATTCTCCCGTCGCAGTCATCGTCGACGGCGTGCCGCAGGACGACGTCAAGCAGTTCAATATGCGCCTCTTCGACGTAACGAGCATCGAGGTGCTGCGGGGCCCGCAGGGGTCCATCTACGGGCGCAACGCCGAGGCGGGCGTCGTGCTCATAAACACGCGTGCGCCAACCGACGAATTCACCGGCTTCGCCGACGTCTCGTACGGCAATGAGAACACGGTCGATACGGCCGCCGGCATTTCCGGGTCGATCATGCCGGGCGCACGTTTTCGGCTGGCGGGATCGTATTTCTCGAGCGACGGCGTGATCCGCAACGCCTTCACCGGCGGGGCGGGCGATGCGGTCGACTACGATTATTCGCTGCGCGGAAATCTCTATTTCGATCTGGGCGAGAACACGACGCTCACCTTGATCGCAAACTATTCGGAGTTCGACGCCGCGGGCGTCATCTTCGCGCCCGTGTTCTCCGGCGATCCGAACGATTTCGTCGATCTGCAGTCGAACTTCCCCAATCGCGGCGACGGCGACTCGCAGAACTACACCGCCAAGCTCGAAAGCGACCTCGGCTTCGCCACGTTCAGCTCGATCACGGGCTATACCAGGCTCGAGCAGGTGCAAGTGACCGACCTCGACTTCACTTCCACACGCGGTGCTTGGCAACAACCAGCCCTACGAGCGCGAGATCTGGTCGCAGGAGTTCCGGCTGGTGAGCCCGGGCGAGCGTCCGCTGCGCTGGGTGCTCGCCGCCGACGCGCTCGACTCGGACCACTTCCTGGCCACGCGCGTGTTCTTCGACAGGGGCGATCCGGTGAACGACCCGAACACGTTCGGCGGCGGCGTGCGGCCGGAGGACAGCGGCCGCTTCGCCTATGGCGTTTCCGGCCAGATCGACTATGACGCCACGTCGCAGCTCACGCTCACAGCGGGCGCGCGCTACGACAGCGACGAGCGCACCCAGGTCGACAACGCGACGGGGCTCGATCGGGAGGCTGATTTCGAGCTCTTCCAGCCGCGCGTGAGCGCGACCTACCGGTTCGACGAAAATCGGCAAGTCTATGCGACGATCGGCGTGGGCTTCCGCTCAGGCGTGTTCAACGGCACGGACTTCCCGATCGCCGACTCCGAGGAGCTGACGAATTACGAAGTCGGCTTCAAGACGCAGGGGATGGACGGTGCGCTGACGCTGAACGGCGCCGTCTTCTACAGCGACATCGACAATCTGCAATTCTCCTATATCGATTTCGTGCGACGCGCCAATGTGACCAGCAATATCGACAATGTCACCATTACCGGTGCGGAAATCGAAGCCGCCGTCGACGTGGGTGAAAGTCTGAGCCTGTTTGCAAATATCGGTTACGCGGAATCCGAGATCGAAGAGTTCACGCTCTTTCCGCAATATGTCGGCAACCACCCGCCGCGAACAGCGGACTGGTCGTCGACGGCGGGATTCGACTTCACGCACACCACTTCGAACTCGCTCGGCTGGTTCGTGCGCGGAGACGTCCAGTACATCAGCGATCGCTACTGGTTCCACGACAACCTCGACGTCCAGGATTCGAAGACGTTCGTAAACCTGAACGCCGGCGTGGAAACCGAGACCTGGAGTTTCACGGTGTGGGGCAAGAACTTGTCGGACACCGAGGCTTACGACACCTACTTTCCCGGCCAGGCCACCGGACTGCCCTATGATGTGGGCTTTCCCAGCCGGCCGCGCACATATGGGGTAAGGCTGGCGGTGAACTTCTGAGCTTGCGGGGCGTGCGATGCCGGCAAATGCCGATGGGGGCAATGTTCCGCTCGGAATCTGGCGGCAGAACCCGGAGCGCTCCGCGCCGTTGGAGCCCGGCGAGCGCATCCTTTGGATCGTCAAGGACGACGGCAAGCACCTCATCTGGGTTGTCGTGTCGACAACGCCGGGGGGCGAAGTGCGCCTCAATGCCTGGGACGGCGCCTATGACGCTGAGCCCAAGCCGGTGATCGGCACGCCGATGTTGGCGCAAATCACCTCGCCCGAGCCCGGCGTGATCCGGACCCGCGGCGCGATCGAGGGCATGGGGTCGTTTGTGGAGGAGGCCAAGGTCATGGACGGCGGCAAGCGGTTCGTGACGCATGGACAGGTGACAACGGCCGACGGTCGTGTGCTCAGCTGGACTGAGGACTACGATTGGATTGCGCCTTCGCCGGGATAGCGCCCCTCGTGTGAGCGATCCAATGTTGGTCTGGGTGACGGAAGCGAAACCGCTGGAGAATTTCACGCTCTGGCTGCGGTTTTCGGACCGCTCGGAAGGCAAGGTCGACCTGCGCGAGTTTATTGAGTCCGACCGCCGGCCCATCGTGCGTCAACTTCGCGATCCGGCAGCATTCGCGGACCTCAAGGTCGCGTCGGACACGGTCGTCTGGGCCAATGGCTTCGATCTGGCCCCGGAATTCCTGCGCGCCAGGCTGGACACAGACGCAGCCGCCTGAACGACCAAGTCTCCGGCCCTGCGGAGGGGCGGCGGCAGGGATGCGCCGAATTCAACTTGACGATTCTCGACGACGCCCGCCGTGCGCGGCTGATGACCTTCGATCGTCGAGCACTCTCTAAGTCACAATTTGTGATCTAGGTCGCCGGCGCCTTCGCCACGGCCGCCGACAGCTCGCGCAACAGCCGCGCGCCGTCGCCGCGCCACGCGCTGCCGTGCATGCAGGCGAGGGTCGTCGGGCGTTCGGCCGCCAGGCGCTCCAGGATGGCCGCCGTGTGCGGCGTATGTGCGTAGTAGTCCATCGGTCCTCGAAACGCCTCGCTCGGGCCCAGGATGTCCGACTCGGTGAGCGCCACCTCGCCCGCGCCGCCCTGGGTGAAGAGATCGCCGCAGAAGAACGTGCGGGTGGCCACGTCCAGCATCAGTCCGCATTCCCAGGCGTGCGGGACGTGGGGTGTGTCGAACCAGCGCATCGTGTGGCGGCCGAGCGCGAGCTCCTCGCCGTCCGCGAGTGCGCGCGGCGCGCGGTCCGCGTAGTCGGCGACCGACACCATCGCAGCCACCGTGCCGCACACCGGCACCGCCCCCGGTGCGGCCGCCAGGAACGAATTGAGCGCGCCGCACTCGTCGGCTTCGAAGTGCGAGAACCCGACGTAGCGCAATCGCTCGATGGGCAGCACGGCGCGGATCGCCTCGCTCACCAGCGGGAACAGCTGTCGCAGCCCCGTGTGGAACAGCATCGGCGCGTCGTCGACGATCAGGTACTGGTTGAAGTTGAACCCACCCGCCCCGCCCGGCAGGGCCACCGGCGTGTTGATGCGGTAGATGCCGTCGGCGATCTCGTGGACGTTCGTGCCGGACTCGCGGTTCGTGATCATGGCTCGCTCCGAGGATGGCGTGACGAGGGTGTGTAACGACCCGGCCGTCCGTTACACCTCCCTCGCAGGCCGGCCCTACTCACGACCCAACCCAGGCCCTATGCTCGTCCGGTGCACCCCCTGGCCTCGCCCGAGACCGACGACGCAGCGCTCGCGCGGTGCATTGCCGCGGCCGCACCGGGCCGCGACGCTGCCGCCGAGGCGGAGCTTTGCCGGCGGTTCGCGCCCCGCATCCGCCTCTATGGCCTGCGACACCTGCGAAACGAGGCGGCCGCCGCCGATCTCGTCCAGGACGTGCTGCTCATGATCCTGCAGAAGCTGCGCGCGCGCGAAGTCCGCGAGCCCGAGCGGCTCGCTTCGTTCATCTTCGGCACGTGCCGGCAGGTGGTCATCGACGGGCGGCGCAGCGGCCGCCGCCGTGAGCGGCTGCTCGAGACCTTCGCCGGCGACCTGCTCCCGACGGCCGGCGAGGACCCGGAGGCACTCGACACGAGCCGGCTTCGGGTGTGCCTGCAGGGTCTGCCCGAGCGCGAGCGCGCCGTGCTGATGATGACCTTCTATGACGATCGATCGGCAGAGGGCGTAGGCGCGGAGCTCGGGCTCTCCCCCGGCAACGTGCGCGTGATTCGCCACCGCGGCATCGAGCGGCTGAAAGTCTGCATGCAGATATCGACGGTGGCCTCATGATTGCCCCCACGTGCGCGGCAGTGGCACCTGAGCTGATCGCCTGGTGGCTGGGCGAGCTCGACGGACGACCGCGAGGCCGAGCTCGAGGAGCACCTGTTCGGTTGCGAGGCGTGCAGCGCGCGTCTGCGCGAGCTGCTGCGCCTGGGCGAGGGCATCCAGCGCGTGACGCGTGCGGGAGACGTGCATGCCGTGCTGACGGCGGCCTTCATCCGGCGACTGCAGCAGTCGGGCCTCCGCGTGCGCGAATATCGCCTGCAGCCGGGCGGCAGCGTCAATTGCACCGTGGCGCCCAAGGACGACCTGGTGGTCGCCCACCTGCACGCGCCGCTCGGGGACATCGAGCGGCTCGACCTGCTGCTCGACGACGTGGCGAGCGGCACGCGCTGGCGTGCCGAGGACGTGGCTTTCGATCCGGCGGCGGGCGAAGTGGTGCTGGCGCCCAGTGTGGCCGAGCTACGCCGGCTCGCCTTCGCGACGCAGCGCGTGCAACTCCTTGCGGTGGAACATGCCACCGAGCGCGTGATCGCCGATTACACGTTCAACCACTCGCCGTATGACGGTCCGTGAGCAGGTACTATCGGCTCAAAGTTAAAGCCCGAGGACCTGGGGAATGACGCGTTCAACCCGCGTGGCCTAACAAAAGCTTTACCGGCGTAGGTGGCGGTGCGTAAGTCCTCCGCTTACGGCATCAGCAGGACGAGCTTCGGATAGATCAGGTTCTCGTTTGCGACGCGGTCGCGATTCAGGTTCCAGATCTCCGGCCAGCGATCCGCGCTGCCGAGCTTCGCCGCGGCGATCTTGCTCAACGAGTCACCGGGCTGCACCGTGTACGTCTTGCGGCCGGCAATCGGCTGCATGAAGGCGGGCGAGCTGCTCGCCAGATACTCTCGCATCAGGTCCGCATATTGTGGGGTCGACTTCAGACCGTCGATGAAATTATTGATCTGGTAGACGAGATCGTAGTTGTTCTTGGCGACCGCGACGGCGTACTTCGACTGGTTGAGGTTGTAGCGCACGATCACGGTACGCGGATGCGTCTTGATTTCCTCCGCGGCGAACGGGTAGTCGTAGATCAGTGCATCCGCCCGGTCCGTTTCCAGCGCCTCGAACCAGCCATTGTCGCCGGAGAACTTCTCGATCCGGGCATTGGGCACGTTCTGCTTCACCCAGCGCTCGGCTGCGGGGTCGTCGTAGATCGCAATCCGCCTGCCGACGAGGTCGGCAGGCCCCTTTAGCACGGCGGCCTTGCTCTCGTGAACGATCATGCAGAGCCCGAAGTCGAGGTAGCCGATGGACCAGTCGACGCCTTCGATCGACGGGTCGGGCACGTACCCTGCCATCACTATGTCGACATCACCGGCGGTCAGCCGGGCGGGAAGATCTTCGTAGTCTGCCTCCATGACCTGCACCCGCGTGGCGCCGAGCGCCTCGGCGAGCAGGCCGGCGAGACGAAAGTCGAAACCGTCCTCCTGCTTGCGCGCATTGATGAAATGCAGCGGCGGCGCATCCGGTTCCATGCCCACACGCAGGACACCGCTCTGCCGGATACGTGCCAGGACATCGTGCGGACCAGTGCTGGTGCTGGGAACACCAGCAGGAGCGGCAGCGGGAGCAGGAGCGGGCGCGGGCGCGACGGGAGCCATCTCGGGCGCCGGCGACGACTGAGTGACTGGCGCCGTGGTCGAAACTGATGGCTCCTGCGGGTGGCCTGGCAATCGATCGCGATGCAGGTACAGCGCGTACGCCAGAACGCCCAGGCCGACCAGCACCAGCAGTGTCTTGCCGGCACCGGTCAGCTGAAAACCGAGTTGATAGCGTCTCATCGGTGCGTCTCCACCTCAGTCACCCAGCAGCGCGCGCAGCTCGTTGATGCGTGCCCGCAACGCGGCGCGATCCATGTCCCGATAGGCGGGCGGCAGCAGCTCCCGCGACGTGCACTCCTGCACGGCGACGAGCACCTGGAGCTCGCGCTCGAGCGGACTCGATGCCGGGATGAAGTCCACGAATGCGTTGCGCAACACGTCCGCAGGCACGGTGGTCGGATCGTCGGCGGCGTCGCACGCGAGCGCCGCACGAGCGAGGATCGCTTCGATGTCGGCGCCCGACAGTCCTGTTGGATCGGCGATTACGCTCTTGATCGAGTCCACGGACGTCTTGAGGCCGCTCTTCTTCAGCATGATGCGGAACAGTGCCTCGTACTCGTCGTCGCTGTCAGGGTAGAAGAGCGCGAGGTGCTCTTCGGCACGACCCTGCCGCTTGAGATCGATCGGCAGCAGGTCGGGCCGGCTCGTGATCAGGAACCAGACGATCCGCCCACGGTACTCGCTGTTTGCCATGAACGTGGCCAGCTGGGCGAAGACGCGATTCGAGGTGCCCGAGTCGCCCTGCTGGTTGCGGTCGCCGAGAAACGCGTCAGCCTCGTCGATGATCACACCGACCGGCCACATCGATCTGAGCAGCTGGAGGATCTTCTCGAGGTTGCCTTCGGTGACGCCCTGCCATTGCGACCGGAAATTCAGGAACTTCACGCAAGGAAAGCCGATCTCGCCGGTGAAGCAGTTCACGAGGAAGGTCTTGGCAGAGCCGACCGGTCCGGCCACGAGATAGCCCATCGGGACGCCGCGCAGACGCCCCGCCGTGATCGCTTTCGCGGCCCGCCGCATGCGGTCCTTCACCCCCTCGTGGCCGGCCACCATGTCCAGCGAAAAGCTCGACTCCACGTATTCGAGCAGCCCGTAGCACTCGGACTCGATGACGCTCTTCTTGTACTGCGCGAGTAGTGCCGCATCGAGCGTGGTCCGGCGCTCGTCGACGGACGAGACGATCTGCCGAAGCTGAATGCGCGTCAGCCCGGATGTCAGCCCGGCGATCTGTTCGGCGGACAATTGTGCGCGTCCGCGGTACCAGTCCTCGGGTCGAATGGCGCGCAGGAATGCGAGCCGCTCTGACTCGTCCGGCCGGCCGACGTCGATCTCGACGGTCTGCGGTGAGCGGATCACGCGCGCATTCAAGTCGGCGAGGTTCTCCGTGATCAGCACGATCGACACGTCGGCCGCGAGCAGGCCGGGATCGGTTGCCCATTTCTGCACGAACACGCGCACCGCACGGTCGTCTGGATTGGCATCGCCGGCCGATTCCGGTATCAGGGTTTCGGCATAAGGGAACAGGATCGCGATGCCGGTCGGTTCCGGTTCCCGCAGGGACCGCTGCATGAACGAGTCGAGCAGCCCGAGGAATTCGACCGGCTCGCGCGGCAGCGAGCGCGCGTGCTCGGTCCCGTGCACGAGGTCGACGATCTCCATGGCCTCGGTGAATCGCCGGTGTGACTCCGGTGTGTGGAAGATCGGTCCGTTGGCGCGCTGGTATTCGATAACCACCTGGCGACGACCGAACACCTCGTTGCTGAGGAACTTCGTGAGCGGGACGAAGTCCTCCGCCGCCGGTGTGGTCCCGTCAGCCCGTGCAGGCGCCACGACATCGTGGGTGCTGCCGTGCAGAACGAAGGTGTTGCCCAGCCGGCCGCGGATCGCGTGTGCGAGCGCGCGAGCCCAGGCCGGGAAACGGGTCACGGGATCGCTCATCGGTTCTTCTCCCGGCCGTTGCGAGCGCGCGCGGATGCGCCATTCGCGCTGCGCGCCGGCTCAACCGTCGTCGATGATTCCTCGTCGGCATCGCTCATCTGCACGAGGGCCTCCATTTCCCGCACGACGCGCCCGGAATCCTCCGATTGCCGGGCGATGGCATCGAGCTCCTGCGAGACCGCCTGCGGATCCCGCATCGCGATCGAATTCTGGTGCAGCACTTCCAGAAGGGAAGTCATCGAGTCGAGCTCGGTCGACAGTGCCATCATCGTGCCGCGAGCTTCCTTCAGGGATCCAAGCAAACGGCCCTTCAGGTCCAGGTTCTTTTCGAGCGCCGCACGTGCGCGGTCCGGCAGGTCCGTCCGGTCGAGGTCGCGTTGCAGCGACTGCATCTGCTGCCGCACCGCAGGCTCCGAGCGTTGTGCCAGCATGGCGTCGTAGCGCTGCAGGGCGAGGAGACGATTCAGGCATCCATCGAGCACGACATCGAGCTTGCCACGCTGCTCGGCAAGGAACGCCTGAGAGAGCCCGGTGAGTTGCTGGTAGTTCGCCTCGATGAGGGCGCAGAGCTGCTGCATCGCTGCATAGCGCCGTTCGTACTTCGGTTCCAGCGCCGCGAGCGCGCTTGAGCGGCTGGCCTCGGCCGCCGCACGGGCGCGGGCCAGCCGGCGGCGGCCGACCCAGCGCCGCATGGGCTGCGAGTCGAGCAGCGGCAGCAGTGCCAGCTCGCCGCCGGCCCAGATCATCAGCGGCACCGGGCTTGCGCTGAGCACCGAGACGGCGACCACTCCTCCGAGGACGATCGCCTGGTACTGGTTGAGCACCAGTTCCTTGAGGATCGAGCGCTCGCCCCCCGGGTTGGGGCCCGCCGCGGACATCGGAAATTCGTGAGCCCGTTATGACTCGCCCGTCCGCTCGCCCGTCCGAGCGCCAACGCTGGGCGTGGCCGTCGCCTGCGACGCGGCGGCAGGCTTGACGAGTCCCATTTCCACTTCGAATTGCTGCAGGATGCTCGACGCCTTGAGCCGCCTCGCGGTGCGCTCGCGCTCGATCGATTGCGTGTCCACGGCACCGGTCGCGACTTCGACTGCAGCCTTCGACTCGGCGGCTTCCTGCTTGATCTGCTCGAGGAACTTGTCGGCGGTCGCGGCGACGCCGTAGGACTGCAGCTCGACGATCGCGTCGGCGGCGCTCCGCATGACCTTGGCCTTCTGGTGCTCCTTGACCGCCCGTTGAGACGTCTCGATCTTGGCCTTGAGCTTCGTCTTGAGCGTTTCCACGGAGAGCTGGGCCGCCTCGTGCGCCTTTTGCGCCGCGGCGAGCTGCTCGTTGGTGCTGTTCAGGTCGGTACGGACCTGTTGCAGCTGGATCGCGTCCTCTTCCGCAAGGGCCCGGGCGTCGGCCGACCCGTCCCGGAGCGCAGCCTGGATCGAGCCGGAGAGAGTCCGCTCCTGGCCGGCAAGCGCAGTACGCTCCTCCTCCAGGCGGATTACGGTCGCGCGGGTTGCAACGAGCACCGAGTTGAGCTTCGGCATCGTCGTTCTCATCTCCTCGATGGAATCCTGGAGCATCACTTCCGGATCCTCCGCCATCGAGACGAAATAGCCCAGCCACGCCCGCATCAGACGGGCCAGTCTAGCGAACATCTTCGGTTACTCCTTGGCTGCCCCCGCATCGCTCGCGCAGGATTCTAGCAGGCAGGAGCCGAAGCTCCGGAAATTCTTCGTGAAGAGCTCAACTCGCCAGCCCCGGAAAACCATGGGTGATCGGCGGCGTCGCTGTGCTAACGCCGCAGCACCTTCGTCGCCCATTTGAGGGCGCCGGGCGTCGCAGCCCAGGTGCTGCGCATGGTCCTCGCGGTAGAGCCAGCCGCGATCGTCACCATCGAAGCTGACGCCGTGCTCGCTCAGTTTGGGTCGCGCGATGCGCTTCTCGAGCAGGTAGCGCGTGACGCGCGGCATCTCGCGATGCGCAGACTGCAGCGCCTCGGTCGCGCTGCGTGCGCGGCCGAGTCGATAGAGCGCGAGGGCGGCGTCGAAGCGCAGCTCGGGCGAAGCGTCGTCCGGATATGCCTCCACCAGCCGCAGGCAGGCGTCGGCATCGTCGGCCTTGAGGTACGCGCCTGCGAGCCAGCAACGCACGCCATGGTTGTCGTCCGGATTGATCGCGATGAGGTGCTCGGCGAGTCGTCGTGCGTCGCCGTCCCGGCCGGTCTGCATCGCGATCTCGTGCAGGCGGAACAGCGAGCGCAGGGCCGGACGGTTTTCGGTCATCGCCCAGCGCACGCGCGCCGGCGCGGGTCGTGCATCTGCCAATGCTCGCTCCAGGATCGCCACGCTGCGTTCGAGCAGCGGCCGGCTCAGGCGATCGATGACCGCGGGCTGCCCTGACTGGCCGTGCGTCATCGTCGCCGTCGCGAGATCGTCGAGCACATCGAAGCTGTCGAAGGCCTCGGGATGACGCTCGAGCAACTTCATCCACTGCGACTCGACCCCTGGGGCCCACGGATCCGTGTCGCCCCATGGCAGCGGGTGGACTGCGCCTCGTCGTCCGGCTCCGCGTCGGGTGCCTCGTGTTCGAGCTCGGCGAGCGCGCATGTGTAAACCGGCATCGGTCGCGACCCCACCCGGTCGAGCCAGTCCGCGAGCCGCCGCCCCGCGCCTTGCTCGATGTCGGCGGCCGGGCCTTCCTCGTGCTGAACGGGTTCGGCGAGCATGGGTTCGAGCAGCTCTACGGCTGCGTCGGGATTCTCCGCCTCGATTCCTCGTCGTGAACGAGCTGAGAGCCCGGCGCCGTGTACTGCAAGAGGTTGGCGCGCAGCCAGTCGAGAAACGGCGAGGGCTGCTGCACGGTCATCGCCACGACGGCGGCGTCGGCGAGCAGCGCCGGCAGGTCGAGCAGGTCGTCGTCGGGCGTTGGACGGGGCATGGCGTGATTGTGGCGTCCCGGTGGCGGAGTGACCAGATCGCGCCGGTCTGCATCGCTGGCAGCCGTTCAGCGCCGACGCGACTCGAATGCGCTTCGGGCACGGCGCATCAGGCTCGGGTGCAGGATGCCGAGCTTCGGGGTCTGTCCGAACGGCGCACCGGGCGCAACGGCGAACCACTCCGACGTGTATGGCAACTGGAGACTCCTGGCCAGGTTGAACTTGGTCGGGTAGCTCAGACCGGCGGTCCGGAAGGCGTCGCCGTCCTGTGGGCCTATCAGGAACTCACCCGTGTACAGGCGGTGGGTCTTCTGACTCGTTCCGAAGGCCGCCTCCACCGCGGTATCGCCATCGATCTCGCCCACCGCGACAACGAGGGCGGGACGCGCCTTCGGGCCCGGACGAGGCCCTATGTCCTCCGGAAATCGACACCAGACGATGTCGCCGGGCTTCGGTCGGGGCCACCGCGCCGCCTGTGTCAAAAGAGCTTCTCATCCACGGTCATCCGGCCCTGGCGAACTCTCTTGCGGATCTCGCTCAGGGTTGCGGGCTTGAGCGGCCCTTCATCGGGCGCGTACTGCGGCAGGTGGCGCGCCGCAAGCTCGGCCAGCGCCAGGTGGATGACCTGCGTCTCGGTCATCCCCAGTGTATCGGCGAGGCGGGTCGTGGTCCTGCGCGACACGGCAAAGGGTGTGTCGTGCTCCCGGTAACGCAGGATCACGTTCGAGGTGCGGCGGCGAGTGCTGGTGGATCTCATGGCGTTTGAACGACGTCCCTCTAGATATCTTCAAGATATCTAACTGTGGCACAGTGTCAAGGATGCCCCCGCGTGGCTGACCGCCCCCGGCGGCACGAGCAGATGCCAGGAGAGCGCCAGCGTCGTCTTGCCGAAGCCTCCTGGTGCCCGGAGGACGGTGAGCGCCCGCCGGAGGGCCAGCGCCCGTCCGCGAGAAACCCGTCAACATAGTTGACGACCTTGCCCCGCGGTCAGCCTCACCCCGAAGTCAGGTCAGCTTGAACCCCGCGAACAACAGTCCGGCCGTCACAACCTGGACGGAGCCCAGGCGCACATATCTGGCCAAACACGCAGAAAGCCAGGCGTTCCCTGT
Organism: uncultured Gammaproteobacteria bacterium; assembly: GCA_963834855.1. GTDB lineage: Bacteria > Pseudomonadota > Gammaproteobacteria > Steroidobacterales > Steroidobacteraceae > DATJKD01. Next base: position 30,857 of record CAWIDH010000028.1, on the reverse strand, counting down.
GACAAATCGATGGAATCCTGCGAGTGAGCCAACCGGCCCCTGGTCGGTCCCTTGCCCCGTTGTGATTTAGCTGACTCCTCCGGCCGTGTCGGATCATTTGTAGCTCAATTGCTCGGAAAACCGCGTCGGCAGCGCGGGCCGACGCGGCCACGCTCTGAGTTCGAAGCAAGGCGCCATCGTCGATCCGTATTCTAGACTAATACACTCAGTGGTATAGTATGCGCCGACGAAGGATTCTGAAGACGCGGTGCTTCCAGCGATGGGCACTCGAAACGCGGCGCGCGCGTCCTGCTGGCGACGGATCGCGGCGACCGTTGGTTCTTCATATACGGCTTCACGAAGAATCAACGCGCCGACGTCAGTCCCCGGGAGCTTCACGCCCTACGAGAACTGGCCAGAGATCTACTGGCCTTGAGCGAGAGTCAACTCGATGACGAGACGGAAAGCGGCACGTTCACGGAGATCATCGGCTGATCGTCGGCCAGCGGCAAGGCGACGAATCCTGGACGCGGTCCATCAGACAGCTATCGACCTGCACGAGGCAGGCTTCATCGACAAGCGCCGGATGCGCAAGTACGACTTGCTTTGCCTCGATCCGATACCTGAATACACAGGCGCGAATATCCGCGCCCTGCGGGATCGCTACCGCGTCAGCCAGGCGGTCCTTGCTGCCATGCTGAATACGAGCCTGTCGACTGTCCGCCAGTGGGAGGTCGGCGAAAAGCGACCGAGCGGTCCGTCGGTCAAACTGCTCAACCTGCTCGATCGGAAGGGCCTGCAGGCGCTGCTCTGACGGCATCATGTGACCTACGAGATGTCCGAGGCAGCGCCGCTCCGGATGTCCTGGATCATTCCCGGCACGTCTGGCTAACCCCGCAGCACCTTCGTCGCCCATTTGAGGGCGCCGGGCGTCGCAGCCCAGGTGCTGCGCATGTCCTCGCGGTAGAGCCAGCCGCGATCGTCACCATCGAAGCTGACGCCGTGCTCGCTCAGTTTGGGTCGCGCAATGCGCTTCTCGAGCAGGTAGCGCGTGACGCGCGGCATCTCGCGATGCGCAGACTGCAGCGCCTCGGTCGCGCTGCGTGCGCGGCCGAGTCGATACAGCGCAAGGGCGGCGTCGAACCGCAGCTCCGGTGAGCCATCGTCGGGGTACGCTTCCACGAGCCGCAGGCAGGCGTCGGCATCGTCGGCCTTGAGATACGCGCCCGCGAGCCAGCAACGTACGCCGTGGTTGTCGTCCGGATTGATCGCGATGAGGCGCTCGGCGAATCGTCGTGCGTCGCCGTCCCGGCCGGTCTGCATCGCGATCTCGTGCAGGCGGAACAGCGAGCGCAGCGCCGGACGATTCCCGGTCATGGCCCAGGGCATCCGTGCCGGCGGCACGGCGGGTCGCGCGTCGGCCAGCGCGCGCTCGAGGATCGCGGCGCTCCGTTCGAGCAGCGGCCGGCTCAGGCGATCGATGACCGCGGGCTGGCCTGACTGGCCGTGCGTCATCGTCGCCGTCGCGAGATCGTCGAGCACATCGAGGCTGTCGAAGGCCTCGGGATGACGCTCGAGTGCTTCCATCCACTGCGACTCGACCCCTGGGGCCCACGGATCCGTGTCGCCCCATGGCAGCGGGTGGACTGAAAACGGCTTGTCGAGCGGAAACACCGTGCGCCAGCGTTCTTCGATCGCCGCAAGTGTCGCGGGCGCGACGAGCACGAGCGCCGGTTCTTCGTCCTGCGGACGAGGCGCCTCGTCGTCCGGCTCCGCGTCGGGTGCCAGGTGCTCGAGCTCGGCGATCTGCCGCTGCATATCGGCGACCGCACCTTCGATCTGAGACTCGGTGACGCCCATCTGGCGCAGCCGTTCCGCCAGTGTTTCGGGGCCGGTCGGTCCGGCGCCTTCGTCGGGGCGCGCGAGTACGTAAGCGGGCAACGGCCGCGACCGCACCCGGTCGAGCCAGTCCGCGAGCCGCCGCCCCGCGCCTTGCTCGATGTCGAAAGCGACATCGCTCATCGCGCGGCCGGGATCCGCGGCTATCCGCTCGAAGAACTCGAGCATGCCGGGGTCGAGATCCGCGCCGCTGCGGCGGAGCTGCCGCTGGAAGAATCGCGCGCGCTCGCGCGCCTCGTCGCTGCGTCCCTCGCCCAGCAGCAGCTGCACCTCGAGCAACCCGAGCGCCGGGTTGCCGGGATCGTCCTGCTGCGCACTGCGAAAGGCCGCCCACGCCGCCCGGGCTCGGCCGCGATCCATCAGGATGCAGGCGAGGCGCTGGTGAGCAGCCGAGCGCAGCGGCGATCGCGACGCTCGGGTGGCGATCCGCTCGAGGAGCGCCGCCTTGCGCCGCTTGGCGTTGCCCCGTGCGTCGTAGGCATTGCAGAGCAGGTCGAGCGCATGGGCCGCGAGGTCGTCCTCGTGCGTCACCGGTTCGGCAAGCATCGGCTCGAGCAGCTCCACGGCCGTCTCCGGATCGTCCTCGACCTTATCGGAGGCGTACTGGAGCACCGCTTCGCGTGGCAGGTGGCTGCTGCGGAGCGCCGCCTCCCGCGCCGGATCCGACAACGCGCGCAGCACGTAAGGCCACATCAGCGGGGCCGTAAACGGACCGAGCGAGGGCGCACGCGCGCAGCAGTGCTTGAACTTGCGGCCCGAGCCGCAGGCGCAGGGCTCGTTGCGCCCCGGCTCGGGAATCGGCTCGGTCAGAAAGCCGCGGCGCGGCAGCGGCATCGCGTTCCACAGCGCGCGGCCCAGCGCCGTCGTGAACGCGCGTCGCAGCTCCTCGTCGTGCTCGAGCTGGGAGCCCGGCGCCGCGTACTGCACGAGGTTGGCGCGCAGCCAGTCGAGAAACGGCGCGGGCTGCTGCACGGTCACCGCCGCGACGGCGGCGTCGGCGAGCAGTGCCGGCAGATCGAGCAGATCGTCCTCGGGTGTCGGGCGGGGCATGGCGCCATTTTGGCGGCGCGGCGGCGGGGTGACCAGAGCGTGGCGGCCATGGCGCACGGTCCTGTCGTCCAGTCCAGCCGCCCGGCGGAGCCGTCGCCTGCGGAGGACCAGCGCCCGTCCGCAAGAAACCCGTCAACATAGTTGACGATCTGGCCCGACGGCCACACCAGACATCAGGCCCGCTTTAACGTCGCGAGCAACAGCCCAGCTAGATGTGGCGCGACGGACTCCCCGTTTCGCCGCTCTTTGACGAACTCCACGAGATCGTCCAGAAGACAGCGGCATTGGCCGAGCCACTGCGCCGCTCGGGTTCAGTCGGCGTGCCGTCAAGAAGCTCAGGGGGCGAGCTGGTTCAGCCTGTCTCCGGTCGAAATTTCGTAGTCGATTCGCGAATACTGTCGCGGCATAGGCTCAGTTCGGCCGGTCCTGCATCGCCTTCGAGCCGCACCCGGAGGTCGTCCGGCGGGGTCAAGATGAACGCGCGGCCCGACCTCGACTTGAGCAGCTGGAGGAGGTCGGTCCTATCAATGGACGGTCAGACTGATATGAAAAGCTAAATATGATAGGATAGTGACGCGGTAGCGGGAATATTGATAGGTTATGGCTAAGCGTCACGTTCCAGCAGCGATCGTCGAATACGTGCGCCAACGCGCCGCGGCACAGGGTTTGCCGCCGTCCGCCGCCGAGATCACAGAGCACGTCGGGGTGAGCCGGCCCACCGTCAACCGCCACCTCGCCCGCCTCGTCCAGGCGGGTCGACTCGTTCGCGAGGGGCGCGGCCCGGCCACCGGCTATTCACCGGCCCCGACCGCCGAGCAGGAATCGACCTCGCGGCAGCAGATCGGGGCGCCTCCTGCGACCGGCGCCGGTCCGCAGTGGAGCGCGGCTGCGCATGCGGTGCGCGCAGAGTTGTCCCGCCCGCTCGGCGCCCGTGCTCCGGTGTCCTATCGGCGCAGCCTGGTCGACGATTACATCCCCAACGCGTCAGGGCTGCTCCCGAGTCCCGTCGCGGACCGGTTGTTCCGCGAGGGTCGCGCACAAGGCCGGCAGCCCGCCGGCACTTACGCGCGCAAGGTGCTCGAGCAACTGCTGATCGACCTCTCGTGGCACTCGTCGCGTCTCGAAGGGAACCGCATCAGCCTGCTGGATACGCGCGAGCTGTTCGCGCGCGGGCGGCCCGCGGCCAATGACCCCGACGCGACGATGCTCCTCAACCACAAGGAGGCGATCGAGTTCCTCGTGGATGCGGTGCCGGAGGAAGGCCTGTCGGTTCCGATCGTGCGCAACCTGCACAGCGTCCTGATGCAGGGGCTGATCGACGATCCGGCGGCGCTCGGGGCCATCCGGCGCAGGATCGTCAACATCGAGGACTCGGTGTACGTGCCGTCGCAGGTGCCGTCACTGCTCGAGGAGATGCTCACACAGATCGTCGAGAAGACCCGGCTGGTGAGGAATCCGCTCGAGGCCGCGTTCTTCCTCTGGGTGAACATCGCCTACCTGCAACCGTTCGAGGACGGCAACAAGCGCACCAGCCGACTGAGCGCCAACATTCCATTGCTCCTCAGCAACTGCGCGCCGCTGTCGTTCCTGGATGTGGACGCCGGCGACTACGCCTTCGCCATGCTGGGCGTCTACGAGCGACAGGACATGACGATCGCCGGCGAGCTGTTTGCGTGGACGTACGAGCGCTCGATCTCGAAGTACCGCGCGGTACAGGAGGCGATGGGCGCGCCGGATCCCGTGCGCGCCGCCTACCGCGAGCAACTTCGAGAGGCGGTGCAACGGGTCGTCGCGGGAGAGTCACTGGTCGCAGCCGTCGACGCGCTTGACCTCCCGGAGGCCGATCGCGCGCCGTTCACGGCCATCGCCGGAGAGGAGCTGCGCCACCTGGAGCCGTTCAACTGTGCGCGGTATCGCTTGCCCATCGCGCGAGTGGAGCGATGGATCCAGGCGGGGAGACGGGGGCTCTGATCCCCGGCGCCCGGCCGCTTGAGCTGAAACGTCGCGTGCGGAGAGCCAGCGCCCGTCCGCGAGAAACCCGTCAACATAGTTGACGATCTGGCGCCGCGGCCGCGCAGCTGTCGATCCACGTCTGACAGGTGTTCGCTTATAAGCGAACATTCCGATGGAGATCTTTCATTACCTGTCGCCCGACGGGCGGGACCCGTTTCAGGACTGGCTCGATGGGATGCGCGATCTCCGATGCAGAGTCGCGGTGCTGCGGCGCATCGATCGCCTGGCCAACGGTAATCCGGGCACAAATACCACGAGTCGACATGAACAGGAGCAAGACGAAGCGCAAGCCGGCTTCGCGCAGCCATGAGCAAGCGACCGTCGAGAGTTTCCGGCGCGACGGGAAGCTGGCAGCTGCCTATCTTGACGAGGTGCTCGCAGACGGCGACCAGGACGAGCTGATGCTCGCGTTGCGTCGCCTGTCGGATGTGTTCGGAGGCGTGCCCACCTTGGCGGAAAAGGCCGGCCTGAACCCGACGACGCTGTACAGAACACTCTCGTCGTCCGGCAACCCGGAACTTCGGACACTGCGTGCAATGCTCGGGGCGATGGGCTTGCGCCTGTCGGTCGCGGTCGCGACCTGAGGAACGTTGTAGCCTCGCAGTCGCGTCACAATCGTCGCGACGTGTAGCGCCGACGCCCCCGCCTCGCCAGCGTCGGCCTGATCGATGAGCCGTGGTTCGCGATAGCCAGGCGGGTACGCGATCTTGTCCGCGCCGGCCGAAACCGCGACATGTAAGCGCTTGGAGGCGTTTTCGCGGAACGTCGCGTGCGGAGGGCCAGCGCCCGTCCACGAGAAATCCGTCAACATAGTTGACGATCTCGTCCGCGATCAGCTCGCCGGCTCTATCACCTTCGAGGCTGCCGATGGTGCGCTCGGCGGCGTAGAGAATATGCGCGATACGGAGCATTTCTCGGATAGTCGACCTGTAACCTATACGTTACGGTCGACTTGTGATAGAAATCCTCAAGTACACCGACGCCTCTGGGCGAACGCCCTTCGATCGATGGTTTGCGCGACTGCGCGATCCCGGCGGCGGCAAGGCGACCCAGGCCATGGACATCCGTCGGGCGCGCAGCCACCTGGCGGCACATCGGGCGGAGACAAAGCGGTAATGGCCACACACAAGTTCGAGATCACTGACTACCTGCGCACTGATCGGCAGATCGCGGCCTATCTCGATGCGGCGCTCGCGGACGGTGATCCGCGCGTGCTTCTTGCGGCCGTGCGTGACGTGGCCGCCGTTCGCGGCGGCATGGCGGCGCTGGCTCGGCGTGCCGGAATTCCGCGGGAGAGCCTCTACCGGATGCTGTCGCGCCGCGGCAATCCAAGTTACGTGGCCGTGCGGTCGATTCTCGACGCTGTGGGGTTCCGCCTGTCGGTCTTGCCGGGACGCAGGCGGGAAACGAGAAAGCGACGAGCAGCGTGACGGTCGGGATCACTCAACTAGACAGCCCGTCGGCATGGCGCGCGCCCCGGGTAAGCGCCTAGAAACGTTTCCGCTGAAACGTCGCGTGCGGAGGGCCAGCGACCGTCCGCGAGAAGCCCGTCAACGTAGTTGACGATCTAGCCCCACAGCTCACCGGAAGTCAGATCAGCTTTAGCGCCGCGAGCTACAGCGCGGTGCGGGAGACGGATGTTCCGGGCCTTGATCCGGCGTGGGAAGGATTCACGACGGCATTTGTGTACGGATCCGTCGAAAAGAGGCAGGACACAGCCGCAAGCGATATCGATCTAATGGTCCTCAGCGACACCGTCAGCTATCCGGAGTTGCTTTCCGCACTTGAGGCCCCGTGGCCGCGCAGCTGTGCGATCCGCGATTGACAGGTGTTCGCTTATAAGCGAAGATCACGATGGAGATCCTTCATTACCTGTCGCCGGACGGGCGGGACCCGTTTCAGGACTGGCTCGACGGGATGCGCGATCTCCGATGCAGAGTCGCGGTGCTGCGGCGCATCGATCGCCTGGCCACGGGTAATCCAGGTGACCAGAAGTTCTGCCATGACGGGGTGTGGGAACTGCGTGTCGATTGCGGACCCGGCTACCGGGTGTATTACGCCCGGCTGAATGGCGATCGCGCCATGTTGCTCGGCGGGGGACCAAAGCGCAGCCAGTCGGCAGACATCGCGGCGGCTGTGTCTCGCTGGCACAAGTACCAGGAGTCGACATGACCAGGAGCAAGACGACGCGCAAGCCGGCTTCGCGCAGCCATGAGCAAGCGACCGTCGAGAGTTTCCGTCGCGACGGGAAGCTGGCAGCTGCCTACCTTGACGAGGTGCTCGCAGACGGCGACCAGGACGAGTTGATGCTCGCACTGCGCCGACTGTCGGATGCGTTCGGAGGCGTGCCCACCTTGGCGGAAAAGGCCGGCCTGAACCCGACGACGCTGTACCGAACACTCTCGTCGTCCGGCAACCCGGAACTTCGGACACTGCGGGCAATGCTCGGGGCGATGGGCCTACGCCTGTCGGTCGCGGTCGCCACCTGAGGAGCGCTTTATCGACACTTGATTACGACAGTATAACTGTTACTATGTGTCCATGGACCCCGCCGCCCCGGACACGCAGTACTCCCTCGACCAGCTCGCCGGCCTCGCCGGCGTCCCGCGCCGCACCGATTCGCTATTACATCCAGCTCGGGCTCGTCGACCGGCCGATCGGCGAGACCCGCGCGGCGCACTACACCTGGCAGCACCTGCGGCAGCTCCTCGAGGTGCGCCGCCTGACCGAGCAGGGGTTCTCGCTCGAGCGCGTACGCGAGCTGCAGACGCAGGGCGACGGCCCGGCCGCCGCGGCGGTCCAGGCGCCGCGCGCCGGTTCGCTCACCGTCCAGAGCCACATCCATCTTGCCGACGGCGTCGAGCTCGTGATCGAGCCGGGCCGCGCGCAACTGACACCGGAGGCGCTGCGCAGGTTTGCGCGCGAAGTCATCGCCGCGTACGAGCGCACCGCCGCCCAGCCGACTTCAAAGGAGACCTGACCATGCCCACCGCCCAACCGATCGCTCGACACGGCGCTTCGCTCCCCGCGAGTGCGCGCGGGGGTGCTGTCGGCGCCGGGAGCGTCGCGCTGCTCCGCGATGCGCGAGGCGGCGCCGTGCCGTTGCAGCGGGTCGCGGCGCGCGGGCGGCTGCAGGGTCTCCTCTTCGAGCTCACCGTCGAGCAGCACTACCGGAACGCCGGCCCGACCACCCTCGAATCCGTCTTCACCTTCCCGCTGCCGCTGCGCGCGGCGCTCCTGGGCTTCGAGCTCGAGATCGGCGAGCGCAAGCTCTCGGCCGTAGCGGCCGCCCGGCGCGAAGCCTCCGAGCGCTACGAGCGCGCCATCGATGAAGGCGACACCGCGGCGCTGATCGAGTGCGCGGGCGACGGCCTGCACACGGTGAGCGTCGGCAATCTCCTGCCCGGCGAGACGGCGGTCATTCGTTATCGATACGCGGAGCTGCTCGATGCGCACGAGGGCCACGTGCGCCTCAACGTCCCGACGGCGATCGCGCCGCGCTACGGCAACCCCGCCGATGCGGGCCTCGAAGGGCCGGCCATCCCGGGCACGGAACTGCTCGCCGAGTACCCGTTCGAGATACGCATCGAGCTGGACGGAATCACCGAGGCCGGCGTCGTGCACTCGCCCTCGCACACGGTCGCCGTGTCGCCAGGGCCCACCGGCCTCACCGTCGCGCTCGCGAGGCCGGGTTATCTCGACCGCGATTTCGTGCTCGAGGTTGAGCAGGCGGCTACACCTGCGCGTGCGCTCGTCGCCGCCGATGGCGACGGTTACGTCGCGCTCGCGAGCTGCACGCTGGCGCTCGACCGCGCCGAGCACCGGCCGCTCGCGCTCAAGATCCTGCTCGACTGCTCCGGATCGATGGCCGGCGACAGCATCGCCTCAGCGAAGCGCGCGCTGCTCGGCATCCTCGATGGCCTTAGACCCGAGGACCGCATCAGCCTCACGCGCTTCGGCAGCACCGTCGAGCAGGTGAGCGAAGGCCTCGAGCCCGCGGATACGCACACGCTCGCGCCGCTCCGGGCCGTGGTCGCGGGGCTCGACGCCGATCTCGGCGGGACGGAGATGGCGGGCGCGCTCGCGACGGTGCTCGCGCTGCCGGTGCCCGCCGGTCGACAGGCCGACGTCATCCTGATCACCGACGGCGAGATCTACGACATCGCGGGTGTGATCGAGATGGCCGCGAAGTCCGGCCAGCGCCTGTTTGCGATCGCCATCGGCGCGGCGCCGGTCGAGGCGCTCGCGCGCGGGCTCGCCGACCGGACCGGCAGCGCGTGCGAATTCGTCGCGCCCGGCGAGAACGCCGAGGCCGCGATCCTGCGCACCTTCAAGCGGCTGCGCGCCGCACCGCGGTCGCTGGCCAAGGTGACGTGGCCGATCGAGCCCGCGTGGACGGCGCTGCCACCCGCCGCGGTCTTTCCCGGCGACACGCTCCATGTCATGGCCGGATTCAACACGCGGCCCGAGGCCGGCCGTGACATCGAGGTCCTCGTGCGCGACCTGGCCGAAGGCGAGACCAGGATCGTCCTCCCCGTGGCGGAGGTGCTCAGCGAGGGCGACCTCATCGCGCGCATGGCGGCCCATCGCCGCATCGGAGCGCTCGACGAGCCCGAGGCGACGGCGCTCGCGCTCCAGTATCAGCTCGCGAGCCGATACACGAGCCTGGTCGTCGTCGCCGAGCGCAGCGACGCGGAGAAGGCCAAGGGTCTGCCGATGACGGTCGCCGTGCCGCACATGCTCGCGAGCGGGTGGGGCGGGGTCGGCACACGCGCTGAGCATGGCCGCGGCACCCAGGATGCAAATAGCGTCGTTCGACGCGGGGCTACGAGTCCGCTGACCTTGGGGCCTCGCATCGGGCCTTTGAGCGGGGTTCCGTGGATGAGTACCTGTCGATCCCGGAACTTCTCGGGACCAGCGAGGACTTCGCCTCCGAGCTCGACTCGGTCATCCGGTCGGTCGTCCGTTCCGTGGAGACCGGGGGGAAGGTGCCGACCACACTCGACGAACTGGTGGCCAAGCATGGCTTGCCGCGGGCGCTGCGCGTCCGGCTGGCAGGCCTCGTGGCCGCACCGGACGATGAGGCGATCGTGGTCGGCGTGTTCCTGGCGCTGCTGGTCGAACGCTTCAAGCCCACGCGATTCGATCCGAAGGTGATCGATCAGCTGAAGGGCAGCTGGCTCGCGCGGCGCAGGCACCGCAGGCTGCGGCAGCGGATCCTCAAGGAGGTGCTGCGAGGCTGAGGGCCGAATGGCCGCGTGGGGTTGTCGAACTGAGAGGGCGGACCTTTACATGGCCAGCGCTCCGCCTTGTGGTTAGTCCGAGACGTCCACGGACTGTTTGGCAGTGCAGTCCCGGCTGAAGGTTCTCTGCGAGTCAACATCAACACGGCGACCCTTGCCGAGCTGATTGCCATTCTGGGCATTGGCAACGCGCGCGCCCATCTGATTGTGGCGCATCGTCCCTATGAGATCCGTCGACGACTTGTTGCAACTCAACGGCATTGGTCCAAAACTGTTCGAAAGCCTGCGACCATTTGTCAAGGTCGATGGTGAAACGGAACAATTTCGGTAGGGGGCACCGGCCGGGTACGCAGAAATACGCCCTTGGGGTATTCAGAACGTCAGTAACCGCCTTCGCGCCATTGGCGATCGTCGCTGCCTACCTTGCGGTGTTGCTCGCGATCGTCTGGACCGCATAGATTTGACGAACGCAAAGTCGCATTGGGTAGTCGACGCGGATGGGTCGGGGACAATCGTCGCGCATGCCGCTCAAACAAACCGCCAGACAGGACATCGACCATTTGCTGACGGCCTGGTTAGCGCGTCCGCGGACTTACGGACACGGGAGCTCGACGAATTCTTCAGCGTTCCGGATAGCCTAACTAACCGTGGAAATCGGCGGTCGCGAGCGCTGGTGGACCAAATGCCCGATTCACTGACCTGGCTACGTGACGCGTTGCGCGCATTCGCGAACAGAACGCGACTGGGACCAGTTTCATTCGCCCAAGAACCTCGCCATCGCGCTGAGCGTCGAGGCCGCAGAGCTACTGGAGCACTTCCAGTGGATAGATGAAGGGACGTCCCCGGCGCTTGCTCAGGCCAAGCGCGATGAGATTCGAGAGGAGCTGGCGGACGTCCTCCTCTACCTGATCCGCTTGGCGGACAAGCTCGAGATCGATCCGATCGCCGCGGCCAATGACAAGTTGAAGGTGAACGCAGGCAAGTATCCCGCCGATAAGGTACGCGGCAGCAGCAAGAAATATACCGAACTTTGAGCGCTGCGCGTGATCGTCTACCAATCCGAGAAAGCAAGATTCCTGGACGACGCATTCAAGCGAGACATCGAGGACGTCGTACTGAAGGCATTCCGGTCGAGGACCGGCCGGACGGTGGCGCGTGCCGAGATCCAGTCTTGGAAGGAATCCCTGTTAGCCGTCGCGAAGGTTCTCCATGACGACGCCATCCCGGGTGATTGTGGGGTGGCGATTGAATACGGCATCCCGCAGACGTCGAAACGGATCGACTTCATTCTTTCAGGCGCAAATGCCGAGAAGCAGGAACAGCTGATCATCATCGAGCTGAAGCAGTGGGAATCCGCGACCAAGACCGACAGGGACGGCATCGTACGCACCAGGTTCGCCGGCGGCGAGGCGGAGGTGAGTCATCCGTCGTATCAAGCGTGGTCATATGCTTCGCTGCTAAGTAGCTTCAACGAAGCGGTGTATGAATGTGAAGTGGCGCTCCGACCCTGCGCATACTTGCACAACTTCACCGACAACGGCGTACTGACAGATTCCTTCTATGGGCACTATCTCGAGCTGGCACCTGTCTTCCTGGAAGGAGAAGGAGAAAGGGCAAGACTTCGAGAGTTCATCAGGCAGCATGTCAGGTATGGTGACTACAGACAGCTGATCTTTCGTATCGAGCACGGTCGAATTCGCCCATCGAAGGGGCTCATCGACAGCTTGGTCGGACTCTTCAAGGGGCGACAGGAATTCGTCCTGGTCGACGACCAGAAGGTGGTGTACGAAACAGCGCTTGCGGTGGCTTCCAAGGGCCCTCGCAAGGGCAAGCGGGTTGTGATCGTCGAGGGTGGACCAGGCACCGGCAAGTCGGTGGTCGCAATTAATCTGCTCGTGGCCTTGACCGCTCAGGGGCGCGTTGCCAAGTACGTCAGCAAGAACGCCGCCCCGCGCAAAGTTATCGAGTGGACGCTCGCAGGACAGTTGCGGAGGACGCAGCTCGCCAATCTGTTTGCTGGCTCTGGTGAGTTCACCAGCAGCGAAGCGAATACGTTCGACGCGTTGGTGGTTGACGAGGCGCATCGCCTCAACGAGAAGTCGGGGCTCTACGGAAACCTCGGTGATAACCAGATCTCGGAAATCATCAACGCTGCGATGTGCTCGATCTTTTTCATTGACGAGGACCAACGCGTTACGTTCAAGGACATAGGGTCGAAGGCTGAAATTGCACGCCTAGCCATGGAGGCCGGAGCGGAGTTGATGACGCTGGAACTCGCGTCGCAGTTCCGCTGCAATGGATCGAACGGGTATCTGGCGTGGTTGGACCATACGTTGGGGATTCGGCGGACTGCGAACGGGATGCTCGATGCGACGGGGTTCGACTTTCAAGTGTTCGAGTCGCCGGAGGCTCTGCGCCGCGAGATCGTGGAACGGAATCAGGAACGCAATAAGGCGCGCATGGTCGCGGGGTACTGTTGGGATTGGAAGAGCAGGAGCGACCCGATGTCGAAGGACGTCGTCATTCGAGACCACGGCTTCGGCATGCAGTGGAACCTGACGAAGGACGGCAGCCTCTGGATCGTTGCGCCTGAGTCTGTGAATGAGATCGGTTGCATCCACACTTGCCAGGGTCTGGAGGTCGATTACATCGGCGTCATAGTTGGCCCGGACCTGGTCATTCGCGATGGGCAAGTCATGACCCGGCCGGAGGAGCGGTCGAAGCATGACAAGTCGTTGGGGGGCTACAAGAAGCTGCTGCGCGAGCAGCCGAAGGAAGCTCAAGCTAAGGCGGACATTATCATCAAGAACACCTATCGGACGTTGATGACAAGGGGCATGAAAGGCTGCTACGTGTACTTCACCGATCCGGAGACGGCGGAATTCGTGCGTGGCAGGATCGAGAATCCTGCGGAGCGTTCTGAGCTGCGGAAAGTAGCGGAACCGAGAACAGGCTACGAGTGAGTTTGAGAATTGGCGATGGGTGTCAGCATCGTTGTTGCCGTTACCGACTCCGACTGGTTTGAGATGCTGCGTCATCGCCCGGACCTCGTAGAAGTCAACTTCTGGGCTCCATCTGGTGCCGGTTTCCGCGCGCTGCGTCCTGGCGAGCTGTTCCTCTTCAAGCTGCACGCACCACGTAATGTGATCGTCGGGGGCGGGGTTTTTGCTTACTCGAACGCCCTACCCTGTTCTCTTGCGTGGTCGGCGTTTGGCGAAGCAAATGGCGCTCATTCCGCTGAGGAAATGCGCATGCGCATCTCCCGGTATCGACGGGTGGATCCGGCGGACCGCAGTGACTTCGCCATCGGATGCCGAATTCTGACGCAACCGTTCTTTCTGGCGGAGCGGGAATGGATTCCGGTACCTCCAAGCTGGTCCCCGAACATAGTCTCGTTCAAGACTTACAACACGGCGGACCCGGACGGACGAGGCCTGTGGGAGGCGGTGGCAGGTCGGCTGGCGTTGCGCGATGCGCCGGAAGTACGAGCTATCGATCGATATGGAACACCGCAGCTTATTAAACCACGATTGGGGCAGGGCGGGTTCCGTGTCCTAGTGACGGACCTGTATCAACGCCGCTGCGCCGTGACATCGGAACGAACACTGCCTGCGCTGGAGGCGGCTCACATACGTCCCTATGGGGACGGCGGCGAGCATGCCGCGCCAAACGGCCTGCTGCTTCGGCGGGATATACATAGCCTATTCGATGCAGGGTATGTCACCGTTACACCGGAGTTTTGCTTCGAGGTCAGTAGGCGGATCAGGGAGGAATTCGAGAATGGAAGGCATTACTACGCGCTGCACGGTCACAGAATCGCAGTACCACAACAGGCAGCGGACCGACCTGACGCTCGCGTGTTGAGCTGGCACAACGAGACGCGCTTCAAGGGATAGTCACACGGAAACCAAGGTGCAACGTGCAAGATCGCGATCTCACGCGGAGGCCGCCCGCTGGGCTCGAAGCCCGCACCGGCTGAGGGTGACTAATGCGGAATGCGCAGTTCCGAGCGCATTCGCTCTGGCACTTCGTCTCTTAGGCGCCAGTCTACGGTTATCGGCCTATCACCCTTCCAGCTCACGAAATCGACGGGTCCGCAATATATGAACGGGCTAGCCTTACTGTTGGCATTCTTGGACCGCTGTCGAACAAATAGGAAGATTTCGATGCCAAGACTCTTATGGTCCCGAATCGAGGCGCCGTCCTTGCTTGTTTGTGCGGTCCTGTTTTGACTCTGCCACTGAAACATACTCGTTGAAAGAAAGTGGTCTTCGTACTTGTGCTCTTCTGCCGCAGCGCTCTTATCTAGCGTGACCAACAGGAAGGTCCTGTCCCCACGACGAACGAAACCCTGCTGCCAAATGGCAGCGACAAATTCAAGCCCAAACAGGCCTGGGATTTGCTCCCGGGAGTAGGCCTTCCACAGAACCGGCGCAACGATACCGACGCCAACTGGCGTCAGAGTCCACTGATCATCCACGCTCGCCAGCTGAACTTGATGGCGAGTACCAGGGGCACCGGCGTCGGGTCCAAACCACGCGCGTAGCATCGCCGGCAGTTCATTACGATCGGATCCTTCCTTCTGGGCGACATTGACCGCCACCTTTGCGAAATTGGCTCTGTATCGTTGTCCACTGGCCGTTATGAAAGTCCAGCCTTCAGGAATCCCTGGGTTTGCGTCCCGATTGAGCGGCATGAGGATGGGACTTCCGTTTGCCTGGTTGACCTTGATCAGATGAACGCCGTCGGTTGGTACACCCGGACGATCGAGGTACTCAGCCAGTCGCCACTCAGCCAATTCCCGCGCCAGTTCTTGGAAGGCCATCCGGTCAGCGTCCGGAACGATGAGCTTGCTGCCAAAGATGCCATCGACATAACTAAAGTACGACTGACCGCCAGTTCCCGCGCCTCCTGTCCACGCCCGGATAGGATTCGCCTCCAAGTGTCCCCGCAATGATGCATCCGTCTCGAATGCGTCCCCGAAGTCTGCGGCAACCTTCGGCTGGTGGTGACCCAACCGTCGGACGGAGGCAGTCAATTCGTCGATCTTGATGGATCCTGGAAATTTGTCTTCGTTGAGCATCGCCAGCAGAGTCGCCATCTTGTAGCTCTTGGTCATTTGTGTGACCTCAAGCGATTCAAGAAAAGTTCCGGCCGCCGATCTAGCGCGGTCCTCAGCGTCGCTGAGCGCGTCGATGGACTTCAGGAAGCCCAGCCACGATCCAAAGTTCGCGCGAACCGAACGCGGCAAATAACCATCCCTGTGAGCCTCGAGAGCGGTTGGGCGCACGCCGTGTAAGTCAATGAAGTCCTGCACGTACGTCCGCAGCGTCTCAGAGGACGGACGACCGACTCTCAGGAGGTTTCGTATGATGTCTATTGCGGCGAGGTCGTAGGTCACGGAACAGCCCGCGGGTAGCTCCGCCGTGCCCGCCTGAAGCTGCTCAAGCAGGTTCTGAATGTGCTGATCACCTGCCATCAAATTGAACAGCGTCTGAGGCTTGAGTAAGAACGTCCTGTGGTTGCCGATGTAGTCGATTACGACAAGCCTCTTGGTTGAACTCGCCTTCCGAAGCCCGCGTCCAAATTGCTGCAACCACAGAATCTTCGATTCTGTTGGTCGAAGCATCATGACGGTGTCAAGTTCGGGCACGTCGACGCCTTCATTGAACATGTCAACCGCACAGACGATGTCCAGATCGCCCGCCTGAAGACGCTCGAGCGACTGAGTCCGTGGGGCACTGCTCGGTCCAGCGTGAACGGCTACGGCTCGCTTGCCATTAGAGACGAAAAAGGCGGCCATGAACTCGGCGTGCCGCTGCGAGACACAGAACGCCAGCGTTCGCCTACCACCGCGGCGTTCGAGTTGTTCAAGAGCATTCTTCGCTCGCGACACGGTGGCCACTGCGGTCGTGAGCTTCTCTTCATCGAATCGGCGGCTGCGCCAGGGAATGTTCGTGTAATCAACCTCATCCGGTACGCCAAAGTAGTCAAACGGACATAGGAGGTCCCGACGAATGCCTTCCGCAAGATCGCAACGAAACACTAGGTTTCCGTCACATAGTTCGAGCAGGTCGGCGCCATCACTACGTTCTGGTGTTGCGGTGAGACCAAGCAGAAATCGCGGCTGGAAGTATTGAAGCAACCTTCGGTAGGTACTAGCCGACGCGTGGTGGAACTCGTCGATAACGATGTAGTCGAAGCGGTTCGCAGCAAAGCGGTCTAAGTGAACCTGACGGCTCAGTGTTTGGATGGACGCAAATAACACTTGAGCGTTAGGATGCTTTTCATCCCCTGTGTAATGACCGAGGTAATCGTGAGGCCGGATGCGACGAAACGTGTGCATCGCCTGAGCCAGGATCTCCTCACGGTGCGCAACGAATAGCACACGCTCAAATTCTCGGGAATCGAAAGCGGCTAGCCAGGTCTTTCCCAGGCCGGTCGCCAGCACGACAAGGCCTGCATCTGCACCCTGCTTGCGGGTTTGCTGTAACGCATCAAGCGCTTGGCGCTGAATGCTGTGCGGCTCCGGAATATCGATAGCCTCCGGAGGCGGAGCAACCGCGCGATCATCGACAAGCGCCCGGACCGCAACTGCGCGTCGTTCCTTGTATGCCTCAATCCACTCGTTGGTCAGTTCGGCTGTGGCTGGGTGGCGAAAGAGGCGCTCAAATGCCGCACGGGTCTCGCGGAAGCCTCTTTCATCGCCGGAAGAGACGACGCGATAGTTCCATTCCACTCCCTCTTGAAGTGCGGATCTGCTTAGATTCGAGCTACCGACAAATGCCGTTCCAGTCCCGTCGTGATGCTCGAAGATGTACGCCTTCGGGTGGAAAGCAGTCGGAAGCCCGTTTCGATCGCTGGTCCCGAGTCGAGTCTGATAGACCCGCCGTTCAATTGATCCAGCACCAGCTTGAAGATCCAGGAGTTGCAGCAAGGCGACGGGATCGGTGGCATCGAGGTAGTCGCCTGTCAGTAGTCGAATGCGACCACCGCGACTCAGGACCTCATCGAGTTCTGTCTGAAGGATGTCAACGCCGCTCTTCATCGCGAAGGCAACTGCGATGTCGACCGCGCTGGCGGTCGCCAAGTGCTGCTTCAGGTGCTGGAGGAGAGGATCAGTCTTACCCCCGCTCACCAGGCGATTGTCGGACGAGATCTGGTAGGAGGGGCCGGCGTCGTGGATTCCTAGAAAGTACGTAGCCTTCTTGGGGATGACGTAACGAACGCCACCCCGTGGATCACCGACGTCTCCGTTGTATCTGGGAATTAGGTGGACGTGCAGATGGAAGATCGTCTGCCCCGCGGCCTGGCCGGTATTGATCCCTATGTTGTATGCGTCTGGCGCGTTGCTTCTCTCGATGGTGGCCTTTGCCGAATCGATAGCCTCGACCAACGCCGCTCTCTCATCGCGGGATGCCTGAAACCACGACGCGACGTGGCGGCGTGGCACAAGTAGGGCATGACCAGGCGAAACTGGAAAACTATCCCAGAGTCCTATTACTAAGCGGTCTTCGAAGAAGACTCGATCGCGGGGTGGGTCGCAAAACGGACAGTGGGTTGTTATGGCTTCCGAATCAGTCATCCTGAGCGTCCAGTCTTCGTTATTTTCAGGTTGCCGGGCAGTCCTGCCTCAACGCAACTGCGGCACCGCCACGCTCGCACAGCCCGGCGCGATATGCGAACCATTTGGCAAACCGGGCAGCGGTGCTCATAGACGAATTCGCGGACACGAATCGAGTGCGAGTGCGCCTTCCGTTTCGTTACTAGGCGCACGCGCGGTGAGAATCCGACAGCTGTGACAAGTGCCCGCCATTCCGTGCCGTGGACCTTCGCCGCCGGGCCATACTTCTGATCGATCGCAGCGTGAGCTAATTCATGTGCAAGAACCTCGGCCTTGCGTGTACGTAAGGCGAGGAAGCGAGGACCGACCTCGATACATTTCTGGTCGCGCTTGTAGCGGGCGATAGACGTTCGAAGGTGAGGGTTGACGCGGATGTGGATCTTGCTGGGTAGAGATGGAACCGCCCATCTTCGCGACCAGTCCTTCATCTGGACTTGAAGCTGCCTCGCTGTACCGAGCCCGACTGCCTTCGCGAATTCCGCCGATGGTCCCATATGTCCGGATACTCAGCACCTACAGGGTCGTTACCTCCAGAGTATCCACTTACGGCGAACCACTCAAAACTCTCATTGGTCGGTTGCAAGGAGTGAAAAGGCTATTCGATCATTACCTCTTCGGCAGCAGCAACATCATCAAACTGCGAGTCGAATTGCAGGAGCACTCCTCCTCCTGAGTGACGCCGGTTACCGACCGATCTGATCGTACGACGATGCAGCTCTTTCGCGCAGGTTTACCAGACCGATGCGTACGCTCGGATCGGCAGCAGAGGTTCCAGGTCAAGAACGAGCAGGTAGGTTCGAAGTGAGTCGCTGGGCGACGAGGGTGTCGAGCGCGATCATCACTGAACCGCTTCATCGCTGAGAGTTCACGCGCCGTCCCGTAAAGACAAATAGATGTCCCCGATTGCAAGGTCGGCGTGCGGTACGCGTCTTAGGATGCGACGCCATCAAGCGGTGCGGTAGTGCCAAGCTTCGCCAGCTCGTGCCCGGTCGTTACCTGATCAGAATCTCAGGCTGGACGCGCCCGGGAGGCGAAGGCGCGTATTCGGGGAAGTTAGCTTTCCGCCCCGCACGCGCTCGGGCAATTCTTCGCCCAGATAGCAACCGATCCATTCTCACGATGGCTGCGATTCTGCGGGTCTTGGGAGCCCGATTGAGTTTTGAACCAATGCCGGAGGCCACGGCTTCGAGACGCAAGTCACGAACGCGATCGCTTGGCAGGGGCACTACTGAGTAAGCCAACGACCAATAGATATTCGAGACGTGACACCGCAAGGGTTGCGTGGCGCAGCCCGTGGATATCATGAAGGGAACACGTCGCAGGTGGATCTTCAGCTTTTGAGGTGATCAGTGAGCAACGAGGAAGCTTATTGTGGGAGTTGAAACAGCCTGGGTCCGGCCGCCCAGTTCCGTGCAGGGCCTCGACCATTTGGGTACGCCACGCGCCGTGTATCGATCTCTACTCACGTTTGCTGCCCGGCATCACAAACGTTACGGACCGCGCCCGGTACTACTCGATCTATCCTTGGTTCATCTGGGCATTCGACAAGCGCTATAAAGACGCTGATTCAGAGAAGTTCGAACAGCTTTTCCGGCGCGCTGACTGCCTGCTCACGTGCGTAGCAGAAAGGCATTCACAAAGCACTGACCACGATACGGCCAAGCATGCTATCGGCATGATCGGCCGACAGACTCTCGTGCCCGCGTTGGGGGAGCTGCAGGGGAGCAAGACACTACGACTGTCTGACTACGCAACGCGAGAGGAAAACGATCGTCGGTACTTCAAGAATAGGCTGGGCGGTCTGGGCCAGTACTACATCGGAACTCTTCAGGACTTGAAGATTCTCGACATCGGTGAGCGGGGCTGGATCAGATATACGCGGGAACGAGGCCAGGCGCTGGCGGAAGCTGTCGACCGCTACGTTGACGGCGACAGTTTCTTTGCGGCACTTGAAAAGGATCGTGTTTCCCTGGCATCGCTCGATGAGCTGGAGAAGTTCTGCTTTGTCATCTGCCGCGGAGCGCCGATGAGCATGCGCAGCTCGCGGACCTGCTGCTCGAAAGGGCCAGCATCGGAGAAAGTCTAGGCCAGCGGCGGCTGACGTTGGGGTTGGCGCTAGCAATGGTGGACGCTTCATCGGGCTCTCGATCTGACCCGGTGACTCTCGATAACTTTGAAAGCGCGGTGTATGGGCGAAGCTTCGGCGCGGGCCAATTGTGGAGTATCCCTGTGGGCCTTGAATCCACGGCGCGAGCGTGGGCTCTCTACGTCCGGAACGACCTACTGTCGATAGCCGCCCAAGCGGTGTTCGCGGTCGGTCTCAAAACGTTGGACGCATCGGAATTGCGATTTAGCACCGGACGCGACTTTGAAGAGTGGATTGTGGGCTCGGTTTTGGCCAAGCGCACGTCGCGACGGTTTGGTGGCAGGTCGTTTGGTGAAACGCTGCGGAGTTTTCAGAAGACGCTGGCTCCGATCGACCGGTGGGATCAGCCAATGCATGAATGGACCTTCTCAAGAAGGATACTGGAGTCGTTCACGTCCCACCGAGATGAGGGTGCCGATGAAGAGGTTCTGGCTGATTCGCTCAGACTTTTGATGGCTCTGGCCGCGCGAACTACGGCCGAGGACGCATACGCAGCGAGCCCATTCGCCCCAGGCTTTCTGGATCCCTATCCAATCAATCTTCAGAGTTTCGCCAACATCGCATCGCGGGACTGGTCTGGTCTTTCCATGTCAGAGCTTCTTGGGTGGCTCATGAATCGATGGGGAATCGAAACCCACCTTTCCGTGGCGCTTCGGAAACTTCGCCACAACCCGCAAGCAACGTTTCGCATCCGCCCGACGGAGCGTGGCCTCGATGTGGTCCCGAGATATCCCGCCACCGACGCGAACAAATCCGCGCATGAGGCAGGGGCTTCAGATGCTCCGCGATCTCGAGGCAATTGCTGATACGGAAGACGGCTCTCACTTGACCGACTTTGGGAAACGGATGCTCAAGGAAGTGATCGATGGCTGACGATTCCCTGTACGACGCCATCCGCCTGGGCGGCTACGATGCGTCTGCTGATCACTACGTACAACGCGTACTTTCCGTTCTATGAAGAAGTCATTCTCAGACGACTGAGGGCATCTGATTGCAGACACAACGTGGTGCTCGCTGATGCGAAGCAGTGCGCGGTCTCTCTTTCAGACTCCTTTTCGGCTCCGCGTCGCGCCGGTACGGAATACACCCTAGTACCGGTTCGCTCAGATGGTGCCTTCCATCCGAAGATCTTACTTCTCGTCGGTCGCACAAAAGGGGCGATCTATGTGGGTAGCCACAACCTGACCCTTGCAGGTTTCGGCTACAACCGAGAGCTAACGAACCTGATCGAGTTCAACCCAAAAAGGACGCTGCCGCGGTCGCTTGCGAAGAGCGGTGTGGGGCACCATCAGGAACTGGCTTCATGCTCAGCAAGCCTACCTCCCACGGGCGACCGTAGATGCGGTGCTGTCAGTGAGGAATCATGCGGCATGGCTTGATGACGAAAGCACCGTAGAGGCGGATCCGGCGTTCCTCGCGCAAGGCGTGACGACGGCGCCCCTCTTGGAGCAGATTGCCGGCCACGCGCCAAAGTCCGTCAAGCGCATCGTTGTCGTCGGAGCGTTCTTCGATTCGAAGCTGCAGTTCTTGAAAGCACTGGCGTCCCGTTGGCCGAAGGCCCGCCTGGTGTGCGGTATTGAGCCTGACACTGTCTCGCTGCCGGGAAAACGGATCGCAAGAATAGAGTTTGACTTCCGAGATGCCAGCGAATTGGCCGGACGCTCTGGATACCTGCACGCGAAGGCGATTTTCTTTGAGGGCAAAGCCGGAGATCATTTGCTGTGCAAGCGGCAGCCCGAATCCCAGCTCGCCTGCATGGATGGGAACCAACGAGGAGGCCATCATCCTGAGAAAGGGCAGTGGCGCGTTCAAGGCTGCGGAAGAGCTTGGACTGCTGGCTATCACAAGCTTCAAGTCCATAGAGAGCGAACAGTGGGATGTCGTCTGGACGGAGCTGCCGCAGGAGGCCGTTGTGCATGCAGCGCGTTCCGCGATCGTGGCATGCGAATCAGACGTCGGCTTCGAAGTGCCCTTGGAGCGTTCCGCAGTGTTCCCCTGCGGTGTACAGCCAAAACCGGCGACAACATTACCGTTGAACTTGCGCTTCCGGCGGTGTCAGTTGGCGGAGCATTAGTTATCGCAGCGGATCGACAACTGCGACGAGATGCTCGGAGACTGGAGTTTGATCTCAAAGGCGGAGGCGTCGTTGAGGCCATCGTGCATCACACGACAGCAATTGAGGATCTCGCCAGGTCCACGAAGGAAGCGCAGTTTCGAGCGGCTCTGCAAGGGCTCAGCACGGGAAGCACGGACATCGCCAGGCTGGTCTCAGCCGTCGAGAAGGTGATCTTTGACGAGGCGGAGGTAGCTGCAGCGGAAATCTCGACCAGAAGTCGAGCCGAGATCCGCTGCATCCTCATCGAAAGATGACCGATCGAACGTGAAGCCGGAGACGCTGGCGGTTGCCATAGAGGAGACGAAGCAAGCAAGGCGGCATCGGCGTCTACTGAAGAGCACTGACATGGGGTACCTGCTGGACGTCTTGATACACCGTCTGGGTATCGGCCTCTCCCGAGACGAAGCAACCGTAGGTAGCCATGGGAGAAGTGAAGAGGAGCAGATCGACCAGGACGATGACGATGCGGCTGAGCCAGACCAGAAAGGTATCGACGACAGTGAACTCGCGGCATTGTGCAGGCGGAAACTACGCAAGCTGATTACGAGAATGAAGGCACAGATGGACAAGGCGGACGGTAACGCTACGTCAACGCCGACGGTGCTAGTTCAGCTGGTTGCGGTGCTGGCTGTGATGCGTGAACTTCGAACGATCGAGAGGCACGATCGCTGGAAACGCGCTCGCGCGCAGCTCGTTGACCCACATGATGAGAAAGATCTTCTTGAGCATGTGCTTCTCTCGTTCTTCGGTCGCGGGCGAGACCTTTATGCGAGCATTGTGACAACGCTGGGTACTGATCGTTTTGACGAGATTGCTCGGCTGAAGGGTCTATTGATGTGGTTGACCTGGGACTGCGATCTCACACTGGAGAATCGGTTCGGTATTCAGAACACCGCCAGGACGTCGAGGGGCGACTCTGGAGCAAGGCGGCGCTATTGGAGCTAGTTCAGATCCTTTCAGGCGATGGAATCTCGTTGGAAGAAGCAAAAGGCAGCATTCTGTCGGTTGCGGATGCCGGAGAACATCAAGCCGCGATTCGATGGATTGAGGAATGCGAAGCGTGGAGTCGGGAGGTCGAACGGGCTCTGGTCCGGATGAGCGAAACAACCTCGCTCCGCTACGCCCAAAGCAGATTGGTAGCCTGGCGTTCGCCAATGCCATCCCCCGCCCAAGACTTAGAGTCGTGTCGTCCGTCAGTGATAGCTCCGTGACGCTATTCGACTTCTACGAGGAGATTCCGTATCGACCGGACCGAGTGTCGAGCGCAGAACCAGCTTCAGCGGCGGGCGGTTAAAGCATGAGCAGGAGGCCGCTTCCACAACCAATCCTTGCGACGACAGGCCTGTCGGCCGATCTGGACACGATCGTTGCCTCCGCGGGGATTTCGGAACCGTGGAAAGTGGTCGAACTAGGGAATGGGAGCGTCGAGGGAGTCTCAACGAACGCGGGCGTGTACTGCTTTGTATTGCCAGAGTCTGCGCTGCCAGAGGTGCGAAGACTCATCCTTCACGGGCGGACGTTTGGGTCAAAAGGTAGTCGGCGTCAGTTACAAGTCCATTTCGATTATCAGCCGAAGAAGTTCGCGGATGGGGACGACTTGGTTGTTTTACATCGGGAAGGCCGCCAACATTCGAGCCCGAGTGAAGGGGCATCTTTCAACAAATACCAAGGCCACCACAAATCAAGTACTCAGGGGGCTTGTTGGCGGGCCCCACACACACGTAACGCAGAAGGCGCTTGAATGTGCCCGACAAGACTCTGCGGCAACATGGGTCGGTACACTTCGTGGAGCATTTTCATCAGAACGAATCGAAGGCGGACTATCGAACGGCGTCGGATTATCGGAGAGTGTTTAGTGGCTGAACGGGATTTACTGGAGATCAAGTTGATCGCCGCGTATGCACCGCCGTTCAATATCAAGGCAGAACGTTGAATTCTCTGGGTGCGCTCATCCCATCGGTGCCTTGAGGACGGGGAACGACTGGCGTCTCGCCTCGATACGGTCGGCCGCGGCTGCTGTGAGCCATTGCGGTTCACCGGTTACGCGAACACTTTGCCCGGATTGAGGATCCCGTTGGGATCGAGCGCTTCCTTCAGCAGGCGCATGGCCGCAATCGCTTCCGGAGTGCGCGAGCGGCCGAGAAACTCACGCTTGAGAAGGCCGATGCCGTGCTCGGCGGAAATCGAGCCTCGATACTCCGCGACGCAAGCGTAGACGAGCTCGTCCAGGTCGTGCGTATCGACCGAACCATCGCCGGTCGCGGCGCAGATGTGGATGTTGCCGTCCGCGATGTGTCCGAACCAGGCGGCGGTCATGCCTGGCCACCGGTCCGCCAGCCGACGACGACAGTCTTCGACGAAGCGCCCGATCGACGGGGTCGGCAGGCTGACGTCGAACGGGACATACGTGCCGATGATTCGCTGGAGCTCGCCGGAGGCATCGCGGATCGCCCAGATGTCCCGGCTTTCGTTGAGCGAGCGGGCCACCAGCGCGTCCTCGACGATGCGCCGCTCGAACGCGGTCTCGAAGAATGCCTGGAACCGCTCGTCGTCACGCGCTGCGTCGGTGCCCATCGACTCGACGAGCACGTAGATCGCATGTCCCTGCGCAACGGGTGGACGGCGGCCGAGACCGGACGTGGCGAGGCTATAGAAGTCGGCCCACATCACCTCGTACGCCGACAGGTCGGCGCCCAGTCGCTCCCGGGCGAGCCTGAGCAGCGCGAGCGCGGCGTCGTAGTCAGCGACGGCACAGAGCGCCGTCTGCACGCTCGTCGTGAGCGGGAAGAGCCGCAGCACGGCCCGCGTGACGACACCCAGCGTGCCTTCGCTGCCGATGAAGAGCGCCGGTCCGGCGCGACGTCTTCATCGAGGCGTCGTGGACAAGTACGCGAACCTCGCGGTCCGTGATCGCCCATGATCGCTCGGCCATTGCGCGGGCGGTAGCTACTCCGCAGAGAGCGACTGGAGCGTGAAACGCGCGGCCTCTCGACGGAGATTCCACTCGTACCAGCGGGAAGTTTCAGCGGCCGACCCGAGAAGGTTGGCGTGACGTTGTTTCAAGTTATTGGCCAATTCCTCCGCCTGGGCGGGCGGGAGTAGAGGCAGGGCCGCCGCGATCTCGGGTACGGCATCCGCGCTCAGTCCATACGGCCAGTACGCGGTGTCGATGATGCCGGTCGATTGTCGTCTGGCGAGATTCTGACGAACCACCCACGCAGCGGAATTCCAGTAGATGGGCGTGCAGAGCGCCAGCACCGCGACGATCATTACACGGCGCGTCAGCCTGGCGAGGTCGATGCCCGTGAAGATCTCCCACGCAAGCAGGGCGAGGGCAATCGCCGCGGCGGCAATGTAGATCGCGACATACAGGCGGAAGCTCGTGTAGCCATAGGCCGCCTCGTAGGACGCGAGACGGTGGTATGCGGAGGCCAGCAGGAGCAGACACTCTGCCACGAGGACAAAGCTCAGCGCCCGGATGCGCGATTCAGTGGAACCACGGATCGCGTGCCGGTCGAGTCCAATGATCAGCCCTGCGCACAATGTCACGACGATGGTGATCTCGCCGAAGCCACGGTGAATGGCCTCTGCGAAACTCAGGCCGCTGCCGGGACGTGCGCCAGGATTGCCGAACAGGTAGGAGACCTGCAGTGCCAGAAACAGGGCGAAGAGCGCCCCGACTGACCCCAATACGATGGTGCGCTCGACGTCGGTGAGTGCGGCGCGTGGCTGGCTGGGCGTGCTGGACGCACTTATTGCAGGTGGGCGCAGCGCAATGCCGTAGAACCCGAGCAGGCCGATGAAGAGCAGGGCGAAGAACAGCAGGCGGCCAATCATGGAGAGGTCGCCCAGCATTTCGCGCAGTGCTTCCCGCCAGGCGGCGAACGTGGGGTCCGCCGCCCCGAGCAGCAGAAAGAACACCATGACGACCGGCAGGGCGAGCGCGAGGCCGCGGAGTGTGCGGTAGTTGCGCTCGTCCCGAAGCAAGCCGCGCGCCTCGGTGTCGGAGCGATAGGCGGCCTCGCGACACACGAGATGCATGGCCGAAAACGGCGCAATGGCCGTACGCAGGGGACCAAGGCGCGCGGGGGACACGCCGGCGTTCAGCAGCGTGAGCACTGCGAACTGCACGACGATGCCGATTGCGATCCAGAAGTGGAATGCTCCGTTTGCCGTCAGCACGGCCCCACCGGCGAGCAGAACCGACAGGGCGACCGGAAGCCAAGCGCCCCGCCGAGTGTTCCTTGGTGTCAGAGAGACGAGACCGACCGCAACGGCGACGGTGACGAGCGGCCAGTTGAGTCCAGGAGCTGCATCGAACAGCAGCCAGGTCCCGGCAGCGGCCAGGCCGATCGCGGTCAGCCAGAGAGTAAGCCGGCGGTCGGCGGTCGCGTGGGGTTGCACGGTCGAGGTGGTCGGTGCGTCGTGGGTCATGGGTTGCATGGAGCTTGCCGGGCGTGCCGCTTTCCTCAGCGTTTCAAATTGCGTCGGGTCTCCTCGATCAGGGCCTCCATGTGATCCAGGTATCCCTGGAGCGCACGGCGACCGGTCGACGTCAGTCGGTAATCGCTGCGGGGTCGTCGGTCAGCAAAGCTCTTGGTGCAGGTGAGGTAGCCCGCGTCCTCGAGCCTTCGTGCGTGGACGCTCAGGTTGCCGTCGGTGATGTCGAGGAGATTCTTGAGCTCGACGAACGTCAGTGTGTCCATACCGGCCAGCGCACTTACGATGCCGAGGCGGGTCCGATCGTGCAGTAGAGACTCTGCATGACCGCCGCGCCCGATCGGGGTCAGGACGCGTGGTGCACCGGGCGGCGACGCGGGAGAACGGGTCGACTCATGACGCCGGCGGGATCCGGATGCCCTAGCCGCCATAGCGCCTCAGGATGACGAGGCCAAATGTGATGTGCAGGACGCCAAAGCCCGCGATCATCAGCCAGGGTCCCCACTCGACCGGACCGAGGGCCGCCAGGGTTCCCAAGGCCATGAATGCCGCGCCCATCACCGGGACGACGCGCACGGAGAAGGCACCTCCCGCCACGAGGCCGGCGCCATAGGCGAGAAGCCACAACGCAGGGAGCAGCGCGGCCCTGTCGCCCTGGACCAACGGCGGTGTGAGCAGTGCACCCGCGGCAATCGCAGGCGCAAAGCTGAGCGCGAACTTTCGAAACGGGCCGGTCAGCAAGGGCTGTTGGGCCTTGCGTGCTTTGACGGCAGTGGATGCAAGGCCCACGCACAAGGAGAACGCGGCATCGACGATCCACGTGCCGACCCAGCCCAGGGAATGATCCAACGGAGGAGCGAGTGCACTGGTCAACAGGGCACCGAGTCCGACGATCACGAAGCCAAGCCCGGAGATCGCCGTGAAGGACGAAGCCCTCGCCATCGTCTCGCGGATGTACCGCAGATCGTCCATGGCGCGATCGTGCAGCGCTGTGGTCGGTCGGGGTGGGTTGGTCAAGGGCCGTGCTCTTGATCGGTGGCAAAGGGTAGGTGCGGAAGCATGGCGTCGTCAAGTACTTTGAGAGGCAAAGTACGCACTGTCGGGTCCCGTCTGTCGGCAATTTCGGTATCGGTGACCTCCGAGACTGATCGCGCCTCCGAGGGTCAGGCAGGCGGGAAGAGCAGCGCCTCATAGTCGCGTGCGCCGTGGAGCACGTGGACGACCTCCACCCGATCCGCGGCTACTCGGTAGAAAATCAAGTAATCGCCTACCGGTCGGCGGCGAACTCCACGTGACTCGTATCGCGGCACGAGCGGAAAGGCGCGCGGCATGTCTGCGAGCTGTTGGCAGCGAGTACGCAGTAGCAGGACAAACGCTCGAGCGCGCTCGGGGCTGTCCGCTGCAATCCAATCGCCGATGGACTCGAGGTCTGCAATCGCCGATTGGGTGAGGAACACCCTCACGGCTAGGCGCGTCTGCGGCGCTTACGCTTCGTCGTCGCTCCCGGCGCAGACCCGTAACGGGCAGCGAGCTCCCCAAAGGCCGCGTTGGCGTCGGTGATTCGGCCGGCGTCCGCGTCGGCGACACCGCGGGCGATGGCGGCGTCGAGCGAGGCGAGCCGCGCCTCACGTTCCTGGACGAGGCGAACGCCTTCACGAAGAACCTCACTGCGCGAGTTGTAGCGACCGGCCTTGACGAGCTCGTTCACGGCCTTCTCCAGGGATCTACCGAGGTCGACACTGCTGGGCATGGGGGGTCCGTCCGGGATGCTGAACACGTGGGCATGATAACAGTTATCAGTCCGGCGACGGCGCCTGCAGAGTCGCGCCGGGGGCGTAGGGCGGGCGGACGTCCACACAAACTCGTCAACTAGGTTGACGACTTTTTTCAGAGGGGACACCCGGGACACGGCCCCAAGGGCGATGCGGTTACGCGAACACTTTGCCCGGATTGAGGATCCCGTTGGGATCGAGCGCTTCCTTCAGCAGGCGCATGGCCGCAATCGCTTCCGGAGTGCGCGAGCGGCCGAGAAACTCACGCTTGAGAAGGCCGATGCCGTGCTCGGCGGAAATCGAGCCTCGATACTCCGCGACGCAAGCGTAGACGAGCTCGTCCAGGTCGTGCGTATCGACCGAACCATCGCCGGTCGCGGCGCAGATGTGGATGTTGCCGTCCGCGATGTGTCCGAACCAGGCGGCGGTCATGCCTGGCCACCGGTCCGCCAGCCGACGACGACAGTCGTCGACGAAGCGCCCGATCGACGGGGTCGGCAGGCTGACGTCGAACGGCACATACGTGCCGATGATTCGCTGGAGCTCGCCGGAGGCATCGCGGATCGCCCAGATGTCCCGGCTTTCGTTGAGCGAGCGGGCCACCAGCGCGTCCTCGACGATGCGCCGCTCGAACGCGGTCTCGAAGAATGCCTGGAACCGCTCGTCGTCACGCGCTGCGTCGGTGCCCATCGACTCGACGAGCACGTAGATCGCATGTCCCTGCGCAACGGGTGGACGGCGGCCGAGACCGGACGTGGCGAGGCTGATAGAAGTCGGCCCACATCACCTCGTACGCCGACAGGTCGGCGCCCAGTCGCTCCCGAGCGAGCCTGAGCAGCGCGAGCGCGGCGTCGTAGTCAGCGACGGCACAGAGCGCCGTCTGCACGCTCGTCGTGAGCGGGAAGAGCCGCAGCACGGCCCGCGTGACGACACCCAGCGTGCCTTCGCTGCCGATGAAGAGCTGCTTCAGGTCGTAGCCTGCGTTGTCCTTCAGCATGTGGTTCATCGCGTCGATGACGGTGCCGTTCGCCAGCACGACCTCGATGCCGAGGACCAGGCTGCGCATCATTCCGTAACGCAGTACGCGATTCCCGCCGGCATTGGTGGCGATGTTGCCGCCGACGGTGCACGACCCTCGCGCGCCGATATCCAGCGGGAACAGCAGCCCCGCATTGGCGGCCGCTTCCTGGACCGACTGCAGAACGGCGCCGGCTTCGGTCAGGATCGTCGCAGAGTCGCTGTCGACGGGGCCGACGGCGCGCATGCGTTCGAGCGACAGGATGACCCAGCCATCGCGCGGCATCGCGCCCCCGGCAAGCCCGGTCCTGCCGCCTTGCGCGACGACGGGCACGCGACGCGTGTTGCAGACGCGGAGCGCGGCGGACACCTCGGCCGTCGACGACGGACGCACGAGTGCCGCGGGGCGAACGGCCTCGTCGTGGAGGAGCCAGTCGCCGAGGTAGCGCGGGTCGATCGTAACGCCTTCGATCACCGCATCGTGTGCGAGCGATCCGCGCAGGGCCGCGATCAGCTCATTCATCAGCGATTACCTGGCCGGCAGGTCGTTCCAGATGTCGCGGTGCAGCTTCCAGTCGTTCCCCTGCTTCTTCCAGACGACCACGTACTTGATGGACGCAGTCGTCGGCTCCTTCCCCGCAGGCTGGATGTTCATCAGGGCCGTTCCTGTCTCGTGTGCGAGATCGCCGCTCGCGCCGACGTCGATCACGGTAAAGGCCAGGCTCTTCACGCCGCTGTCCATGGTCTCCTGCCACATCTGCTGGATGGCCTCCCGACCCTTGACCATCTCGGCGCCGGGGGGAAACGCGATCGCGTCTTCGGCATAGAATGCGGCGACTGCCTTCGCATCGCCCCGCCCGTAGGCCTCGGCGAACCGCACGCCGGCCTGTTCGATCGCGGCCCGCACAGTGCTCGAGTCCTCGGCCCGGCACACTGAGCTGACCGCGCACAGCAGTGAAACAGACAGTACGAAGAAGCTGAGTCTGCTTGGATTGTTCATTTGGACCTCCCCTTGAACAGTTCGATCGCCGTCGCGGCCACCTGGCTCGTGTCGTAGAACGCGTAGGCTCCGACTCCGACGGCCCCGACCACCGGCAGCCATCGCGCGATGGCGCCGCCTGCGGATCGCTGCGCGACGCGCACAGCGACATCCCGCAACAACTGCACCGCTGTGTGTCGGAACAGACAATAGACCATGTGCTCCTTCGTCAGCGTGGCGGTCTTGCCATAGACGCCTGCGAGGTCGGAGACCATCTGCGCCTGGATCTTCCAGACGACCAGGAGTTCCGGCGCGATGGTGAGCCACCCAAGCGGCCCGGGCGGCATCGCGAGCGATCCCGCAGTCACAGCGGCCTTCGCCGCGGCACGTCGGGAGATCTCGCGTGCGACGTTCCCGGGAAGCTCTTCCTGATGCCGGTCGGTCGAGGGAACCTTCGCGAGGAGCTCGAGAAGCGCCTCAACCAGGCGGTCGTCTGCCGCCGCTGATCGTCGGCGTGCAGGCAAGCGGTTCCAGGGCAACGTGTCAGACAGCATGGATGTCTCCGTCCATGTGAACTTA
>CAWIDH010000027.1:0-342707 GCA_963834855.1 uncultured Gammaproteobacteria bacterium | reverse complement strand
TATCCTCCAGTGCAAGATGCACTGAAGTCTTCTTCACCCCCGCGAACACGTCGGGCGCCCAGCGCCGGGCCAGCTCCTTCAGCGTGCTGACGTCGAGATTGCGGTAATGGAAGAACCGCTCCAGCGTCGGCATCTCGCGCGCCAGAAAGCGCCTGTCCTGGCAGATGCTGTTGCCGCACATCGGCGATGCGCCTTGCGCGGCGTGCTGCTCGAGAAAGGCCAGCGTGCGGCTCTCGGCCTCCGCCGCGTCGACGCGACTCGCCCGAACGCGGTCGAGCAGACCCGACGCCGCATGTGTGGTCTTGTTCCAGTCGTCCATAGCGTCGAGGACGGCGGGTTCCTGATAGATCGCGAATACCGGCCCCTCCGCGACCACGTTGAGGGCCGAGTCCGTCACCACGGTTGCGATCTCGATGATGTGGTCCCGCAGCGAGTCGAGCCCCGTCATCTCGAGGTCGATCCATACGAGATTGTCCGCCTTGGACGCCATGCCTGTTCGCTCGACCCGGTGCAGCTCAGCCTGGATTGCCCGGCATTCTAGCAAACGCTAATCTCGGGCCGTCCCGGCGGCGGAATCGATGCACTGGCTCACCCTCACCTTTCTCGGTGCCCTGGCGTTGCAGCTCGCCGCGCAGATCTGGCTGTCCCGTCGGCAGATTGCGTTCGTAACCGCGCATCGGGACGTCGTCCCTTCGGAGTTCGCGGGCGTGATTTCCAGCGCCGACCATGCGCGCGCCGCAAGCTACACGGCCGCGAAACAGCGTGCGGCGATCGTCGAGTCGGTTCTTGGCGCGGCCTTGCTGCTCTGGCTGACGCTGGGTGGGGGCATCGACCTCGTCGCGAGCGCCATAGCGACCTTCTCTCTCCCTCCCCTGCTCGCCGGCACGCTGCGCGTACTGGGGGTCTTCGCGATCCTGGCGGTCGTCGGTCTGCCGCTTGGCATCTATCGCACGTTCTGGCTCGAGCAGCGCTTCGGATTCAACCGCACGACGGCGCGCACCTTCGCGCTCGATCTGCTCAAGGGCTGGGCGCTCTCGGCCGCGCTCGGTGGCGGCCTCGTCGCGCTGCTATTGTGGCTCATGGCGGCCGCCGGCGACCGCTGGTGGCTCTTCGCGTGGGCAGCATGCGTCGTCGTGTCGCTCATGCTGACGCTCGCGTGGCCGCGCTTCATCGCACCGCTCTTCAACAAGTTCTCGCCGCTCGAGGACGTAGCGCTGCGCCAGCGCATCGAGGCGCTGCTCGCCCGCTGCGGCTTTGCTGCGGATCGCGTGTTCGTCGTCGACGGTTCCCGCCGCTCCTCGCACGGGAACGCCTACTTCACCGGCCTGGGGCGCGAGAAGCGCGTGGTGTTCTTCGACACCCTGCTCTCGACCCTGACGCCCGGCCAAGTGGAATCGGTGCTCGCGCACGAGCTTGCGCATTTCAAGCTGCGCCACGTCCCTCAGCGGCTGCTCCTCGGCGTCGTGCTCAGCCTCGCGGGCTTTGCCCTCCTCGGCTGGCTGGCGACGCAGTCCTGGTTCCATACCGCATTCGGTGTCTCACACCGATCCGACGCCGCGTCGTTACTGCTGTTCGTGCTCGTTTCGCCGGTCTTCACCTGGATAGCCGCGCCGCTGGCTGCGGCCTGGTCGCGGCGCCACGAGTACGACGCGGACGCCTTCGCCGCACGCCACAGCAGCGCGGCGGACCTTGCCGACGCGCTGGTGCGCCTCTATCGCGACAATGCGAGCACGCTCACGCCTGACCCGCTCTATTCGGCGTTCTACGCCTCCCACCCGCCGCCGGCCGCACGCATCGCCCGGCTGCGGTCGCTTGCGCTCACGCACACTCCGGTCATGGCCAGGTGACGTCGGTCGCGGAATCGGGCGTCGTCGTGGAGTCCTACGGGCGCCGCGTCGTGGTTGCACGGCCCGGCGGCGAACGCGTTCAGTGCAAGCTGCGCGGCCGCAAGCTCGAAGTCGTGGCAGGCGACGAGGTGCGCATCGAGCCGGACCGCGCGCACGACGACTGGACGGTCACCGAGCGCCTGAAGCGCCGTAACGTCCTGCGGCGCAGCGACAGCCGCGGGCTCGACGAGTCGATCGTCGCGAACCTCGATCAGCTCGCGGTCGTCGTGGCGCCGAAGCCGGCGAGCGATCCGTACGTCGCCGATCGCTACATTGCGGGCGCCTCCTATGCCGGAATCGCGTCTCTGGTGGTGGTCAACAAGCAGGACCTGGCAGCGGCAGGCGACCTCGAGCTCGACTTCCTGTCGGCGCTGGAGCGGACCGGCCTGCCGGTGTCCCGCGTATCAGCGCGAACGGGTGAAGGGCTCGACCGATTGCGTGCCGAGATGAAAGGGAAGCGAACACTCCTGGCGGGTCAGTCGGGCGTCGGGAAGTCCTCGCTGTTCAATGCCCTCTCCGGGACGGACCTCCGCGCCACGCGCACGCTCTCGGCAGCCTCGGGCGAAGGGCGGCACACCACGGTGTCGTCGGCCATCCTCACGCTGCCCTGGGGCGAGCTGGTCGATTCGCCCGGGGTGCGCGACTACGCGCCACCGGTCATGCCACAGCGCTCGGTCCAGGACGGCTTTCTCGAGATCGCCGCACGGGCCGCAGATTGCCGTTTTCTCGACTGCCTGCACCAGCGGGAACCGGAGTGCGCCGTCCGGTCCGCGGTGGCTGCGGGGGACATCGACGAGCGCCGCTACGAGAGCTACCGGCGGCTGCTCAACCTGATGCGCCAGCTTGCGGAGCGCCGCGGCTGGCGCACCTAGCGCGTGTATGATCTTGCACTGCGGCAGGACGGCCCGGCGAGGCCCACCGCGCATACCAATGGCCGATAGTAGAGGAGTCAACGCGTGCGCAGAGTGATGGTGGGCATCAAGCGGGTGGTCGACTTCAATGTCCGGGTCCGCGTGCGGCCGGACAACACCGGCGTGATCACCGACGGGGTCAAGATGAGCATCAACCCCTTCGATGAGATCGCACTCGAGGAGGCGCTCCGCATCAAGGAACGCGGGCAGGCCGACGAGGTGCTCGTCGTCAGCGTCGGCCCGACGGAGGCGCAGCAGCAGCTGCGGACGGCGCTCGCGATGGGCGCCGACCGCGCCATCCTCGTGCCGAACGACGGGTCTGCGGCGCCACTGACGGTGGCGCGCGTGTTCCGCAGTCTCATCGACCGTGAGTCGCCGTTCCTGGTGATCATGGGAAAGCAGGCGATCGACGACGACAACAGCCAGACCGCGCAGATGCTCGCCGCGCTGTGGGACCGGCCGCAGGCGGTCGCCACCTCGAAGCTGGAGCTTGCCGACGGCAAGGCCGTCGCGACCCGCGAGGTCGACGCCGGCCTCGAGGCCAACGAGATCGACCTGCCGGCGGTAATCAGCGTCGACCTGCGCCTGAACGAGCCGCGCTACGTCAAGCTGCCGGACATCATGAAAGCGAAAAAGAAGCCGCTTGATACCGTGAGCCTGGGCGACCTCGGCGTCACCGCCGCGGACGGCTTCACGACCGTGCGGGTCGAGCCGCCGCCGCAGCGGCAAAAGGGCATCATGGTCAAGGACGTGGGCGAGCTCGTTGCCGCCCTGCGCCGGAAGGGGTTGGTCTGATGAGCGCGATACTGGTCATTGCAGAGCACCTGGGCGGCAAGCTCAATCCGAGCACTGCCAAGTGCGTCAGCTGCGCCGCGACCATCGCCGGGCGCGGCCATCGACGTCGTCGTGTTCTCCGCGGACGGATCGGCCGTCGCCCAGCAGGCCGCGACCGTCACGGGCGTACGCAAGGTGCTGCAGGTCGACAACCCGGCGAACGCGGAGCCGATCGCAGCCGATCCTTGCGCCACAGGTCGCGAAACTTGCCG
The DNA here is from genome assembly GCA_963834855.1 of uncultured Gammaproteobacteria bacterium. GTDB lineage: Bacteria > Pseudomonadota > Gammaproteobacteria > Steroidobacterales > Steroidobacteraceae > DATJKD01. Next base: position 338,864 of record CAWIDH010000027.1, on the reverse strand, counting down.
ATGCCTACACGCACCTGTTCGGGCCGTCGACGACTTTCGGCAAGGACCTGATGCCGCGCATCGCCGCCCTGCTTGGCGTCGGCCAGGTGAGCGACATCATGGCGGTGGAAGGCCCGCATCGGTTCAAGCGGCCCATCTACGCGGGCAACGCGATCCTGACCGTCGACGTACCGGCGAACGCCAAGGTCGTCGCGACCGTGCGGGTGGCGTCGTTCGAGGCCGCGCCCACGGGCGGCACTGCAACCGTCGAAAAGGTCGCGGTGGAGGCGGCCCTGCCCAGCCACACGCGTTTCGTCAGTCGCTCCGCACCGGCGGTCGGTCGCCCGGATCTGCAGACCGCGCGGCGCGTCGTGAGCGGCGGGCGGGCGCTCGGCAGCGGCGAGAACTTCAAGATCATCTACAGCCTGGCGGACCGGCTGGGCGCCGCGGTCGGTGCCTCGCGAGCAGCGGTCGACGCGGGCTACGTGCCAAACGACATGCAGGTCGGCCAGACCGGCAAGATCATCGCGCCGGAGCTCTATGTCGCGATCGGCATCTCGGGCGCGATCCAGCACCTGACCGGCATCAAGGATGCCCGGACCATCGTCGCCATCAACAAGGATTCCGAGGCGCCGATCTTCGAGGTCGCCGACTTCGGGCTGGTCGGCGACCTGTTCACGATCGTGCCGGAGTTCGAGAAGCAGCTCAGCGGCTGAAGCGCGGGCGCGGCATCAGAGCTCGGAAAGTCGGCTCTCGCGGAAATTCGGCTCTGAGCCGAATTTCCGGCTCTCAGCTGAATTTCAGAGCTTGCTCAGCACGTGCTCGGCGCTCGAAACCTTGAACTCGCCCGGGCCCTCGACGTAGAGGCCCTTCACGACGCCGTTGTCGGCGACGATCGCAAACCGCTGGCCGCGGATGCCCATGCCGAAGCCGGTGGCGTTGAGCTCGAGGCCGAGCGCTTTCGAGTAGTCCGCATTGCCGTCGGCGAGCATCAGGACCTTGTCGCCGACGTTCGAGGCCTTGCCCCAGGCGTTCATCACGAACACGTCGTTGACGGCCATGCAGGCGATGGTGTCCACACCCTTGGCCTTGAGCGCCTCGGCATTCTGCGTGAAGCCCGGCAGGTGCTTGGCGTCGCAGGTCGGCGTGAACGCGCCCGGTACGGAGAAGAGCACCACTTTCTTGCCGGCGAAGAGCTGCTCGGTGCTGAGCTTCTGCGGCCCGTCCTTGGTCATGTGCGTCAACACGCCCGCTGGCATCTTGTCACCCACTTTGATCGTCATGGCTCCGTCCTCCAGGTGTACCGCGTGCCGCGGAAAGCGTGCACCGTAGCGTGCGCCGGAAATTGGCTCTGAGCCGAATTTCCGGGCGGCCGCGGAAAGCGCGCATGGTAGCGTGCGCGACGGCAGTGCGCACCCGCCGCAGCGCATCCGCGTTGACCGTCAGGCGGCCGCTGGGCCGCGGGCGAACCGGGGTGCGGAGCGCAGGCGTGAATCGAGTGCGAGGAGCAGCGCTTCGGTCGTCGCCCAGTCGATGCAGGGGTCCGTCACCGAAACGCCATATTTGAGCTGAGAGCGGTCCGACGTGATCGGCTGGGTGCCCCAGTTGAGGTTGCTCTCCAGCATCAGCCCCATGATCGATCGGTTGCCTTCCAGGACCTGGTTGCCGACGTTCTCCGCGACCAGCGGTTGCAGCGCGGGGTCCCTGCCGGAGTTGCCGTGGCTGCAGTCGACGACGATGTTGACCGGCAGGCCGGCGCTCGCGAGCTCGCGCTCGCAGAGCGCGATGCTGACGGAATCGTAGTTCGTGCGCCCGCCTCCGCCGCGCAGCACGATGTGACCGTAGGCGTTGCCGCGCGTGCGGAACACCGCCGACTGGCCCTGCTGCGTGATGCCGAGGAAGTGGTGCGGGTGGCGCGCCGACTGCAGGGCGTTGATCGCGACCGCGAGCGAGCCGTCGGTGCCGTTCTTGAACCCGACCGGCGTCGACAGCCCGCTCGCCATCTCGCGATGGGTCTGCGACTCCGTGGTGCGCGCGCCGATCGCCGTCCAGGTGATCAGCTCCGAGAGATACTGCGGCATGATCGGGTCGAGCGCCTCGGTCGCGGCCGGCACGCCGTTGGCAGCCAGGTGCAGCAGCAGCTCGCGCGCGATCCGGATGCCCCGCTCGATGTGGAAGGAATCATCCATGTCCGGATCGTTGATCAGCCCCTTCCAGCCGATCGTGGTTCGCGGCTTCTCGAAATAGACGCGCATCAGCACCAGTAGCGTGCGGTTCACGCGCTCGGCGAGGGCGCGCAACCGTTGTGCGTACTCGCGCGCCGCGGCGGGATCGTGGATGGAACACGGCCCCACGACGACGAAGAGCCGCGGATCCTCCCGGTCGAGGATGCGCCGCAGGGCGGCGCGGCTGCGGTAGACGAACTCCTCGGCCGCGGCCGGCAACGGCAGCGCCTGCTTGACCGCCTCGGGCGTCGGCAGCAGCTCGCTCGAGACGACGTTGACGTTGTGCAGGCGCTCGGTCATGGCAAAGTCCGGCGATGCGCTCGTGCGGGCTCGTGCAGTATGCCGCAGCGCCGCGCGTCGCGTCTCACATCGAGGTGCGGACGGACCAGAGCTCCGGGAAGAACCTCAGCTCGAGCAGCTTCGAGAGATACGCGACGCCACTCGTCCCGCCGGTGCCGCGCTTGTAGCCGATGATCCGCTCCACGGTCTTCATGTGGCTGAACCGCCAGAGCTGGAACTGGTGATCGAGATCGACGAGCTTCTCGGCGAGCTCGTACAGGTCCCAGTGCTCCTCGGCGTTGTGATAGACGGCGAGCCAGGCCGCCGCGACGCCCTTGTGCGCGACGTAAGGCTGGCTCCAGTCGCGGTCCAGGTATTCCGCGGGGACCTCGTAGCCGCGCCGGCTCAGCAGTCGCAGGCTCTCGTCGTAGAGGCTCGGCGTGCGCAGCGCCTTCTCGAGCCGCTCGTAGACCTCGGGTGTCCGGCGAAAGACCTCGATGGCCGTCGGGTTCTTGTTGCCGACCAGGAACTCCAGCATGCGGTACTGGTACGACTGGAAGCCGGAGGACTTGCCGAGCTGGTTGCGAAACTCCGAGTAGTCCGACGGCGTCATCGTCGCCAGCACGTCCCAGGACTGCGTGAGCTGCGCCTGCACGCGCGAGACGCGCGCCAGCATCTTGAACGCCGGCCCGAGCACATCGCGACGCACGTGATCGATCGCGGCCTGGAGCTCGTGGATGCAGAGCTTCATCCACAGCTCGGAGGCCTGGTGGATGACGATGAACAGCATCTCGTCGTGATGGAACGACTGCGGGCGCTGTGCGGAGAGCACGCGGTCGAGCTGCAGGTATTCGCCGTAACTGATCGACTCGCCGAGATCCCAGTACACGCTCTCGCGCTCGGCCTCGAGCGGGCTGATCACAGGCTCCTGTTCGGGACGCTCAGCCATCCTGCGACTCGCGCCGTGACGCGTTGGTCATGGGAAGACCCAGGCGGGTACGCGCTGCCAGCCCGCGAGGAGTTCCGCGTCGAGCGATCGCCATTGGGGCTCGAACGACTCGACCAGGGCCCAGAACCGCGGCGAGTGGTTCATGTGCCGCCGGTGGCAGAGCTCGTGGATCACGAGGTAGCGCACGACCTCGGGGCGCTGGAACATCAGGCAGACGTTGAGGCTGATCACCCCCGCAGCCGAGCAGCTCCCCCAGCGTGTGCGCTGCCGGCGCAGCTGCAGGCGGCTGTAGTCGATCCCGATCTCGAACGCGACGGTGGCCAGGGTGCGCTGCAGGTGCTCTAGCGCGCGCTCGCCCAGCCACGAGAGCAGCGCACTGCTCACCTCCTGTTGGTCCGAGGGATCCGCGAGGGTCACGCACAGGTGGCCGGGGACCGTTTCCCGGACGCGACGTCCGCGTCCGATCGCGTACTCGACAGACCAGCTCCGCCCGACGGCCGCCAGCGTCACACTGCCCGGCCGGCAATCCGCCTCGCTCGGCGCGGCCAGCGCGAACTCGCGCGAGCGACGCTCCGCCCAGTCGCGGTGGCGCGCGACGAAGCGCTCGATCGCAGGTATGCCGACGCCAGGCGGCACGACGACCTCGACGCGCCCGCCGGGGAAGACGCGCATCGACAGCCGCCGCGCGCGACGACTGATCCTGACGTCCCAGCGGGGCTCCGCGCCTCGCGCGGACAGCAGCGAAAGTTGCAAAGGAGCCGATCGCGCGGTCGTGCCCGCGCCGCCGGCCCATCGTTGTCGCATCCCCTGGAGCTCCCTCAACCCCTGCCGTCACCGGCATGCGCGCCGCCCCGAGCCCGGGCGGCGATCCTTCGACGGAACCGAGTATGAGGGAATAGACCGGACCCGTCACCAGCGCCGGCATTACGGTAAATCCGCACGCCATCCAATCCGGGATGCTGGCACCTTACCCGTCCTGCGCTCGATCCCTGGATGGGAGGGGCACATCGAAGGGTGTGGTTGAATTCGAGGGCGATCAAGACGGTCAGGATTTCGCCGAAGACCGACTGGAACACTTTGTGATCCAGGGGATCGAGCGCTGAGCGTCGATGCCGGCGCACGGTTCAGCGCAAAGCAGACCGCGTCCCCCCGCGAGCGCTGGCATCATCCGGTGGAAGAGCAGCACCGAGGCCAGCACCCTCGCGGCGCCGAACGCAAGTGCTCGCAGGACAGCGATCTCGTGCATCGCTCGACCGCAAATGGCCGGGACAGTAAAGTAACTCTTTTTGGCAGGCACGCTGGCCGTAATCCAGCGTCTCCCACACCCGAATGAGCACACCCGCGGACCTGCTGAAGGAGCTGCGTATCGACCGCAGCGCGCCGCCGCCGACATCGTCGAAGCGCGGCCTGTGGACAGCGCTTGCGATCGGCGCGGGCGTGGTCGTGCTGGCGCTTGCCGGCTGGGCGATGTTCGGGCGCGACGATGCGGTGCAGGTGAAGACGGCGCAGGTCGTGGCGATCGGCGGCGGCAGCGGCAACGCCTCCGTGCTGGACGCGACTGGTTACGTGGTGGCGCGGCGCATGGCGACGGTGTCGGCGAAGATCACCGGCAAGGTGCAGGAGGTGTTGATCGAGGAGGGCCAGAAGGTCGCCGCCGGCGATGTCATGGCCAGGCTCGATCCGATCGACGCCGAGGCACAGCGCAACCTGGCTGCATCCCAGCTCACCGCGGCGCGCAGCGAGATCGGCAGCGTGCAGGCGCAGCTGAACGAGGCCGAAGCGAACGCAACGCGCATGGAGAGCCTCGTGCGCCAGAAACTCGTCTCGACGTCGCAGTACGACCAGGCGATCGCTCAGCGCGATGCCCTGCGCGCGCAACTTGTCACGGCGCAGCGCAACGCCCAGGTTGCCGGCAGCCAGCTTCGCATCGCCGAGCAGGACCTCGACAACACCGTGGTGCGCGCCCCGTTCGGCGGCGTGGTGATCGCCAAGGCCGCGCAGCCGGGCGAGATCGTCTCGCCGTTGTCCGCCGGCGGCGGCTACACCCGCACCGGCATCGGCACGATCGTCGACATGGATTCGCTCGAGGTCGAAGTAGAGGTCGGCGAGGCCTTCATCGGCCGCGTGCAGCCGAAGATGCCGGTCGAGGCCACGCTCAACGCGTATCCGGACTGGAAGATCCCGGCCGAAGTCATCGCGATCATTCCCGCCGCGGATCGCGGCAAGGCCACGGTCAAGGTACGCATCGCGCTCAAGGTGCGCGACCCGCGCATCGTGCCGGACATGGGCGTGCGCGTGAGTTTCCTCGAGAAGGCCACGCCGGACGCGGCCGTCGCACAGAAGCCGGGTGTGCTCGCGCCGGCCGCCGCCATCGCGTCGCGCGATGGCACGAACGTGGCCTTCGTCGTCGCCGACGAGAAGGTCTCGCAGCGCGAGCTCAGGCTCGGGCGCACGCTGGGCGACGACCGGGAGGTGCTCGACGGCCTCGCCGGCGGCGACACCGTGGTGCTGGACCCGCCCGAGAACCTCGCCGACGGTGCGCGCGTGCGCATCGCCGCGGCGACTGGTGACGATCCCGCTGCGGCAACCGAATAGTGAACGAAGGACCCCTTCCTGCTGCCTGAGGTGTGACGATGGCTACGCTGGTTTCGCTCCGCAACCTGCACAAGACCTATCAACGCGGCCCGGAGAAGATCGACGTGCTGCATGGAATCGACCTCGACATCGACAAGGGCGATTTCGTGGCGCTGATGGGGCCTTCCGGCTCCGGCAAGACGACCTTGCTCAACCTGATCGGTGGACTCGATTCGCCCACCTCGGGTGAGGTCGAGGTCGCCGCGCAGCGCATCGATCGCATGACCGGCGGGCAGCTCGCGCAGTGGCGCAGCCACAACGTCGGCTTCGTGTTCCAGTTCTACAACCTGATGCCGACGCTGACCGCGCAGAAGAACGTCGAGCTGCCGTTGCTGCTGACCAAGCTGCCGGCGGCGCAGCGCAGGCGCAACGCCGAGATCGCGCTGGAACTGGTCGGACTCAAGGATCGCGCCCGGCATCGCCCGTCGGAGCTGTCCGGCGGCCAGCAGCAACGCGTGGCCATCGCGCGCGCGATCGTGTCCGACCCGGTGCTGCTGATCTGCGACGAGCCGACCGGTGACCTCGACCGGCAGTCCGCCGAGGAGATCCTCACCCTGCTGCAGCGGCTCAATCGCGAGCACGGCAAGACCATCATCATAGTCACCCACGATCCCAAGGCCGCCGAGTACGCGAAGCACACGCTGCACCTCGACAAGGGGACGCTGGCCGAGCAGGTCCGCAACGCTGCCTGAGACGGAGGTATCGACCATGAAATACCTGCACCTGATCTGGGCCGCGCTGTTCCGGAGCAAGACGCGCACGTTCCTGACGCTCCTGTCGGTCGTCGCGGCCTTCCTGCTGTTCGGGATGCTCGACTCCGTGCGCGTGGCGTTCAACTCCAGCGCCAACGTCGCCGGCTACGACCGCCTCATCACGACCTCGAAGCTGTCGATCACGCAGGCGCTGCCGTACAGCCTGCTGACGCAGATCCAGTCGACGCCCGGAGTCGCCAACGTTTCCTATGCGACGTGGTTCGGCGGCATCTACCAGGATCCGAATAACTTCTTTGCCAACTACGCCGTTGGCCCTGGCTTCATGGAGCTGTATACGGAGTACGTGCTCCCGCCAGAGCAGCTCGAGGCGTTCAAGTCGGAGCGCACCGGTGCCGTCGCAGGCGCGGCGCTCGCGAAGCAGTTCGGCTGGAAGATCGGCGACAACATCCCGCTGCAGGCCACAATCTGGCCGACTCGCGGCAGCAACGACTGGAACTTCAAGCTTGTCGGCATCTTCGAGCTTGCGGACAAGAAGCGCCAGGGCGAAGAGCGGCAACTGATGTTCAACTGGAAGTACTTCGACGAGGCAAACGACTTCATCAAGGGCGAGGTTCACTGGTACGTGCTCGACCTCGACGACGCCAGCCAGGCGACGCAAGTTGCCAAGGCGATCGACGCCATGTCCGAGAACTCCGATCACGAGACCAAGACCCAGACCGAACAAGCCTTCAACCAGGCGTTCTTCAAGCAGATCGGAGATGTTGGCCTGATCGTCACCGCGATCATGAGCGCAGTTTTCTTCACGCTGCTCCTGCTGGCCGGCAACACCATGGCGCAGGCTGTACGCGAGCGCATCCCGGAGCTCGCGGTGCTGAAGACTATCGGCTTCAGCAACGGCAGCCTGCTCTGGCTGGTGTTGATGGAGTCGATCGCCCTGATCGTGATCGGCGGCGCGATCGGACTGGGTATCGCGGCAGTGCTGATGCCGGCGGTGAGCGCCGCGAGCAACGGCGTAATCCAGCTCGGCACCGTGCCGACGGCCACCTGGCTGCTGGGCCTCGCCCTGATGGTCGCCCTGGGTGTCGTCGTCGGCGCACAGCCGGCTCTGCGTGCAATGCGCCTCAACATCGTGGACGCACTGGCCGGACGCTGAGAGGTGAGATCGATGGGACGAATCAAGAAAGGCCTCGGCAACCTCGGCGTCGTGCTCGCGCTCGCGGCCGCTCTCGCGGCCTGGGTTGTCCTGCCCTGGTACGCGATACTCGCACTTGCGGTCGCGCTCGGTCTGTGGCTTGCATTGACGCACCATGGGCGGCTCGCAATAGCCGCATCGCAGATGGGAGTCGCAAGCCTCCCGCAGCGCTGGGGTGCCTCCGCCGTCATCGTGGTCGGAATCGCGGGCGTGGTGGGGGTTCTGGTCGCGTTGCTCGCGATGGCAGAAGGGTTCGAGGCCACGCTCAGCACGACGGGTAACGACGCCAGCGCGATCGTCCTGCGTGGCGGATCGCAGTCCGAGGTCAATTCGATCATCACCCGCGACCAGGTGCCGCTGATCAGCAACCTCGCCGGCATCGCCCGGGGCCAGGACGGCCGGCCGCTCGTATCCCCGGAGCTGTCGCAGGTGGTGAACATGGTGACCAAGGCCGATGGCACGGACGCCAACGCGCAGCTGCGCGGGGTCGGCGCGAATGCCTGGGACCTGCGCCCGCAGGTCAGGGTGATCGAGGGGCGCCGGTTCAATCCGGGCATGCGCGAGCTGGTGGTCGGCCAGGGCGCGAAGAAGCAGTACGTGGGCCTCGAGGTTGGCAGGCAGATCGAGCTGGCAAACAACCTCTGGACGGTGGTCGGCACGTTTGCGTCTGGCGACGCGCACGACTCCGAGCTGTGGGCGGACAGCGAGACGGTTGCCAACACCTACCGTCTTACCGGGTTTCAGTCGGTGACGGCGAAGCTCGCCGGCAAGGACGGGTTCGCGAAGCTCAAGGCCGCGATGGCGGCCGATCCCCGACTCAAGCTGGACGTCGACACCACGCAGCACTATTACTCCAGGCAGTCGGAGAACCTGACTCAGTTCCTCCGGATACTGGGCATCGTGATCGGGACCATCATGGCCATCGGCGCCGTGTTCGGCGCGCTCAACACCATGTACGCAGCCGTCGCCAGCCGTGCGCGGGAGATCGCGACGATGCGCGCAATCGGCTTCCGCGGTCTTCCGGTCGTGGTGGCGGTGATGCTCGAGACGACCTTGCTCGCATTGATCGGCGGCTTGCTCGGCGGGGCGATCGCGTGGCTCATCTTCAACGGCTACACCGCCGCGACGCTGGGCTCGAACTTCAGCCAGGTGATGTTCCAGTTCAAGGTCTCGCCCGAGCTGTTGTGGAACGGGCTCAAGTGGGCGCTCGGCATCGGCCTCGTCGGCGGCCTCTTCCCGGCCCTGCGCGCGGCGCGCGTGCCGGTCACGGAGGCGTTGCGCGCGGCCTGATCCGGCCTCGTGCATCTTGGCGGCTACATGAGTTCCTCATGAGCGCGCCGGCAATTCTCGTCGTGACCGGTGCGTCGGGAGCCGGGAAGACGGCGGCCGTGCGGGGCTCGATGCCCGACTGCCGGTTCGTGCGCAGTGCAGCTCTCCAGAACGCCGGCATTCCATGTCGCACGCATCGTCCTGCTGGACTGCACGCCCGCGGTCCGCCGCGCGCGGCTCACCGGCCCGCGCGACCAACCGGGGCTGTCGAATCCGCAGATGGATTGCTGGGCAGCGTACCTGCGCGGCCAGGCAGATGCGTTGGAGCTACCCGTGATCGACACGACGGACATCGGGATCGAAGCCGCGGCCGATGCACTGCTCGTACACGTCCAGGCGACCCAGATCGAGAACCGTGCCGTCCGGCAAGGTGCTCAACCCGGTGGTCCTCCGCCCCCTGCTGGCCGGCCCGGTGGGTGACGCGGGCGCCGGCCGGCGCGCACTCGACCGCGGGCCCGCTAGAATGCGGGAACCGTGTCGCTGCGGGCCGTGCTTGGCAGGCGCACGTCCGCTGCCATGACGATGAACCTGCTCGCCGACATCGGGCTCAACCTCGCCCACGACAGCTTCGACCGCGACCGCGATCAGGTCATGGTCGATGCCTGGAACGCGGGCGTGCGATACGCGGTGATCACCGGGAGTACGCTCGCGAGCTCGCGTGCAGCGGTCGACCTCGCGCGCCGCACCCCGGAGCGATTTCGCGCCACCGCAGGGATACACCCGCACCATGCCCGCGAGTTCCACGACGAGGATGTGCCGGAGTTGCGGCGGTTGCTTGCGCTGCCGGAAGTCGGCGCCGCGGGTGAATGCGGCCTGGATTTCTTCCGCAATTTTTCGCCTCACACGGACCAGGAGCGTGTCTTCCGCCTGCACCTCGAGCTCGCGGCCGAGGCGGGCAAGCCTGTTTTCCTGCACCAGCGGGACGCGCATGAGCCGTTCATCGAGATCCTGCGCGAGCACCGGCCGCGGCTGCGCGGTGGTGTCGCGCACTGCTTCACGGGTAACGACACGGAGCTGCGCGACTACCTCGACCTCGGACTCCACATCGGCATCACCGGCTGGATCTGCGATGAGCGCCGCGGCCTGCACCTGCGCGAGCTGGTGCGGCAGGTGCCGCTCGACCGGCTGCTGCTAGAGACGGACGCGCCGTACCTCCTGCCGCGCGACCTGCAGCCGAAGCCGCGGGGACGTCGCAACGAGCCGCGCTACCTGCCGCACATCCTGGCCGCCGTTGCCGAGGCGCGCGGCGAGCCCGCCGCTGCCGTGGCCGCCGCGACGACGCAAAACGCGCTGGCCTTCTTCGGTTTCCCCGCGGCGCAGGCAGCACCCGCCGTCTCACTTGCCATCTAGATACAAGCTATAACTAACTGTTTAATAATAGGTTATGGACACACAAAAACTGCGCGACGCATGTCGACCGAACCTGGGACGAATCGATCATCCCCCAGCTCATGGACTACGTGCGCATACCCAACAAGTCCCCTGCCTTCGATCCGGACTGGGAAGCCAATGGCCACATGGAACGGGCCGTGCAGCTCATGCGGCGCTGGGCCGAGGCGCAGGCGCTGCCGGGAATGCGCGTCGACGTGCACCGCCTGCCGGGCCGCACGCCCGTGCTGCTGATCGATGTCCCGGGCGAGGTTGACGACTGCGTGCTGCTGTACGGCCACCTCGACAAGCAACCCGAATTCACGGGCTGGTCGGAAGGCCTCGCTCCGTGGACGCCGGTGCTGCGCGACGGCAGGCTCTACGGCCGCGGCGGCGCCGACGACGGCTACGCGCTCTTCGCCTCGCTCACGGCGATACGCGCGCTGCAGGACCAGCGCATCCCGCACGCCCGCTGCGTGGTCCTCATCGAGGCCTGCGAGGAGAGCGGGAGCTACGATCTCGAGCATCACATCGAGGCGCTGGGCGACAGGCTCGGCACGCCGAGCCTCGTCGTCTGCCTGGATGCCGAGTGCGGCAACTACGATCAGCTCTGGTGCACGACGTCGTTGCGCGGCAACCTCGTGGCGACGCTGCGCGCCGACGTGTTGACCGAGGGGGTGCATTCCGGCACGGCGAGCGGCGTCGTGCCCTCGAGCTTCCGCGTGCTGCGCGAGCTGCTGGCCCGCATCGAGGATGCTGGCTCGGGTGCGATCCTGGTCGAGGAGCTCTCGACACCGATACCCGCCGAGCGGCGCCGCCAGGCGGCGGCGACTGCGGCCGTGCTGGGCGCCCAGGTGTACGCCAAGTTCCCGTTACAGCCGGGTTTGCGGCCGGTCTCCAACGACCCCTTCGAGCTGCTGCTCAACACCACCTGGCGGCCGACGCTCAGCATCACCGGCGCGGACGGCCTGCCCGCGCTGCGGAGCGCAGGCAACGTATTGCGGCCCTATACGGCACTCAAGCTGTCCTTCCGTCTGCCGCCTACCCTCGCGCCGACCGTGGCTGCGGACGCCCTGCGACGCGTCCTGCTGCGCGAGCCGCCGCACGGTGCACGGGTTACCTTCGAGGTCGAATCGGCGATGGGTGGCTGGGAGGCCCCGCCGGTCGCGCCCTGGCTCGAGGCGTCCATGCAGCACGCCTCGCGCGAGTTCTTCGGCAAGGACGCGATGTACATGGGGACCGGCGGCAGCATCCCGTTCATGGGCATGCTGGGCCAGCGCTTCCCGGCGACGCAATTCCTCGTCACCGGTGTGCTCGGCCCGCATTCCAACGCGCACGGGCCCAACGAGTTCCTGCACCTCGCGACGGGGCGCCGCCTGACAGCCTGCGTGTCGCGGGTGCTTGCCGCCCACGCGACCCGGGACCAGTCACCTCGCCCGGCCTGAGATCTCGCCGGGCCGCCGCTCGGCCGCGTTGGGCTGCTGCTCGCCGGCGCCCGACTGCGGTGGCTCCTACTCGCCGACGCTACCGTGGCATCGGCGAGCCGGAGGCCACCGCGGCATCGGCGAGCCGGCGTTTGGACCGGGTGTCTCGTGGGCCGCGACGACGCCTGACCCGCCGCAGGTAGACGTCGCGGGCCACTCTGAAGTCATGACTCTGCGACGATTCCGCGATACCGCTGCCGATGCGGCGTGCGCCGACAAGACGTGCGGGGCACCCTCTGCAGCCCTGCAACGACCGCTCGATCGTGGCCGCGGCCCAGCGAGGCACCCGGGCCGAGCGCCGGCGAGCAGCGAGCCACTGTGGCCGAGCGCCGGCGAGTAGCGAGCCACGCGACCGAGCGTCGGCGCCTAGCCGGCGAGCGGATTCGGCTGGGCGGCCTGCTTGATGCGCTCCCACACCGGCGCAAACGCCGCGGCCGTGGCGCCGCCGCTGCGGTCGACGACCGGGAACTCGTCCTGCAGCGCATCGAGCCGCAGGACCATGTCCGGCCGGCCCTTCGGGAACTCGCCGCGCATCGAGAACACGATGCGTCCGTCGACTGCGACGTCGCCCGCTACGCTCCGCACCGCCGCCACCCGGTCGTAGAGCAGTGGCAGCGGGTTCGCCAGCGTGAAGTGCCGCTGCGGGCCGAACACCGACCAGTGCTCCATCTTCTCGCCCGCGAACACCATGCCCGGGACGTCGAAAAGATCGACGACCAGCAGCCCGCGTTGCGTGAGCAGCAGGTAGTTGACGTGGATCTGCTCGCCGGTCCCGGTCGGCAGCAGGACGTTCTTCAGCACGTCGTAGGCGACCGACCCGATCAGGTTGTCGATCGCGCGTCGCGCACGCAGTTGACGCAGGAAGCGGACGACGAAGAACACCGCGGCCGCCACGGCCACGGCGGCGAACAGGACCCAGAGCCAGATGGGCAAGCCTGCAAATATGGTCACCGATGCTCCAACAGGATGTCGTGTAGTTCTTGCGGTCGGGCCCCGATGTCGCGCTGCACGCGCGGCAGCGTGAGCAGCGCTTCCAGCGCCCGCGGAATGCTAACCTGCTCGCCGATCAGGGGCTCGACGATCTCGTGGAATTTCGCCGGGTGCGCGGTCGCCACGATCACCCACCGGTCACGGTGCCGGGTCGCGGGTAATTGCTGGTAGAGACACGCGGCGGTCGCCGTGTGCGGGCACCACGTGCGGCCCAGCTCATGGAAATCCCGTGCAATCGTTTCGCGGATTTCCGCGTCGCTGACGGACCCGGACTCGAGCGGCCGGCGCAGCCGGGAACGATCGGGGTCGAGCCAGCGCAGGCGCTCGAGGTTGCTGGGGTAGCCGACGTCCATCGCGGATGCAAGCGTAGCCACGCTTGGCCGCGGCTGCCAGACGCCACTCGCCAGGTAATCGGGCACCACCTGGTTCGCGTTGCACGCGAGCACGATGTCGCCGATCGGCAGCCCCATCTCGCGTGCCCAGATGCAGGCCAGCGCGTTGCCGAGATTTCCGGTCGGGATGATGAAGTTGGCCGGCCGTCGGTCGCGTGCCGCGAGCGCGAGGCTGGCCGCGGCGTAATAGACCGTCTGCGGGAGCAGGCGACCGACGTTGATGCTGTTCGCCGACGAGAGCTGCAGCGACCGGGCGAGCCGTTCGTCCGCGAATGCACCTTTCACAAGACGCTGGCAGTCATCGAACGACCCTGCGACCGCGAGCGTGCGCACGTTGCCGCCCCAGCACGCGAGCTGCTGCTCCTGCCGTGACGACACGAGGCCGCGCGGATACAGCACGACCACGTCGACCCACGGCCGCCCGTGGAAGGCCGCCGCGACGGCCCCGCCGGTGTCGCCCGAGGTCGCGACGAGGATCGTGAACCGACGCGCCTCGTCGCGTGGCAACCGCTGCAGCGCCGCCGCCAGGAATCGCGCGCCGAAGTCCTTGAATGCGGCGGTGGGACCATGGAAGAGCTCGAGCACCGACAGCGGCCCCGGCGCACGCTCGACATCCACGATCGGCACCGGGAAATCGAACGCCTCGGCGCTCATCGCGGCCAGGCTCGGCTCGAGCGCATCACCGGCCACGAAGGGCTCGAGCAGCCGCGCCGCTAGTTCCGCCGTGGTGCGCGCGCCGGCGAGCACGCCTTCGTCGACGCCCGGCAGGCGCTCGGGTACGTAGAGCCCGCCGTCGTTTGCGAGGCCGCGACTGATCGCCGTTCCGAGCGCCACGCGCTCGGTTGCGTCGCCGGTGCTCGCGAACCACATCAGTCCGACACCACGCGCGCGCCGGACTGTTCGATCGGGGATTGCCAGCTGTCGCAGTCCAGCCCGTGTCGCGTGAACGCGGCCACCATCCCGGCACGAACCGCCTCGGCCGCAGCGTCGAGCGCGAGCGCGAACACACTTGGGCCCGCGCCGGAGATCGAGCAGCCCAGCGCCCCGGCCGAAAGCGCCGCATGCTTCACATCGGTGAATCCGGGGATCAGCGCCTGCCGCTGCGGCTCGATGACGACGTCCTGCAGTGACTCGCGGATCAGGACCAGGTCCGAGGTGTAGCAGCCGGCCAGGAAGCCCGCGAGATTCGCCTGCTGCCAGATGAGGTCGGACAGGTCGACCGTCCGGCGCAGGATCGCGCGTGCCTCGCGCGTGCCGAGCACCATGTGCGGATGGACGACGACGCATCGCACGCCGCGCGGCACGGGTATCTGCTTCACGTGCGGATCGTCGATCCCGACCGTGAGCACGAGCCCCCCGTAGAGCGACGAGGCGATGTTGTCCACGTGGACCGTGCCGCTTGCGACCTCCTCGCCCTGCATCGCGAACTTGAGCAGCGCCACGGTGTCGATCGGCCTGTCGATCAGCGCCGCCGCGGCGACCACGCCGGCGACGGCGGACGCGCCCGAGCCGCCGAGGCCCGAGCCGAGCGGTATGCCCTTCTCGATCTCGAGCTCGAACCCGAACGGCAGCGCGAGCTCGCGGGCGAGCGCCAGCACCGCCATGCCGGCCGTGTTCTTCTCCACGACGAGCGGCAGGTCCCGCACGACGCCGGTGATCGATCGAATCGCCACACCGGGCGCGGCGCGGCGCACGGCCCGAACGCGATCGCCGAGGGCCGCGAGGCTCAGGCCCAGGATGTCGAAGCCGACGGCGACGTTGCCCACGCTCGCGGGAGAGAATGCCGTCGCCGAGGCGCGCATCGCGCTCACAACTTCGCCCCGAGGTAGGCGCAGACACGCAGCAGGTCGGCGAACACACCGGCCGCCGTGACGGCGGGCCCGGCGCCGGGCCCCTGCACGATGAGCGGGTTGCGGTCGTAGCGGGCGGTCTGGAACCGCACGATGTTGTCCGTGAGCGCGATGTTGGCGAAGGGATGCGTCGCCGGGAGTTCGACGAGCCCGACCTGCGCCTGCCCCTGCGCGTCGACCGAGCCGACATAGCGCAGCACCTGGCCCGCCCGGCGCGCTGCCGCGAGCCGCACGAGCATCCGCTCGTCGGACTCGCCCAGGCGCTCGAGGAATTCGTCGACCGTGCAGCCGGTCAGCGACGCCGGCACGAGGCTCTCGACCGCCACGTCCGCAAGCTCGAGCTTGAGGCCCATCTCGCGCCCCAGGATGATCAGCTTGCGCGCGACGTCCATCCCGGAGAGGTCGTCGCGGGGGTCGGGCTCGGTGTAGCCCATCGACTTCGCGGTGCGCACGACCGTCGAGAACGGCTGATTGCCGTCCCAGGTATTGAAGAGCCAGGCGAGCGTGCCGGAGAAGATCCCTTCGATGCGGCGGATCTCGTCGCCCGTCTCGCGCAGATCGCGCAAGGTCTGGATCACCGGCAGGCCGGCGCCGACCGTCGCCTCGTAGAGGTAATGCGCTCCTCCGCGCTGGCGCGCCGCACGCAACTGCTCGTAGTAGCCGTACCCGGCGCTGTTCGCCTTCTTGTTCGGCGTCACGACATGGATGCCTTCGGCGAGCCAGCCGGCATAGCGCTCCGCGACCTGCGCGCTCGCGCTGCAGTCGATGATGACGGCATGCGGCAAATGTGGGGCCTGGACGTGCTCGGCGAATCGCGCCAGGTCGACGGCGTCGGACGCGGCAGCGTGCTCGGCGCGCCAGCCCGCAAGACCGATCGCGCCGTGCGCGAGCGTCATGCTCCTGGACCCGGCGATGCCGCGCAGGCGCAAGTCGAGATTGAGGTCACGGCGCAGCCGCTCGACCTGGGTGGCGAGCTGATCGAGCAGCACCGAGCCGACCAGCCCCGGGCCGACGAGCCCGATCGACACGGTGTGCGGCGACAGGTAGAAGCCGGCGTGCACCGCGCGCAGCGCCCGCGCGCTGCTGCGCCCGTCGATCACGACGGAGATGTTGCGTTCCGAGGCGCCCTGCGCGATGGCCCGCACGTTGACCGCGGCCGAGCCCAGCGCCTGGAATACCTGCGCGGCGACGCCGTGGGCGCCAGCCATGCCGTCGCCCACCACGGCGAGGATGCTGCAGCCGCGGTCCACCTCCACGCTCTGGATCTGGCCCTCGCGCAGCTCCGCGTCGAACGCGCGGCGCACCACCCGCTCCGCGCGATCCGCCTCGGCCGCCGGCACCGCGAAGCAGATCGAGTGCTCGGAACTGCCCTGCGAGATCAGGATCACCGAGATGCCGTCCTCGCGCAGCGCGCCGAACAGGCGATGCGCCGTGCCCGGGACGCCGATCATGCCCGCGCCCTCGAGGTTCGCGAGCGCGATCCCGTCGATCGTGCTGATGCCCTTCACGAGCGGCTGCGCGGCGGTCTCTTCGCGGATGACGGTGCCCGCCCGCTCGGGCGCGAAGGTGTTGCGGATCCAGATCGGGATGCGCTTGCGCACCGCCGGCGCCATGGTCTGCGGGTGCAGCACCTTGGCGCCGAAGTAGGCGAGCTCCATGGCCTCGTTGTAGGAGAGCGCATCGATGACCGTCGCCTCGGGCACCAGGCGCGGGTCGGCGGAGAGCACGCCGTCGACATCCGTCCAGATCACGATCGCGGAGGCATCGAGCAGCGCACCGAAGGTCGACGCCGAGAAGTCGCTGCCGTTGCGCCCCAGGGTCGTCTGCAGACCCTGCGTGTCCGTCGCGATGTAGCCCGTCACGACGAGCGTCCCGTGGAAATCGTGCGGCACCTCGGCCTGCAGGTTGGATCGCGATCGCTCCCAGCGCACGCCGGGTCCGAGCGGGCCCCATTCGACGAGCAGGACCCGCCGCGCATCGAGCCAGTGCAGTTCGCCCGTCGCCCGCCCTCGCGCACGCAGCAACCGGTGGAAGAGGCGTGTCGACCAGATCTCGCCGTACCCGGCGACGAGGTCGCGCATGGTCGTCGAGGCGGCGCGCACCATCCGCACGGTCTGCAGGATTCCGGCGACGTCACGGCAGTCCTGGTCCAGCTCGACGACGAATTCGTCGCAGGAATCCTCGGGCAACAAATCGCGCGCCATTCCCGCATGGCGCTCGCGCAGCTCCTCCAGGCGCTGGTCGAGCGCGGGATCGCGGCCCTCGGCCAATGCGACGAGATTCAACAGCGCGTCCGTCACGCCGCGGCAGGCCGAGAGAACGACGGCCTTGCGGCGCCCCTGGTCCGCCTCGATGATCGAGGCTACCCGTCGCATGCAGACGGCATCGGCGACACTGGAGCCGCCGAACTTGTGGACTTTCCAGGCTTCCAATCCCCTGACTCTCTCTTGTGGCCGTGCACGCAGGCACGGCGGTCCGTCGGGCGACGAACCGGACCGCGAGCTGGCGGGAACGCCGATAGCAGCGCAAATCACTCTATCTTCTTGCAGCGCAGCAGGCAAACTAGCGGCATGGAGCAAGCGGGTGGTGCGGAACTGCATGCCGTGATCCTGGCGGCCGGCGCCTCGAGCCGTTTCGGCAGTCCGAAACAGCTCGTGCGGATCGCGGGCGTGCCGGTCCTGCACCAGGCGATCTCGAATGCCGCGTTCGTCGCCGGTCATTCCGTAACCGTGGTCATCGGCGCGCAGGCCCGGGAAATCGCACCGGCGCTGCGGCAGTCCGCCGCGTCGGTGGTGCTCAATCGCGATTGGGCGGAAGGCCTTGCGAGCTCCATCCGCGTCGCGGTCGAAAGCGCGCCCTCGCGCTGCGACGGCCTGATGCTGCTGCTCGCCGACCAGGTGGCCGTGACCGCGGATGACCTCAAGCGCCTCTTCGCGGCATGGAAGCGCCACCCCATCCTGGTGGCGGCCGCGCTGTACGACGGGGCGCCGGGGCTGCCGGCCATCTTTCCCCGTTGGACCTTCCCGAACCTGCTCGAGTTGCGGGGTGATCGCGATCCACGGCTGGTCATCCGGCGTAACGTCGACCAGGTCGTGCGCATCCCGATGCCCAACGCCAGCATCGACCTGAATACGCCGGAGGACCTGCTCTCCATCGAGCAATCGGCGCTGCTCGATGCGCAGACCCAGATCAGGAACTGAAGGCTGCGCCACGCCGGCCGGCCGACGATTGGGACGCCCGTCGGGCCAACGGTGCGGCACGGAGTGAGGCACGAGTGAGAGCTGTGTCGAGGTTCCGCGTGCGCGTCGTGGAGCTCGGGGCGAGCCTGCATAGACTTGCGGGTGGCAAGGAACCCGGGAGAGACGGATGAGTCGCCTGACGATCCGAATCGCGTTGACCGCCTTGTCTGCGTTGATGGCAGACACATCGCTCGCGGGAGCCGTGGTGGACCAGTTCCGCGGAGGCGCGTTCGGGCTGCCCTGGAACGCGGGCAGCGCGGCCGTCGAGGCGAAATACCCGGGCGGCCGCTGGGACACGGACGAATCGGGCCGCAAGCGCTATTGCGCGGCGAGCCGCCAGTCGCTGCTCAAGCTGCCTGCACAGCACCAGACCCGCGAGCTCTGCTTCCTGATCGGACCGGACGGCACGCTCGCCAGCGCGACGGCTCGATTGGAACCGACCCTGCCCTCCCTGCTCGCCGTCGTCAACCGCAGCCGGACGATGTTCGGGGACTTCGATTCCATCAAGCGCGACGAGGGCTCGGTGCAGTCACGTTATACCTACATGCTGTGGACCCGCGACCGCCCCTACGTGGTCCAGGTCGGCAGCACCAACGACGCGGACGGACGACCGATCGAAGTGAGCTTCACCGTGGCGGACGACGCATCGCTGCACACGGGTGGTGCCGACGCGGTATCACACCGGCCGGTCGCGCAGAACCATTGAAGCCGTCGCGGCCGCGGGTCAGGCAGGAACGCCGATCGTCTCCGGCGCCGCGCAGGGCGGCGTGATCGCGCTGACCGGCTCGTCCATCGCGATGAGCGAGGTGCCGCGCTCATCCAGCCAGTCGATGAGCGGCTTCCAGGTCTCGAGGTCGTCCTTCAGCAGCGACCCCTTCATCTCGTGGATGCCGATCCCCGTCTCGGCGGAGCGCACATAGGCCTGCGAATCGCGCAGCACCGCCCCGACCGGGATCTTCATGGCCTGCAGGAAGCGGACCAGCGACTGGAAGGCCTTGGTGTAGCGGCGCGCGCGGTTTGCGACGATGACCAGCCGCCGCTCGGAGCGGTGCACCTTTGCCACGAGCAGCAGGTCGGCGATGCAGCGTGAGGCCGCGTGGGTGTCGATGTCCGACGGGAGGACGGGCACCACGATTGCGCCCGCGTCGCGGATGACTTCCGGCATCTGGAGCGGCCCCAGCGCCGCCGGGGTGTCGACGATCAGGCGCTCGGTGCCCGGCGGCGTGCGGAGCGCAAAAGTGCGCGTCACGCCCATCGGCCGCTCGTAGCCGTTAATCGCCGCAATGGGCGGGAGGGTCTTCGGCCGCACCTTCAGCCAGCGCATCCCCGAGCCCTGCGGGTCCGTGTCCATCAGCGCGGTGCTGAGACCCTTCGAGGCGTAGTACGCCGCGAGGTTGGTCGCAATGGTCGACTTGCCGGATCCCCCTTTGGGATTCAGCAGCACGATCTTCCTGAAGGTCGCGACCGTGTCCATGAGACGGAAAAACCCTATCCGACAGAGTCCTGAGCGGCAAGCGCACTACCGGTATTCTGCGACCGGTTCGTCGCTCTGCACGGATGTGACCCATTTATCGGACCGGCGGCGCGGTCGGTGATCTTATGTCGTATCGGAATCCGCGCTGCGCAGCTTCGCCGCGATGAATTCGGAATGGCGCACGTGCAGGAGCCCGGCGATACGCCGGATCAGGTGCTCCTCGTACTTGTGCGTGTGCTCGTCCGCGCGCGCAACCCGCCAGAGCTCCTCGACGAGGCGCAGCTTTGCCTCGGGCGAGTATGCGCGGTTGATCTCGGAGGTGAACTGGTAGAGGTCGTGCGAGCCTTCGATCTGTCGCTCGGCGAGCTCGAGCAGTTCCGCGCAAGCCGTCGCATCCAGCCCGAGCAGGTTTCTCAAGGATTCCAGTACCTGGCGCTGCTCATCGGCCGATGCGTGGTAGTCGGCGCGCAGGATCTCGACCAGCAGCGCCGCGACGGCGAGCGGCGTGCCCGCAGCGTCCGGCGCTGATTCGGCGCCTGCTCCGCCCTCGAGGTACTTGCGGAAGAACTCCTTCGCGGATCTGAGCATGGCGCGGTTCGCTTGTGTAGTAATGATTACACGACGTCTCGGTTGCAATTCGGGTTGTGTCGTAACGCCCGGGGCGTAGTATGTCGCATAGGTCGTTGAATGGACGGGCGTTGGTAGTGGCGCGGGAAGGACGCTGGTCGCAAGGCTTCGAGCGCGCAGGCAGTAAGCCGGGGACACCCCAGGCCGACACGGACCCTGCGCCGCCCAGTATCGAGCACACCCAACCGATGGAAGGCACGGAAATCATCAACCGCGCCGAAATGGAGGATACGGCCTACCTGGGTGCGCCGCTGCCGCGCATCGAGCAGATACCGCCGGGCATCGTCGTCGAGGAAACCGAGATGGGCCGGGCCACCGGGCAATGGATCGTCCAGATACGCTGCGAATGCGGCCGGCGATGGTTCGACGTCGAAATGGTCAAGACCGCCCGCTGCCCGCGATGCAGTGTGATGCTGATCATCGAGCCGATCGACTAGACGACGCCGATTCCCGTCTGCCCGCCGTCACGCCAGGCGGGCCTGCAGCCAGGCGGAGATGTCCGCCATCTCTTCCATGCAGACCTGGTGCTGCATCGGGTATTCCTTCCATTCGACGGGATAGCCCCGCGCCCGAAGCCAATCGCGCGACATCACGCCGAGCGCCATGGGCAGGACGGGATCGTCCCGGCCATGGCACATCAGGATCGGGATGTCGCGGTTGGCCGGTGCGGCTTCGGCGTCGAGCTTCTGATGCAGCGGGAGGTACGTCGAGAGGGCAAGGACACCGGCCAGCCGCTCGGTGTGCCGCAGGGCACCGTGCAGGGCGATCGCCCCACCCTGCGAGAAACCAGCGACGACGATGCGCCCGGCCGGGACCCCGAGGTCCACCTCCCGCCGAATGCGCCGCTCGAGCAGCGCAGCCGACTCGCGGATGCCAGCCTCGTCCGGCGGTCCGGCCTCGGAGAGCGACACGATGTCGTACCAGGCGCGCATCCGCATGCCGCCGTTGATCGTGACCGGGCGCACGGGCGCATGTGGAAAGACGAAGCGCACCGCCGGTCGCGCAGGCAGCCGCAGCTCGGGCACGATCGGCACGAAATCGTGGCCATCGGCGCCGAGCCCGTGCAACCAGATGACGCCGGCGGTCGGCGCGGCGCCATCCGGCGCAAGTACGACTTCCTGCGGCGATTCCTCCAGTCGATGGTTCGATCCGGGCATGACATTCCTCGTGTGGTTTGGTGCTTCCGCTGCCCGCCCCGCTAGAGGTCGGTGCGGAGGACCATGTCGCCATCCCAGACCAGCAGGATCTGGTCGCTGGCGGGATCCGGCTTGGCCAGGAAGCTGAATGCCCCGGTGAACCGATCGGGATTCGACAGTACGTCGGCGAGGCTCGCTTCGGAGTATGCGGGATTCACGTTGGACGCGGCGAAGACACCGGACGGCGCGCCGACGAGCGTCGCCGGTACTTCGGCGGTCGTCAGCTGCACGTTGCCGGGCGCCCGGGTCTGATTCGTGGTCTGGCCGACGATGTTGATGTCGTAGGCGAGCACGTTCATCACGCCGGCCGACGATAGTTCCGGGTCGACGAGCTTTGTGCCGATCGCCGACTGGGGTCGCTTGCGGCCGGTGATGTTGCCGTTTGCGTCCCGCACGGGCTCCGACAGCGCGTCGTTCTCGTACTTGACCTCACCCGGCGTGAAGCATTCCCCGAGCTTGTCGAAGGTGAAGGTCGCCGTCACGGTAGTCGGCCCGCCGCCGATCGTGCGTGTGAGCTCGAACTGCTTCGTGCGCAGCATGTCGGAGAGCTGGTTGGCGTCGAACAGGTAGTCCGTGCAACCGGTCGCGTAGTTCATGCGCAGAGCGTAGAGGCCGTCGCCGTTCGGCTGCAGCAACAGGTAGTTGAAATCCAGTTGCTCACGCTCGCTGAGCGCGGTCGCGACTCCGCCGATCGTGCCGCGGTCGCATCCCCCGGTGGTGCCGGTGATGAGGAGCACCGTAACTGCCGGTTTCCAAGGCGACGTTTCGCGAGACATGGCACCGCCCCTCCCTGCCTGTTTTCCCGGCACCAGGGTACTTGCGCTATGGACGCTCGGGTGCCATGCCCTTTGCCCGCAGCTCGGCCAACGCCTGCTCCGACTTGGAGAGATGCCCGAGTCCCATGCCTCGCAGGACGTGGTCCGCCTTCGTGTACTGGATATTGGCGTAGGTGGTGATTTCCACGCGGTTTCCCCACGGGTCGAGGAAGTCCAGGAACTCACTGTCCAGGAGCTTCACTCCCATCGCTTCAAGCGTCCGTCGAACCAGCGGCTTGTCATCGACGGCGATGCCGAAATGCCGCAGCTGGTCGGGACTTCGATCCTTGTTCCTGGCGAAGTTGATGAACTGATCTCCGAAGTAAATGAAGGCGGCGGTGTCGCTTCGATCGTGGACTTCGAAATCCAGGAACCGGCCGTAGAATGTGAGCGCCTCGTCGATGTCCCCGACCTCGAGCGCTATGTGGTTGATGCCGACGGCGTGGGCCTTCGGTGCTTCACCCTGCTTCATCCGTGTTCCTCCGTGACCTGCCGGACGCCAGTGTAATCCTCGAATCGAGGGACTTCTGCGCTAGACTCAACCCACTCGGGCCATGAGTCCACCAGGACAAACAGGGAGAGGCGATGAACATACGACTCCCTACGGCTGCCCTGCTCGGCGCGTTCGCCTTCGCGATGGCGGGCGGGTGCGGTGACAAGGCCCCGGTGACGGGATCGGCCGACCCCGCGGGTTCCACGTCCTCCGACCGCGCACCCATCGATGCTGCGTCCGTCAAGTCGGACGCCAGGAATCCGTGCGAGCTGGTGACGGACGCGGAGCTCGGCGCCCTGGTCGGCGGCGCGGTGACGAGGACACGCGAGGTCGAGGAGCATCGGGGCAGGACCTGCGAGTGGCAGTTCCCGAACGCTGGCCCGCTCGGCACTGGCAGCGCGACCGTCGCAGCATGGCATGGCCGGGCGTTCTATACCCCCGACGCTGTTCCCGAGGGGTTCACCGCGGTGCCCGGCATCGGCGATGCAGCCCATCGCGACCAGGCCATGCTGATCTTCCGGAAGGGCGACGACGTGGTTGGCGTCCACGTCACGGGCCAGTTCGCAAACGACATGGACGTCGAATTGGCGAGGCTCGTGGCGAGCAAGTTGTAACGCCTCAGCCGAGTGTAAACTCTTCGAGCCGCGCACTTGGAGACAACAAGCATGAATAGTCCATATGGCAGCGTAACCGGGGCCCTGCTGCTCATCGCCGGCGTCATCGCCGGCACAGCTGCGACGTCCCCCGTCCTTGCCGACGAGACCTGCAACTCCCCGTACATGAGCCGACTCATCAGGGGCCAGGAAGACTTCGTATATGTCTGGACGCTTGGCGTCGAGGGTTGGGGCGACGGGTTCGACAAGCTCGTGACGATCGACGTGAACCCGGCGTCCAAACAATACGGCAAGGTCATCCACTCCGTATCCGTCGGCGAGCGCGGCGAGGCGCACCACATGGGCTTCACCGATGATCGCCGATTCCTGTGGGCGGGCGGCCTGGCGAGCAACAAGATCCACGTATTCGACATCGGCGGCGAGCCCGCGAAGCCGAGTCTCGTCAAGACCATCGCCGACCTCGGCGACAAGTCGGGCTACCTCGGGCCGCACACGTTTTACGCGCTGCCTGGTCGCATGCTCATTGGCAACCTGTCGAACACCCGGGATCGCGGCGGCGTGACGGGGATGGCCCTCTACACCAACAAGGGCGACTTCGTTGCCGCGTATCCGATGCCGACCGCCCAGGGGGGCGATGGCTACGGCTACGACATCCAGATCAATCCGAACAAGAACGCGCTCCTGACTTCCAGCTTCGCCGGCTACCAGAATTACATGAGGCCGCTTGGTGAGCTGATCCAGGACCAGCAGGCGATGCAGCGGTTCGGCCGGACGATGGTGGTGTGGGATCAGAAGGCCATGACACCGAAGAAGGTGCTCGACGTGCCCGGCGCGCCGCTCGAGATCCGCTGGTCGCTTCAGCCCGGCGATAACTGGGCGGTTACTGCGACGGCGCTCACCTCCAAGCTGTGGCTGATCAGGCAGGACGCCCAGGGTGAGTGGCAGGCGAAGGACGTAGCGACGATCGGCGATCCGGCCAAGACGCCGCTGCCCGTGGATATCAGCATTCGCCAGGACGGCAAGGGCCTCTGGGTGAACACCTTCATGGATGGCATGACTCGCTACTTCGATCTCACGGATCCCGAACGTCCCAGGGAAACCTATGCGAAGCACACGGGCACGCAGGTCAACATGATCTCGCAGAGCTGGGACGGCACGAGGGTCTACGTCTCTTCATCCCTGCTCGCAAACTGGGACAAGGCGGGTGCCGACAACGAGCAATTCGTGCGGGGCTTCAGCTGGGACGGCAAGGAGCTGCGACCGACGTTCGAGGTGGATTTTGCCGCGGAGAAGCTTGGTCGGGCGCATCACATGAAGCTCGGCTCGAACGCGTTGCGGTCCGCTCTCGTGCCACACCACGGCGCGCCGGAGCTGGCTCGGTGATCGGCAGCCGTCGATCGCGATGCCGCGTCTACTCCGCGGCGGGGGTGGCTCTTGCCTGCGGCGTGGCTGTGCTCGTGGCGAACCCGTCCGCCGCGTCGCCATCAGCGCCCGGGATCGAGCCACCCGCGCCGGGTACGTACCGCCTGGAACGCATCATGGCCGCCCCCGATGGAGTCGTGCTTGACGCCAGCGGCCGCTCGCAGAAGCTGTCCCGCTGGACACGCGATCGCGTAACGCTTTTGAGCTTCGTCTATACCTCGTGCAGCGACCCGGAAGGTTGCCCGCTCGCCTACTCCGTCTTCGCCGCGCTCGCGCGCCGGGTCGAGAACGACGCGCGGCTCGCAGGCAGGGTCCGCTTCGTCACCCTGAGCTTCGATCCGGCGCATGACGTGCCCGAGGTCATGCGCCAGTACGGCGGCGACCAGGCGCGCCAGGACGGGTCGCTCGAGTGGCACTTCCTCACCCCCCGGTCCGTGGCGGACCTGGTTCCCTTGCTCGAGGGTTTCGGACAGGACCTGCAGGTCGTCGCGCGATCAGCCGACGAGGGAAGCACGCGAGAGCTGAGCCACGTGTTGAAGGTGTTCCTGATCGACGCGTCCGGAACCATTCGCGAGATCTACTCCAGCGCGTACCTCAGGATCCCCGTCGTATTCAACGACGTCCTGACCCTGGTGCTCGAGGACGCTGCCGCAGTCGCGAACACCGAGTAGTCCGGCGCGCTCTAGCCCTCCGCTTGGCGCTCTTTCCTTAGGCGCAGGGTCGGGTCGGTGCCCGCATTGCAAAGAGGGCGGCCGCGGCCATCAGCAGCAGGCCGGCGGTGCCCGGCTCGGACACGGACACGGCACCGATCTCCCCGAACAGACCATGCAGCTCGTCGCCGATGCCAGCGGCAAAGTACAGGTCATTCGCGTCGCTCAGGTCGCCGTTGCCGAACACGAGACCCCACAGCTCGAGGGATCACGAGAGGATTTCCGTTGATATTCAGCATCGTGCCGAGGAAGGCGCCCGTCGCGGAGTCGAAGGCGTTGATGAAGCCGAATTCGTCGTTGAAGTTGCCGATCAGCAACGCATTGGCGAACTCACCAAACCCGTCCGGAGCGAGCACGACACCCCATGGCGAGGCGAACTGGTCGCTTTCGATACGTCGGACGAAGGCTCCCGTCGGGGTTGAATACGTTGACGAAACCGGAACCGAGCGGCGCCCCGTCGGCGGCGGGTCCAGGGATCGCGTAGGTCACGTAGATGCAAGCCACCGACGTTTTGCACGTTGAACGGCGCAAGGCCGTTCGGGTTCGGGCCGGAAGCAAACGCCCCGGGCGCGAGCGTTGCCTGGCCGTAGCTCGAGTCGAAGACGTCGATCTGCCCGGTGAGGTTGTTCGCCGCGTACAGAAAGCTGTCCGCCCCCATGTTTGCCAGCGCAAGGCCGGTATAGATGGCCGGGCCGCTGGCGCCCGGTTGCACGACCACGGCTGCGGAGGTGCCGGCTTCGGGATTCCAGCCCGAGATCGAACCGTCGAGACTCGCGAAGAAGAACAGGCCGGCATTGCCGTTGGGGAGCAGCAGGCCACTGCCGCCCGCAAAGACCTGCCCGGTCGGCCCGGTTGGCGGCCCGGCCTGCGGAATGTTCACGACCAGCGGGGTGCCGACCGGGAACGGCTCGCCCGCGCCCGTGTAGAGCGTCGAGGTATTCGTCCCCTGGTTCGAGACCCAGAACGGGCTGGTCGGGGCCAGGGATATGCCCCAGGGATTGATGAGGTTCGGATCGACGGTCGCTGCCGGGGCAAACCCCTCGGCCGCCAGGGCGTCCTGATCGTCCGTCACCAGGGGGGTCAGGCTGAAGATCGGCTCGGCGCCGACGGGCGTAGCCAGCATCAGGGCCACGGCAAGGGAGGCGGACCACGCGAGCGCGCGACCGATATGCGGGTGGAGCCGGAAGGAATGGCGATACATCGGGAGTCCTCCTTAACCGATAACCTGTCGTCCACAGCGGCACTCAGGGCAAATGAAGCCGTCGCACGGTGAGTACCCGCCACGCGCGGCCTGGTTCAGGTGGGCGCAGATCCCCGCCAGATACTGGCGCACCGGGTCGTGCGATCAGGCATCCTCGTTGGCAGCTACAGGGAAGGAGGCTCGGCATGCCCGTTTCATTGAGCCGCGCGCTGGCCGCTATCGCAGGAAGCCTGGTCGTCGTCGCCGCGATGGCAGCAGATGGGCCATTTCACTGCGGCAGCAAGATCATCGACGTCCGTATGACACTGGCCGAGGTGCTCCAGTACTGCGGCGCACCGACGTCGAAAACTACTGAGTTCCGGGACGTGCGGAGCAGCGATAATCGGATCCTCGGCACGACCGAGATTCATCGATGGACCTACGAGTCTTACAGCGCAACGCGAGTGCTCGTGTTTGTGGACGAGAGGTTGCAGTCCATCGAGCGATTGTGAACCCCCGCGAAGTCTTCACGGGGCCGGGACTGCGTACTGTAGGTCAGGCTGACCTTGCCCGATTTCAGCGCTTTCGTCCGCAAGCCAGCATTGTTCGTAGTCGGGATACATCACCCGTCCCAGGACGCAGGTGTCGACCGGCTCGAGCGGGGCCATGTGACCATTGGAGGTCGGATGGCAACGGGACTATTCTTCGGTGGGTCGATTGGGGCAAGGACGCGAGTCAACTGCGGTGACGATGGCAGTGCCTCGAGGTGCGCAGGGTACCGCCGCACAGGATCGGCGGATCGCGCTGGCCGTTCTCGTCTCCCTCCTCCTGCATGCGTCACTCCTTCTGCCGTCCGGCGCCTGGCGCATCGGGCCCCCTCGCGAAACGGCTGCACCACCGCTCCAGGTGCGCATCGAGGCGCCGGAGGCAAGGGTCACGGAGGACGACACCCCGCGAGAAAGTGCCCTCCTCGCAGTCGAGGAGCTCGCCGCCTCGGCGCCTGGGCCGGGCGCTGTACCCGAGCCGAGCGACGCACCGGCGCAGATCGACGACGAACGCGTCGCCGATATGGAACCACCGCTGGAAACGTCCGAAGCCCCCGCGCCGAGCGAAGCGCCTGCGTCGCTTGACTCCGCAGTCACTGAGGCAGGCGTTCATGGAGCGCCTGATGAGCTGACGCTTCCCGAGCTGACGCTTCCCGAGCTGACGCCGGCCGAGCCCGAACCGGCGAGCGAGCCTGCGCCGCGGACGGATGCAGTCGTCGCGACCGTCGTCCCCGTACCGGAGGCCGTGCTGACACGCCGGCTCGCGCGCGAAGCCAGGGAGCTCCTCGATAGTACCGCCCCGCGAGGGCGCCTTACCTTCGAGGACGACGGCCGCCAATTCACTGCCGAGCTCACGCGCCAGCCGGCTCCCGACGAAATGGGCGTCGAACGGGTGACGGTCGAGATCACCACCGAGCACGGCGGTGAGCGCGTCCAGACCAGCCTGCAGATGAAGCGCCTCGCGTTCTCGCATTTCACGCAGCTCGTGGACCGATGGGACCCGCGGGTGCTCCTTCACGACGACGAGATCGCCGGCCGCTTTCACAGCAACTCCGAGATAGTGCTCACGTACGACCGCAAGATCGCGCCGCGCCTGCTTGGCGCGGTCACCACGTCACGCGGTATCCGGATCACCGACGAGACCGGGTGGCAGTCACGCCGCAAGATCTTTGCCGGCGGCCTCGAGACCCGCGCCGCGCGCATCAGGTTGCCCGAGATTTCCCTGCCCGTCGCTGCCGACTACGCGACCCGCGAAGCGGACGTGCATGTCCTGCCCACCGACACACTCATCGTCTTCAACGCCGACGGAGCCTACGACTGCATCGAGCTAGCATCACGCGCCGAAGAACGACGACGACTCGCACCCCACAGGCCGACGTATATCATCGGCGTGCCCGATAGCGAGCTGCACGTCCGCGGCGTCGTCAACGGCAAGGTGACCGTGTACTCGCCCGAGCGCATCGTCGTCCAGGGCGACCTGATGTACGCACACGGTCCGGGCACCGGCGGCGATGCTGACGCTTACCTCGGCCTCGTGTCGGATGGCAACATCGAGGTCGACCGCGACGAAGTGACCGGGCCCGGAGACCTCGAAATCCACGCCGCGGTCTACGCGCGCAAGCGCTTCGTCGTCAGGAACGTTCACGCGCGCGGTGGAGGCACGCTGTTCATCTACGGAAGCCTCACGGCCGGCTCGCTCTCCGCGACCGAGCCGCGCTACGCGACGCGCATCCAGTTCGACCCCCGCTTCGAGCGTGTGCGGCCGCCCGGCTTTCCCGAGACCGATCGCTACGAGATCGAGGCGTGGGACGAGCGCTGGCGGGCGGCCGAGGAGTGAAAGGCTCCGGGCGGCACGTGGCGCCTCCTGCGGTGCCTGGTGAACTGGCTCGCCGTGCTCGCACGGCTACGAGGCTACGGCTGCTTTCGGTGGCCTTCGCGTGGCCAGCCACGAGCCGAACAGGATCAGCAGCAGACCCGCCATCGAGCTCGGGCCGAACTCTTCCTGCAGCACGAGGACGCCGAGAACGGCCGCCACCGCAGGGTTGATATAGGTGACGACGGTGGCGCGTGCCGCACCTGCCGTCACCAGCACATAGAAGTACAGCAGCAGACCGAGGGCCGTGCACACGATCCCGAGCACGATGATCGAGGTCCAGGCCAGGACGGACGGCATTTGAGTCGGCACCGACAAGGCAGCGACCGGCGACAGCACGATCGCCGCCACGACAAGACTCATCGCGACGGCGCCGACTTCGTCAACGTCGCTCAGGTGACGTTGCACGATGAGCGCGCCTACGGCATAGAGCACGGCCGACACGAGCAGGCACGCAATGCCTGCCCACTGCAGCGACTCGTCGACAGGATCGATGCCCAGGAGCACGATCACACCGATGAAGCCGACGGCGAGGCCCAGCAGCCGGCTTGCCCCCAATCGCTCCTTGATGCCGAACAACGGCGACAGGCCGACTACTGCAAGCGGCACGGTCGCGATCAGTATCCCGGCGAGCGATGAGCTGACCCAACGCTCGCCGAGAGCGATAAGGAAAAACGGTATGGCGAGCTCCGTAATCGCAAACGCAACGGTCGCGCCCTTGCGCGCCAGCACGGGCCGCAGCGCCCCGCGCTTCCATGCAATCGGGACGAGCACCAGGGCGCCCAGGGCTATCCGTCCCCAGGCAACCCAGGCTGGCGGGATCTCGGCGACCGCGAGCTTGATGAACAGATATGGGACGCCCCACACGACGCAAAGCGCTGCAAATGCTGCCCATGCAGACCACTTCATTAGCGTCCCCTTCTTGCTGATCCTGGTCGCGATGTCGAATTCGCGGACGTCCGTTCGACTCTAATAACGAGGTCCAGGAACTGGCTGCCGATGGTTTATCGGGCGCAGGTCACACGCATCTTCGACAGATCTTCACGTCATGGATAGTCCGAGTCCAGAAAGTCCGAGAGCGACCAGCCGCTTGGCGCCGGTGTTCACGCTGGCTCGGGCGGCCCTCTAAGTTGCGCGGCAGCGACGTGACGCAGGAGAGGCTGTTCAGTTACCTGACGCTCGGCGAGTACGTGCCGGAGGATCACCCGCTGCGAGCGATCCGCGAGATCGTCAATGCGGCGCTGCGCGAAATGGACGCGACATTTGCCGTGATGTACGCGGAGTCGGGGCGTGAGTCGATCCCGCCGGAGCAGTTGCTGCGCGGGCTGATCCTGCAGTCGCTGTACGGCTTGCGCAGCGAGCGGCTGCTGTGCGAGCAGCTCGGCTACAACCTGCTGTATCGCTGGTTCGTGGGGCTCACTCTCGAGAGCCGGCCGTGGGATCACTCGACCTACACCAAGAACCGCGATCGGTTGCTCGATCACGACGTGGTGCGCGAGCTTTTTGACCGGGTGCTCGAGCAGGCACGGCGTCGGGGGTTGCTGTCCTCGGAGCACTTCTCGGTCGATGGCACCTTGATCCGCGCCTGGGCCTCGCAGCGCAGTTTCGTGCCGAAGGACGGTCCGCCGCCGCCGAGTTCGGGCAGCCCGCGCAACCCCGAAGTGAACTTCCGGGGTCAGAAGCGCAGCAACGATACGCATCAGAGTACGACGGATCCGGACTGCCGGCTCGCGACCAAGTCGTCGAAGACGGCGGCGGTACCGGCCTACATGGGTCACGTGCTGATGGAGAACCGCAGCGGCCTGGTGGTCGATGCGCAGGTGACCGAGGCCAACGGTAGCGCCGAGCGCGAGGCGGCGCTCGCCATGCTCGGCGATCTGCCGGGCGAGGGACGCAAGACGGTGGGCGCCGACAAGGCCTATGACACCGAGGACTTTGTCGCGAGCTGCCGTGAGGTCAACGTCACCCCGCACGTCGCACAGAACACCACGAACCGCTCGAGTCGTATCGATGAGCGCACCACGCGCCATCCGGGCTACAACCTGAGCCAGGTGGCGCGCAAGCTCATCGAGACCGTGTTCGGCGACGCCAAGCAGCACGGCATCCTGCGGCAGGTCAAGCTGCGCGGTCGCGCTCGCGTCGACTTGCTCTTCACGCTGGCCGCCACCGTGGTCAACCTGCGGCGACTGCCGAAGCTGCTCGCGCCGCAACCCAGTGGCTAGCGATCCACGGGAGAGGTGCGTGCAGCGATTGCGAAATGATCGAGAACAACCCCGATCGCGGGCCATGGAGCCCTCGACCCGCCGATCGATCGCGTCGCGGTGGTCCTCTGGCATCGCCGCCATCATGCAAAACGCTCGAAGTTCAACGAACTGCTAAGAAGGAGACGGCCGTAGTTCACGACCGAGGACAAAGCCGATGACCCGGAAATCAGACGAAAACGCGATCCGCACGCTCGTAGAAGAATGGACAAGGGCCGTCCGTGCGAAAGACATGGCTGGCGTACTGGCGAACCACACTGATGACATCGTGATGTTTGATGTTCCCATGCCTCTCCAGTCCAAGGGGATGGAGGAGTACAAGAAAACCTGGGAGCTGTTTTTCGACCACAGCCCCGGTGGGCCGGGCGCGTTCGACCTGTCCGAACTTCACGTGGTCGCTGGAGATTCGGTAGCGTACTGCCATGCGCTCGTGAGGATTTTCGACTCCAAGGTGCGCGTCACGATTGGGCTACGAAAAGAGGATCAGCGGTGGCTGATCGCCCACGAACACCATTCCTACCCTATCGAACTCAAGTCCTAGCGGTCGCAACGCCTGAAGACTGCAATTCCCGTTGAGGCGACCGTACGGACCTGCGTCTCTTGAGCCGACAGTGCCTAAAACATTTAGAATCATGACCTTATCGCTCATTTCGAATCTGATTCCTCATTCTTCAAGGTCGCGAAGTGTAAGAGGAATCGACGCGGCAAGCCGGCGAGTGGCTGATCGCTGAGGAGCGCAGTGATTACCGGTTCGTCGGCCGCAAGCCACGGTGCAGGGCTATACTTCAAGCTCTCGAAGCGAAAAAAGCTGTACAGAGCCGACGTAGAGCGGCTGGCAAGACAAACTGGATCGCCTGCGCTAGCAGGCAAGCACGAAGGCCGGCGAGCAGTCCCCGCCGGCTTACTGGGGAGTGCGGAGCATGCTTAAGGAAGGAATGGCTAAAGCGCAGATCGTAGCGGTACTGCAAGGTTACGCCTACGACATCAATCGAATCTCTGTTCTGATCCCGCAAGGCCGGGCAGCCAGGGAGGCGCAGTCAAAGCTGAAGCAACTGAAGAATGCCGTTCACAGCGACTATAAACACCGCTACGCAATCGCCCGCAGTACTCAACTGACCGCGCTCGAGCAGGCGAACCTCGCGCGCGCGATCCACGATGTGTTCTTCGCCCTTCAGGGCATTGGGGTGAATTCGAACCCCGGCACGGAGTGGCGCAACGCGTTGTTTGATGCCGATATGAACATACAGCGCTGCCTGTCTGAGCTTCACCCGCCCGAGAAACAAGTTGAGTCCGTGGCTACAGATTGGTTCTAGGCGGAATGTCGAGCGTTCGCCCCGAAGCCGGCGATCTACTCGAACGTTCGGACGTGGCAAGCGAGGGAGCAGGGACTGCGGCCGATGCACCCTGCGTTCTTCGAACTCTTCCTCCTGAAGATCGGAGAGCGACCGCTGGTGACCACGCACGTCCTGACCCGTCACGAGCTGCTTGAATTCATAGAGGAGCGCGGTTTCCTCTTCGACGAGCAGGACAACCCGTTTTCATCGTCCTCCTGGCTGAAGCACTTCGTGTGCGAGGTTGCTCCGGACGAAGGGCGCTACATCGTGCCTGAGGGAACCGACCTCGGGAGCATCATGCTGCTGCACGAGGTGAAGCCGCGGCAACTGGCCGCGCTCACGAATTACTACGGATCGCTTTACTCGCCAGCGGCGAACGGCCGCAACGCGAACGCCCTGATCGAACAACTGGCGACGTTCTACAAGCCGTCGACGCTGACCCTCGCCCCGCTCGATGCTACCGAGGCCGCGGCCCTGAGCTTCCCCGGCTTCTACGCGCGCCGGTATCACTGCTTCGCGAACTGGCACCTGCCGTGCCAAGGCCTGTCGTTCGACGCCTATATGGCCGCGCGACCGTCGCAACTGCGAAACACATGGAAGCGAAAGTCGAAGAAGTTCGGGGGGCGACTTGAGATCATCGCCAGCCCGGAGGACGTCGAGCGCGGGATCGCGGCGTACCAGCATATTTACTCGCGAAGCTGGAAGGTGCCGGAGCCCTATCCAAACTTCGTACCAGGATGGGCGCGGATCTGCGCGAGGGCGGGGATGCTGAGGCTGGGGATCGCGTGGCTGGGAGACGTGCCGATCGCCGCTAGCTTCTGGTTCTTGTGGCACGGGCGCGCGTACATCTTCAAGCTCGCCTATGACGAGTCGTTCAAGCAACTATCGGCGGGCACACTTCTGACCGCGCACCTGATGCGGCACGCGCTCGATGAGGATCGCGTCATCGAGGTCGACTACCTGAGCGGCGACGACGCGTACAAGCGGGACTGGATGAGTCACCGCCGCGAGCGGGTCGGTATCATCGCCTGCAGCCTGTCGAGCGCGACTGGTATCCTCAGAGCGGCATACGAATGGGCGGGCGCAACGCGACAGCGCATGATGACTGCGCGGTCGTCTACGGTCGACGGCTCCGTTACCTACGACCAGCCGTCGCCGTCCGAGCGCACCTGACCTGCCGCCGTACTCCAAATCACGCGGTGCTGCTCGAGCGAACACCGGCGGCGCGGCCGCTCGAACCCCGAAAGCAAGGACGCCCCGCAAGCGGGGCGTCCGGTTATCCCGGCCTCACCGTCCGTTCTGACCTGGACTGGTGGGGCCGGGGTTCTGTGTCAATTGGACATGTCGCTCATGGGCCGCACGGAATAGCCGCCTTGATCGCGTTCGCATCCGCCGTCAATTGGGCGGCCAGCGCCGCGTCCGATTGCTTGCCGCTCTGAGCCGACACTTCATTCTTAAAGTCATCCAGCCTGCTGCACGCCGACACTATGTCAGGCACCGCGAGGACGTCCTGCACATCCGTCATCTTGTTTGCGAGACTGTGCCCCGGCCCGACGCCCGTCACCGCAGCGAGCAGAGCCGAGACCATTTGATCCACCGTGAGGGGCGCTGGGATCACGGTCAACGTCGTGTCGTCGGTCACTGCGCCGCTGGTCGCAGACACGGTGGTGCTGCCGACGCTGGCCGCGGTCGCCAGGCCGGTGTTGCTCACCGTCGCCACCGCGGCGTCGGTCGAGGCCCAGGTGACCTCCGTCGTGAGGTCCTGCGTCGAGTTGTCCGAGTAGAGACCGGTCGCCGTGAACTGCTGCGTCAAGCCGTTCGCGATGCTGGGGGCCGCCGGTGACACCTCAATCGACACCAGGGTCGGCGGTCACCGTCAACGTCGTGTCGCCGCTCACTCCGCCGCTGGTCGCAGACACGATGGTGCTGCCGACGCCGACCGCGGTCGCCAGGCCCTTCGAGCCGGCGGCGTTGCTCACCGTCGCCACCGCGCTGTCGGACGAGGCCCAGGTGACCTGCGCCGTGAGGTCCTGCGTCGAGTTGTCCGAGTAGAGGCCGGTCGCCGTGAACTGCTGCGTCAAACCGTCCGCGATGCTGGGGTCCGCCGGTGACACCTCAATCGACACCAGGGTCGCGTCGGTCACCGTCAACGTCGTGTCGCCGGTCACAGCGCCGCTGGTCGCAGACACGGTGGTGCTGCCGACGCCGACCGTGGTCGCCAGGCCCTTCGAGCCGGCGGCGTTGCTCACCGTCGCCACCGCGGCGTCGGACGAGGCCCAGGTGACCTGCGTCGTGAGGTCCTGCGTCGAGTTGTCCGAGTAGAGGCCGGTCGCCGTGAACTGCTGCGTCAAACCGTTCGCGATGCTGGGGTCCGCCGGTGACACCTCAATCGACACCAGGGTCGCGTCGGTCACCGTCAACGTCGTGTCGCCGGTCACAGCGCCGCTGGTCGCAGACACGGTGGTGCTGCCGACGCCGACCGTGGTCGCCAGGCCGTTCGAGCCGGCGGCGTTGCTCACCGTCGCCACCGCGGCGTCGGACGAGGCCCAGGTGACCTCCGTCGTGAGGTCCTGCGTCGAGTTGTCCGAGTAGAGGCCGGTCGCCGTGAACTGCTGCGTCAAACCGTTCGCGATGCTGGGGTCCGCCGGTGACACCTCGATCGACACCAGGGTCGCGTCGGTCACCGTCAACGTCGTGTCGCCGGTCACTCCGCCGCTGGTCGCAGACACGGTGGTGCTGCCGACGCCGACCGTGGTCGCCAGGCCGTTCGAGCCGGCGGCGTTGCTCACCGTCGCCACCGCGGCGTCGGACGAGGCCCAGGTGACCTGCGTCGTGAGGTCCTGCGTCGAGTTGTCCGAGTAGAGGCCGGTCGCCGTGAACTGCTGCGTCAAACCGTTCGCGATGCTGGGGGTCGCCGGTGACACCTCAATCGACACCAGGGTCGCGTCGGTCACCGTCAACGTCGTGTCGCCGGTCACGCCGCCGCTGGTCGCAGACACGGTGGTGCTGCCGACGCCGGCCGCGGTCGCCAGGCCGTTCGAGCCGGCGGCGTTGCTCACCGTCGCCACCGCGCTGTCGGACGAGGCCCAGGTGACCTGCGTCGTGAGGTCTTGCGTCGAGTTGTCCGAGTAGAGGCCGGTCGCCGTGAACTGCTGCGTCAAACCGTTCGCGATGCTGGGGTCCGCCGGTGACACCTCGATCGACACCAGGGTCGCGTCGGTCACCGTCAACGTCGCGTCGCCGCTCACACCGCCGCTGGTCGCCGACACGGTGGTGCTGCCGGCGCCGGCCGCGGTCGCCAGCCCGTTCGAGCCGGCGTCGTTGCTCACCGTCGCCACCGCGTCGTCGGACGAGGCCCAGGTGACCTGTGTCGTGAGGTCTTGCGTCGAGTCGTCCGTGTAGAGGCCGGTCGCCGTGAACTGCTGCGTCGTACCCGTGCGGCGATGCTGGAAGGTCGTGGATGACACCTCGATCGACACCAGGGTCGCGTCGGTCACCGTCAACGTCGTGCCGCCGGTCACACCGCCGCTGGTCGCAGACACGGTGGTGCTGCCGGCGCCGGCCGTGGTCGCCAGGCCGTTCGAGCCGGCGGCGTCGCTCACCGTCGCCACCGCGCCGTCGGACGAGGCCCAGGTGACCTGTGTCGTGAGGTCTTGCGTCGAGTTGTCCGTGTAGAGACCGGTCGCCGTGAATTGCTGCGTCAAACCGTTCGCGATGCTGGGGGCCGCCGGTGACACCTCGATCGACACCAGGGTCGCGTCGGTCACCGTCAACATCGTGTCGCCGCTGACATCGCCGCTGGTCGCAGACACGGTGGCGCTGCCGACGCCCGTCGTGGTCGCCACGCCCTTCGAGTCCGCGGCGTTGCTCACCATCGCCACCGCGCTGTCGGACGAGGCCCAAGTCGCCTGTGCCGTGAGGTCTTGCGTCGAGTTGTCCGTGTAGACGCCGGTCGCCGTGAACCGTGCCGTCGTCCCGGCGGCAGCCTTTGCAAGGCTGGGCGTAACCTCGATCGATTGCAGTGTCGGGGTGTTGTCCGGCGGCAGTGTCGTCGCCTCGCCGCTCCCGCCGCTGCCCCCACAGCCAGCCAGAGAGCCTAGTAAGCCCAACACGATGGCAGACGCCGCTGCCCGCACTGCCTTCCGGCCCATGTGATTGAACACTTGCATTTCCTTCGGTTTGACCGAGAGCGGCGAAGTATCGGCATTGCTGGCAAGCCCGCGACGTGATTTGCATCGCAGTAGTCGTCCGGGCTCATGTGAAACGTCCCGCGGAAGTAGCGACCAGGCGGAACCGATGATTAGCACCGACGGCGAGTAGTAACTGCCGCCGTCCGGCGGAAACACGAAATCGGCGTCGACCTTAGACGATCGAGCTGAGGACCGTCCCCGAACCCGGCACGCTCGCGCCGCTCACCCTCGGCATCTTAGGTCTAGGTGTCGTGCGACGAGGTACCACAGGAACGCGCGCCCGGCCCGCTGTAGCTTGTACATGCGGCCAGCCTGCGCCGTCCTGCGTGGACAGGCGAGGCGAATATCTGTTGAGATCTACCAGAAACGTGGCGTAGTTCTCGCCGGCTTACCGCGGACCGTCGCAGACATGACTGAAGAACCGAACCGTACTCGCGGTATCCAGGCGGAGATGCTGGTCGGTGTATCTGCCGTAGTCATCGGCGTTTGCGCGCTCGGCGTGTCGCTTTACGAGACGTCGCTCATGCGCGAGCAACAGCGCGCGGCTGTGCTGCCCATTCTCGAACTCGGCCGCTCCTTTTATCTGACGCCGGAGGATCAAGGCACGGAAGAGTAGCGCTTGTCCTTCAGTGCCGAGAACGTCGGCATCGGCCCGGCACGCGTTGTCGACTTTGTGGTGACGGTCGATGGCAAGTCGCAAGCGACCTGGGGTGAGGCGATGCGCACGCTGCTCGATCGAAAGGTCGACGTGCGTTACGGACAATCGACGATCAGCGGCCGCACGATTCCGCCCGATCGCAGCATAACGATGTTCGAACTCGCCGACCGAAGCCTGGCCCGGGACATCATGGAGCGATTCGAGCGCCTCGATTTTTCGGCTTGCTATTGCTCGGTGTTCGACGAGTGCTGGACGACCAGTTACTCCACGTTCGGAGCGCCAGCGACGGTCGCCAGCTGCCGGCGTACGGAGAACTCGTTCGAAGAATAGCGTGGGTTTTAGACGGGAAAGCTGACTGACGTGACGCGATCCGCGAGCGCGCGCAAAACGCGCGTCGCTCCTCTCACAAGTGTGATGTGTATCACTGGTTCTTCATTACATAACCGATATGGTTTGGACGCAGACTCGCCAATACGGAGGTCACAGGGATGGAACTTACACGCACGGATAGCGTCCCCAGGGGCGACACTCTGACGGCTTACGACTTCGCAATGGAGGAAGTAACAGGCGCGTCATCCAAGTTGACCCACGCACTGTTGGCCCGCGCACTAAAAAGAGCCGATGCCACTACGACCGAGCAGGAGTGTTCCTACGCTCGTTCGGTCTATGAAAGGATGATTCACCTATATCCGAGGGTGCGGCTCGACGCCACGCAACGCGCCTCACTCCTCAAAGAGCTTGGGCTTCTCAGGTCGCGGCTCGAAGAGTGCAAATCCGACGAACGGAAGTCCCAATCAACCCGTCGCTGGGTCTGATAACAGGTCCCTCGTCGGAGATAGCTCGGCGGACACGTCGCGGCCTCGAAGGTCGAGCCATCAAGGCGATGCCCACGGGCGGGCGATCCTACGGATAGGTGAGTTCAGCGGACGCCGGCACCGGCCAACGCGAGGTAGATCCTGAGCAGGCGGACGTCGTGCGGCGGATCTTCCGCATGTACGCAGACGGAATGAGCCCGCGTGCCATAGCCAATAGGTTGAACGAGCACGATCACCAGGTTGCACAAACAAAAAGCCCGGCGCGTGGCCGGGCTCGTTGCGGCGTCGAGTGTGACGCTCAGTTCGCTCTGCGCCTCGTCAGGCCGAGACCGAGCAGGCCCAGGCCGAGTAGCGCAAGAGTGCCGGGTTCGGGTACGAGCAGCGGCGTGCCCGACCCGAACAGAAACAAGTTGGACAACCCGCCGCCAGTACCCGAGATTCGTTCGTAGGAGAAAGATCCGGACGTTTCGCCGGGCGTGATCAACCAGGCGAAGGCATCCGGGTTACCGCCCCCCTGGCCCACGTGCATGGTGATGACTGCCCGCGAATACATGGACCAGAACGAATCGTCGATGAACCACTGGCCCTCGACGTCGACTCCCCAGGAATCGGCCGTAACCGTCAGCAGGTCGTTTGTACCGGCCCCGGTCAGTTCACCTTCCTTGACCCAGGGGTCGCCTAGATCATCAAACAGCGCATCAATTTGCGCCGGGCTGTGCAAGTTGACCGAATTCAGTGTCTTGCATTCCACCGCATCGTCGAGCGTCGCGACTCGTTGATTAGCCGGGAGGCACGTAATCGTGCCTGCACTGAGGCAACCAGCCCAAAGCAGTCCAAACGCAGCCGCCAGAGCGACCATTCCCTTCTGTGCCTTCATCATTTCTCCCCTGGGCTTGTTGTTGTTAAGGGGGCCCGCCCCTGCGTCGGAACCTCATCTTGCAAATCCCGGGCCGTCCGACACTCAGGTTTCTAATCAAGAGCTTACGTCACCCCTGACGAATGCCTGCGACACGGCATGTAAAGCAGTCCGACGACTCTGCCGTGGCGTTGGAGCAAGCTTCCGCGCACTGGCCTTATGTCCAGTCCGACTTGCGGCATTGTCTTCATCTCTTGTAGACGTGTGAACGCCCGACCGGGTCCGCGCTGCTTGCGCTCAACTGTGCAGGATGCGTCAGAGGCGTATCATCCTGCGCAACCTCCGCTCAGACGAACGAGAAAGGAGTTGCCGATGCGAACGAAGGACTTCGTGACGGCCTTCAGGCCCGAAGATGGCGACCTGGTCTACGGTCGAGCCGAAGCACGCGCGGCGTACTTTAGCAACTTCACGCCAGCGCAGGTCGCGGCATGCAACGACCTCGGCGCATGGGTCACCATCGACGAGTACAACAATCACTTCGGTACCTCGGGCGCTGCATTCGCAGCGGGGGCGTTCGTCGCGGATATCCGCAAACACGTGGTAGGCAGAGACGTGATCAACACAACGGACGCCGCCATGCAGGTGGACATCGACGTCGGCTTCCGTCAACTTGCGCAGAGGGAGGCCTATCGCGACAAGATCGTGCTTTCGCGGCACTCCCCGATGTCCGTGCTGCATCCCGTGAGAGGAACGCCGAAGCTCGCCCAGGAGGGATTCACGGCCGGGATTCCGGCCGGCCGAACGGCAGCCGATGCACACGAAAACAACATGGCCTACAAGTCGATCCGTCGGGCGTGCAAGTTCGGAATCGGCCTCGTTGCAATCGAAGCATCGTTCCGCGACCCGAGGGCCAAGATCCGTTTTGTGCTCGATGGCCTCGACATGGAGGCGGTCGCCGGCAAACAAGCGCGCCAGGGGTATGACAGGTTCGCCGTGCCGATTACATCGTCCGAGCTCCGTTACGTCTACCGGAACTGGGCAGATCTCAGGAACTTCGTGAAGTTCTACGTGAACTTGGCGGCCGTCAAAGCGCCGTGGGAGGAAGACTGGGATCTTCCGAGCATTGTCGCACCCGGTATTCCGCCCCGGACATGTGCGCGGAAGGCTGAGTGGGACGCGTACGGGGCCGCGCGAGGTCAGAAATATCCCGGCGGTCTGCCTGCGAAGAGTCTGATCTGAAAAAAATGCGACCCCACTAAAGCCTGCCGTCAGAAAGTTAGACCGGCCGACTCCAGCGCCTCAATCTCTTCCGCCAGCGCCCTCAGGATGCGAGTCGCGCCTCGCGGCCCGTGCTTCGCCACCAGCCGCATCAGGAAGTCCCGGCCCGCCCGCTGTAGCTTGTCCATGCGCCGAGCCTGCGCTGTCTTGCACGCTTTGGCGACGCGAAAATCTGCCGCGTTCGGGCACAAACAAAAAGCCCGGCGCGTGGCCGGGCTCTCTGTGGCATTCAGTTTGAGCTCGGATCGCTTTGCGTCTCGTCACGCCGAGACCGAGCAGGCCCAGGCCGAGCAGCGCGAGCGCCACGATTGCATCGAATGCACCGCCGCCGCCGCCGCCGCCGCCTGCGGGTTCGACGGTCGGCGGAGAGGTTGGGGTAGGCGGAGGTGTAGGTGCAGGTGCAGGTGCGGGGGCGGTGCAGGGGCCGGTCCGCTCGCGGAGTCGTGCGTTCGCAATGTTCGTGATGGCTTGGGTGGTCCCAAGCGTGGCGCCACCCGTCGGCTCAGATAGCGTCAATGAAAAATTCTCGTCTCCCTCGACCTCCGCATCGTCGATGAGATTGATAATGATAAACCGGTACGGCGCTGCTCAACCTAGCAGCGCGTGGTGTAGGTGGTAGCGGGGGGCCGCTTTGCTCATTCCCTAGCCTGCCATTTCGCCACCGCGTGAAATGACTTGCCTCCCATCGCCCATCCGCCAGCGCCCGCAGCACCCGCGCAGGCCCCGTGCTCGTGGTGCGCCCTTGCTTCTTATCGATAAACGATATATCGTTTATCGATAAATCAAGGGAGACGCTCGATGAGCCACTTTTTGCCCAAGCTGTTCCGCGCGGTTTTCACCGGCCTTGCCGTCCTCATGGCGCTCACCGCGGTCGCTCTCATCGCAGTCATCCTGGTCGATCCCACGTTGCCGCCCGACGCGCGCTTCGGGCCCGTCCACGGCGAACTCATGGGACAGCCCGCAACACTCGCTCTTCAGCCGGATGCAAGCGGTCAGGTCGACCCAGCCCTCAGCGCGAGCGCTTTCAATCGCAACGTAACCATGGTCGTCGACAAGCCGTCCGGCGCCATCGAGCTGCTCAAAAAATACGGCCTGCCGCTCTTGCTCATCTATGCCGTTTTTTTCACCGCCCTATTCGAACTGCTGCGCCGGTTGTTCCGCAACGTCGGACGCGGCGACAGCTTTACGCCGCAAAGCGTGCGGTTGGTTCAGATCGTGGGCGGAGCCCTGATTGTCTTCTCGCTCACCTCCGCCGTCGGCGAGAGCTGGTTCGCGCACGCGATGTACGCCTATCTGACCGAGCACACGCAGATCGCCATTTCCGGAACTTCCGTCCGCCTTCCTCCCGCCGGGCACATGCAGTTGCTCCGCTTTCCTTTAGGCAGCCCGGTTCTTTGGAGCGGCCTTCTGGTGCTGGCGCTGGCGGAAGTGTTCCGCCAGGGACTGGCTCTGCAACGCGAAAGCGACCTTACG
Organism: uncultured Gammaproteobacteria bacterium; assembly: GCA_963834855.1. Lineage (GTDB taxonomy): Bacteria > Pseudomonadota > Gammaproteobacteria > Steroidobacterales > Steroidobacteraceae > DATJKD01. The sequence goes on along the minus strand of CAWIDH010000027.1, from coordinate 296,427 downwards.
GTCTGAGCGCATCCGATGCCCATCAAGCTCAACCTCGACCAAGTGATGTCAAAGCGCCAGATCAGCCTTACTGAACTGGCGGATCGCATCGGCATCACGCTTGCCAATCTTTCCATCCTTAAGACGAACAAGGCGCGCGCCATCCGCTTCACGACGCTGGAAGCTCTGTGCCGCGAGCTGAAATGCCAGCCGGGCGATCTGCTCGAGTTCATTCCCGGTGAGGGCGGTTAAACCGACCCCTTTTCGCCACCGCGTTGAGTGACTTGCCTCCCCGTCGCGATCTTCAGGTCAGTAGCCGGGGCTTGCTCGCACGCCTATATGCTAGAGGTCGAGCTGCGCAAACCCGGGCGCCGACCTACCGCTTAGGAGGCGCGTCGGGCACAGTTTGCGCAACTCGCATCACGAGCTCTTCCATCGCCAGCCAGGCGACGTCAGGCACTTTCGCCTTGCCGCGTTAAACCACAGCTCGATCTCCGAGAGCAGCGGCTGCTTCTCCTCGGCCGTCGCATTCACTGATCGCACACGCTCGACCAAGAGCCAGTAGTACCAAGCGAGGCCAGCCAGGTCGTCGGGGTCGGGAATGTCGCTTAGAGGGCGCATCGCCGAACACCGTAACAAGACTGCCCTGGGCGGGAACTTGCGCCCGATCACAATTGGCAGCGGCTAACCTGCCCAAGCTCATCCGCCAGCGCCCGCAGCACCCGCGCGGCGCCCTCGAGCCCGTGCTTCGCCATCAGCCGCGGAGAAGAAGTCCTGGCCCGCCCCATGCGCCGAGCCTGGGCCGTCCTGCGCGGTTTGGCGACGCGAATTTCTCCCGCGTTGGTGCGATCTCTCTAAGTTCGAGCCTAACCGCGCAGTACAGTTGGGCTTCATGAACAATTGTTCGGTGGGGGTTGCATGGGGACACAGTCCACAAAGACTGAGCTCGTAAGGACCATTGCTGATATTGCATCAGCCGTAGCAGTCGTAACTACCCTCGGACTGCTGGTTGCCAGTATTCGGGAAAACACAGCGGTATTGCGAGCTACGGCAGCGGCGGAGTCGCGCGACAGTCTGGCAAGCATGAACGATCTCGATTTAATGCTTGGCGAAAAGCACATCGAATTGATGCTGCGTTCCTGGGATCCGACCGCAAAGCCCGAGGATTTCACTGAGGTCGAAAGGCAATATCTAACGACCTTGCAGCGGCGGTTTTTCAGACGTGCAGAAGCACAATATTTTCGCTATCGCAATGGCCTCTTGGATGAAGATGCATGGCAGACCGTTCGCAACCGTGTGTGGACTAACATGCAAGGCCCGATCCCTTCCGCAATATGGCGAGGTGATCGAGATAAGGTCTACACGCGCGGCTTCGTCGAATCCGTGGAGTCGTACCGACCCTAGGCGGCTCGGAGTGCGCCTCCAGCCCCATCAGGAAGTCCCGACCCGCGCGCTGTTGCTTGTCCCTGCGCGCAGCCTGCCGCCGTCCTGCACGGCTAGCCGACGCGACTATCTGCTGCATAGATACAAAAAGTCCGGCGCGCGGCCGGGCTCTTTGCGGAATTGTGCGCAGACTCAGTTCGCTCTGCGTGTCGTCAGGCCGAAGACGGCCTACTCCGTGACGGTCTCAGCGGGTCGCGCACGTTCGTAGTGCCACGAACAGGCGCCGCAGGCGCTGCCGTCGCCGGTAGCACCTTCGCAGGTGCCGCTACAATTCGCATCCGTCGCGCTGGTCTCCCACTTGCACGCTCCGGTGCAGACGCTGTCACACTGGCATCGGAGCGAGCCTCCGGTACCGTTGTTGATCATAAACGCCACAATCGGGCCCTCCGGGGTCGCGGTGAGAGTTGTCCCGTCGGCAAGTTTCAATGCGTTAGTGGTGGTGGAACGGAAAGCACCATAGTTCCGGCCGGCCTTGACCGGCCCTTCTGCAGTCACGATGGCGTCTGCCTCCTGCTGGGCCGGAGTCGCTGGCGCGGTCGATGGCTTGGTATCTGTCGCGGTTGGCTCAGATTTCTTTTGGCAGGCGGCGACAGAAATAATCACACAAAGGATGAACGCAACGCGGCTGAGCATGGCGGCTTCCTCCTGCTGCCCGTTCATTGACTGATATTCGCCACCCACCGCGGCATTGCCTATAGGACGCCGGGACAAGTAGCCGTAGGCGTTGCCTGATTCGACTGCAGCGAGCGGCTGCTTCCGAAGGTCGCGGCGCTATTGCTCCGTCGGCTGGAAGCCGCGGTGCAGCTACTGCCGGTCGCAGAGTGAGTGGCAACTTAGGCCGCCGGCGCTCCGGCCGGGGATTGGCGGACCCGCTTACATCTAAGCAACGGCGGGCAATCGTAAGGCTAGCGGGTCCACAACCGCACCTAGGTTCTATCTCTCCGCTACCGCTACCGCTGTCGCTATCGCGGCGATGATTTACTTCGCCATTATGTAGCCTAGTTGCCGACGAGGATCTTTCTTTGTGTAAGGATTAGATCGGGCAGAAAAAGAACGAAGCCCGCTTCCAGAGGCAAATGGCAGCCAACAAAGTCGAACGGCTATCGCCGTGGTACGTCGCGTTTCGGACGGTGCAAAACCGGGTCGGTTTCGAATGGAAGCGAAGGAAGAAGTACAGCGGCGCGGAGGTCATCGCAGACGACGATGCGTGCGACGCCGCACGGTCACTCGCGAACTTGCGCTTACTGTCGGCGGATGTCCCGCTGCTGCCGCTCGAGACCTGTGATCGCCCTGCGACCTGCAAGTGCAAGTATCGGCACTTCGACGATCGGCGTCGGTCCGACTGACTCAATTCGCGATCGGCGGCCATTCAACCACCTCGCCGCTCAGGAAATCGACGACGCGCCCGTCGTCATCGAGCACCGCCGGCCGACTCCCGCACGCGGCGGTCAGCGTCTCGCGCAGTTGCTCGCGCGTGATCCTGATGCCTCGGCGGCTCGCTCGTTTCTACGAGCGCCAGCCAGTAGCGGCGGCTCCGCTGCACGATATGACCGCGCTGATAAATCGCCCGCCAGATACGGTCCTTGGAACGCATCCGCGAACGTCGCGCCCTTCTGGCGCTCGACCTCCGCGAGTCTTGGTTGCAGTTCGTCGACTTCCGATTTGAGCCCCGCGATCTGTGCCACAAGCGGCGTCAGTGCGTCGCCGACCGCTTCCATGAGCCCCCTGGCGATTATTCGTTCGCGCTCGGTCAGGCCGGAGTCCAAGGTCGAGGCAGACGCACGGGAAATCCGGTTCTACAACGAACAAGGCCGCCATGAGGCGGCCCTGCTGCGTGCTGTCGGAGCGGATGCACGTAATTGTGGTAGCGGGGGCGCGATTTGGCATTTTCCGCCAACGCGTCGGATTGACCAGCGGTTGACGAGAAAGAGCCGGCACCCTCATCGAGTACCGGCGCGCGCGAGTCCTTCGAGCTCATCCGCCAGCGCCCGCAGCACCCGCGCGGCGCCTTGCAGCCCGTGCGTCGCCACCAGCCGCATGAGGAAGTCCCGGCCGGCACGCTTGCCAGCATGCCGAGAGCGCCCACTGCCGCTGTTGCAAAGATCCTTCTCATGGCATCTCCCTGACGCTCAATTGATCGGGCTTCGTTGTCCCGTTGAGCGTGTCGCTTACACTTTGCGTCGTCGGCTGAACCCGAGAGCCGCGAGGCCGAGGCCGAGAAGCCCGAGCGTTCCAGGCGAGGACACCGAAACGGCACCCTCTTCGACCGTCACGTTGTCGAGCCCGATGTAGTTGAACCCGGCGGCGCCCGTAAGCGTAATGGCAGTCGTGCTGCCAGTTGCGATGAACGGCAAAGAGAACGACACCCAAGTTGAAGTATCCGTCACCGCGTTGCTTGTGAAGGATTGCGTTGCCCCTCCAGCGGTGGCCAGGATCGAAACTGGCGGCCCGCCCCAAATGCTGGTGAGCGTGCCCAGTTCGAAGGCGAGCACGTAGGATTGTCCGCTCGTGGTGGCGATTGCTTGGGTAACGCCGCCGAAAGGGGCGCCACTTATGTAGTCAGTCAAGTCAAGGAAGCGATCGCCGTCTTGGGCGCTCAAGCTGAACGGATTGCCGGCCTCGATCCAAGCTATGTTGTCGCTGACGGCCGTCCAGCCCGTGATAGCCGTGCCCCCCGGCACGAGAGTCATCGTGGCGTTGCCGTCATCGACCAGCACCCCCTGCTCGAAACTACCATTGGTCAACAGGTTCGCATAGGCCGCAGGAGCGAGCGCACCGAAAAGCGCCAGTGCAATCAAGTTACGCGCGAAGGCGTTGGACTTGAACATGTTTGGTCTCCCAATTTCAGTCCTTAGGTAACGTTGTTCGGTGTATGAGCCTCGCAAGCCACGCCTCCTACCCGAAGGCGAGATTTCATGCATATCGGGTGCCATTTAGCCAAAGCACCGCGAAAACAAAGATTTGCTATCTGCAGAGCCAGCATCGCTTGCGGATTATGTAAAGAAACCCGACGCGATCCTTGATCAACGCCGCGACTGGTTGGCGGTGTAGCGTTAGGGAATGGTCACGCTCGACACCTTCCGCGCCCTGCACGAGCACGAGCACCAGCTCGCCGCCTACTGCAGCGCCCGCAGCACCCCCCGGTGAGCCCGTGCTTTGCGTTCACAGCCCGCTACTCATAGGCTGAGGAGCTGCACCGCTCCTCCGGTCGATCACGCCGAAAACGCAGGTCAAGAATTGCGTTAGTCGTCAGCCGGTGTCGACGGACAAGAGTACCCGGCCGATTGCGACATGCCACTGACCGTTCAGCAGGTAGCTCCTGCCTGCCGAGCTGCTGACGGGAACCATGCCGCTGCCGAGGCTGAAGTACCGCTTTTGCCCGTTGATGACCATCACGTGGCCATCGCCGCTCAAACGGTCGATGTAACTGTGCGTTGCCAGGTCGGTGTGCTGGGTGACCACACCCAGGGGGCTGCGCGTAAAGACATGCAGCTGCTGCTGCATTCCGAGGGTCGTGAATGCTGTCCAGCCAGCCGCGATCTGATAGTCCGGCCCAGGCTCGGGCGAGCGATCGCGTTCCGGTGTCAGCGGGATCAACGTGCTTCCGTCGATGAGCACGACGGCGTGGTGCTGGTCGGCACAACAAGGACTCGATCGGCGATAGACAACCCTGGTTCCGTCTGTAAGCGGGAAGGTGTGCTGGTGGCTCGCATCGCTGGTCAGCGTCGTCTGCAGCCCGGAGACATCAAGGACGATCTGGGCGCCGGTGGTCCCGAAGGCGACTGTGCCGTTGGCAGCGACAGAGTTATTGTTGTTGTTGGCATCGGTGGTGACCAGCTCGACGGTGCCGGTGCTGGTGTTCATGCGACGGAGGGCGGAGGGCAGTGCAGTGATGTCGCTCCATATCGCGTAGCGGCCGCTGACCGCGAGCGACCTTGGATGGTAAACGGTCGGCGTGGCGAGCTCGGTCAGGGCCGCCAGGCGCCACAGGTAAAGACGGTCGGTCAGCTCCGTGCCCCGGCTGACACCGGAACTCGATTCCTGAGCCTCGAAGATCGCCCCGGTCGGCGTCAGGAACGCCGACGTCTTGACGACTTCTCGGCCCGTCGGCAGCGGGACGTTCTCGACAAGGCCGGTGACGCGATCGTAGATCGCCAGGGAGTCCCCGGCCACCTCGGGTACGACGAATAGCAGCCGGGTCGCGTCGGCGTCGAGGATCTCCCCGGGCACCTCTGCCACTGTGGCGAGGCGCGCGTTGTCCTCGACGTAGACGAGCCGTTGCTCGCTCGTCAACTGGTCCGCGCTGTCCCGTGCGCGCAATGTGACTCGTGCGGCCGTGCCCAACCAGGCGCCCAGGTCAAGCGTTCCATTGAGCGCCGATGGCGCGCTCTGCTGCAGTTCGCCGTTGACCAGCACTTCCACGCTGCAGCCCGGTAAGTCGTCGCTGCAGCTGAGGTCCAGCGGCACCGTCGGCAATGCGACGCTGAGGTCGATCGGCGCCGTTCCCGTAACCTGCGGAGGATTGTCATGAACGACGTTGATCGACACGTCGTCAATATTGCCGTGCACATCCGTGGCACGGGCAACCAAGGTGTAACTCTGGATCGCTTGGCCGGCGAGCGTCAAAGTGCCGACGAAACCGGGGCAAGAAGATGTGAGGCTGCACCGCCAAGCCTTGGGGTCAAAAGTCAGCGTGACTTCATGACCCGCCAGGACCGCCGTGACTTCACTGACCTCGAACGTGGACTCGACGCTCACGACGACCGGCACGGCGTCGGGAACCAAACTGCCGGCCGACGGAACGCGAATCGTCGCCCTGACGGGCGGGCGCGGAACGACGGTCAAAGTGTGCGCGGCGACCGCAGAATTGAGCTCGCCGTCACTGACGACCAGCTCGGCACGGTAGGTTCCGGGCACGTCCGCACGGAAGCTAGCCAGCGCGCTGGTTGGGCTGATGATCGAAGCAGTACTCCCGCTTGGCACGGCCATGGTCCAGCTGAAGGTCAGCGGGGCACCCTCCGGGTCGCTGCTACCATCGCCATCGAGTCGCACCGTGTCGCCGGCTTCCGCGTCGGCCGGGCCGACTATCGTCGCGACTGGCGGGCGATTCGTCGGCGGGGGCGGCGTGGTGCCATCGCCCTCGCCATTGCCATTGCCACCTCCGCCACCACAGGCGGCGAGCAGCACAAAGGTCGCAAGAATAGCCGGCGCTCGGCCAACCTGCGTGGCCCTAACGTGCTCAGAATGCATGATCTGCTCCCGGTGCCGCTCGTCCCCGGCGCTGCAGCGTGGTGCTTGATTCGTTCTCGTTCTGTCGCGCGGTCATTGTCGCACCAAACGCTCAGGTCTGCGACTTCGCCGGGGAGCACATGACGGAGCTCGGACTGGATGCCTACCGGGCCAAACGTCGCCGCCGGACGGGGCAGATTTCAAGTCGCCTATGCGCGCACGACTGCACAGGCTTGGCCGCGTTCGCGCACAAACAAAAAGCCCGGCGCGTGGCCGGGCTCGTTACTGCGTCGAGTGTGACGCTCAGTGCGCTCTGCGCCTCGTCACGCCGAGACCGAGCAGGCCGAGGCCGAGCAGCGCGAGCGTGTCGGGTTCGGGGACGGAGCGAAGTGAGAAACTCGTGGGTCCGAAGAAGAGCCTCTCACCGCCAGCGTCGTAGACAAATTCGTCAGCGAGGCCTACGAACCAGCTGTTCGTATCGCTTATGCCTGCCCCGCAGAACCCCGCCCCGCAGTCGGAGCCGAACGTTCCGGTCACCAGCGCACCGGTCGCGTCGAAGGTCAAATCGCCTGTGTTAGCCGTGGTCTCGTCGTAGCTGATACCGTTCCAGGTGAATTCCAAGTCCGAAAGCAAGTCCGCCTCACCCACAATTCCAGCGCCGGGCGGCACGATACTGTCGTCAAATGAGAAGAACCCCGATGCAGTCACTCCCGCGAGAGGTCCACTGTCACCGCCGTCAACCAAAAAATCGTAGGTGATTGTCGCGGCCTGCAGCGCACCCGAGTCGACGAGAAGCCCGAGCACCAGTAGTCCGAGGATCCTAGTTCTCATGTGGTTTTCCCTGTGCGTTCCCACCCCGGTGCATCGCATGCAAATTTCGAACCCAATGGCCGGGCTCTCTGCAGCGTCGAGTGTGACGCTCAGTTCGCTCTGCGCCTCGTCAAGCCGAGACCGAGCAGGCCCAGGCCGAGCAGCGCGAGCGTGCCGGGTTCGGGCACCGCCTCCGGGGTGAAGATCAGGGCAAAGGGGCCGTCCAGCCCGCCGCTGCCGGCCTGGAGACGAAGAGGTCGATGAATTCCCCCGTGGCGCCGTCGTAACGCAGCACCTCATTGTTGCGCCATGGCCGACATAGAGATTGCCGTCGGGGCCGAAGGTCGGGCTTGTTGCCTACGAAGGCAAACAAGTCGAGGAATTCCCCCGTGCTGCCGTCGTAGCGCAACACCCCACCGTTCGTCCTGAGACTGCCGACGTAGAGGTTGCCGTCGGGGCCGAAGGTCGGGTTAAGGGGCCCGTCCAGCCCGCCGCTGCCGGCTGAGACGAAGACGTCGAGGAATGCCCCCGTGCTGCCGTCGTAGCGCAGCACTTCATCGGTGTCGATGTCCGCGACATAGAGGTTGCCGTCGGGGCCGAAGGTCAGGTGAAGGGGCCCGGCCAGCCCGCCGCTGCCGGCCGGGACGAACACGTCGAGGAATGCCCCCGTGCTGCCGTCGTAGCGCAGCACCTCACTGGTGAAGAGGCTGGTGACGTAGAGGTTGCCGTCGGGGCCGAAGGTCAGGCCTGTGGGTCCGTCCACCCCGCCGCTGCCAGCGGAGACGAAGGCGTCAATGAACGCCCCCGTCGCGCCGTCGTAGCGCAGCACTTGATCGCGTCGAGAAGCTGCCGACGTAGAGGTTGCCGTCGGGGCCGAAGGCCAGGCCTGAGGGGCCGTCCAGCCCGCCGCTGCCGGCCGAGACGAAGGCGCCGAGGAATGCCCCCGTGCTGCCGTCGTAACGCAGCACCTCATCGGTGTCGGTTGCTGAGGACGAGCAGATCGGCGGCGGCGGGGCGGGGAAGCAGCAGGACAAGCGCCAGAGCCAGCGCGGTGAGCAAGCGAGTTCGCATGGGATAGCTCCTTCCCTCGGTTTTCTCCGAGGAGGCGGAAGCGAGATTCTTGTAATGGTGAATCCATGCATAACGGGTGCCATTCGACCAGAAGCTTGCGAATACATGGTCTTGCGTATTCCGCGCCGAGAATGGCGGACGGGTTATGTAAATAAACCCGACGCGCGGGGGCCACCGTGGCAGTTCAATGCACCTCGCCCGCTGGCGCCTCCTGCTGCTCGATCGCGCGCAAGAACTCGCTCGCCTCGTCCGAGTCGACCTTGAAGTGGCCGCCATCGGCGAGGGTGAAGATCATTCTCATGAACAGCTCGCCGTGCTCGTCGCGGCATGGCTCACCCGACACGTCGACCACGTCGGTGCTGAGTCCCCGCGCGTCACGTGCGGCGAGTGCGATGTTGATTGCGCGCAACGTGCGCGGCAGCTTCATCGTGCGCCCGCCAGCAGTCGCCAGTTCGGCGAGTGTCCCGGCGTATCCGTGGTTGCGTCGAGTGCCATCCATAACGAGTTTCCTTTTTGCACCAGTTCACCGCGCGCGTAACGAGTGGACGGGAACCAGCTACCTTTGAACGAGTCCGCCAGCGTTTTCGACTCAAGCTCGGCGAACCGCTGGTTTTGCCGCTTCAACTGGTCGGCGACGGCTTCCATGATCGCTTCGAGAATCACCTGCTCGCGCTGCGTCAGCGGAGTTTTGCTCAAGTCGGCCATGCTCAAGTTCCCGAGTAATTCGCGTTCTCGATCCACGAAACCGCCTCGGGCCGGACGACGGACCACGAGATGAATCGCTCGACGCGAATCGCGGCGCTGTTGCTCTGAAATAGACTCACCATCGACGCTGCCGGTGCCAGTCGCGCTGTTGTCCGGCGGCGCGTCGCTCATTTCGACGCTCGCGTGTAGCGCCGGTCGCCACTTCAACCGGACCGAACGCAGCGATGACTTGCGCGGCGTCGAGCAGGATGATCGAGGCTTCCCGACGAGTCGCCCGGGAACATGCTTCGACATGAGGACCGGCACGCCTGCGAACGCGCCGCCTCTCGCGCCAATGTCCAGCAGCGCGTTCTGCATTCCGACGGCAGCAGCGGTGCTCGGGTGCATGACGAGAAAACTCGTCGACGAGATCGCCCTGAAAACTATGCGAACAACGCCGCGAGGTCGCTCGCACGCATTGCCCGTTGTGGCGATCGGCGCGATGCCGTTCGAGAATTCCAGCCGGGCTCGACGACGTCGCGGCATCGGCGGACAGGAACGCCGCGTCCTGCGCTTTCGCGAGTGCGCGCGCGAGAATCGACCGCAGCACCGTGTCGGCGTTGCTCGCCCGGAGCAGCTCGCGTGTGACGACCGCCGAGCCTTGCGACTTTGTACGGCGTCAATTGGACCGTGTCGAAGCAGCCGAAACTGAGCGGCTTTCCTGCGCCCTCTCCGATCCAGGCTGCAACGATGCTCTCGTCGTTTTCGACCGCGACGCGGATGCCGAACTCGACGCTTTCCATCGAGCGCGCGAGCTGCTCGACGACGACTTGCCGCGCGCGAATGCGATGAATTCGTCGCTCAGCTACGTGTCGACGAGCGGTGCCGCCCAGGCTGGAGTTCGTCGTCGTGCCGGCGACGACGGCCGCTTTTAAGACGCACAGCGGGCGACGTCGGCCCCCATTTGCCGCAGCGAACCCAGCGGCATCTGTGCAGGTCTGGACACGGCCTGTCGCGATTGCGAGCGGCGCGAACCCGAGACCGCGCGCGCGATGCGTGATAGATCGTCGGCCATGTGCTTGAACCCCTCAACGTGCTGCGAGTGCCGCGATCATCGGCCTGCGGAGCAGCCGAGCTTTTCCGCTATGCGTGAGATATACGTCGATGTCCGCGAGCATTCGCCAGAGTCGATGTCGAACCGACTCTCCGCGACGGCACCGGGGGAGTCTGCCGAAGTAGCAGCCGCCTGGCGCAGCCATGCTCGGACATGTTGAGCAGTCGGCCGCCGCGCCGGCCGTGCGCACCTCCTGCCCGTCGGCACTCACCCACGAGACCGCGCTCGCGGCACAAGGCGACCAGTTGCTCGACCGGGTCGACGGGTCCGTCAGTCGACCGCTACCGTGACAACAGGGACATACCCCGTCGCTCATCGACTACCGGGGCGATTCGATGGGCGCCACGTCAGCCACGGTGACGGCCCAGGGCGCCAGACAAATAGAGCCTAGCCGCGGCGACCGAGGGCGACCGCCTTCTTGTCGCCGCCTCGTACATGGCTAAGGCGATGTCCGCACGCGCCTTGCAGGCGGCGGCGTCGATCACCGGCGTAATATTTCCGCAGGGTGGTGCGGTGAATGCCAGTGACGCCGCGATGTCCACCTGGTGGACCCCGGCCGCCGCCCACGTCGCGACCTGCTGGCGCGTCTCGGGGCTGAACTGAGCGGCCGGTCGAGGCATGGTCAGAGGCCCTCAAAATGTGCACATTTTTGCGCCTAGCCAAAAAACGCCGGGGGAAAAAAAAACGTCCGAAGAACACACCGCGGCGGTGTCCACTTTGCTTGACCTTCGCCAATGCTCCCCCCGGCGGTCTCGTCTGCTTTCCGGCCAGTGTCGGGCGCACTAGCGCCGCCGTGTTCGGGGCGTGCCAAGAGTACCAAGCATTTCCGCTACATTCGCGCGCGCGAGTGAATAGGGGAAGGTGGCGCTTTTCGTTGGCTACTCTTGGCACGGGTCACGGCGGCGCCTGCCTGCGGTAGAGGGTGCGGCGGTTCTCACCGCTACCGATTCGCGACACGCGGTGCCAGCCCGCGCGCGTCATGGCGGCGGCGACCTGCGCGCCCACGGCGGCGGCGTCGCGCGGTTTGTCCTTTGAATTTATGCCGAGTCCGAAGCGCAGCACGTCGCGCACTGAGATCTCCGTGCACGTCTCAGGCACGTCCGCGAGATATTCCCGGACGTCCTCCTCGAGCTCGGTCACGTACTGCCGGGCGTCTTGCTCGGCGGCGGCGAGTTCGACGGCCGCCTGCTCCAAGTGCCAGGCGTTGCCGGCTTCGTAGCGGCAGACGGCTTCGGCCCAGAGTTGGTCGCGGTCGCGTCCGACCGCCGCGAGGTCAATGTCCGTACAGCGCACCGGCCAGTAGCGCCGGTTGCCGGTCGGGTCCCGCAGATAAGCCAGCTCGTTTGTCGTGGCGATGAACACGCATTGCCGCGGCACGTCCACGGTGCGCCGGCCGTAAGGCGGCCGGTAGCGGTCGACGTTGCGCGACAGGAACGCCTTGACGTGCTCGACTTCACTGCGACGCATTCCGGCAAGTTCCGACAGTTCCACCAGCCAGACGCCGGCCAGGTGCAACGCCGCGTCCTTGTTCGCGAGGTCGGGCAGTCCTTCGGTAATCCAGGGTTGGCCAAGCGCACGCACGACCGACGTCTTGCCCTGGCCCTGCGGCGATTCCAGCACGAGCACATGGTCCACTTGGCAGCCCGGCGCCCGGGCACGGGCAACGGCCGAGATGAGAAACGCCGGGCCGATGGCTTCGAGGTAGGCATCCGGCCCGTCCGCGCCCAGGTAATCGGGCAGCCAGTGCGTAAGTCGGGTGCGACCGTCCCAAGCGAGATTGCTCAAGTAGTCGCGCACGGGGTGATGCCGCGCATCCTGCGCCACGCGCGAGACACAATCGGCGATCGTGCTGCGCGCCTTGACCTCGAGCCCGCGGACTTGCAGCCACGCCTGCAGGTCGACGTCATCGGCATCCGTCCACGGCTCGCCGGCCCGCGCCGTGCGCCACGGTGGCGTGGTGGCGAGTTCGGTGCGATTCGCGAATTCGTTGAATCGCACCAGGGGCGCAAGCTCGGGCGCGGAGCGCAACGCCTGCAGCACGTTCGCCTCGTCACCGATCGGGCGGTCGCCGCGTTTGCGCAGCAGCCCCAGCCAGGACACACCGCTTCCCCTTGCGGGCTTGTCACGCCGGATCTGCTCGTTATCCCCGCGTTCCTGCTGGCTGCCTGCGTACTCCGCGCGGCTGCGCTCGAAGTGTTGGCGGTTGGCGCGTTCCTGATCCGCGCGGACGCGCTCGATTTCGTCGGCGTTCATTTCAACAATTCCTGCTGCGGATCCGGCGCCTGGTATCCGGTCTGAACCCTTCGTACGTTATCTGCCTGGCCGTCAGAGTCGCCGGGCTTCACTCGCTCATCTGCGACGCGCAGTTCCGCCTCGAGCTGATCTACGAGCAAGTCGATCCAGCCCTGCAGGCGGCCGAAGTGCGCGGGAAGCATGTCAGCGCCGATGCTTGCCCCGCATGGACAGCGACTGCGCAAGCTGCTCGCGCACCACGTGCGCTTGGCCGCGCTTAAACAGTCGCGACCCGTCGCTCGCTCTGCGGTACTGCAGCAAACCAGCGGCGGCATACCTCAGGACCGTCACGGTGCTGGTCCCCGCCTCTCGGGCCAGTGTTCCGGTCGTCACGTCGAAATCGTTGCTCATGGGTGTGTTGCTCGCACTCCCGTTTAGGTGTACAAAGTCTCGCACTTACCTGTTAACTAAGAACAGCGCCAACTGGAAAGCGGGAAATTGTTAACTCTCGGCCGCGCCCACGAACGCACGATCGACACCGATGCCGTGGCGAAATTGCTCGATCGGCCCTCGCTGCCAACGCGCAAGGGACAGCGCTTGCCGTCGGATCGGGACTTTCTGGGTGCGGTATTCGAGTTCGCGCAGAAAGACTCGGAGCTCGCCGCGGATCTCGCTGCGGTCGTTGCGCACGATGAAAAGATCGTCTCCAAGTTCATGCGCGAGACGATCTTCGATGTCAGTGCAATCCCCGCGAGGGTGGCTGTTGGCTGGCGTCGTGGACGGCGCTGGATTGACGCCGTGGTCCACGGACGCGACATCCACGGCTCTCACCCGCTGCACGTGAACGTGAGTCCGGTGCTCGTCCCGCAGACGCGCGCGCAGGTGCTGGCCTATGCGCTCGCATTGCTGATCGACGTTGATCGACCGTACGGCCGCGACCTGCGCCGCTGTCAGCTCGAGGGCTGCGGTGCGTTCTTTCTGCTCGAGCGGACGCGGGGCCGCGCGCGCGAGCGCTACTGCTCCGAGCAGCACATGACCGAGGCGCAGAAGCCGACCGCCAGCCATCGGGTGATGGCTTCGCGCGCCGGGCTCACGCTCGAGGAATTTGAGAAACAACGCGCCGCCAAACGCGCGAAGACAGCCAAGGCGAGGAAAGCGAAATGAGAGCCGCAACCTATGCCCGCTATTCGACCAGCGGACAGCGCGAGCAGTCGGTCGAGGATCAGCAGCGCGTCTGCGACGCGCTCGCCGAGCGGCACGGCTTCACGGTCGTCGCCCGGTTCAGTGACAAGGCGATTTCGGGCGGCACGACCGCGCGGCCCGGCTACCAGGCGATGCTCGCAGCGGCCCGGCGCGGTGAGTTCGACGCGATCGTCGCCGAGGATGCTCGCGCCTATGGCGCAACTTGGCCGAGCAGGCCCCACGGCTCGCCGAGCTCGCCGACCTTGGCGTCGCCGTGGTGACGCACGATCTCGACACGCGCCAGGAATCCGGCGGGATGATGTGCGCCGTGCTGGGTGCCGGCGCCGAGCAGTACCGCCGGGAGATCGGCCGCAAGTCCCGGCGCGGCCGGGAAGGCAACGCGCTCAAGGGCAAGTGGACCGGCGGCCGCGCGTTTGGCTATCGCGTCGAACATGGCGAGGTTCGATCGACCCGCAGGCGGCCGAGATCGTGCGTCGAGATTTTCCAGCGCTACGCCGGCGGGGAATCCCCGCTTGCCATTGCTGCCGCCCTCAATGCGCGGCGCATCCCCTCGCCCGGCTCGACGTGGAAGCGGGAACTACGCCGTCGCGGTGGCTGGGTCGCGTCCTGCATCGCAGGCGATCCGAAGCGCGGGGTCGGGATTTTGAATTGCGACCTGTACCGGGGCCGCGTCGTCTGGGGTCGCAGCAAGTGGATTCGCGGGGTGGCCGACAGCAAGAAACGCCGCCAGGTGCAGGTGCCGGAATCGCAGTGGATCGTGCGCGAGGATGCGCGGCTGCGGATCGTCCCGGACACGCTGTGGAAAGCCGTGAAGGCGCGCCAGGCGCGACAGGCTGCGGCGTGTCGGGGCGCGCATCAAGCGCGGGACTGCCGAAGGCTCGAGGCGGGGCGCACCGGGCCGCCAGCCGCAGTATCTTGTTCTCGCGGTCTGCTGACCTGCGCGGTGTGCGGCGCGAACTACACGATGCGGGACGCGAAGTTCGTATTCGTGCGCCTCGCTGGATCAACGGCAAGGCGTGCAGCAACAAGATCGGCGTCAAGCGCGAAGTCTGTCGAGCGGCTGCTGCTCGCGGAGATCAAGGCGGGCCTCGACCTCGCCCGCGATCGTCGAGCACGTCCGGCAGGAGTTGACCCGGCGGCTGCGCCGGAAGGCGCCGAAGGTCGACAAGCGCGGGTGCGGGAGCTCGAGCAGGAAGTCGGGAACCTGGTCGACGCGATCGGCAAGGGGTTGCTCTCGCCCGCGATCGCCGCACGGCTGGCGGCGGCCGAGGCTGAGCTGGAGCGGTTGAAGGCACCAGCGCCCGACAACGCGCCCGTGGTGGCCCTGCTGCCGCGACTCGACGAGCTGTTCCTGGCGCGGGTGCGGGAACTGGAGCGGACCGCCGAGCGCGACCCGGTGCGGGCGCGCCAGGCGCTGGTCGACTCGATCGAGACGCCGATCGCGCTGCACCCGGTTGACGGCGTGCTCGACGCGGAGATCGGCGTACGGACGCACGGGCGCCGAGCAGTCGGCGACCGACAGGAATGTATGGTAGCGGGGGCAGGATTTGAACCTGCGACCTTCGGGTTATGAGCCCGACGAGCTGCCAGACTGCTCCACCCCGCAATCGAGCCGCGCAATATACCTGCGAACGGCCCCGATTTCAAATCGGCGACGGCGTCCGTTGAAGATATCAGGCACGTCGCCGGACGCCGACAGCCGGTCGGGTTCCTGTCCTACGGCCACGCACTGAGAATTGGCGGATCGTCCGTCGCAACGGAGCCGGCACGGAACCTCGGAACCAAAGGTCGTCGATCGTTCGCCGGCAACCTGTGGTTGGTATCCCGCGGCACCGTCGCCATCGCACACCATGAATGCACTGGGTGAGTTATCCACCGATCTCACGACACCGCTCCCCGCGCGCGAGATCCTGAATTGCTTTGAAGAGCTCTCGAAGGGCCGCTGCAGCCTGCCTGAACTCAATCGCTGGGTGCTCGAGCGCTGCAGGAACGACCACAGCGCGGCGAGTGGCGTGCTGTTGCTCCTCGAGGATTACGGCAGCGCAGGCAAGCTGAAGCAATACGACTTTCGACCGCTGCAGCGTGAGTTGCAGCGGCTCGCCTTCGATCACGACCAACAGGTCCAAGGTCCCTTCCACGAGAGCGACACGGGTCCGTCGAGTCCGCCGATGGGCCGAGTGAAGAAAGACCTGGATCCGACGGGCGACCTGGTCGTGGTTGCACCCGTAGCGGACGATGACATCGACGACGACGCGGCCTCCAGCGGGCGCCCTGGAGCGCCGGTGGGGCCGACGACCGTGCTGCGCGGTCGTTACGTTCTGCAGGACGAAATCGGCCGCGGCGGGGTCGGCACGGTCTATCGTGCGCTCGACCGCAACCGCGCCGGCCTGCAGCACGAGCAGCAATACGTAGCGCTCAAGGTGCTGCGCGATGAGCACGCGCATCGCCCCGAGGCACTGAATGCGCTGCGCCGCGAGTTCCATCAGGCACAGTCCCTGTCTCACCCCGGAATCGTGAACGTCTTCGACTTCGATCACGACAACGGCACGTATTTCGTCACGATGGAATTGCTCGACGGGGAGCCGCTCGGAGCGCTGATGAGGCGCGTCCGGTCCCACAAGCTCCCACGTGAAGTGGCGATCCGAATACTCCGTGAGCTGGGAGATGCCATCGCCTATGCCCACGAACGCGACGTCCTGCACATGGACCTCAAGCCCGGCAACGTGATGGTCGCGCCGCAGGGCCACGTGCGTGTGCTCGATTTCGGCCTCGCGCAAACGTTCATGGCGGAGCCGTGGATCTCGGACTCCCAGCCGCTCCCTCCTGCCGCAACCCCGGCCTATGCGAGCTGCGAGCGCCTGTTGGGCGACCTGCCGGATGTGCGCGACGACATCTACAGTTTCGCGTGCCTCGCCTACGAGGTGCTGAGCGGGGAGCACCCGTTCGACCGGCGATCCGCGCTGGTCGCTCGCAGCGAAGGTTGCAAGCCGCGCCGCATCAGGGGCCTGTCGCGTCGTCAATGGCGCGCACTGAAGCGAGGGCTCGCGTGGGCGCGGGAGGACCGCCCCGACAGCATGCAGGAGCTGCTGGACGACCTCGCATCGCCATCCACCGCATCGCGGCGGAGCACGCGCCAGGGGGTTCGACCGCGCCGTCGCATCATCGCGTGGCGACCTCTGGCCGCGCTCGCGCTGCTGGCACTCGGCGTCGCCGCAGCGCTGAGTTGGAGCCGGTTGCCGAACGATCTGCGAGAGGCCGTTGGCGAACGCGCAGCCGCGACGGGGCGGACATTCGCGCAGACGATCGACGCCGCGCGCACCTGGGCCACCGCTCGGCTGGCGAACCTGCCTGATGACACGGAACCGAGAGCGGCGTCCGTGGCACCTCTCGACTCCCGCCAGCGCGCCGCAGATCGACTCCGCGGGTCCGGTCGTCGCACCGCCCCCGCCCCAGGCGGACGTCCCCGGCTCGCCCCAGGCGCAGGTTGCGGCCTCGCCCCAGGCGGAAGTCACTGCTCCGGAGACCCCAGGCGTGGGTCCTGCCGCGACGCATGAAACACCGGAGCCGGTGGCTGCGGGCCCGGCGCCGCTGGACGAGGCACTTCCGGGCGTGCCGCCGCGAACCGGTGGCGGTCCGGGTATGCTCGAGTTCACTTCGGACACTTTCCAGGTCGGCGAGTCCGGCGCCATGGCGCGCTTGAACGTGCGCCGACGCGGTGGTGCAGCAGGCGAAATCTCGTTCGGCTGGCACACGCTCGACGACAGTGCACTGGCCGGAGAGGACTACGCAGCCGTAACGGGCCGCGAGGTGATGGCCCCAGGACAGACGACGGCGACGCTCCTGGTACCGATCGTTGCCGACGCAGTCGCGGAGCACACCGAGCTCCTCGACGTCGTCATCGACGACCCCAGCGGCGCACAGTTGGGCTCCGTCACGCGCGTGCCCGTCATCATCGTCGATGACGACTGACGCGCGGCACTGCTGACTACGGAAGCACGCTCGCGCAGAGCGCCAGCAGCAGCCCCGGGTACACCCCGAGCAGCAACACGGCAAGGCCGTTCGCGCTCAGCACGAACCGCAGCGCGCCGCTGCCCTCGATCGGCACCCGGTCGACCGGCTCGTCGAAGTACATCAGCTTCACGACGCGCAGGTAGTAGTAGGCGCCGATCACGGAAAACAGGACCGCCGCCACCGCGAGCCACACGTAGCCTGCATCGAGAACGGCCTGGATCACCGCCAGCTTTGCCCAGAAACCGATGAACGGCGGCACGCCGGCCATGCTGAACATCACCATGAGCATCACGGCCGCAAACCAGGGACTGCGCGCGTTGAGGCCCGCGAAATCCTCGAGCCGGTCGGCCTCGAAGCCCGCGCGCGACAGCAGGATGATCATCCCGAAGCCGGCGATCGCCATGATCACGTAGGCGATCGTGTAATAGAGCGCAGCCTGGTAGCCGACGCTGGTGCCCGCGAGGATCCCGAGCAGGATGAAGCCGACGTGCGAGATCGTGGAGTACGCCAGCATGCGCTTCAGGTTGCTCTGCGCGATCGCGACGATGTTGCCGATCGCCATCGACAGCAACGAGACGACCACCAGCATGTCCTGCCAGCCGGGCTTCAGTCCGTCGAGGCCTTCGGCGAGCAGGCGGAAGGCCAGCGCGAACGACGCGAGCTTCGGCGCCGAGCCCAGGAACAGCGTCACAGGTGTCGGTGCGCCGTGATACACGTCCGGCACCCACATGTGGAACGGCACGGCGCCGAACTTGAATGCAACGCCCACGATGATGAAGGCGAGCGCGAACAGGAGCCCGATCTGGTTGGACCCGAGCACGCCCACCGCCTGGCCGATCGTGCCCAGCTCGAGCGTGCCCGTAATGCCGTAGATGATCGACATGCCGAACAGCAGCGCACCGGAGGCGATCGACCCCAGCACGAAGTACTTGATGGCGGCTTCCGCGGCCACGCCCGATTCCCGGTCGAAGGCGACCATCGCGTAGAGCGACAACGCCTGCAGCTCGACACCGAGATAGAGCGTCACGAGGCTGTTCGCCGACACGAGCACCATGATCCCGAGCAGCGCGAACAGGCCGAGCACGTAGTACTCGCCCTTGAGGATCCTGCGCTTCTGCAGGTACTCGTGCGAGTAGAGGAACGCGAGTGCGACCGCACCGCAGGCGACGATCTTGAGCAGCGCGCCAACCGGGTCCGCCACGTAGGTGCCGGCCCAGGCGACCGTACGCTCCGTGACGCCGCCGTTCGCGGCGAGCCAGGCCGTCCCCGCCAGGGCGACCAGGGACAGCACGAGCGTGATCCAGCGGCGCCGGTCGTCGATCAGTAGATCCACGACCAGGATCACGCAGGCCGCCGCCAGCAGCCAGGCCTCCGGCGCGGCGAGCAGCAGGTCGGTGCGGGTGATCGAGGCGGGATTCATCACAGCTTGCTCACCATCATCTGCTGAACGAGCTGCTCGATCGTCGGCCGCATCGCCTCCAGCAACGGCGCCGGCCAGAGCCCGAGCGCGAGCACCGAGACCGCGAGCGCACCGAGCACGATGAACTCGCGCGGGTTGAGGTCCTTGAGCTTCGCCACGTTGTCGTTGCCGACGGCGCCGAAAATCACGCGCTTCACGAGCCAGAGCGTGTAGGCGGCGCCCAGCACGAGGATCGTCGCGGCGAGGAACGCGTACCAGAAGTCGGCCCGGAAGCTCGCCAGGATCACGAGGAACTCGCCGACGAAGCCCGACGTCCCGGGCAGGCCGGCGTTCGCCATCGCGAAGAGCACGAAGAGAGCCGCGAACGCCGGCATGGTGTTCACCACCCCGCCGTAGTCGGCGATCTCGCGGCTGTGCACGCGGTCGTAGAGCACGCCGATGCAGAAGAACAGGGCGCCGGAGACGAGGCCGTGCGACACCATCTGCACCATCGCGCCGTCGAGACCCATCGCGGCGCCCTTGAGCTCGCCCGTGCTGCGCAGGATCTGGTACCCGGCGAAGGCGCCCAGCGTGACGAAGCCCATGTGCGAGATCGAGGAATACGCGATCAGCTTCTTCATGTCGCGCTGCGCCAGCGCGACGAAGGCGATGTAGACCACGGCGATCAGCGACAGCAGGATGATCAGCCAGTCGAGCGCACGGCTCGCGTCCGGCGTCATCGGCAGGCTGAAACGCAGGAAGCCGTAGCCGCCCATCTTCAGCATGATCGCGGCGAGGATCACCGAGCCGCCGGTCGGCGCCTCGACGTGCGCGTCCGGCAGCCAGGTGTGCACCGGGAACATCGGCACCTTGACGGCGAAGGCGAGCAGGAAGGCGACGAAGATGAAGGTCTGCTCGGGCATCGTGAGCGGCATCGCCTGCAGGTCCGCGATGGCGTAGCTGCCGCCCTGCAGGTACAGGTAGATCAGCGCGACCAGCATCAGCACGGACCCGAGGAAGGTGTACAGGAAGAACTTGACGGTGGCGTACACGCGCCGCGGACCGCCCCAGACCCCGATGATCACGAACATCGGGATCAGCATCGCCTCCCACAGCACGTAGAAGAGCAGCGAATCCAGCGCGGCGAACACGCCGATCATCAGCCCCTCGAGGATCAGGAAGGACGCGAGGTACTGCGCCGGCCGCTGCTCGATCGTCCAGGCCGCGATCACCACCAGCGGCGTCATGAACGCCGTCAGCACGATGAGCGGCATCGAGATGCCGTCGACGCCCAGGTGGTACCAGGCGTTGAAGGCGCCGATCCAGGGCTGGCGCTCGACGAACTGCATCGCCGCCGTCGTCGTGTCGAAGTCGCGCCACAGGATCACGCTCGCGACGAAGGTTACGGTCGTGGCGGCGAGCGCGAGCCAGCGGCCGAAGCCTGCGCGCGTGTCGCCGAGCAGGAGCAGCAGCACGCCGGCCGCGACCGGGAGCCAGGTGAGGACGCTCAGGATCGGCCAGTCAGCGTGCATGGATCAACGCCGCCACAGCAGCCACGCGAGCAGCGCGGACAGACCGATGATCGTCGCGAAGGCGTAGTGATACAGGTACCCCGACTGCACGGCGCGGAGGCGGCCGGCCGCCCAGCCGACCAGCCGCGCCGAGCCGTTGACGGCCGCGCCGTCGATCACGGCCACGTCGCCTCCCTGCCACAGCGCCTGCGCAACCGCGCGCGCCGCACGCGCGATCACCTTCTCGTTGAAGTCGTCGAAGTAGTACTTGTTCGCGAGCAGGGTGTAGAGCGCCCCTGCCCTGTCGCGCAGCTGCCCCGCGAGCTCCGGGCGCTTGAGGTACACGTACCACGCGGCGAGCACTCCCGCCGCGGCGAGCCACACGGCAGGGGACGTGAGCCCGTGAAGGACGAAGGCCGCCGGGCCGTGGAATTCCTCGCGCAGGTGGCCGAGCACGTCGTGCGCGGGAAGCACGGCGATGGCCTCCCCGAACCAGCCGCCGAACAGCAGCGGGCCGATGGCGGGCCAGCCCGCGATCACCGACGGGATGGCGAGCAGCACCAGCGGCACGGTCACCACCCACGGGCTCTCGTGGAGGTGCTCGCGGGTGTGGGCATCCATGCGCTCCTCGCCGTGGAAGGTCATGAACACCAGCCGGAAGGTGTAGAAGGCGGTGACGAACACGCCGAGCAGCACGCACCAGTAAGCGTAGCCGGCGCCCGGCAGGTGCGAGGCGTGCACCGCCTCGATCAGCGCATCCTTCGAGAAGAAGCCCGAGAAGCCGGGAAAGCCGATCAGCGCCAGCGCGCCGACCAGGCAGGTCCAGTACGTGACCGGCATGTACTTGCGCAGCCCACCCATCTGCCGCATGTCCTGCTCGTGGTGCATGGCGATGATCACGGAGCCCGCGGCGAGGAACAGCAGCGCCTTGAAGAACGCGTGCGTCATCAGGTGGAAGATCGCGCCGGCGTAGGCCGAGACGCCCAGCGCGACCGTCATGTAGCCGAGCTGCGACAGCGTCGAGTACGCGATCACACGCTTGATGTCGTTGTTGACGACGCCGAGCAGGCCCATGAAGAGCGCGGTCGTCGCGCCGATGACGAGGACGAAGCTGAGCGCGGTCTCCGAATGCTCGAAGAGCGGCGACATCCGCGCGACCATGAAGATGCCCGCGGTGACCATGGTGGCGGCGTGGATCAGGGCGGAGATCGGCGTCGGGCCTTCCATCGAGTCCGGCAGCCAGACGTGCAGCGGCACCTGCGCCGACTTGCCCATTGCCCCCACGAACAGGCAGATGCAGATCACGGTGATCGCCGGCCAGGCGACGCCCGGCAGGATCTCGAAGCTCTGCCCGGCGATCTCCGGCGCCCGGGCGAATACGTCAGCGTAGTGCAGCGTGCCGGTCAGGAAGACCACGCCGGCAATGCCGAGCACGAAGCCGAAGTCGCCGACGCGGTTGACGATGAAGGCCTTCAGGTTCGCGAAGATCGCGGTCGGCCGCGTGTACCAGAAGCCGATCAGCAGGTAGGACACGAGCCCCACCGCTTCCCAGCCGAAGAACAGCTGCAGGAAGTTGTTCGACATCACGAGCATCAGCATCGAGAACGTGAACAGCGAGATGTAGCTGAAGAAGCGCGTATAGCCGGGGTCGTCGTGCATGTAGCCGATGGTGTAGACGTGCACCATCAGGGACACGAAGGTCACGACGACCATCATCAGCGCGCTCAGGCGATCGATCAGGAACCCGATCTCCATGTGGATCCCGTCGCTCACGAGCCAGGTGTACACGGCGTCGTCGAACACCGGCGCGCCGTGCAGCAGCCCCCAGAGCACCTTCACGGACAGCGCGAACGACACTGCCACGGCGGCGATCGTGACGCTGTGGGCGCCGATGCGGCCGATCCAGCGGCCGAAGAGCCCGGCCAGGATCGAGGCCGCGAGCGGCGCCAGGACGATGATGAGCAGCGTGCGCTCCACGCCTCAGCCCTTCATGGTGTCGAGGTCCTCGACGTTGATGCTCTGCCGCTCACGGAACAGCACGACCAGGATCGCGAGCCCGATCGCGGACTCCGCCGCTGCGACGGTGAGGATGAAGAACACGAACACCTGCCCCGACAGGTCGCCGAGGTAGTACGAGAAGGCGATGAAGTTGAAGTTGACCGAGAGCAGCATCAGCTCGATGCACATCAGGAGCAGCAGGACGTTCTTCCGGTTGATGAAGATCCCAGCGACGCTCAGGCTGAACAGGGTCCCGGAGAGCAGCAGGACGTGCGACAGCGGGATCATGACCCGCCCTCCGCGTCCATCTTCACGATCCGCACCCGGTCGCGGGCCCGCACGGCGACCTGACGGTTGATGTCCTGGACCTTCTGCCCGGGGCGCCGCCGCATCGTGAGCGTGATCGCCGCGACGATCGCCACCAGCAGGATCACGGCCGCGACCTCGAAGGGATACAGGAACCGCGTGTACAGCAGCTCGCCGAGCTCGGCGGTGTTCGAGTAGCCGGCGGGCTTCGGCGCCGGCGGCGCCGGCGGATCGAGTCCGAGGTTACGCGCCCAGACGACGAGCCCGATCTGCGCGATCACGATCAGCGCGACCAGGATGCCGAGCGGGGCGTACCGCGTGAAGCCCTGCTTCAGCTTCGCCAGGTCGATGTCGAGCATCATCACGACGAAGAGCCACAGCACCATCACCGCGCCCACGTATACGATCAGCAGCGTGACGGCGAGGAATTCCGCCTCGAGCAGCAGCCAGATCACCGCGCTCGTGAAGAACGCGAACACGAGGAAGAGCGCGCAGTGGACGGGGTTGCGCGCCGTGATCACGCCGACTGCCCCCATCACGAGCAGCGCAGCGAACGCGTAGAAGAGGAGACTTGCGGCCATTTCCGGTTCCGCTCAGCGGTAACGCGCGTCGGCCGCCTTGTCGGCCGCGATCATCGCCTCGTAGCGCTCGCCGACGGCGAGCAGCTTGTCCTTGGTCATGATGTTCTCGCCGCGGTTCTCCATGTGGTACTCGTGGATCCGGGTCTCGACCACCGCGTCCACCGGGCAGGCCTCCTCGCAGAAGCCGCAGTAGATGCACTTGAACAGGTCGATGTCGTAGCGTGTCGTGCGGCGCGTGCCGTCGGGGCCGACGTCGGACTCGATCGTGATCGCGAGCGCCGGGCACACCGCCTCGCAGAGCTTGCAGGCGATGCAGCGTTCCTGCCCGTTCGGATAACGGCGCAGCGCGTGCAGCCCGCGGAAGCGCGGCGACTGCGGCGTCTTCTCCTCCGGGTACTGCAGCGTCACCTTCGGCCGGAAGAAATTGCGCAGCGTGACGGACAGGCCGACCAGCAGCTCGGAGAGGAAGAAAGTCTTGAGGACGTTGCGCATGCGCCGCCTCAGGCCGACCAGGGCCCGACCTTCCAGTGCCGCATCGCGACCTCGGCCGCGATCCACACCAGGGTCACCGGGATGAACACCTTCCAGCCCAGCCGCATGATCTGGTCGTAGCGGTAGCGCGGGAAGGTCGCGCGGAACCAGAGGAAGCAGAACAGGAAGAAGCCGATCTTGAGCGCGAACCAGTGCAGTCCCGGCGCCGCGAGCCAGTCGATCTCGCCCACCCAGGGATAGCCCTCGAAGGGCGAGAGCCACCCGCCGAGGAAGAAGGTCGCGGCCAGCGCCGAGATCAGGATCATGTTCGCGTATTCGGACAGGAAGAAGATCGCGAACGCGATGCCGGAATACTCGACGTGGAAACCCGCGACGATCTCGGATTCCCCCTCGGCCACGTCGAAGGGCGCGCGGTTGGTCTCCGCAACACCGGAGATGAAGTACACGACGAGGAGCGGCAGGAGCCACAGCCAGTACCAGGACAGCGGCCCGCCCGACTGCCCTTCCACGATTTTCCCGATGTTGAGCGTGCCCGAGGCCATCACGACGCCGACGAGCGCGAAGCCCATGGCGATTTCGTAGGCGACGATCTGGGCCGCGGAACGCATCGCGCCCAGGAACGCGTACTTGGAGTTGGTCGCCCACCCCGCGAGGATGATGCCGTACGCGCCGAAGCCCGCCAGCGCGAGCACGTAGAGCACGCCGGCATCGACGTTCGCGATCGAGAAGCCCGGCCACAGCGACATCACGGCCCAGGCGGAGAACGCCGGGATCAGCGAGAGCAGCGGCGCC
Organism: uncultured Gammaproteobacteria bacterium; assembly: GCA_963834855.1. Lineage (GTDB taxonomy): Bacteria > Pseudomonadota > Gammaproteobacteria > Steroidobacterales > Steroidobacteraceae > DATJKD01. The sequence goes on along the minus strand of CAWIDH010000027.1, from coordinate 271,572 downwards.
ACGACGAACAGGAAGCGGTTGGAGCGGGTCGGGATGACCACTTCCTTGATGAGGAGCTTGATCACGTCCGCGAAGGGCTGCAGCAGTCCCTTCGGACCCACCCGGTTCGGGCCGATGCGCGCCTGCATGTAGCCGATCACCTTGCGCTCGGCGAGCGTCAGGTAGGCGACGCACAGGATCACGATGACCGTCAGCGTGACGATCTGGCCGAGCGAGATGAGCGACCCGCGGGCCCATTCGGGCCAGGCCTGCCAGGTCGCGGTGACGAGCTCCATCATGCGTCGGCCCCGCTCGCCGCGCGCCCGGCGCCGGTCTCCTGCAGGGGGCGCGAGCGGCGCACGACGGCGTCGACCCGATAGATGCCCGTTGCCCTGACCTTGTCGACGCCGTTCAGGTGTCCCGCCGCGAAGGCGCTCGCCGACCGTGCCTCGGGCCGATACGTTTCGATCTCGCGCTTGAGCTCGTCGCGGATCTCCCCGGAGCTCTGGTACTCGAATCCGGCGAGCCCGAGCAGGTTGCCGAGCACGCGCAACACCTTCCAGCCGGGGCGCGCCTCGCCGGGCGGACGCGCCGCGCCCGCGACGCTCTGCCAGCGCCCCTCGACGTTCACCCAGGTCCCCGAGGTCTCGGCGAAGGCGGCGATCGGCAGCAGGATCGTCGAGCTCGCGAGCTGCTCTGCGCCGGCATAGGGCGTCAGGGCCACCACGCACTCCGCAGCGGCCAGCGCCGCCTCGGCGCGCGTGGGCACCGCGAAGTCCTCCAGCTCGATCCCGCCCACGAGCACGTAGGCCTTGAGATTCGCGCCCAGCATCTCGGCAGCCGCCAACCCCGGCGCCGCGAGCGCCCGCCCGCCGGCGCCCCGATGGGGTAACGCTCCGGCGAGCGCCGCGCCGACGGCGTTGCCTCCCTCGGGCAGATAACCCAGCCGCGCACCGGTGGCCTCTGCGAGTGCCGTCGCCAGTGCGCGGATCTCCGACCAGGCGGGATGGCGCTGCGCCAGCGCACCGAGCAGCACCAGCCGCAGCTCGCCCCCGACCAGCATCGCGGCGATCCGCTCATGGTCGGGATTCGGGGTCACCCCTTCCACCGCTGCGTTGAGCGCCGGCGGGACCGGCCGGCCTTGCGGGCGCAGCGCCGCGAGCAGCACTGCGGCGAGGTGGCGTCCCATGCCGAGCCCGTTGCTCGTCAGGCTCGCCGCGACCGGGAACAGCAGCTCCTGCGGACGCGGGCCGATCAGCGCCACTTTCGTGCCGTGCCGCACCGCGCCCTTGCGCAGCCGGTGCGCGATGATCGGCACCTCCTGCCGCAGGTTGCTGCCGACGACCAGGACGGCGGCGGCGGTCTCGAGCTCGGCGATGGGACAGCCCAGCAGCGGTGCCGGTGCATCGGAGCGCTGGTCACGAAAATCAACCTGCTGCAGCCGGTGATCGACGTTTCCGGTGCCGAGCCCGCGCGCGAGCCGCGCCGTGAGCGCGTGCTCCTCGAGCGTGGCTCCGGGCGCGACCAGGAACCCGACCTGGCCGGCTCCGTGCGCGCCGACCACCGTGCGCAGCGCGCCCGCCGCTGTTTCGAGCGCCGTCCCCCAGTCGAGCTCGCGCCAGGCGCCCTGCTCCTTCAGCATCGGCGTGCGCGCACGGTCTTCGACGTACAGACCCTCGCAGCTGAACCGGTCGCGATCCGCGATCCAGGCCTCGTTGATCTCCTCGTTCGACCGCGGCACGACCCGCATCAGCCGTCCGCGCAGCACGTGGCCGTACAGGTTGGTGCCTGTGCAGTCGTGCGGCGAGACGAGCTCGTGCTGGGTCATCTCCCAGGCCCGCGCACGGTACCGAAACGGCTTGTTGTTGAGCGCGCCGACCGGGCACAGGTCGATGATGTTGCCGGAGAGCTCGTGGTCGACGCTTCGCTCGACGTAGGTCGAGATCTGCATCAACTCGCCGCGGCCCACGGTGCCGAGCTCCTGGATTCCCGCGACCTCCTCGCCGAAGCGCACGCAGCGCGTGCACTGGATGCAGCGGGTCATGTCCGTCGAGACCAGCGGGCCGAGATTCTTGTCCTTTACGACGCGCTTGCTCTCGGTGTAGCGGGACACGTCGCGACCGTAACCCATCGCCAGGTCCTGCAGCTCGCACTCCCCGCCCTGGTCGCAGATCGGGCAGTCGAGCGGGTGGTTGATCAGCAGGAACTCCATGGTCGCCTTCTGCGCCGCGATCGCCTTGGGCGAGCGCGTGAAGACCTTCATGCCCTCGCCGACGGGCGTGGCGCAGGCCGGCATCGGCTTGGGCGCCTTCTCCACCTCGACCAGGCACATGCGGCAGTTCGCGGCCACGGAGAGCTTCTCGTGGTAGCAGAAGCGCGGGATGTACGTACCCTCCGCGTCCGTGACCTGGATGATCATGGCGCCCTTGCGCACCTTGCGCGCGACGCCATCGATCTCGACGTTGACCAGTTCCTGGCTCATTGGCTCTCAGGCGGCGCGGCCGCGCGCCTCGACGATGCTGTGGCCGTGCTCGACGTAGTACTCGAACTCGTGCCGGAAGTGCTTCACGAAGCTCTGCACCGGCCAGGCCGCCGCATCGCCCAGTGCGCAGATCGTGTGGCCCTCGATCTTGTTCGCGACGTCGACCAGCATGTCGATGTCGGACCTGCGTCCCTGGCCGGCCATGATCCGGCGCAGCGTGCGGTTGAGCCACCCCGTGCCCTCGCGGCAAGGCGTGCACTGGCCGCAGGACTCCGCGAAGAAGAAGCGCGAAATGCGCTCCAGCACGCGCACCATGCAGGTCGTCTCGTCCATGACGATGACCGCGGCCGACCCGATCGCGGAGCCCGCCTTGCGCAACGAGTCATAGTCCATGTTGGCCGTCATCATCGTCTCGGCGGGCACGACCGGCACCGAGCACCCTCCGGGGATCACGGCCTTGAGCTTGCGCCCGCCGCGCACGCCGCCGCAGAGCGCGAGCAGGTCAGCGAACGGAATGCCGAGCGGCAGCTCGAAGTTACCGGGCTTCTCGACGTGACCGGAGACCGAGAAGATGATGGTGCCGCCGGAATTCTGGGGTCCCAGCGCCGCGAACCAGTCGGGGCCCTTGCGCAGGATCGTGGGCACCGAGGCGTAGCTCTGCGTGTTGTTGATGGTGGTCGGCCTGCCGTACAGCCCGAAGTTGGCGGGGAACGGCGGCTTGAACCGCGGCTTGCCCTGCTTGCCCTCGAGCGAATCGAGGAGCGCGGTCTCCTCTCCGCAGATGTAGGCGCCGGCGCCCACGAAGGTGTAGAGATCGAAGTCGACCCCCGAGCCCTTCAGGTTCCTGCCCAGCAGCCCGGCGGCGTAGGCCTCCGCAAGCGCCGTCTCGAAGCGCGGCACGGGCTCCGCCATGAACTCGCCGCGGATGTAGTTGTAGCCGACCGTCGCGCCCATCGCGTAGCCGCCGATGGCCATGCCCTCGATCAGCGCGTGCGGGTTGTAGCGCAGTATGTCGCGGTCGTGGCAGGTGCCGGGCTCGCTCTCGTCCGAATTACACACGACGTATTTCTGCACCGGCGAGCTGCGCGGCATGAACGACCACTTGAGCCCCGTCGGGAAGCCCGCGCCGCCACGGCCACGCAGCCCCGAGGCCTTCACCGCGTCGATGATCTGTTCCTGGGGAGGCTTCTCCGCGAGGATCTTCGTCCACACCTCGTAGCCGCCGATGCGCCGGTAGGTCTCGAGCGTCCACGGCTTCTCGTACTTCAGGGGCTCGAAGCACATGAGGTTCAGGCGGTCGCTCCAGTCGGTCACGACAGCTCCTACTTGTGCTCTTCGAGCACCCGATCGACCGCCTCGGGCGTCAGGTTCTCGTAGTAGACGTGGTCGACCATCATCATCGGCGCGCCGTTGCAGGCCGCCAGGCATTCCTCCTCGCGCTTGAGGAAGAAACGTCCGTCCGGCGTGCTCTCGCCCACCTTGATGCCGAGCCGCCGCTCGACGTGCGCGAGCAGCTCCTCGCCGCCGCACAGCATGCAGGAGATGTTCGTGCACACCGAAATGTGGTGGCGACCGACAGGCTGCGTCTCGAACATCGAGTAGAAGCTCGCCACCTCGTACACCTGGATCGGCGGCAGGCCGAGATACGCCGCCACGGCGTCCATGTCGTCCTGCCTGAGATAGCCGTGCTCGTGCTGCACGGCGTGAAGGGCCGCGATCACCGCCGACCGACGCCGGTCCGGCGGGAACTTCGCCGTCCAGCGGTCGATTTCGGCGCGCACCTCGGCCGATAGCCCGCCCGCGGCGGGCACGCCCGTAGCACTGCTCACCGGTCGATCTCCCCGAAGACGACGTCCGCCGTGCCGATCACCGCGACGACGTCCGCGAGCATGTGGCCCTGGACCATCTCGTCGAGCGCCGCGAGGTGCGGAAAGCCCGGCGCGCGGCACTTGACCCGGTACGGTTTGTTGGCGCCGTCGGAAACCAGGTAGATGCCAAACTCGCCCTTCGGCGCCTCGACCGCCGCGTAGGACTCGCCCTCCGGGACGCAGTAGCCTTCGGTGAAGAGCTTGAAGTGGTGGATCAGCGATTCCATGTCGCCCTTCATCTCCTCGCGGGTCGGCGGGACAAGCTTGTGGTCCTCGATCATGACCGGACCCGGGTGGGCGCGCAGCCAGTCGATGCACTGGCTGACGATGCGGTTCGACTGGCGCATCTCCTCGATGCGCACGAGATAACGATCGTAGCAGTCGCCGTTGACGCCGACCGGGATGTCGAAATCCATCGCCGCGTAGACCTCGTAGGGCTGCTTCTTGCGCAGGTCCCAGACCACACCCGATCCGCGCAGCATCGGTCCCGTGAAGCCGAGGTTCAGTGCGCGCTCCGGCGTCACGACGCCGATGTTGACCGTGCGCTGCTTCCAGATCCGGTTGTCGGTGAGGAGCGCCTCGTACTCGTCCACGCAGGCGGGAAATCGCCGCGTGAAGTCCTCGATGAAGTCGAGCAAGGTGCCCGAGCGCCGCTCGTTGAGCCGGTCGATTTCCTTCTGGCTGCGGAACCGCGACGGCTGGTGGCGCGGCATCGAGTCCGGCAGATCGCGATACACGCCGCCGGGACGGTAGTAGGTCGCGTGCATGCGCGTGCCCGACACCGCCTCGTAGCAGTCCATCAGGTCCTCGCGCTCGCGGAAGCAGTACAGGAACACGGTCATCGCGCCGATGTCGAGACCGTGCGCGCCGAGCCACATCAGGTGGTTCAGGATGCGCGTGATCTCGTCGAACATGACGCGGATGTACTGCGCTCGCAGCGGCGGCGTCACACCGAGCAGCTTCTCGATCGCGAGCACGTAGGCGTGCTCGTTGCACATCATCGACACGTAGTCCAGGCGGTCCATGTAACCGATCGACTGGTTGTACGGCTTCGACTCCGCCAGCTTCTCGGTCGCGCGGTGCAGCAGCCCGATGTGCGGGTCGGCCTTCTGCACGACCTCGCCGTCCATCTCGAGCACGAGGCGCAGCACGCCGTGCGCCGCCGGGTGCTGCGGGCCGAAGTTCATCGTATAGCTCTGGATGTCAGCCACGCGCAGTCCCTTCCTTGAGCGCCGCCTCCCAGCGGTTGTCCTCGCGGATCACCTTCGGCACGAGGGTGCGCGGCTCGATCGACACGGGCTCGTACACCACGCGGCGCTTCTCGGGATCGTATCGGACCTCGACGTTGCCGATCAGCGGGAAGTCCTTCCGGAACGGGTGGCCGATGAAGCCGTAGTCGGTCAGGATCCGGCGCAGGTCGGGATGGCCGCGAAAGACGATGCCGTAGAGGTCGAAGGCCTCCCGCTCGTACCAGTCCGCCGATTTCCACACATCGATCACCGAATCGAGCATCGGCGGCTCGCCGGGTTCGCAATAGGCGCGCAGCCGCAGCCGCCAGTTGCGGCTCACGGACAGCAGGTGGTAGGCGACGGCAAAGCGACGTGATTCATCCGGGTGAGAAGCTGGAAACTGTCCCCGAGCGGGACTGTCCCCTTCCCGTTCCCGTTGGGGACTTAAGCCCTCGGGACTCTCTCCAGGCCCGCGTTCGACGCCGCGGCTGAAGCCCGTGCCGGTCGCGCTCTCCGTGTTCCATTCGTCGCGGCCGTAGTCGAGGTAGTCCACCCCGGCGAGCTCGATCAGCTGCTCGAATGCGAATGCCGGCTCGTCGTGGAGCGCCCGGCAGGTCGACACGAGGTCCACCGAGGCAACCTCACAGGTGAGCTCACCGCAGCGCGATTCGATGCGGCGCAGCCGCTCCCCGAAACGGGAACCGATGCTTTCGGCAAGGGTTTCCAGGATTTCGTTCATGCGGATTCAGCGGGCGATGGTCTGCGTGCGGCGGATCTTCTTCTGCAGCTGGATCAGGCCGTAGACCAGCGCTTCGGCCGTGGGCGGGCAGCCCGGCACGTATACGTCCACCGGGACGATCCGATCGCAGCCGCGGACGACCGCGTAGGAATAGTGGTAGTAGCCGCCGCCGTTCGCGCAGGAGCCCATCGAGAGCACCCAGCGCGGTTCCGGCATCTGGTCGTAGACCTTGCGCAGGGCCGGCGCCATCTTGTTGACCAGCGTGCCGGCGACGATCATCACGTCCGACTGGCGCGGGCTCGCGCGGAAGATGATCCCGAAGCGGTCGAGGTCGTAGCGCGCGGCCCCGGCGTGCATCATCTCCACGGCGCAGCACGCCAGGCCGAAGGTCATCGGCCACATCGACCCGGTGCGCGCCCAGTTCATGACCGTGTCGACGCGTCGTCGTGACGAATCCGCGCTCGGGCAGCTCGGAGGCCTCTAGTCCCATTCCAGGGCCCCCTTCTTCCACTCGTAGATGAAGCCGACGACGAGCACCAGCAGGAAGACGCCCATCGCCGCGAGTCCGGCCAGGCCGATGCGGTCGAGCGCGACCGCCCAGGGGAAGAGGAACGCGATTTCGAGATCGAACACGATGAACAGGATCGCGACGAGGTAGTAGCGCACGTCGAACTTCATGCGCGTGTCCTCGAATGCCTCGAAGCCGCATTCGTAGGCCGACGTCTTCTCGGGGTCGGGGCGGCGGGGAGCGAAGACGTAGCCGAGAGCGAACAGCAGCAGGCCCAGCCCGCCGGCGACGGCGAGAAAGATCAGGACCGGCACGTACTCGGCAAGCATTGGTTCGATGGACAGGGGGAGAGGCCGGGCGAGCACGTAATTCTATAAAAAAAGGCGAGCCGTGGCTCGCCTCGTCGTCTGGTGCGGATGGAGAGACTCGAACTCTCACGCCTTACGGCACTACCCCCTCAAAGTAGCGTGTCTACCAGTTCCACCACATCCGCGCCGAATTCGCTCACTGATCGGCAGGCGCCGCCGGGGCCTTTTCGGCCACCGGCGCTTCCTCTGCCGCTTCCTCTGCGACCGGCGCTTCGGATTCGGGCGCTGGCGCAGTGGGCAACGCCGATGGGATCCGCGGGCGCTTCCTGGGCCGGCACGCGATCCATCACGCTCGAGGGCACCGCCGAGGAGTCACGGCTGAACAGGTACGAGAGGCCGAGGCTCGTCAGGAAGAACAGCGTCGCGAGCACAGCCGTCATGCGCGACAGGAACGACGCCGAGCCGCGCGCGCCGAACACGGTGCCGGACGCGCCCGCACCGAAGCCCGCGCCGGCGTCCGCGCCGCGGCCGCGCTGCAGCAGCACGAGGCCCACGATACCCAAGGCCAGCAGCACGTGAAACACGACTGCCAGCGTCTGAACCCAGTTCATGTCGTCCGTCTCCGTTAGCGATCCGCGGCCGCGCAGATACGCGCGAACTCGTCAGCCTTGAGGGAGGCACCACCGACGAGCCCGCCGTCGATGTCAGGCATCGAGAACAGATCCCGCGCATTCGACGCCTTGACGCTGCCGCCGTACAGGATCCGCAGCTGTGCCGCAATTGTAGCATCCAGGGCGGCGAGCTTGCCCCGGATCATGGCGTGGACCTCCTGTGCCTGCTCCGGACTCGCATTGCGCCCTGTACCGATGGCCCACACGGGCTCATAGGCGATCACGGCGGACGCGAGGGAACCGATGCCGCTCACCGCAAGGGCGGCATCGATCTGCTGCGACACCACGTCGAGCGTGCGCCCGCCCTCGCGCTCGTCCAGCGTCTCGCCCACGCACAGCACCGGCACGAGCCGCTGCGACTGGGCTGCGACGAACTTGCGCGCGATCAGCGCGTCGCTCTCGCCGAAGATCTGCCGCCGCTCGGAGTGACCCACGAGCACGTACCGGCAGCCCACGTCGCGGAGCATCGCCGCCGCGACCTCGCCCGTGAACGCGCCGTGCGACTCGGCGCAAACGCTCTGCGCGCCGAGCTCGATGTCCGAGTCCTTGAGCAGCCGTCCCGTCTCCCAGAGATAGACGAACGGCGGGCACACCAGCACATCGGCAGTCGGCTCCGACCGCAGCGCGTCCAGCAGGCCGCGCACGAGGCTCGCGTTGTCCGCGCGCGACCCGTGCATCTTCCAGTTGCCTGCTACCAGAGGCTTTCGCATTCCGGCTCTCCGCCGTGGGTGTGGCCGCGTCCGGGGCGTGGGCCGGCCCGTGAAAGGCGCGCGATCTTAGCGGCGGGTCCGCCGGAAAGCAATTCGCCGGCGCTCGGCCGTGGCTGCTCGCCGGCGCCCCGCCACGGTGGCTGCTCGCCGCCGCCCGGCCGCGGTGGCTCGCTACTCGCCGACGCCCGGCCGCGGTGTATCCCCAGCCGCTCACCACGATCCACGGTCGTTGCAGGGCGGAAGATGGGTGCCCCGCACGTTCGGTCGGCGCACGCCGAACGGTCGTTGGTATCGCGGAATCGTCGAGGCGGCCTTCGCTCAGAGTGCCCGCGACGTCTACCTGCGCACACCGATGCTTCGTCGCGGCTGGGATACACCGCGTCCACGACGTCGGCTCGTGACCTACACCGTGGCATCGAGCGAGCCGGAGGCCACCGCAGCATCGGCGAGCCGGCGTTTGGACCGGGTGTCTCGTGGGCCGCAACGACGCCTGACCCGCCGCAGGTAGACGTCGCGGGCCACTCCGAAGTCATGACTCTGCGACGATTCCGCGATACCGCTGCCGATACGGTGTGCGCCGACCAAACGTGCGGGGCACCAATCTTCGGCTCTGCAGCGATCCGTCGATCGTGGCCAGCGGCCCAGCGAGGCACCCGGGCCGAGCGCCGGCGAGGTGCGAGCCACTGCGGCCAGACGTCGGCGCGCAGCGAGCCACCGTGGCCGGGCGTCGGCGAGCAGCGCGCTCAGACGGCCTTGCGCACGGTATCCGCGAGCTCGTTCGCGAGGCGGTTGACTTCACCAGGCTCGCGGCCCTCGACCATGACGCGAATGACGGGCTCTGTGCCCGACGCCCGCAGCACCACGCGGCCGAAATCGCCGAGCTGGCGCTCGGCGCGCTGCACGGCGGCCTGGATCGCCGCGGAGCGTAACGGGTCCGTCCGTTCCTGTACGCGCACGTTGACCATCACCTGCGGATACTGCGTCATGCCGGCGGCCAGCTGGGCGAGCGGCAGGCCCGTACGCCGCATCGCGGCCAGCACCTGGAGCGCACTCACGAGCCCGTCACCCGTCGTCGTGCGATCGAGACAGAGGAGATGCCCGGAGGTTTCGCCGCCGAGCACGCCGTCGTGCTCCCTGAGCATCGCGAGCACGTAGCGGTCGCCGACCCTCGCGCGCAGGAAGGGGATGCCCTCGACCGCCAGCGCGTGCTCGAGCCCGAGGTTGCTCATGACGGTGCCGACGACCGGGCCCCTGAGCTCGCCCTGCGAACGCCGGTCGCGGGCGATGATGTAGAGCAGGTGATCGCCGTCCATCAGGTGCCCTGCGGCGTCCACCATGACCAGGCGATCGCCGTCGCCGTCGAGCGCGATGCCGACGTCGGCACCGACGCCGGGAACCATCATCCGCAGCAGCTCGGGCGCCGTCGATCCGCAGTTGACGTTGATGTTGCGGCCGTTCGGCGAGCAGCCGATCGGCACGATCTCGGCGCCCAGGTCCGCGAGGATGCGCGGCCCGACCTTGTACGCCGCGCCATTCGCGCAGTCGATTACGATCTTGAGGCCCGTCAGGTCCATGCCCTTCGGCAGCGTCGAGGCGCAGAACTCCTGGTACACGCCGCGCGACTTGTCGATGCGGGTCGCGCGGCCCAGGGCGTTCGATGCGCGCGTGAGCGGCGGCTTCTCCAGCTCCCGCTCGATCTGCTCCTCGATCTCGTCGGAGAGCTTGCCGCCGTTGCCGTCGAAGAACTTGATGCCGTTGTCGTCGTAGAGGTTGTGGGAGGCGCTGATCACGACACCGAAGCTGCACTCGAAGCGCTGCGTCAGGTAGGCAATCCCGGGCGTCGGGAGCGGGCCGATCAGGTTCACGTCCACGCCGGCCGCGACGAAGCCCGCCTCGAGCGCGGCCTCGAACATGTAACCAGAAAGACGCGTGTCCTTGCCGACGAGCGCGCGGCCGCCCTGCGGCGCGAGCACGCGTGCCGCTGTACTGGCGAGCCGCAACGCGAAATCGACGGTCATCGGATATTCCCCGACCCGTCCGCGCACGCCGTCGGTACCGAAATATTTCCTCGCCACGTTCAGCTCCCCTTTTTCCCGTTCCGGCGCAATGCGGCGCCGATCCTCACGGCGTCCACGGTTGCCGCCACGTCGTGGGCCCGCACGATCGAGGCGCCGCGGTACGCGCAGAGCGCCGCGAGCGCGACGCTGCCGGCCAGCCTCTCACCGGCGCCGCGGCCCGTGATGATACCGATCAGCGACTTGCGGGAGACGCCCACCAACAGCGGCACGAGGCCTTCCTCCAGCTCCTCGAGCCGCGCGAGCAACGCAAGATTGTGGTCCAGACGCTTGCCAAAACCGATCCCCGGATCGACGCAGAGCCGCTCGCGGGGGATCCCCGCGGCGCGGCACGCCTCGACGCGACCCGCGAGGAAATCGCGGACCTCGCTCACGACATCGTCGTAGCGCGGATCTGCCTGCATGCCAGCAGGCTCGCCCTGCATGTGCATCAGGCAGACTGCGGCGCCGCTTTCGGCCGCTGCCTCGAGTGCCCCGGGCGTGCGCAGCGCCCGCACGTCGTTGATCATTCGCGCCCCGGCCGCCACCGCCGCCTGCATCACCTGGGGCCTGCTGGTGTCGACCGAGACGGGCACTGCGACTTGCCGGGCGAGCCGCTCGATCACCGGGAGCACGCGCGACAGCTCTTCATCGACCGACACCGGCGCGGCGCCCGGCCGCGTCGACTCGCCGCCCACGTCGATAATCGCCGCACCCTCCTCCGTCATCCGCAGGCCATGAGCGACCGCCGCGGCCGCATCCGCGTGGAGTCCGCCGTCGGAGAACGAGTCAGGAGTGACGTTGAGCACGCCCATGACCACCGGCGGGTCGAGGGCGAGCGCGAGACCGCGGCAGTCGAGCTGCATCATCGGCGACTGGCGCGGGTCACCGAAAACGCGGCGCCCGGCTGGACCGGGCGCGTCGGGTGATGTTCAGTGCTGCGGAGCCGGCGTTCCGGACGGCGCATCGCCCTCGCGCCGCTCGCGGGGACGGCTGCCGGTCGTGGGCGCATCGCGATCCTCCCAGTCCGCCGGCGGGCGGGGCTCGCGGCCCGCCATGATGTCGCGGATCTGCCCTTCGTCGATGGTCTCGTACTTGATGAGCGCCTCGGCCATCTTGTGCAGCTTGTCAATCTCGCGCTCGACGATCTCCTTGGCGTGCCTGTAGTTCGCGTCGATCACGCGCCTGACTTCCTCGTCGATCGTGTCGCGCGTCTTGTCGCCCACCTGCTTGTGCTGCGTCACCGAGCGACCGAGGAAGACCTCGCCGTCCTCCTCCGCGTAGGTGAGCGTGCCGAGCCGGTCGGACAGGCCCCACTTGGTGACCATGTTGCGCGCGATCTCGGTGGCCCGCTCGATGTCGTTCGAGGCACCGGTCGTCACCGACTCGGGACCGAAGACGAGTTCCTCGGCGACGCGACCGCCGAACAGCGTCGCGATCCGGCTCTCGAGCCGCCGCTTGCTCGTGCTGTAACGGTCCGCTCTCGGGCAGGAACATGGTGACGCCGAGCGCGCGGCCGCGCGGGATGATGGTCACCTTGTACACGGGGTCGTGATCCGGGACGTTGAGCCCGACGAGCGCGTGGCCCGCCTCGTGATAGGCCGTGAGCTTCTTCTCGTTCTCGTCCATCACCATGGACTTGCGCTCGGCGCCCATCATGATCTTGTCCTTGGCGCGCTCGAACTCCTCCATGGTCACGGTGCGACGGTTGGCGCGCGCGGCGAACAGCGCCGCCTCGTTCACCAGGTTCGCGAGGTCGGCGCCCGAGAAGCCGGGCGTGCCGCGCGCGATGATCGACGGGCGGACGTCCTCCGCGAGCGGGAGCTTCCGCATGTGCACTTTGAGGATCTGCTCGCGGCCGCGCACGTCGGGCAGCGGCACGACCACCTGCCGGTCGAAGCGGCCGGGGCGCAGCAGCGCCGGGTCGAGCACGTCGGGGCGGTTGGTCGCCGCGATGACGATCACGCCCTCGTTACCCTCGAAGCCGTCCATCTCGACCAGCAGCTGGTTGAGCGTCTGCTCGCGCTCGTCGTGACCGCCACCGAGTCCGGCGCCGCGATGGCGGCCGACGGCGTCGATCTCGTCGATGAAGATGATGCAGGGCGCGTGCTTCTTCGCCTGGTCGAACATGTCCCGCACGCGGGAGGCGCCCACGCCGACGAACATCTCGACGAAATCGGACCCCGAGATGGTGAAGAACGGCACCTTTGCCTCGCCGGCGATTGCCCGGGCGAGCAGCGTCTTGCCGGTGCCCGGGGAGCCGACCATCAGCACGCCACGCGGAATCTTGCCGCCGAGGCGTTGGAATTTCGCCGGGTCCTTGAGGAAGTCGACGATCTCGCCGACTTCTTCCTTCGCCTCGTCGACGCCGGCGACGTCGGCGAACGTCACGGTCACCTGGTCCTCGTTCAGGAGCCGTGCCCGGCTCTTGCCGAAGGACATCGCCCCGCGGCCGCCGGCTCCCCCCTGCATCTGGCGCATGAAGTACACCCAGACGCCGATGAGCAGCAGGATCGGGAACGAGGAGATGAAAAGCTGCATCAGGAACGACTGGCGCTCCGGCGGCGCCGCGCCGAAGGTGACGCCGTGGTCCTGCAGCGTGCCGATGAGCGCGGAGTTGTCGGTCTCGGGGTTGAAGACGACGAACTTCTCGCCGCTGCTGCGCACGCCGTTGATCTTGTCCCCGGTGAAGGTGACCTGTGAGACCGAGCCGTCCTTGACGTGCTCGAGGAACGCCGAATAAGGCATTTCCTGGACGGCCGTGGTCCGCGCGCTGAAGTTGCTGACGACCGTCGCGAGCACCACCGCGATCACGATCCACAGGACGACATTCTTGGCCAGATCGTTCACTTTCCTTGACCTCAGATCCGCTGCCTGGCGCCGGGCACAATTCCCGCGTCAGGCGCGACCGACACTACACCAATCGATATCCCCGTGCCAGAACGTACATCTCGGGGCTGCGTGCTCTCGACGCTTTCGGCTTGCGCAATTTCACCGTTTCAAAGGCGCGACGCAGCCGGGCGACAATCGCCTGGAACTCCCGGCCTTGAAAAACCTTCAAGAGCAGGTCACCGCCGGGGCGCAGTGCCTGGGTCGCGAACTCGACGGCCAGCTCCGCCAGATGCATCGAGCGGTCGTGATCGACCTCTGCGATGCCCATTGTGTTGGGGGCCATGTCGGACAAAACAAGGTCCGCCTTCGACCCCTCGAGCGTCGCGAGCAGCCGCTCGAGCGTGGCCTGCTCCGAGAAGTCGCCCTGCAGCACCTCCACCCCGGACAACCCCGCGACCGGCAATATGTCGACCGCGATCACCCGACCGCGTCCTGCAAGGATCCTCGCGGCGTACTGGCTCCAGCCGCCCGGGGCGGCGCCGAGATCGACGACGGTCATGCCCGGCCGCAGCAGGTGGTCGCTGCGCTGGATCTCCTCCAGCTTGAACGCGGCCCGCGACCGCCAGCCTTCCTCGTGCGCGCGCTTCACGTACGGGTCCGAGGCATGCTCGGCGAGCCAGCGTGCGGAACTCCGGGTGCGGCGGGACATGATCGGGCTATAGGCTATAGGCTGTGGGCTGGAGCCAGAGGTGCACTTCCGACCTACAGCCTCCAGCCCATAGCCTCCAGTCTCTTCGCCTCCAGCCTCTTCCTCATGCTGTCCGACGCACAACGCAAATACCTCCGTCGACTTGGACACGATCGCAAGCCGATCGTTCTGGCCGGCAAGGGGGGCCTGGGCGCGAGTCTCGTGGCGGAGCTCGACCGCGCGCTCGCCGATCACGAGCTGGTCAAGCTCCGCGCGCGGGTCGGCGACCGCGACGAGCGGGATGCCCTGCTCGGCGAACTCGCGCGGGCCACGCGGGCCGAGCTCGTGCAGCGGATCGGCCACGTTGCCCTCTTCTACCGTCCGAACCGCGACAAGCCCGGGATCCTCCTCCCCGACTGGAACCTAAGCGACGCGCCGTCAGGCGTAGCGCACGGCGACGATCTCGTAGGCCTTCGTGCCGCCGGGGACCGCCACTTCGACGACGTCGCCTTCGGACTTGCCGACCAGCGCGCGCGCGATCGGCGAGCTGATGGAGATCAGGCCGGCGCGCGCATCGGCCTCGAGCTCCCCGACGATCTGGTAGCTGAGTTCCGCGCCGTCCTCCTGGTCCTCGAGGTGCACGGTCGCCCCGAATACGACGCGCGAGCTCGCCGGCAACCGCGTCACGTCGATGATTTCGCAGTGCGACAGCGCATGCTCGATGTTCTTGATTCGGCCCTCGATGAACCCCTGCTGCTCGCGTGCCGCGTGGTATTCGGCGTTCTCGCTCAGGTCACCGTGCGCGCGTGCCTCGGCGATCGCCTGGATGACATGCGGACGTTCGATCGTCTTGAGTCGCCTGAGGTCTTCGCGCAGCTTCTCTGCACCATGTCTGGTCAATGGCTTACGGATCATACCTGAACCTCCTTATGAAGATCCTGGAGGCGATTGACCTCGACTTCCTGCAGGTGATCGATCGCCTGGCAGGTCGCGAACGCGCCGGCCAGTGTCGTGTAGTAGGTCACCTGGCGCGCCACGGCTTCGCGACGAATCGAGCGCGATTCGCTGATTGCCTGCTTGCCCTCGGTGGTGTTCACGATCAGGTTGATCTCGTCGTTCTTGATCATGTCGACGATGTGCGGCCGGCCCTCGCGCACCTTGTTGGCGCGCCGGCACACGACCCCCGCAGCCTCGAGCGCCGCTGCCGTACCGTGCGTGGCGACGATCTCAAAGCCGCGCGCGATCAGGAGCTTCGCCAGGTCCACCGCGGCCGGCTTGTCGCGGTTGCGCACGGAGAGCAGGCACACGCCGCGCGTCGGTAGCACGACGCCGGACGCCGTCTGCGCCTTCGCATAGGCCTCGCCGAAGCTGTGACCAGTGCCCATCACCTCG
Organism: uncultured Gammaproteobacteria bacterium; assembly: GCA_963834855.1. Lineage (GTDB taxonomy): Bacteria > Pseudomonadota > Gammaproteobacteria > Steroidobacterales > Steroidobacteraceae > DATJKD01. Next base: position 256,112 of record CAWIDH010000027.1, on the reverse strand, counting down.
CCGGTCGACTTCATTTCCGGGCCGAGGATCGGGTCTGCGTCCGGGAACTTCGAGAACGGGAACACCGCTTCCTTGACCGAGTAGAACTTCGGCACGCGCTCGCGGGTGAGCCCGAGCTCCGCAAGCGTCTTTCCGACCATCACGCGCGCACCTACCTTCGCGAGCGCCACGCCGGTGGCCTTGGACACGAACGGCGCGGTGCGCGAGGCACGCGGGTTGACCTCGAGCACGTAGACGACCCCGCCCTGGATCGCGAACTGCACGTTCATGAGCCCGATCACGTTGAGCGCCAGCGCAAGACGTCGCGTCTGGTCGCGGATCTGCGTCTGCAGCGCCGGGCTCAGGCTGTTCGGCGGCAGCGAGCAACCGGAGTCGCCCGAGTGCACGCCGGCCTGCTCGACGTGCTCCATGATTCCGCCGATGTACACGTCCTTGCCGTCGCAGACCGCGTCGACATCGACTTCGATCGCGAGGTCGAGAAAGCGGTCGAGCAGCACCGGGCTGTCGTTCGAGACCCGCACGGCGTCGGCCATATAGGCGCGCAGGTCGTCCGCGTTGAACACGACTTCCATGGCGCGCCCGCCAAGCACGTAGGACGGGCGCACGACGAGCGGATAGCCGACTTCCGCGGCGAGGCGCACCGCCTCGTCCTCGTTGCGTGCGGTGCGGTTCGGCGGCTGCTTGAGATGCAGGCGGTCCACCAGCTTCTGGAAGCGCTCGCGGTCCTCGGCGACGTCGATCGAATCCGGGCTCGTGCCGATAATCGGCACGCCCGCGGCGCCGAGCGAGGTCGCGAGCTTGAGCGGCGTCTGCCCGCCGTACTGCACGATCACGCCGAACGGCTTCTCGAGGTGCAGGATCTCCATCACGTCCTCGAACGTCAGCGGCTCGAAGTACAGCCGGTCCGAGGTGTCGTAGTCTGTGGAGACCGTTTCCGGGTTGCAGTTGACCATGATGGTCTCGAACCCGTCCTCACGCAGCGCGAGCGCCGCGTGCACGCAGCAATAGTCGAACTCGATGCCCTGCCCGATGCGGTTCGGCCCGCCGCCCAGGATCACGATCTTGCGCCGGTTCGTCGGCAACGCCTCGCATTCCTCGTCGTAAGTCGAGAACAGGTAGGCGGTCGAGCTCGCGAACTCGGCGGCGCAGCTGTCCACCCGCTTGTAGACCGGCCGGACACCCAGCGTGTGGCGCCGCTCGCGTATCGCCTGCTCGGTGGCCCCGGTGAGCTTCGCCAGGCGGCTGTCGGCGAAGCCCTTGCGCTTCAGGGCGCGCATGCGCGCGGCGTCGAGCGCGCCGATGCCCTCCGCTTCGACGTGCTGCTCCTCGCGCACGAGGTCCTCGACCTGCGACAGGAACCACGGATCGATACGCGAGGCGCGCTGCACCTCCTCGAGGGGCATGCCGGCGCGGAACGCATCCGCCACGTAGCGCAGCCGGTCCGGACCGGGCATGCGCAGCTCCTCGAGCAGCGCGTTCCTGGTCTCGTCCGTGAGCGGAAGCGTCGCCACGGGCGTGAGCCCGTCGACCCCGGTCTCGAGGCCGCGCAGCGCCTTCTGCAGCGATTCCTGGAAGGTCCGGCCGATCGCCATGACCTCGCCCACCGACTTCATCTGCGTCGTCAGCCGGTCGTCGGCGTCGGGGAATTTCTCGAAGGTGAACCGCGGAATCTTCGTGACCACGTAGTCGATCGTGGGCTCGAAGGACGCCGGGGTCGCGCCGCCCGTGATCTCGTTGCGAAGCTCGTCGAGCGTGTAGCCCACCGCGAGCTTGGCCGCGACCTTGGCGATCGGAAAGCCGGTGGCCTTGGACGCGAGCGCAGAGGAGCGCGAGACCCGCGGGTTCATCTCGATCACGAGCAGCCGTCCGTCCTGCGGGTTGACCGCGAACTGGACGTTCGACCCGCCGCACTCGACGCCGATCTTGCGCAGCACCGCGATCGAGGCGTCGCGCATCAGCTGGTATTCCTTGTCGGTCAGGGTCTGCGCCGGCGCAACCGTGATCGAGTCGCCCGTGTGCACGCCCATCGGGTCGAGGTTCTCGATGGAGCAGATGATGATGCAGTTGTCGTTGCGGTCGCGCACGACCTCCATCTCGAATTCCTTCCAGCCGATCACCGCCTCCTCGAGGAGCACCTCGCTCGTGGGAGACGCGTGGAGGCCGCGCGCGACGATCTGCTCGAACTCCTCGCGGTTGTACGCGATGCCGCCGCCGCTGCCGCCGAGCGTGAAGGATGGACGTATCACCGTGGGGAAGCCGATCTCGGCCTGCGTCGCGAGCGCCTCCTCCATGCTGTGCGCGATCCTGGACTTCGGGCAGGCGAGTCCGATCTCGCGCATCGCGTTACGGAAGAGCTCCCGATCCTCGGCCATGTCGATCGCCTGGCGCGAAGCCGCGATCAGCTCCACGCCGTGCTTCTCGAGCACGCCCTCGCGCACCAGGTCGAGCGCGCAGTTGAGTGCCGTCTGCCCGCCCATGGTCGGCAGCAGCGCCGAGGGCTTCTCCTTCTCGATGATGCTCGCGACCGTGCGCCAGTTGATCGGCTCGATGTAGACGGCGTCCGCCATCTCCGGGTCGGTCATGATCGTCGCCGGGTTGGAATTGACCAGGATGACGCGATAGCCCTCCTCCCTGAGCGCCTTGCAGGCCTGCGCCCCGGAATAGTCGAACTCGCAGGCCTGGCCGATCACGATCGGCCCGGCGCCGATGATCAGCACGCTCTCGATGTCGGTCCGCTTCGGCATGGGCGTCGGGTCAGGAAAGCCTGCGGATCGGCAGCGTGCCCTTGCGCAGCATCGATTCGACGAAGCGCGAGAACAGGGGCGTCAGCTCGCGCGGCCCGGGGCTCGCCTCCGGGTGGCCCTGGAACCCGAACGCCGGCTTGTCGACGTGCGAGATGCCCTGCAGCGATCCGTCAAAGAGCGATCGGTGAGTGGCGCGGACGCTGCCGGGCAGCGTCGCTTCATCCACGGCGAAGCCGTGGTTCTGGCTGGAGATGAAGACCCGGCCGGTCTCGAGGTCGAGGACCGGATGATTCGCGCCGTGGTGGCCGAACTTCATCTTGATGGTCTTGGCACCACTCGCGAGGCCGAGCAGCTGCAGGCCGAGGCAGATGCCGAAGAGCGGCGTGCCCGCGGCCAGGAAGTCCCGGATCGCTTCGATGGCGTAGGTGCAGGGTTCCGGGTCACCCGGGCCGTTCGACAGGAATACGCCGTCCGGGGACATCCGCAGCACCTCCCCGGCCGGCGTCTGGGCGGGGACGACCGTGATGCGGCAGCCGTGATCCGCGAGCAGGCGCAGGATGTTGCGCTTGATGCCGAAGTCATAGGCGACCACATGCATGCGCTGGCCTGGCCGGCGCTTGCGCCCCTGTTCGTGCGCCCAGTTCGTACCCTCGTTCCACTGGTAGGTGCGCCGCGTCGAGACCACCTTGGCCAGGTCCATGCCCTTCAGGCCCGGGAACCGGCGCGCGGCGGCGACCGCGAGATCCGCGCGGGAGGCCGCGTCACCGCTCGCGATGCACCCCGATTGCGCGCCCTTCTCGCGCAGGATCCGCGTGAGCTTGCGCGTGTCGATGCCTGCGATGGCGACGACACCGCCGCGCGCCAGGAACGCGGGCAGCGAGCCGGTCGCGCGCCAGTTCGAGTGCTGCGCGGGCAGGTCGCGGATCACGAGGCCCGCCGCCTGGATGACCGGGGACTCGAGATCACCCGGGTTGGTGCCCGTGTTGCCGATGTGCGGATAGGTGAGCGTGACGATCTGGCGGGCATAGGACGGATCCGTGAGGATCTCCTGGTAGCCGGTCATCGCGGTGTTGAACACGACCTCGCCCGTGGTCGTGCCGGAGGCGCCGATGGAGATTCCGCGAAACACCGTGCCGTCCTCGAGCGCCAGCACTGCGGGTGTCGTCACGGTCGTGCCCTCCTGTGAAACCCGCCTGCCGGTGTGGCTGTCGGCGTGTTTCGCGCGTGCAGACGCCGGCGGATGAGCGATGACTCACCCCGGGGGAATCTGCTCGCGGGTCGGGGTGGCGAGTTTACGCGACGAGGGCTGCCTTCGCCACGGCAGCGGTGGTTGCGCGCCGACGCCCGGCCGCGGTGGCCGCTGCTCGCCGGCACCCGGCCACAGTGGCTCGCTGCTCGCCGACGCCCGGCCGCGGTGTATCCCCAGCCGCTCACCACGATCACGGTCGTTGCAGGCTGCAAGATGGGTGCCCCGCACGTCTTGTCGGAGCACGCCGAACGGTCGCTGGTATCGCGGAATCGTCGAGGCGACCTTCGCTCCGAGTGCCCGCGACGTCCACCTGCGCACGCCGAAGCCTCGTCGCGGCTGGGATACACCGCGTCCAGACGCCGGCTCGTCATCCAACTGCGGCCTCAGTGATCCGGAGGCCACCGCGGTATCAGCGAGCCGGCGTTTGGACCGGGTGGCTCGTGGGCCGCAACGACGTCTCCGCTGCCGCAGGTAGACGTCGCGGACCACTCTGAAGTCATGACTCCGCGACGATTCCGCGATACCGCTGACGACACGGTGTGCGCCGACCGGACGTGCGGGGCACCCATCTTCAGCCCTGCATCGACCCTCGATCGTGGTTGCGGCCCAGCGAGGCACCCGGGCCGAGCGCCGGCGAGCAGCGAGCCACTGTGGCCGAGCGCCGGCAAGTAGCCACCGCAGCAGCCGACGACACTAGAGGGCGAAGACGTCCTGCATGCCGTAGAGGCCCGGCGTGCGCCCGGACGCCAACCAGCGCGCGGCGGCGAGCGCCCCGCGCGCGAATCCGGACCGGTCCTGCGCATGGTGGACGAGCTCGACGCGCTCGCCCGGACCGGCGAATACGAGGCGGTGCTCGCCGACGATTTCGCCCGCGCGCAGCACGCTGAACCCGATCGCACCCGGCGGCCGCGGCCCGGCGGCACCCACCCGCGAATAGACCGCCGACTCGGCGAGGGTCGTGCCGCGGGCGCGCGCGACGGCCTCGCCCAGCGCGAGCGCCGTGCCGCTCGGCGAGTCGAGCTTGTCCCGATGGTGGGCTTCGAAGATCTCGGCGTCGTACTCCCCGGGCAGCGCACGTGCCGCGAGTTCCGCGAGCCGCAGCAGCAGGGTAACCCCCACGCTCGTGTTGGGCGCGAGGAGGACGGGCACAACCCCTGCGATGGCCGTCAACTCGCGGTGCGCCGCGGCGTCGTGGCCCGTCGTGCCGATGACGATGGGGCAACCCCGCGCGGCGCAGGCCCGCGCGTGCGCCACCGAGGCCGCCGGCCTGGTGAAGTCGATCGCAAGCTGTGCGCCGTCGAGCGCGCGCTCGACATCGTCGGTGAGCACGGCACCGAGCGCCGGGAGCGCCACCGTCGTCCCGGCGTCACGACCGATGGCGGGATTGCCGCTAGCGGCCAGCGCACCCGTCAGCCGGAGGTCATCGCTTGCGGCAATCAGCGGCAGGATCTGCCGGCCCATCCGCCCCGTCGCTCCGAACAGCGCGATGCCGACCATGGATTACTCCCGCAGGCCGGAGAAGAACCGCTTGACACCGGCAAGCCACGATTCCTCGCGGGGATGATGCCGCTTCGCATCGGACTTGAGCGACTCCTCGAACTCCTTGAGGAGGTCCTTCTGGTGGCGCGTGAGATTGACCGGCGTCTCCACCACCACGCGGCAGAAGAGATCACCCGTCGGACCGCCACGCACGGGCTTGATCCCTTTCTCGCGCAGTCGGAACACGCGGCCCGACTGTGTCTCGGGCGGCACCTTGATCGTCGCGCTGCCGTCGAGGGTCGGCACCTCGATGCTACCGCCCAGCGTCGCGCTGGCGAAGCTTACCGGCACCTCGCAGGACAAGTGGCTGCCGTCGCGCTCGAAGATCCGGTGCTCGCGGACCCGGATCTCGACGTAGAGATCGCCGGCCGGCCCGCCATTCCGCCCTGCCTCGCCTTCGCCGGCCAGGCGGATCCGATCGCCGGTGTCCACGCCCGCCGGGACCTTGACCGACAGCGTCTTCTGTCGTCGCAGGCGGCCCTGGCCGCGGCACCCTGTACAGGGATCGGTGACGACCTGCCCCCGCCCCTGGCAGCGCGGACAGGTCTGCTGGAGCGCGAAGAATCCCTGCTGCATGCGCACCTGTCCCGCCCCGCGGCAGGTCTCGCAGATGGCCGGCTTGGCGCCCTTTGCCGAGCCCGAGCCCTTGCACTCCTCGCACTCCGACAGCGTCGCGAACTCGACGCTGGATGTGCCGCCGAACACCGCCTGTTCGAGGTCGAGTTCGAGCTCGTAGCGCAGGTCGGCGCCGCGATAGACCCCGGAGCGATTGCGCCGGCCGCCGCCGAAGATGTCGCCGAAAACCTCGCCGAAGATGTCGCCGAAGGCCTCGCGCGGATCGAACCCCTGGCCCGCGCCGCGCGAAGCATCCACCCCGGCGTGGCCGAACTGGTCGTAGGCGGCGCGCTTCGGCGCGTCGCACAACACCTCGTAGGCCTCCTTGACCTCCTTGAACCGGCCCTCGGCCTCGTGGTCGTCCGGGTTGCGGTCCGGGTGGTACTTCATCGCGAGACGGCGGTACGCCTTCTTGATCTCCGCCTCCGTCGCCGTTCGCGGGACGTCGAGCACCTGGTAGTAATCGCGTCTGGACATGCCGGTTCCAACCTGTTCTTTATAAGGAAACGCCGCGGGCCCTGGAGCCCGCGGCGATTTCCGTCACTGCGTCATGCTTCCGGGGCAGGTTACGAGGTCTTGCGATCCTTGTCCTTGACCTCTTCGAACTCGGCATCGAGCACTTCCTCCTTGGCCCCGCCGGAAGGTCCGCCCGAAGGCTCCCCGCCGCCCGACGGACCGGGCTCCTGCTGGCTCGCGTAGGCCTGCTGCGCGATCGCGGCGGAGGCCTCGGCGAGCGCGCGTGCCTTGGTCTCGATGACGTCCTTGTCGTCGCCCTTGAGCACGCTCTTCAGGTCCGAGATCGCCGACTCCGCCTTGGCGCGATCCGCCGCCTGGACCTTGTCGCCCAGGTCCTTGAGCGCCTTCTCGGTCGAGTGCAGCAGCGCATCTGCGCGATTGCGGATCTCCGCCAGCTCGCGGAACTTCTTGTCCTCCTCGGCGTGCGCCTCGGCGTCGCGGACCATGCGCTTGATCTCGTCCTCCGTGAGGCCGCTCGAGGCCTTGATGACGATCTTCTGCTCCTTGCCCGTCGCCTTGTCCTTCGCCGACACGTGCAGGATGCCGTTCGCGTCGATGTCGAAGGTGACCTCGATCTGCGGCATGCCGCGCGGGGCCGGCGGGAGGTCCGAGAGGTCGAAGCGGCCGAGCGACTTGTTGTCGCCCGCGCGGTCGCGCTCGCCCTGCAGGACGTGGATCGTCACGGCGGTCTGGTTGTCGTCCGCCGTCGAGAAGGTCTGGTTCGCCTTGGTCGGGATCGTGGTGTTCTTCTCGATGAGCTTGGTCATCACGCCGCCCAGCGTCTCGATGCCGAGCGAGAGTGGCGTGACGTCGAGGAGCAGCACGTCCTTGACCTCGCCCGTCAGCACGCCCGCCTGGATGGCGGCGCCGACCGCGACCGCCTCGTCCGGGTTCACGTCCTTGCGCGGCTCCTTGCCGAAGAGGTCCTTCACGACCTTCTGTACGAGCGGCATCCGGGTCTGACCGCCGACGAGGATCACTTCCGAGATGTCCTTCATCGACAGCTCCGAGTCCTTGAGCGCGATGCGGCAGGGCTCGATGGTCTTCTGCACGAGGTCCTCGACCAGTGACTCGAGCTTGGCGCGCGTGAGCTTCATGGCGAGGTGCTTGGGACCGGAGGCATCCGCCGTGATGTACGGCAGGTTGACCTCTGTCTGCTGGCTCGACGACAGCTCGATCTTGGCCTTTTCCGAGGCTTCCTTGAGCCGCTGCATGGCAAGCGGATCGCGGCGCACGTCGACGCCGCTCTCCTTCAGGAACTCCGCCGCGAGATAGTCGATGATCCGCTTGTCGAAGTCCTCGCCGCCCAGGAAAGTATCGCCGTTCGTGGCGAGCACCTCGAACTGGCGTTCGCCGTCGACGTCCGCGAGCTCGATGATGGAGATGTCGAACGTGCCGCCGCCCAGGTCGTACACCGCGATCTTGCGGTCGCCACCGGCCTTGTCGAGCCCGTAGGCGAGCGCCGCCGCCGTCGGCTCGTTGATGATGCGCTTGACCGTGAGGCCCGCGATGCGGCCGGCGTCCTTTGTCGCCTGGCGCTGCGAGTCATTGAAGTACGCAGGCACGGTGATCACGGCCTCGGTCACGGTCTCGCCGAGATAGTCCTCGGCGGTCTTCTTCATCTTCATCAGCACGCGCGCAGAGATCTCCTGCGAGGCCATCTTCTTGCCGTGCACCTCGACCCAGGCGTCGCCGTTGTCGGCCTTGACGATCTTGTAAGGCACCATCCCGACGTCCTTCTGGACGACTGCGTCGTCGAAGCGACGGCCGATGAGCCGCTTGATGGCATAGAGCGTGTTATGAGGATTCGTGACGGCCTGCCGCTTGGCGGACTGGCCGACCAGGACCTCGTCGTCCTTCGTGAACGCGACGACGGACGGCGTCGTGCGATCACCCTCGCTGTTCTCGATCACGCGGGGCTTGCCGCCCTCCATGATCGCGACGCAGGAGTTGGTGGTGCCGAGGTCGATGCCGATGACTTTTGCCATGGACGTGGGACTCCGTAGGGTCGGTAATGCGCTGGCGCTATTGGTGGGGCCTAAGAGCGCCGATTCAAGACGCCGCCGCGGGGGCACGGGCCACGATGACGCGGGCCGGGCGCAGCAACCGTCCGTTCAGCGTGAAGCCCTTCTGGATCACCGCGAGCACGGTGCCGGGGGCGGCCTCCGTGGATTCCTGGGTCATCATGGCTTCGTGCAGCTCCGGGTTGAACGGCTGCCCTTGCGGGTCCACGACGGCGACGCCCGCCCGCTCAAGGGCCTTGACCAGGAGGCGCTGGGTGGCATCCATCCCCTCGACGAGCTTTTGCGCGCTGGCGTCGGCACCGGCGGCGATGCCTAGCTCCAGGCTGTCGAAAACCTCGAGCAGGTCGGCCGCGAGACGCTCGGTTCCGAAACGGTGGGCGGCTTCGACGTCGCGTTGTGCGCGCTTGCGGGCGTTCTCGGCCTCGGCGACGGCGCGCAGCAGGGCGTTGCGGCTCTCCTCCGCGCGGGTCTCGGCCTCGGAAAGTGCGGCGCGGAGATTCTCGAGCTCGGCGGCGAGATCGTCCTCTGGAAGGGTATCGGCCGTGCCGGTCGCGTCGCGGTCGGTGTCTGCGGTCATTTCCGTGGTTGCCTCTTGAACGTGATACCGGGCGCCACCCGGGGCCCGGCTCCGCCGGTGCGCCATCGAGGCGCCCCTGACTGGGGGCTAGCGCCGCGAATTCAAGGCCGACCCGAGCATGCGGGCCGTGACGTCCACGATGGGGATGACCCGCTCGTAGGCCATGCGTGTCGGGCCGATGACGCCGAGCACCCCGACCGTCTGCCGGTCGAGCATGTAGGGCGCCGCGACCAGGCTGCAGTCGTCGAGGATCTGGTAGCCCGACTCGTGGCCGATGAAGATCTGCACCCCTTCGGCCCGCAGGCTCAGGTCGAGCAGATGCAGGATGTCGCGCTTGGCCGTGAAGGCGTCGAAGAGCCGCCGCAACTTGTCGACATTCGACAGCTCGGCGAACTCCATCAGGTTCGTCTCGCCGGCGATCACGTATTCGGGCCCCGCCTGCGCGCCTTCGCTCACCATCTGCTGCGCAACGCGGATGGCATCCAGCATCAGCTGGTTCAGGCGCTCGCCGGTCTGCTTCAGCTCCTCGACGATGTCCTCGCGCACCTGCGCCAGCGGCTTGCCGGAGAACTGCTGGTTGAGAAAGTTCGCCGCCCGCCGCAGCTCCTCCGCGGTGTAGTAGCGATCGAGCTGGACGATGCGGTTCTGCACGTCACGCCCGTTGACGACCATGACCGCCAGCACGCGGTTGTCCGAGAGCGGCAGGAACTCGATCTGGCTCAGCGACTGCTGCGGCTGGCGCGGCATCGTGACCACACCCGCGAGATGGGTGATCGACGACAGCACCTGGGAGGCGACCGCGACGATCGCCCGCGGATCCTGTGCCTGCTCGCCGTCGAGCCGGCGGCGCAGTTCGTCCACCGCGTCATCGACCGACTCGACGTTGCCGCGCCGCAGCAGCGTGTCGACGAAGAACCGATAGCCCTTGTCGGTCGGCACGCGCCCCGCAGAGGTGTGCGGCGAGGTGACGAAACCGTGCTCCTCGAGGTCGGCCATGACGTTGCGCACCGTGGCGGAACTCAGGTTGAGGCCGGAGTCGCGCGTCAGGCTCCGTGAACCCACGGGCTGGCCCTCGCGGATGTAGCTTTCCACCAGCACCGTGAGCAGGTACCGCGCGCGATCGCTCAGTTGTTCGTCGGCGGAATCCAGCGCCATGGGCTAAGCCACTGTGCAAATTGAGCTTTTGGATGGCTCCTCGGAGCCAAGCTAGCAACGGGGTTTCGCCGAAGTCAAGGCGGCTGGCCGTTCCTGCGCGCCGCGTGCTAAAAGGCGGGCCACCCATGAGCCCGCCGACTGCCGCAAGGAAGACCATCGCCCTCGTCGGTCGCGCGGCAGATCCCCGCGTCGGCGAGGCGATGCGCACGCTCGCCGAGCATCTCGCCGGCGACGGGCACGCGGTGCGCTCGCTCGCGGGCCAGTCGCCGGACTTCGGCCAGATCCGGGTCGAGCAGCTCGCTGAGGCGACGCTGGTCCCGGGCAGCGACCTGGTCGTTGCGATCGGCGGCGACGGCACGCTGCTGCATGCCGCACGCCTGTCTGCCGTTGCCGGCGCACCGGTGCTCGGCGTCAATCGGGGCCGGCTGGGGTTTCTCGCGGACGTGAGCCCGGAGCGCATGCGAGAGAGCGTCGACGAGGCGCTCGCAGGTCGCTGCCTGCCCGAAACGCGGATGCTGCTCACGGCGGCCGTGCCCAGCGAGGGCCGGCTGACCGAGGCACTGGCGCTCAACGACGTCGCGGTCGCGAAGCGCGAGACGGGGCGGATGCTCGAGCTTCACACCTGGGTCGACGGCACGTACGTCAACACTCACGGCGGCGACGGCTTCGTCGTCGCCACCTCGACCGGCTCGACCGCCTATGCCCTGTCCTGCGGCGGACCCATCGTGCACCCGAGCCTCGCCGCGCTGGTGCTCGTGCCGATCTGCCCGCACACCCTGTCGGACCGGCCGATCGTGGTTGGCGCCGCGAGCGTCGTGGAGCTGGAGCTCGCCGAGCGCGTCGATACTCACGCGCAGGTCGTGTGCGACGGCATCGTGCTCTGTGACCTCGAACCCGGCGTGCGGCTGCGCGTGAGCCGGGCGCGCGACAGCGTGACTCTCCTGCACCCGCCCGCGCACGACTACTACAGGATCCTTCGATCGAAGCTCCACTGGGGCCGCGGCGATCGCGACGGCAAGGCGCCGGGCGCCTGACGCGCCGATGCTGACCCAGCTTCAGATCCGCGACTTCGCGATCATCGAATCGATCGAGGTCGGCTTCGAGGCGGGCTTCACGGCGCTCACGGGCGAGACGGGCGCCGGCAAGTCCATCCTCGTCGATGCCTTGCTGCTCGCAATCGGCGGTCGCGGGGACAGCGCCGCGATCCGTCATGGCGCGGACCGCGCGCAGGTCACCGCCACGTTCGACGTCTCGCACAACACCGCGGCGCGTGCCTGGCTCGACGAGCAGTCGATCGACGCGCAGGACGAGTGCCTGCTGCGCAGGATGGTGTCCGTCGACGGTCGCAGCCGGGCATGGATCAACGGACAGTCGATGCCGCTCGCGTCGCTGCGCGAGCTCGGCGAGCTCCTGGTCGACGTACACGGCCAGCTGGAATTCCAGTCCCTGTCGCGCCGCGGGTACCAGCGTGACCTGCTCGACTCGAGCGGCGGGCTCACGGCGGGGCTCGCCGCCGTGCGCGATTCGTGCCGCGAGTGGCACGTTCTTTCGGCGGAACGACGCGCCGTCGAGGAGCGTAGTCGCGATCGCGAGGCACGGCTCGAGCTGCTTGGGCACTACGTCGCCGAGCTCGATGCCCTGGCCCCGAGGGAAGGCGAAGCCGAGGAGCTGCTGCAGGAACGGCGTCGCGCCGCCTCGCTCGGCCGCCTGGCCGACGGCGCCGCGCGATTGCAGGGCCTGCTCGGTCTCGAGGGCGAAGGCGCCGCCGACGTCCTCGGACGCTCGCAGGCGCTGTTGCGACAGCTCGTGCCGCTCGACCAGGGGCTCGTGGATGCGCAGCGCCTGGTCGATGAGGCCGCGATCGCGTGCCGCGAGGCGCTCGACGCGGTGGCGCGTTTCACCGATACGCTCAATGCCGATCCGGCGCGCCTGGAATGGCTCGAGTCGCGCCTGTCGGCATTCGAGGCAACGGCGCGCAAGCATCGCGTCGACGCCGGGGAGCTTCCAGCGCTGCGCGAGCGGCTTGCGGCGGAACTCGCCGAGCTCTCCGACGCAGGCCTCCACCTGGCCGGGCTCGACGGCAGACTGGACGAAGCCCTCGCGCGTTATCGCTCGGCCGCGCGCGAGCTGTCGTCCGGCCGGCGCGGGGCGGCACTGCGGCTCGACGCGAAGGTCACCGAGCTGATGCAGGACCTGGGGCTCAGGGGCGGGCAGTTCGCGACACGGATCGAAGCGCCGGACCCGCCACCCGTGACGGAGCACGGTGCCGACGGGATCGAGTTCCAGGTGAGCGCCAATCCGGGCCAGCCGCTGCGCCCGCTCGCGCGCGTGGCCTCCGGTGGCGAGCTTTCGCGGATGAGTCTCGCGCTGCAGGTCGCGACGCTCGACTCCGACCGCCTGCCCTGCCTCGTGTTCGACGAGGTCGATGCCGGGGTCGGTGGCGCGGTCGCGGAGATGGTCGGCCGGCAGCTGCATGCACTGTCCCGCTCGGGGCAAGTCCTTTGCGTCACCCACCTCGCGCAGGTCGCCTCCCAGGCCGATCATCAACTGCGCGTCGTCAAGAGCACCGCGTCGGGCGAGACCCGCACGTCGCTTGAGCCGCTGGTCGGGGATGCGCGGGTCCAGGAGATTGCGAGGATGCTGGGCGGCGCACGAATCACGGAACGCACCCGGGACCACGCGCGCGAAATGCTCGATCAGGCAAGTGCGCCGCGGGCCGTCAAGAGCCCCGCGCGGAGGCCTACTTCCGGGGCGAACGGTAGGGGCAGTTCTCGCGCACGCAGTGGCCGTGCAGGGTCAGCGAGTGGTCGGTGATCGTGAAGCCGAGGCGCGAGGCAATCTGGCGCTGGCGGTCCTCGATGCTCTCGTCAGTGAACTCCGCGACCCGGCCGCAGTCTACGCAGACGATGTGGTCGTGGTGAGTGCCTTCGTTGAGCTCGAAGACGGCGCTCCCGCCCTCGAAGTGATGGCGCGTCACGAGCCCGGCTGATTCGAACTGCGTCAGCACCCGGTAGACCGTCGCGAGACCGATGTCCTCGTTGGAGTCGAGCAACCGGCGATACACGTCCTCCGCGCTCATGTGCCGCGGTTGATCCGACGCGAGGATCTCGAGGATCTTCACGCGCGGGATGGTGATCTTGAGGCCGGCCCGTCGTAGCTGTGCGGTTTCCAATTCAGCGGTCCGTGTTCGCGAACCCGGAGAGTGTTCTGTATGATCCGCCGCCATTATCACCGGCCCACGCCGGCAACTCCAGACAGATGAACCGACCGAGATTCCTCGGCGCCGCGCGTGGCGCCGCCGCCGCAGCCCTGGCATTGACGACTTGTGCCCTGCTCGGCGCATGCGTGCATCGGCCCTACATCCAGCAGGGAAATTATCTCGAGACGAAGGACGTGGACCAGGTCACCGAGGGCATGACGCGCAGCCAGGTGCGCTACCTGCTCGGGACGCCGATGATCTCGGACCCGTTCACCGCGCAGCGCTGGGACTACATCTACACGCTCAAGCGCGGCCGCGAACGCAAGATCGATCGCGCCCACTTCGTCGTGTATTTCACCGACGAGAAGGTGGCGCGGATCGAGAGGCTGGATGCGCCCGAGGCGCAGGGCGGTGGTCTCGAAACCGGGCTGCCGGACGTCGAGCGCGACGCATTGGAAGACGCGGCGTCCTCCGGGAAGGACGAGGAGGCGGAGGAACCGGAACCCGAGGCGCCGAAGCCCGAGAGCGGTTAGGCGGGTCGGCGCACGCCCGCGCCCGGCGGGGGTCGCGCCCGCCACCCGTCTGCGGCGCGCCTCGCGCGGGTTGACGAGCAGCGCGCGGTAGAGCTCCACTCGATCGCCCGGTCGCAGCCGCCGGGTCGCCTCGACCGCCTCGCCGTAGATCCCGAGAGTGAGCGTCGACCCTGCGAGGTCCGGGAACAGCTCGCAGATCCGCGAGGCCAACACGGCATCGCCGGCGGTCATGCCATCGACGAGCTCGACGCTGACCAGGTGCTGCCGCTCGGGCAGCGCATAGACGACTTCGATCCGCTCGGCCACGCCGCGAGTCTAGGCGCGACCGCTACAATGCGCGACCCGCCCCATGCCGAAGCCAGCCAAGGACAAGCAGGATCCCGCCATAGCGCTCAACAAGCGCGCGCGCCACGACTATTTCATCGAGGAGTCGTCGGAGGCCGGCCTTGCGCTGCAGGGCTGGGAGGTCAAGAGCCTGCGGGCCGGACGCGGGCGGATCACCGAGGCCTACGTGCTCGTGAAGGACGGCGAGGCCTGGCTCTTCGGGTCGCATTTCGCGCCCTTGTCGACGACCTCGACCCATGTCGTCGCCGACCCGATGCGGAGCCGCAAGCTCCTGATGCATCGCTCCGAGCTCGACCGGATGATCGGTGCGGTCGAGCGCAAGGGCTATGCACTCATCCCTTTGCGGCTCTACTGGAAGAATGGCAAGGCGAAGCTCGAAGTCGGCCTCGCGAAGGGCAAGAAGGCCCACGACAAACGCGCCACGGAAAAGGACCGCGACTGGCAGCGCGAGAAGTCTCGTCTGCTCAAGCACCGCGCGAGGTAGCGGGGAAAATGGAGAATGTCCCCATATTGACGTAGACTTGCAACGTTCATCTGGGGGCGACCGGTTTCGACGTGGGTCGCGAAACTCCAGGTGCATGCCGAGGTGCAAGGTTCCTCGTAAAACCGCTTGCAAACACATAGTTGCCAACGAAGACAACTACGCTCTGGCGGCTTAACCCCGCCTAACCTCCGACTGGCATGTGCTTGTGCATCCAGACCCGGGGGACGCGCTCACAAGCTCGCGGGTCCGGTGTGCTGAGGGCCGGGTCGTTAAAATGCTCCTGAGCTGGTCGTACGTCTTCCCTGCCGCTCGGGTAGCGTTCGACGAGAATCAAAGAGACGGCTAAGCATGTAGGTCCTGGAATGTAGGGCTTGCGGACGCGGGTTCGATCAAAGATGGGTCGCCTTCACCCGCAAGGGTGAAGTGACAACGGGGCTCACATCGGTGAAGCCTGACGTGTCGAGGATGGCGACACGAGGTGACGCCGAGGGGTAGGAAGAGGGCCAACCTCAGACCTGCCCTGTAGAGACTCATAGACCGGCTGATTCGGCATCGAAGGAGCCGGTACTAGGATTCGGAGTGTTCATACTCCGGATAACACGCCCCGCCCCCGGTTCTCGAACCGGGGTGAAGGAATAGTCCAGCCTGTCTCGGAAGAGGCAGATCGGCTGTCCCGCCGCCTCCACCATCACCGCGCCCCCGGCCGAGCAGGCCGGGGGCGGCGGCTTTTGCGAGGGGCAAGCCATGCCGGCCAAATCAGCCAGGCTGCTAACGTCACCGGATGCGTAGGCAAACGATCACACGGAAGCGTGTCTCGTCCGTGCTACACGCACCCGGGCTCACGTACTCAGTCAGCAATCGGCAAGCGCTGTCGCTAGTCGCCCAAATCGCTCCGTTTCTACGATCGTACAAGAAGAGGCGCGCAGAGCTTGTGCTCGACCGATATCTTCGCCTGACGCCGAGAAACGGCCGATACACGACAGCGCTCGCTGATGAACGCCACGCTTTTGAAAACGAATTCGCTAATCTGACCGCAAGATCGTAATTGCGTGCGAAGGCGCGACGAGGCGCTCAGTCAAGCACGACCCTTACTGGCGAGACGTTCCAGATGCGGTCGCAGTACTCGCGTATCGACCGGTCGGAGGAAAACTTGCCGGCTCGCGCCGTGTTGAGTATCGACATGCGTGTCCAGCGATCAGGCTCTTTCCAGGCCGCATTCACGCGCTCCTGGCAAGCCACGTAGTCGGCGTAGTCTGCAAGCACGAGGAAGGGATCCGACTGCCGCAGGTTCTCGACCAATGGCCGGAACACGTCACGATCGCCGCGCGCGAACGTCCCGTCGGCGATCAGGTCCAGCGCTTCGCGCAGCTCGGCGTTGCCTTCGAGCTGGCTCGCCGGTCGGTAGCCCTCGCGCCTGACCCGCTCCACCTCCTCGACCCGCAGGCCGAAGTGGAAGAAGTTCTCCGCGCCGGCTTCTTCGCGGATCTCGACGTTCGCGCCGTCCAGCGTCCCGATGGTCAACGCGCCGTTCAGCATGAACTTCATGTTGCCGGTGCCCGAAGCCTCCTTGCCGGCCGTGGAGATCTGCTCGGACAGGTCGGCGGCCGGATAGATGGCATGCGCGTTCTTGACGTTGAAATCAGGGTAGAACACCACCTTGAGGCGTCCGCCGAGCGCCGGTTCGTTGTTCACCACCTCGGCCACGCCGTTGATCAGGCGGATGATCAGCTTCGCCATGTAGTAGCCGGGTGCGGCCTTGCCGCCGAAGACGAAGCAGCGCGGGGCGACATCGAGTTGCGGGTTGCGCCGCAGACGGTTGTAGAGCGTGACGATGTGCAGCACGTTCAGGTGCTGGCGCTTGTACTCGTGGATACGCTTGACCTGGATGTCGAACAGCGCGCCCGGATCGACGACGACGCCGGTGCGTTCGCGGATGCGGCGCGCCAGCGTCTCCTTGCTCAGCCGCTTGACACGCCGCCATCGCTCATGAAATGCCGCATCGTCCAGGTGTCTTTCCAGGGCCCGGAGCCTCGACAGGTCGGTAACCCAGCCCTCGCCCACGGTCTCGTTCAGGAGCTGCGTGAGCGCCGGGTTGCTCAGCACCACGAAGCGGCGCGGCGTGACCCCGTTGGTCACGTTGCAGAAGCGCTCCGGCCAGAGCTCCGCGAAATCCCTCAGCACGGTCTGCTGCAGAAGCTGAGAATGCAGCGCAGCGACGCCGTTCACCGCGTGGCTGCCGACCGTCGCGAGGTTGGCCATGCGCACGCGCTTCTCACCTCCCTCATCGATCAGTGACAGGCGCGCCAGGCGTGCATCGTCGCCGGGATAGCGGTGCCGGACCTCATCGAGGAAGCGCCGATTGATCTCGTAGACGATCTCGAGCAGGCGCGGCAGCAGGCTACCGAACAGGGGCAGTCCCCAGGTCTCGAGCGCCTCGGGGAGAAGCGTGTGGTTGGTGTAGGCGAGGGTGCGACGGGTGATGTCCCAGGCCTGCTCCCACGGCAGCAGCCGCTCGTCCACCAGCAGTCGCATGAGCTCAGCCACGGCAATGGATGGATGCGTGTCGTTCAATTGCACAGCAAACGACTCCGGAAGGCGCGCGATCGGATCGCCCTTGAGGTCGAGCAGAGCCAGGATGTCCTGCAGCGAGCACGACACCAGGAAGTATTGCTGTGCGAGGCGCAGGCGCTTGCCCGCCTCCGGCTCGTCGTTCGGATACAGCACCTTGGAAAGCGTCTCGGAGATCACCTTCTCCTCCACCGCACGGTAGTAGTCCCCGACGTTGAAATCCTGGAAATCGAAGGACTCCACGGCCTCGCTCTTCCACAACCGCAGCGTGTTGCAGGTGTTGACGCGGTAGCCGAGCACCGGAGTGTCGCAGGCCACGCCCTTGACCCGCATCCCAGGAATCCAGCGCACCCGATAGTGCCCTGCCGCATCCGTAAAGGCCTCCGTGTGGCCGCCGAAATTGACGTAGTAGCACACGGACGGGCGCGCGATCTCCCACGGGTTGCCCTTCTGCAGCCACTTGTCGGTTACCTCGACCTGCGCGCCGCCGCGGATCTCCTGATCGAATATTCCGAATTCATAGCGAATGCCGTAACCGATGGCCGGCATTTCGAGTGTCGCCAGCGAATCGAGAAAACACGCTGCGAGGCGGCCGAGGCCACCGTTGCCGAGTCCCGGCTCCTCTTCGAGCGCGAGCAGCTCATCGAGATCCTGGTCGAGCGCCGTCATCGCCTCGCGCGCGCTCGACTGGATGCCGAGGTTGACGAGGTTGTTGCCGAGCTGGGGGCCCATCAGGAACTCGGCGGAGAGGTAACAGGCAACCTTCACATCGTGGGCGGCATAGGTCTGCACCGTCCTCACCCACCGCGCGAGCATGCGGTCGCGCACGCTATGGGCGAGGGCCATGTACCAGCTGTGGGGCGTTGCGATCTCCGGGTAACGTCCCTGCAGGTACGCGAGGTTGTCGAGAACCGCCCGCTTCAGCGCGTCCGCCGACAAGCCCGTCCGGATCGGCTCGGGCGTCGAGGTCTTGCGGGCCGTCGACTGCTTCTTGGGCACGTCTGATCGTCAGCGCCCGGACAGTGCGCTGCGGATGAGCGCCTGTGCTTCCGCCTGGATGCGCCGCAGATGCTCGGTGCCTTGAAAGCTCTCCGCGTACAGTTTGTAGACGTCCTCCGTCCCGGAGGGACGGGCCGCGAACCAGCCGTTCTCGGTGATGACTTTCAGGCCCCCGAGGGCCGCGTCGTTGCCGGGTGCATTCGTGAGCATCGCCTGGATGCGGTCACCTGCAAGCTCTGTCGCCTTGATGTCTGCCGGCGAGAGCTCGAGCAGCGCGGCCTTCTGCTCGCGCGTAGCGGGCGCATCGATGCGCTCATAAGCCGGAGCGCCGAGCTCGCGGGTCAGATCGTCGTAAAGCTGCGACGGATCGCGACCGGTGCGCGCCATGAGCTCGACGGCAAGCAGATTCATGATGATGCCGTCCTTGTCGGTCGTCCATACCTGTCCGTCGCGCCGCAGAAACGACGCACCCGCGCTCTCCTCGCCGCCAAAGCCCAGCGATCCGTCGAGCAGGCCCGGCACGAACCACTTGAATCCCACCGGAGTTTCGAAGAGCCGGCGCCCGATCCTGGCGGCGACGCGATCGATGATGCTGCTGCTGACTGCGGTCTTGCCGACGGCTGCGCCGAGGCTCCAGCCTGGGCGGTGAGTGAAGAGATAGAAGATCGCCGCGGCCAGGTAACTGTTGGGTCTCATCAGGCCCGCACCGCGCGTGACGATGCCGTGCCGGTCGGCGTCGGTGTCGTTGCCGAACGCGATGTCGAAGCGGTCCCTGAGCCCGATCAGCTTCGCCATCGCATACTGGGAGGAACAATCCATGCGAATCCTGCCGTCCCAGTCCAGAGGCATGAAGCCGAACGTCGGGTCCACGATGTCGTTGACCACTTCCAGCTCGACACCGTAGCGCTCGGCGATCGGCCGCCAGTACGCCACTCCCGCGCCGCCCAACGGGTCGATGCCGATCTTGAGGCGCGCGCTGCGGATCGCCTCCATGTCCACGACCGAGCCCAGCTCCTGCACATAGGAGCCGATGTAGTCATACGTGTGGGTGGTGCTCGCGCGTCGAGCGCTCTCGTAGGGAATCCTCGCCACTCCCTTGAGAGCATCCGCCAACAACGCATTAGCCCGGTCTTCGATCCAGCGAGTCACGCTGGCGTCCGCGGGTCCGCCGTGGGGCGGGTTGTACTTGAACCCGCCGTCCTCCGGCGGGTTGTGCGACGGCGTGATGACGATGCCGTCCGCGAGCGCCGAGGTCCGCTCGCGGTTGCGCGTGAGGATGGCATGTGACACCACGGGTGTGGGCGTGTACCCCTGGTCGCGATCGATCATCGTCTCCACGCCATTCGCCGCGAGAACCTCCACGGCGGACATCAACGCGGGCTCGGAAAGCGCGTGTGAGTCCTTGCCGATGTAGAGAGGGCCGCTGATGCCGCGGCTCCGCGCGGTAGTCGCAGATCGCCTGCGTGATCGCAAGCACGTGGGCCTCGTTGAACGAGCCGCGCAGCGAGGAACCGCGGTGACCACTGGTTCCGAAGCTGACACGCTGCGCGGGATCGGCGCCGTCGGGTGTGCGCTCGTAATACTCCCTGCGAAGCCTGTCGACGTCGACCAGGACATCCTTCGGGGCCGGCTTGCCAGCGAGAGGATGAATCCTCGATGGAGCGCCGGAATGATCAGCCATGGCTCAGCGCCGTCGCCGATCAGGTAGCGAGCGCCCCGACGTAGAGCACGGGCCCGGTCGGCGCGCCGGTCGGCGATCCGCCCTCCGGCTCGAGGCTGACGGCAACCTGCTTGCTCCGCGCGAGCGCCTCGAGCTGCGCCGCGTCGAGCCGCCTCGTTTCCGTCCGTTCCGACGGCATCAGGCCGAGCGAAACCGGAGCGCCGCCCTCCGGCAGCGCCCAGAGCTCGTAGCTGCGGCCCGCTTCCGCCGGCACCGCGCCGGCGACGACGATCCGCAGGCGCTCGCGATCCGGATAGGTCTCGACGTTCCAGATCGCCGCCCCGCCCTCGGGCGCGAGCCGCGCGATGGCGCTCGGATCACCCATGCGCGTTGCGAGCATCCAGGCGAGGCCCGCCGCGACCACGGCCAGCATGGCGGCCATCGCGAACCGCCAGGCGTTGCGCTCGCGCGGCGGCGCGCGCGGTGTCCCCACCTCGCCCCCGAGCCGCCCCAGCACGCCCTGCCA
The DNA here is from genome assembly GCA_963834855.1 of uncultured Gammaproteobacteria bacterium. Lineage (GTDB taxonomy): Bacteria > Pseudomonadota > Gammaproteobacteria > Steroidobacterales > Steroidobacteraceae > DATJKD01. The sequence goes on along the minus strand of CAWIDH010000027.1, from coordinate 235,379 downwards.
CACCGCAGGTGACGGCCGCACCGGTTCGAGCGCGAGGGCGAGCCCGAGCAGGCGATCCTCCCATTCGCGCACGCGCAGCTGTGCAGCGGCGTCGCCGCGGCAGATCGCCTCGAAGCGTCGACGCGCCGGGCCGCGCAAGGTGCCCAGCACGTACTCCCGCGCCAGTCGATCGAGCAGTTCCGGATCACCGTACTTCATGACTCGAGACACCTGCGCAACGACGTGAGGCCGCGCCGTACCCAGCTCTTCACGGTGCCGAGCGGACTCGCCATGGTCGACGCAATCTCCTCGTGCGAGTAACCGTGTGTGTACGCGAGCACCAGCGAGCGCCGCTGCTCCGGGTTCAGGAGCTCGAGGCAGCGCTGCAGCGCGCGGCTCGTGCGACCCGATTCGGCCTGGTCGATGGTCGCGAGCGCCGAGGCATCGTCGAGCCGGGCTGCCACGGCCGCATCGAGCGCGACCAGCGGCCGCCGCGCGCGCAGCTGATCGATCGCGTGATAACGCGCGATGGAGACCAGCCAGGCCATGGGACGCCCGCGGTACGCGTCGAACTGGCCGGCACGCTGCCAGACCCTCACCATGACGTCCTGCAGCGCCTCCTCGGCCAGCTCGCGCCTGCGCAGGATCGCGATCAGGCAGGCCATCATGCGCGGCGCGGCGATGCGATACAGCTCCTCGAACGCGTCGCGCTCACGCGCGGCGCAACGCCGCAGCAGCGTCTCCACGGTCGCCGCGTCCTGTTCGGCGTCAGTGGTCATGCGTTCGGTATGCGCTTCTGGCATGTCCGCCGGACTCTCCCTGGCCGCCACGCATCACGGGTGCTCGCCCGCTTACTGTAGCACCGACGGGCAGAGTCTGACCGGGTCCGGCGCCCCGCGCGACCTGCGGCATGGAGGCTAGCAACAACCGGCCCAAGGATCACCCGCCCGCGAGGACGCGGCGGCGCGAATCGGCCGCGACAGGCATGGACTGGTTCATGAGGTCTCCTCAGGTGAGTGGGTTTCCTGCCCTATCCATACGGGCGCGGTCGCCCGCCGGATGCACTGCATCCGGGCGCTGCGCCGCCCCGTATAGGACGTGCACGAAACACGGCGACGCGACGGACGGATGTCCGCAGCGATCAAGACCCACAACCTCGACAGGAGACAGTCACATGGATACCGGACGAACCTTGCGAAAGGGGCTGATGCTGGCCCTGGGCGCACTCGCGGGCGCGGCGGCGGCACCCGCGGTCCTCGCCTCCAACCACAGCGATGCACCGCTCATCAAGCAGGACCCACAGGCGAACCTGACGGACGTCTATGCGTTCATCGGCACGCGGTACGACAACCCGTCGATCAAGGTGCTGAACGTCAGCATGAGCTTCCGGCCGTTCTCGGAGCCGGGCGACGGCGCCATCTACGAGCGGTTTGCCGACGACGCCCGCTACAGCATCCACATCACGGATCCGAAGACCGGCGTGACCAAGCTGCGCTACGACTTCGCATTCAACCCCGTGAATGCGGGCTACAAGAACCGCAACACGATCCTCTCGTACGGCCTGGGTCGGGAAGTCGGCCCGATCCTGGCCGTCGGGGATGCGCGGCAGAACTTCACGCAGAAGTACCGCGTCATACGCGTCGCCAACGGGAAGGCCACGCCGATTCGCAGCGGACTGCTCGTCCCGCCGCCCAACGTCGGTAACAACGTCACTCCTTCCTACAACGACGCGAACGGCAAGGCCGTCTCAGGCGCCCTCACTGCGGGCGATCTCGACGTGTACACGCGCTCGACCATCTACAGCCTGAAAACAGGTGAGGCTGTCTGGGCCGGTCCCCGCGAGGACAGCTTCTTCGCGGACGCATCCCGGGAATCTTCGACCTGCTGAACGTCCGCATCCTGGACAACAACGGCAGCCTGTCGGACGGGCTGGGCCAGGACGGCAACGGCGTCGACGGGTTCAAGGGCTTCAACCTGCTCTCGATCGCGATGCAGATCCCCGTGAGCGATCTCGAGGCCATGGGCATCCCGACCAAGTACGACTCGGTGTTCTTCGGTCAGCAGACCGGCGTCGGGGTCTACGCCTCGGTGAGCCGCGCGCGCGTCACGATGCGAAACCCGGACGGCACGCGGCGGAGTTCCGGTGGCTGGCAGCAGGTGTCGCGGCTCGGCAATCCGCTGTTCACCGAGGGCCTGGTGGCCTTCGCCGACAAGGATCGCTTCAACCGCACGCCTGCGTCGCAGGATGCGCAGTTCGCCAAGTACGCACGCAACCCCGAGCTCGCGACGTTGATCAACGCGGTGTACGGCACGAGCTTCGTGGCCAGCGGTCGAACGGACCTGGAGAAGATCTTCATTCCCGAGGTGCTGCGCGTCGCGACGACCACGAACCCGGTGCGCCTCGCGGGCCAGGCCGGCTTCAGTCGGCTCGGCTTCATCGGCGGCGATACGACGGATGGCGTCTCCGGCGGCTGGCCGAATGGCCGGCGACTCGGTGACGACGTGGTCGACATCGCGTTGACTGCGATTGCGAGCGGCCCGAGCTATTCCACGATCACGCTCGTCGGCGACAACATCGCCGCCAACGACCTGCCGTATCACCAGGTCTTCCCGTACCTGGCGACACCGCATTCGGGCACCAACAACAGCAAGGACTCGCCCTGAGCGCTGGTCTGCTTAGCACTTGATGGAGCTCCGCCTGCCATGGACGGCGGGCGGGGCTCCAGCCTCACCAACGGAGACACCGATGAGATACCGCGCGCGCCACGTCGTTGCGATTCTCCTGTTTCCCGTCCTCGCGGTCTGGACGCCGATGACGACCGCACACGAATTCTGGATCGAGCCCTCGAGCTTCGCACCGTCAACCAACCAGCTGGTCAGCGTCCGCCTGTGCGTCGGTGACGGATTCGAGGGCTGGTCGCTGGCCCGAAACCCCGCTCGAATCGTGAAGTTCGCCGCGCTGGGCGCGGAGTCTGAGCATCCGGTCGTCGGGCTGGATGGCTCCGACCCGGCGGGTGTGACACGCCCCGCGACGCCCGGCGACTACGTGATCGCCTACTCCAGCAATCCTGCGTTCACTCAGCTGCCGGCCAGGGAGTTCGAGGATTACCTCCACGAGAAAGGGCTGGAAGGAGTCAGCGCGCTGCGCCGGCAGCGCGGCGAAAGCCGGCAGGGAGTGCGCGAAGCGTATTCCCGCCATGCGAAAGCGCTGATCCGCGTCGGCGAGAGACCCGGTGCTGTCGCGGACCGCCACGTGGGCCTGCCGCTCGAACTGGTCGCCGACCCCGAGCCAGTGAACGGCGGCGCCGATGGGCCGCGGTCGTTCCGCCTGTTTTACCGGGGCAGGCCTCTCGCCGGCGCGCTCGTCAGCGCCGCGCGACCCGGGAGCACTTCCGAAGCCCTGCAGGCGCGCACCGATGCCGACGGCCGGGCCCGCTTCCGGCTGCGCGAAGACGGCGTCTGGCGCATCGCCGCGGTGCACATGATCAAAGCGGGCGGCGTCACCGCGGACTGGGAGAGCCACTGGGCGTCGCTCAACTTCGAGCTCACGCGCCGCAGGCGGCGCGTAACAGTCGATCCGGTGCGTGCGCCCGCGGTCGCCTGCCTCAACCGCGTCGCTGCGACGACCGCGGACACGCGCTGATGATCTCGGCTACCGGGCCGTGCACGCGATTGACCGGCAGCCCACGGGGCCTACTGCTCGCGCTTGCCCTGCTCGTCCTGGCGCCCGGCGCCGTCGACGCCCACGCGACCGGGGTCAGTTATCTGCGCATCGCAGCGGGCGGTGCAGAGGCCAGTCCTGCGCTCGCCTGGGACATCCGCATTGCGGACCTGCAGCTGCCGCTCGAGCTCGACGCGGACGGAGACGGCCGCCTCAGCGCGCGCGAACTGGACCGGCGGCGGGCCGCGGTCGCTCGGTTCGCAGAGGATCGACTCGAGGTCCGCCGTGGCGGCGTCGGCTGCCGGCTGATGGCAGGCGAGCTCACAGCGACCCGGCGTGGCGCAGAGCCCTACGTGTCGGTCGCGATGAAGGCCTCGTGTCCCGCGCCCGGGCCGCTCGAAGTCTCATCACGCCTCTTCTTCGGCAGCACGGGTTACTCCACACTGCTCGACGCGCAGCTGGCGGACCGGCGCCACACTGCGGTTCTCTCGCCGGGCCACGCCGCCTGGAGCGAGCCGCCTGTCACGACGTCGCTTGCCACCCTGTGGCGATTCGTGCCGGAAGGCATCCGGCACGTCCTGATCGGCTACGACCACGTCGCGTTCGTGCTGCTGTTGCTGCTGCCGAGCGCCCTGCGACGCTCGCCGTCCGGCTGGACCGCGGCGCTGCACGCGCGGGAGGCGGTCTGCGACCTGCTCCGGATCGTCACGGCGTTCACCGTCGCCCACTCCGTGACGCTGGGACTCGCCGCCGCGGACCTGGTGCGCGTGCCGGTCCAACCGATCGAGGTCGCGATCGCCGGTTCAATCGTCGTGGCAGGCGTGCTGAACCTGTTCCCGGCCGCGACCCGCTGGCGTCTGGTGCTCGCAAGCGGTTTCGGCCTCGTCCACGGCTTCGGCTTCGCGAACGCCCTGCAGGAACTCGGCCCGGCGGGGTTCAGGCTGGCGCCGATGCTTGCCGGCTTCAATATCGGGGTCGAGATCGCCCAGCTTGCAATCGTGGCAGCCGCGCTGCCGGGAATCTGGGCGCTGCGCCGTACGCCTGCCTATCCGCGCCGGATCATGCCGGCACTGTCGATCGCCACGGCGCTCGTCGGCGTGGCCTGGTTCGCAGCCCGCCTTCAGGCCTGATTACGGCCGATCGCGCATCGACTGCGCCTGATCGCAGCCGCCAGCAGCAGTGCGGCGAGCATCAGCAGCAGGTCTGAGCGACGTGGCACCCCCGCCATCACCGCCGCCGCCGCCGTCGTCGCCGCAAGTCGTGTCGCCGGTCACCGTCGTGCCGGCGAGACTCAGGCGGAAGATCGTGCCGCTCCCGCACCGCCCGCCGTTCGTCGCCGTGCCGATGAACTCGGTGGCATTCAACTGGACCATCGTCCCGTTACCGTTCGAGCCGGTCGTGCCGTCGAAGTTGTGCAGGTTCGTGAACCCGGTGCCGTCGCGCGCGATCGAGAAAACGGTCCCCAGAGTTGAAGCGCCTCCGCCAGACGTCGTACCGCCGGCAGCGGTCGTGCCGTACAGCCTGCCGTCGCTCGCCAGGAGCAGCGTACCGATCGGCTCCGTGCCGCTCTCGCCGACGAAATTGTGCAGCGCCGTCATGACCGAGCCGTCGGGCGCAGGCGTAATGGAATAGAGCACGCCGACGCCGTTGGCGCCGCCCAGCACCGTCGTGCCGTACAGGAGTCCGTCGCCGCCATCCGTCAGGCCCGCCTGTGGCAAGGCGCCGTCCTCGTTGACCGCGACGGTCGACCCGCTTGGTGCGGTGGGCGTCGTGAACTCATGCAGCAGTTCGAAGGCCGAGCCATCGAAGGCCAGGCGGAAAATCGTGCCTTGCCCGTTCGCTCCGCCGACGTTGGTCGTGCCGTAGAAGAAGCCCGCGCTCTCCACGAGCTTGGCACGCGGATGTGCCCCGTCGGCATTGACGATGACCGACGACGACGACGTGATTGCGGCGAATGCGTGCAGCAGCGTGAAGCCGGAGCCGTCCTTGCCGACCTTGTACACCGTACCCGCGCCGGCCGGGCCGCCGAAACGGGCGACTCCGTACAGGAACCCGTCGCTGCCCTCGATGAGGGCGCCATGCGGGCTGGCGCCGTCTGTGTTGATCGGGTTCGAGTTCACGTTGTTCGACGTGGACGGGGCGAAGTTGTGCAGCACCGTGAAGCCGGTGCCGTTGGGGGCAACCCGGAACACTGTGCCGCCGCCGACCGAGATCCCGCCGTTGCTGAACTGAGCGGTCCCGTACAACTGCCCGTCGCTGCCGAGCAGCAGCGCGCCGGCCGGGGCGACGCCGTCCTGGCTCCGGAACTGGTACACGGTCTCCACGGATGAGCCATCGGTCGTCGCGCGGAAGATGAGGCCGCCCGTGACGCTCGACGAAGTGGTGGCTGCGCCGTACAGCGCACCGTCCGGCCCGAGGATCACGCCGTCCGGCGGACGCGAGCCGCTGAACGCGAGCACGGGCGACACGGCCGGCGTCTGCGCCTCAGCGATCGAAGCGAGCACCAGGGTCAAGGTCGCGAGCAGGAGTGCGCGACAGGACGAATGCGTCGCCGACTTCGGCAGGATGCGTTGGCTCATCGACTCGACTGCTCCGCTTGCGGGGGTGGCCAGGGGCTCGGGGGTTGCGGATTGTGCCGGAATCCCCCGCGCCGCGCATTTGAGCGGGCGCCGGGGATCGACCCGGCTAGAATGCGCGCCCTTCCCAGCGCAGACAGCGTCCGCTTGATCCAGTTCCGCAACCTGAGCTTCGCCCGAGGCGCGCGGACGCTCGTCGAGCACGCGTCCCTGCAGCTGCATCCGGGCTGGCGGATCGGCCTCATCGGACCCAATGGCAGCGGCAAGTCGAGCCTGTTCGCGCTGCTTCGGGGCGAGCTGCACGCGGAAGCGGGCGACTGTGAGCTGCCCGGGCACTGGCGGATCGCGTCCGTGGCGCAGGAGACGCCCGCGTCGCCGCAGCCGGCCATCGAGTTCGTCCTCGACGGCGACGACGAGCTGCGCGCCGCCGAAGGCGCGCTCGTGGCGGCCGAGCAGGACCACGACGGTCTCGCCCTGGCCACGGCGCATGCGCGCATCGAGGCCCTGGGCGGCTATGCGGCTCGAGCGCGCGCCGCCAGCCTGCTGTCCGGGCTCGGTTTCGCGTCGACCGACCTCGAGCGGCCGGTGGCCGATTTCTCCGGTGGGTGGCGCATGAGGCTCAACCTCGCACGGGCGCTGGTGAGCCGCGCCGACCTGCTGCTCCTCGACGAGCCGACCAACCACCTCGACCTCGACGCGGTGGCCTGGCTCGAGCGGTGGCTCACGGGCTACGAGGGAACCCTGCTGCTCGTGTCCCACGACCGGGAGTTCCTCGACGCCTGCATCACGCACGTGCTGCACATCGACGGCCGGCGGCTCGTGACCTACACGGGCACCTACTCCGAGTTCGAGCAGCAGCGCGCCGCGAGACTCGCGGTCCAGCAGGCGGCCTTCGAGAAGCAGCAGCGCGAGATCGCGCACGTGGAGCGGTTCATCGAGCGCTTCCGCGCCAAGGCATCCAAGGCGCGACAGGCGCAGAGCCGTCTCAAGGCGCTCGACCGGCTCGAGCGCATCGCCGCCGCGCACGTCGACATGCCGTTCGACTTCGAATTCGGCGTACCCGACCGCGCGCCCGACCCTCTGCTGACGCTCGCGGGCGTGCGCGCGGGCTACGGCGCCGAGCCGGTGCTCGAGGACGTCGACCTCGGTCTGCGGCCCGGGGCCAGGCTCGGCCTGCTTGGACCGAACGGCGCCGGGAAGTCCACGCTGATCCGCCTCCTGGCCGGCGAGATCGACCCGCTGGGCGGCGAGCGCACGTCGGGCCAGGGCCTGGCCGTCGGCTACTTCGCACAGCACCAGGTCGAACAGCTGAGACCGCACCTGTCCCCGCTCGAGCATCTCGCGCTCGACGCTCCGCTTGCGCGCGAGCAGGACCTGCGGAACTTCCTGGGCGGGTTCGACTTCCGCGGCGCAATGGCGGATGCGCCGGTGGCCCCGCTGTCGGGCGGCGAGAAGTCGCGCCTCGCGCTCGCGCTGATCGTGCACCGCCGTCCGAACCTGCTGCTGCTCGACGAACCCACCAACCACCTGGACCTCGAGATGCGCCACGCGCTCACGCGTGCGCTTGCGGGCTTCGAAGGCAGCCTGGTGCTGGTGTCCCACGACCGCGCATTGCTGCGCACCGTCTGCGACGAATTCATCCTGGTCGCGGACCGCCAGGCACGCCCCTTCGACGGCGACGTCGACGACTATCTCGAGTGGCTCGCGCGGCGGCGCGCGGCGGCGAAGGAGCCGACCGGAGAAACGCCCGTCCGCAGGATCCGCAGGGCGCAGCGCGACGTGGCCTCGGCGGCGAGACGCGAGCGGCTGGCACGCCGCCGGCCGCTGCTGCGCGAGGCGGCACGCCTCGAAGACGACATCGCGACCTGGCAGCGCGAAAAGAACGAGCTCGAGAACCGGCTGGCCGATCCGTCGCTCTACACGTCCAGCTCGACCCACGCGGTCCAGGCGGCGGTGCGGCGGGCAGCCGAGCTCGCGCCCTTGCTGGCGCACGCCGAGGAACGATGGCTCGCGATACAGTCCGAGCTCGAGGCGATCGGAGACCCCTGAGCACGTCTCAGTCTGCGATCGTCACGATCACCTTGCCGCGAGCTCGCCGCCCAGCGAGGGCCTCGAACGCGGCCCGGAAGTCGGCGAGCGCTGGAAATTGAGCGCGGCGCTGCGCACGTCGATGAGCACCTCGCCCGGCCCGGCCGCAGGCTCGGGCCAATCCTCGACGAGCGAGAGCCCGTCAATCCCCGTCAGTTGCCGGCAGATCACCGCGCGCATCGTGGAGCCTCCGTTCAGCGTCCAATGGCGGCCAGGATGCCCTGCAGGATACGCGTCGGGCTCGGCGGGCAGCCCGGCACCGCCACATCGACCGGGAGCACGTTCGAGACGCGACCACGGCTCGCATAGCCCTCGCCGAAAATGCCGCCGTTGCAGCCGCAGTCGCCGATCGCGACGACGAGCTTCGGATCCGGCATCGCCTCGTACGTGCTGCGGAGCGCGGCCTCCATGTGCGTCGACACCGGCCCGGTCACGAGCAGCAGGTCCGCGTGGCGCGGGCTGGCGACGAACCGGATCCCTGCGCCTTCGATGTTATAGACCGGGTTGGCCAGTGCGTGGATCTCGAGCTCGCAGCCATTGCACGAACCGGCGTCGACGTGACGGATGCAGAGCGCGCGGCCGAGCACGTCGCGGACCTGCGTCTGCAGGGCGTCGCGGATCCTGAGGGATTCGTCGCCGGGAGGCGGGGGCTCCGTCACGATCCCGACCGAACAGATCTGGCGCAGGGTCCTCAACATGGCTCAGAGGTCGTGTCCGCTGTAGGACAGGTTGAACGACTTGTTGATCAGCGGAAAGTCCGGAACGATGTTGCCGATGATCGCGTGCTCCAGTGCGGGCCAGTTCTGCCACGACGGGTCATGCGGATGACAGCGCAGCACCCGGCCCCCGGGCCCCGCATCGAGCGCGACCAGCACCGGGCCGCGCCAGCCTTCGACGACCCCGACGCCAAACGCGGGCGCTGCGGGGACCGCGATTTCCGCGCGGAACGACCCTCCGGGCAGCCCGCCTGCGATGCGCGCGACCAGCCGGCACGATTCCGCGAGCTCGTCGAAGCGCACCGCGACCCGCGCCGCGACGTCGCCCTCGGTGCGCAGCGCAATCGAAGGCAAGAGCTCGTCGTATGGGGCGCACGGCCAGTCGACCCGGACGTCGAACGCATGGCCGCTCGCGCGGCCCGCGAGCCCGACGAGCCCGAGCCGGGCCGCGAGTTCCGGTGCGACGCAGCCGGCGGCCGCGAACCGATCGCGCACACCGTCGTGCTCTTCGTAGATGCGTCGCAGCTCGCGCACTTCGCGCGCGAGCTGCGACGCGTGCGCGGCAAGCGCCTGCGCCGCGTCCGGCGCGATATCGACGGCCATGCCGCCCGGCACGACCGCGTCCAGCAGGTAGCGCTGGCCGAAGGCCGCGGTCACGGTGCGAAGCCAGTGCTCCTTGAGCCGCGAGAACTGCGCGAGGCCGAATGCGAACCCGGCATCGTTGCCGAGCGCGCCGAGGTCGCCGAGATGGTTCGCGATGCGCTCGATCTCGAGCGCGAGACCGCGCAGCCAGGATGCGCGCGGCGGTATCACGCAGCCCGCGAGGCCCTCGAGCGCCTGGCAATAGGCCCATGAGTACGCGACTGCCGAATCGCCGGAAACCCGCGCCGCCAGCCGGTGTCCGTCGACGAGCCCCAACTCGCTGAATCGCCGCTCGATTCCCTTGTGCACATAACCGAGCCGTTCCTCGAGCCGCAGAACCTTCTCGCCTACGACGGAAAAGCGGAAGTGACCCGGTTCGATGATCCCGGCATGCACCGGGCCCGACCGGGATCTCGTGCACGCCGTCACCCTGCACGCGCACGAACGCGTAATCATCGGCCGGAGCGCCGTTCGAAACGCCGGCGCCGCCACGGTCCGCGTCTCCGCGCTGGAGGGGTCCGCCGTACGCAGCGCGGACCGGTGCGTCGCGCAACGGATGCAGGCCCGCCGGCCATGCGGCATGCCGCAGCCACGGCCGCCGGTCCGGATCGGTCGAGCGCAGGCCGCCCAGGTCGAACACGGCGCGCTGCATCCGCGACGCGCACGGATAGACCGACTCGAGACCCGGGTAACACGCCGCGCCGTCGCGATCGACCGCGAGCTCGGCGATCAGCACGCCCGGTTCGATCGCGAACGCGGCACGCACGCCGGTGCCCGCGCCGGACACGCCGTCGACGCGCCCACAGTGCGAGCAGGCAGCCGCCCGCGGCCGCGACGTCGGCGGCGCACTGCTTGCCACTCGCCGTCGCGTCGCGGTCAGCCGCCGCGCCGGCAACGCGCCACCGAGCCGTTCCGCGCGATCCCACCAGCGGCGGCTCGACATCTCAGGGCCCTCCGACCAGCCGCGCCGCGGCGCGGTACCAGTCCGCGAGGTACGGCGGTACGTAGACACCGAGCAGCAGCACGATCGCCAGGTGCGTGAACACGGGCAGCAGTGCCGGCGGGTGCGGCAGGCGCTTGACGTTCGTCTCGCCGAACACCATCGGCTGCACCCGGCCGAAGATCGCGGCGAACGCGACGCCCAGCGAGACGAGCAGGATCGGCGTCGCCCAGGGCTGCTCCCGCATCGCGGTCGTCAGGATCAGGAACTCGCTGGCAAAGACGCCGAACGGCGGCATGCCGAGGATCGCGAGCGAACCGGCCATCAGCCCCCAGCCGATCGTCGGGCTCGTCGTGATCAGGCCGCGGATGTCGTCCATGAGCTGCGACCCCGCTTTCTGCGCCGCGTGCCCGACGACGAAGAAGATCGCCGACTTGGTGAGCGAGTGAACGGTCATGTGCAGCAGCGCCGCAAAGCTCGCCACCGCGCCGCCCATGCCGAAGGCGAACGTGATGATCCCCATGTGCTCGATCGACGAGTACGCGAACAGCCGCTTGATGTCGCGCTGCCGCCAGAGCAGGAACGCGGCGAGCACGACCGATGCGACCCCGAATCCCATCAGCATCTGCGACGGAAACGACGACTGCAGCGACCCCTCGACCAGTACCTTGCAGCGCACGACCGCGTAGATCGCGACGTTGAGCAGCAGCCCCGACAGCACGGCCGAGATCGGCGTCGGGCCCTCCGCGTGCGCGTCGGGCAGCCAGTTGTGCAGCGGTGCGAGGCCGACCTTCGTGCCGTAGCCGACCAGCAGGAACACGAACGCGAGCCCGAGCACGGTCGGCTCGAGCTGCGTCTTGACGGCGTCGAGATGCGTCCAGAGAAGCGCGGTGACACCCTCTGCGCCGAGCACCTTCTCGGCGGCGAAGTACAGCAGGATCGTGCCGAAGAGGGCCTGCGCGATGCCGACCCCGCAGAGGATGAAGTACTTCCAGCCGGCCTCGAGGCTCGCCGGCGTGCGGTACAGCGTGACCAGCAGCACTGTTGACAGCGTCGCCGCCTCCATCGCGACCCACAGGAGGCCCATGTTGTTGGTCGTGAGCGCGACCAGCATCGTCGCCATGAAGAGCTGGTACATGCTGTGGTAGAGCCGCAGCCGCCCCGGCGTGATGCGGCCATGCTCCATCTCCACCCGCATGTACGGGCGCGAGAAGAGCGCGGTCGTGAGCCCGACGAAGGCGGTCAGCGCGATCAGGAACACGTTGAACGGATCGACGAAGAACTGCTCGCGCCCGAGCAGCAGGCTTCCCTCGCCGATGACGCGCGCCGTCAGCGCGCCGGCCGCGACGAACGTGGCGGCGCTCAGCACGACGTTGATCTCCGGCGCCCAGCGCCGGCCGCCGACGACGGCGAGCAGCAGCGCGCCGGTCAGGGGGATCGCGAGCAGCAGCACGAGCTCCATTTCACCGTTCCCGCAGCGACTCGAGGTGGTGAAGGTCGAGGCTGTCGAACTGCTCGCGGATCTGGAAGAAGAACACGCCCAGCACCAGCATCGCCACCAGCACGTCGAGCGCGACGCCGAGCTCGACCACCATCGGCATCCCGTAGGTCGCGCTCATCGCGCCGAAGAACAGCCCGTTCTCCATCGACAGGAAACCGATCACCTGCGACAACGCCTTGCGACGCGTGATCATCATCAGGAATGCCAGCAGGATCACGCTCACCGCGATGCCGAGCGCGCTGCGCGTCGTCGTGCTCGCGAGCTCGGCGATCGGCTGCGCGAGACCGAACGAGAAGATTACGATCAGCAGGCCGACCATCATCGTCCCGGCGGCATTGATCAGCGGCTCGGTCTCCCAGTAGACCTCGAGCCGGCGGATCAGCCGGTGCAGCAGCCACGGGAGGCCGACGACCTTGAGGCCGAGCGTCAACGCGGCGGACAGGTACAGATGGCCCTGACCTGTCCGCCACGCGAGCAGCAGCGTCGCCGCGCACAGCACCGCACCCTGCAGCGCGAGCAGGTTCACGAGCGAGACGATCCGGCGCTGCGACAGCATCGCGAACGACAGCAGCAGCAGCAGCGCCGCGAACAGGTTGAGCAACTGCAGGTCCCAGCTGGGCACGGTCATGGTCAGGCTCCGAGCAGCAGGTGAACGAGCATCCCCAGCACCGCGAACAGGAAGGCGGTCGCGAGGAACTCCGGCACGCGGAACACGCGCAGCTTCGCCGACAGCGTCTCGATCAGCGCGATCCCAAGACCCGCGAACGCGAGCTTGACCGCGAGCAGCGGGATCGACAGCAGCAGTGCGAGCGGACCCGCCTCACCGGTGGCGACCCCCCATGGCAGGAACAGCGCGAAACCGATGCAGGCGTAATTGAAGAGCTTCAGCGCCGCGGCCCACTCCATCAGCGCGAGGTGCCGCGCCGAGTACTCGAGCAGCATCGCCTCGTGGATCATCGTGAGCTCGAGGTGCGTCGCGGGGTTGTCGACCGGGATGCGGGCGTTCTCGGCGAGCAGCACCAGCGTGAACGCGACCGCGGTGAACGCCAGGCTCGGATACAGCCCGATCGCCTGTGTGGCGAGCCGCCCGGAGATCACCGGCAGCGCCGTCGTCGCCGAGATCAGCGAGGCGACGAAGATCACCATCAGCAGCGCGGGCTCGGCGAGAAAACCCACCATCATCTCGCGCCGGGCGCCGAGCGTGCCGAACGCGGTGCCGACGTCCATCGCCGCGAGCGACAGGAACACCCGCGCGGTCGCGAACAGCCCGACCAGCGCGATCGCATCCGCGGCCGGCGTGAGCGGCAGCGTGCTCATCGACGGAATGATCGCCGCGGCGACGACCATCGTGCCGAAGACCACGTACGGCGCCGCGCGGAACAGCGGCGAGGCATCCTGCGCGAGCACCGCGTCCTTGTGGAACAGCTTGTGGATCGCGCGGTACGGCAGCCACAGGCTGGGCGCGGTGCGGTTCTGGAGCCAGGCGCGGCACTGGGTCACCCAGCCCATGAACAGCGGCGCGACGGCGAGCGCCGCCGCGATCTCGAGCAGCTGGGTCAGGATCGCGGTCCGATCCATAGCACGAGCGCGAGCAGCGCGATCAGCGTGAGGAAGCTGTACATCAGGTAGCCGGCGATCTGCCCGCGCTGCACGAAGGCGACGGCGTTTGCGACCCGCTGCACGAGCGTGCCAAGCGGCGCATAGACCCAGCTCCAGATGCGGTCGCCGACCGTAACGCGGTAGCGCGGGTCGGCGTCGAACGGCGCCGGCAGCTCGCGCTCGATCCGGAAGAACGGCTGAAAGATGTGGCGGATCGGCTGGCCGAAGCCCTCGGCGGTGTCCTGCATTCGCGCGTCGAGCCGGCCGAAGCCGCAGTCCCAGGCCGGCCCGCGCCGCACGCGCTGGTGATACACGGCGCGGACGACGACCGCGGTCACGGCGATCACGCCCGCGGCCACGACCAGGAACGCGAGCGGGCCGTACGACACCTCCCGGTCCGGCAGCGGTGTGAGCAGCCACCAGGGCGCCAACGATCGCCCGAGCGAATGCCCGAGCAGTTCCGTGGTCACGGTCTCGAGCATGGCGACGACCTGTGCCGGGAATAGCCCGAGTGCCACGCACCCGGCCGCGAGCCACAGCATCCCGGCCCGCTCCAGCGGTCCGCAGTCATGCGCCCGTCCAAGCGCGGCCTCGCGGGGCTGGCCGAGAAATACGATGCCGAAGAACTTGACCATGACGTAGCCTGCGAGCGCTGCGCAGAGCGCAACGCCGGCGGCGCACAACGGCAGGAGCATGTCGACGAACCTCACTGGCACATCGCTCGCGAAAAGAAACGCCTGCAGCAGCAGCCACTCCGATACGAAGCCGTTGAGCGGCGGGAGACCGGCGATCGCGAGCACGCCGACCAGCACGATCCACCCGGTCCATGGCATGCGTCGAAGCAGCCCGCCGAGCCGGCCGAGGTTGCGTTCGCCGGTCGAATGCAACACCGCGCCCGTGCCGAGGAACAGCAGGCTCTTCATGAATGCGTGGTTGAGGCAATGATAGATCGTCGCGATCGTCGCGAGCACGGCGAGCGCGCGCATCCCGACGCCGTCGAACACGATCGCGAGTCCGAGCCCGGCAAACGCGATACCGAGATTCTCGATCGACGAGTACGCGAGCAGCCGCTTCATGTCCGTCTGCACCGCGGCAAACACGACGCCGTAGAACGCGCTGCCGAGCCCGACCGCGAGCGGCACGAGACCCCATGACCAGTGCGGCTGCCCGAGCAGGTCGAACACGACCCGCAGCGAGCCATAGACGGCCGTCTTCAGCATCACGCCGCTCATCAGCGCCGAGACCGGCGACGGGGCCGCGGGGTGCGCTTCCGGTAGCCAGACGTGCAGCGGGACCAGCCCCGCCTTCGCGCCGAAGCCGACGAACGCGAGCATGAAGGCGAGCGCGGCCGGCGCCGGGTCGAGCCGGGCGGCGCGCATCGCGTCGAACGTGAACTGCCAGCTCCCGCCCTGCAGCACGCCGAAACACAGCAGGATCGCGATCGCGCCGATGTGGGCGATCAGCAGGTACAGGAACCCGGCACGGCGGATCTCGGGGATACGGTGCTGGCTGGTGACGAGAAAGTACGAGGACAGGGCCATGCTTTCCCACGCAACCATGAATGCGTAGGCGTCATCGGCGAGAAGCACGAAGCCCATGCTCGCGAGGAACACGTGGTACTGGAAACAAAGGAGGCCGGGCGGCGTGCCCTCGCCGCGGCGGAAGTATCCGGCCGCGAATAGCGAGATCCCGACCGACGCGGCACCGAGCATCGCCAGGAACACGCTCGCAAGGGCGTCGCGGCGCAGGTGAAACGGCAGGTCCGGCAACCCGAGCGGCAGCACGAGCCGCTCCGCGGGCATCGCGAGCCCCGCGGTGGCGACCACGGCGAGCGCGAGGCCGACGATCGCCCCGAGCGGGAACAGGGTGCGGCCCGCAAACCGCACGCTCCTCGGCCGCACGAGACCGGCGGCACCGATCAGCAGCCAGGCGGCGAGGAGCGCGAGGCACGCGGTCAGCGGAGTTTGGTGTTCGACCGGCACGCGAACGGGGACAGCGGTTGACCGTGGGCGGATGCGCGATGGTTGCCGCGGGACTTGTCTGCAATTATGCTTCGATTATCATAGGATGCAAGCTGCATGTGCATAGCGGTCCGTCGTGAAGCTCGAGGAACGCACCGCCCGCCTGACCATCCTGGTTGACCCGCGCAAGAAAGCCGTGTTCGAGCGGCTGTGCGCGCAGGAAGACCTGACCCCGTCACAGGTGTTGCGACGGCTGATCCGCGGTTACATCGAGGGACGGCTCGGCCGACCGTGGCAGCCCGGAGAGGAATTCGAGCCCGCGGCGCCGCAGCACGCTGCGGGACCGAAGTCGAAACGCCGCGGACGCAGCCGCTGAACCGGGCGCTCTCGGCGTCGGATGGATGCCGGCCTACCCCACGGTGCCGCCGTGCTCACGAACGGATCAGGTGTCGGCCGACCTCGGCCATGTTGCGGCAGCCGAGCAGAGTCATCGTCCTCTCCATCTCCGCGCGCAGCAGCGTGAGCGCGTGCGCGACACCTGCCTCGCCTCCGGCGGCCAACCCGTAGAGCGTGGCGCGGCCGATCATCACCGCGTGCGCGCCGAGCGCGACCGCCTTGAGCACGTCCGATCCACGGCGGAAGCCGCCGTCCACGAGTATCGTCGCCCGGTCCTTGAGCTCCGCCGCTACGGCGGGCAGCAGCTCGACGCCCGAGATCGCGGAATCGAGCTGGCGTCCGCCGTGGTTCGACAGGACGATGCCGTCGGCGCCGAGCGTCCACGGCGCGACGCGCGTCGTCGAGGCTGAGTATCCCCTTGAGCACCAGCCGCCCGCGCCATCGCTCGCGGATCCGCGCAACGTCGTCCCAGGAGAACATCGGATTCAACTGCGTCGCCAGGTATCGCACGCCGAGCAGCGCCGACTGGCCCTGTCCGCCGGCCGGGAGGAACTCGAGCAGGTTCTCGAAGCGCGGCACGCCCCCGGGCAGCAGCACGCGCCGCATCCAGCCGGGATGCGCGAGCATGTCGAGCAGCGCCGCACCGCCGAGCTTGGCCGGCGCGCGGTAGTTGCGCTGATCCCATTCGCGCGCGCCGAGCTGGGGCACGTCCGTGGTGACGACCAGCGTGCCATAGCCGGCATCGCGCGCACGGTCGACGAGACGGTCGAGCGAGCGGAGATCCTTGAGCGGGTAGAGCTGGAACCAGTTCTCACCCGGTGCATCGCGCGCCAGGGTCTCGATCGAGCAGTTGGCCATCGTGCTCAGCGTGAACGGGATGCCGGACGTCGCCGCGGCGCGGGCGAGCGCCACGTCGCCCTGCGGCCACAGCAGCCCGTTGAAGCCCGTCGGCGCGATCGCGACCGGCATGTTGGCTCGCTTGCCGAACAGAGGCACCGCAAGATCGGGCATCGCAACGCCGACCAGGGTGCGCGGCGCCCAGGCGATGCGCTCGAACACGTCGCGGTTGCGCTTCAGGCTCAGCTCGTCCTCGGCGCCGCCTTCGAGGTATTCGCAGCCTGAGCGCGGCAGGCGCCGGCGCGCGATGCGCCGCAGGTCCTCGATCGTGAGGGCGCGAAGCAGGTCGCGGCCGGCGTAGTGCTCGCGCCTCATCGACCGGCCTGGTCGGCGTGCACCAGCTCGGTGATCCGGATGGCGGTTTCGAGGGCGCGCAGGCCGTCCTCGCCGGAAACGACCGGCGGTCGCCCGTCACGGATGGCGGCGAGAAAAGCCTCGATCTCGAGCCTGAGCGCATCGCCCTGCTCGTAGCTGCGCTCCTCGAGCGTGACCTGCCCCGGCGCGCTCGTCGCGCCGTCGGGCGGCTTGCGGACGATCGTCAGCACCTTCTGCTGCAGGTCGATCGAAATGTACGCGTCGTCCTGGAACAGCCTGAGCTTGCGTTCCACCTTCATGCTGACCCTGCTCGCCGTCGTGTTGGCCACGCACCCGTTCGCGTAGCGGATGCGCGCATTGGCGATGTCGAGGCCCGCCGAGAACACCGAGGTGCCGACCGCGTCGATGGATTCGACCGGCGCGCCGACCAGGCTCTGGATCAGGTCGATGTCGTGGATCATGAGGTCGAGGACCACGTTGACGTCGGTGCCGCGGGCCTTGAACTGCGCGAGCCGGTGCGACTCGACGAACCTCGGCGTGTGCAGCGTGCCCGCGAGCGCGAGGATCGCCGAATTGAAGCGCTCGAGGTGTCCCACCTGCAGCACGCGGCCTTTCCCGGCGGCGAGCCGCACGAGCTCGCGCGCCTGGTCGGGTGTCTCGGTGACCGGCTTCTCGACCAGCACGTGCACGCCGTGACCGAGACAGGCGCTCGCGATCGGGAAGTGCAGTGGCGTGGGCGTGGCGATGCTCACCGCATCGACGTCGTCGAGGATCTCCCGGAAGTCCGCCACGGCGCGGCAACCCGTTTCGGCGGCGACAGCGTCGCGCGCCTGCGCGCTGGCGTCGACGACCGCGACCAGCTGCGATTCGGGCAGCGCCGCGTACTTCTGCGCATGAAATCGACCCAGATAGCCGACGCCGATGACCGCCGTGCGCACCTTGTTCATGCCTTGCCCGCGTTCATGCCTTGCCCGCTGCACGCCCGGGCCGACCCGTGCCGTGACCGGCGATGATACTGAATGCCACCCGCTTGCGGCGTCCCCGGTAGGCCGTCAGGATTCGCAGTCGGTGCTGCCATAAGCGGGTGAAGCGGTGCATGTGTCTTCGGGCGTGAAGCGGGAGGCGATCTGGTTCGCGGGAGCGGCACTGCTGGGCCTCGTCGTCTTGCCGCTGCTCGTCTACTGGACCGGCACCGAGACGCTGGGCCCCTACAGCCGGGGCGGCGCCGGTAGATTCCTCGGCGATTTCCTGCGCAGCCTCGCGCGGCTCGAATGGCAGGCGCTGACGCTCGCGCTCGCGCCGCTCGTGGTCATCGTCGCATCGCGCGTCGCCTGGGCGGTCCGCGGTCGCATCCGTCGTGCGGCCGTCGATGCGTCGACGGAGGAACGCGACGGTTACGCCCCGCCCGCTTCACGCCGCGAACCTACTCTCTAGCCAGTCCGCATCATTCATGAACGGCACGACGCATCGGCGAAGCGTCGATCGGAAGGTTTCCGGACCGTCGAAAACAGGATGTTTCGACGGAGCCCCAGGACGGGTTTACGGCGTTCCGGAAAATCCTCCGATCGAGTTCACCTCGACAGGCCTGATGACGCGCTAGGGGCGGCCGCGGTGCCCGCGCGGCTCCGGTCGCGGATCGCGCGGAACTCGTTGCCCGGGCGCCAGTTCGGGAACCCCTCCTCGCTCGCGAGCATCAGCCCGACGTCGAAGTAGAGCTCGAGGTCCTCGATCGCTCCCGAGAGGTCCCAGTCCGGATCGAACTCGTCCGACGGCTTGTGGTAGCGATGCGCGGTGTAGTCCGCGTCCTGCTCGAGGCCCCACTCCGGGCCGTGCTCGTGCGAGTCGATGCCGCCCTTCGCGTAGAGCATGGGCACGCCCTTCCTCGCCAGCATGAAGTGGTCCGAGCGGTAGTACGCGCCCTTCTCCGGCGTCGGCTCGGGCTTCAGGATGCGGCCCTGCGCCGCGGCCGCCGCCGCGAGGTAGTCCTCGAGCTCGGACGCGCCGAAGCCGACCACGGCCACGTCGCGCGTGCGGCCGTCGACCTCCATGCCGTCGATGTTGACGCCGCCGACGACCTGCGCGAGCGGCACGACCGGATGCGACGCGAAATACTCGCTGCCGAGCAGCCCGTACTCCTCCCCCGTGAACGCGACGAAGGCGATGGAACGTTCGGGCCGCGGGCGCACCGCGCTGAAGGCGCGCGCCAGCTCGATCAGCGCGCCCGTGCCGGTGGCGTTGTCGACGGCGCCGTTGAAGATCGTGTCGCCGCTGCCGCTCGACGCCTTGCCCAGGTGGTCCCAGTGCGCCGTGTAGATCACGTATTCGTCCGGGCGCCGCGAGCCCTCGAGGATGCCGACGACGTTGTTCGAGCTGATCTGCCGGATCGCGTTCCGCACCCGCGTGGATGCCTTGAGCGCCAACGGCACGGGCTTGAAGCCCCGCCGGGCCGCAGCCGCCTTGGCCGTGTCGTAGTTGAGCCCCGCGGCCTCGAACACGCGTCCGGCCGCCTCGCGGGTCATCCAGCCCTCGATGCCGACGCGCCATGCGTTGCCGTCGGCCGCTTCGATGGCGAGCTGGGGGCGCGCGGCGCCGTTGCGCACCACTTCCCAGGGATAGGCCGCCGGTACTTCTTCGTGGACGATGATGGCACCCGCCGCGCCCTGCCGCGCCGCCTCCTCGAACTTGTAGGTCCAGCGGCCGTGATAGGTCATGGCGCGGCCGTTGAAGAGCGCCGGATCACCGGTCACGAAGCCCGGGTCGTTGACCAGGATGACCGCCGTCTTGCCGCGCATGTCCAGGCCAGCGTAGTCGTTCCAGTCCATGGCCGGCTCCACGATGCCGTAGCCGACGAAGACGAGCTCGCTGTCCGCCAGCGAGACCTCGGGGACGACGCGCTTGGTCCAGTAGACCGCGTCGTCCGCGTAGCGGAGCACCGCGTTGCCGCCCGGCCCCTGGACGGTGAGGGCATCGTCCGGCGACGTGGTCAGCTCTACGAACGGCACGGCCTGGCGGAACCCCTTGCCCACGCCGGGCGCAAGCCCGGCCTTCGCGAACTGCTGCTCGAGATAGGCGATCGTCTTTTCCTCGCCGGCGGTGGCGGGTCGCCGGCCTTCGAATTCGTCCGACGCGAGGGTACGCACATGTTCCGCGAAGCTCCCGGCCTCGAACACAGGCGCGTCGGGGCTCGTGGCACAGCCCGCGGCAAGGGTGGCAACGAGGCCGGAAATGACGGTCGACAGCTGCCAGCGTCGGGGCACGGCGGACTCCTTCATGCTCTTACGAACCTGCGATGCCATGAAAATTCAGTTGCGGGTGGACCAGTAGAGTGCGGCGACGCCGGCCGCCGCGGACCACATCAGGAGCTGTGTCCAGACCCGCCAGGGGCGCTGGCGGACCTGTCCGATGAAACTGAGGCCGGCGAGCGCGGTCAAACCGGCGAAAGTGGCGGCGTAGACGGCGAGCAGGGGCAGCTCCGCCTTGAACTGCGGGTGTTCGCCCGCCAGTACCAGGAAGACGACCAGCGTGGCGCCCAGCGCGAAGGTCGTGGCGGCGGCGGAGCCCAGCACGATGCCGGTCAGGATCGTCAGCGGCTGCATGTATTACGTTCAACACCCCGCCGGGCCTTGATTGGCGCCGGTGGTGTCTCTAGCCTAGGTCCCAGGGAATCCCGATCGAGGGGAGTGTCAGTGTACCAGTCAGGTCGAGTCGAAGAAGCCCGCGACCATCGGTGGCGGCGTTCAGGTGCGTTACTGGCCACGATCCTGGCACTCGGCGTCGCCACGCTGCTGCTCGGCACCGCACCGGCACCCTCCTCGACCGCGGGCGCCACTACGCTCGACCTCAAGCCGACCGAGCGCCACGGGAAGGTGGCGCGGCTCGTGAGCAGCATGTTCGAGCGCTCCCACTACCGCCAGGCGCCGGTCAACGATCCGGTGTCCTCGCTGGTACTGGACCGCTACCTCGAGTCCCTCGACGGCGCGCGCAGCTACTTCCTTGCGAGCGACATCGCCGAGTTCGAGCGCTTCCGTTACCAGCTCGACGACGCGGTCTCGAGCGGCCGGGTCGAGCCGGCGTTCGCGATCTACAACCGCTTCCAGCAGCGCAACCGCGAGCGGATGCAGCATGCCATCGGGCTCCTCGACACCGAGCCCGATTTCACCGTGGATGAAAGCTTCCAGTTCGACCGCGAGGACGCGCCGTGGGCGGCGAGTCGCGCGGAGCTCGACGAGCTGTGGCGCAAGCGCGTCAAGAACGACGCGTTGTCCCTCCTGCTGGCGGACAAGGCCTGGCCGGAGGCGCGCGACATCCTGCGCAAGCGCTACGAGCGCGTGCTGAAGCGCAGCGAGCAAGTCACGTCCGACGATGTGTTCGAGAACTTCATGAATGCATTCGCGCGCGTGTTCGACCCGCATTCGAGCTATTTCTCGCCGCGCAACTCGGAGGAGTACCGCATCCAGATGAGCCTGTCCTACGAGGGCATTGGCGCGTCGCTGCAGCTCGTCGACGATTTCGTGACGGTGGTGGAAATCCTCCCCGGAGGCTCCGCGCAGCAGACGGGCGAGGTGACCGCGAAGGACCGGATCGTCGCGGTCGGCCAGGGCAAGTCGGGCGAGCTGGTCGACGTCGTCGGCTGGCGGCTCGACGACGTCGTGCAGCTCATCCGAGGGCCCGTGGGCTCGTTCGTGCGCCTGCAGATCCAGCCCGGCTCGGCTCCACCGGGCTCGGCGGACAAGGTCGTGATGCTGCCCCGTGCCAAGATCACGCTCGAGGCGCAGGCCGCGAAGAAGGAGCTCAAGACGATCGAGCGCGGCGCCGAGAAGCTGCGCGTCGGCGTGATCACCGTGCCATCCTTCTACCAGGACTACAACGCCCGCGCCGCCGGAGACGACGACTACCGCAGCACGACGCGCGACGTACGCAGGCTGATCGAGGAATTCAAGACCGAGGGCGGCGTGGATTCGCTCGTGCTCGACCTGCGCGAGAACGGCGGCGGGCACCTGAGCGAAGCGATCGGCCTGGTCAACCTGTTCGTGGCGCGCGGCCCGGTGGTGCAGCTGCGCGAGACCGGCGGGCGCGTCGAAGTGCTGGAATCGGAGGAACAGGGCGTCGCCTACGACGGGCCGCTCACGATCCTGGTCGACCGCTTCAGCGCCTCGGCCTCCGAGATCTTCGCGGCCGCCATGCAGGACTACGGTCGTGGCCTCGTGCTGGGCCAGGAGACCTACGGCAAGGGCTCGGTGCAGAACCTCTATCCGCTCGACCGGTATGCGCTGGGGCAGGATCCCGGCTTCGGGCAGCTCACCGTCACGATCGGCATGTACTACCGGGTGACGGGGGACAGCACGCAGAACCGCGGCGTGCAGCCGGACATCCGCCTGCCCTCCGCCATCAGCCCGGAGGACGTCGGCGAAAGCTCGCGCGACGGTGCCCTGCCCTGGAACCGCATTCGGTCCGCGGAGTTCCGTTCGCAGGGCTCGTTCACACCCCTCATGGCGGAGATTCAGCGCAGCCACGACGAACGCGTGGTCGGTGATCCGGATTACAGCTACACGCTGGCGGAGTACGCCGCGATCGACGAGATGCGCCGCGAGAAGAGCGTGTCGCTCAATCTCAAGACCCGGCAGGCCGAGCGTGAGGCCCAGCGTCAGGAACAGCTCGTGCGGGAGAACACCCGGCGCGCCGCCCGGGGGGAACCGCCGCTCAAGACCGTCGAGGAACTGAAGGATCCGCCCGATGCCATCCTCGACGAGGCGGTGCAGATCGCAGCCGACCTGAGCCGTCTCGAGCCGCGCTACATGACGAGGGTCCGACAGGCCTCGTCCTGAACCCCGGCCAGTGTCCGGTACCGGGTGGACGCGTCGGGCTGGTGTTCTACTTGACTACAACACTATAGACGTCTAGCATCGCGGCCACAAATTCTGACCCGCCCTGGGGGCCCGACCGTGAGTACGTCCATACCTGGCACCCGGCCATCCGCGCCTCGGTCCGTCCTGATCCTGGCGGGACTTGCCTTGGTGGCTCTCGCTGGCGGTTGCAGCAACGGCAAGGCCAAGGAGAAGAACGGCGAGACCGAGACCACCGTCCCGGTCGAGGTCCAGCCGGTGCGGCGGGCCGCGATGCTCGCGGTGTATTCCGGCACTGCGCCGATCGAGGCGCACGACGAGGCGGTGGTCGTCGCCAAGGTTGGCGGCGAAGTGCGCCAGATCTACGTCGAGGAAGGCGACACGGTCAAGGCCGGCCAGGTGCTCGCACGGCTCGACGGGGACCGGCTGCGTCTCGAGGTCGCGGAATCTGAAGCGAAGCTCCGCAAGCTCGAGCGCGACCTCACGCGCTTCAAGGAGCTGAGCCAGAAAGGCCTGGTCGCGAAAAACGAGCTCGAAAACGCCCAGTTCGACCTGGATGCGCTGCGCGCCGGCTACGAGCGGTCGCGCCTGGAATTGAGCTACACCGAGATCCGTGCGCCGATTGCCGGCGTGGTATCCGCACGCCAGATCAAGGTCGGCAACACGATCAGTCCGAACGACGCGACGTTCCGTGTCACTGATCTCGACCCGCTGGTCGCCTACGTGCATATCCCGGAGAAGGAGTTCCGCAAGCTCGCGCCGGGCCAGGTGGCCGACGTGATCGTCGACGCGCTGGGCGGCGCGCGCTTCGCCGGGACGATCAAGTTCATCTCCCCCACCGTCGACCCGCAGACCGGCACCTTCCGCGCCAGGCTCGAGCTGCCGGACCCGAGCCAGCGCCTGAAGCCAGGGATGTTCGCGCGGGTGAACATCGTCTACGAGCGGCGCGAAAACGCCCTGCAGGTCCCGCGCAACGCGATCCTCGACTCCGACGGCTCGCAGTCGGTGTTCGTGGTCGAAGACAGCAAGGCCGCACAGCGCCGAATCGTGCCCGGACTCACGAACGGCGGCTGGGTCGAAGTCAAGGAGGGCCTCAAGGGCGACGAGCGCATCGTGGTCGTGGGCCAGGGCGGCCTCAAGACCGGCACGCTCGTGAAGGTGGTCGACGCGGAGGCGGCCGCATCCACTCGCGCCGCCCAGGCGCGCTGACCGATCCAGGCCGGCGCGGGCGCTGACGGCTGCCCGGGGAAACATCATGCAGTTGATCGATTTCGCGATCCGCCGGCGCGTGACCATCGTCATGTGCACCGTCGCCATCGCCCTGTTCGGGCTCGTGTCGCTGTCGCGGCTCAAGCTCAACCTGCTGCCCGACCTCTCCTACCCCACGCTCACGGTGCGAACCGAGCTGCCGGGCGCGGCGCCGCTCGAGCTCGAGAACCTCATCACGCGTCCGGTGGAGGAAGCGGTCGGGATCATCCGCAACGTGCGCCAGGTGCGATCGGTGTCGCGTTCCGGGCAGTCGGACGTCATCCTCGAATTCGTCTGGGGCACCGACATGGACCTGGCGGGCATCGACGTCCGCGAGAAGCTCGACCTGCTGCAGCTGCCACTCGAGGCCAAGCGCCCGTTGCTGCTGCGGTTCGACCCGACGAGCGAGCCCGTGATGCGGCTGGCATTCCTCGACGAGGCCACGCGCGCGGACCCCGTCGAGCGGCTGAAGTCGCTGCGTCGCTTCGCCGAGGACCGGCTCAAACCCGACCTCGAGGCCGTCGAGGGCTCCGCCGCGGTCAAGGTGAGCGGCGGCTACGAGGACGAAGTCCAGGTGTTCGTCGACCAGCAGAAGCTCGCGCAACTGGGGCTCTCGATCGACGTCGTGACGAAGCGCATACGCGCCGAGAACGTCAACCTGTCCGGTGGCCGGCTCGAGCAGGGCATGCAGCGCTTCCTGGTCCGCACGCTCAACGAGTTCGAGACGATCGGCCAGATGGCGGATTCGATCATCGCCACGCGGAACGGGCAGCCCGTATACCTGCGCGACGTCGCAACCGTGCGCCACGGCTACAAGGACCGCGAGGCGATCACGCGCGTGGACGGCAAGGAGGCGATCGAGC
The DNA here is from genome assembly GCA_963834855.1 of uncultured Gammaproteobacteria bacterium. Classification (GTDB taxonomy): domain Bacteria; phylum Pseudomonadota; class Gammaproteobacteria; order Steroidobacterales; family Steroidobacteraceae; genus DATJKD01. The sequence continues at coordinate 210,154 of CAWIDH010000027.1, read as the reverse complement.
TCGCGGTGTACAAGGAAGGCGACGCCAACACCGTGCAGCTGGCCGACGGGATCCGCACGCGGATCGAGGAGATCGGCAAGACCCTGCCCGAGGGCACGGCAATCAAGCCGGTTTACGACCAGTCGCATTTCATCGCGGCGGCGATCGGCGAGGTGAAGAGCGCGGCGCTGATCGGCGGGCTGCTCGCAATCCTCGTGCTGTACGCCTTCCTGCGCGACGCGCGCGCGACGTTCATCACGGGCATCGCGATCCCGGTCTCGGTGCTCGGCACCTTCGTGATGATGTATGCCTTCGACCTGACGCTCAACATCATGTCGCTGGGCGGCATCGCGCTCGCGGTCGGCATGCTGGTCGACAACGCGGTGGTCGTGCTCGAGAGCATCGTGCGCAAACAGGAGCACGGGATGGACCGGCGCGAAGCGGCGCAGCGCGGCACGGCCGAGGTCGCCATGGCGGTGACGGCGGCGACCCTGACCTCGGTGGCCGTGTTCTTCCCGATGGTGTTCATCACCGGCGTTGCGGGCCAGCTCTTCAAGGACCAGTCGCTCACCGTGACCTTCGCGCTGGCCTTCTCGCTGGTCGTGGCGCTGACCCTGGTGCCGATGCTGGCGGCCGGCGGCCGGCGCGCGGCCGATGCTGTCGCCGGGGCTCCGGGGCGCGCGCCGAATCGGCTCGACCGCGGGCTCGGGGCCGTCGCGGGCGTCCTGCGCAAGGCCTTCTCCTGGATTGCCCGCGGTTGCGCGCTCGTGCTCCACCCGATCGTGCGCGTGACACAGGCCGTCAACAACTGGGCCGACCGCAAGTACCCGCCGGCGATCAGCTGGGCGCTCGACCGGCCGGGCCAGGTGATCGGCGGCGCCGTCAGCGCATGTTCGTCGCGACGCTGCTGCTGATCGCGCCCCGGCTCGGCACCGAGCTCATCCCGCAGATGTCGCAGGGCGAGTTCAACGTCGACCTGCGCCTGCCGGCGGGCACGCCGCTCGAGGCGACGGACCGCGCCGTGGTCGCAGCGCAACGGGCGAGCACGAAGCTCGGCAACGTGGACCTCGCCTACTCGGTGGCGGGCACCGGCAACCGGCTCGACGCCAACCCGGTCGACGCGGGCGAGAACACGGGCCGCCTCAGCATCACGCTCGCCAGGGGTTCCGGCCGAGACGAGGAGGAACAGGCGATCGCCGGGCTGCGCGGCAGCCTCGATGGCCTGCCCGGCGTGCAGTACCAGTTCAGCCGGCCGAGTCTCTTCGCGCTCTCGACGCCGCTCGAGGTCGTGGTGTCCGGCTACGACCTCGATCGCCTGCGCGATGCGGCCGAGCAGGTGCGGCTGCGTATGCAGGCCGATCCGCGCTTCGCCGACGTCAAGTCGACCGTCGAGGCCGGCAACCCGGAGATCCAGATCGTCTTCGACCAGGAGCGCGCCACCCAGCTCGGCCTGGTCGTGCGCGACATCGCCGACCGCGTGGTCAACAGCGTGCGTGGCGAGGTCGCGACGCGTTACCGGTTGCTCGACAAGAAGATCGACGTGCTGGTGCGGAGCGTAGACACGCGCGCCGCCTCGATCGAGGAGGTCCGCAGCCTGATCGTCAACCCCGGCAGCGATTTCCCGGTTCCGCTCTCCGCGGTCGCCGATGTGAGACTCTCCGTGGGACCGGCGGAAGTGCGCCGCATCGGGCAGGAGCGCGTGGCCGTGGTGTCGGCCAATCTCGCGCAGGGCGACCTCGGCGCCGCCGTCGAGACGCTCGAGGGAATCGTCGACGAGGTGCAGCTTCCGGTCGGGACCACCGCCTTCCTCTCCGGCCAGAGCGAGGACATGAGCGACAGCTTCCGCTCGCTGCAGTTCGTGCTGCTGCTCGCGATCTTCCTCGTCTACCTGGTGATGGCCTCGCAGTTCGAGTCCCTGGTGCATCCCTTCGTGATCCTGCTCACGATCCCGCTCGCGATCATCGGCGCGATCTGGGCGCTGTGGATCACCGGCACGACCGTCAACGTCGTGGCGTACATCGGGCTCATCATGCTGGCGGGCATCGTCGTCAACCAGTCGATCGTGCTCATCGACGCGGTGAACCAGGCGCGTGAACGCGGCCTGCCGAAGCGCGAGGCCATCATCGAGGCCGGCCGGATCCGCCTGAGGCCCATCCTGATCACCAAGCTGACCACGATCCTGGGCCTGCTGCCGATGGCGCTCGGCATCGGCGAGGGTGCGGAGGTGCGTGCGCCGATGGCGATCACGGTGATCGGCGGCGTGCTGCTTACGACGTTCCTGACACTGCTGGTCATCCCGGTCGTCTACTCGGTGCTCGATCGCAAGGTGTATGCAACGCCCGCGCCGTCGCACCGATGCGACGCCCGAGCCCGCCACGGGCTGAGGTCCGCCATGCGCCACACCAACCTCGCGCTCAACCGGCCCGTCACGACGGTGATGGTCTTCCTGGCGGTGATCGCGGTCGGGCTGATCTCGGCCAAGCTGCTGCGGCTCGAGAACTTCCCGGACATCACCTTCCCGGGCATGCGCGTCGTCGTACCGTTCCCCGGGTCGACGCCCGAGGAGATGGAGCAGCTTGTCGTCCGGCCGGTCGAGGAAGCGCTGGCAACCTTGTCCGGGATCGAGGAGATCAAGGCGACCGCGCGTCCGGACGAAGCGTCGTTCGACGTGCTGTTCAACTGGGACCGCGACGCCGAAAAGGCCGCCTTCGAGGTGCGCACCAAGCTCGATTCGATCCGCTCGGAGCTGCCGGCGGCCGCCGACCGGATCCTCATGTTCGCCTTCAGCGCCTCGGACGAGCCGGTGACGATCATCCGGCTGTCCTCCGACACCGACCTCACGGACCAGTACGACACCCTGGAGAAGTTCCTCAAGCATCCCATCGAACGCCTGGACGGCGTCGCTCGAGTCGAGCTCGAGGGCGTCCAGCCGCGCGAGGTGCGCGTGCTGGTGGACCCGACGCGCGTCGCGGCCTACGGCGTGGACGTGCTCAAGCTACGCGGACTGCTCGAGTCCTCGAACTTCTCGGTCAGCGCCGGTGAGATCACCGAGAACGGTTCGCGGTTCATCGTACGGCCACTCGGCGAGTTCCATTCGCTCGAGGACGTGCGCAAGCTCGTCATCGGCGGCGGCGTGCGCGTGGGCGACGTCGCCACGGTCGAGCTGGTCGCGCCCGAGCTCACGATCGGCCGCCGCATGGACGGCCGCCCGGCGGTCGGAATCGACGTCTACAAGTCGACGCAGGCCAACGTGGTCGACGTCGCGGATCGTGTCATCGCGGCGGTCGACGAGGCGCGCGAGCTGCCGCAGCTCCAGGGCATCGAGATCCTGGTGGTCGCGAACCAGGCCGACAGCATCCGCTCGTCGCTGCGCGAGCTGCGCAAGGCCGGCCTCATCGGCGCGGTACTGTCGTTCTTCATGCTGCTCGCCTTCCTGCGCCACCTGCCGACCACGCTGATCGTGAGCCTGGCGGTGCCGGCGTCGCTGCTGGTGACCCTGGGCGCGATGTACTTCCTCGGGCTCACCCTCAACGTGCTGACCATGATGGGCATGCTGGTCGCGATCGGCATGCTGGTCGACAACTCGGTGGTCACCACCGAGAGCATCTTCCGGCACCGCCAGCTCGAGCCCGGGCGGCCGGTCGCAGCGACGCTGTCAGGCGTGAAGGAGGTCGGCGTCGCGGTGCTGGCCGGCACGCTGTCGACGGTCATCGTCTTCCTGCCGATGGTGTTCGGCGAGAAGAACGAGATGTCGATCTTCCTGGTGCACGTGGCCATCCCGATCGTGGTGGCAATGGTCGCCTCGCTGGTAGTCGCGCAGACGTTGATCCCGATGCTCGCGGCGCGCATGACGCCGCCCCCGCCCGTGTCGGAGCGGTCCTGGTTCGGGCGGCTGCAGCACCGCTACGAGCGGGCGATCCTGTGGGCGCTCGGTCATCGCAAGATCATGGCCGCGGTGACCGTGCTGATCCTGGCCTCGCCCGTGCCGCTTTTCATGCTCAAGCTCGCGAAGGTGGACCCGTTCCCGCAGGAGGCTAGCCGGACGCTCTTCATCGCCTACCACCTGCAGGGCTCGCACCCGATGCAGCGGGTCGAAGAGGCGGTGCGGCGCATGGAGGCGTACCTGGAGCTCAACAAGGAGCGGCTCGACATCGAGACCTACTATACCGTGTGGCTCACCGACGAGGCGCACACGCGGCTGTATCTCGCGCCGAAGGAACGCGCCAAGGTACCGGCCAAGGAAGTGATGGAGATCGTCACGAAGGAGATGCCGGAGATCATCATCGGCAAGCCGAGCTTCCAGTGGGACGATTCCGCCGCCGGCAGCAGCACGTTCAGCCTCCAGCTCTCCGGTGACTCGACCGAGCGGCTCGCCGCGATCTCCTTCGACGTCGCGCAGCGCCTGTCGTCCGTGCCCGGGCTCGAGGCTGTGCGCTCCGAGGCCCGCACCGGCGACGAGGAAGTCCAGGTGATCGTCGACCGCGACAGGGTCTCGCAGCTCGGGCTCACGACCGAGGACGTCGCGCTCACCGTGGCGGGCGCGATGCGCGGCGATCGGCTGCCGGACCTGCGAACCTCGGATCGGGAGATCACCATGCGGCTCGCGTTCCGCGAATCGGACCGCCAGTCCGTCGAGGACCTGGCGCGCGTGCCGCTCACGCTGCCCGACGGCAGCCGGATGGAGCTCGGCGCCGTCGCGGACTTCGTCGTGCGCCCGAGCGACCGCGAGATCCAGCGCATCAACCGCCTGACGACCGTCGTCGTGACGGCCAACCTTGCGAAGGGCACGACGCTCGACGACGTGCGCAAGGTCGTCGAGCCGGTCATGGACGACTTTCCGCTGCCGCCCGGGTATTCGTGGAAGTTCGGCCGCGGCGTCGAGGAGAACGACAAGGCCATGCAGACCATGTCGCAGAACCTGATCCTGGCAGTGGTGCTCATCTTCCTCGTGATGGCATCGCTCTTCGAATCGACGCTCTACCCGCTCTCGATCATTACCTCGATACTGTTCGCCATCGTGGGCGCGATCTGGTTCCTCGCGCTCACGGGCACGACGATCACGATGATGGCGATGATCGGCTTCATGATCCTGGTCGGTGTCGTGGTCAACATCGGGATCGTGCTGGTCGCGCACATCATCGACCTGCGCCAAGGCGGGATGCCGCGCGATGCGGCGATTCTCCAGGCGGGCCGCGACCGGCTGCGGCCGATCCTGATGACGACGCTGACGACGCTGCTCGCGATGCTGCCGCTCGCGATCGGGGACGCGACCGTGGGCGGCGGTGGCGGCGACGGTCCCGCCTACTACCCGATGGCGCGCGCGATCATGGGCGGGCTGGCCTTCTCCGCGGTCATTTCGCTCCTGGTCGTGCCGATGTTCTACGTCTGGTTCGACGAGCTGAACACGTGGCGGCGGCGGGTGTTCGCGAGGTCCACGGTGCGCACGGCGCCCGCGGACGCGGGCGCGACCACCGCCCCGGCCGACGGCGTGGCCGAGGGTCCGGCGCCCGCGACCTAGGTTCCCTAGCGCTTGAGCAACCTCAGGCTCTTTGCGACCTCCGTCGCGATCTGGGGCTCGACCTGGCTCGCGATCACCTACCAGCTCGGGCGGGTCGAACCCGAGGCGAGCGTCGCCTACCGCTTCCTGCTCGCCTCGCTCCTGTTGTTCGCGTTCTGCCTCGTGCGGGGCCTGCCGCTGCGGTTCTCGGCGCGCGACCACGCGTGGATCGCCGCGCAGGGCGCGCTGATGTTCGGCGCGGCCTACGTCTTCGTGTACTACGCCGAGCAGCACATCGTGTCGGGCCTGGTCGCAGTCGGCTACTCCGCGAGTCCACTGCTCGGCATGTTCGGCCAGCGCATGTTCCTCGGCACACCCATGACCGCCCGCATGACCGTCGGATCGCTGCTCGGCATCGCAGGCATCACGATGGTCTTCTCCCCCGAGCTCGGCAGCCTCGCGCAGCGGCAGCAGCCCGGCGCTCGGTGCGTTCTACACGGCGCTCGCCGTGCTGTTCTCGACGCTCGGCAGCGTGGTCGCGCACCGCAACTACGATGCGAAGATCCCGATCTGGCAGTCGATGGCGTGGGGCATGCTCTACGGCGCGCTGTTCTCGATCGCCTGGACGTGGGGCACAGGCAAGGGCTTCGCGTTCGAGGCGACGCCTGCGTACGTGCTGTCGCTCCTGTACCTGGTGGTATTCGGGTCGGTCCTCGCCTTCGCCGCCTATCTGACCCTGCTCGGGCGCATCGGCGCCGCGCGCTCGGGCTACATCGGCGTCATGGTCCCGATCGTCGCGCTCTTCGTCTCCGCGGTGTTCGAGGGCTTCCGCTGGCATGCGCTCACCTGGGCGGGCATCGCGGTGTCGCTGCTCGGGAACGTACTGGTGCTGAGAAAGGCGTGATGCGTCGCGTACGTTCGCTCGGGCACGTTGGCGCCTGCGGCCGGATTCAGTCGAGCATCAGCTTCCGGACGTCGAAGTATTCGTCGAGCAGCACGTTGATCGCTCCGCGGGCGGCCACCGCAGAACCAGTGTCCGTCGGACCGACGCTCTCCTGCAGCGGGATCGTATCGCCGGGCCCGCGCCAGGCAGCCCGGGCCTTGAGGCGGTCGGTACGCCGCTTGATATCCGGCAGATCTTCCTGCATCTCATCGAGTTCCCGGATCGCGCGCGTCGTGGACTGCATCAGCGCCGCGCACTTCGCATCGCCGCCGTAATCCGCGTCATAGACGCGGCTCAGCGTGCTCTGGCGCGCCAGCCAGGCGAGATTCGACGGCGCCAGCCGCTCGCACAGCGCTTCTGCGAACGCGATGATCGCCAGGTTGACGGCGCGGCGGCCCTCCACGCTGATTCCCGCGAAGGCCGGCGGGGCTTCGGAGTCGATGGCGTGCCGGCGGTCGCCGAGGTCGGTCAGCGCGGTCTGCACCTCGTCGATGCGCGTCTGCCGTTCCCCGATCGACTCCCCGAGCCGGCGGCGCCGGAAGTAGTTCCAGAATCCGCGCAGCTCGTCCTGCCGCTGGCGCTCAGCCGCCTGCTCGCCCGCAAGCTGATCGGCGAGGATCCGCGCCTCGTACACCTCCCGGTCCACCTCGTCGAGGCGATTGCGCTTGCTGCGCTCGAAGTCGGCGAGCTGCTGCCTGCGCTCGCGGTCCTTCTGCTGCCGCGCCAGCTCCGTCGCGAACTGCTCGAGCCGCCGCGACGCCGAGCGCCAGACGCTGCGCAGCTGGAAATACGCCAGGCACTTGTTGCCTTCCCCGGGCCGCCCGAGATACTGCTCGAGGCCCGAAAGCTGCTCCTCGACGCGCACGGTCGAGCCCTCCTGCAGCTTCAGCCGGTCGAGCAGCCGCTCACGCTCGTCGTCGAGCGCGCTCAGTTCCTTCTTGAGCTCCGCGCGGTTGTTGAACAGCGCGAGCAATCGCGCTTCCTCGGCCGAGTCCGGGCGGCCGGTGAGCGCGCTGATCAGCTTCCGCCAGTCGTCAGACAGGCTCATGCAGCAAGTGACCCGCACGCCCCGCGTGGCGCACGAATTCGTGCCCGCGATCCGTGCAGTAGTCGAGCCACTTGTTGAGGAGCATGTTGCGCAGCCACCTGTCGCCCATCGCCGCCGAGAGCGTCGAGCGCACATGCCGCAGCCCGGGATGGACGACCCACCGGCCGCAGGCACTCACCTCGGCGAGGCGCGCGTCGTGGTAGACGCGCAGCTCGAGATCGGGGTCGGCGACGGCGCCGGACGCGTCCTCGAACAGGTAGGTCATCCGCAGTATCGAGGTGTAGCGACTGTGCTCGACGACCGTCAGGTGCAGGTCGCATTCGCCCGGCGCCCTGGAGAGCAGCGCGCCCGACAGCCGGCGAACGTCACCCGCAAGCCGCCGCAGGCCGATGTAGTTGCTTTCGTACAGCGTCATCAGGCTGACGAAACTCACCGGCCGCGCGTGCCACGTAGTGACGCACTGGCTGTCGACGATCATGCTTCGACTATAGCACAGCGTTTTCGCGCAACCGTGAAGCGCGACACATCGCGGCGCGCGTATATTCAGGGTCGCAGTCTGCGCTCGATCCCCTTGCGATCGATGATGCGGCTCGCGATTTCCTCGATCGAGCACTCGGTCGTGTTCTGGTGCGGGATCCCGAAGCGCTGGAACAGGCCTTCAGCGGACCGCACCTCGTACTCGCATTGCGAAAGCGACGCATAGCGGCTGCCGGGCCGCCGCTCGTTGCGGATCTGCTGCAGCCGGGCGGGCGCGATCGTGAGGCCGAAGAGCTTCGCGGTGGCCGTGCGCAGCGGCGTCGGGAGCTGCTTGCCTTCGAAGTCGTCGTCGGTGAGCGGGTAGTTCGCGGCGAAGATGCCGTACTGCATCGCCATGTAAATGCAGGTCGGCGTCTTGCCGGAGCGCGATACGCCGACGAGAATCACGTCGGCACGCGAGTAGTCCGCGGGCACGGCGCCGTCGTCCGCCGCGAGCGCGAAGTTCGTCGCGTCGATGCGCGTCGTATACGCGGCCAGGTCCACCATGCCGTGCGCACGGCCCTCGCGGTGCGACGACTTGACCGCGAGCTCGTACTCGAGCGAGCCGAGGAAGGCCGCGAAGAAATCGAGCAGCAGCGCGTTACTGCCGAGCAGCACCGTGCGCAGCTCTTCGCGCACGAGCGTGCTGAAGACGATCGGCCGCAGCCCGTCGGCAACCGCGGTCGCGTTGATCTTACGCACGGCTTCCTCTGCCTTGTCAACGGTGGAGATAAATGGCAGAGTCACCTGTCTGAATTCGAGGCCGTCGAATTGAGTGAGCAGGCTGTGCCCCATGGTCTCGGCCGACACGCCGGTCTGGTCCGAGACGAAAAAAATGGTCCTGCGGCCCACCTGCACCAGTACCCCCGAGCGGCACAACGCGCGCCCAGTCTTTCATTTCCTGCGTTGAGCTAGCAAGAGGCTCCGGGTTTGCGCCCGTACACCATTCCCTTCTCGGAAGTCCGCCGCCACGACGTTGCCGAGGTCGGCGGGAAGAACTCCTCGCTGGGCGAGATGATCTCGAGTCTCGCCTCGCTGGGTGTGAGCGTTCCCGGCGGGTTCGCCACGACCGCAGGTGCCTACCGCGACTTCCTCGCGCACGACGGGCTTGCGGGTCGCATCGAGTCCGAGCTCGACGGTCTCGACGTCGACGACGTCGTCCGGCTCGCCGAGACCGGCGCGCGCATCCGCGGCTGGATCCTCGCCACCGCCTTCCCGGCGCGCCTGCAGCGGGAGATCGTCGCCGGATACGCCGCGATGTGCGTGGACGGAAACGAAGCGTCGGTCGCGGTGCGCTCCTCCGCCACCGCCGAGGATCTCCCCGAGGCGTCCTTCGCCGGGCAGCAGGAGACGCTGCTCAACGTCCGCGGCGCCGACAACGTCGTCGCGGCCGTGCACGAGGTGTTCGCCTCGCTCTTCAACGATCGCGCCATCGCCTATCGGGTCCACCAGGGCTTCGACCATTCGCAGGTCGCGCTCTCCGCGGGCATCCAGCACATGGTGCGAAGCGACCTCGGGGCGAGCGGCGTGATGTTCACGCTCGACACCGATTCCGGGTTCCGCGACGTCGTCTTCATCACCGCCTCGTGGGGACTCGGCGAGACCGTCGTGCAGGGTGCGGTCAACCCGGACGAGTTCTACGTCTACAAGCCCGCGTTGCGGGCGGGCCGCGCGCCGATACTCAGGCGCACGCTGGGCGGCAAGGCCAGCAAGATGGTCTACGCACCCGCCGCCGAGAGCGGGCGGCGCGTCGTCACGGTCGACGTCGCCGACGCGGACCGGATGCGTTTCTGCCTCGCCGACGCGGACCTGCTCGAGCTCGCGCGCCAGGCGCTCGTCATCGAGGAGCACTACGGCTGCCCGATGGACATCGAGTGGGGCAAGGACGGCGAGACCGGCCGCATCTACATCCTCCAGGCGCGTCCCGAGACCGTGCAGAGTCGCGCAGGCCGCGTCCTGCAGCGCTACACGCTCAGAGGGCGCTCGAAGGTGCTCGCGAGCGGGCGCAGCATCGGGCAGCGCATCGGGGCGGGTCCCGCGCGGATCATCCGTGACGTGCGCGAGATGTCGCGGGTCGAGAGCGGCGACGTCCTGGTCGCCGACATGACCGATCCCGACTGGGAACCCGTGATGAAGCGCGCCGCGGCGATCGTCACCAACCGCGGCGGCCGCACCTGCCACGCGGCGATCATCGCGCGCGAGCTCGGGGTTCCGGCGGTGGTGGGTTGCGGCGACGCGACCCGGGTGATCCGCGAGGGACAGCCGGTCACCGTGTCCTGCGCGGAGGGCGACACCGGCTACGTGTACGAGGGGCAGCTCGAGTTCGAGCAGTCACGGATCGAGCTCGACTCCCTGCCGAAGGTGCCGGTCAAGATCATGATGAACGTCGGCAATCCCGACCGCGCGTTCGATTTCGCGGGGATTCCGAACCGCGGCGTCGGGCTCGCGAGGCTCGAGTTCATCATCAACCGGATGATCGGCGTGCACCCGCGCGCGCTGCTCGAGTTCGACGCGCTCGAGGCGGACCTCAAGGACACGATCCGCCGGCAAATGGCAGGTTACGGCGATCCGGTCGGGTTCTACGTCGACAAGCTCTGCGAGGGTATCGGCACGATCGCCGCGGCCTTCGCGCCGGAGCCCGTGATCGTCCGGCTGTCCGATTTCAAGTCGAACGAGTACGCGAACCTGATCGGCGGGCGGCGCTACGAGCCCGTCGAGGAGAACCCGATGCTCGGGTTCCGCGGTGCTTCACGCTACGTCGACGAGAGTTTCCGGCCGTGCTTCGAGCTCGAGTGCCGTGCGCTCAAGCGCGTGCGCGGCGAGATGGGGCTCACCAACGTCTGGGTCATGGTGCCGTTCGTGAGGACGCTCGCCGAGGCCGGCCACGTGGTCGAGCTGCTCGCCGCGAACGGACTGCGCCGCGGCGAGGACGGGCTCAAGGTCATCATGATGTGCGAGCTGCCGACGAACGCCGTGCTCGCGGATCGTTATCTCGAGTACTTCGACGGGATGTCGATCGGCTCGAACGACATGACGCAGCTGACGCTCGGCCTCGACCGCGACTCCGCCGTGATCGCACACCTCTTCGACGAGCGCGACGAGGCGGTCAAGGCGATGCTCTCGATGGCGATCGCCGCGTGCCGCAGGGCCGGCAAGTACGTCGGCATCTGCGGCCAGGGCCCGTCGGACCACCCGGAGCTTGCCCGCTGGCTGGTCGACCAGGGTATCGAGAGCATCTCGCTCAATCCCGACACCGTGGTCGAGACCTGGCTCTTCCTGGCCGGCCAGGAAACCTGAGTCAGAGCCGCTGGCGGCCGGCGATCGCGTGCGCGAGCGTGCCGCCATCGACGTATTCGAGCTCACCGCCGACGGGCACGCCGTGGGCGATGCGCGAGGCGTGCAGCCCGTGACGCACGACGAACTCGCCCAGGAAATGCGCCGTCGCCTCGCCCTCGACCGTCGGGTTGGTGGCCAGGATGACCTCGCGCACCTCGCCCTCGCCGAGCAGACGCTCGAAGGCGTCGATGCCGATCTCTTTCGGGCCGATGCCATCGAGCGGCGAAAGGTGGCCCATGAGCACGAAATAGCAGCCGCGATAGCTTGCGGACTGCTCGATGGCGACCACGTCGGCCGGTGATTCGACGACGCACAGCAGGCTGCGGTCGCGCTGCGCCGCCGCGCAGATCGGGCAGAGCTCGCCCTCGGCGAACATCCTGCAGCGGCGGCAGTGTCCCAGCCGGTCCATCGCGCCGGTCACGGCCGTCGCGAGCTCGCGCCCGCCGTCGCGCTCGCGTTCGAGCAGGTGGAACGCCATGCGCTGCGCGGACTTCGGACCGACGCCCGGCAGGCAGCGCAGCGCCTCGATCAGGCGACTGAGCGTCGGCGGATAGAGCATCGGTCGATCAGCCGCCGAACGGCAGCTTGATGCCGGGTGGCAGGTTCATGCCGCCCATCAGGGACGACATCTTCTCCTGCGTCGCGCTCTCGATGCGGTGCACGGCGTCATTCATCGCGGCGGCGATCAGGTCCTCGAGCATTTCGCGGTCGTCGGCGGGCACGGACGGATCGATCTGCACCCGCCTGGCCTCGTGGCGACCGTTCAGCGTGACCTTGACCATGCCGCCCCCGGCCTCGCCGGTCACCTCCATGGCCGCGATCTCCTCCTGAGCCTTCTGCATGGTCGCCTGCATCGCCTGCGCCTGCTTCATCAGATTTCCCAGACCGCCCTTCGTCATCGTTCGCGCCTCGCCTCGGTGGACATGATCATCAGTTGAGCGGCTTGACGGATCCCGGCTGGACCGTCGCGCCGAAGGTCTCGCGCATCGCGCGCACCGCCGGGTCGGCGTCGATCGCCTCTTCGGCCGCCCTGAGCCGCTCGTCGGACGCCTGCGCCTGGCGGCGCGCCGGCGTGTCCTCCGCGGCGTCGCTCACGCTGATCTCGATCCGCACGGCGCGGCCGAGGTGCTGTGCGAGTGCCTGTGCGAGCTTCTGCTCGAGCTGCGGCCGGCGGAACATCTCGCCGGATCCATCGAGCCTGAGCTTGACGACGTCGCCGGTCCGGCCAGTCATGACGCAATGATTCGCGAGCTGCCGGGCCGGGCCCTGCAGGTCGAGCGCTGCCACGATCGACATCCACTCCGGATCGCCAGCGACTGCCGCATCGCTCGCGCCTCCCGGCACGCGCGACGCATCGCCGGATGCGGCCGCGGCACCCGCCGGTACGCGCGATGCACTGCCGGATGCGACGGCGTCTGCCGAAGCGTCGCGACTGCCCCCCGCGGCCCGTGTGCGGCCGGTCGCACCGGCACCGCGGTCCACGGACCGCGGTTCCTCGCCGGCCGCAGCCGTTACCGGACGGAACGCCAGCATCCGCAGCAGCGCCATCTCGAAACCGCCGCGCGCATCGGGCGCGAAATCCAGATCGCGGCGGCTCATGATCGCGATCTGGTAGGCGAGTTGCAGGTCTTCGGGTTCGAACCTGGCCGCGAGTGCCGCCAGCGCCTCGTCCTCGTCTTCCTGGTCGCTCTTGAGCTCAGGCAGCGCCTGCAGCAGAGCCATGCGCTGCAGCGCGCCGGCGAGCTCGCCCAGCGCTTGGGTGTAGTCGGGCGCCCGCTCGTCGAGCTCGGCCACGCAGCGCATCAGGGTCGCGCCGTCACCGGCGGCGAGCGCCGCCACGATGCCCTCCACGTGCCGCCGGTCGAGCGTCCCGAGCAACGAGCGCGCTTCGGCCTCGACCACACGGCCGCCGCCGAAAGCAAGCACCTGGTCGAGCAGCGACAGGGCGTCGCGCATGCTGCCCTCCGCACCGCGCGCGATTGCCCTGAGCGCGCCGGGCTCGAACTCCACCTGCTCGGCCTGCGCGATGCGTGTCAGCCGATCGACGATCTGCTGCGGCGGCAGGCGGCGCAGGTGGAACTGCAGGCAGCGCGAGAGAACCGTGACCGGCAGTTTCTGCGGGTCCGTGGTCGCGAGCAGGAACTTGACGTGCGGAGGCGGCTCCTCGAGCGTCTTGAGCAGCGCGTTGAACGAATGCGCCGAGAGCATGTGCACCTCGTCGATCAGGTACACCTTGTATCGGCCGCGCGCCGGCGCGTACTGGACGTTTTCGAGCAGGTCGCGCGTATCGTCGACCTTGGTGCGCGAGGCCGCGTCGACCTCGAGCAGGTCCACGAATCGCCCGGCGTCGATGTCCCGGCAGGCGCCGCACTCCCCGCAAGGCGTCGAGGACACGCCCCGCTCGCAGTTGAGCGCCTTGGCGAAGATGCGCGCGATCGTGGTCTTGCCGACGCCGCGCGTGCCGGTGAACAGGAACGCGTGGTGAATGCGCCCGGAATCGAGCGCGTTCGTGAGGGCGCGGCGCACGTGATCCTGCCCGACGAGCTCGTCGAAGGTGCGTGGACGCCATTTCCGGGCGAGGACCAGGTAGCTCATGTACCGATGCGTGCTCCGCCGATGCTCACAAGGGAGGCGGCCCGCGCCAGAATACCCCCGGCACCCGGCGCTGCCGCTACCGCTGCTCCCTTCCGGGCCTGACGGGGTTTACGGCGAACCGTCGCGAGGGATCCGACGCGAGCCACCATGGGCCAGCTCGAACGACGAACTCCCGTGAGAGCGCCGATCGCTTCGGAGGGCGGCGACTATAGCAGCCGGGAAGGGCCGCATACAGTCTCAGCCTGTCTCTCAATAACCTTCTGTAACTCTTTGATCTACAGCAGCGCTGAGCTGACCGAAAATTCGGCTCAGGGCCACGTTTCGCCTCGCTCTGGCTGCGAGCCGATTTACTGAGCCGACGGCGCGCCCGCATCGGAATACCTCGCCACGGGCGGCGGGCCGTCCGGAAGGTAAGCCTTGAACACGACGTCGCCTCTCTTCTCGGCGAACTCCGCGCGAATCGCCGCGAGCGCTTCCGGTTGCTCGTACAGGTCGACCATCGTCGCTGCCAGCACCTGCGCGGCGCGCGTCAGGCCCTTGTGGCCGATCGACATGCCGCCGGTGGCGACCACCGGCCACGCGTGCCAGGGCGCGCCTTGCGGTGCGGTCGCGACGGTGAGGTGCAGCGTCGGCACGACCCAGCTCACGTCGCCCACGTCCGTCGAGCCGCCTTCGAGCTCCTGTCCCTCGAGCGGCCGTGTACGCGTGTCCATGCCGAGCTCCGGCACGCCGGTGGCGCGCTGGATCGCGCGCGCGAACGCCTGCTCCTCGTCGGTGTAGCTCACAGCACCGACCCACTCGAGGTTGGCATTCAGCAGACGCGCACCGGCCAGGTTCGTCAGCAGTTCCCAGCTTCCGGCCTGGACCGTTACCGTCGCGGTCGTTTCCGTCATGCTCGCCGCCCCGTCGGCGAGCTTGCGCACGCGTGCGAGCAGGTCCTCCACGATCGATCGCTCCCAGTCGCGCGCCCACAGCCACACCTTCGCGTATTCCGGGATGACATTCGGCACGTCCCCGCCCGAGACGATCGTGTAATGCAGCCGGGACGTCGGCCGGATGTGCTCGCGCATCAGGTTCACGCCGTGCGTGAAGAGCTCGAGCGCGTCGACCGCGCTGCGGCCGTTCCACGGATCGTTGGCCGCGTGCGCGGACCGGCCGCGGAACTCGACCGCGAGGTCCACCATCGCCTGGCTCGACACCGTGTCGGCCTGCGTCTCATCGCCGGGATGCCAGGCGAGCATCACGTCGACGTCGTCGAACACGCCGTCGCGGGCCATGTAGGTCTTGCCGCCGACGTCCTCCTCCGCGGGCGTGCCGTAGAACCGGATCGTGCCCTTGAGCGCGCCGGCCTGGATCTGCTCCTTGATCGCGAGCGCGGCGCCCAGGCTCGCCGCGCCGAACAGGTTGTGCCCGCAGCCGTGACCCGCTGCGCCCTGGGCCAGCGGCGCCTTGCTCGTCTGCGCTTTCTGCGACAGACCCGGCAGCGCATCGTACTCACCCATGATGCCGATGACCGGGCGGCCGCTGCCGTACGACGCGACGAACGCGGTGGGCATGCCCGCGACCCCGCGCTCGACGCGAAACCCCTGCTTCTCCGCGTAGCCCGCGAGCGCCTTGGCCGAGCGATGCTCGCGCAGCGCGGTTTCCGCGTAGGCCCAGATCTGATCCGAGAGTGCGATCAGTTCGGGGCGATGTCGCTCCACCGACCGGACGGCCGCCTGCTTCGCGGCACTCTGCGCGGTAGGCGCGGTAGTCGCGGTAGTCGCGGTAGTCGCGACCAGGGGCTGCCCTTGGTCTGCGGCCCGTGCACCGTTCATTGCGCCCATGAACGGTATTGCGGACAGAAATACCGCGACGACCCGGGCGGTGGGGGCAGGAGGCGAACATGGGTGTGACGTGGTGCGCAGGCGGCTGCGCAGTCGAACCTGTGTCATCGTCGAAAACTCCGATGCGTGCTGAACGAAGTCTGTGTCAGCCTCGCCCGCGATACGGGGCGACGCCCTGGTCGGGAAGCCAGAGACCCGCGGGCGGACGGCCGCTCTGCCAGAACACGTCGATGGGCATGCCGCCCCGCGGATACCAGTAGCCGCCGATGCGAAGCCAGCGCGGATCGAGGAAGTCCACGAGCCGCCCGGCGATCGCGAGCGTGCAGTCCTCGTGGAACGCACCGTGGTTGCGGAACGATTGAAGGTACAACTTCAGAGACTTGCTCTCCACGAGCCAGCGGCGCGGGACGTAATCGATCACCAGGTGCGCGAAGTCGGGCTGCCCCGTCACCGGGCAGAGCGAAGTGAACTCGGGAACGGTGAAGCGCACGAGACAGGCCTTGCGCGGGTGCGGGTTCGACACGCGCTCGAGACGTGCGGTCTCCGGTGTGGTCGGGCCCTGAGAGGCGCCGCCGAGCAGCGTCAGGCCTGAGTACCCGGTTTTTCGCGTTCGTCGTGCCTTCGCCACCCCGGAATCTTATCAGGCGCGGTCGGGGATCCGTTCCCGCTACCACGGTCTGCGGGGCCGGGTTAAGCTCGCCGCGGTGCAACGCCGAACCCGCCGCAAGCCGAACCGCAGCCGCACCGCGCGCGGCGTGCGACGTCCGACCACAGCACGTCCGCGCAAACGCGGCGCACCGGGCGTCACCGGGTCCAACTCCGGCACCGACTCCGCGAGACCCCCGCGCCTCATCTACACGCTGCTCGAAGGCCGCAGCCTGCTCGAAATGGCGAGCCTGCCGCTATGGCTGCCGATCCTGCAGTCCACGCCACGCGGCGACGGTCATCCGGTGCTGCTGGTGCCGGGGTTCGTGGCGTCGGACGCCACGCTCGTCGGGCTGCGCGTGTTCCTTCGTTCCCGCGGCTATGAGGTGGAGACCTGGGGCCTCGGGCAGAACACCGGATTCCAGCGCAAGTTCACGCAGGCGCTCGAGGAGAAGCTGCGGTACATGCACCACCGCCACGGCCGCAAGGTCAGCGTCGTCGGCTGGAGCCTGGGCGGCATTTACGCCTTCTATGCCGCGCACAGCGCACCCGAATGCGTGCGCAGCGTCGCGTCGCTCGGCGGGCCGATGCGGGTCGCCGCGAACACCGACCAGGTGCCACTGCTCGTCAAGGCGCTGTATCGCTATTTCGCGCATCCGATGGGACCGGTCGCGCACGTCTCGAACGTGCGCGCGAAGCTCCTCAAGTCACCGCCGCCCGTGCCTTCCGTCTGCATCTACTCGTCGACCGACGGCATCGTGCCGCCCGACGCGGCGCGCATCGACGCGCGCGACCGCGAACACGAGAACATCCGGGTGCCGGGGAGTCACCTGGGTCTGGGATTCAATGCCGCGGTGATGTGGGTCCTGGCGGACCGGCTGGCGCAACCGGAGGGCGAGTGGCGTCCGTTCGAGCCACAGGGTGTGCTCGGCGCGCTGTACCGGCGCGCGTCTGGATCCGCGCAGCGCGGCTGAAACGCCCCTCAGGCCGCCGGGCGGCGTCCCTGCGCGACCGGCTTCGATGCGGACCGCTTCCTCGCGCGTCCCGCCTTAGCGGATCGCCTGCGCGGCCGCGCGGCGAGTTCCAGGTACTCCTGGAAGCTGTCGCGGACGCATTGCGCGAAGAACTCCGGGTCCGGCATCTGCTCGCGACACGAGGTCGGCGAGATGACGATGCGCCCGTCATAGCTGGTCACGGCGATCACCAGCCCCATGCCGTCGTAGATCGGCATGATCGCCGAGAAGTACGTCATGCGGGCGCCGTCGAGATACAGGGGCGTTGCGGGGCCGGGCACGTTCGTGATGGTGCAGCTCGCAACCGGCGCGCGATGTTCGACCGCGAGCGCCGAGCCGGCCATCAATCGCGCGGATAACGCGAGCGAGGCCGCCGGAGCGTGTTTCCTGATGTCGGTCAGCTCGCGCGCGCTCACCGCCTGGTCGCGGTCCCCGACGCCGGCGACGAAGTCCTTTATCGAGCGCAGGCGCTCTACCGCGTCGTCCAGGTCCGTGCGCAGGGGAACGTGCAGCAGGCTGAACCCGCGCCCGCCGTTCTCGGCGTCGCCATTGCGCCGCGACACCGGCGCGACCGACACGAGGCTCGGCGCCGGCAGCTCCTCGTGCCTGCGCAGGTACCGGCGCAGCGCACCGCCGCACACTGCGAGCACGGCGTCATTGACGGTCGCGCCCGGCACCAGCTCGCGGATGCGCTTGAATTCCTCGATGGTGAAGCGCCGCGTCTCGAACACGCGGTGCGGCGACACCACGGAATTGAAACGCGTCATCGGCCGCCGCTCCGGATGCAGCCAGGCGTCGCCCAGGGAGCCGAGCACCGCCGGGCTCACGCGCCGGAGTGCCCGGGCGAGGGGTGCCGCGGCCTTCAACGGATGCACCGCGTTGCGCAGCGCCGCGCGCGCCAGCAACGCGACCGTGCCGGGCGGCGTCTCGGGAAACCAGGGCTCAGGCGGCGCGAGTTTCGGCGACCGCTGCGTGGTGTCGTGCAGCAGGGTCGTGATCTCGGCGCCCGAGCGCACGTCGATCGCGGCATGGTGGATCTTCGCCAGGATCGCGAAACTGTTCTTCGGCAGGTCGAGGAACGCATCGAGCCCCTCGACGAGATACAGCTCCCAGAGCGGGCGGCTCATGTCCAGCGGCCGGGCGTGTATTCGCGAAGCCTGGAGGCAGAACTGGCGCCAGTCGCCGGGCTTCGGCAGCGCCACGTGACGCACGTGGTACTCGAGGTCGAAGCGCTCGTCCTCGATCCAGTACGGATGATCGAGCTCGAGCGGCACGCGCAGCAGCTTCTGCCGGAAGATCGGCGACAGGTGCAGGCGGCTCTCGATATGCCTCAGCAGTTCGTCGAAATGGACCTGACCGTCGGAGGCCGTCGAGGGATCGTAGATGGAGACGAGCGTCAGATTCGAGTTGGCGTGACCATTATCGGCGTAGACGAAACGTGCGTCTTCTGCGCGCAATTGCCGCATCTGTTACCCGGCCCCCCGGCCCCCCGGCTTCGGTGCAGCGAAGTCTAGCACTGCCGGCTCCCGACGATCGGGGGTGGCCGTGAGCTGCGTCGGAAAATCAATTCCGATTCAGCTCGGAGGCCAACTCCCCTGACGGCGAACCTTCGGAAGCCACCGCTGCGCAGCCCGTCGCGGACCCTGCGCATCCCGCCCAGCCAGGTTCGTAGTCCCGGCCTTGCGTGGAAGTAGCCGAGGACCTCCGGGTGCGTGAGGATCAGGATATGCGCCCATCGAGCTTCAGCGCCGTGACCACGCGGCGCGTGCTCCGGCGGGCGTGTCCCCGGCCGTGCGCCGGCAGCATCGCATGCCGCGCGAGCTCGAACTTCGCGATGTGATTGCGATGGACCTCGTCCGGACCGTCCGCGAGTCGCAACGTGCGCGCCCCGGCGTAGGCGTAGGCGAGCCCGAAGTCGTCGCTGATACCCGCCGCGCCGAACACCTGGATAGCCCAGTCGAGGACGCGGCAGGCGACGTTCGGAACGGCCACCTTGATCATCGCGATCTCGTTCTGCGCCGCCTTGTTGCCGGCGACGTCCATCTTCCAGGCCGCGTGCAGCACCAGGAGCCGTGCCTGGTCGATCATGATCCGGGCATCCGCGATGCGCTCGCGCGTCACTCCGTGCTCGGAAAGCTTGCGGCCGAAGGCGACGCGGGCGTCCGCGCGGCGGCACAGGGCCTCGAGCGCGCGCTCGGAGGCGCCGATCAGCCGCATGCAGTGGTGAATGCGACCCGGCCCCAGCCTTCCCTGTGCGATCTCGAAGCCGCGGCCCTCGCCGAGCAGCATGTTCGAGGCCGGCACACGCACGTTCTCGAACACGACCTCCGAGTGCCCGTGGGGTGCGTCGTCGTAGCCGAACACGGGCAGCTGGCGCACGACCGTGACGCCGTCGGTGTCCATCGGGACGAGGATCATCGACTGCTGCCGATGGCGATCCGGGTTCCCGGGATCGCTCTTGCCCATGACGATCAGGATCGCGCAGCGCGGATCGCCCGCACCCGACGTCCACCACTTGCGGCCGTTCACCACGTACTCGTCGCCGTCGCGCTCGACCCGCGACTCGATGTTCGTCGCGTCCGACGAAGCCACGGCCGGCTCGGTCATTGCGAACGCCGAACGGATCTTTCCCTCGAGCAGCGGCGTGAGCCAGCGGCGCTTCTGCTCGTCGGTCCCGTAGCGCACCAGCACTTCCATGTTGCCCGTGTCGGGCGCCGAGCAGTTGAAGGACTCCGGGCCGATGACCGACCGGCCCATGATCTCGCAGAGCGGCGCGTACTCGAGGTTGGTGAGCCCCGCGCCGTACTCGGACTGCGGGAGCCAGAGGTTCCACAGGCCCTGCGCCTTCGCACGGCGCTTCAAGTCCTCGACCACCCGGGTCGGGATCCAGGCGTTGCCCTTGCCGCGATTCTCCCGCACCTCCTCCGCGTGCCGGGCCTCGGCTGGATACACGTGCTCGTCCATGAACTGCCGAACGCGTGCCTCGAGGTCCTTGACCTTGTCCGTGTGCGCGAAGTCCATGTCGAGTACCTCAGGATTGCAGCCGTTCGACCTGCCGCCAGGCGAGCTCCGCCAGCGGCCGCGCGCGCCGGCCCATCTCGACGGCCTCGGTGCTCGCCGCCGTGCCTTGCAGTGCGCGCGCCATGATGCCCTGCATGATCGCCGCGAGCCGGAACATGTTGTAGACCATGTAGTACTCCCAGTCCTGCGCCGCGACGCCGGCCCGACCGGTGCGACGGCAGTAGGCCGCGACGTGCTCCGCCTCGGTCGGGATGCCGAGTGCCGCCAGATCGTGGCCGGCGAGACCGCGGAACAGGCTGGGCTCGAGACGCCAGGCCATGCAGTGGTAGGCCAGGTCCGCGAGCGGATGGCCGAGCGTCGAGAGCTCCCAGTCGAGCACCGCGAGGATGCGCGGCTCGGTCGAGTGGAAGATCACGTTGTCGAGCCGGTAGTCGCCGTGCACCACGCGCGTCTCGTCGTCGGGCGGGATGTGCTCCGGGAGCCAGGCCATGAGGCGGTCCATCGCGTCGATGGTCTCGGTCCGCGACGCCTTGTATTGACGGGTCCAGCGCGCGACCTGGCGTGCGATGTACTCACCGTGCCTGCCGAAGTCCGCCAGGCCGACCGCCACCGGATCGACCGTGTGCAGCGCGGCGATCACACGATTCAGGTCGGCGTACATCCGGGCGCGCTCCGCGGGCGCCACGCCGGGCAGGGTCGGATCCCAGAGCACGCGACCCTCGACGAAGTCCATCAGGTAGAACGCCGTGCCGATCACGGAATCGTCCTCGCACAGCGCGTGCACGCGCGCGACGGGCACCTCGCTGCCGGCGAGCGCGGCCAGCACGCGATATTCCCGGTCGACGGCGTGCGCCGATTGGAGCAGCACGCCCGGCGGCTTGCGCCGCAGCACGTAGCGATCCGCGCCTCGCGTCACCAGGTAGGTCGGGTTGGACTGGCCGCCGCTGAACCGGGTGACCTGCACGGCGCTCGCCGGCCCACCCAGCGTGTCGGCTATCCACCGCCCGAGGCGCACCGCATCGATCGCGAGCCCGCGGTCCGCCGGTGACTCAGAACCACTCATCGCGCATCGCCAGCGTCGTGTCGTCGACCCGGGCCAGGAGGTCGAACTGCGCCGCCGTGCGCGGCAGCTCCCAGCGGAAGAAGTAGCGACACGCCTGGCGCTTGCCGTCGTAGAACGGGCCTGCGCGGGTCGCGGCAGCGAGCGCCTGCTCGAGCCAGATCCACGCGACCACCACGTGGCCGAAGGCCTCCAGATACACCGAGGCATTGGCGAGCCTGCGCGCGGGCTCGGCGACCGCCTGCAGACCGCGCGTCGTCGTCATGAGCCGGCCGAGCGCCGCCTCGAGCGCATCGGCATGGCCGGCGAGTTCGACGTCGCCCGGCTGTCGTGCAACGCCCGCCGCCGTGCTGCGTGCGCGGACAATGGTCGCGGTGATCTTGTCGTGGAGCAGTTCGAGCGCCTCGCCATTCGCCATGCCCACCTTGCGTCCCAGCAGGTCCAGCGCCTGGATCCCGTGCGTGCCCTCGTGGATCTGGTTCAGGCGATTGTCCCGGTAGAGCTGCTCGACCGGGAAGTCCCGCGTGTACCCGTAACCGCCGTGCACCTGGATTGCGAGGTCGTTGGCCGCGAGGCACCACTGCGAAGGCCAGGACTTGGCGATCGGCGTGAGCAGCTCGAGCAGCAGCTCAACACTCCGCCGTGCGCCGGCGTCCGTCGCCGTATCCCGCTCGTCCACCAGGCGTGCGCAGTAAAGGACGAGCGCCAGGCCAGCCTCGACGTACGCCTTCTGCGCGAGCAGCATCCGGCGCACGTCGGCGTGCTCGATGATCGGGACCGGCGCCGCATTCGGGTCGCGTGCAGCCACCGGGCGGCCCTGCGGACGATTGCGCGCGTACTCGAGCGACTCGAGGTATCCGGCATAGCCCAGGGCGGCGGCGCCGAGCCCGATGCCGATCCGCGCCTCGTTCATCATGTGGAACATGCAGGCGAGACCCTGGTTCGGCTCACCGACGAGGTAACCGATGGCGCCCGCCCGCCCGTCTGGACGGAACCGGCCTTCTCCGAAGCTGAGCAGCGTGTTCACGATGCCGTGGTAGCCCATCTTGTGATTGAGCCCGGCGAGCGCCACGTCGTTGCGCTCGCCCGGCGTGCCATCCCCGGTCACGAGCCGCCTCGGCACGGCGAAGAGCGAGATGCCCTTCACGCCCGGCGCGGCGCCGCGGACTCGCGCGAGTACGAGGTGCACGATGTTGTCCGTGAGCTCGTGCTCGCCGCCCGAGATCCACATCTTGCTGCCGTACAGGCGGAAGCGCGCGCCGAGCGGGCTTTCGCCGTCGGGCTCCGCGCGCGTCGCGACGTCGGCGAGCGAGGACCCCGCCTGCGGCTCGGACAGGCACATCGTGCCCGTGCCACGGCCGGCCAGCATCGGTCGCACGAAGGCGTCTACCTGCGCCGGCGAGCCGTGGGCGAGCAGCAGGTTGGCATTGCCGATCGTAAGCAGCGCGTAGCCGCTGGTCGCAACGTTCGCGGCGCAGAACCAGGCGAACGCCGCCTTGTCCACGACCGTCGGCAGCTGCATGCCGCCCAACTCGTAGTCGAGCGTCGCGGCAAGCAGCCCCGCGTCCGCGAAGGCGCGCAGCGCCGCAAGCGTCTCAGGCAGCAGCTGGACATGCTCGCCGTCGAGCGCCGGCTCGACGAGATCCGCCTTGCGCCGGTGCGGCAGGAAGAGCTGCACCGCGATGCGCTCGGCCGTCGCGAGGACGGAATCGAAGGTCTCGCGCGAATGGTCGGCGAATCGCGGCCGTGCGCAGAGCCGCTCGACGTCGAGCCACTCGTACAGCAGGAACTCGAGGTCGCGACGCGAGAGGAGTTTCGAGTCCATCGCCGGCATCATACCCAAGGCCGCGCTGTCAACGCCGCTGCACGCCCGCTGACCGTCCTGTGCAGCCAAGCCGTCGTCTGCTAGCGTTCATGGTCCCGCCCGACAGTTCAGCTGGAGTCAGGGTTCACATGTCTACCAACCGCGTTCTTGTCCGCGCGACCGTTTGCGCGCTCGTCTCGGCGACTGCATTTGCCGCGCTCGCCGCCGGTATCGATCGCGCCGCGATGGACACCACCGTCGCGCCCGGCCACGACTTCTGGAGCTATGCCAATGGCGCCTGGGTCAAGGGCCATCCCATTCCAGCTGACCGCAGCAGCTACGGCGTCGGCGCGATCCTGGTCGAGGAAACCAACAAGCGCGCGGCCGATCTGATTCAAAGCGCGGCGCGCGACGCCAAGCCCGGCTCGGACGCGCAAAAGGTCGGCGATTACTATGCCAGCTTCATGGACGAGGCGGGGATCGAGGCCAGGGGCATCGCACCGATCAAGCCGATGCTCGCCAGGGTCGCGGCCATCACGGACCACACCTCCCTCGCGCGGCATCTGGGTGAGAGCCTGCGCGCCGACGTCGACGCGCTGAACGCGACCGATCTCTACACCGACAATATTTTCGGGCTCTGGGTGTCGCCCGCCGCCGACGATCCTACGCGCTATGCGCCTTACCTGATGCAAGGCGGTCTCGGCATGCCCGACCGCGAATATTACGTGTCGGACGCGGACGAGATGAGGACGGCGCGCGCGCAATACCAGGCCTATATCGCCTCGATGCTGAGTCTCGCGGGCATCGCGGACGCCGACGCGAAGGCGGCGCGCATCCTGGCGCTCGAAATCAAGATCGCGCAAGGCCACGCGCCGCGCGCCGACGCGGATGACGTGAAGAAGGGCAACAACCCCTGGACGCGTGCCGAGCTTGCTGCCAAGGCGCCGGGCCTCGACTGGAAAGCATATCTCTCTGCCGCCGGTCTAGAAACGCAGCCGCGTTTCATTGCCTGGCATCCGACCGCGATCGTCGGCACCTCGCGCCTGGTGGCGAGCGAACCAGTCGACGTCTGGAAAGACTATCTGGCATTCCGCACCGTCGACCACTACGCCAACTACCTGCCGACGGCGTTCGTCGACCGGCGCTTTGCCTTCTACGGCACGGCGCTCGAGGGCACGCCGCAGATCAGAGCACGCTGGAAGCGTGCGGTCGACGCCACCAACGAAGCGTTGGGCGAAGCGGTAGGCAGGCTTTATGTCGCCAGGTACTTCCCGCCGGAATCCAAGGCGCAGGTTCAGGCGATGGTCGCCAGCATCACCGCGGCCTTCAAGAAGCGCGTCGAGGCGCTCGCCTGGATGGCGCCCTCGACCAAGGCGGAGGCCTTGCGCAAATTGTCGACGCTGAAGGTCGGCATCGGTTATCCCGATACCTGGCGCGACTATTCGGCACTCGAGGTCGTGCGCGGCGACGTAGTCGGCAACCTGGAGCGCTACGAGGCGTTCGAATATCTATATCGCCGCAGCCGGCTGGGCAAGCCCGTCGATCGCAGCGAGTGGGTGATGACGCCGCAAACCGTCAACGCCGTGAACCTGCCCATCCTCAACGCGATGAACTTTCCCGCCGCCATTCTGCAGTCGCCGTTCTTCGATCCGAAGGCATCGGCGGCGAAGAACTACGGCGCGACGGGCGCAACTATCGGTCACGAGATCAGTCACAGCTTCGACGATCTGGGCTCGCAGTTCGACGCCGGCGGCCATCTGCGCAACTGGTGGACGGATGCGGATCTGAAGCAGTTTCAGGCGGCGGGCGAAGCCCTGGCGCTTCAATACGACGGCTATAAGCCGTTTCCCGATCTCGGCGTCAACGGCCGCCAGACGTTGAGCGAAAACATCGCGGATCTTGCGGGTGTGGCGGCGTCCTACGACGCTTATCGCGCCTCACCAGGCGACGAGCGCGCGCCGACGATGGACGGGTTCACGGGCGATCAGCAATTCTTCCTGTCTTACGCGCAGAGCTGGTGCTCGTATCTGCGGCCCGAAGCGTTGCGCCGTCGCTTGATCAGCGACGGCCATGCGCCAGCGCCCTATCGCGCGCTGACGGTGCGCAATCTCGACCCCTGGTACGCGGCTTTTCCGGTCAAGCCGGGCGAGGCGCTTTACCTCGCGCCCGACGAGCGCGTGAAGGTGTGGTGAAGCAGCAGCGCGCGCTCTTGCTCAAGCCGGGAGAGGACGGCTCCGCACCTCCTTCCCGCGCCCTGTGCAGAGGAGGCGTCGTCTGCTAGCGTTCGGATCCGCATGGCCAAGTCACCCAGCCTGCTCGACCTTCTCTCGATGCTGCCGGCCGGGGACATCGCCCGCACCGCCCGATCGCTCGGCCTCTCGCCAGACCTGCTGCGCAAGCGGCTCGACGCGCTCGAGTCGACCCTGGGCGTAAGCCTGCTCGGCAGCGCGACGCGCGCCTTGAAACCCACAGAGACCGGCAAGCTGGTCCTCGAGCATGCGGGTCGCATCCTGTCGCAGGCGCGCGATTTCACGCGCGACCTCGAGGAGCTCGCCGGGCTGCAGTCGCCCGTGCTGACCTTCGGTACCGACATGTTCGTGGCGCAGCTGCCGCTCGGCGTCACGCTCGGGCGCATGATCACGGCCAACTCGCGGTTGCGTGCGCGGGTGACGGTCGCGGACTTCGACGAGCTCGCCCGCGCCGTGCTGGCGGGCGAACTCGAGTTCGGTGTGGCCGACAGGGCCGGGGCCGAGCGACATCCGACCCGGCTTGTCATCGATCCGGTCGCCGAGCACCCGCTGCGGTTCTTCGTACGCCCCGGCCATCCGCTGCTGGCAGGCGCGGCGCCTTCGCTCGAGACGATCCTGGTGTTTCCGATGGTCATGACGCGCATCCCGCAGCGGATCGCCGCTCATCTTGCGGGCGACGTACCACAGGCGCGCCTGGATCGGGACACCGGCGACCTGCTGCCCAGCGTCGCGGTCGACGACTTCGCCGTAGCGAAGCTCACCGTCGCCTCGGGCGACGCCGTGGGCCTCGCGCCCCTGCCCGCCCTCGAAGCCGAGCTCCGTGCCAGGAAACTCGTGCTGGTGCCGTTCGAGGCCCCCTGGCTGCACCTGAGCTACGGTGTGTTCCACCCGCGCAAGCGCGCCCTGTCGCGCGCGGCGCAGCTCTTCGTCACTCAGCTGCGCCAGGTCGATGCGGCGATCCAGGCGCGCACCGAACGGTCGCGCGCACGGTCGGTCGAGGCCCGAACAGCGAGCGGGGCGTCGCGAACTCCGCGGTCGCCGGGCCGGCGCAAGCGCACGGCCGCGACCCGCACGCGGCGCGATGGGCGTTGAATGCCACGCGTCCGGACCATCATCGCCGCCGTCGTCGTTTTTTCCACGGCCGTGCTCGCCTTCGCTCCTGGCGGGGTCGCGGCGCAGCCATCGGGGAATCCGGTGGCCTCGCCACCCTCGACCATGCGCGTCGACCTGGTGCACACGGGCGGTCGTGGGTTGGAGGTCTTCGCGATCGACCGCGTGGTGATCGAGCCGTTGCCCTGGCCGGGGAACCGGGAGCGAGCGATCGACGAAAGCAATTCCGGAGCGTACCGCTTCGAGGTGCGCGAGCCCGGCGGCCGGCTGCTGTTCTCGCGCGGCTACTCGACGATCTTCGAGGAGTGGTTGAGAACAGCCGAGTCCGCCGCCACACATCGGAGCTTCCACGAGTCGCTGCGCTTCCCGCTGCCGGAATCGCCCGTGCGCGTCAGCGTGCAGCGGCGCAACGCCGCACAGCAGTTCGAGACGGCCTGGGAGACGACCGTCGATCCCGGCGGCATGTTCGTCGATCGCGCGTCGCCGCCGCCGCAATCCCTGGTCGCGCTCGAGGAACACGGCGCGCCCGCCGACAAGGTCGACCTGCTCCTGATCGGCGACGGCTACACCGCGCAGGAGTGCCACGACGCATTCGCGGACCACGCGAAGCGGATGATCGCGGCGCTCTTCGCGCACGAGCCGTTCCGCGCGCGCCGGCGGGACTTCAACGTCTGGGGGCTGTGCCCGCCGTCGCCACAGTCCGGCGTCGCGCGTCCCTCGACCGGTGTGCACCGGCGTACCCCGGTCGGCGCCGCCTACGATGCCTTCGGGTCGGAGCGCTACGTGCTCACCTTCGACAACCGCGCGCTGCGCGACGTGGCCGCGTGGGCGCCGTACGAGTTCGTGACCATACTGGTCAACGCCGAGACCTACGGCGGCGGCGGAATCTTCGGCACGTTCTCGACCGTGGCCGCGCGCAGTGACTGGGCGGACTACCTGTTCGTGCACGAGTTCGGCCACCACTTCGCCGGGCTCGCGGACGAGTACTACACCTCGCCCGTCGCCTACGAGCCCGCGGCGAAGGTTGTGGAGCCCTGGGAGCCGAACGTCACCGCGTTGCTCGACCCGGGCGCGCTCAAGTGGCGAGCGGAAGTCGCGGCCGGGACGCCGGTGCCGACGCCGTGGCCGAAGGACGAGTTCGAGGCGCGGCAACGGGAGTTCCAGGCGCTGCGCAAGCAGATCCGCGAGCAGCGCCGGCCCGAGAGCGAGATGTCCGCGCTCTTTCGCCAGGAGCAGGCGCATGCGACCGGCCTGCTCGGCCGGGCCGCGCATGCGGGGCAGGTCGGGGCCTTCCAGGGTGCCAACTACGACGCCCGCGCCTACTACAGGCCGCAAATCGACTGCGTGATGTTCACGCGCGACGAGGTCCCGTTCTGCCGCGTCTGCCAGGCGGCGCTTACGCGCGTGATCGACCTGTACGCGGGTCCCGCCCGGAGCGAGTGACGGGACAATCGTGGGTGACCTCGACCTCGAGACGGTGCGCAACCTCGCGACGGCGCTGCTGATCGGCGCGCTGCTCGGCATCGAGCGCGAGCGACACAAGCAGGTGGAAGCAGACGCCTCGGGAAGCGGACTGCGGACTTTTATTCTGTTCGCGCTGCTCGGCGCGCTCGGCGGGTGGCTCACGGTACTGCTCGACTTTCCGTGGATACTGGTGGCCGTGGTGCTCGCGGCGCTGGTTGCCGTGGTGGCGAGCTACATTCTCGAGGCGCGCTTGCAGCCCGACGCACTCGGGCTGACGACGGAGCTCGCGGCCGTGGCGGTCTGCCTGCTCGGCGCGGTCGTCATGCTCGGCCACCGCGAGATCGCTGTCGCACTCGCGATCACCATCGCCGCAGTGCTCGCATACAAGGAGCCCCTGCACGGCATGGTGTCGCGGCTGGGCCGCGAGGACGTGTACGCCGGCGTGCGGCTGCTGGCCGCCACCTTCATCGTCCTGCCGCTGCTGCCCGACCGCCCGGTCGACCCTTGGGGGGCGTTGAACCCGTACAAGCTGTGGCTGCTGGTGCTGCTGATCTCGGGCCTGTCGCTGGTGGGTTACGTGGCGACGCGCCTGCTCGGACCGAATCGAGGCATACCTCTCACGGGGCTCACCGGCGGACTCGTTTCCTCGACCGCCACCACGCTCTCGTTCGCGCGCCAGAGCCGTGAAGAGGGGAACGCGCAGTCGGCGCCCGCACTCGCAAGCGGCATCTTCATCTCGTGGAGCGTGATGTTCCTGCGGGTGCTGGTGACGGTGCTGATCGTCAACCGGGCGCTGTTGCCGCGGCTCGCGGTGCCGTTCGTCGCGATGGCGGCGGTGGCGGCCGTCTTCGCCTGGGCGATGTACAGGCGGTCCTCGGCAACGACGGAGTCCGGCGGCGTACCCCTGAGCAATCCTTTCAGCCTGACCGCCGCGGCGAAGTTCGCCGCGCTCTTCGCGGCGGTCCTGCTCGTCGTGGCCCTCGTGCAGGAGTACTTCCCGGAGCAGGGCGTGTACTACGTGGCCGCCCTCGCCGGCACCACGGACGTCGACGCCATCACGCTGTCCATGGCGGACTTCGCCCGCCAGGGTAACGTGGCGGTTGCCGTCAACGCGATCGTGATCGCCACGCTCACGAACACGGCGGTCAAGGCGCTGATGGTCGTCGGGCTCGGCGCAGGCGGACTGCGAGTCCCGGTGCTTGCGGGCGCGATCGCGATCGCGGCGGCGGGTATGATCGCGCTCTCCCTCACCTGAGTCTCGCGGGAGGGACCGATGGCGATCGAACTACGTCGCGATCCTTCCGGGCTTCTGATCTCCTCGCCGCTGCGCCGGCCGCGGGTCGCCCGCGTCACCACCGTGACCCTCGCCGTCCTGCTCTTGATCGCGGCACTCGTCATCTGTGTTGCGGTGGGCAGCCTCGGCTCCGAGGCGACACGCGTGTTCCTCGCGGCGCTTGGCATGTCGTCGCTCCTCGCGCTCATGCCACTCGCGGTGCTCTGGTTCCTGGACCGTCGCGAGCGCGAGTCACCCTGGCTCTTCGCGTCCGCCTTCCTGTGGGGTGGCCTGATCGCGACCACGCTCGCGATGCCGGTCAACTCGGTGATCCTGTTCGCCGTTGCCCAGTGGCTCGAGGGTAACCAGGCCTTGAAGGACATGCTCGGACCGGAAGCCGCGCTGATGGTCGGCGCACCGCTCGCCGCGCCACTCGTCGAGGAAGCAACCAAGGGCCTCGGGATCGTCCTGCTGTTCTGGCTGGTACGGTCCGAGTTCGACAACGTTCGCGATGGCTTCATCTATGGCGCACTCGTCGGCGCCGGCTTCAACTGGTTCGAGTCGGCCTTGTACGTACAGCAGAACTACGTCCAGTTCGGCACGGCGCCGTTCGGTTTTCAGCTCGGAATGCGCTACGCGTGGGCCGGACTCGCCGGGCATGCGATGTTCTCCGGCATCTTTGGCGCCTCGCTCGGGCTTGCGCGCGCCACCCGCCGGCGCTGGCTGGCGTGGCTCGCGCCGCTCGCGGGCCTTGCGCTGGCCGTGATCGCCCACGCCTGGAACAACTCGCTGCCGCTCTTCATCGCATTGCACGCCGCGCGAGAGGGTGCTGCGGCGCCGACGGAAGCGGCAGCGCCGCCGGACCTGGGGCTGCTCCAGGCGATGGCCTCGGCGAGCCTGTCGAACCTCATCCTCTTCCTGCCGTTCGCCGCGCTCATGGTCTGGATCATCCGCCGCAGCGGCCAGGCCGAGCGCACCGTGATCCGCGAGGAGCTCGCCGACGAAGTGGGACGCTCGGTCACGTCCGCCGAGTACCAGGCGGTGCTGAACGATCGGGTCTATCGAACGCGGCGCATCGACGCGCACAACCGCGCGGCCTCGGCGGCCCTGGTCAACGCCCAGCACGAGCTCGCCTTCCGAAAGCGCCGGCTGCGCGACCGGCGGCTCGATCCGGAGGCCGATCCGCGCGTGACCGAGCGGCGCGAGCAGATCGCGCGCCTGCGGCGGCTGATCGACGAGACCGCCGTCGGCTAATTTGACAATTTCCGTCCGGAAGCAGGCGCGGCGAACAATCGACGCGTTGATTTGATTGATTTTTCTCCTGCTGGTCCGCGGCTTGCATTGACAGAGGGCCGGCGGCGATGTTCGGGGATTGCACGCGCCGGCAGGGGAAACAATGAAAGCACCACGCCTGTCCGTCCTCGCCGCGCTTGCCGGTGCCGTGCTCGTACTGCAGCCCGGCGTCGCTCGTGCGGAACTCCTGCAGATCAGCGACATGTTCGTGTTCGGCGACAGCCTGTCCGACGGCGGCAACAGCGGCCTGCGCTCGCAGGAGTTCATCCGACCGGAACAACCCATCGTTTGTATTTCCGCCTCCGCCCTACGCCGGCGGGCGCTATTCCAATGGCCCGACCGCCGTCGAGCGGCTCTGGGACCTCTACAACGCCGACGGTGGCCTGCAACCCTCGCTCGCCGGCGGCACGAACTTCGCGATCGGCGGCTCAACGACGGGTCTCGAGAGCTTCAACGAGATGAACAGACAGCGTGCCGGATGCGCTGCATCCCGCCTACGCCGAATGCAGCGCGGCGTGGCAACTGGAGCAGTTCCAGGCGTACGCCGCCTCCAACTCCTTCGACCCGGCGACCTCGCTGTTCGTGGTCTGGCTGTTCCCGAACGACGTCTTCTATGCGGCACGCACAGGGTCACTGCCCGGCGTCGTCCCGGGTTCGCCCGGCGTCGTCGTGCCGGACTTGCCCTTCGGCGAACAGTCGTCGCCAACGGCATCGCCAACATCCTGACGACGATCCAGATCCTTGCCGCGGCCGGCGCGCAACATTTTCTCGTGCCGAACATGGCCAACCTCGCCAACACGCCGGCTCTTCGCGGGCGACCCGCTGGCCGCGCCCTGGTCAGCTGACGATCGGTTCAACATGACGCTGGCGGCGCAGCTCGCGATGCTCGATGCGATCCTGGCGGCCGAGATCACGCTGTTCGACACCGCTGCCGCCTTCCAGCGGCTGCTCGCCGATCCGGCGGCGTTCGGCCTCACGAACACGACGGATCCGTGCGTGAACCTCGCCGAGGGGACGGTCTGTCCAAACCCGGACGAGTGGCTGTTCTGGGACGGTGTGCACCCAACCGCACGCACACACGAAATCCTCGCGCGCCAGTTCCGGCTCGCGTTGATCCCGGAGCCCGGCACGCTGGCCCTGCTCGGCCTGGGCCTCGTGGCGCTCGCCTGGGTGCTGCGCCGGCCGCGGTCCTAAAGTCGCAACCTGAAGACACGCGCGGCGTTGGCCGCAAGAAACGCCGTTTCGGCCTCGGGTGACAGCCCGAGGTTCTCGAGCCCCTCGAGCGCCTTGCGCGGCGCGATCATCGGCCAGTTCGTGCCGAACATCACCTTGTCGCGGCCGTGCGCCTGCAGGTAGGCGACGAGATTCGACGGATAACGCTTGACCGTGTACGCGGACGTGTCGATGAACACGTTCGGATGCTTGGTCGCGACTGCGATCATTTCCTCCGTCCACGGATAGCCGATGTGCCCGCAGACGATTCGAAGCTCCGGGAAGTCGATCGCGACCTGGTCGATGTAGGGGATCGGCCGGCCGACCTCCGACGGCATCAGCGGGCCCGTGTGCCCGACCTGCGTGCAGAACGGCACGCCGAGCTCGCAGCACTCCGAGTACACCGGATAGAAACGCGGATGCGTGGGCGGTAGTTCCCACAGCCAGGGAAGCACTCGTATCGCTTTGAATCCCAGCTCACGGACGCAGCGCCGGACCTCCCGGACCGCGTCGCGTGGGCGGGAGATGTCGACCGAGCCGACCCCTGCCAGGCGGCTCGGCGATTCGCTCACGAACGCTGCGACTTCGTCGTTCGAGATCAGCTCGCCGCGCGGTCCGACCCAGGCGCTGATGAGCGCGAGCGACACGCCCGCCTCGTCCATCGCGGCGATCGTTGCCGACACCGGCAGGTCGCCACTCGGCAGTGCATCACGCGTCCAGCGGCGCAGCGACTCGAACATCGGCTGCTCCAGGTGCCGCCGCGTCGGATGCTGCGCCCACGCATCGATGATCGTTCGGTGCCGGTGTTCCATTCCTTCCAATTCCACCACAGACCGGCGGCTGGCGCCTGCCATTGGATCTGGAAGTATTGGAACACCGGCACCGATCAGAAGGCGACGGTCACCCCCATGCGGACCGCGAGCGGCGAGCCCGGGGTGATGTTGTTGTTGTTGTGTGCGTAGGCGAAGTAGTCCTCGTCGAGCAGGTTTTCGACGTTGAGCTGTGCCCGGATGCGATCGTTGAGTGCATAGAACACCGCGGCGTCGACCCGTGTGAAGGAAGGCAGAGTGACCGTGTTGTCGGTCGAGGTAAACATCTCGCTCTGGTACATCAGGCCCAGACCCACACCCCAGGCGGGCGTGAGCTGGTAGCGGTTCCAGAGCGAGATCTTGTGCTCGGGCAGTTGGGCGAGCGTCGCGCCGTCGACCGCGGTCGGCGAGGCCGTGGCCGTCAGCTCGCCGTCCTGCCAGGCATAGCCACCGAACACGCTCCAGGCCTCCGTCACCTGCCCGGCGAGCCCGAGCTCGATGCCCCTGGTTTCCTGGCCGTCGACCAGGATCGACGAGGCGGGATCGAGCGGGTCGGGGATCGCCACGTTGGTGCGATCGAGCTGGTACACGGCAGCCGTCAGCGACAGGTCCGGCCGCAGATCCCATTTCGCGCCCAGCTCGTAGTTGTCGTATTCCTCGGGATCGAGAGCGTGGTTGCTGGCCGACAGCGACGACAACTGCGCACCGGACCGCGGCAGGTAGGTCACGGTGTAACTCGCGTAGAGCGACACGGGTTCGGTGGGCTTGTAGATCAACCCGACGCGCGGCGAGACCAGGTCGTCGTCGCTCGACAGCTCGACGCCCGTGCGGTTGTTGCGGAAGTCGACCTCGAACTGGTCGTACCGCACGCCGAGCACGGCCTGGAAGTGCTCGGACAGCTTGACCTGGTCCTGGACGTAGATCGCCGCGACCTTGGCGACGGAGTGGTTGTCGGCATCGGTCTCGGACTGCCGGAACGTCACCGGCACCGAGATGGTCGGGTCGCTGACCAGCGCCGTCACCGAGGTGTCGACGTCGTTGAAGAATCCGGTGTTGCGGAAGTTGTCGGTCTCCTGGCGACCGAGCTCCACGCCGGTCAGGAGCTCATGCTCGACCGCACCCGTGGCGAGCGAGAACATCAGGTCCGTCTGGTTGAAGATGTTCTCCCGCTGCTGCGCGTTGTTGTAGGCGGAGATCGACACGGTCGCGCCGTCCTCGCTCACCGCACCGGGGAAAACGTTCTGATAGAACTTGTCATAGTCCCCGTACAGCGTGCGGTTGCGCAGGCTCACGCCGTTGCCGAACTCGTGGTCGAACACGGCCGTGGCGAGATTCACTGTCGCGTCGGTCGGGCTGCGCGTGGGATCGCCGAAGAACGTGGATTCGTCGGTCTCGACCGGTCGACCACCGAACGACGGCACGCCGCGGTCGGCGATGCGATCGTAGGTGTAGTACTCGTAGCCCAACCGCAGCAGGCTGTCTTCGCCGAGCCGTAACGCGAGCGTCGGGTTCACGCCGTAGCGCTCGAGCTCGAACCCGTCGCGGTAGCTCTCCGAGTCCTCGTACATGCCCGTGACGCGCACGGCGACCCTCTCGTTGACCGCGCCGCCGAAATCCGTGGTGGTGCGGAGGTTGTTCCACGAGCCCGCTTGCAGCGACACCTCGCGCACATCGTCCCACCCGGCCTGGCGCGTCACACGGTTGATGAGTCCGCCCGCACCCGCGCGGCCGAAGATCATCGCGTTCGGTCCCTTGAGCGCCTCCACGCGCTCGACGTTGTACAGGTCGCGGAAGTACTCGACGTCGTCGCGCACGCCGTCGACGAAGAAATCCGCGGTGGAGGCATTGCCCCGCAGGATGGGCGTGTCGCGGTTGCCCTCGCCCTGCGCCATGCCCACACCCGGCACGTAGCGCACGACGTCCGCCATGCTCTGCATCGACAGGTCCGCGATCACGTCCTGGGACACGACGGTGACCGACTGCGGAACATCGCGCAGCGGCGTGTCGGTCTTCGTGGCCGTGCGGGTGCGCGCGGGCGCGTATCCGGTCCCGGTGTCCTCCGCATCGGCCGCGACCTGCACGCGCGGCAGCGTTGCCTCGCCGGTCGAGGTCGCCGGGGTCGCGGAAGTCGCCTCCTCGGCCGCGACTCCGCGTGTACTCGCGCCGTACGCGAGGGCGGCAGCAATCGCGAGGGCGATGGGCCCCGCGCCCGGCCGCCTTCCGGTCAGGGAATCGGGGCTGCCGAGCCTCAATGACGCCAGGGCGCGCGAGTGCGTACGCATGTCGATTCCTCGTTATCGAGTTCTTAACGGTAATGCGAATGGTTCGTATTATGATTCCGGATACTCGAGCCGGCAACCCCCTTGTGGGGACGGTGGGGAGCGCACCTCGAAGCCGGGTGCGAGGTCCGCCGGAGAGTCGATGTCCAGGGCGAAGCCGGCGCCGCAGGTTGCGATCCCGCGAGCCCGGGCTCGGAGGTTTCGCGCCCGCCGATTCACCGCTGGGGACCTCGCCTAACCGGCGCGGGCGGACGCCATCCGGGGTCACCTGCGGTGCTGGTGGCTCATGTGATTGGCAGTCATCATTCGCCAATGTCACTTGTCACCATCATTCGAGAGAGGTGCAGATGAACGAGGGACGGGTGACCCGCCGCACGCCGGTCCAGATGCTGGCGGCGCTGAGTCTCGCGCTGGCCGTGGCACCGGGCATCCTGTCGGCGCAGTCGAACGCAACGGGCACCGGGACCGGACGCCTGGACATCCCGGTGGACTACTACAAGCTGTCAAACGGGTTGAAGGTCGTGCTCTCGCGCGATACGACGACGCCGACGGCCGTCGTGGCGGTGTACTACAACATCGGTTTCCGCAACGAGCCGAGGGATCGGACCGGCTTCGCGCACCTGTTCGAGCACATGATGTTCCAGGGCTCGCGCAACCTCGGCAAGATGGAGTTCATCAAGCTCGTGGAATCGAACGGCGGGCTGCTGAACGGCTCCACCCGCTTCGACTTCACGAACTACTTCCAGGTGGTGCCGTCACACGTGCTGGAGACCATCCTCTGGGCGGAAGCCGACCGCATGCGCGGGCTTTCGATCACGCAGGAAAACCTGAAGAACCAGCAGGAGGTCGTGAAGAACGAGGTCAAGGTCAACGTGCTGAACCAGCCGTACGGCGGCTTCCCCTGGATCGACCTGCCGATGGCCGCCAACACGAACTGGTACAACGCCCACAACTTCTACGGCGACCTGGCGCACCTCGATGCCGCTACGCTTGCGGACGTGAGCGCGTTCTTCAAGACG
The DNA here is from genome assembly GCA_963834855.1 of uncultured Gammaproteobacteria bacterium. GTDB lineage: Bacteria > Pseudomonadota > Gammaproteobacteria > Steroidobacterales > Steroidobacteraceae > DATJKD01. Next base: position 174,163 of record CAWIDH010000027.1, on the reverse strand, counting down.
TTCTACGCGCCGAACAACGCCGTGCTGGTCGTGACGGGCGACATCGAGCCTGCCCGCACCAAGGCCTGGATCGAGCGGTACTTCTCCTCGATCCCCCCGGCAAAGCTCCCTGCCGCGCCCGATCTCCGCGAGCCGCGACAGGAGAAAGAAAAACACGCGGGGCGCACTGACCCGCTCGCGAACCGGCCCGCGCTGGGCCTCGCCTATCACCTCCCGGACCGCGGCACGCCCGAGTGGTACGCGTTCGGGCTCCTCGACCAGATACTGGCTCAGGGACCCGACTCCCTGCTCTACGACGAGCTCGTGCGCAAGCGCGCACTGACGGGCGGCGTCGATGCCGGTATCAACTGGGGCCTCGGCAACATGTTCGACTACAGCGGTCCGATGCTGTGGATGGCGCAGATCTTCCACGATTCGACCACGCCCTCGGACAAGCTGCTGGCGGCGGTCGACGAGGTCGTCGAGCGCGTGCGCCAGCGGCCCCTGGATCAGGCGACGCTGGACCGCGCGCGCGTCAAGATGCGCTCGTCGCTCTACGCGAGTCTCGAACAGTTCGCGGGCTTCGGACGCGCGAACCTGCTCGCCTCGTTCGCCCTCTTCGACGACGACCCGGCGCGGATCAACCGGCTCGAGAGCGAGTTCGCGAAGGTGACGCCCGCGCTCCTGCAGAAGACCGCCAGCGAGTACCTGCGGCCGACCAACCGCACGGTGTACGTCATCACCCCGGGCCAACCTGAGGCCGCTCCCGCAGCGGTTCAGCGATGAGGAGGCGGTCGATGCGCGCACCGCTGCTTGCCCGTCTTCTCCGTGTCTCGCTGCTTACCCTCGCCTGCACATCGCTCGCCGCCGCGCAGCAGCCGGCGGAACCCGTGAAGGACGCTCCGCCGAAACCGGGGCCTGCGAAGGACCTCGTATTGCCGCAGCCGAAGCGGTTCACGCTTCCCAACGGGCTGCCGGTGACGATGGTCGCGTTCGGCACGGTGCCGAAGGTCCGGATGCAACTGGTCGTCGCGGCCGGCAACGTCCATGAAGGCGCCAACCAGACCTGGCTCGCCGACACCACCGGCGAGATGCTCAAGGAAGGCACCACCGCGCTGACCGCGGAGGCCCTTGCGCGTGAGCTCGCGACGATGGGCGGCGAGCTCGCGATCACCGTTGGGCCGGATCGAACGAACGTCTACACGGACGTCCTTGCGGAACGGGGACCGCACGCGCTGCGCCTGCTGGCCGACGTCGTCCGTCAGCCGCGCCTGCCCGAAGCGGACCTGGCACGCGTGAAGGCTAGCCTCCTCCGGGACCTGGCGATTCAGAAGAGCACGCCGCAGTCGATTGCGCAGGAGAGATTCGCAGCACTCCTGTACGGCGACCACCCGTACGGTCGCATCTTCCCGACGGAAGCGATGCTCGAGAGTTACACGCTGGAGCAGGTCCGCGCCTTCCATCGCGACAACTTCGGCCCGCGGCGGTCGCGGCTCTACGTGGCCGGCGTCTTCGACGCCCCAGCCATGGAAGCGGCCATCCGCGAGGCGTTCGGCCCCTGGAGTGGCGGGACGGACCGGATGCCCGCTCGACCGACGCCGCGCGACCGCGCATACGAGCTGATCGATCGTCCGAACGCGCCGCAGTCCACCGTCATGCTCGGCCTGCGAGTGCCCGATCCGTCGTCCGCCGACTGGGTGGCGCTCGAGGTCACCGATTCGTTGCTGGGCGGCTCGTTCGCCTCGCGGATCACCAGCAACATCCGGGAGCAGAAGGGCTACACCTATTCACCGTTCAGCACCATCAACGCGCACCCCGGGACCGCCGACTGGGTCGAGCAGGCGGACGTCACGACGGCCGTCACCGGTGCGGCTCTCAAGGAGGTGTTTGCGGAGATCGACCGCCTGCGGCGGGAGCCGCCGACGGCCGACGAGCTGCGCGGCATTCAGAACAATGTCGCGGGCGTCTTCCTCGTGCAGAACGCCTCGCGCGGTGGCGTGATCTCCCGGTTGTCGTTCGCCGATCAGCACGGGCTCGGCGCGGACTACCTGTCGACCTACGTGAAGCGCGTCACCTCGGTCACGCCGGATGACGTGCGGCGGATCGCCAATACGCATCTCGTGCCTGATCGCATGACGCTCGTAGTCGTCGGCGACGAGAAGACGGTGAAGGAGCAGCTTGCGCCGTGGAGCAGGCAGGCGAGTCGGTAGTCGGCGCAGTGCGCCGAGCTCACGCATCGCGGGAGTTCAACATCAATCGTCGGGGTGAGGCGCGCCGCGAAGGTGGGCGAGGTCGGCGGGCGAGTCGATGTCCAGGGCGAGGCCCGGTGCCGGGACCGTTGCGATCCCGCGGCCTCGGGCACGCAGCAGTTCGCGTGCGCCTTGATCGCCACGGAGCGTAGAGAGCTCCCCGAACCATTCGCGCGGCAGAACGGCCGGGACACCGATGACACCGCCGTAGGCACTGGCCACTGCCCTGTCGACCCTGGTCTCGCCAGCAAGCGATGAGCGCCCGGAGGTGGTCGGCGTCGAGCGCCGGCTGGTCGGCCAGCACGAACAAGGCTGCCGCCAGCTCGGGATCGACGGCACGCACCCCTGCCTGGATCGAGGCCGAGAGTCCCTGCTCCCACTCCGCGCACGCCACCCGCGTCAGCGCCAGGTCAGCGACCGCCGCGTAAACGTCGTCCGCCCGCGCGCCGACGACGATCAATGCCTGGGCGGGGCACGTGGCGAGTGCCGCGCGCGCCGCGCGACGCACCAGCGGTTCGCCGTCGATCGTAAGCAGCTGCTTCGGAACGCCGAGCCGCCGCGACTCACCGGCGGCGAGCAGGACGATCGCATGGCGGGCCTCGATCATCTCGCGCTGAACACCGATTGAAGCTCGGCCGCGATCGCAAGCGCGATCGCCTCGGGCCCTTCGCCACCGAGCGGCAGGCCGACCGGCGCATGCAGGCGCCCGTGCAGCGCGTGGCGTTCGCCGGATGTGAGTTGCGCGAGCAGTTCGTCGCGCCGCGCCGGCGGACCAACGAGCCCGATGTAGGGGACGTCCACGGCTGCAAGCGTCCTCAAGGCCTCGAGGTCGGTGCTGGCCACGTGCGTCATCACGAGCACCGCATCGAAGGGCTCGCGGGCGAGCCGCTCGATCGCAGGCGCCGGGCGCAGCGGTATCGTGCGATCCGCCTCCCCTGCCCGGTCCGCTGCGAGCAAGGCCTCACGATGGTCCGAGATACAGAAGTACCAACCCAGTGCCCGGCCGATGCGAAGAAGCGGGCGGGCTTCGGGGCCGGCACCGATCAGCAGGAGTCGCGGCGAGGGTCGGATCGTGACTTCACCCGCGTCGAAGAGCCCGGGTGCGAGTGCCATCAACGCCAGGGTGACGGGACGCCGCTCGATATCTGCCTGGATGATGGCGTCGATCTGCGCGCGGCTGGACCCGTCGCCGCCCGGCAGGGCAAGAACCTGCATGCGACCGCGACAGCCGGAGCCCGATCCGAACAGCAGGTCGTCGTCGCTGCGGGTGTCGAACACAGCCACCCTGGGAGCCCCCGCGCGCATGCATTCCTGCGCGAGAGCCGCAACGCCCGGCTCCAGGCAGCCACCCGAGATCACGCCGACCTGCGTGCCGTCGGCGCCCACGAGCGCGAGCGCCCCGGGCTTGCGGTAGGTGGACCCTTCGGTATGCACCACGAGCGCGAGCGCAAAATCGCGGCCGCTGTCGCGCATCGCCCGCGCAGCTTCGATCACGGCGCGCTGGCCGCCGACCGTCGTTGCCGTGGGTGTGAGGTCAGGTGCCGGGCCTTCGGTCATTCGGCCATCGACGATAACCGAATGACGGAATCCCGGCACCACTCAGCTACGGCGCCGCGGAGCAGTGCTCACGCGCGCCGACGCATTGCCGCGCATCAGAGCGCGGCCAACCCACCGTCGACCGGGCCTTACCCGACGCGGCGCCGGCTGAACGCGAGTGCCACGAGCCCTGCGCAGAGAAGTGCGAGCGTGCCGGGCTCCGGCACGATGACCTGATCTGCAAACAGGATAAACGTCGGCTCACCGATCCCGCCGCTGCCTTCCTCGACGAAGATATCGATGAATGCACCGGTCACGCCGTCGTAGCGGAAGATCTCGTCCGTAGCTTCGCTCGCGACGTAGAGATTGCCGTCCGGGCCGAACGCGATGCCTTCGGTCTCCACGGCCCCGCCGCCCTCGGCGAACACGCCGAGGGGCGCCCCCGTCGTGCCGTCGAACAGCAGCACCTGGCTCGAGCCCGCGCTGCTCACGTAGAGTTTGCCGTCCGTGTGGAAGATCAGTTCCAGCGGATCGTCGATGCCGGTGGCGAACGTGCCCTCGAAAGCGCCGGTCGCGCCGTCGTAGCGCAGCACCGCGTCGTTCTCGCCGCCGTTGACGAACAGGTCACCGTCGGGGCCGAATCGCAGGCCTTCGGGACTCACGAGGTCACCGCCCGACGTGAACGTATCGATGAATGCGCCGCTCGCCCCGTCAAAGACCTTGACGTCGCCGGTCTCGCCGCTGCTGACGTAGAGACGGCCGTCCGAGCCGAATACCAGGCCGGCGGGATCTTCGAGCCCGCCTCCGGAGGCAAACACCCCGAGAAAGGCGCCCGTCACGCCGTCGTAGCGCAGCACTTCGTTGCTGCGGCTGGTGACGTAGAGGTGGCCGTCCGAACCGATAGCCAGGCCCTCCGGATCGTCGAGTTCGTCGCTCTCGGCGAAGACGTCGATGAACGCGCCGGTGGTCGCGTTGTAGCGCAGGACGGCGTCGTTGTCGCCGCTGCTCACGAGGAGCACCGGGACCGCATTTGCGCGCGGGATCGTACAGGGCGCGACGCACGCCAGCGCCAACATGGCGGACGCCAGGTAGTGGGATCGATTCATTGCAGTCCCCTCCATTGCGGGAACCTCGAGGCGTGGCTGTGCGTGTGCCGATGCATATCCCGTGCCCCGACAGCCAAAGCCGCGTCCAGTCAGTCACTTGCACGCTGGCGATGGAAGCCGCCAGCCGCCTTATGTAAGGCCCATCGACAGCTGTGCCTCAGCGTGGATCTCGCGCTGCCTGAGCCGGGCGACCTGGTCTGGAGGGCCTCGTCTTCGCAGCCACTACTGGAAGTCGCGTGGGATCGTGTCGGTCCAGGTCTTCTCGCGCAGCAGCTTGCCGTTCTCGAGGAGCCGCCGCCGGTACGAGTAATGGAAGTTGTCGGTGTCGCTGCGAAACGAGAGCTCCGCTTCCCAGGCGAGCGTGCGGCCCGGGAGCTCGACCTCCATCCGGTGCGAGCCGAGCAACTTTGCCGCGGCCGGCTGATCATCCCTGACGCTGTGGCGGATGGTCTCGTGGTAGCGCTCGATGCCCCAGGGATAGCGTTGGCCGCCGGTGTTGGTCGCCGTGGCCGTCACCTCGCCGGTCTGTGGGTTGCGGTTCACCGACGAGATCTCGCCGTAACCCGAGCTCGTACCGGCATCCAGCGTCTCGAAGCCGGCGAGCGCGGGACTCGCGGCGGGCGGCAGGAACGCGGGCACCGGCCGCTCGGCGTGCGGCACGACCGGCAGCGCAAGCCGTGAAGCGCCCGGGCCGAGCTGCAAGGCAGTCGTCATCGGGAAAGGCGTCGGCCACAGCATCGGCCACTGCGCGTTGTTGACGGCGATGCGGATCCGATGCCCCCTGGGAAACACCCAGGACGTGAAGTGCATGTCGATCGCAACCTCAAAGGCCTCGCCCGGGACGAGCGGTGATGGCTCGCGCGCGGACTTGCGATGGCTGCCGTTGAAGCCCGCGCCGGTCACCTGGGTCACGGTGCCGTCGGGAGCGACATCCGAGATGCGCGCGAACCAGTTGGCGCGCGGCGCATCCGCCGCGACCGTCAGGATTGCGCGCGGCATCCCGAGGATCTCGGTGTCGGCCTCGAGCGGTGCGCTGTCGTAGACCAGGCTGAACGCATCGGTCGGGCGCTGATCGTGCGCCACGTCGCCCCACCACATGACCGGGCCGCCGGCTTCGACCCCGATCGACGGCACGTAGCGCAACCGGTGAGTCGTCGGTTCGGGTGCCGCAGGCGCCAGCGAGTGATCGGGCTGCAGGTGCAGGACCTGGTCGCGAATCCTCGCGATCGGCCAGCCCTCCTCGTAGCGCCAGGCGCCCGGCGCGACCTTGAGGTACGGCCCAGGCGCGTGCCACTGCCGGACGAACACCGCGAGACGCGGCTCTTCCATGATCCCGGTGTCGCGGCCCTTGAGCCAGTGATCGAACCAGCGCACGGCCTCATGACGCCACTCGATGCCGGGATTCGGGTAGGGCTCATGCGGCCAGGCATGCGACCACGGCCCGATGATGGCCTTCACCGGCGACTTCACGTTCGCCAGCATCCGCGGCACGCTGTCGCGATAACCGTCGTACCAGCCAGCGATGTGCAGGCTCGGGATCCGGATGTCCTGGTAGCGGTCGCGGGCCGAGGCGCGGTCCCAGAAGGGGCCGTCGCGCTGCTGGCGCTTGTAGGTCATCATCCACGGTTGCGTGTCGAAGCGATCGCGGAAGTACGCCTCGTCGATCACGTAATCCGGCGCACCCGGGCGCGCGTTGTCGAGATCCTGGCTCATCTCCCAGGAGTCGACGTGGATGATCCCGTCAATGAAATGCACGTCCTCCTGGTAAAGATCCTCGGTCGCATCGACCGCGATGATCGCCTTCAGCGCCGGCGGGTTGCGCAGGGCCATCTGGATCGAATTGAACCCGCCCCACGAGATTCCGAACATGCCGACCTTGCCGGTCGACCAGGGCTGCCGCGACAGCCAGTCGATCACGACCTCTCCGTCCGCGTGTTCGATGTCGGAGTACTCGTAGGGGATCAGCCGTCCTTCGCTTCCGCCGGTGCCGCGTATGTCGACGGCCGCGACCACGTAGCCGCGTTGCACGAAATACGAATACAGGGAGTAGTTTCGATCGCGGCCTTCGGCCTTGCGGTACGGCAGGTACTCAAGCAGCACGGGGAATCGTTCTCCGGCCGTGCCGCCGTCCGGCATGTATAGATCGGCCGACAATCGCACGCCATCCGGCATGGCGATCCATGCTTCCTCGATGCGAATGCCGTAGCCAGCCGCCGATGGCGATGCGGGAACTCCGGCCACAGGCCCGGATGCCGCGAGCAGCAGGGCGCACAGCGGCAGCCCGCAGGATCGAATCCTCGTCATTCCGCATCGTTCCCCGCCTAAAGGTACACTGCCGCCGGAATGGTGTCGTCGGGCGGTGCGGGAAAATCAGCTCTGAGCCAATTTTCACGGACCGACCTTGCACACGAACATTCCGGAGATCGCTCCATGCTCGATGCCGCGTCCGCTCGGTGGCTTGCCAGTGCTGCCTGTTGCTCGCTCGTCCTGCTTGCGGCGGGCTGTATGACCGACGAGGCTTCGCCCCAGCCGACCGTCACAGGCACCGCGACCTATCGCGAGCGCATCGCGCTGCCGGCCGGTGCCGTGTTCGAGGCGACCCTCGAAGACGTGTCGCGCGCCGATGCCCCGGCCGAGGTGCTCGGCCGCACGCGAATCGAGGCGCCGGGTCAGCCGCCGTTCCGCTTCTCGATCAGCTACGACCCGCGACGCATCGACCCGAAGCATCGTTACACCGTTCGTGCCCGCGTCACCCTCGGAGACGAGCTGCTGTTCACGACCGACACGCATTACCCGGTCCTGGGTGAGGGGCAGGTCAGCCACGTGGACATGCTCCTGCGCAAGACGGGCGCGAGTTCTCCGGCTTCACCGGCCGCGGCTGCGACGCCGGCCGGGCCACAGCGCATGCGCGGCCTGTATTCCTACATGGCCGATGCAGGCTTCTTCGTCGATTGCGCCACGGGGCGGCGCCTGCCGGTCGCGCACGAGGGCGACAACGCGGCGCTCGAGGCCGCGTACTCGAACGCGCGCACCAAGCCGGGCGCGACGCTCCTCGCAACTGTCGACGGGCGGGTCGAGGATCGCATGCCGATGGAAGGCCCCGGTCCGAAGCCGACGCTGATCGTGGAACGCTTCGTCAGCATCGGCGCCGGAACCTGTGGCGATCAAGGCTCGACGGCCTCACTCGAGAATACTTACTGGAAGCTGATGCGGCTGGGAACGGAGCCGGTCACCGTCGCCGAGCAGCAGCGCGAGCCGCACTTCATCCTGCAACCGGAACAGAAGCGCGTGGCCGGCTCGGGCGGCTGCAATCGCCTGATGGGCAGCTACACCATCGACGGCGAGCACATCAAGTTCGGACAGATGGCCGGCACGATGATGGCCTGCCCGCAGGGCATGGAACAGGAGCGGGCTTTTCACCAGGCGTTGGCCAAGGTCGCGCGCTGGCGCATCGCCGGCGAGACCCTGGAGCTCTTCGATGCCGAGGGTCGATCGCTGGCTCAATTCGAGTCGCGATACCTGAAATAGAGTCGCGGCAGCTGCGGGCAGGGGCTCAGAGCTGCGCATCCAGGTGCAGCACGCGAGTGATCCAGGCCTGGAAGCGGCGACTCAGCGACGCCTTCGGGTCGCGGTCGAAGGTCTCCTCGCCGTCGCTCCAGCGCGGCTTCCCGTCCGCGAGACTCACCTGCCACGCGCGCTGGCTCGAGGTCTGTGTGGCAAAGATCGCCTCGAGTTGCCGCGCGAGTTCCGCGCTTTCGACCAGCACGCCCTGCTCGCAGTTGAGCCAGGTGGACCGCGGGTCCAGGTTGTAGCTGCCGACGAACAGCGTGCGGCCATCGATCGCAATGGCCTTGGTATGCAGGCTCGCGCCTGTCGAACCGAACAGGGTCGACGGCACGTCGCTTCCCGCGAGCGGCTTGAGCTCCCAGAGTTGCACGCCGCCCTCGAGCAGCGCGCCACGGTAACGCGTGTAACCGCCGTGGACCGCCGCCACGTCGTTGGCGACCAGCGAATTGGTGAGGACTCGAACCTGCTTGCCGGACTGTGCGCCCTCGACGAATGACCGGGTTACGACCTCCCCGGGAACGAAGTAAGGCGAGATGACCGTGAGCCGCGGTCTGCATCGCGCCAACCGCCGGCACCAGGGTCTGCACGACCTGCGACCGTTCAGGATCGTGATCGGCCATCGTCGCCTTGAGCGGATCGTCCGAGGCGAACCGGTAGTTCGCGCTCCACTGCATGGGCCAGTCGCCCGCGACGAGGCGCTGTACCGCGTCGTCCGCTCGCAGGATGTCGGCGTACCGGCCCGTGCCGGCACCGGCTGCCTGCTGCTCGAGCCATTCGCGAAGCTTCGCGAGCGCAGGCTCGCTCACGGCGAGCGGGTCCAGCACTTCCATCGGATAAGAGGCGGGTGCGTTCCAGTACTTGTCGAACGAGGCGGAGGCATCACGCACGATTGGGCCGATCATCGCGAAGTCGAGATCGACGAAGTTCACTTCCTCGCTGGCGCCGAAATATTCGTCGCCGAGGTTACGACCGCCCACGACCGCGATGCGGTTGTCGGCGATCCAGGTCTTGTTGTGCATGCGGTGGTTGATGCGCGAGAAGCTGACCAGGCCCTCGCCGAGCAGGCTCAGCGCGCCCTTGCGCGAAGCGAACGGATTGAACATGCGGACGGCCACTTTCGGATGCGCCGCCAGTGCTGCAAAGCCCGCGTTCTTCGCGCGGGCGTCCATGTCGTCGACCAGCAACCGGACCTTGACGCCGCGATCTGCCGCTACGAGCAGGTAATGGGCGAGGAATGCCCCGGTCTCGTCCGCATGCCAGATGTAGGTCTGGACGTCGAGGCTTCGGCCTGCGAGGCGAGCACTGCGCGCGCGGACGACGAATGCCTCCGGGCCCTCACTGAGGAGCCTGAAGGCGGACTGGCTCGGATGCCGCGATTCCGCCCCGGCGATCGCCTGGTCGAGCTCCGTTCCTTCGCCGAGCGGGATCGCGTTTTCGGCCGGGAGGTCCGGGCGCGGCTCAAGCTGCGCGCATGCGGCGAGTCCGACCAGCGTCAGCAGGATCAGTACGCGCCACAAGCAGGAAACAGGGACATGCCCGACTTTCATTGTTCTCAGATGCCTCTGCTGCGTCGTCACCTGGCGTCGACGATCTCCTCCAGGACCGGAGCCGTACTCCCCGACGGCGGATCGATTCCGAGCAGCGCCGCAATCGTCGGCGCGACGCTCGCTGGCTCGACGGCCCGCCGCACGGTGGCGGGCTCGATTCCGGCGCCGGCGAAGATCACGGGCACGAAGGTGTCGTAACTGTAGGGCGAGCCGTGCATGGCGGCGCAGCACTCCGGATCGGAGTACAGGTACCAGAACTGCTGCTGCACGATCACCACGTCGCCCGAGCGCTGCGGATGAAACGCGCGCTGCATGCGCCGCATCAACTCGGTCTGCGGGACACGCCCGGCGAGCAGGTCGCTGCGCGTGAGCGCGAAAGCGACGCCCGGCACGGAACGCAGCTCCGCCGCGAGCGCCGCCTCCACCGCCGTGCCATCGAGCTTGAGTGCCGCGATCCGCGCATGGTCGAGATAGAGCCCCGGCGGCACGAAAGCCGCGACGACATTCCCCGTCACTCCGAAGCGCGTGGCCAGGCTGCGGTTGACCTGCTCGAGGATCTTGTCCGGGTAGAAGCGGTCGGCGTCGTACCCGGCCGCGCGTCTTGCCTCCGGGATCTCGTCGACGCCGTGGTCGGCGGAGAGCACGATGAGCGTACGCCCCGACCCGACCTGCTCGTCTACGTAGCTGAGAATCCCGGCGAGCAGGGCGTCGAGACGCAGCAGCGTGTCGGCGTACTCGAGGCTGCTCGGGCCATACGCGTGCCCGACGTAGTCGAGGGCGGAGAGCGACACCGACAGATAGTCGGTCGCGCCGCCGCGGCCCAGCTTCTCGCGCGCGATCAGCTCGCGGGTGAATGACAGGGTGTATTCATCGAAGAACGGCGTTTCGGGCAGCGCCTCGAAAAACGTCGCATTGGCGTCGTCCGGCAACTTGTGCGGGAAGCTGCGCCCGACCGCAGGGTTGCGGATGCGCCAGTTCGTTGGATACGGCCGGGGCGGTCTGCGCGGCACCTGCGGGCCCGAATGGCATCCACACCCGGCCGCGGTAGCGCTCCGCGGGACGAGCGTCGTTCCAGGCCCGGACCCAGGATGGCAGCGCAGACCCATACCAGCTGCTGTTCTCGAAATGCCCGTTCGCGTCGGAATACCAGTAGGCCTTGCCGCGCCGGCCGGCCGGGATGATCGCGCTGCGGTCCTTGCCGGCCACCGCAAAAGCGCGAGAGCGACCCGACGACGCCGCGACGAGCTCGTCGGCGATCGTGGTCGAGCCGAGATTGCGTGGTGACAGCCCGTGCTCCGGATCGAACACCCCGTACATGCGCTTGCCCGAGGCACGATCGAACCAGTAGTTGGCCACCATGCCGTGCTCGGCTGCGTCCGCGCCGGTGACGAGCACTGCGTGGCCGCTCGCGGTGAAAGTGTTGCCGGTGCCGTAGTGCGCATTCGCGTACCACACGCCCTGCTCCATCAGCCGCCGGAACCCGCCCGCGCCGAAGCGATCGCGGAACCGCGGCAGCATGTCGCCGCGGAGCTGATCGACGGTGATCTGGAGTACGAGGCGCGGCGGCTCGGCGGCCTGGCCGGCAGCGATGCCGGCGAGACCGAGCAGCAGCACGGCGCCGAAATCGCGCAGCGCGCGATGAAGATCACGCAACAGGTTCGACTCCGGCTACTTCCAGAAGGTCAGTTCTTCGTGTGCGATGGCCAGTCGATGGTAGACGATTTACCCGCTCCAAGTATCGCTCCGAGCCGAAGTCGAGCTTCGCATGGCGCTCGGCCATCCGCGTCCTGGCGTGGCTGCCGATCGAAGGACTACTTTAGTCCTCGTGGATGCAACCGGCGCGCCGCTCGGCGACAATGCACCAGGAATCAAGAAGTGGAGTTGCTCATGAGTGTGAAGAGTCTGCTCGTCGCCGCCTGCCTCTCGCTGCCGATCGTCGCGGTTGCGGATCAGCTCAACGTCAAGTTGGGCTTGTGGGAAGTCACCTCGACGACTCACACGAGCGGCATGCCGCCATTGCCCAAGGCAATGCTGGACCAGATGACGCCGGCCCAGCGGGCACAGATGGAGGCGGCCATGAAGGCCGAGGCGGCCAAAGGGCCGGAGACGAGGACCGAGCGCGAATGCATCACGCAGGAGGACGTCGAGAATCCCTTCCAGTCGGAAACCGAAGGCTGCACGCAGACGATCGTTACTACCACGCGGACGACGCAGGAATTGCGACTCACCTGTACGGGCGAATTCAAGGGCTCGGGTGTCATGCGAATCACGACGCCGACCCCGGAATCCATGACGGGCACGATGGATCTCAAGATGGGTGAGGGCTCGAACGTGCTGACGATGAAGTCGCAGTACACGGGCCGCTGGCTCGGCGCAGATTGCGGCGACGAAGGCGAGGATGACTACGACGAAGGCACGGCCGGAGAAGACGACGAGCAATGATTGCTAGGGTCTTGCGCCGTCGGGGCACTCGTCCTACGTCATAGGCTCTCAAGCGACGAGGCCCCGGTCAGCAACAGCCAACCGGGGCCTCATCTGGACTTCTCGGAGGAACCAGCCCTCCCAACAGGCGAAGGACTAGCGCGGCGAAGCACCCTCCGAACCGGTCACTCGGTGTTTCCGAGCTTCCCGCACGCGCGCGGCCGCTTCGCGCTCAATACGGTCTCGCGGCGCGCATATGCGCTTCTTTCGAAGCGACGCTATGACGAGCTTTCTGCGGAAATTTGGATGCATAGGGGGGACGGAGCTTACTCGCGTGTATTGCGATGTCAAGCCGGAAGGCGACGAGCGGCCAAGGATCGCCTCGTGGATGACTCTTATGTCACCTCGGGAGCTGCGCGCCTTCACGAGTTCGCAACGTCGCCAGGCGGCTGACCATGCCGAACGGTAACACTGCTTCGAAAGTTGTGGCTTATGCGTTGTCACCGTCGGAGTTCCTTACATCATCCACGTGACATATCGCAGTGACTCCGGACTGGAGGTGCCAAGCGTTTGTTTGGAGGGCATCCCTACCCGCCGGCACGCAGCATGCATGGACCAATCGCTGCTGCCTTGGCAAGTTCTCAAGGAGGAGGAGTGGAAACGAAACATGACCCGACGCGGCGAGGTCTTCTTAAGAAGGCAGCCTATGCGGCACCCGTAATTTTGACTCTTCAGGCAACTTCGGCTTTGGCTAAGTCAGGATCGGAGAAGGAGCCAAAGGAGCCAGCAAAGAAGCTAAAGAAGTCAAAGAAGCTACGGTAGGCCTGGAGAGAGCTCGGCCACGCGCCGGGCTTTTTTGTTTCTGCGCGAACGCAGCAGATTTTCGCGTCGCCTAAGCGCGCCACCAGCCCCAAGCAAACTGCGCCAGGCGGCCGGTGGCGATGTTCGGCCCGGTGGGCATCGAGTCCATGCGCGCAGCCTGCGCGGTCCTGTGCGGTCTGGCGACGCGAATATCTGACGTGGACGCCGAGAATTGCGCCTTGACCGGGTCGCGCGGGCTAGTGGGCTAAGACTTCCTCTGTCACGCCAAGGGCAGCTTCACACTGCACGACGATGGCCACAGGCGGCGGATCGTTCGCGGGTGACCAGTTGTAGAGCATCGCCTCTTCGAGGGCCGCCCGCAGACGGAAAATGGTGCTGCGTAGCTCGACCAGCGGCGAGACTTCTGCCGCGGCGTTGGTTGCGTCGTTCATCTCGCGCCCCCCATTGCATAGGCCGCCCCGCGAGCGGGTGGCCCGTTGTCTAACTTTGCGCTTGGCTCGTCGTCGTCGTCATCTCCGGCTTTGTCTCGGCGGCACATTTAGACGCATGCGCCGGAGCACCCTCTCCTGCTTGTGTTTGTCGAGCATCCTAAAGGTCGAGACACGAACCAAGGTTTCTCGCCTTCGGGCCGTGGGCTGTGACAAGTAACCGACGTATACGCTCATCCCTCGCCGAACACCCACCGAGTTCGCGCGAAAACGGATCAATCTGTCAACGGGCGCGCCGGTGCTGTGGTTCGCCATGGTCACGCTCGACACAATCCGAGCCCTGCGCGAGCACGATCACAAACTCGCGGCGTTCTGCGCTACGTGCGAACGCTGGGCCGTGCTGGACTTCGAGCGGCTGATCACCGAAGGACGCGGCGACTATTGCTTCGTCGGCAAGAAACCGCGATGCAGCTACTGCCGGTCGTTAGGTAGCTGGCAAGTGAGACCGCCGACCCTGCGCCCGGGTATCAGCGCTCGCGCTTACATCTGAGCACCCGCCAGCCCCACCACCAGGCGGCCGGTGGCGATGTTCGGCCCGGTGGGCATCGAGTCCATGCGCGCAGCCTGCGCTGTCACGCGCGGGCTGGCGACGCGAATATGCGCGCCGTTCGTACGAAAACAAGAAGGTCAGAGCGGCTGAAATCGGGGGCCAAAACCGGACGTTGGTCACTGCGCCAGATGGCGCCGTGCGGTACGGTGAATCTGAGTCATGCGCGAGCCTGCCTCGGTGGTCGCGCGCTCGGTCCCCCTGCCGGCCCGCGTCGTCCCCCTTCGCCGGTCGGCAGGCGTGGATCCCGCCAGATACAAAGAGCCCGGCACGTGGCCGGGCTCTCTGCTGAATTGAGTTTGCAGCTCAGTTTTTGCTCATTTTTGAGCAGTTACGACTCGCTCAGACAGGACCGAAACGCTAGAAAAAGGCTTGTTTTATAGTGGCGGAGAGGGTGGGATTCGAACCCACGAACCCCGTGAAGGGTCTCCGGTTTTCAAGACCGGTGCAATCAACCGCTCTGCCACCTCTCCATCGCGAACCGGCACGCTCGAGCCGTTCCGGCCGCGCAGTCTAAGGCTACGCGCGTGGGATGTCCGCCCCGGCAAATGTACGGCCGGAGCGCCGCGCGGAGGCTACCGTCAATCCAGCCCCTGGCCGGTCGCAATCCACCGCGCGCATTCCGGCCCAAGCTCCTGCACTGCCCGGGCCTCGTACTCGGCGGCCTCCTCCCGTGAGAGGACATCCGTCCACCGTCCGTTCACCCCCTTGTGAATGAAGACCGCGGCGCCGGCGTCCCAGAATGCACCGCCGAGCGGGACACTCTTGGTGGCATGGGCCTTCATCCAGTCGAAGGAGCAATACTCCACGACCGTCGGCCACTTCGCCTCATCGATGGTGATGTCGAGGAAGGCTGCGATGCGGCGCATCTGTCCCGGCATGTCGCGCTTGAGATTCGCGAAGTGCACGAGCATGACATTGGGGAGTGCACGTATTTCCCACCAGCTCCGGACGTTGTCCCAGAACGACCAGAACGGGTAGCCGTCACGCGAAAGCCAGTCGCGCCAATACTGACGGATGTCCCCGGGCGGACGCTCGATCGGAGGCCCGACACGCCCAGGCGTGTCGTTGAGCGCCGCATACCAGGTGTCATTGGCATTGACGTGGTGGTTGTAGAAGCTCCACAACACGTCACGGCCGTCCCGCCCGATATAGATGTACTTCGCCTTCGGTGAAAAGACGAGCGCATTGACGGGCAGATGCGTCTTGAGGAACCGCCGGTGCGTCTGCGCCTCCACCACGGGCAGCTTGACCGCTTTCGGAGGAACGCGGATATCGAGCCACGGCGACAACTCCGCCACCCCAAGCTCCGGATCCGGGCCCATCAGCATCTGCCCGATCATCTGCTGCATCCACGTCGTACCCGACTTCGCATAGGTCGAAATGACGATGTCGTCGTCGCGGAACTTGAAATCATTCCAGATCGTCGAGTCGAAGTGATGACTGTGCATCTCGCGCGTTTTCTTCGGCCAGCTCACCGATTCGTTCATGTGTCCCCCGTTATGCCCACCGATAGTTGTTCGACTGCCCGCAATCAATCGCTTTTACCAGCTCTCGGGCTGCTTCGATCTGACGCCGCGATCCAGGCCGCGAGTGTAGAGCTAGGACGCGAGTTTATCCGCCCCGCCCATATAGGCCCTGAGCACGTCCGGCACCACGACACTGCCATCGGCCTGCTGGCCGTTCTCCAGCACCGCAATCAGCGCCCGCCCGACCGCGACACCGGAGCCGTTGAGTGTGTGCACGGGCTCGGGCTTGCCCGTCGCCGGGTTGCGCCAGCGCGCCTGCATGCGCCGGGCCTGGAAGGCTTCGCAATTGCTGCAGGAGGAGATCTCCCGGTACGCCTGCTGCCCGGGCAGCCAGACCTCGATGTCGTAGGTTCGGGCGCTCGCGAAGCCGACGTCGCCCGCCGCACAGTGCGACCACGCGGTACGGCAGGCCGAGGCCCTGCAGCACCTGCTCGGCGTGACCGGTCAGCTCCTCGAGCGCGGCGTAGGAATCTTCCGGCTTCACGATCTGCACCAGCTCGACTTTCTCGAACTGGTGCTGGCGGATCATCCCGCGCGTGTCCTTGCCGTGCGAGCCGGCCTCGGCACGGAAGCACGGCGTGTGCGCCGCGTACTTCCGAGGGAGAGTTGCCGCATCGAGAATCGACTCGCGCGCCAGGTTGGTCACGGGCACCTCAGCCGTCGGGATGAGGAAGTACTCGTGGTCGCCCGAGGCAATGCGGAACAGGTCGGCCTCGAACTTGGGCAACTGCCCGGTCCCGATCAGCGCGTGTCGGCCGACGAGGTACGGCACGTAGACCTCGGTGTAGCCGTGGCGACTCGTGTGCAGGTCGAGCATGTACTGGATGAGCGCGCGATGAAGTCGCGCGACTCCGCCGGAAAGCACCGCAAACCTGGCGCCCGAGATCCGCGCTGCCGCGTCGAAATCCAGCATCCCGAGCGCTTCGCCGATCGCAACGTGATCGCGCGGCGTGAACGCGAAGTCGCGCGGCGAGCCCCAGCGGCGCAGCTCGACGTTGGCCGTTTCGTCCTGTCCGTCCGGCACGGCGTCGTGCAACAGGTTCGGCAGGGTCAGCACGAGCGCGTCGAACTGTGCCTGTGCCTCGTTCACTTCGCTCTCCAGTCCTTCGAGCCGTCGCGACAGCGCCTCGCCCTCCGCCAGCAGCGGCGCGATGTCCTTACCCTGCGCCTTGGCCTGCCCAACCGCCTTCGCATTCGCATTACGCGCGGCCCGCGTCTCGTCCGCCGCGACCTGCGCCGCCTTGCGACGGTCCTCGAGCGCGCGGAACTCAGCCAGGTCGAACACGTAACCACGCCGCGCGAGGTTGCGCGCAACGCCCTCAGGGTCGGTCCTGAGCAAGCGGGTGTCGAGCATTCATCCTCCCAGTAAGTTCAAATCAATTCGGCTCTGAGCTGAATTTCCATACGGACCTGAGCTGCATCTTCCCATGTGGAAATTCGGCTCTGAGCCGATTTTCTCGGTGGCTATTCCTTCTTCGCCCCACCCGCCCGCAGCCGCGCGAGCGCCTCGGCGATCTTGATTTCGAGCCCGCGCGGCACGGGTTCGTAGTACACCCGGGGCGACATGCCATCGGGAAAGTAGGTCTCGCCTGCCGCGTACGCATCCGGCTCGTCGTGCGCATAACGATAGCCCGCGCCGTAGCCCAGCCCCTTCATGAGCGCGGTCGGCGCATTGCGCAGCCGGAGCGGCACCTCGAGCGTACCGTGCTGGCGGGCATCGGCCATCGCCGTACCGAAAGCCTTGTACACCGCGTTGCTCTTCGCCGCGCAAGCCATGAACACGACCGCCTGCGCGATGGCGAGCTCTCCTTCCGGGCTGCCGAGACGCTCGTAGACTTCGCAGGCCTGCAGGGCCAGCGCAAGCGCACGCGGATCGGCGTTGCCAATGTCCTCGGAGGCCATCCTGAGCACGCGCCGTGAGATGTAGCGCGGGTCGCAGCCGCCGTCGAGCATCCGGCATAACCAGTAGAGCGCGGCGTCCGGTTCGGACCCACGCACGGACTTGTGCAGCGCGGAGATCTGGTCGTAGAAGATCTCACCCTGCTTGTCGAAGCGCCGGTAACCGCCCGCGGACACCTCCGCAGCGATCGCTTCGCTCAGGATGCCGTCGCCGGCGCGCGCCAGCTCGAGCGCCACTTCGAGGAGGTTGAGACCGCGACGCGCGTCGCCGTCAGCGGCTTTCGAGATCGTCTCGAGGGCTTCCGCCTCCACGCGCACGGCACCGTTGTCCCGGGCATCGCGTTCGATCGCACGGTCCAGCACGCGCCGGATGTCCTCGACGGACAGAGCACGCAACACGTAGACGCGCGCACGTGACAGGAGCGCACTGTTGATCTCGAAGGACGGGTTCTCGGTCGTGGCACCGATGAAGCACAGCGTGCCGTCCTCGACGAAGGGCAGGAAGGCGTCCTGCTGGGCCTTGTTGAAGCGGTGCACCTCGTCGAGAAAGAGGATCGTGGGACGATCCTCGGTGCGGCGCAGCGCCTGCGCGCGTTCGACCGCCGCGCGCACGTCCTTGACGCCGGCCATCACCGCGGACAGCGCAACGAACTCCGCCTCGCAGGTCCGCGCCACGAGCCGCGCGAGCGTGGTCTTGCCGGTGCCGGGCGGGCCCCACAGGATCATCGAGTGGAGGCTGCGGCCTTCGATCAGTCGACGCAGCGGCTTGCCGGGCGCGAGCAGGTGCGGCTGGCCGACGAAGTCGCCGAGGCTCGCGGGCCGCATACGGTCGGCGAGCGGTCGACCGTCGTAGGCCGCCGCGCTCGACGTCATTTCCGGACGAGCCACGTCTCCAGCCTGTAGGCCCAGGTGGCCGCACCCGCGGCGGCCAGCAGCAGGCCGATGATCACGCCCGCGGCGTTGGCTGCCATATCCCGGGCATCGGCCGTGCGATCCATGTGCATCGCTCCCTGCGCAATTTCGAGGCCGAGTCCCATGAGCAGCAAGCCGATCGCCACCCAGCGCCACGCCCGGCGAGGCTGCAGTCCGGCAAACCAGACCATCAGCGTCAGGTACGCGAATGCGTGCCCCAGCTTGTCGCCGCCTGGCACCGTGATCGAATCCGCCACCCGGCACCAGGCTCGTCACGATCACCGTAGCGACCAGCACGAAGCCCAGGATCATCCAGACGCGGCGGTGCGGCAAACTCGGCAGTGCAGAGCTCACGCGCCCGCCTCCCCGATCACGTCGGCTCCGGGCGGCGGCTCGAAGCGGAACAGCGCGTCGTCGAGCGGCCTGTTGCGCGCGAGCCCCGAGAAATCGATCCGGGTCGTCTGCCCGAGCTTGTCGGCAAGCTCCATCGCCGTGAGCTCTCCCTTCGGATCAAAGGCCAGGCTGACGGCTTCGAAGTCGGAGGTGTTCTGCGTCGGCCGCAGCCGGCACCAGGTCCAGTCGCCGTCGCGCTCCACGGCGACGGACGCAAAGCTGTCGCCCAGGCGCCCCGCGCCCGACAGGAGCGTCGCGGGCGTGGACCCCAGCCCCTCCTCGAGCCCGCGCACCGTCACCTGCTGCAGGTCGGTGTCGTAGAGCCACAGCCTGCGCCCGTCCGCAACGATCAGCTGCTCGTACGGCTGGCGGTAGTCCCAGCGAAACCGGTCGGGTCTCGAGAGCGACAGCGTCCCGCTCGCGCGCTCGGCGATCCGGCCCTGCCGGTCGCGCACGACCTGGACGAACTGTGCCGAGAGCGTCCTGACGCCGGACAGGTAGTCCGCGACGCGCGTGACGGCGTCGTCCGCCGCGTGGACGGGCGATGCGAGCACGAGGCAGGCGAGGGCTGCGCAGGTCGCGCGGAGGAGCGCGCACATGGCCGGCGTCTTCACTCGGGGTCGGGCGGCGGCGGCGCGAGGACCTCGCGGCTGCCGTTGGGCTGCAGCGGCCCGACGAGCCCCACCGCTTCCATCGTCTCGATCATGCGCGCGGCGCGGTTGTAGCCGATCTTGAGCCGGCGCTGCACGCCGGAGATCGACGCCTTGCGGCTCTCGGTCACGATGCGCACGGCCTCGTCGTAGAGCGGGTCCTGCTCCGCGTCCACACCATCCTCGGATGCGCCCTCGACCTGCTCGCCCGGCAGCCCCGGGATCGGCGCCGACGGCCCATCGAGGATCTCGTCGAGATAGATGGGCGGCTTCGAGCCGCGCAGCGAGCCGACGACGCGGTGCACTTCCTGGTCCGATACGAATGCGCCGTGGACCCGCACCGGCACCGAGGTGCCGGGCTGCAGGAACAGCATGTCGCCGTGACCGAGCAGCGACTCGGCGCCGCTCTGGTCCAGGATGGTGCGCGAGTCCACCTTCGCCGACACCTGGAACGCGATGCGCGTCGGAATGTTGGCCTTGATCAACCCGGTGATGACGTCCACCGACGGACGCTGGGTCGCCAGGATCAGGTGGACACCGGATGCGCGCGCCTTCTGAGCAAGGCGGGTGATCAGCTCCTCGACCCGCTTGCCGACGATCAGCATCATGTCGGCCAGCTCGTCGACGATCACGACCACGTAGGGCAGCGGCTGGAGCAGCGGCACCGTCTCCGGGTCGCCGTCCGGCGGCAGGCGCTTCATCTCGATCGGGTCGCGCAACGGCCGCCCTTCGTCCGCAGCCTCCTGCACCCTGCGGTTGAAGCCCACGAGGTTGCGCACGCCCGTGGCCGCCATCAGCTGGTAGCGCCGCTCCATCTCCGCGACGCACCAGCGCAGCGCGTTCGCCGCCTGCTTCATGTCGGTCACGACCGGCGCCAGCAGGTGCGGGATGCCCTCGTAGACCGAGAGCTCCAGCATCTTCGGATCGATCATGATCAGGCGGACCTGCTCGGCCGAGGACTTGTAGAGCAGCGAGAGAACCATCGCGTTGACCGCGGTCGACTTGCCCGAGCCCGTCGTTCCGCCGACCAGCAGGTGCGGCATCCGCGTGAGGTCCGCGACCACCGGCGCGCCGCCGATGTCCTTGCCGAGCACCAGCGCGAGCGGCGATGCGAGATCGTCGTAGGCCTTGCTCTTGATGATCTCGCCGAGCGTGACGATCTCGCGTGACTCGTTCGGGATCTCGAGACCCATCGTCGACTTGCCGGGAATGATCTCGACGACGCGCACGCTGATCGCGGACAGGGCACGCGCGAGATCCTTGGCGAGATTCGAAATCTGGCTCACCTTCACGCCCGGCGCGGGGCGCAGCTCGAAGCGCGTGATGACCGGTCCCGGGTGGACCTCGACTACTTCGGCCTCGACGCCGAAGTCGCGGAGCTTCAGCTCCACCAGCCGCGACATCGCCTCGAGCGCTTCCGCCGAGTACCCGCCCTGCCTCGGCGGCGCATCGTCGAGCAGCGACAGCGGCGGTAACTCGGTCGAACCCGGCCTCTCGAACAGCGGCACCTGCCGCTCCTTCTCGACGCGCTCGCTCTTCTCGACCTTCGGCGCGACGGGCTCGATTTTCGGCGGCTTGCGCTCGGCGACCTTCTTCTGTTCCTCGCGAACGATCTCAGCGCGCGCCTGCTTGACCTCGCGCCCGGCCTTGACGTCGCGCGCGGTCGAGACACGGTCGCGGATCCACGACAGCCCGTTCAGCACGCCGTGACCGATGCGGTCCATGATCGCGAGCCACGACACGCCCGTGAAGAGCGACACCGATCCGAGCCACACGGCGAGCAGCAGCAGCGTCGCACCCAGGAAACTCATCACGCCTGCAAGGCCGTCGCCAAGCATCGAGCCGAGCACACCGCCCGCCGAGTTCGGAAATCCGCCGCCCGAGAAATGCAGCGTCGCGAGCCCGCAGCTGCTCGCGAGCGCGAGCAGGAAACCCAGGCCGCGGAATAGCAGCGAGCGCCGGTCGGTCGCTTCCCTCCCGCTGCGGCCCTGGAAGAGCGCCCATCCCGCCACCGCGAGCAGTACCGGGAACAGGTAGGCCGGCGCACCGAACAGTACGAACAGCAGATCGGACACCCAGGCGCCGAGCGGTCCGATCAGGTTCGTGACCGGGCCGGGCTGACCAGTCGAGGAGAAGGCCGGGTCGGCGCGGTCGTAGCTTACGAGCGCGGCGAGCAGAATCAGCGCGAGCGCGCTGAAGATCCAGAACGCGCTTTCACGCAGTGCACGCGCGACGCCGGCGGAAACCGGACCACCGTCGGCGCGCTTTGCTTCCACTCTCGCCACCAGATGTCACCCAGTACCTAAAGTCCTGATTATAAGCTTATGAAAATACGGGGCTTCAACTTGAAGGTCCGGCGGCCGCCCCGAGATGTGTACGCGGGCGTCTTACGGTATGCCCTGCGGCGCTTTGCCGACGGATCGGGAGTTGCTTACCATGCCGCCCCTTTCGGCCGCCGACACCGGTGGCCGATCGAAATCGAAAGGCAGGCGGCGGTGGCGAGACGGTCGCGGGCGACATTGAGCGAGGAAAAGTATACATGAGCGACCCCCGGCACTCGCGGCTGATCATTCTCGGATCCGGGCCCGCCGGATATTCCGCCGCGGTGTATGCGGCGCGGGCGAATCGCAAGCCGCTGCTCATCACGGGGCTCGAGCAAGGCGGACAGCTCATGACGACGACCGATGTCGACAACTGGCCGGGCGACGTACACGGACTCACCGGCCCCGTGCTCATGGAACGCATGAAGGACCACGCACTGCGCTTCGACACCGAGCTCGTGTCCGATCACATCGACTCGGTCGAGCTGGGCAGCCGCCCGTTCCGGCTCAAGGGCGACGGCGGCGAATACACGTGCGACGCGCTCATCATCGCCACGGGCGCGAGCGCCAAGTACCTCGGGCTGCCATCCGAGCAGGCGTTCCGCGGGCGCGGCGTGTCGGCCTGCGCGACCTGCGACGGATTCTTCTTCCGCGGCCAGCGCGTGGCGGTGATCGGCGGCGGCAACACCGCGGTCGAGGAAGCGCTTTACCTGTCGAACATCGCTTCGCACGTCACGCTCGTGCACCGGCGGGACAAGCTGCGTGCCGAGAAGATCCTGCAGGATCGCCTGTTCGAGCGGCAGCGCGCCGGCGCGATCGACATCGCCTGGAACCACACCGCAGACGAGATCCTGGGCAACGACTCCGGCGTCACGGGGCTCCGCATCGTGCCCACCGCCGGCAAGGGCAGACGCGAGCTCGCCGTAACGGGCGTGTTCATCGCCGTCGGGCATACTCCGAACACGCAGATCTTCGAAGGCCAGCTCGACATGGCCGGCGGCTACATCAAGGTGCACTCGGGCAGCGAGGGTATGGCCACCGCCACCAGCGTCCCGGGCGTGTTCGCCGCGGGCGACGTCGCCGATCACGTCTACCGCCAGGCGGTCACCTCCGCCGGCACGGGCTGTATGGCGGCGCTCGACGCGGACAAATTCCTCGACGAGCTCGACGCCGGGCGCTGAGCGCTAAGGGCTCTGATGCGCGTGGCGGCGGAGACGGTCGAGCGCATCGCCCTGCTGCCTGCGGCCGAGTGGGACGCGCTCGATACGACCGGTAATCCGTTCGTCAGGCATTCATTCCTCGCGGCGCTGGAGGCCACCGGCTGCGTGGGTGGCGACACGGGCTGGACACCGCGTCCGCTCGTGATGCGCGATGCAGCCGGCCGGCTGGCGGGCGCCGTCCCGCTGTTCGAGAAGCAGCATTCCTGGGGCGAGTTCGTCTTCGACTGGCACTGGGCGCAGGCTTACACGCGCATCGGGCTCGACTACTATCCCAAGCTCCTCGCCGCGATCCCCTACACCCCCGTGACCGGACCCAGGCTGCTCGCGCACGCCACGGATGCAGAGGGCATGCGTCCCCGGCTCGCCCGGGCCCTGATCGCCGCCGCGCGCGAGCGCCGCTGTTCCGGCGTCCACGTCAATTTCACGACTGATGAGGACCAGCTGGCGCTCGAGCAGGCGGGTTTCCTGCGCCGCGAGGATTGCCGGTTCGTCTGGCACAACCGTGGGTACCCGGACTTCGACGGGTACCTCGCGAGCTTCCGGTCGGACAAGCGCAAGAAGCTGCGACGCGAGCGCCGCCGCGTCGCGGAGGCCGGCATCACGATCGAAACGCGGGCGGGCGAGGAGGTTTCGCGGCCGCTCTGGGCGCAGATATTCGCGTTCTCAGAGCGGACCTTCCTGCAGCACGGCAACTTCCACTACCTGAATGCGGCGTTTCTCGCGCGCGTCGCACGCGGCATGCCGGGATCGGTGATCGTAAAGCTCGCGCTCGAGACGTCACGTCCGGTCGCCGCCGCCGTGTTCTTCCGCGGGGGCGACTGCCTGTACGGCCGTTACTGGGGCGCGGCCCGGCACGTCGACTGCCTGCATTTCGAGCTCTGCTACTACCAGGGCATCGAATACTGCATCGAGCACGGCCTCGCGCGGTTCGACCCGGGAACGCAGGGCGAGCACAAGCTCGCACGGGGGTTCGAGCCCATACCCACGTATTCGGCGCACTGGATCGCCGATGCGCGCCTCTCGGCCGCGATCGCGCACTACCTGGAACGAGAACGGACGGCGATGGCTGAATACAGGGAGGCGGCGGCCGCGCACCTCCCCTTCCAGCGTGGCGCCACCGCGTGATTCCCTGGCTTCGACCGGACGATCCGCCGGACAGCTTCCCGCCCGTCGAATCGGCGCTCGACGATCCCAACGGGCTCTTGTGCGCCGGAGGCGACTTGTCGCACGCGCGCCTGCTGGCCGCGTACCGGCGCGGCATCTTTCCCTGGTACGCGCACGGCCAGCCCATCCTCTGGTGGTCGCCGGATCCCCGGGCGGTCATCCTGCCCGCGGAGTTCCACGTCTCGCGCAGCCTGGCCCGCGCGATACGCAACCGCGGCTACGCGGTAAGCATCGACAGGGCCTTCGGCGAGGTCGTGCGTGGCTGTGGCGACCGCTCGCTGCGCCCCGAAGGTACCTGGATCACGCCGGCCATGCGTGCGGCGTACGAGCGGTTGCACGCGCTCGGTTACGCGCATTCGGTCGAAACCTGGCAGGAGTCGCGCCTCGTCGGCGGCATCTACGGTGTCGCCCTCGGCCGGGTCTTCTTCGGCGAGTCGATGTTCAGCCTGGCGCGCGATGCGTCAAAGGTCGCAATGGCACGGCTGGTCGACGAGCTCAAGGCCCGGCGCTACGAGCTCCTCGACTGCCAGATCCCGAGCAGCCATCTCTCGAGCCTGGGTTCGCGCCCGATATCGCGTAAACGCTTCGTAGCACTGCTGCAACAATGGGTGCCGGATTCGTCCGCCGCCGTCGGGTGGCACGCGGACTGACCCACTGCGGGGCGACCCGGGCGTCGACGCGCGCCCTCGCCTGCCCGGATCTTCTGTTGCCAATGCTGGGCGCCTTATGCAGAATTCGCGCGGCCTTGAGGTCCGCGACGAGGGTGCATGGCAAAGGAAGACGCAATTCAGATGGAAGGCAAGGTGGTCGAGACCCTGCCGAACACGACGTTCCGCGTGCAGTTGCAGAACGGCCACATCGTGACCGCGCACATCTCGGGGAAGATGCGCAAGAACTATATCCGGATCCTCACGGGCGACGCGGTAACCGTGGAGATGACGCCCTACGACCTGAGCAAGGGCAGGATCGTCTACAGGGGCAGATAGCCTATTCGAGCAGCGCCGGCTCCTCGGTTGACCGCGTCTCGATCTTGAGCTCGTCGTTCGGGCCCACGCCCACGAAGGCGTGACCGCCCTTCTCGAGCCGGCCGAACAGCAGTTCCTCCGCGAGCGGCCGCTTGATGTGCTCCTGGATGACGCGCGCCATCGGCCGCGCGCCCATGCGCGGATCGTAGCCGCGCCGGGCGATCCAGGCCCGCGCCGCGTCATCGACGTGCAGCGCCACGTTCTTCTGCTCGAGCTGCGTCTCGACCTCGACCAGGAGCTTGTCGACCACCCGCTGGATGGTCACCTCGTCGAGCGCGTCGAACTGCACGATGGCATCGAGCCGGTTGCGGAATTCGGGCGAGAACAGGCGTCGGATCGCCTCCATCCCGTCCGGCGTGTTGTCCGACGCGACGAAGCCGATCGGCGCGCGGGCCATCTCGGTGGCACCGGCGTTGGTCGTCATGACGATGACGACGTGGCGGAAGTCCGCCTTGCGGCCGTTGTTGTCGGTGAGCGTGCCGTGATCCATCACCTGCAGCAGCAGGTTGAAGACGTCGGTGTGCGCCTTCTCGATCTCGTCGAGCAGCAGGACGCAATGCGGATGCTTGGTGATCGCCTCGGTCAGCAGTCCGCCCTGGTCGAACCCGACATAGCCCGGCGGCGCGCCGATCAGCCGCGAGACGGTGTGCCGTTCCATGTATTCGGACATGTCGAAGCGTACGAGCTCGACGCCCAGGGTAAGCGCGAGCTGGCGCGTGACCTCGGTCTTGCCGACCCCGGTCGGGCCCGCGAAGAGGAAGGAGCCGACCGGCTTGCGCTGGTCGCCGAGCCCTGAGCGCGACATCTTGATCGCGGCCGAGAGCGTCTCGATCGCGCGGTCCTGGCCGTAGATCACGAGCTTCAGGTTGCGCTCGAGGTTGCGCAGCACGTCGCGGTCGCTGCTCGAGACCGTCTTGGGCGGGATGCGGGCGATGCGCGCGACCACGTCCTCGATGTGCGCCACGGACACGGCAGGCTCGCGCTCGGCCTCGGGCTTGAGCCGCAGCCGGGAGCCCGCCTCGTCGATCACGTCGATGGCCTTGTCCGGCAGGTGGCGGTCGTTGATGTGGCGCGCGGACAGCTCGGCCGCGGCGATCAGCGCGTCGTCCTCGTAGCGGATGCCGTGGTGCTCCTCGAAGCGCGCGCGCAGGCCACGCAGGATCTCGATGGTCTCGGCGACCGTCGGCTCGACGATGTCGATCTTCTGGAACCGGCGGGTCAGGGCGTGATCCTTCTCGAAGATGCCGCGGTATTCCTGGTAGGTCGTCGAGCCGATGCAGCGCAGGTCGCCGTTGGCGAGCGCGGGCTTGATCAGGTTGGAGGCGTCCATGACACCGCCCGAGGCGGCGCCCGCCCCGATCACGGTGTGGATCTCGTCGATGAACAGGATCGCACCGGTGAGCTTCTTGATCTCGGCGAGCACGGCCTTGAGCCGCTTCTCGAAGTCGCCGCGGTACTTGGTCCCCGCGATCAGCGCGCCCAGGTCGAGCGTATAGACGGTGCAACCGGTCAGCACGCTGGGCACCTTGCCCTCGACGATCATGCCGCGCCAGACCCTCGACCAGCGCGGTCTTGCCGACGCCCGCCTCGCCCACGTAGAGCGGGTTGTTCTTGCGGCGCCGGCACAGGATCTCGATCGTCCGCTCGATCTCGAGCTGGCGGCCGATCAGCGGGTCGATGCGGCCTTCCTGGGCCAGCTTGTTGAGGTTGGTCGCGTACTTCTCGAGCGCCGAGCTGCCCTCGGACTCGCGCTCGCCTTCCGAGGCCGGCGTGTCCTCGCCGCGCCCTTCGCGTTCCTCGCCCTGCTTCGACAGGCCGTGGCTGATGTAGTTGACGACGTCGAGCCGCGCGATGTCCTGCAGGCCGAGCAGGTAGGCCGCGTGCGAGTGCTTCTCGCTGAAGATCGCGACCAGCACGTTGGAAACCGAGACCTCCTTCTTGCCGCTCGACTGAACGTGAAACACGGCGCGTTGCAGGACACGCTGGAAGCCGAGGGTGGGTTGCACCTCGCGCTCGTCGTCCTGCTTCAGCCGCGGCGTCGTCTGGTCGATGAACTCCTTGAGCTCCTTGCGCAGCCGCGCAGCATCTGCTCCGCAGGCGCGGAGGATCTCGCGGACCTTGGCCGTGTCGATGATCGCGAGCAGCAGGTGCTCGACCGTCATGAACTCATGACGGGCCTCGCGCGCCGACTGGAACGCCTCGTTCAGGCAGATTTCGAGTTCACTGCTCAACACTTTCGTCAGGCCTCTTCCATCCGGCACAGGAGCGGGTGCTGGTGATCGCGGGCGTAGGTTGTCACCTGCGCAACCTTCGTTTCTGCGATCTCGTACGTGAAAACGCCACAGACTCCCTTGCCGCGTGTATGCACTTCAAGCATTACGCGGGTCGCGGTCGTTCGGTCCATGCCGAAAATGTGCTCCAGTACGTCTACGACGAAGTCCATGGGGGTGAAGTCATCGTTGAGCAGGATCACCTGGTACAGCGGTGGTCGCTTGAGGCGCGGTTTCGCCTCCTCCACCACCAGCCCGTGACCCTGCTGTGTCTCGCGATCGCTCATGTGCCATTGCTTGCGCCTTTCCCCTATATAGGGCCAGGTGACAGCCCTGACAAGCGCCCTCGGAGCGCCGCCGCTGGCGCATACTGGCCCCTAAGATTGCGTGCTGCATCCACAAATTGCGCTTATCTGTTGAGGCATTATCCCGCGAGTCCGTATCATGGTACGTCGGCGGCCGCGCGCACCGGTCCCGCCGGGCCGCAACCTCCGGAAGAATACGCCCAGACGATGACCACCCTGATCCGCCAGGCCTGAAGCCTCGTCCATGCCGCTGCCGAAGAGCCTCAGTCGCGTCTCCGAACTGGCCGAAGGATTCCGGTCGGACGATTGGCGGAGCTCGCTGCCCCTCTGGGTGTCGGCGGGCCTGGTGCTGCTGCTCGCCTGGCAGCTGGTGCAGCTCCTGTGGACTGCCCTGGGCGCGACCCCCGCCGCAGCGGTAGGCAACCCGGCGACCGACGCCGGGCCTGCGACTCCGGCGGCCCCCCCGATCAGCGTGCCAGCGATTGTCAACGCGCATCTTTTCGGCATCGCGGCGGTGCCCGGTGCCTCGGATCTCGACCCCTCGTCGGCCCCTGCAACGCAGATGAGCCTCGTCCTCGTCGGGACCATCGCGCAGACGGATCCGGAGCGCGGCCTCGCCATCATCGGCGAGAGCGCGGCGACGGCGAAGGTCTATGCGGTCGGCAAGATCGTCACGGGCGGTACCCGCCTGCACTCCGTGTTCCCGGACCGGGTGATCCTCGACCGCGGCGGCCAGCTCGAGGCGCTGCTGCTGCCCAAGAAGTTCCAGGGTGGCGCGGCGCCTCCAGCCACCAGCGGCGGCGTTGCCGGTGCGCAACCCCAATCCGATGCTCGGTGACCAGATCCGCACGCTCGCGACCCAGAATCCGGCGGCCATCACGGAGGTCATCCGTCCACAGCCGGTGTTCGCGAACGGGCAGCAGCGCGGCTACCGGGTCTACCCGGGCCGCAACCGGCAGCAGTTCTCGAAGCTCGGCCTGATGCCGGGTGACCTGGTCACCGCCATCAACGGCACCCCCCTCGACGACCCGGCCCGGGGGATGGAGATCCTGCAGTCGATCAACAGCGCGAGCG
Source organism: uncultured Gammaproteobacteria bacterium (assembly GCA_963834855.1). Lineage (GTDB taxonomy): Bacteria > Pseudomonadota > Gammaproteobacteria > Steroidobacterales > Steroidobacteraceae > DATJKD01. The sequence continues at coordinate 145,139 of CAWIDH010000027.1, read as the reverse complement.
AGGTCACGGTAACGATCGAGCGCAACGGCCAGAGTTCGCAGGTCAATATCAACAATGCCCAGGTGGCCGCCGAGGCGGCGGCTGCGGCGATCGAGGCGGAGTCGATGGCGGTCGAGGAGATCGAATCGGCGGACGCAGAGGCCGCCGGGGACGCGACGGAGTGACGATGCCAAAGATGTTCCATCACCAGGCCGCGGACACCGCCCGGGCAGTGGTATGCGCCGCGATCCTGGCGCTTGCCTGGCCGGCCGCGTCGTGGGGCCAGGCCGAAGGCACGATCACGCCGAATTACAAGGAAGCCGACCTCTCGCAGATCATCGAGGCCGTCAGCGCGGTAACCGGCAAGAACTTCATCGTCGACCCCCGGGTGCGCGCCCAGGTGACGATGCTGTCCTCGACGCCCATGACCCCGCCGGCCTTCTACGAGGCCTTCCTGTCGATCCTGCAGGTGCACGGCTTCGTCGCCGTGCCCTCGGGTGACGTCGTCAAGATCGTCCCGGATGCGAACGCGCGGCAGCTGCCGGCCAACGACCTGCCCTCCAGCGTCAGCTCGAGCTCGGACGAGATCGTCACCCAGGTGATCGCCGTGCGGAACGTGCAGGCCGCACAGCTCGTCCCGATCCTGCGGCCGCTCATCCCGCAGTACGGGCATCTGGCGGCCTATCCGAGCGCCAACATGCTCATCATCTCGGACCGCGCAGCGAACGTGAGCCGGATGGTGCGCATCATCCAGCGCATCGACCAGTCGGGCGATGCCGAGGTCGACGTGATCCCGATGCAGCACGCGAGCGCGACCGAGATCGTGCGGATCGTGACCTCGCTCTACGCGGGCGGCGGCGAGGGCGCGGCGGCGCCGACCGTCAAGATCGTGGCCGATGACCGCACGAACAGCGTGCTGGTGAGCGGCGAGCGCTCGCAGCGGTTGCGCCTGCGTACGCTGGTCACCCATCTCGACACCCCGCTCGAGGCGGGTGGCGACACGCAGGTCCGTTATCTCCGTTACGCGGACGCCGAGAAGATCTCCGCCAAGCTTCGCGAGCAGATCCAGGGCATCACCGCCGCGGCGACCGGCGGCGCTGGCGGCGCTGGCGGCGCCGCTGGCGGGCCGGCGCCTCCGCCAATGGCACAGGGCGCGATCGACCGCAGCATCGGGATCTGGGCCGAGCCCGAGACCAACGCGCTCGTCGTGACCGCGCCCCCGAAGATCATGCGCTCGGTGATGGCGATCGTGGACCGGCTCGACATCCGCCGCGCACAGGTCCTGGTCGAAGCGATCCTGGTCGAGATGTCGGCCGACAATTCCATTGACCTCGGCATCAACTGGGCCGTGATCGATAGCGACGCCGAGGGCAACGACCTGCCGGCCGGCGGGTTCAACTCGCCTACCGACGGCACCGGCATCGGCGAGGTGATCGGTGCGGTACGCGACCCTGACAGCATTACGTCCGTCCCGCGGGGCCTGACGCTCGGCATCGGCAAGCTGGTCGAGAGCGGCACGAGCTGGGCGGTGCTGATCCGCGCGTTGAACGGCATCGCGAACACCAACATCATGGCGACACCGTCGATCGTGACCCTCGACAACGAGGAAGCCGAGATCAAGATCGCGCAGGAAATACCCTTCATCACCGGGCAGTTCACGACCGACACGACCGGCGGCGGTGTCGACAACCCGTTCCAGACGGTCACGCGCGAGGAAGTCGGCAACATCCTCAAGATCACGCCGCAGATCAACGAGGGCGACTCGGTGGCGCTCAAGATCTCGCAGGAGGTGTCGAGCGTCGCCGCGAGCGCGCAGCAGGTCAGCACCACCGACCTGATCACCAACAAGCGAGTGATCACGACCAAGGTGCTGGTCGAGGACGGCGGTATCATCGTCCTGGGCGGGCTGATTCAGGACGAAGTCCGCGAAAGCAAGCAGCAGGTGCCGTTCCTGGGCTCGATCCCGCTGCTGGGCGAGCTCTTCAAGACCCGCTCGGTCGACAAGGTCAAGACCAACCTGATGGTCTTCATCCGCCCGCGCATCCTGCGCAACGGCGTCGACGCCATGATCGAGACCAACGCGAAGTACAACTACCTCCGCGACCAGCAGCTCGGCCACAAGAAGGGCAAGGTGCCGCTGATGCCGGGCGAGCGCCAGCCGACGCTGCCGGCGATCGAATCCGTCGTGCCGCCCAAGCTGCTCGATCCGGCGACGCGGGCTGCCCCGCCGGGTGCCACACCGGCCGAGCGCAAGGAGGCGAGCGACGCGGTGTCCGATCCGGAGACCGAAGCGGAGCCGCAGACGATTCCGCCGGCCACGACAACTGCGCCGCCGACCGCGACGCCGCCGTTTCCAACGATTCCGACGCCGGCGCCCACGCAACCGCAGCCAACGGCGCCCACGCCCGACCCGCAGCCGGATCCGGAGAGCCCGGTCCCGTGAACACGGCCACCACCGGCGAGGCCATCCTGGCAGCGGCCGGCCGCGTCGCCGAGCCGATCCGACCGCTGCCCTTCGCCTTCGCGAAGCGCTACGGCGTGCTGGTCCGCGCGTTGACCGACGACGGCGCCGACGTGGTGCTGCGCGAGGGCGCGTCCCCGCTCGCACTGGCCGAGGTGCGCCGCCACCTGCGCCGCCACCTCCGGGTCGAGTCTGCCGGCGCTGAGCACTTCGAGGCGCTGCTGCGCCAGGTGTACGAAGCGGGCTCGAGCGCCACGATGGACGCGATGGGCGGCCTCGAGGAGGACACCGACCTCACCCATCTCGCGCAGGAGATACCCGAGCCGTCCGACCTGCTCGAGAGCGAGGACGAGGCCCCCGTCATCCGCCTGATCAACGCGCTCCTGACCCAGGCGGTCAAGGAGAACGGGTCGGACATCCACATCGAGCCATTCGAGAACCGCCTCGTGATCCGCTTCCGCGTGGACGGGGTGCTGCGCGAAGTGCTCCAGACCAAGCGCGCCGTGGCGCCGCTGATCGTGTCGCGCATCAAGGTCATGTCGCGGCTCGACATCGCCGAGAAGCGTCTGCCGCAGGACGGACGCATCTCGCTGCGCATCGCGGGGCGCGCGGTGGACGTGCGCGTATCGACCATCCCGGCGGGGCACGGCGAGCGCGTGGTGCTGCGCCTGCTCGACAAGCAGGCCGGCCGGCTCGACCTCGACTCGCTCGGCATGGATCCCGCCACGCAGCGTCACATCGACGAGCTGATCCACAAGCCGAACGGCATCCTGCTCGTGACCGGTCCGACGGGCTCGGGCAAGACGACGACGCTCTATGCCGCGCTCGACCGCATCAACGACCGCACGCGCAACATCATGACCGTCGAGGACCCGATCGAGTACTACATCGACGGCATCGGCCAGACGCAGGTCAACACGCGCGTGGAGATGACCTTCGCCCGCGGGCTGCGCGCGATCCTGCGCCAGGACCCCGACGTGGTGATGGTGGGCGAGATCCGCGACCTCGAGACGGCGCAGATCGCGGTCCAGGCGAGCTTGACCGGACACCTGGTGATGTCGACCCTGCACACCAACACCGCGGTCGGCGCCGTTACGCGGCTGCGGGACATGGGGATCGAGCCCTTCCTGCTCTCCTCGAGCCTGGTCGGCGTGCTGGCGCAGCGGCTCGTGCGCGTCCTCAACCCGGCGACCCGCGAGGCCTACACGGCCGGAGAGTACGAGCGCAGACTCCTCAACCTGCCGGAGGACGCACCCTCCCCGACGCTGTACCGTCCGGGTGCGCGCGACCCGAGCGGCGGGTACAAGGGACGTACGGGCATCTACGAGCTGGTCCTGGTCGACGAGCACATGCGCACGATGATCCACGACGGCGCCTCGGAACAGGAACTCGAGCGTTACGCGCGCAGCCGTACTCCCGGCATCCGCGACGACGGCCGCGCCAAGGTCCTGTCGGGGGTGACGACGATCGAGGAAGTCCTCAAGGTCACGCGCGAGGACTGACCGGTGCGCGCGTCCGAATACGTCGCACGCGAGGACTGACCCGTGGGCGCGTTCGAATACGTCGCGGTCGACGCCACCGGCCGCGAGCGAAAGGGCGTCATCGAAGGAGATACGCCGCGCCACGTCCGCCAGCTGCTGCGCGACCAGAGCCTGCTGCCGGTCGCGGTCAGCGAGGTCCAGGAAAAGGAGACCACGCGGGCGCAGCAACCCCTCGCCTTCCGCCTCAAGCGCGGCCTGTCCGCCGCGGACCTCGCGCTGGTCACGCGGCAGCTCGCCACCCTGGTGAAATCGGCGCTGCCACTCGAGGAGGCGCTGCTCGCGGTCTCGCAGCAGACCGACAAGCCGCGGGTGCGCAGCGTGATCCTGGGTGTGCGCTCGCGGGTCATGGAGGGACATGCTCTCGCGGACGGCCTCGGGGACTTCCCGGGCTCCTTCCCGGAGATCTACCGCGCGACGATCGCGGCCAGCGAGCAGTCGGGACATCTCGACGCCGTGCTCGAGCGGCTGGCCGACTACACCGACAACCGCCAGCAGCTGCGCAGCCGCACGGTGGCCGCGCTGCTCTATCCCGTGCTGCTGTTCGTCGTCTGCGTCGCGATCGTGTTCTTCCTGCTCGTGTCCGTGGTGCCGAAGATCGTCGACGTGTTCCGCAACAGCGAGGCCGAGCTGCCGCTGCTGACCCAGGTCCTGATCGCGACGAGCGATTTCATGCGCGCCTACGGGCTCATCCTGTTCGTCGCGATCGGTGCGGCGTTGTTCCTCTTCACACGCGCGCTCAGGGTCGAGGCCAACCGGCGCCGCTGGCACCACTTCCTGCTCAGGCTGCCGCTCATAGGCAAGGTCGTGCGCGCGGGCAACAGCGCGCGGTTTGCGCGGACGCTGAGCACGCTGACTGCGAGTACTGTCCCGGTGCTCGAGGCGCTGCGGATTTCCGGCGAAGTGGTGACCAACCTGCCGATGCGCCAGGCGGTGGACGAGGCGGCCGTGCGGGTGCGCGAGGGCGCTGCGATCGGGCGCTCGCTCGGCCACACCCGGCTCTTTCCGCCGATGCTGATCCACCTGATATCGAGCGGCGAGACGAGTGGCGAGCTCGACACCATGCTCGAGCGCGCGGCCGTGCACCAGGAGCGCGAGCTCGACGCCATCCTGCAGGGCGTGGTCGGGCTGCTCGGCCCGGTCATGATCCTCGTGATGGGCGGCATGGTGCTCCTCATCGTGCTGGCCATGCTGATGCCGATCTTCCAGCTCAACGAGCTGGTGCGCTGAAAATTTCGTTACGTCCCCGATCTCCATCGGCGCAGGATCGAGCCGGCGGGAGTAACGTCCAGGCGTCTCTCGATCAGCACGACATCCGAATCGTCCGCGCGCCGGTCGAAGACGATCTCGCTGCCGTCGGCCGAGACGTCGAAATCGCGGACGGCGAAGTCGCGGCCGATGTCGGTGAGCCGGCGCTCTTCGCCGCTGGCGAGATCGATGCGCCAGAGATCCCCGTGCCCGATCTCGCCGCGCAGCACGATGAGTGCCGCACCACCTCCGACGACGCCGATGCGGCGGGCGCCACGGCTCAGCCGAATGCGCGGCAGCGCAACCGGCTGCCCGTCGGCCGTCACGGCCCGGACATCGAAGGACGGACCGACTTCCGCGCCCGAATAGACCAGGAACCGACCGTCGGGCGACCAGCTCGGATCCGTCGAGTAATCCTCGAGGACCGGCGCCGGCGGTCCACCGTCGAGTGGCACGCTGACGAGCCGTGGCACACCGTCGCGCAGCGCCGCCACCGTGATCGAGCGGCCGTCCGGCGCCCACGCGGGCGCGCCGTGGATGGCAAGCGATTCCGCCACTGAGCGTGCGTGGGTGCCCTCCGCCGTCACGATCGTGAGCGTCGACCGCTCGCCGCGCTCCACGGTGAACGCGATCTGCCGACCGCCGGGCGAGATCGCGGGGCCGCCGACGATACGCGCCTGCGGTGCGCTCCAGAGCTCGGCGGAGTCACGGTCGGTGAATTTCCAGAGCGTCTCGTCCGCGCCCTTCGCGGCGACGTACAGCAGGAAGCCTGGCCCGAAGCGCGGTGCGCGACCCGCCGTGGTCGGCATCGCGATGCGGCGCGCCACCGTCGTATCGATGACGCCCTGTTCGACCGAAGCGCGCCACAGACTGGACTTCGGCCGCGCAAGCGTCGCGACGACGCGCTCCCCGTCCGCGCTCGCGGCGAGCGAGGCATACCGTTCGACACCGAGGGCGAGCCGCCGCGAGCTGCGGCGCGCGAGGTCCAGCACGTGTATCCATGGGCCCGTGCCGTCCGGCGCCGTCGCGAGATAGAGCAGCGTCCGCGCGTCGAGGAACACGGGGTGGCTGACGCGCGCATCGTGATGGGTCAGTTGCTGCGGTTCGGATCCGTCGGCAGCGACGCGCCAGATGTCCATCCTGTCGGGCGGGGTCCCACGGACGAAGTAGATGTGTGCATCGTCGGGCGACCAGACCGGGAAGTGATTGTGCGTGCCCGGCGGCGACGCGTAGATCTGCCGGCCCGCCTCGCGCGGCGACGCAGTGACGAAGATCGGATCGCCCGGGCCCGGCGTGTGGTAGACGATGCGCGTCCCGTCGCTCGACCAGTCAAGCTCCGCTCCGCCCGGAATGTAGCGGCGCAGCGCACCACCCATCGCGGGCACCGCCCAGACGTCGATCACGCCCGGGGCGCCTGCACCCGGCGCGCGGGCCCACACCGTCACCAGCGAGCCGTCGGGCGAGAACCCCAGGTTGCGAACCTCCTGGTTCAGCAGCTCGCCGGCCCCGCCAAGGGTGAGGTTGTGGAACTCGCCCGTTCCGATGTGCGTGATCCAGATATCCCATGAGCCGTCGCGATCGGACAGGAACGCGACCAGCCGGCCGTCGCGCGAGATCGCGGCCCCCTGCTCGACGCCGTCGAACTCGGTCAACGGCGAGAACACCGCGTCGGTCAGAGGGTTGACGTCGCCCCCGCCGGCGGGTCCGGAGAGCCACGCCGCCACCGCGCCTGCGACGAGCAGGAAGGCGACGGCGAGAGCCGCCCAGGTCCATCGACCGCGGAGCCGCCCAGCCGGTGCATGAGCCGACGAATCCGGCGTGGTCGCCGGCGGTGTCTGCACGTCCAGATGCGCTGCGCGACCCGCCCACCACGCATCGAGCTCCGACCGGTATGCATAGACCGACCCGCGCTTGGCGTGCAGGTGCCGGTGCACCGGCATGCCTTCGTGCTTTTCCCAGCGCTGGACCGTGCTGACGTCGCGCTTGAGGTAGGCCGAGATCGCCTTCCACGACCCGAGCAGATCCTCCGCGCGCCGGCGCGCAGTGTCGTCCGAAGGGAGCGGCGTGGCCACGTCCATGATCCGTTGGCGACCCGTCCGGTCGCCCCGCCCGTTCTGTTCGCACGATTGTGATGCGCGCAGGGCAGTGCCGCAACAGGCCGCGTTAGGCGGCACGACGCGGCATCGAGACCGGTGCGCCCTCATGCCGGTTGCGAGCCTTCGGAGTCGGGTGGAGCGTGCGCTGCGAGACGCTGATGGTCAGCGTCACGACGGAGACTGACATGAGCACTTCAGTTGCCATTCGCCGAGTAATCACCTTGCTGGGCGCCCTGCTGCTCTGTCTAGCCGCGAGCAGCTTCAGACCCCACGGTGCCGTCCAGGCGACACCCAACTTCGGGTTTACCTCCGACACGGCAACTGCGACAGGGGTACCCGAAATCAACATTAAGAGCCTGAGCCCAACCCATCAGGTGCGCCTGAGGACGAAGGGACCCTCCGACGTCCACGTGACGATAAACACCGTCGTGCCGGGCGGACATTCTGGCTGGCACACGCATCCGGGACCGAGTTTTGTCGTGGTCAAGTCTGGCACCGCGACCCTCTTCGACGGGGACGACCCGACATGCACGCCCCGGACCGTCGAGACCAACGGCTGGTTTACGGATCCCGGTGGCGGTCACGTACACCTCGTCCGCAACGACGGCATCGTCGACCTCGTGCTGGCGGCCTTCCAGGTCGTACCCGCCGACGCGACGCGCCGTCAGGACATCCCGGTCGGCGATCCCCGCATTCCGCCCTGCGGCTTTTAGTAGGAGCGGGACACCCGGCGTTGCCGGCGCAGTGCGCCAGATAAGACTTCGCGCCCTTCTCGCCCTCGCAGAGGCCCTGATCCGACTCACGGCGGAGGATCTATGACTAGGAAGACTCTTTGCTTTGGGTTCGCGATTGTTGCAGGCGTGTGCCTATCGCCTGGCACCGCGTCCACTCAGGCACACGACCCGGCGCCGCACATCGCCCAGATCCACACGAAACCCGCCGGCCAGTCTTACGGTCGCTGGGCCGCGGAGTGGTGGCAATGGGCTTTGGGGATACCGGGCGCTGTAAATCCGCTCACGGATGCGACGGGCGAGCATTGCGCCCAACGACAGGTGGACAGCGTGTGGTTCCTCGCCGGCTCGTTCTCGACCGAGCCGGTAGTCCGCACTTGCGAGATCCCCGCCGGAAAGTCCCTCTTCTTCCCGCTCATCAATTCCGTGTACCTCGCGTTTCTGAACGACCCGCCCGACACCCGGACTGAGGAGTTCGTGCGTGCCGCTGCGAGTTGCACGGAAGCGGCGCAGATCTCGGTATCCATCGACGGCTTCGAGGTTCCGCAGCCGACTCGGTTCTTTACCGGCGCTTCGGGCAGCTTGTCGCCGCTCTTCAACGTGCAGTTGCCGCCGGGCAATCTGTTCGGAGTCGATGAAAGCATCGTGCCCGAGCTGGTCCTGAGTCCGAGTGGCGAGCAGGGGTATTACCTGTTCGTGCGGCCGCTGCGGCCTGGTGGTCACGTGATTCACTGGGTCGCCTCGGGATGCACTCCCGGGATTCACCCAGGACATCACCTACCAGCTCACGGTTGTTGGCGGCACCTGACCGGCGCGTGACCTTCGCGCGCCCGGTGCGACCTCTGGCCTGTCACAGTGCGAGCACGCCTCGCCGGAAATGAGGACACGCGTGAACTCCAATCCTGCACGCGGGGAAATCAGGCGTGTGCTTCTGGGGCCGCACGCCGCAGCTCGGCGGCCGCGGGCGTGCACCGCGGCCAGCGCGGAGATGAACCGCACGCCGCGCCGGCAGAAATACTCGTTGACGACGTCGGTCATGATGAACACGACCGGCCAGAGCAGCACGCCGGGGTGAAGGACAACGAGCCGCGTCCCCATTTTCAGCGGTCGATCTGAAGGACATCCGAGCTCTCGGCACGCCGGTCGAAAACGATCTCCCGGCCGTCAGGGGCGACGTCGAAGTCGCCGATGGCGAACTCGCGGCCGAAACTGGTGAGCCTGCGCTGGCTGCCGGTAGCGAGGTCGAACAGCGAAAAATCGCGGTTATCCATCTCACCCAGCAGGACCACCAGCGCCCCGCCATCCGGCCGAAACGAGATTCGCCTGACACCGCGGGTCAAGGTCAGCGCGGGTATGCGGCGAGGCTTGCCGTCCGACGTCACGGCTCCGACATCGAATGTCACGCCGACTTGTGGCCCGGCATAGACGAGGAGATCACCCACGGGCGACCAGCTCGGGTCCGTCGAGAAGTTATCGGATATCGGCACCGGTGACCCGCCGTCCAGCGGAACCATGAAGATCCGTGGGTCGCCGCCAGTCGAGGCCGCCAGCGCGATCGTCCCGCCGCCGGATGACCAGGCCGGCGTTCCGTGCGCTTCCAGCGACTCGGCCAGGATGCGGGCGTTGCCCCCGTCTGCCGTCATGACGTGCAGCCTTGCCTGACCATCCCGTTCCGCCGTAAACGCTACCCGCTGCCCGTCGGGCGAGATCGCGGGACCGCCGACGATACGCATCCGCGGCATGCTCCAGAGCTCGGTCGCCGTCTCGCCGACGAGCTTCCAGATTCCGTCCTGCTCGCGTTTCGAGGACACATACAGCAGGTAGCCCGGACCGAACCGCGGCGACCGGCCGCCGGTGGTCGGCAGCTTGATCCGGACCGCTTCGGACGCATCGGCGACGCCTTCGGAGATCGGCACGCGCCAGAGGTTCGAGCTGGATTGCGCAACCGTGACGAGGAGCCGCTGGCCGTCCGCGCTCGCCGCAAGCGATGTGTAGCGCTCGGCGCCGATGACCAGCCTCCGCGACTCGCGGCGCCGGATGTCGAGGACATGAAGCCATGGACCGGAACCATCGGCGACGGTCGCGAGATAAAGCAGGGTGCGCCGATCGACGAACGTCGGATGACTTACGCGCGACTCGTGAAAGGTCATCCGCTCGGCCTCGGATCCATCGGGTCGCATGCGCCAGATGTCCATGAAGTCCGGAGGCTCGCCCCGCACGAAATAGATGAAGGCGTCGTCGGACGACCAGATCGGAAAATGGCAGTGCGTACCCGGGGGAGCCACGTAGATTTGCCGTCCGACGCGCTCATCCGGCTCGGTGACGAAGATGGGATCGCCAGGCGCCGGCGGGTGATAGACCAAGCGCGTCCCGTCACTGGACCAGCCCAGCTCCGCAGCGCCCGCAAGAAACGTTCGCAGCGGGCCGCCCATGGTCGGAACCGCCCAGATGTCGATCCGTTGATCGCCGTTCGCGCGTCCAGGCGTACGGCCCCACAGCGTCACGAACGATCCGTCCGGCGAGAACCCGACGTTGCGGATCTCATCATGCAGAAATTCGGGCAACCCACCATGGGTGAGATTGTGAAACTCGCCGGTGCCGATCTGGGTCACCCAGGCGTCCATGGTTCCATCGCGGTCCGACAGGAAGGCCGCGAACCTGCCGTCGCGCGAGATTGCGGCAGACCGCTCGATACCGTCAAAGTCGGTCAGCTTCGAGAAGCGCGCGTCGGCCAGCGGTGTTCGCCCGAGAGAACCCGTTCTCGCCAGCAGCCAGGCGCTCGTGGCCGCGACGCTGAAAAGGACTCCGGCCGCAGCCAAGAGCGCAACCATGACGACTTCGGTGACGGTGACGCGTTGCTTTCCGCGTTCCCCGTGGTACCACGCGATCAAGAGCGCGATCGGAAGGCCGATCAGCACCGTGAAGATCGCGACCTGTCGGAGCTGGCCGGGCCAGCCGAATGCCTCGCTGACGTATTCGAAGCCCTGCAGGAATCCCCAGCCGCCGGCGGCGTAGGCAACGCCCCACTGCACCACCTTACGGCGGCGCAATTTCTGCCAGATACCGTCGACATCTGCGGCGCTCGGGTTTGGCACGCGTCCGGTTCCCGCGTCGTTCAGTCCGATCCCCAACCCGGAGTTTCCGCCGCAGGATAGCAGGCCCTTGAGCGGGGCTCCGGGCATGGTCCGCGTTGATGAAACCTTTTCCCGACGCAGAAGATCACGCGTGTGCCGTTGCCGCCGCACGCCGCAGCTCGGCGGCCGCGGGCGTGCCCAGATAACCCTCGATCAGGCGGCGCATGAGATAGAGCAGCGGGATCAGCGCCACCGCGGCGCACATCTTGTACAGGTAGTTGACCGTGCCGACCGCGAGAAAGAGCGACGTCGGCCAGTGCTGCGGGCCGATCACGAACGCGACGTAGAGCACGACGAAGCTGTCGATCAGCTGCGACACGGCCGTCGAGCCCGTGGCGCGCAGCCAGATCCAGCGACCGCCGGTCGCACGACGGATGCGGTGGAATACGACGACGTCGATGAGCTGGCCGATGAGGAACGCCGTGAGCGAGCCGCCGATGGTCCACAGCCCCTGCCCGAACACGCCCTGGTACGCCGCCTGCATGTCCGGCACACCGCGCGACTCGTTGACCGTCACCCACCACCCGGCCGGGGTCAGCGCGATGGCGGTGTACGCCGCGACGAACGCGTAGGCGATCAGCACCGCGGCCAGCATGGAGATGAACCGCACGCCGCGCCGGCCGAAGTACTCGTTGACGACGTCGGTCATGATGAACACGACCGGCCACAGCAGCACGCCGGCGGTGAAGGACAGCGAGCCGCTCTGGCCGAACAGGTTCCAGCCGAACGGCGGTCGGCCGAGCGTCGCCTCGAGCGCGAAGATCTTGACGCCGACGAACTCGGCGATGATCGCGTTCGCCACGAAAAATCCCGCCAGCGCGACGAAAAGCCTGGCCGGGCGATCGGCTATGGCGCCGCTCATGGCGCGCGATTCTTGATCACGCGCACCAGTTCGCGCCGATCGCGCTTGTCGGGCCGGCGCGAAGGCGCGACGCTCGTCAGCCGTCGCAGCTCCCGGGCCCGGGCCCGCGCGGCCTCGCTCTCTGCGGTCTCGCGGTAATGGGCCTGCGCTTCGCGCGCGGGTCCGCGCCGCGCCGGGATGCCGAGGACGAGCACCTCCATGCGCTCCTGTCCGCGGCTGATGTGCAGCCGGTCGCCCGTGCGCACGGCCCGCGAGGCCTTGACCCGCTCGTCGTTGACCTGCACGTGCCCGCCCTCGACGGCCGCCTGGGCGAGACTGCGCGTGCGGAAGAACCGCGCGTGCCACAGCCACTTGTCGATGCGCAGGCCCGGCGTCGCCGCCGTGGTCGTCGCGTCGTGCCCGCCGTCCTCGCTCACGCCCGCATTATAGGCCCCCTATAATCGCCGCTTCCGAGGGAGGGTCGCGTGGACCAGGCGTTTCTCGAACGGTTGACCGCGCAGTGCGACGGCCTGCGCGAACAGGGGCTCTACAAGCCCGAGCGGGTGCTCGGCTCGCCACAGCAGCCCGTCGTGCGGCTCGCCGACGGGCGCGAGCTCATCAACCTCTGCGCAAACAACTACCTCGCCCTCGCGAACCATCCCGCGGTCCGCGAGGCGGCGCATAGCGCCATCGATCGCCACGGCTACGGCATGGCCTCGGTGCGTTTCATCTGCGGCACGCAGGCCGTGCACAAGGAGCTCGAGGCGCGCCTCGCCGCTTTCCTGGGCACCGACGATGCGATCCTCTATTCGTCCTGCTTCGATGCCAACGGCGGGCTGTTCGAGACGCTCCTCGACGAGCAGGACGCGGTCATCAGCGACGCGCTCAACCACGCGAGCATCATCGACGGAATCCGGCTCTGCAAGGCGAGGCGCCTGCGCTACGCCAACGACGATCTCGACGAGCTCGAGACGCGGCTCCGGGAAGCCGCCGACGCAAGGGTGAGGCTGATCGCGACCGACGGGGTGTTCTCGATGGACGGCGTCATCGCGCGCCTCAGGGACATCTGCGATCTCGCCGACCGCCATGGCGCGCTCGTGATGGTCGACGATTCGCACGCGACGGGCTTCGTGGGGAACGCCGGGCGCGGCACGCCCGAGCATCGCGACGTCCTGGGGCGGATCGACATCCTCACCAGCACGCTCGGCAAGGCGCTGGGCGGGGCGGCCGGCGGATTCACGGCCGCGCGGCGGCCGATCGTCGAGTGGCTGCGACAGCGTTCGCGGCCCTACCTCTTCTCGAACAGCGTCCCGCCCATGATCGTCTCGACCACGCTGCGCGTGCTCGACCTCGTGCAGGGCAGCGATGACCTGAGGGCGCGATTGCGCGACAACACGGCGCACTTCCGCCGCCGGATGACCGACGCCGGCTTCGACGTCGTGCCGGGCGAGCACCCGATCGTGCCGGTCATGCTGGGCGACGCCGCGCTCGCGGCACGCTTCGCGGAGCGGCTGCTCGCTCACGGCGTGTACGCAATCGGGTTCTCGTTTCCCGTCGTGCCGATGGGCAAGGCGCGCATCCGGACGCAGATGTGCGCGGGGCACGAGCGGGAGCAGCTCGACCGCGCCGTCGCTGCCTTCGTGGCGGTCGGCCGCGAGCTCGGCGTCATCGGCACACACAGGGAGCAGGCTCCGTGAAGGCACTGGTCAAGGCGGAACGCGCTCCGGGAATCTGGCTCAAGGACATCCCTGAGCCTGCGCTCGGCCCCAACGACGTCCGCATCCGGATCGGTAAGACCGCGATCTGTGGCACCGACATGCACATCTACGCCTGGGACGCCTGGGCCCAGAAGACGATCCCGGTGCCGATGGCGGTGGGCCACGAATACAGCGGCGAGATCGTCGAGCTCGGCAGCGAAGTGCAGGGGCTCGCGGTCGGCGACCGTGTCTCCGGCGAGGGTCACATCACCTGCGGCTACTGCCGCAACTGCCGCGCGGGCCGCCGACACCTGTGCCGCAACACGGTGGGCGTCGGCGTGAACCGTCCCGGCTGCTTCGCCGAGTACCTGGTCATCCCCGCGTTCAACGCCTTCAAGCTGCCGGATTCGATCAGCGACGAGGTCGCCTCGATCCTCGACCCCCTCGGCAACGCGACCCATACCGCGCTCGCCTTCAACCTGGTCGGCGAGGACGTGCTGATCACGGGAGCCGGGCCGATCGGCATCATGGCGGCAGCGATAGCGCGCTTCGTCGGCGCGCGCCACGTCGTGGTCACGGACGTCAACGACTACCGGCTCGAACTCGCCCGGCGGATGGGCGCGAGCCGGGCGATCAACGTGGGACGGGAGTCGCTCGACGACACCATGAAATCGCTGGGCATGGTCGAGGGCTTCGACGTCGGGCTCGAGATGTCGGGCAATCCGTCCGCCTTCCGCGACCTGCTGCGGACCATGCACCACGGCGGAAGCGTTGCGCTGCTCGGCATCCCGCCTGGCGACACGGCGATCGACTGGAACGAGGTGATCTTCAAGGGCCTCGTCATCAAGGGCATCTACGGCCGCGAGATGTTCGAGACCTGGTACAAGATGTCGGCGATGCTGCAGAGCGGGCTAGACGTGACACCGATCATCACGCACCGACTGCCGGTGGCGGACTACCGCGAGGGGTTCGAGATCATGAAGAGCGGGCACTCGGGAAAGGTGATCCTCGACTGGGCGGCGTAGCGGCTTTTCGCTTTTAGCTGTCGGCGCGGATCCATTCAGGGCGAAGCAGGCCGAGAAGAATGGAGTCGTGCATCCGCCCACCGAGATGCCAGCGTTCGCGGAGATGACCCTCGCGTCTGAAACCCTGGCGCTCGAGCGCACGCAGCGAGCGGCCGTTCTGTGGGTCGACATCGGCCTCCAGCCTGTGCAGATCGAGCCTCGAGAACGCAAAGCCCAGCAGCAGGTCGAGTGCTTCGGTGGCGAACCCCTGCCCCCACCAGCGCCGGCCGAGCGCGAAGCCGATCTCCGCGCGGTGGTGGGTCAGGTCCAGGCGAAAGAGCGTACAGGTTCCGAGCACCTCGTTCGTCTCTCGTGACGAGAGGCCCCACTGGAACAGTTGGCGTGACCGGAAGCCCGCATGGATCTCCTCGAGCAGCGTGCGGGTCGCGCTCGTATCCGCCAACGGCGGCGAACTCCAGTACCGCATGACCTCGCTGTCTCCGAAGACCGAGAACAGCGCGGGCACGTCGTCGACCGTGAGCCAGCGCAGGTCGATACGTCGGCCGATGAGTCTCGGGAGCTGGTCGGCCCAGTCGTAGGCTCTCGTCATCGGATCAGGCCGGGCTCAACCGTCCGCTCCCGGACAGCGCCCGCGCTACTCCACCGGACAGGCGATGCAGTACGAGTAGAGCCGCCGCGGATCCTTGAGCCGCGACACGCTCTGAGACGCGCGGACCAGCGGCGCCAGCACCTCGGGGACCTTCGGCAGCGCGGCCTCCGGCAGGAGCGGTGCCACGATGCGCGCGAGTGTCGCCCGCAGCCGCAGGCCCAGCGCCTCGCCGATGCCGATCTCCGTCTCGAGCACCTTGACGTCGTAGTCCTCGCCCAGACCGGCGAGCTCGGCCGCGAGCCGCACCGCGTCGTCGTAACCGCCGAGCTGGTCGACGAGACCGTGCTTGAGCGCATCCTCGCCTGACCACACCCGGCCGCGGGCGACTGCGTGCACCGCCTCGACTGCCTTCTTGCGCGCCTGCGCAACGCGCGAGACGAACTGCCGGTACTCGTATTCGAGGCTCTGCTGCACGAGCTCGCGCGACGCGGCGCCGAGACTGCGATCCAGCCGGAAATCGCCCGACAGCACGGTCGTGCCCACACCGTCGACGTGCACGCCGAGCTTCTCGAGCGACCGCTCGAAGGTCGGGAAGATCGCGAAGATGCCGATCGAGCCGGTGAGCGTCGCCGGGCTCGCGACGATGCGGTCGGCGTCCATCGCGATGTAGTAACCGCCGGAGGCCGCCAGGCTGCTCATCGATGCCACGACGGGCTTGCCCGCCTGGCGCAGCGCCGCGATCTCGCGGCGGATCACCTCGCTCGCGAACACGCTGCCGCCCGGGCTGTCGATCCGCAGCACGACGGCCTTGATCGCCTCGTCGTCGCGCGCGTCGCGCAGCTGCAGCGCGAGGCTGTCGCTGCCGATCATCCCGGGCGGCTGATCGCCGGGCACGATCTCGCCCGACGCCACGATCACGCCGACCTTGTCCCGGGGCCCGATCGACAGCGCCTTCTGCGAGCGCAGGTTGGCCAGGTAGGACCAGTGGTCGACGCCGACGTAGAACTCATCGTCGCCGTTCGGCCCGGTGATCTGCACCAGGCGCTCCTCGACGTCGGTGCGGCCCTTGAGCGCAGTGACGAGGCCGGCATCGAGCGCCATCTTCGCGAGGTCGCCGCCCGCGCGCTTCAGCGCCGCGACGCTGTCGTCGGCATAGGCCTGCAGGCGCTCCGGCTCGAATTTCCTCGCCCGCGCGACGTCGGCCTTGTAGGTGCCCCACAGCGCGGTGAGCCAGGCCAGGCTCTCCTCGCGCTCGGCCGGCGACATGTCGTTGCGGCTGAACATCTCGGTCGCCGACTTGTACTCGCCGACCCGGAAGACGTTCCAGTCGATCGCGAGCTTGTCGATCGCATCCTTCACGAACAGGCCGTAGTTCGCGTAGCCGTCGATGAAGGCGACGCCCTGCGGATCGAGGTAGATCTCGTCGGCGTGCGCGGCGATGTAGTACTGGCTCTGGTCGTAGAAGTCGGAGAAGGCGATCACGCGTTTGCCGCTTTCGCGGAACGAGTCGACGGCGGCGGCCACCTCGGCGAGCTTTGGCACGCCGGCCCCGGTGAGGCCACCCAGGTCGAGGTAGAGGGCCGTGATGCGGCTGTCGTCGCGCGCGCCCTCGATAGCGTGGACCAGGTCGCGCAGCAACGTCTGGGCCGGCGCCTGCCGCAGGCTGTCGGCGAGCGCGCGCTCGATCGGGTCGCCGGTCAGCTGCTCGACGATCGGCCCCTGAGGAGCCACGACCAGCGCCGCGCCGTCGGGCACGAGCGGAATCGAGTGCGAGAACATCGCCCAGATGCTGCCGAAGAGCAGCAGCAGCAGAATGAGGTGCAGGACCTTGCGGAGGGCATCGAGGCCGCTCCAGATCCAGCCGAACAGGCGTCCGAGTGCGCTGAACATGTGTCGGTCGGGCCGTCGACCAGCCTCCCGACCGTCTGCCTCAGACCTTCTCTTCGATACGCGCCGCCTTGCCTGCGCGATCACGCAGGTAGTACAGCTTCGCGCGGCGCACGTTGCCGCGGCGCTTGACGGTGATCGCCCCGAGCGACGGGCTGTAGGTCTGGAACACGCGCTCGACGCCCTCGCCGTGCGAGATCTTGCGCACCGTGAACGAGGAGTTGAGCCCGCGGTTGCGACGCGCGATCACTACGCCCTCGTAGGCCTGGACACGCTCGCGATCGCCTTCCTTGACCTTCACCTCGACGACGACGGTGTCGCCGGGCCCGAAGTCGGGCACGTCGCGCTTCATGCGCTCGGATTCGAGCGCGGCAATGATATTGGCCATGTCTCACCCTTCTCGCTGTTGCTGCTTCCCTGCCTGATCCCGCGTCGCTTCCTGCTCCGCCGCGAATTCCTCGAGCAAACTGCGCTCCTGCTGCGTAAGGCCGCGCCGGCGCAGCAATTCCGGCCGGCGCTCGCTCGTCCGGCCGAGCGACTGCCGCTGCCGCCAGCGCTCGATCTCGGCGTGATTGCCGCCGAGCAGCACCGGCGGAACCGGCCGCCCTTCCCAGACCTCGGGCCGCGTGTAGTGCGGCCAGTCGAGGAGTCCTGTCGTGAACGACTCATGCAGCGCGGACTGCGCGCAGCCGAGCGTTCCCGGCAGCAATCTTGCCACGGCATCTATCAGCATCAGCGCCGGCAGCTCCCCGCCGGAGAGCACCACGTCGCCTACCGACACCGACTCGTCGATACAGCACTCGACGAACCGCTCATCCACGCCCTCGTAACGGCCGGCCACGAGCACCAGCGCCGGCATCGCCGCAAGGGCCGCCACCCTTGCCTGGTCGAGCGGCACGCCGTCCGCCGCGAGGTAGATGCGCCTCGCGTCGGGTACCCGCGCTGCCGCCTGCTCCATCGCCCGGCGCAGGGGCTCGGCCTTCATCACCATCCCGGGTCCGCCGCCGTAGGGTCGGTCGTCCACCGTGCGATGTGCGTCGTCCGCAAACTGCCGCGGATCGATCGTCTCCACGGCCAGTACGTCCCGGGCCACGGCCCGCCCGAGCACGCCGAACGTAAGCGCCTGCCCGATCAGCTCGGGGAACAACGTGACGACCACGATCCTCACGTTCCGCCCCTCTGTCCTCAATCGTCCCGATGCCAGTCGAGCGTCACCCGGCCCGCATCCAGATCCACCTTGACCAGCCGCTCCTGCACGAGCGGCACGAGCCGCTCCCGATCCCCGTGCAGCACCAGCACCGGGTGCGCGGGGAGTTCCAGGATCTCCGCGATCCGACCGAGGGCGTCGCCCTCGCGATTGACCGCCTCGAGCCCGACCAGGTCAGCGAAGTAGTACTCCCCGGGCCCCGCGGGCGGCAAATCCGCCCGTCGAACCCAGACTTCGGCTCCGCGAAGCCCAAGGGCCTCGTCGCGCGTTCCGACCCCGTCGAGCCAAACTGCAAGCTGGCCGCGCCCCACCCGCTTCCAGTCCCGGGCCGTCACCTCGCGACCCGCCGCTCCTGCACGCAGGCCGGCGTAGCCCAGGATCTGCTCGGGCGGCTCGGTGTATGACTCGAGCCTCACCCATCCCTGCACGCCGAACGGCGCGCCGAATCGTCCCAGCACCACCGCGCGAGCGGCGCCGCGCCCGGACTGCGGTGCTCGATTGCCGCCGGGGCCCACGGGCCGCTGCGGCCTCCGCCTCAGGCCGCGGCCGGCGCCTTGGCCCGGTGGCTCTTGACCAGGTGCGACACTCGCTCGGAGGGTTGCGCACCCCGCGCCACCCAGTAGTCGATGCGCTCGAGGTCGAGCCGCAACTCGTCGCTGCCGCCGCGGGCGACCGGGTTGTAGAAACCCACCTGTTCCAGGGCCGTGCCACCCGTCCGGCGGCTGTCAGTCACCACCACGTGGTAGAAGGGCTCCTTCTTTCCGCCACGGCGGGTCAATCGGATCGTCACCATCGTCGCCTGTTCCTCTGTGCGGCGCACGGCCGGTCGCGCCGGGCCCGGCCAAAAAAGAGCCGCGAATTGTACCCAATGAGCCCGCCAAAGGAAAATCGCCCGCGAAATTCGGCTCAGGGATGAGGCCGACATTTCTCGGTCGGCCCCAAAAATGGCTCCGAGCCAATTTTCAGCGCAGGCCGGGGGGCAGTCGGCCACCCATGGCCCGCATCATGCGGCTCAAGCCCCCCTTGCCCATCCCCTTCATCATCTTCTGCATCTGCAGGAAGTTCTTGAGCAGGCGGTTGACGTCCGAGACCTGGACCCCTGAGCCGGCCGCGATCCTCCGCTTGCGGGATCCGTCGATATTCTTCGGGTAGCGCCGCTCGGTGGGCGTCATCGAGCAGATGATGGCGATCTGGCGCCGCACGTCCCGCTCGTTGCCCTGCGGCACCTGGCCCGCGCGCGCCGCGAGTTGCGCCGGCAGCTTGTCGATGAGCGCCGCCACGCCGCCCATGCCCTGCAGCTGCGTAAGCTGCGAGCGCAGGTCCTCCAGGTCGAAGTCCTTGCCCTTCGCCACCTTGCGCGCGAGCTTCTCCGCCTCCGCGCGATCGACCTTGCGGGTGACTTCCTCGACGAGCGAGAGCACGTCGCCCATGCCAAGGATCCGCGACGCCATGCGATCCGGCTGGAAAGGCTCGAGCGCCTCCGGCTTTTCCCCTAAGCCTACGAACAGGATCGGGCGGCCGGTCACCGAGCGGACGGACAGCGCCGCACCGCCGCGCGCGTCGCCGTCAGCCTTGGTGAGGACGATCCCGGTCAGGTCGAGCGCCGCACCGAACGCGCGCGCCGCGTTTACCGCATCCTGGCCGGCCATGCTGTCGACCACGAACAGGGTCTCGATCGGATCGAGCACACGAGCGAGCATGCGCACCTCGGCCATCATCTCCTCGTCGACGTGCAGGCGGCCCGCCGTGTCGACCAGCAGCACGTCGTAGACGCCGCGCCGCGCCGCGTCGAGCGCCGCAGTCGCGATCGCGAGCGGAGTCTCGCCCGTGGAAGCCGGCGCGACATCGATGTCGAGCTGCGCGCCGAGCCGCTCGAGCTGCAGGATAGCCGCCGGGCGATATACGTCCGTGCTGACGAGCAGCACGCGCTTGCGCTCGCGCTGCTTGAGCCACAGCGCGAGCTTCGCCGCCGTGGTCGTCTTGCCGGCGCCCTGCAGCCCGGCGAGCAGGATCACGGCCGGCGGCTGCACGCGCAGGTTGAGCCCGCGCGCGCCCTCGCCCATCACCCGAACGAGCTCCTCGTGGATCACGCGCACCAGCGCCTGGCCGGGCGTCAGGCTCCTGTGCACCTCGAGACCGATCGCGCGCGCCTTGACGGCGTCGATGAACTCCTTGACGACCGGCAACGCGACGTCCGCTTCGAGCAGCGCCATCCGCACCTGGCGCAGCGAGTCGCCGACGTTCTCCTCGGTGAGGCGGCCGCGACCGGTCAGGCCGGAGACCACCGCCGAAAGACGTGAGGAGAGCTTGTCGAACATGCGCGACCTCGAGAACGCGATTGGGACGGCCGCCGCCGCGCGGGCCGCGGGGCACGGATTATAGTGGCGAGCCGCAGCCGGTGTCCGCGCGCACGTGCAGCTGCCTGCAAAGCCGCTGCCGGTTGTGACATCATCCTCGGGCTAGTCGCCCAGCCGAGCGCCACTTGCTGCCGTCACTGATCGCCGTCGCCTGCTACCTGATCGGGGCCGCCGTGCTCGGACTGAGCGCTTATCGCGCCGACCCGCATCGCGGCCGCGGCGCACGCCTGGCGGCGGCCGCGATCACGCTCGTGGGCCTGGTGGCGCAGGCATCCTCGCTTTTCGTCCTGCAGCGCCGGGCGCCGGGCGTCGCGCTGTCGCTGGGCGATACGGCGTCGATCGTCGGCCTCGTCGTTGCGGCAGTCGCCGCGATGATGCTGCGCACGCGGCCGGCCGGCGCAGTCGCTCTCCTGCTCGTCATCGCAGCGCTCCTCGAAGCGGCGTCCCTGGCCGGCGGCAGGCATTTCTCCGTCGAGCAGCCCGGCTGGGAGCTCAGCTTCCACGTCGCCGTCGCCACGACCGCGTTCGCGATGCTCACGATCGGTGCGGCGCTGGCTGCCGCGCAGGCCGTCGTCGACCGCAGGCTGCGCAGCCGCAAGCCGCTGGGCGCGCTCAGGATCTTCTCGCCGCTCGAGGCGCTGGAATCCGGCTGCTTCCAGGCGATCCTCGCAGGCTTCCTGCTGCTCACGCTCGCACTCGTGAGCGGGGCGTTCTTCATCGAGAACCTGTTCGCGCAGCACCTGGTCCACAAGGTCGTGCTCGCCATGATCGCCTGGGTCCTGTTCGGCATGCTGCTCTTCGGCCGGCTGCGCTTCGGCTGGCGCGGGCGACGCGCGCTGCGCTGGGCGCTGTCCGGCTACGTGGCGCTGGCGCTCTCCTATTTCGGCAGCAAGCTGGTCCTCGAGACGCTGCTCGGCCGCCACTGGGGCTGATCGGTCTTGATCGAAGTTCCGACAGCCCTCCTGACTTTCGTACTTCTCGCGCTGATCGCGCTGTCGGGGTTTTTCTCGAGCACCGAGACGGCGTTGATGAGCATCAACCGCGATCGTTTGCGCCACTTCGCGCGCGAAGGCAGCCTGGGCGCGCGGGCCGCGGAGCGGCTGCTCGATCGCCCCGACCGCCTGATCGGCCTGATCCTGGTCTGCAACAACTTCGTCAACGCCGCCGCGGCGTCGATCGTCACCGTGCTCGGCCTCGAGATCGGCGGCAAGCCCGGCGCCGTCATCGGCGTCGGCGTTTTCGCGATCGTGCTGATCATCTTCGGCGAGGTCGCGCCCAAGACCTTCGGCGCGCTCTACCCGGAACGTCTCGCGCTCCCTGCGGCGCTCGTCTACCAGGCGCTGCTCAGGGTCCTGTATCCCGTCGTGTGGCTCACGAACCTGGTCGCGAACGGCGTGCTGCGCCTGCTCGGCGTTTCGCACGAGCGCGTGCGCTCGACCTCGCTCAGCCAGGACGAACTGCGCACCGTGCTCGCCGAGTCGAGCACCGTGATACCGCACCGGCACCAGCGGATGCTCATGAGCATCCTCGACCTCGAGCGGATGAACGTCGAGGACATCATGGTGCCCCGCACCGAGATCTCCGGTCTCGACTTGAGCGACGAGTGGGACGAGCTGCTCGCGCAGTTGCGCGACAGCCGGCACACGCGGATTCCCGTGTACGAGGGCAGCCTCGATCACCTGGTCGGGATCCTGCACATGAAGAAGGTCGCGCGGCTGCTGGCCCGCGGCGAGCTGGACCGTGAGCAGCTTCGCGACCTCGCGCGCGCCCGCGAGCCTTACTACGTGCCCGAGGGCACGACGCTCAACGAGCAGCTGTTGCAGTTCCAGCGCCAGCGGCGCCGCCTTGCCTTCGTCGTCGACGAGTACGGCGACGTGCTCGGCCTCGTCACGCTCGAGGACCTGCTCGAGGAGATCGTGGGCGAGTTCACGTCGGATACCTCGGATCTGCACAAGGACGTGCACCGCGAGCCCGGCGGCAGCTTCGTGGTCAATGCCGCGGCGAGCGTGCGCGCGCTCAACCGCAGGATGGGCTGGACGCTCCCGGCGACCGGTCCGCGGACGCTGAACGGCCTGATCATCGAGTACCTGGAGACCATTCCCGAGTCCGGCACCAGCCTGCGCATCGGCGACTACGCTCTCGACATCCTGCAGACGGGCGACAACGCCGTGAAGACCGTGCGCCTGCGGCGCATTGCGGCGCCGACCGCGGCGGTCGCCTCAGAACGCACCCTCTAGCGCGGGCTTGAGCTGTACCACGGCCTCCACCTCGATCCCGTCGATCGGGCGGCGCGGTCTGTTCGCCGCGGGGACGATCGCGCGCCGAAAGCCCTGTTTCGCCGCCTCTCGCAGCCGTTCCTCGCCGAAAGGCACGGGACGGATCTCGCCCGTCAGTCCGAGTTCGCCGAACGCGACGAGATCGGCGGCGAGCGGCCGGCCCCGCAGGCTGGATGAAACCGCCAGCAGCGCAGGCAGATCGGCGGCCGGCTCGTCGATGCGCACCCCGCCGACCACGTTGACGAACACGTCGAGCCCGGCGCTCGCGATCCCGCCGTGGCGGTGCAGCACCGCGAGCAGGAGCGCGAGGCGGCTGCCGTCGAATCCGACCGCGACCCGTCGCGGCGCCGCGCCCTGCGCATCGTCGAGCAGCGCCTGCACCTCGACGAGCAGAGGCCGGCTGCCCTCGCGGGCGACCGTCACGATGCTGCCGGGCACCGGCGTCGGATGACGCGACAGGAAGATGGCGGACGGGTTGCGCACCTCCTTGAGACCCTGTTCCGACATCGCGAAGACGCCGATCTCGTTCGCCGCGCCGAATCGGTTCTTGACCGCGCGTATGACGCGGTAGCGGCTGCCCGGCTCGCTCTCGAAATAGAGCACGGTGTCGACCATGTGCTCGAGGATGCGCGGACCGGCGATCAGGCCCTCCTTGGTAACGTGACCGATCAGGAAGACCGCGGTGCCGGTCTCCTTGGCGTGGCGCACGAGCCTTCCAGCAGACTCGCGTACCTGCGACGCCGAGCCGGCCGAGGATTCGCTCACCTCGGTCTGCACGGTCTGGATGGAGTCCACCACCAGCACGCGCGCATCGGCCGCCCTGGCCGCATCGAGGATCGCCTCGACCCGCGTTTCCGCCAGCAGCCGCAGCGTCGTCGACTCGAGCCCGAGTCGCCGGGCCCGGATCGCGATCTGGCGCACCGATTCCTCGCCGGAGGCGTAGACCACGGCACGCTCGCGCGATAGTGCGTCCGCCACCTGCAGCAGCACCGTCGACTTGCCTATGCCCGGATCACCGCCGAGCAGGATGGCCGAGCCTGCGACGAGACCACCGCCGAGCACGCGATCGAACTCTCCGATCCCGGTGGGCAGGCGATCGTCGGATTCCGCCGTGATCTCCGTCACCGTTCTCGAAACGGGCGCTGCGCCCGTGGCCCGCAGCGCGACCGCCGCACGCCGGGGCATGACGACCGCCTCGAGCGTGTTCCACGCCTCGCAGGACGGGCACTGGCCCTGCCACTGTGACGTGCGTTCGCCGCAGGCGGCACAAACGTAGCTTGATTTCAGCTTTCCCATGGCGTGGACAACGGGTCGGGCTGGCGATGCTAGCACGCCGATCCAGGCGACCCGGATGTGTGACGGCGACGGCAATTCGCCCGACCGCCTGCCCCTATACTCGCGCGAGCATCATGCGTTCCTGGGCCGAAGAAACCCGCAATCTGTCGAGTTCCGGGGGCCAATCCGCCGCGGACGCGGCAGCCTCACCGCTGCCTGCCACGCTCGGCCGCTACCAGATCGTCGATGAGATCGGCAAGGGCGCGATGGGCGTCGTGTACCGGGCGCGCGACCCGATGATCAATCGCGAGGTCGCGCTCAAGGCGATCCCGCTTTCGGACGAGTTCGAAGGTCGGGAGCTCGAGGAGGCGCGCGCAAAGTTCTTCCGCGAGGCGGAGACGGCGGGCCGCCTGAGCCACCCGCACATCGTCACCATCTTCGATGCGGGCGAGGACAACGGCACGGCGTACATCGCCATGGAACTGCTGCGCGGCAGGCACCTGGTCGACCACACCCAGGCCGACCGCCTGCTGCCCATCCCGGCCGTGCTGGAGATCGTCGAGCGGCTCGCCGATGCCCTGCACTTCGCGCACCAGCGGCAGGTCGTGCACCGCGACATCAAGCCGGCCAATGTGATGTACGATCCGCCGAGTGGCGAGCTCAAGATCACCGATTTCGGTATCGCGCGGCTCACGGATTCCGCGCGCACGCGCACGGGCATCGTCCTGGGGACGCCGTCGTTCATGTCGCCCGAACAGTTGCAGGGACGGCCGGTGACCGGCAGCTCCGACCTCTTCTCGCTCGCCGTGGCGTTCTATCAGTTGCTCACCGCCCAACTGCCGTTTCGCGCCGATTCCATGTCGGCGCTGATGCTGATGATCGTGCAGGAGAGGCATCCGCGGATCGGCGCGATCCGTCCCGACCTGTCCGCGCGGTTCGACGAGTTCTTCGACCGTGCGCTCGCCAAGGCGCCGTCCGACCGGTTCGAGAGCGCTGCCATATTCGCCGAGGCAGTGCGCCGGCTCGCCCCAGCCGCCGCAGGCTGAGTCGTGCACCTCAAGGGCAAGCTGCGCTGCGTCGGGGCCACGGACACCGGCCGCGTCCGCGACCACAACGAGGACACGATCGGGACGGATCCGGACGTCGGCCTCGTCGTGCTGGCCGACGGTATGGGCGGCTACAAGTCCGGCGAGGTCGCGAGCGGCATCGCCGTGCGCACGCTGATGGGACTCCTCAAGGAGGCGGTCGAGCGGCAGGACCTCACGGTCATGGACCCCGCCACGGGGCTCAGCCGGCCCGGCATCCTGCTGCGCGATGCCATACAGCGCGCGAACAAGATCATCTATCAGACCGCCCGCACCCAGGCCAACTGCGAGGGCATGGGGACCACGGTCGTGGCGGGGCTTTTCTTCGACGACAAGCTCACGATCGCCCACGTGGGGGACTCGCGGATGTACCGCCTGCAAGGCGACAAGCTCGAACAGGTCACGCAGGACCATTCACTCATGCAGGAGCTCGTCGCGCGCGGCTTCTACACGGTCGAGGAGGCCGCTCGAGCCACGACCAAGAATTTCGTGACGCGTGCACTGGGCGTGGAGCCCAGCGTTGAGGTGGAGATCACAGAAATTCCGGTCGTGAAAGACGACCTGTTCCTGCTTTGCTCCGACGGCCTGTCCGACATGGTAGAAGACGACGACATTCAGTTAACCGTCAGTACCTTTGGTGCTAATCTTGAGACGCTTGCCAAGCAGCTCGTGGTGCTTAGCAACGAGAATGGGGGCCGCGATAACGTATCGGTCGTGCTGGCCCGGGTGCTCGAGAGCTTCCCGGCCAGGCGCGGCATGATGGATCGCTTGCTCGGATTGTTTGGTTGACCGCAACGCAGGATCACCCATGGCCAGGCTTGTTCTCAGTCTCGACGGGCAGGTGCTCGCCGAGTACAACATGAGCAAAGAACGCTACACGGTCGGGCGGCTGCCCGACAACGACATCCGTATCGACAATGCGGCGGTCAGCGGTCACCACGCGCTGGTGATCAACATCCTGAACGACTCCTTCCTCGAGGACCTGAACAGCACCAACGGCACGTACGTCAACGGCAAGCTGATCAAGAAGCATGCCCTGCAGCACGGCGACGTCATCACGGTGGGTCATCACGCGCTGCGCTTCGTCGACGGCGAGGCGGAGGAACCGCAGGACGAGTTCGAGAAGACCATGGTGATCGGCCCGCGCGCCGCCGCGCGGCTGCAGATCCCGCAGGCCGCGACTTCGGCGGTGCCCGCGACACCTGCGGTGCAGCCGAGCTACGCGCCTTCCGCAGCGCCGAAGAAGGGCAAGCTCCAGGTGTTGAGCGGCCAGTTCGCGGGCCGCGAGCTCGAGCTCGTGAAGACCCTCACGACGCTCGGTCGGCCCGGCGTGCAGGTCGCGGCCATCACTCGGCGTGCTGACGGCTACTACATCGTGCACGTCGAAAGCGGGCGCGAAGGCGACTTCCCGCAGGTCAACGGCGTGCCGATCGGACCGCAGGCGCGAAGGCTCCACGACAACGACGTCGTACAGCTCGCCGGCGTCAAGATGGGGTTCTTCGAGGGCTGAAGACGCCAGGCCGCGGTGGCTGCTGCTCACCGGCGCCCGTGGCTCGCTGCTCGCCGACGCCCGGCCGCGGTGTATCCGCAGCCGCTCGCCACGATCCAGGGACGTTGCGGGGCTGAAGATTGGTGCCCCGCACGTGGTGTCGGCGCACACCGAACGGTTGCCGGTATCGCGGCATCGTCGAGGCGGCCTTCGCTAGGAGTGCCCGCGACGTCTACCTGTGCACACCGATGCCTCGTCGCGGCTGGGATACACCGCGTCCACGCGTCGGCTCGTGACCTAACTGCGGCATCAGTGAACCGGACGCCACCGTGGCCTCGGCGAGCCGGCGTTTGGACCGGGTGTCTCGTGGGCCGCAACGACGTCTCACCTGCCGCAGGTAGACGTCGCGGACCACTCCGTAGTCATGACTCCTCGACGATTCCGCGACACCGCCGCCGCTGCGGTGTACGCCGACAAAACGTGCGGGGCACCATCTTCAGCTCCGCAACGACCCTCGATCGTGGTTGCGGCCCAGCGAGGGCACCCGGACCGAGCGCCGGCGAGCAGCGAGCCACTGTGGCCGGGCGTCGGCGAGCGCACGCGTTTAGCGAATCTCGTGGCGGACGCGCTGGCTGACGCCGCAGATCAGCTCGTACGGAATCGCGGCGGCGCCCCGGGCAACCTCCTCCACCGGCACGCCGACGCCCCACAGGGTCACCGGATCCCCCGGTGCCACCGGCGGCAGGTCGGTGACATCGATCGTGAGCATGTCCATCGACACGCGCCCGACGAGCGGCGCGCGCCGGCCGCTCACGAGCACCGGCGTCCCGGCGCGCATCGACCGCGGATACCCGTCGCCGTAGCCTGCGGCTGCGACCGCGATCCGGCTCGGCCGTTGCGCCCGCCAGGTCGCCTGGTAACCGACGGATTCGCCCGCGTGCACGTCCTTCACGGCGATGACTTCGGTCTCGAGCGTCATCGCGGGCCGCAGGTCGAAGTCGAGGCCGGTGCCGTCGCGAAACGGTGAAATCCCGTAGAGCATTACCCCGGGCCTCACCCAGTCCGCGTGAGAGGCCGGCCACCCGAGGATGCCGGCGGAATTCGCGATGCTGCGTTCCCCCGGCCGCCCGGCCGCCGCAGACTCGAAGCACCGCAGCTGCGCCGCGGTCATCGGGTCGCCGCGGTCGTCCGCGCTCGCCAGGTGGGTCACCAGCGGCGGCATGGGCTCCACCCCCGGAATGCGGCGCAGCCGGTCATGCGCCAGGCCGAACTCCTCGGCGCGGAAGCCCAGGCGGTTCATCCCCGAGTCGAGCTTGAGCCAGGCACGCACCGACTGCGACCCGCCGTGCTGCTCGAGCAATGCCAGCTGCTCGGCGCAGTGAACCATCAGCTCGAAGCGCTGCTGGCGGGCCTGCGCGAGCTGCTCCGGCGCGAGCACTCCCTCGAGCAGCAGCACGCGATGCGTGAGGCCGGCGTCGCGCAGCACCAGCCCTTCCTCCAGCCTCGCGACGGCGAACGCGTCGCTCGCCGCCAGCGCGCGGGCAACAGGGACCAGCCCGTGCCCGTACGCGTTCGCCTTGATCACCGACATGACGCGCGCACCGTGCGCGATCTCGCGCACTCGCGCGAGGTTGTGGCGCAGTGCCGCCGTGTCGATGACCGAGCGGATCTGGGTCCTCGCGGCCACCGTCACGGTTCGTGGCCGTAGGCGCCGCTCGCGAGGTTCTCGAAGCGCGTGTACTTGCCGAGGAACGTCAGGTGCACTTCGCCGGTGGGTCCGTTGCGCTGCTTGGCGATGATGATGTCCGCGATGCCCTTGCGCGGCGTGTCCGGCTCGTACACTTCCTCGCGGTAGATCAGCATGATCAGGTCGCTGTCCTGCTCGAGCGCGCCCGATTCGCGAAGATCCGACATCACGGGTTTCTTGTCGGTGCGCTGCTCGACGCCGCGGTTGAGCTGCGACAGCGCGATGACGGGCACCTGGAGCTCCTTGGCCAGCGCCTTGATCGAGCGCGAGATCTCCGAGATCTCGGTGGCGCGGTTCTCCTTCGTGCCCGGGACCTGCATCAGCTGCAGGTAGTCGATGACGATCAGCCCGAGCCCTCGCTCGCGCTTCAGGCGGCGCGCGCGCGCGCGAACCTCGGTGGGCGTGAGCGCCCCGCTGTCGTCGATGTAGATCGGGGCGTTGCGCATCTGCGCGATCGCGCTGTTGATGCGCGCCCAGTCCTCGTCGCCGAACATGCCCGTGCGCAGATGGCTCTGGTCGACCCGTCCGAGCGAGGAAATCATGCGGAAGGCGAGCTGCTCGCGGGACATTTCCATGCTGAACACCGCGACCGGCACGTTGTGCGAGATCGCCGCCGACTCGGCGATGTTGAGCGCGAGCGTGGTCTTGCCCATCGACGGGCGGCCGGCGACGATGATCAGGTCGCCGGGTTGCAGCCCCGCCGTCAAGCGGTCGAGGTCGTTGTAGCCGGTGCTGACGCCGGTCAGATGTCCCTGCGTCTGGTGCAGCAGGTCCAGCCGATCGATGGTCGCGCCCAGCACGTCGCGCAGCGGGACGAAGCCGGAGCCAGTGCGCCGTCCCTGCTCGCCGATCTCGAAGACGCGGCGCTCCGCCTCGTCCACGAGTTCGGTGGCGGATCGCCCCTCGCTGTCGTAGGCGGTGGCGGCGATCTCCCCGCTCACCCGGATGAGGCTCCGCAGCACCGAGCGCTCGCGGACGATGTCGGCGTAGGCGCGGATGTTCGCCGCGGTCGGCGTGTCGCGCGCAATCCCTGCCAGGTAGACGAGCCCACCGGTCTCCTCGGCAAGCCCCTTGCGGGCGAGGAACTCGGCCAGCGTAACCGCGTCGCTGGGATCGCTGCGCCCGGAAAGCTCCGCGATCGCGGCGAAGATGTGCTGGTGGTCGCGCCGGTAGAAGTCCTCGGCGCGCAGCCGGTCCGCGATCGCGTCCCAGGTGCTGTTGTCGAGCATCAGCCCGCCGAGCACCGCCTGCTCGGCTTCGACCGAGTGTGGCGGCACGCGCAGCCTGTCTGCGTCCGCGGCGGCGCGCACCCGCCCGCGGATCGAAGCAGCCCCCGTATCCTGCTCCATCGAGTGGGACCCGCGCCTACTCCTCGGCGGCGACTGTCACGGTGAGGTCCACTTCGACGTCGCTGTGCAGGTGCAGCTTGACGTGGTGCTCGCCGACCAGCCGGATCGGGCCGCCGGGCAGCCGCACTTCGCTGCGCTCCACCTCGATGCCGTCGGCCGACAGCGCCTCGGCGATGTCGGACGTGCCGATCGAGCCGAAGAGCTTGCCCTCGCCGCCGACTTTCGCCGTGATCGTGAGCTTGTGTCCCTCGAGCCGCGCCGCTCGCGAACGCGCCGCATCCAGGTCGTCCGCCGCCCGTTTCTCGAGCTCGACGCGGCGCTCATCGAACTTCGCGACGTTGGCCGCGGTGGCCAGCGCCGCCTTGCCCTGCGGCAGCAGGAAATTGCGGCCGAAGCCGGGCTTGACCTTCACCCGGTCGCCGATGTTGCCGAGATTGGCGACCTTCTGCAGCAGGATGACTTCCATCGTTGATTCCTCAGTCTGAACTCTGAATGTACCGTTGATCTGATCGATGCGCCCGTCAAGCCGGGCGCAACGCGTCGCCCGAGCGGCGCCAGTTGTCCACGAAGCCGAGGCCGGCCAGGAGCGGCATCGCGACGGGGCCCACGAACACGAGTAGCACGTAGATCGCCCAGAGCCACGCCGTGTTCGCGCCGCGTTCGTGCCGAATGCGGTGCGCGGCGGCGAGCCCGACCAGCGCAAGCGCGGCGAGGAAGAATCTTGCAAGGTCGTCGACCAGCGGCCGGGACGTGACCAACGACGCGCCGATCGCGAGCGCGGCCGCGATGCCGAGCACACGCCCGAGCCGGATCTGCCGGAACTCCGCGCCGAAGCTTCCCGCCTGCCCCGCCAGTCGCTGCCACCAGCGCGCGAGGAATACTGCGCACATCCCGAGCAGCAGCGTGAGCACGGTCACCCAGCCCCAGAGGCTGCGCGCCAGGGACTCGACGATCGCATCGTCCTCGAGACCCAGTGACAGCCCGCGCCGCTGCATCTCCTGCGCCAGCTCGCGCACGACGGGCGACCAGAACAGCGTCGGGTCCCCGAACGCCGCGTGCAACGTGACGAGCATGGCGATCCCGCCGAGCACCGCGAGCTGCAGGCACAGGGAGAGCGAGCCGCTGCGTCTGAGGACGTAGGCGAGCAGCAGCGGCGGACCGAGCACCCAGGACGCGTAGATCAGGCCCACCGGCACCGAGCGGCCAATGGACCAGATGGCGACCGCCAGCAGCACGGCCGCGCCGGCGGCGACCATCGCGCCGGTCCTGGGACCGCGCGACAGCGCGAGCAGCGCCGGCACGGCACCGGGCACGAAGAACGCGAAGCCGATGCCGAAGAACGGCAGCAACCCGAGCAGGCCGGTGGCGAATACCGCGCCGCCGGGATTCGTGGCGAGCCAGTTGGCGAACGAGCGGTTCATGGAGGCGGGCAGGCGTCGCTCGCGCGGCGCCGGCCGGCTCAATGCTGGTCGGTGTAGGGCAGCAGCGCGAGGAAACGCGCGCGCTTGACCGC
The DNA here is from genome assembly GCA_963834855.1 of uncultured Gammaproteobacteria bacterium. Lineage (GTDB taxonomy): Bacteria > Pseudomonadota > Gammaproteobacteria > Steroidobacterales > Steroidobacteraceae > DATJKD01. The sequence continues at coordinate 113,615 of CAWIDH010000027.1, read as the reverse complement.
CAGCGCGAGCTGGCGCTGGTAATTGGACCGCGTGCCCGTGATCCGGCTCGGGACGATCTTGCCGGTCTCGGTGATGTAGCCCTTGAGCGTCGCGAGATCCTTGTAGTCGATCTGCTCGATGCCTTCGGCCGTGAACTTGCAGAACTTACGGCGACGGAAAAAACGTGCCATGGGTCACCCGTTGAATGATTCGCTGTCGGTCCGCTCGCGGCGCGGTTCGGCGCGGCCGGAGACGGGCTCGTCGGCGCCTTCGCGCTCCTGCAACCCGGAGTCCTCGCCGCGCCCGCCCTCTTCTTCCTTCGCCATCGGCGAGGGCTCGGTCACGGCACTCGGAGCCGACACCACCAGGTGGCGGATCACGGCATCGCTGAAGCGAAACGCCCCGGTGAGTTCATCGAGCGTCTTCTTGTCGCACTCGATGTTCATCAGCACGTAATGGGCCTTGTGGACTTTTGCGATCGGATACGCGAGCTGGCGCCGACCCCAGTCCTCGAGACGATGCACAACGCCCTGCCCGCCGGCGATCATGCCGCGGTAGCGCTCGATCATCGCGGGAACCTGCTCGCTCTGGTCAGGGTGGACCAGAAACACGATTTCATAGTGACGCACGTGCGTGCTCCTCGTGGGTGAAGCCACCCGACGCAAAAAGCCCGGTGTGGCAAGGAGTTATGTCCACCGTCGAGCCCAGGGGGCGAAACGGGGCCGGGAAGGATAGGCGACCGCCGGCCCGCGCGCAAGCCGCCAACCAAAATTCGGCTCTGAGCCAGATTTTACGTGTGGCTAAGGTGGCTCTGAGCCGGACTTTTGGCGCTGGCGAACGGCCTCGAACAGCATGACGCCCGTTGCGACCGAGACGTTGAGGCTCTCCACGGCGCCGGCCATCGGGATGGAGACGAGCTCGTCGCAGCATTCCCGGGTGAGCCGCCGCAGCCCCTCCCCCTCCGACCCGAGAACGACGACCAGCGGCCCGCCCAGGTCCGCGTCGAAGAGCCGGCGGGAGGCCGAATCGTCGGCGCCGATCACCCGGAAATCGCGGTCCTTGAGCTGCCGCAGCGTGCGCGCGAGATTGACGACCGCGATGAACGGCACGGACTCCGCCGCCCCTGCCGCGACCTTGCGCGCCACCGGCGTCAGCCCGGCCGACCGATCGCGCGGGGCGATCACGGCGGCGACGCCCGCCGCGTCGGCCGAGCGCAGGCACGCCCCGAGGTTGTGCGGATCCTGCACGCCGTCCAGCGCGAGCAGCAGCGGTGGACCGGCCGCCGCCTCGAGCGCCTCCTCGAGGCGCGTCTCCGGGTCGCCGCTCAACGGCTCGGTTTCCGCCACGACACCCTGGTGGCGGCCATCGTCGGTAAGCGCCGCGAGCTCATCGCCCCCCGCCACGACCACCGGCACGCGCGCACGCTCTGCGAGCGCGCGCAGTTCCGCGAGCCGGCGGTCCTCGCGTCCGGCCGCAAGCAGCAGCCGCCGAACACGTTGCGGGCTGCGCGACAGCAGCACCCGCACTGGGTGAATGCCGTAGGTCACCGCCCGGTTCATCAGCGTCTCCGGCGCACCGGCCGGTGGCGCCGCTGCCGGGCCGCGCGTTCGCCCGCCTCGGCCAGCTCGAAATCGATGCGACGATCGTCGAGCGACACGTTCGCGACCCGCACGCGCAGGCGGTCGCCGAGACGGAACGTGCGGCCCGAGCTGCGGCCGATCATCCGGTAACCCGAGGCGTCACGCGCGAAGTAGTCCTGGCCAAGGGCCGACACGTGCAGCAGTCCGTCGACCTGCAGTCCTTCGAGCTGCACGAAGAGCCCGAAGTCCACCACGCCCGACACGATCCCCTCGAACTCCTCCCCGAGGTGCTCCTGCATGTAGACGCACTTGAGCCAGGCGACGGCGCTGCGTGTCGCCTCGTCCGCGCGTCGCTCGCGGAACGAGCAATCCTGTCCCAGCGCCGGGAACGGGCCATGCCATGCGAGCAGTTCCGCGGGATCGCCGCCGCGCAGCACCTGCCGGATGCCTCGATGCACGACGAGATCCGGGTAGCGGCGGATCGGCGAGGTGAAATGCGCATAGTGCTCGAGCGCGAGCCCGAAGTGCCCGATGTTGCCCGGCTGGTAGACCGCCTGCGGCATCGCGCGGATCACGGCCGTGCTGATCAGGCCCGCATCGGGACGGTCGCCGATCTGCTGCAGCAACTCGCGCAGGTGCTCGGGACGCACGTCCTCGGCGGGTGGCAGCCAGAGGCCGAACTCGCGCAGGAACTGTCGCAGGGTCGCGAGGCGATCGAGCTCCGGCAGACCGTGCACGCGGTACAGCGTCGGGACGCGATGGCGGTCCAGGAACCGCGCCGCCGCGACGTTCGCGGCGATCATGCACTCCTCGATCAGTCGGTGTGCGTCGTTGCGCGGCTGCTCGACTATGGCCGCGATGCGTCCGTTCTCGTCGAACCTGAGCTTGAGCTCCGGCGCGTCGAGCTCGAGCGCGCCCCTTCCTGATCGCGCGAGCGTGAGCGCACGGTACGCGCCGTGCAACGCCGAGAGGCGCTCGCGCAGCGGCGCGAGCCGCGGGGGCGGTCGCGCATCCGGTCGTTCGAGGAATTCGCCGACCTCGCCGTAGGTGAGCCGCGCCGCCGAGTGCATCACCCCTTCGAAGAACTGCGAGCGGCTGATCACGCCCTTGTCGCTGATGCGAAGCTCGCAGCACAGGCACAGGCGATCCTCGCCGGGCACGAGCGAGCACAGACCGTTCGACAATGCCTCGGGCAGCATCGGCAGCACGCGATTCGGGAAGTACACCGACGTGCCGCGGTTGCGCGCTTCGGCATCGAGGGGAGAGCCCGGGCGGACGTAATGGCCGACGTCGGCAATGGCGACGATCAGCCGGAAGCCGCCCCGCACCGCCTCGCAGTAGACGGCGTCGTCGAAATCGCGCGCGTCCTCGCCATCGATGGTGACCAGTTCGAGGTCGCGCAGATCCACGCGGCCGGCAATCGCGTCCTGCGGAATGCGCAGACCGAAAGCCGCGGCTTCCGCGAGCGCCGCCGCGGGGAACTCGAACGGCAGGCCGTGCGAGTGGATGGCGATGTCGGTCTCCATGCCCGGCGCGCCGTGGTCGCCGAGCACGCGGCTCACGCGCCCCACGGGCTGGGCGTTGCGGCCCGGCTGGCTCGTGATCTCGACGATGACCACCTGGCCCGATTTTGCGGCTCCAAGCGCGTTCGACGGCACCAGTACGCGATGGGTCACGCGCGGGTTGTCCGGCACGAGATAGGCGACGCCGGACTCCACGTGGAGGCGCCCGACGACTTCGCGCGTACGGCGCTCGAGGACTTCGACGATCGTGCCCTGTGGCCGGCCACGGAAGCCCGGGCCCTCGACGCGCACGGCGACGCGATCGCCGTGCATGACCTCGCGCATCTGCTGGGCGGCGAGGAACACCGGCGGGGAGCCGTCGTCGGGCAGCAGCAGTCCGTCACCGTTGCGATTGGCGCTGACGGTGCCGACCGTTAGACCGGGCAGCTGCTCGCGCAGGCAGTACTGGCCGCGGCGGTTGAGGACGACCTCGCCTGCGCGCACCAGCGAATCCAGGTGATCCTCGGCCTGCGCCGCGCTCGCCGGCCCGAGCGCGGCCTTGATCTCATCGAGGCGCAGCGGCCGACCCGACCCGCGCAGCACCTGGAGCACCGCGCTTGGCCGCGAAACCTTGGCTCTGGGTGGGGCCGTGCGGCGGGCGGCGACGTCGCGTCGCCTGCGTTCAACTCTTCTCTTTTTCACGTTGTTCCCAGCGGTTTTTCCTGCCGTGAGTATTCGTTGACAGTGCCTGACACCGCCAGTAAATTGCGCCGCCTCCCTGGCGGCCCATGCCGCGGAGCGCTCCTGTGCCCAGGTGGCGGAATTGGTAGACGCACTAGTTTCAGGTACTAGCGGGTAACACCGTGGAGGTTCGAGTCCTCTCCTGGGCACCAACATGCAGCGACGTCGATTCTAATTTAAACAAACAGTTGCCGTCGATTCCTTATGTGACGGTATAACTCGCATCTACCGGCCGCCCACCTCATCTTCTCCTCCGGAGGAACGCGATGAAAGCTCTGGCCTGTGCCGCGATGCTGCTCGCGATGAGCAGCGCCCTCGCCGACGAGGGCATGTGGACCTTCGACAATTTCCCCAGGCAACTGGTGCGCGACAGGCTCGGGGTGGATGTCGACGACCGGTGGCTCGACAAGGTGCGGCTCTCGACCACCCGTCTCGAGTCCGGTTGCACCGGGTCCTTCATCTCACCCGACGGCCTCATGCTCACGAATCATCATTGCGCGAGCGAGTGCCTGTCGCAGCTGTCCACGGCGGAGAACGACCTGCTCGCCAACGGCTTCCTCGCCGCTTCTCGCGCACAGGAAGTGCGCTGCCCGACCGAACAGGTATCGGTGCTGACGGCCACCGAGGAAATCACCGCGAAGGTCTCCGCCGCAACGCGCGGCCTGGACGACAAGGCGGCCAACGAGGCGCGCAAGAAGGAGCTGACGCGGCTCGAACAGGCATGCGAGGAGGCGTCGAAATCCGACCGCGGCAGCGGACCCCTGTCCTGCCAGGCGGTGTCGCTGTACAACGGTGGGCAGTACTTCCTGTACAAGTACAAGCGCTACGAAGACGTGCGCCTGGTGTTCGCGCCCGAGTCCGACATTGCCGGGTTCGGCGGCGACCCGGACAACTTCCAGTTTCCGCGCTACTGCCTCGACATGTCGATCATGCGTGCCTACGAGGGAGACAAGCCCGCCAGCACGCCCAATCACCTCAGGATCAACTTCGCGGGTCCGCAGGAAGGCGAACCGGTGTTCGTGGCCGGTCACCCCGGCGCTACCGACCGCCTGCTGACCGTGGACGAGCTGATCTCGCAACGCAATGCGTTCCTGCCCGTTTGGCTGCTGCGTTATTCGGAGCTGCGCGGTCGCTACATCCAGTTCGGGAAGAGCGATGCGGAGTCGCTGCGCATCGTGGAGGACCCGCTCAACGGCATCGAGAACTCGATCAAGGTGCGTCGCAAGCAGCTCGACGCGCTGCTCGATGATAACTTGATGGCCTCGAAGGGCCGCGAGGAACAGGCGCTGCGCGCGAAGGTTGCGGCCGACCCCACGCTCGCGAGCGCCGCGGGTAACGCCTGGGACGACATGGCCAGGGCCCAGACCGCGTATCGCAATCAGCTCCTCCCGTACACGTTCATCGAGAATGCCGCTGGCTTCAACGGCGAGCTGTACCGCCACGCACGCAACCTCGTGCGCGCGGCGGCCGAACGCGCCAAGCCCAACGAGGAGCGACTGCGCGAATACACCGACGCCGCCCTGCCGCTGCTCGAGCAGCAGATCAAGGCGGCGACCCCGGTCTATCCGGCGCTCGAGAAGCTCACTCTCTCGTATTCACTCGAGCGCATGCGCGAGTGGCTCGGTCCCGATGACGGCCTCGTCAAGCAGGTGCTGGGCAGCGAATCCCCGGATGCGCTGGCGGCCAGGCTGATCGAGGGCTCACGGCTCGCGGATCCGAAGGTGCGCGAGGCGCTGTGGAACGGCGGCGTCGCAGCGGTCGAGGCGTCGAATGATCCGATGATCAGCCTCGCGCGCAAGGTCGATCCACAGGCGCGAGCGATCCGCAAGCGCTACGAGGACGACGTCGAGGCGCCCACGGACTCCGCCAGCGAACGCATCGCCGCCGCCCGCTTCAAGGTGCTCGGGACGAGCACCTATCCGGACGCCACTTTCACGCTGCGCCTCAACTTCGGCACCGTGCAGGGATGGGTCGAAAAGGGCGCGCCGGTTGCCCCGTTCACCACGCTGCAGGTCGCCTTCGAGCGCGCCACCGGGCAGCGCCCTTTCCGGCTGCCGCCGAGCTGGGAGAAGGCGAAACCCTCGCTCGATCACGCGACGCGGTTCAACCTCTCGACCAACAACGACATCGTGGGCGGCAACTCGGGCAGCCCTCTGATCAACGCCCGGGGCGAGCTGGTCGGTCTGATGTTCGACGGCAATATCCACTCGATCTCGGGCAGCTACTGGTTCGACGCCGAGAAGAACCGCGCCATAGCCGTGCACCCCGCGATCATGCGGGAGGGACTGACCAAGGTGTATCGGCGCCGATGCGCTCATGCGGGAGATCAGCGGCCGGTAGGACGGCAGCTACGACGGCGCAGCAAGGTACAGGCCGCGCATCCGTTCACCGGTCCGGGTCCCTTCGATCCTGCGGGACGATCTCGACGGTCATGCGCCTGGCGCGCCGGACGATCTCGAGGCTGACGCTCCTCCCGGTCGGCACGCGGCTCACGACGCGGTAGAGCGCATCGATGCCGGCGACCGGCTCTCCGTTGACCGCGACGATCAGGTCACCCTGCTGCAGATCCGCCTGCCACGCAGGACCTGCCCGTTCGCGGCTCATCACCTCGACTGCGCGGCCGACCCGCAGGTCGAGTGCCCGCACCAGCCGACGATCGAGCGGACGGTCGCGGACCGACACACCCAGCCAGGCGCGCCTCACCCGACCCTGGGTCAGAAGCTCCGTAAGCACCCAGCGCGCAGTCGAGGCCGGCACGGCGAAGCCAATCCCCTGCGCCTGCGCGATGATCGCGGTGTTGATGGCGCCGATGCGGCCGCGCGCGTCCACCAGCGGGCCGCCCGAATTGCCGGGGTTCAGTGCGGCCGTGTGCTGGACGATGCCTTCGATCAGGCGACCGTCGCGGCTGCGCAGCGAGCGGCCCACGGCACTGACGACACCGGCCGAGACGGTCGACTCGTAACCGAACGGGTTGCCGACCGCGACGACGAGCTGGCCGACACGCAAGGCGGGCTCGCCGAGCAACTCCGAGTACGGCAGGCCCGTTGCCTGCGCGCGGAGCACGGCAAGATCGGTCGCCGGATCTCGGCCAACGATGTCGGCACCGACGCTGCGGCCGTCGGTGAGCACGATACGCAAGCGATCGGCGCGCTGGACGACGTGCTCGTTGGTGAGCAGGTAACCATCGGGCGTGACGATTACGCCGGAGCCGGCGCCGCCACGCATCCGGTGACCGTCATCGCCGCCGCCGGCGTAGACGCTGACGACCGCGGGACCTGCGCGCTCGACCGCGCCCACGACCGTCCGCGAATACGCATCGAGCGCGTCTTCCGGTTCTGCCGAATCCGGCGCGATCGATGCTCCGCCGACCGGACCATCCGCCTGCGAATTCGCGATCCACTCTATATCCATGATCGAACTCCCCGCCCGCCGCACCCGGCATCGCATGGGGGTGCGTGTCGCGAATATCAAGGGTCGCGGTCAGGCGACGGTCAGACGCTGCGGCCGCATGCCGCGAGGACAGGCCGCGGGGAGGTCATTCCATGACCAGTACGACCTTGCCGAACTGCGAACCGCTTTCGAGCCACGCATGCGCGTCGGCCGCCTGCGCCAGCGGGAAGGTCCGGTCGACCAGCGCGCGGACCTTGCCCGCCTCGATCCAGGGCCAGACGTGTTCTTCGACGGCGCGCGCGAGGCGCGCCTTCTCATCGGCATCCCGGCCGCGCAGCGTCGACGCCGACACGGTCAGCCGCTTGATCATCAGCAGGCGCAGATCGAGCTCAGCACGGTGACCGCTCAGGGTCGCGATGACCACCAGCCGGCCGTCGGGTCGAAGCACGTCCAGGTTGCGGTCGAAGACACCGCCGCCCAGCATGTCGAGCACGACGTCGGCGCCGCCGGCCGCCTTGACGTCAGCCGCCCAGTCGCCCGCCGTGGAATCGAGGGCGAGGTCGGCGCCGAGTTCGCGCGCCTGTGCCACTTTCTGCGCGCCGCGGGCGGTGGCGATGACGCGCGCCCCGGCCGCCTTCGCCATCTGGATCGCGGTCACGCCGATGCCGCTGTTGGCGCCGTGCACGAGGAGCGTCTCCCCGGCCTTGAGCTGGCCGCGCTCGAACACGTTGCTCCAGACGGTGAAGACGGTCTCCGGCAACGCGGCGGCCTGCACGAAGTCGAGACCGGCCGGCATGGGCAGCGCGTGCCGCGCGTCGACGGTCGCGTACTCAGCATAGCCGCCCCCGGGCAGCAACGCGGTGACATGGTCGCCCGACTGCCATCGCGCAGCACCCGCACCGAGTGCGGCGACTTCGCCCGCAACCTCGAGCCCGAGGACATCGGGCGCGCCGGGGGGCGGTGGATACAGTCCTTCGCGCTGCACGATGTCGGGTCGATTGACGCCGGCTGCGCGCTACCCGGATGAGGATCTCGCCGGCGCGCGGTACGGGCCTCGCGACCTCCGCCACGCGCAGAGCGGTCGCGGGGCCCTTGCCACCCTCGATCGTCACCGCGCGCATCGTTCCGCTCATTCGTGTCGAGCCGTGACTTTCAGCTCGTCTCTCGAAAATTGGCTCTGAGCTGATTATTCGTCATAAATCGGCTCTGAGCCGAATTTCCTAATTTCCTAGTCGAAGGGATGGCGCAGCACGATGGTTTCCGCGCGCTCGGCGCCGGTCGAGACGATGTCGATCGGCACGCCCGCCAGCTCCTCCATGCGCGCCAGGTACTTACGCGCGTTCGCCGGCAGGCCCGCGAACTCCGTGATCCCGGCGGTGGGCTCGGACCAGCCCGGCAATATCTCGTAGACCGGCACGACTTCGCCATAACGGTGCGGCAGCAGCGGCGGCTGCTCGCGGATCTCGCCGTCGATCCGGTAACCGGTGCAGATGCGGATGGTGTCGAGGCCGTCCAGGACGTCGAGCTTGGTGACACCGAGGCTCGAGATGCTGTTGTGAAGCACCGCGCGGCGCAGCGCCACGGCATCGAACCAGCCGCAGCGTCGCGGTCGCCCGGTGACCGCGCCGAACTCGTGACCGACGCGCGACAGGTGCTCGCCCATCTCGTCGAAGAGCTCGGTCGGAAAGGGCCCGGCGCCGACGCGGGTCGTATAGGCCTTCACGATGCCGAGCACGGCGTGGATGTCGCGCGGCCCGAGCCCCGTGCCGACCGCCGCTTCGCCCGCGATCGTGTTCGACGAGGTGACGAACGGATACGTGCCGACGTCGACGTCGAGCAGCGCGCCCTGCGCGCCCTCGAACAGGAGGTTGTGGCCTGCCAGCATCTGCGCTCGCAGTCGCTCGCTCACGTCCTCGACGAGCGGCAGCACGCGCTCGGCCTGCGCCAGGCAGTCCTCGAGAGTGCGATGGAAGTCCACCGGCTCGACGCCGAAGTAGCGCTGCAGCACGAAGTTGTGGAAGTCGAGCATCTCGCCCAGCCGGGCCGCCAGCCGGTCGCGCTGGAAGAGGTCGGCGACACGCACCGCGCGCCGCGCGACCTTGTCCTCGTAGGCCGGGCCGATGCCGCGACCGGTCGTACCGATCGCGTTCGCGCCGCTCGCATGCTCGCGCGCGCGGTCGAGTGCGATGTGCGACGGCAGTATCAGTGCGCAATTCGGGCTGATCCGCAGGCGCTCGTACACCGCGACGCCCTTCTGCACCAGCGCATCCGCCTCGCGGAACAGCGCTTCGAGCGACAGCACGACGCCGTTGCCGATCAGGCATTGCACGCGCGGGTGCAGGATGCCGGAGGGGATCAGCGAGAGGACGGTCTTCCGCCCGTCGATCACCAGCGTGTGGCCGGCGTTGTGCCCGCCCTGGAAGCGGACGACCGCCGCGACGCGCTCGGTGAGCAGGTCGACGATCTTGCCCTTGCCCTCGTCGCCCCACTGCGCGCCGATGACGACCAGGTTCCTGGACATGTCGATCGCGCTCCGTGTACGGGTCAGCCGGAGCCGCGCACAACGAACAGCAGCACCGCGCCCGCGATCATGCTTACAAGCCCGACGATGCGCATCGTGCCATCGTCAAGCCTGGCAATCTGCAGCAGGGTCCGCTTGAGCGCACCCGGGTTCAGGAACGGCATCAACCCCTCGAGCACGAGATAAAGCGCGAACGCCGCCCACAGGTCGCTCCAGTTCATCGTCGCCCAACCCGCCGACCCGCGCCGGTCAGGGTCCCGGGTCCTTCAGGTATTTGAAGAACTCGCCGTCGGGGGCCACCACAAGCACGTCGCCCTGCTTGCCCAGCGATCGGCGGTACGCCTGCAGGCCGCGGTAGAAGGAGTAGAACTCCGCGTTGCGGCCATAGGCCCTCGCATAGATGTCGGCGGCGAGCGCATCGCCCTCGCCCCTCACGATCTCCGCCTCCTTGTACGCTTCGGCAAGAATCTCGGTGCGCTGCCGGTCCGCTTCCGCGCGCGTCTGCTCGGAGACCGCCGAGCCCTCGGCGCGCAACTGTGCCGCCTGGCGCGCGAAGTCCTGGCGCATCCGGTTGAACACGGATTCGCTCACCTCCTCGGGCAGGTCGATGCTCTTGACGCGCACGTCGATCAGCGTGATGCCGAGCCCGCCGACGTTTCCACCCGCGATCTTGAGCACCTCGCCCAGGAACTCGGTGCGCTCGGCTGCCACGACCTGCTGGATCGTGCGCCTGGCGATGACGCCCTTGATGCCGTCCTTGAGGATCTCGCCGAGGCGGCGGTTCGCGACGTCCTCGCTGCCGCCGGCCGTCGAGATGTAGTAGCGGGACACGTCGGTGATGCGCCACTTCACGAAGAAGTTGATGCGCAGGATCTTGCCTTCGCTGGTCAGGAACTGCTCCGCCGGGTAATCCTCGGTGAGGATGCGCTTGTCGAACTTGCGGACGTTGTTGAGCAGCGGCACCAGGAAATGCAGCCCGGGCTTGTAATCCGCGCGCACGATGCGACCGAGCTGGAACTTGATCGCAAGCTCGGTCTCGCGCACGGTAAAGGCCGCCATCGACAGCGCGAGCACGAGCGCGCCGAGGGCGATTACGGCGACATAGCTGCGGTTGCTCATCAGCGGCTGCCCCGCTCGCGCCGCGCATCGATCGTCGCGTCCGGCACCACCTGCGCGTCACCGGTGGTGTCCGACGACTGGCGCTGCTGGTCGAGCGTGAGCGCCGGCGTCCGCCGCTCGGTCAGCTTGTCGAGCGGCAGATACAGCATGTTGCCGGTGCCCTTGATGTCGACCAGCACCTTGTTGGTGCTCCCGAGCACGTCCTCGATCGTCTCGTAGTAGAGCCGCTGGCGGGTCACGCCGGGTGCCCGCTCATAGGCGGCGAGCAGCTTCGAGAAGCGCTCCGCCTCGCCCTGCGCGTCGGCGACGATCCGCGCCTTGTAGCCCTGCGAATCCTGCTGCTGGCGCGAGGCCGAACCCCGGGCCTTGGGCAGGATGTCGTTGGCGTAGGCCTGCGCCTCGAGCGCGAGCCGCTCCTTGTCCTCGCGCGCCTTGATCGCATCGCGCTGCGAGCTCTGCACCTGCTCCGGGACACTGACGCCCACCAGGCTGACGGACGTGACCTCGATGCCCGTCTTGTAGGAGTCGAGCGTCCGCTGCACCAGTTCCTTGGTCTTGGCGGAGATTTCCTGGCGACCCTCCTCGAGTACGAAATCGAGGCGGCTGCGGCCGATGATCTCCCGGATCGCGCTCTCGCTCACCTCGCCCAGCGTTTCCTCCGGGTCGCGCACGTTGAACGAATAGGCGATGGGCTCGGCACGCCGGTACTGCACGGCGATGTTCAGGTCGACGAGGTTCTCGTCCGAGGTGAGCATGCGGGTCTGGTCAGCTGAAGCTCTCGATCGACTCGACGTTGACGATGCGGCGCGCCTCGATCGGCCAGGGGATGTGCCACGAGAGACCCGGTTCCTTGGTGGCGACGTACCGACCAAAGCGCGTCACCACCGCGCGTTCGGCCGCATCGACCTGGTACACGCCGGTCGCCAGCCAGATCCCGAGCAGCGCCAGCGCGATCGTTCCCACGCCGAAGCCGCGCGCCCCTCCCCGGCCCGCGCCGCCGCCGTCGCCGCCGTTGCCGGACGAGCCGTCGCGTCCAAACATGCTGGCGAGCTTGCGCTGCAGCCGGCGCAACGCCTCGTCCAGGTCGGCAGCACCCCGGTCCGGGCGATTTCCCCAGGGGTTGCGATTCTTGCCCGGCTCGTTCCACGCCATGCGTTGACTGCTCCGAGAGGTTCGATGAGATGGTGATGTCGAATCCGGACGAACCGCGCGACCGATTCGCGACGTCAGGCTGCGCCGACGTTCCTGACCCGCGGCGATTGTAGGAAGGCGGCTTCGGCGAGACAAGGCGCGCCGGCCGGCGGAAGGAGACCCTCCTCGCGACAGATCCGCTCGATGTCGGACCTGCGCAGCCACAGGTCGAGCTCGAATCCGCCGTCGCTGGACGCACGCTCGGCGATCACGGCCCCGGCCTCGTGAAAGCGCGCGCGCGCACGACCGGCGCGAGCCGGCACCTGCAGGCTGATTCGCACGAGCTCGCGCCCGACGTGTCCGCGCAGCGCGTCGTTCAGGAGTGCCACGCCCGCGCCCGACTGGGCCGAAAGCCACACGCGGTCCGAGAGGCCGTCCGCCGCGTACTCGATTCGCGGCGGCTCACCCGTGCGATCGATCTTGTTGTACACCGCGATCTGCGCGCAGTCCCCGCGCGCCGATCGACTCGAGCACGCGGTCGACCTGCCCGATGCGCTCGGCCCGCTCGGGATCCGCCGCGTCGATCACGTGCAGGAGCAGGTCGGCGTCACGCGCCTCCTGCAGTGTCGAGCGGAACGCCGCGACGAGCTCGTGCGGCAGATCGCGCACGAAACCGACCGTGTCCGCCAGCGCGACGTCGAGGCCGGGCGCCAGCCGCAGGCGGCGGACGGTCGGATCGAGCGTCGCGAACAACTGGTCCGCCGCGAAGGACTGCGCCTGGGTCAGGCGGTTGAACAGCGTCGACTTGCCGGCGTTGGTGTAGCCCACGAGCGCGATCGTGGGCACCGCACCGCGCCTGCGCTCGCGCCGCGTGGTCTCGCGCTGCACCAGCACCCGGTCGAGTCGGTCGTTCAGCGTCTTGATGCGACGCGACACCAGGCGGCGGTCGGTTTCGAGCTGTGTCTCGCCGGGCCCGCGCAGGCCGATGCCGCCCTTCTGGCGCTCGAGGTGGGTCCAGCCCCGCACCAGGCGGGTCGACAGGTGCTCGAGCTGCGCGAGCTCGACCTGCAGCTTGCCTTCGAAGCTGCGCGCGCGCTGCGCGAAGATATCGAGGATCAATCCGCTGCGGTCGAGCACGCGGCAACTGAGCTCGCGCTCGAGATTGCGCTCCTGGCTCGGGGAGAGCTCGTGGTCGACGAGCACGAGGTCGGCGCCGGCGGCCGCGACGCGCTCGCGCAGCTCCCGGACCTTGCCGCTGCCGAGCAGGAAGCGCGGGTCGGCCGACTTGCGGGTCACAGTGAGCAGCTCGAGCACCTGCGCGCCCGCCGAGCGCGCGAGCGCCGTGAACTCCTCCACACGATCCGGGTCGGGTGCGCGGCCGATGCCTGCGCAGACGAGGATTGCGCGTTCGCCGCTGCCTGGCCTCTCGATCAAGTAATGTCCCTGGCGGCGCTCAGCCCGACGGCGCCTCGTCCGGTGGCGTCTCGTCGTCCGACATGGGCAGGCGTACGTTGCGAGCCGGCACGACCGTCGAGATCGCGTGCTTGTAGACCATCTGGCTGACGCTGTTTCGCAGCAGGACCACGAACTGGTCGAAGGAATCGATCTGCCCCTGGAGCTTGATGCCGTTCACCAGGTAAATCGAAACCGGAATGCGTTCCTTGCGAAGTGCATTCAGGAAAGGGTCCTGCAGGGACTGGCCCTTGGCCATGATCGCGTCTCCTTTGTCTTCTTAGCGGCGCACCGTTCCCGCAGCGCAGCCTTCCGTGAAACGGCAAGGATAGCCGTTGCATCGATGGGGGCAAGAACGGCGCGATGTTAGCACAGGCCCCGGCGCAGCCTCCCGGGAACCGCGTCGCCAAGGGCCGACTTGATGGGGGCAAGTTGCTGATCTTCAAGCCCGGTGATCCACGCGAGGGCCGGCTCCGAGCGCAGCCAGGTGAGCTGTCGCTTGGCGAGGTTACGGGTGGCACGTTTCGCGGCCTTGACGGCATCCGGAAGGCTCAGGCTGCCGTCGAGGTGCGCCCACAGCTGGCGGTAGCCGACTGCCCGCATGCTGGGCAGCTCCGGTCCGAGGTCCGCGCGATCGCGCAGCGAACGTACCTCCGCGAGAAGACCGGCGTCGATCATTGCGTCCAGTCGCCGGTCGAGACGCCGGTAGAGCTCCTCGCGGCCGCAGGGCATCAGCACCCAGGCCCTGAACCGGAGGCTCGTCCCGGTCGCGCGTCGCTGCAGCTCGCTCAGCGGTGCGCCGGTCAGCTCGAACACCTCGAGCGCCCGTTGTATGCGTTGCGCATCCGTCGGCCGTATGCGCGCGGCGGCCGCTGGATCGCGACGGGCGAGCTCCTCGTGCAGCGCCGGCCAGCCGACCTGGCGGGCACTGGCATCGAGCCGCGCGCGCACTTCCCGGTCCGCCGGCGGCAGCATTGCGAGCCCGCGCATGATTGCGCGGAAGTAGAGCATCGTGCCGCCGACCAGCAGCGGGATGCGGCCGCGGCCGCGGATCTCGCCGATGAGCGCCAGGGCGTCCTGCTGGAAACGCCCCGCCGAGTACGCTTCGGACGGGTCGCAGACGTCGATCAGGTGATGCGGCACGGCGGCGCGCTCATCCGGCCGCGGCTTGGCGGTGCCGATGTCCATGCCGCGGTACACCATCGCGGAGTCGACACTGACGATTTCGAGCGGAAACTCGCGCGCGAGAGCCAGCGCAAGCGCGGTCTTGCCGACACCGGTCGGACCCATCAGCAGGATCGCCTGCGCAGAGTCGCGGTCTCGAGCGCTCATCGGCCCCGCAGGAACATCCGGTCGAGCTCGTCCATGCCGAGGAAGGACCAGGTCGGGCGGCCGTGCACGCACTGGTCCGTGCGCGGCGTCGATTCCATTTCGCGCAGCAGCGCGTTCATCTCCGGCACGCTGAGGCGGCGGTTGGCCCGTACCGCGTGGTGACAGGCGAGCGTCCCGAGCGCGCGCTCGAGCAGCCGGTCCGAGCCGGCGGCGCCATCCTCGGCCAGGTCCGCCAGCAGGTCACGCAGCAGCGTCGGCGGCTCGGCCGACGTCAGCAGCGCCGGGAGCGCACGGATCACGACCTGCCCCGGGCCAACGCGCGTGACTTCGAGACCCAGCTGCTCGAGCACGCGGGCGTGAGTCTCCGTCAGCTCGGCGTCGGCGGCCGACACCGGAACGACGACCGGGATCAGCAGCGGCTGGCTGGCCACGCGGTGCGCGTGCAGCGCCGACTTGAGCCGCTCGTACACCGTGCGCTCGTGCGCCGCATGCATGTCGACGAGAACGAGGCCATCGCGGGCCTGCGCGAGGATGTAGACGCCGTGCAGCTGCGCGATCGCATAGCCGAGCGGATGCGCGGCGTCGTCCGCGGCATCCGGGGGCGGCGCCGGCCGCCCGGTGGCTGGCTGCGCCGAGTCGTCCGGGCCGGCGTCGCGGACGCCCGCCCCGAGCGCCGAGTAGAAGTCGAGCGCAGTCCAGGCTGCCGGCGCCGGCCGCGGTCCACCCGATGCGTCGAAGCGCGCCGCGGGGCTTGCGTCCGCGGCGTCGGTGGCGGACCGCGTCTGCGCCAGCGCGCGCTCCAGTGTGCGGAACAGGAAATCGTGGACGAGTCCCGGCTCGCGGAACCGGACTTCCAGCTTCTGTGGATGCGCGTTTACGTCGACGCGTGCCGGATCGACGTCGAGATACAGCACGTACGCCGGCTGGCGTCCGTGGTAGAGCACGTCGCGGTAGGCGAGCCGCACGGCGCTTGCGACCAGCTTGTCGCGCAGCGGTCGGCCGTTCAGGAAGAAGTGCTGCTGGTCGGCCTGCCCGCGCGCGTACGTCGGCAGGCCGAACCAGCCGGAGAGGCGCATTCCCGCGCCTTCGTGGTCGAGCCGCATCGCTTGCGCGATGAAGTCCTCGCCGAGCACGGCCGCCACGCGCGCATCGCGCTGCCGATCATCGGCCGCGACCGGGTGATCCGCGAGCTGCCGCCGGCCGGCGGTCAGCCGGAACGCCACGTCGAACCTCGAGAGCGCCGACCGTTCGACGAGGCGCTGCACCTGCGCAAGCTCGGTCCGTTCCGCGCGCAGGAACTTGCGGCGTGCGGGCACGTTGAAGAAGAGCTCGCGCACCTCGACCGTCGTGCCTTGCGGATGCGGCGCCGGCGCAGGACCGTCGAGACGGCCGTCGGCGGCGCTCACCGCGTAGCCGTGCTCTGCATCGCGGGTGCGCGAGGTGAGGCGCACTCTCGAAACCGAGGCGATGCTCGGCAGCGCCTCGCCCCGGAAGCCCAGCGTCCGTACGGACTCGAGATCCTCGATGCTGCCGATCTTGCTGGTCGCATGACGCGCCAGCGCGAGCGCGAGTTCCTCCGGCACGATGCCAGCGCCGTCGTCGCGCACCCGGCAGAGCGCCACGCCGCCGGCCTCGACCTCGATCTCGACGGTGCGCGCGCCGGCATCGAGCGCGTTCTCGATGAGTTCCTTCACGACCGACGCCGGACGCTCCACGACCTCGCCGGCCGCGATCTGGTGAATCAGCTGTTCGGGCAGCACCCGGATGGACATGCAGGCGGGACTCGCGGTGGGGGCCGCGAGGATAGCAAAGCGTCGCGGCGGTGCTAGCTGCTCGCCGACGCTCGGCCGCGGTGGCTGGCTGCTCGCCGGCGCCCGGCCGCGGTGGCTCGCTGCTCGCCGGCGCTCGGCCGCAGTGGCTCGCTGCTCGCCGACGCCCGGCCGCGGTGTATCCCCAGCCGCTCACCACGATTCGACGGTCGTTGCACGGCGGAAGATGGTGCCCCGCACATTCGGTCGGCGCACGCCGAACGGTCGTTGGTATCGCGGAATCGTCGAGGCGACCTTCGCTTGGAGTGGTCCGCGACGTCCACCTGCGCGCACCGATGCCTCGTCGCGGCTGGGATACACCGCGTCCAGACGTCGGCTCGTGACCTCAACTGAGGCATCAGCGAACCGGAGGCCACCGCGGCATCCGCGAGCCGGCGTTTGGACCGGGTGTCTCGTGGGCCGCAACGACGTCTGACCTGCCGCAGGTAGACGTCGCGGACCACTCCGAAGTCATGACTCCGCGACGATTCCGCGATACCACTGACGACGCGGCGTGCGCCGACAAGACGTGCGGGGCACCCTCTTGAGCTCTGCAACGATCCTCGATCGTGGTCGCGGCCCAGCGAGGCACCCGGGCCGAGCGCCGGCGAGCAGCGAGCCACTGTGGCCGAGCGCCGGCGAGTACGGACCACCGCGGCCGGGCGGCGGCGAGCAGCGGCCACCGACTAGCGCCCGGCGAGCGTGCGGGGTTCGCCGGCGCGCGCCGCTGCGACCAGCGCGGCGACGCGCGTACCCGGCGGCGGGCGCGCGTGGAAGTAGTTCCGCACGCCAGCGTGGATCGCCTCGGCAATGCGCTGCTGGTGCACCGGGTCCTTGAGGCGCCGTTCGTCCGTCGAATTCGAGATGAACGCCGTCTCGACCAGCATCGACGGAATATCCGGCGACTTGAGCACCACGAACCCCGCGTGCTGCACGCGCGGCCGATGTACCTCGGTCACGCCGCGCAGCGACGCCAGGACCGAGGCGGCCGCGTCGACGCTGTTGCTCACGCTCTCCTTCTGCGTGACGTCGAGCAGCACAGAGGCGAGCACGTCGTTCTTGTCGTCGAGCGTCACGCCGCCGATCAGGTCGGCGGCGTTCTCGCGCTCGGCGAGCCACCTGGCCGCCTCGTCGCTCGCCCCGCGCAGCGACAGCACGTAGACCGACGATCCACCGATGCTGCGGTCGCGCACGGAGTCCGCATGGATCGAGACGAACATGTCGGCCTTGTAGTCCCGCGCCTTGAGGATGCGCCCGCGCAGGCTGATGAAACGGTCGTCGTCGCGCACCAGCACGGCGCGCATGCCGTCCTCGCGATCGATTGCAGCGGCAAGCTTCCGCGCGATGGCGAGCGTGATCCTCTTCTCGTGTGTGCCGGAGCGACCGATGGCGCCCGGGTCCTTTCCACCATGGCCCGCGTCCACCGCGATCACGAGGTCGCGGCCCTGCGCGCCCGTCGCCAGCGACTTGACCGCGTGCATCGCTTCGACGTGTGTCGCGCGCCGCAGCGGCCGGTGGCGCCGCTGCCGGCACGATCGTCGCGACCGGTGGCGGCTGCGCGGGCGCGGTGGCGCCGCGCGTGCCCGCGGTCGCGGAGTCCACTGGCAGCTCGACGACGAGGCGATGACCGGCAGAGCCATCCGGAGCGACGGTAAAGCTGCGGGGCTGCTGCAGCGCCGTGAGATCGAGCACGAGGCGCAAGCCCTGCCGCGGCTGCTTGCCGCTGCGAATCCGGGTCACCGGGCCCTGGCCCGCGGGCAGGTGCACTGAATCGGCGATGCTCGCGTTGGCGAGATCGATGACGACCCGGTAGGGATTGTTCAGCGTGAAGACGTCGTGCTTGACCGGCGCGGAAAGATCGAGCACGAGTCGCGTGCCCTCGGGACCCGACCACAGCCGCACGTCGTTCACACGCACGGCCGCAGCCTCCGCCCCTACTGCGGCGAGCAGCGTCAGCAGACCCGGCAGGACGAGAGGCCCAGAGGCGCGCCGCAGCGACATGCGACGTAATCTACTCTTTCATGCACCCATAATTCAATGAAATTATGAGGATACAGACTGCTTGTAATGCCCTATCGAGTCATTGCGCCGAGAAGCGCGCGACCCCGCGTCGAGCCGGGCAGCAGGCGCAGGCGCCGGCCGGCCGCTGCTTCCGCGTACTCGAACGAAGCCATCACGTCGAAGTCACCGAGGCGACCGCCGGCGCGCGCCGGCCATTCGACGAGCAGCACTGCATCGCCCGTGACGAGATCACGCAGACCGAGGTCTTCGATGTCTTCCGGTGCTTCGATGCGATACAGGTCGCAGTGATGCACGTCGCGACCCGCCAGCCGATACGGCTCGACGAAGGTGTACGTGGGGCTGCGCACCGCGCCATCGTGGCCCAGCGCGGCCAGCAGCCCGGCGACGAACGTGGTCTTGCCCGCGCCGAGCTCGCCCTCGAGTCCGATGAGCCAGGGCGCGTGGCTCGTGTCGGCGAGAAGCGCGCGACCGAGCGCCGCGCCCGCCGCCCGCGTCGCCTCCGGCGAGTCGAGCTCGCGTGTCACGGGGGATTGACGCACCGGCGCAGCTCGTCGATCACGTCGCCCGCCAGCAGGCCGCGCTGCCCGCCGCGTGCCGCGCGATCACCGGCTTGCGCGTGCACCCGCACGCCCGCGGACGCCGCGAGCGACAGGTCGCGGCATTGCGCGCCGATGCCGGCGATGACGCCCGTGAGCACGTCGCCCATGCCGGCGACCGCCATCCCCGGATTGCCGCGATCGCAGATCGACGGCAGCCCCGTCGCACCCTGGACGATGGTACCGGCACCCTTGAGCACGACCGTGCCGCCGTAGCGGCGCTGCAGCTCGCGCGCGGCGCCGAGCCGGTCCAGCTGCACGCGCGCCGCGTCGATGCCGAGCAGGCGCGCCGCCTCGCCCGGGTGCGGGGTCAACACCCAGTCCTCACGTCGCCGTGGTGCGAGCGCGAGGAGGTTCAAGGCATCCGCGTCGACCACGGCGGGCAGGCCCGAGGCGAGCGCGGCTTCGAGCATGGCGCGGCTCCAGTCGTGCTGGCCGAGACCCGGTCCGACGGCGACGATGCTCGCGCGCTCGAGCAGTGGCGAGAGCTCGGCGGCCGCGTCGACCGCTGCGACCATCAGCTCCGGGCGGCCGGCGATCGCAGGCGCGCTCGCGCGATGCGTCGCGATGCTGACGAGTCCCGCGCCGGCACGAAGCGCCGCCTCGCCGGCGAGCCGCGCGGCCCCCGCCATGCCGCTCGCCCCGCCGATCACCAGCACGTGTCCGTGGCGTCCCTTGTGCGCGGTGCGCGGCCGAGGTGGCAGCGCGGCACGCACGGCCTCCGGGCCAATCAGCTGCGCCGCAGCGGGCACGTTCTCGTATGCGCGCGGCGGCACGTCGAGATCCGAGAACAGCCGCAGCCCCGCATGGTCGAGTCCGCTACCCAGGTAACAACCGAGCTTGCGCCCGATGAAGCTCAGGGTCGCGTCCGCGCGGATCACCTCGCCATGCGCCCGTCCGTCGTCGGCGTCGAGCCCCGACGGCAGATCGACCGCGAGGATCCGGCGACCGGACGCGTTGGCGGCATCGATCGCCGCGGCGTAGTCACCCGACGCCGGGCGGGTGATGCCGATGCCGAAGATCGCATCGACGATCACTTCGCCTTCGATCGCGGAGCGCGCGAACGCCTGTGCTCGGCCGCCCGCCGCATGGAACTCCTCGCAGGCGCGTCGCGCATCGCCCTTCAGGGACGCAGGCGGCGCGAGCGCGAGCACGCGGGCCTCGATGCGACGCGCGCGCGCGACTCGGGCACAGACATAGCCGTCGCCACCGTTGTTGCCGGGACCGGCGAGCACGGTGATCGTCCGCGCGTCCGGCCACTGCGCGCGCACCGCGTCGGCGAGCGCATGGCCGGCGCGGGTCATCAGCTCGTATCCCGGGATGCCGCAGTCGTCGATCGCGCGGCGGTCGAGTTCGCGCACCTGAGCGGCAGTGTAGATCGCGCCCGGCCGCGTATTCATGCGCTCATTATAGGTGCCGGCGGCATAATTGCCGGTGTCGCCGACAGTTCCGCAGCCTCGGCTCCGCAGCATCGCATGACCGCTCAACCCGCTCCCGATTTCGATGCGCTGGCGCGCAGGGTCAAGGACTGGGGCCGCGAGCTCGGGTTTCGCAAGACGGGGATCGCGGGCGTCGATCTCGCACAGGACGAGAAGTTGCTCGATGCCTGGCTCGCCGCCGGGCGCCATGGCGAGATGCAGTACATGGCACGGCATGGCCGCATGCGCGCGCGGCCGACGGAACTCGTTCCCGGCACGCTGCGCGTCGTCAGCGCGCGCATGGACTACCTGCCGCCGGACGCCGTGGATCCGCAGTCCGTGCTCGACGACCCCACCCGCGCGTACGTGTCCCGTTATGCGCTCGGCCGCGACTATCACCGGATATTGCGCCCGCGGCTCGCGAAGCTCGCATCGCGCCTCGCCGCTGCCGCCGGTGCGGCCGGGTATCGCGCGTTCACCGACAGCGCGCCGGTGCTGGAGAAGGCCCTGGCGCGCGAGGCCGGGCTCGGCTGGATCGGCAAGCACACCAACCTGCTCGACCGCCACGACGGGTCCTGGTTCTTCCTGGGCGAGGTGTTCACCGACCTGCCGCTGCCCGTCGATGCACCGGTCAGCGCCCATTGCGGCAGCTGCACGGCATGCATCGAGATCTGCCCGACGCGCGCCATCGTCGGCCCCTGGCAGCTCGACGCGCGGCGCTGCATCTCCTACCTGACGATCGAGCTCGACGGCGCGATTCCCGTCGAATTTCGCGCGGCGATCGGCAACCGGATCTATGGCTGCGACGACTGCCAGCTGGTCTGTCCCTGGAACCGCTATGCGAAGCTCGCGACGGAGCCGGACTTCCGCGCGCGACACGGGCTCGACGGGGCGAGCCTCGTCGATCTCTTCGGCTGGACGGAGGCGCAG
Source organism: uncultured Gammaproteobacteria bacterium (assembly GCA_963834855.1). GTDB lineage: Bacteria > Pseudomonadota > Gammaproteobacteria > Steroidobacterales > Steroidobacteraceae > DATJKD01. The sequence goes on along the minus strand of CAWIDH010000027.1, from coordinate 92,093 downwards.
TTCCTGGAACGCACGGCGGGCAGCGCGATCCGCCGCATCGGCTACCAGCGCTGGCTGCGCAATCTCGCCGTGGCGCTCGGCAACGCGCCGCCCGCGCCCGAGGTGATTGCCGCGCTCGAGGCGCGCCGTGCGAAAGCGAGCCTCATGCTCCGCGAACACATCGACTGGGCGCTGTCGCGGCTGCGACGGGCTGGAGCACGGCCGTCGTGACCCGTGCGGATCCGGCCGGATCGGGATTCAGAACGGTCCCGGCGCCCGGCACTGCATATTGTCGATGAGCCGCGCGCGGCGCAGCCGCGCCGCGGCGAGCACGACGAGGTCGACGTCGCGCCCGTGGGGCCGCGCGAGCGTGCCTGCGGCGCGCACCTCGAAATAGTCCGGCCGGAACCCGGCGGCACGCAATGACGCGAGACCCTCGCCTTCGATGGCCGCGAGATCCGTGTCGCCCGAGGCCAGCCGCCGCCGCGCACGATCGAGCGCCCGGTAGAGCTCGGGCGCGATCCCGCGTTCCGCGTCATCCAGGTAGCGGTTGCGTGAAGAGAGCGCGAGGCCGTCCTCGGCGCGCACCGTCGGCGCGCCGACGATGCGCACCGGCAGGCAGAGGTCCTCGACGGCGCGACGGATGATCGTGAGCTGCTGGTAGTCCTTCTCGCCGAAGATCGCGACGTCGGGCTGCACCATGTTGAGCAGCTTGACGACGACCGTCGCCACGCCGCGGAAGTGACCGGGCCGGAACGCGCCGCAGAGGATGTCTGAGAGTCCGGGCACTTCGACGATGGTGTTCTCCGCGACGCCGAGGGGATACACCTCTTCGACCGTCGGCAGCAGGAGCGCATCGACTCCCTGCGCCGTCAGCAGCGCCGCGTCCTCCTCCGGCGTACGCGGGTAGGCCGCGTAGTCTTCGTTCGGGCCGAACTGCAGCGGGTTGACGAACACGCTCGCGACGACGCGGCGGCCGTGATGGTGCGCCGCCGCGATCAGGCTCGCGTGGCCCGCGTGCAGGTTGCCCATGGTCGGAACGAACGCGATCGTCTCGCCCGCCATCCGCCAGCCGCGGACGAGTGCACGCAGGTCGCCGATGCGGGTCAGCGTCTGCATGGGACGGACCGCGGCGGTGGCTTGCGGATTCAGAAGCCGTGTTCCGGCGCAGGGTAGCTGCGCTGCTTGACGGCCTCGACGTAGCTGCCGACCGCGGCGAGCGGGTTGTCGTGGCCGGTCATGAAATTCCGGACGAAGCGCGGCTTGCGGCCCGGGGTGATGTCGAGCACGTCGTAGAGCACGAGGATCTGGCCGTCGGTATCCGGGCCGGCACCGATGCCGATCACCGGTACGTGCAGCTCGGCCGTGATCTCGGCGCCGAGCGCGCTCGGAATGCATTCGAGGAGCACGATGTCGGCGCCCGCCTCCTGCAACGCGAGCGCGTCGCGCTTCATCTGCTCGGCCGCGGCCTGCTCGCGGCCCTGCACGCGGAAGCCGCCGGTCTTGTGCACGGACTGCGGCTTCAGCCCGAGGTGCGCGCATACGGCGATGTCGTGGCGCGCGAGGAACTCGACGATCTCGACCTGCCCGGCACCGCCCTCGAGCTTGACCATCTTGGCGCCGCCTTCCTGCATCAGCCGCACGGCGTTGTGCAGCGCCTGCTCACGCGAGGTGTAGGTCATGAAGGGCATGTCGGCCATGAGAAACGGCCGGAACAGCCCCTTCGCGACGGCGCGCGAGTGATAGATCACGTGATCCAGCGTCACCGGCACGGTCGTGTCGTGGCCCTGGATCACCATGCCGAGCGAATCACCGACCAGCACCAGGTCGACGCCGGCTGCATCGACCAGCGCTGCGTAGCTTGCGTCGTAGCACGTGATCGAGGCGATCTTCTCGCCGTCGGCCTTCATCTTGCCGAGGGTCGCGACGCTGACGGGCGGGCGCGAGGAATCCCGTTGTTGGAGTTGCGTGTACATGGGGACGTACGCCTGAGGGCAAGAATGACCGAGCGGCCGGCAAACATCAACGCCGCGCGTCCCGCGTCGTCGACGGCCAGCCGTGCCCGCGCTCGACCGCGCCCGCGAGCCCGCATATCATGAACGCAGATGCTCGCTAGAGCAGGCTCTTCAGCGGGTTGAAATAGTGCCGTCCCTTGCGGTGCCGCCGCACCTCGGCGAGCAGGGCCTTGTAGTCGGCATCGTTGCCCACGAGGTCGATCTGCGCGGCGTTGACGATCAGCACCGGCGCCACCTCGTACTCGAGGAAGAAGCGCGAGTAGGCCTCGGCGAGCCGCTCGAGGTAGCCGCGCTCGATGCCCTTCTCGTAGGCGATGCCGCGGCGCGCGATCCGCTCGAGCAGCACGTCCGCCGGCGCCTGCAGGTACACGACGAGGTCCGGCTGCGGCGCATCCAGCGACAGGCGCGAGTAGACCTGCTCGTAGAGCGCGAGCTCCTCCTCGTCCAATGTCAGACGCGCGAACAGCCGGTCCTTCTCGAGCAGATAGTCGGCGACCCGCACGCGCTCGAACAGGTCATGCTGTCGCATGTCCTCGAGCTGGCGGGAGCGCTGGAACAGGAAATAGAGCTGGGTCTGGAACGCGGCCGCACGCGGGTTGCGATAGAACCGTTCGAGAAAGGGATTGTGCTCACCCTGCTCGAGCACGAGCTCGCCACCAAAGCTTTCCGACAGCCGGCGCGCGAGGCTCGTCTTGCCGACGCCGATCGGGCCCTCGACCACGATGTAGCGACGGGGCCGGTCCGGTGCCTCGCTGCCCGCGGTCCTGCGCCTGCTCATGGCGGCAGCCGGGTCACTTCGCGCGCGTCGATCGCTGCGAGAAGGTCACGGACCAGCCCCAGGCCAGGCACGCGCAGGTCGGGCGCGATGTCCGCAAGCGGCACCAGTACGAATGCGCGCTGCGCAAGGCCGGGATGCGGCAGGGTGAGTTCCGGGTCGGCGAGGCTCACCGGGCCATACGCCAGCAGGTCGAGGTCGATGCGCCGCGGGCCCCAGCGCACGACCGGACGTTCGCGACCGAGTTCCGCTTCGGCGGCTTTCATCGCGTGCAGCAACTCGCCGCACGGGAGCCGCGTCAGGACGCCGGCCGCGGCGTTCACGAAATCGGGCTGCGCAATCGGGCCCAGCGGCTTCGAGCGGTAGAGCCTGGAGCGCAGGACGAGCAGTGTGTCGGGCAGGTTCGCGAGCGCATCGAACCCGCGCTCGATCTGCCGCGGCGGATCATCGAGGTTGCTGCCGAGGCCGACGTACGCGGGCATCCAGCGAAGGGCGGCCACGAGACCCTGCTCAGGCGGCGGGACGACGGCGGCGCGAGCGACGTCGGCGCCGGGCCGGCGCAGGTTCGCCGGGTTGCCGTTCGACCTCCTCGAGTCGCGCCTCGCTCGGGAGTTCCTGGATCCGTGTCCACCAGTCGGCGAGCGCCGGATCGATCTCGCCCGCGGCCGCGCGCAGGCGGAGGAAGTCGTAGGCAGCGCGGAAGCGCGGGTGCTCGAGCAGGCGCAGCGCGCGGCGGCCCGCGCGCCGCTCGAATCGCGACTGCAGCGCGACCAGCTCGCGGATCGGAATCGAGAACCGCTTCGGGATCGCGATGCGCCGCAGTTGCCGCGACAGCACGGCGTCGCAGGCTGCGATTGCGACCTGCGGGTCCGCGGGAAGCGGTCCGCCGGGAACGCCGGCCGCGCGCAGGATCGCGGGCCAGAGCAGCACGGTGAACAGGAAGCTCGGCGTGACGGGCTTGTCGGCGCGCACGCGCTCGTCCGTGCCCTCGACGCCGAGACGCAGCAGCCGCGCGCCCGGCGACTGCGGCTGCTCGCGCAGCGCCGCGTCGACCTCGGGCATCAGGTGCTCGAGCAGGTCGAGCCGGAAGAGCAGCTCGAACGACGGCATCCCGTGCCCCGCGAGCATCAGCTTCATCGTCTCGTCGAACAGCCGCGCCGGCGGCACGCTGTCGAGCATGTAGGCGAGCCGGTGGAGCGGCGCCTCGCTGTCCGGATGCAGCGTGAACCCGAGCTTGCCCGCGAAGCGCGCGGCGCGAAGCATGCGCACCGGGTCCTCGCGGTAGCGCGTCTCGGGGTCGCCGATCATCCGCAGCACCCGCTCGCGTGCATCGGGGACGCCACCGACGTAGTCCCAGACCGAGTAATCCTCGATGTTGTAGTAGAGCGCGTTGGCGGTGAAGTCGCGCCGCCAGACGTCTTCCTCGATGGTCCCGTACAGGTTGTCGCGCAGGATACGGCCGTGCTCGTCGAGCACGCGGTGCCCGGACTCGTCGACGCCGTGGTCCTCGTCGATCTCCGTGTGCGCGGCACGGAAGGTCGCAACCTCGACGATCTCCTGGCCGAAGCGCACGTGGGCGAGGTGGAAACGGCGACCGATCAGTCGGCAGTTGCGAAACAATCGTCGGACCTGCTCCGGGTGCGCGTCGGTCGCAACGTCGAAGTCCTTAGGCGTAAGCCCGAGGAGCAGGTCGCGCACTGCACCGCCGACGAGGAACGCCTGGAAACCCGCATCCTTCAGCCGGTAGAGCACCTTCAGCGCGTTCGACGAGACGTTGGCCCGCGAGATGGGGTGTTCCGCGCGCGGGACGATGACGGGCGCCGGGTTACCGGAATTTCGATGAGAATCGTCGGGGCTCAAGGCGCTCGTGTTCCGCTGGACCGGGGCAAACGGCTGCGTATAATACGCGCCCCCGCTCGGGACCGCAGATCCGGCCCGACCGCAGCGTGCTCCCTTCGTCTAGAGGCCCAGGACATAGCCCTCTCAAGGCTAGTACACCGGTTCGAATCCGGTAGGGAGCGCCACCTCATTTCGGTTTCTGGCGCAGACTAAACTCCTCCGGATGCAGTCCGGAAAGACGCCCGTCCGCTCGCTCATCAGGTCTGCACTTCTGGCGGTCATCCTTGGCACGCCGGGCTGCAGCCAACAGTCCGCCTCCGACCAGCAATCGACGCTGCGCCGCAGCCTCGGCGCCGAGCCCGCGACACTCGACCCGCAGCTCGCGGAGGACAACGCCTCGCTCACCGTGATCGGCGACCTGTACGAGGGCCTGACGCGCATTGCGGCGGACGGCTCGATCGTCCCGGGCGCCGCGGATTCCTGGGATCGGTCGGCGGACGGCCGGGTCTACACAATCCACCTGCGTCCTGACTTGCGCTGGTCGAACGGCGATCGGCTGACGGCCGCACACTTCGCGGCGGGTCTGACGCGCGCGACGGCGGAGGACTCTGTTGCGCCAAACGGCCCGCTGCTCGCCGCACTGGCCGGGATCGATGTCCTGGACGAGCAGACGTTGCGACTGTCTCTGTCCAGGCCGCTGCCCTACCTGCCGGCGATTCTCGCGCTACCGGTAGCCATGCCGGTTCATCCTGGAACGACGGCAAACGAGCCCCGCCCCGTCAACGGTCCCTACCTGCTCCAGGAGCGGCTCCCGGGCGAACGCATCGACCTCGTCCGCAACGAGCGCTTCCACGACGCCGGCAGCGTTGCCATACCGCGAGTCGTGCATCTCCCCCTCGTCGACCTCGGAGCCGAGGTCGCGCTTTTCCGGACTGGGGCGCTGGAGCTCACGAGCGAAGTCCCCAACGCACAGCTCTCGCAACTTCAGGAAATGCTGCCCGGCCAGTTGCGGATCGATCCGTACCTCAGCGTTTACGCGTACGCCGTCAACCTCGAGCGGCTGCCTTCGAAGGCGATGCGACGCGCACTTGCGATGGCGCTCGACCGCCAGCGGATCACGTCGCTCGTCACCGGTGCCGGCGAGCGACCGGCCTACGGCTGGGTACCCGACGGACTGCCGGGCTATCGGCCAGCGCGCTTCGACTGGGCGGAGCTGCCGCCCCCGCAGCGAACAGCAGCCGCGCGCGCCGCCTGGCGCGAAGCGACAAGCAGCACCGCCTTCGTGCGTCCACTCGTACTCTGCACCGACGCGAGCGAGAATCACCGTCGCACCGCCGTCGCGCTTGCGGACATGTGGCATTCGGCGCTGGGCATCGAGGTCCGAATCGTCGAGCTGGAGTGGAACCTGTACCTTGCGACACGACGTGCGCCGGGTGACTGCGACCTGCTGCGCCTCGGCTGGTCCGCCGACTTCGTCGACCCCGAGGCGTTTCTCGCGCTGTTCGAATCGGGCCATCCGCAGAACACGCTGGGCTACGTGAGCACGGATTACGATCGGCTGCTCACCGCGTCCCGCGCAGCACAGGACGACGCGCAGCGCATCGCGCTGATCATGGCCGCCGACGCGCAACTGCTCGAGGACACGCCGGTGATACCGGTCTTCTTCCGCGTCGCAAAGCGTCTCGTCAAGCCGTGGGTCGACGGCTACCGGCCGAATCCGCTGGGACAGGTCGCCACGCGCGACCTGTCGATCCGGCCGCTCGGAAGCAAAAAGACGGGCGGGGACTAGCGTCACCCGCCCGAAGACGGACCCGAAGGTCCGGGGGAACTTGACCGACGCCCGAAGGACGTCAGTCTTCGATCTCCGCCTCGTCCACGGTCAGCGTGCTGCCATCCCAGCTCCCGTCGACTTCGACGATCCGCCCGTCGGCTTCGGCAAAGAAGGTCTCTGCATCGATCTCCTCGTCCTCGCGCTCGAACTGCGTGTCCGCGGTGGTCTGGACCGAGACACCCGCGACTTCGAGCGATGGCGGAGCCAGGGCGCCAGCGCGGCCGCGCAGTTCGACTTCGTCCTCGGGCTCCTCCCGCTCGAGCCGCGTGGCAACCAGCGAGCTGCCATCACCGAAGGCGCGCACTTCCACGAAGTCGCCGACCCGGATGTCACCGATGCCAAAGGTCTCGAGGTCGGCGTCGCTGTGGTCCTCGAAACGCGTCGTGTCGCTGGTGCGGACGGTCACTCCGAGGGCTACGAGCGTGCGCGCCGCCGCATCGACGGCGTCCACCGTCGCCTCGATCCGGATCTCGGCCTCGCGCCGGAACTCGATCTTTTCGGCGACTACGCGGCCCGCGGCATCGAATCCGCCCTCGACCTCGATGTTGACACCGAGCTGCAGGTCGGCCGCCGTACCGTCGCGATACTCCGTCGCGGCGGTCGTCGTGACCGGCTGTCCGGCCACGTCGAAGTCCGTCGTTGAGGCGAACCGCGTCACGAGCCCTTCGAAATCGGCCTCGTCGTCATCGCCGCCGCCGAGGTCGCGGTCCTCGCGCTCGACGCGGGTCGCGACCAGCGTCCCGCCGGAGTCGAGCGAACCGTGGACTTCGACGACGTCGCCATTGGCGGGTGCACCGCTCGAAAACCCCTCAAGCTGCGCCGCGGAATAGTCGACCTCGAGGAGGTTGATCACAAAGCGCTGGTTGGCTGCGTCGAGCGCGCTGACCGAGCCTTTCACCTCGAGCGGTGCTGCGGTGGCGCGCCGCTCGATGCGCGTGGCGTTGATCACGCCATCGGCGGCAACCAGCCCGCTCACCTCTACGTGATCGCCGACCGCCAGCCCCTCCAGGCTGCGGGGCGTGATGCCGTCACCGAACGACGTGGCGGCACTGGTCTGCACGGGCTGGCCGAGCACCACGATCCGGCCGGTCGCGAGGTTGATGCTTTGCACGGGGCCCTCGACGTCGTCGTCGAAGGTGATGGTCGTGGCAGTGCCGGTGGTACCGGTCGCATCGACGCTGCCCTCGATGTGCACGACCTGCCCGATCGCGAGATCGGCCTCGGTGGCGGGCGCGTCGTCGACGATGATCGAGGCTCCTGACGTCGAGTAGCGCACGCCGTTCACGATTACGCTGCCGAATCCTGTGATCGGGCCCTGCACGATCGTAATTCCGCCTCGGTCGATGCCGGCGGTCGTGCCGCTTTCACCGTCTTCTCCTCCGCAGGCCACGATCAGCAGTGCAATGCTCGACGTCATGCCGAATGCGAACGCGGAGCTCGATCTCATCGGTTCTCTCCGGTCTGGAGCGACTGAATTGCGTAGACGCCGGCTCCGACGCGCAGCGCGACCGCGGCCCGATCGGCCGGGTCGACTTCATGCGCACTCAGCCATTCGTCGACACGCTCGAGGAATCCCTCTGCCTCGCGTTCCAGGAACGCGCGGAACGCCGGCAGCTGGCGGGCATCGACGCGTCCGTCCTGTGCGCGGCCTTCGAATCGGGACGGGGCCGCGGGGCGCCGTGAGAGGTTGAACTCGATGGTCGTCGCCAGGTCCGACAGCACGTGCCCCGCGCGCTCGATCGCCTCGCCATCCAGCGCGCGAGGCATGTAGTACCGGCGCAGGACGCGATAGCTGCCGCTGTCCAGACGCTCGATCGACTCCGACCGGAGCAGTTCCTTGACGAGGGCCGTAGTCGGGATATCGCCGGCATATCGCCGCAGCAGCGACCGGAACGAGGGACCGGCTCCGTCTTCGGGCAACTCGCGTGGTCGCCCTCGCGTGTCCAGGAACTCCGCGTCCAGGTGCCAGCCGCTCAGCACGCGGCTGGCGTGATTCAGCGATTCCTCGGAACTGCGTTCCTCACTGTCCGCATCGACCGCGCGCGCACGCCGGACGTCGCGACGCGACAGGCCGGTAAGCAGCGCCACCCGCGAAACGTTGGTGGGCCGGCCGCGCACACCGAACTCCTCCGTTGCAACGCTAACGAAGACTGCGCGTGCCAACTCCGAGAACTCCTTCCAGGTGACACCGGAACGAAGCAACCAGCGCGCGATCGGCACCAGCCACCGACGGCAGGCACGGATAACTGGTCGCGAGGTCCGGTCTGCCATATATGGGACATAATGTCCCATATATGGGCGTTACCCGCAACATGGAAGGCGGCCACGGTCTGGCTGACGTCCTCGTGGGGCGCGTCCGGGATCGGGGTCGGACGGGCGCCCGGAGGCCACGGCCCAGATCACAAACACGAGCAGGGAGATGAAGGCGTTCACGAAGGTGTCGCTTCGGGTGAAAGGCGCGTTACCGGTACTGATCGACAACAAAGGTCTCGTCGCGCGTTTGCTCAAGGGCAGTCGTTTACACTTGCGCCCGGCCATGGACCCAGGTGCCGGATGAGCGAAGCCGAAAAGCGCGTGACGGACCTGCTCGATCGCTGGCTCGCCAGCCTCGAGCTGCACGCGCGGTATCTGAAGCTCGATGATGCGGCGTATGCCGCCGTCCAGGCGTGGCCGAAGCACCAGCGTCCCAACAAGTGGATCATCGACCTGGCGAAGCAGCGCGTCGGGGAACTCAAGGCTCACCTCGACGAACGCAGGGAGCTCGGTGACGACGAATTCGCGGACGCGCTCGAGCTGATGGCTTTCCTCACTTCGCTGCTCTCCTCCGAGCACCTCGAGCGGTTCGTGCCGCTGGCAACGCCGCCGGGCGACGCGACCGTCCGCCAGGCTGCGATCAAGGCCGGGCCGGGTTCAACGGCGACCGTGCGTGCCCGCACGCCCGCTGCGACGAAGCAGCCACCAGCAAAGGCTGCAACGCCGAAGTCGGCGTCCTCCCGGCCCGTCACCCCGCGACCGGCGACGCCGGCCGCCGCGCGGCGAGCCTCGCCGGCTCCGGGCACGCAGAGATCATCCACGCCCCGGCCGACGGCCTCTGCGGCACGCCCCGCGTCGCCCTCGACCCGTCCCGCAGCGCGTACTGCGGCAAAGCTGTCCGAGAAGCTCACGAACCTTGTCATCGCAGACGCAGTACGTTTTCTCGACTGGGGCCGTGAGTGGCCGCAGCTCGCCGGCCTGATCGCGCGTCTCGCCGATCGGCCCACTGAGAAAGAGATCTGGGACGTTCTTTCCGCGCACCGGGCGACGATCGAGGCCCGGGCCAAGGCGCGCACTGACTGAGCACCCGCGTCTCGGGCGTGGCGCAGCCCGCCTTCCTGCCGTATCTTCGGCGCTCCCTGACCGGACCCGAAAAGGAACTCGCGATGAAGCCCCGCAATGCAATCCTGCTCGGGTGCGCCGCAGCTGTGGCGCTCGGCGCCGCCGTCCTCGGTTCCGCGTACGCGCAGGGGCAACCTACCCAGGCGGAGAAGCTGCTCAAGTACCGCAAGTCCGTGTACCAGGTAATACTCTGGAACTTCGGCCCGCTTTCGGCGATGGCGCAGGACAAGCAGCCGTTCGACGCCGCCGTCTTCGCCGAGCGCGCGCAGCGCGTCGCCCAGCTCACGCCGATGCTCGCGGAGTCCTATGTGCCGGAGTCGCGCGGCGCGGAGGGCTCGAGGCTGAAGCCCGAGATGTGGAGCAACCGCGCGGACTTCGACTCGAAGCTCAACACGCTCGTCGAGCGCAGCGCCGCGCTCGCGAAGACCTCGCAGGGCGGCGACCCTGCGGCGAGTAAGGCGGCCTTCTTCGAGACGGCCAAGGCCTGCAGCGCCTGCCACGACAAGTACCGCGCCGATTGACGCGCGGCCGGCGCACTAGAACAACAGCACGGTGCCCTGCGGCGCGAGCCGCACCAAGAGCGCGAGCAGCGCCCCGAGCGCGAGCGCAATCAGCACCGCGCGACCGATCCGCGAGCCCTCGGCGGATCCGCCCGCGATCGCATCCTCCGCTGCCCCACGGCCCGTCCACATTGCGCGGATCAGTCGCCGCCTGCGCACGAGCTCGTACCAGGCCACGGCCGCGAGGTGCACGATGATCAGTGCCAGCAGCCAGTTCTCGTTCGCGCGGTGCACGCCGCTCAGGCGATTGCTGGTCTCGTGCGACACCCAGCCGTAGAACGGTCCCGAGCTCGAAACTTCGTCGTTCGCGAACAGGCCGGTCAACGCCTGTACGAGCAGGAGCAACAGCATCGCGAGCACGCTCAGCGCGCCGAGCGGGTTGTGCCCGGGGACTACCGGTGCGCCCGCCCGCAGCCAGCGCGCGATGCCTCGCGGCCCTCGCACGAACTCGCTGAACCGGGCGTGGCGCGTTCCGGCAAATCCCCAGACGATGCGGAAGACCACGATCACGAGGACCGCGTAACCGAAGCGTCGGTGCCAGGCGAACCACGCCGGGCCCAGGTAGTGGGTGAGCCACGAACCACAGACGCCGAGCACGAGCAACCAGTGCGCGATGCGCACCGGCAGGTCCCAAACCGGCGTTCGCTCATCCCGCATCGCAGGCCGCACCTCGTGCTAGGAGCCTGTCCGGGTAATGAGCATCGTCACGAGGGTGTGGCACAGCGAGGCATTTTCGACGATCGTTCGAGGCGCATAGTGGTGACTATGTAACGAGAAGGATCGTCGAAAAGGCCCGCGTGCCGCAGCCGCAGTAGATGATTCATTACCCGGACAGGCTCTTGACGCCGGTTATCCTGACACACATGCCCGCCGGACTTCCGAGGCGCCTCGGCGCGATGCTCTACGACACGCTGCTGCTCGTCGCGCTCTGGATGGTGGTCACGGCGCTCTTTCTGCCGTTCACCGGCGGGGAAGCGCTGAGCGCGCAGCGACCGGTGCTCGAGCTCCTCTACCGCATCGTGCTGCTCGCGGTCGCGGTCGGATTCTACGGGTACTTCTGGACCACGCGCGGTCAGACGCTCGGTATGGCAGCGTGGCGACTGCGGGTCGAGCGCGAGGACGGCGGCCTGCTCACCTGGCCGGACGCGTTGCTGCGGCTCGCGGCGGCGCTGCTGTCCTGGCTTGCACTCGGCCTCGGCTGGCTCACCGCGCTCCTCGACGCCGAGCGTCGCACCTGGCACGACCGGCTGACGCACACGCGCGTCGTCGTCGTCCCCCGCTAGGGCGCCCGCATGAGCAGCAGGCCGGTCAATGCGGCAAGCGCCGCGGTCGGAAGCCACCCGACGAGCCAGGGCGGCAGGTCGAAGAGCTGTCCGCTGCTCTCGAGCGTGCGACTCATGAGCAAGTAAGCCGCACCGATCAGGATGCCGACGACAATGCGCGCGCCCTGACCGGAAGCGCGCATCGGGCCGAGCGCGAAGGGCAGCGCCAGGATGACCACCAGGAGCAGCGCCGACATCCGGGCGATGCGCGACCAGAGCGCGGTCTCGAATCCGCGGGTATCGAGGTCGTTGTTGCGCAGGTGCCGCGTGTAGGCGACGACGTCCCGCAACGCCATCGATTCGGGCTCCACGACGGCAAGCCCCAGGAAGTCGGCCGACAGCGAAGAACGGACTTCCTTTACGGGAAACCGTCCGGTCTCGGTGCCACCGTCCGTGAAGCGGGTCTCGGCGTAGTTCTCGAGCTGCCAGCGGTTGGTGGCGTCGAGGCTCGCCGCCTCCGCGCGCCCGACCGAGAGCAGCCGCCGCTGCCGGTCGAAGTAGAACAGCTCTACGCCGCCATAGCGCGTGCTCGCTGACTGCTGCTCGACGCTGATGATCGTGTCGCGGTCGCGGGCCCAGGTGCCCCGGTCGCCCGCGAAGCTGAACTGGCTGTGCTTGCTGAACACCTTGAGCTGCAGCGCGTACTTCTGCAGCGGCGGCGCGACGAACTCGCCGAGCACGAACATCAGGACGGCGAGCAGCAGTCCCGCCAGGCCCAGCCACGCGCAGAACCGCACGGTCGACACGCCCGACGCGCGCATCACGACCAGCTCGCTGCCGCGCGCCAGGTTGCCGAGCCCCAGCAGCGCGCCGATCAGCGCGCTCACCGGCAACATGTCGACGATCGAGCTTGGCAGGTTGAGTGCCACGAACTTCGCGGCCTCCGTCACGGTATAGCCGCCGGTGCCGATGTCGTCCTGCTGCCCGATGAACATGAACAAGGCGCTGAGCGCGAGCAGCAGCAGGAGCACGAGGCTCGTGTAGCCGAGCACCGTGCGGAGGAGGTAACTGCCTAGCGTTGGCATTCAGGCGGTCGCGCGGCGCAGGCGCCGCCGTTCCGGGGTGCTGCTCGAGCCAGATCATCGCGAAAGCGAAGGCGAGCGGCAGCAGGTGCACCCACCAGAGCCCGAACTCGCCCACGGGCGAGTCCTTCTCCATCCACACCCGCACCGTGGCAAGCAGGTTCGAGTAGACGAAATAGGCGAGGATCGCGAGCCCGATCCGCGCGAAGCGGCCCTGCCGCGGACGCAGCTTCGCGAGTGGCACCGCGACCGTAGCGAGCACGAGCGCCATCACCGGCACCGCGATGCGCCAGGCGAGCTCGGCGCGGTCCGGCCCGGCACTCGAACCGACGAGCGCAGCGGTGGGCTTGAGCTCGTAACGCTCCTGCCGGGCCTTGTACTCGGGAATCCGCACCGGTATCCCGTGCTCGCGGAACTCGACCACGCGCCACTCCAGCGAACCCGGCGTTCCCTCGTAGCGACGTCCGTCGTAAAGGACGAACTCCTGCTCCATCAGCCCGGCGCCCCGCTGCTCGGCGCGCCTGGCGACGGCGAGCTCGAGCCGGTCCTCGGTGCGTCGCTGCACGAACACGCCATACAGCTGTCCGTCGCGACCGACCTTCTCAGCATAGAAGACGGCATCGCCGCCGGCGAAGCTGCGGAAGCGCCCGGGCTCGAGCGCGCCGAACTGCGCCACGCGCAGGGCCTCGACCCTGATCTGCTGGGCCCGCGCGCCTGCTGCGGGAACGATGACGAAGGACAGCAGCGCCAGGACGGCGGCGACGGGCAGGGTCACCATCACGACGGGTCGGTAGATCGCGAGCGGCCCGATCCCGCAGGCGCCCACGGCGGTCATTTCGCTCTCGTGGTACAGCCGCCCGAGCGCGAGCACGATGCCGAGGAAGAGCCCGACCGGCAGCAGCACGGTCAGTTGCTGCAGCGTCGTGAGTCCGACCAGTACCAGCACCATGCGTCCCGGCAGGTCGGTCTGCGCGACCTGGCCGAGAATCCGCGCGAGCTGATTCGACAGCAGGATGATCAGCAGCACGCTCGTGACGGCCAGGAACGTGACCGTGACCTCGCGCAGCAGGTAGCGATCAAGCCGTGTCAGCACGAGTCGCGGCTCCGGATGGGAAACGGTAGACTTCGGCCCTGCACACGGCCGGACCGGTCATCCGGAGCCGTTGCGCCGCCCAAGTGTAGCGGGCGCGGCGGCGGGCAAACCAGCCGCATGCACCGCCGGGGACGAAGAACAACTCGCTGGAGTAAGGTACGGCAGATGCGTTTCCATGCGGTCAGCGGCGCAGCCGCACGCCGTCGCACCGATTGCGCGATCGTCGGCATCCACGAGGCGGGTTCGCTGACGGCGGCCACCACCCGGCTGGACGCGACGTTGAACGGCCGCATTGCGCGGCTCGCGAAGCGCGGCGATCTGCGCGGCCGGGCGGGGGAAACCGCCCTCCTCGACGTCGAAGGCGCTCCGTGCCAGCGCGTACTCGTCGTCGGCCTCGGTAAAAAGGGCCCGCTCGATCGCAAGCAGTACAAGAAGGCGATGATCGCGGCCGCGACCGCGCTCGCGCGCAGCGGTGCCCGCGATGCGGTGTCCTACCTGTCCCTCGAGACGATCACCGCCACCGATGCCTATTACCGCGGGCGCCTCGCCGCGGAGGCGGTCGGCCACGCCCTCTACCGGGTCCCCGCGATCCGCAGCACGCGCGCGCCGAAGGCGCCGGCGCTGGCGAGCTTCTCCATCGCGGTCGACGATCGCGGCCAGGTCGCCGACGCCGAACGCGGGCTCGCGCACGGCCAGGGCGTCGTGGCTGGAATGACGCTGACGCGTGACCTCGCCAATCTCCCCGCCAACGTCTGCACGCCGACGTATCTCGCCGCGCGCGCGCGCCAACTCGCCCGCGAGCACCGCTCCATCCGCTCGCAAGCGCTCGACGAACGCGAGCTGAAGCGCCTCAAGATGGGCGCGCTGCTGTCGGTGACCGCAGGCTCGGAGGAGCCCGCCAGGCTGATCGTCATGCGCTACCAGGGCGGTCGCCGTGGCGCGGCGCCCATCGTGCTCGTCGGCAAGGGCGTCACGTTCGACAGCGGCGGCATTTCGCTCAAGCAACCGGTCGGAATGGAGGACATGAAGTTCGACATGACCGGCGCCGCAAGCGTCTTCGGGGCGCTCAAGGCCGCGGCGACGATCGGGCTCAAGCTCAACATCGTAGGGATCGTACCGACCTGCGAGAACATGCCGAGCGGCGGTGCGACCAAGCCCGGCGACATCGTCCGGAGCATGTCCGGCCAGACGATCGAGGTCATCAACACCGACGCCGAGGGCCGGCTGATCCTGTGCGACGCGCTCACCTATGCACGCCGCTTCAAGCCCGCGGTCGTGCTCGACGTCGCGACGCTCACCGGGGCCTGCGTGATCGCGCTGGGCGCGCACCTCTCCGCCGTCATGAGCAACGACGACGCGCTCGCCGCCGAGATCCTCGCGGCAGGGAGCCGCGCCGAAGACCGCGCCTGGCACATGCCGATGGCCGAGGAATACCACGACCAGCTCAAGAGCAATTTCGCGGACTTCACGAATTCCTGCGGGCGCGAGGGCGGCGCCGTCACGGCCGCATGCTTCCTGGCCAAGTTCACCTCGGGTCTGCGCTGGGCACACCTGGACATCGCCGGCACGGCGTATGTCGGCGGCGCACAGAAGGGCAGCACCGGCCGACCGGTTCCGCTGCTGGTCGATTTCCTGGCCCACCATCGCGGCACGTGACCGGCACGAAGGTCGATTTCTACCTGCTCGGCGACGCCGAGCCGCGGGCAAGGCTCACGACGGCCTGTCGCCTGGCCGAGAAGGCCTACGAGCAGGGGCTGCGCGTGCTCATGCGCACCACCGGTGCCGCCGAGACGGCGGAGCTCGACGAGCTGCTCTGGACCTTCAGCGACCGCAGTTTCGTGCCACACTGCGTATGGCCCGCCGACGAGAGCCTGGTGGCGCAGACGCCGGTGCTGATCGCGAGCGGCGCGCTCCCCGCGAGCCACCGCGACGTGCTCGTGAACCTGGGCGACGACGCGCCGCCCGGTTTCGAGGCCTTCGGTCGCGTGCTCGAAGTGGTCGGTGGCAGCGAGGAATCGAAGTCACTGGCACGCGGGCGCTGGCGCCGGTACCGTGATGCAGGCCTGGGCCCGGAATCGCACAACATCTGACGCTGGCTCATCGACCGATGGACAAGAGCTACTCGCCCGGCGACATCGAAGCGCGCATTTACGCGCGCTGGGAGTCCTCGGGCTGGTTCGCGCCGGCGGGCGACGGCGCGCCGTATTGCATCGTGATCCCGCCGCCCAACGTGACCGGCACGCTGCACATGGGCCACGCCTTCCAGCACACGCTGATGGACGTGCTCACGCGCTTCCACCGCATGGAGGGTCGCCGCACGCTCTGGCAACCGGGAACGGACCATGCCGGCATCGCGACCCAGATGGTCGTCGAACGCCAGCTCGAGAGCGAGGGCGAGAGCCGCGCCTCCATCGGACGCGAGGCCTTCGTCGAACGCGTCTGGCGCTGGAAGGAACAGTCGGGCGGCACGATCGCGCGTCAGATGCGCAGGCTCGGCGCATCGGTCGACTGGTCGCGCGATCGCTTCACGATGGACGAGGGGCTCTCCGCCGCGGTCACCGAGGTCTTCGTGCGGCTGCACGAAGCCGGGCACATCTACCGCGGCAAGCGGCTCGTCAACTGGGATCCGGTGCTGCACACGGCGTTGTCCGATCTCGAGGTGGTGACCGAGCCGGAGGAAGGCCGGATCTGGCACCTGCGCTATCCGCTCGAGGACGGCAGCGGTTACCTCGTCGTCGCGACCACGCGCCCGGAGACCATGCTCGGCGACACCGCGGTCGCCGTGCACCCGGATGACGAGCGCTACCGGGCGCTGGTCGGCCGCCGCATCCGCCTGCCGCTCACCGGCCGGCTCGTGCCCGTCATCGCCGACGAGTACGTCGACCCCGCCTTCGGCAGCGGCTGCGTGAAGATCACGCCCGGGCACGATTTCAACGACTACGAGATCGGTCGCCGGCACTCGTTGCCGCTCATCAACATCCTCACGGCCGATGCGACGCTGAACGACGAGGTGCCACCGCCGTACCGCGGGCTCGATCGCTTCGAGGCGCGACGGCGCGTCGTGGCCGACCTGGAGGCGGCGGGGTTGCTCGAGAAGTCCGAGCCTCACACGCTGCCGATCCCGCGCGGCGACCGCAGCGGCGCCGTGCTCGAGCCCTGGCTCACGGACCAGTGGTACGTGAGCGTCGCCGCGCTCGCGGCGCCCGCGATCGCCGCGGTCGAGGACGGACGCATCCGGTTCGTGCCCGAGCACTGGTCGAAGACCTATTTCCAGTGGATGCGCAACATCCAGGACTGGTGCATCAGCCGCCAGCTCTGGTGGGGACATCGCATCCCGGCCTGGTACGACGCCGACGGCCAGGTCTACGTCGCGCGCAGCGAAGCCGCCGCCCGCGCCGCAGCCGCTGCCCACCGCGGGCGTGAGGTGGAGCTCACGCGTGATCCCGACGTGCTCGACACCTGGTTCAGCTCGGCACTGTGGCCGTTCTCGACGCTCGGCTGGCCGGAGCGCACACGCGAGCTCGCGGAGTTCTATCCGACGTCCGTGCTGGTCACCGGTTTCGACATCATCTTCTTCTGGGTGGCGCGGATGATCATGATGGGGCTCGAGTTCGCCGGCGACGTGCCTTTCCGCGAGGTCTGCATCACCGGGCTCATCCGCGACGAGCACGGCGAGAAGATGTCCAAGTCCAAGGGCAACATCATCGACCCGCTCGATCTCATCGACGGCATCGACCTCGAATCACTGGTCGCCAAGCGCACCTCCGGCCTGATGCAGCCGCAGATGAAAGCCTCGATCGAGAAGGCGACCCGCCGGCAGTTCCCGCAGGGCATTCCGGCGTACGGAACCGACGCGCTGCGCTTCACCTTCGCCTCGCTCGCGACGATGGGCCGCGACATCCGTTTCGACCTGGGCCGCATCGAAGGCTACCGGAACTTCTGCAACAAGCTCTGGAACGCCTCGCGCTACGTCCTGATGAACACCGAGCCGCACGCCTCCGACCTCGCTGGTGACTGCGAGTACTCGATCGCCGACCGCTGGATTCGTGGCCGGCTCGGCCGGGCGGTCGCCGCCGTGCGCGGGCAGCTCGCGGAATACCGCTTCGACCTCGCCGCCCAGGCGATGTACGAGTTCGTCTGGTACGAGTTCTGCGACTGGTACCTCGAGCTCTCGAAGCCGGCGCTGCAGGCGGCGGACGCCACGCCGCCACTGAAGCGCGGCACGCGGCGCACGCTCGCTGGCGTGCTGGAGGCGTCGCTGCGAATGCTGCATCCGCTCATGCCCTTCGTGACCGAGGAGATCTGGCAGCGTGTCGCCCCGCTCGCCGGTGCGCGCGGCCCGAGCATCATGCTCGCGCCGTATCCGCGCGCGGAGGACTTTCCCGCGGATGCCGAGGCGGACCGGCAGGTTGCGGCGCTGCAGGCGGTGGTGCTCGGCATCCGCCAGATCCGCGGCGAGCTCGACATCCCGCACGCGCGCGCCACCCCGGCATACGTGCGCACCGACCGGGCGGGAGACGCCGAGGCGCTCGCCGCGCTCGCGCCGCTCGTCGCGCGCCTCGGCAACCTGGAGTCGGTGACGCTCGTGCGATCCGAGGCGGACCTGCCGCCCTGCGCGATCGCGATCGTGGACGGGCGCGCAGTGCTCGCCCCGTTCGCACGGCTCGTCGACGACGTCTCGGCCGGCATCGCACGCCTCGAAAGGCGCCGCAACCGCGCGCTCGCCGACCGCGACAGGAGCCTGACCAGGCTCGGCAACGCGAGCTTCGTAGCGAACGCGCCGCCGGAGGTCGTGTCGGTCGAGCGCGACCGGCTCGCCGAGCTCGAGCGGCACGCCGAGCAGCTCGGCGAGCAGCTGCGGCGACTTGCGACCATGGCCGCGGACACCTCCGCATGAGCACCGCGACATGAGCACGCCACTGCAGCAGGAAATCACCGGCCGCGAACCCGGCGCCGTGGCACTGGTCGATGCGGCGCTCGCCGACCTCAACCGGATCATCCTCGGCAAGGACCGGCAGCTGCGTCTCTGCCTCGCGTGCCTGCTCGCGCGCGGTCACCTGCTCATCGAGGACATCCCGGGCGTCGGCAAGACCACGCTCGCCCACGCGCTCGCGCGCACGCTCGGCCTCGTCTACCAGCGCATCCAGTTCACGAGCGACCTGCTGCCGGCGGACATCATCGGCGTGTCGGTGTTCGAGCCGGAGACCGGCCAGTTCCGTTTTCACCGCGGGCCGGTGTTCGCGCAGCTCGTGCTCGCCGACGAGGTCAACCGTGCCACGCCCAAGGCGCAGAGCGCCCTGCTCGAGGCGATGGAGGAGCACCAGGTAACGGCGGACGGCAACACCTACCCGATGACCGAGCCGTTCTTCGTGATCGCCACGCAGAACCCGGTCTACCAGGTCGGGACGTTTCCGCTGCCGGAGTCGCAGCTCGACCGGTTCCTGATGCGCATCGAGCTCGGATACCCGCAGCGCGCGCTGGAGCGCCAGCTCCTGCTTGGCCGCGACCGGCGCGACCTGCTGGCCTCGCTGCTGCCGGCGCTCTCTCCCCAGCAGCTGCTGCGGCTGCAGCGCGACGTCCCGCAGGTGCACGCCTCGGAGGCGCTGCTCGATTACGTGCAGGCGATCGCCGACTACACCCGCCGCGCGGGTGAGTTCCAGGCCGGACTCTCGCCGCGCGCGGTGATCAACCTGCTGCGCGGCGCGCAGGCCTGGGCGCTGATGCACTCGCATACCGGCGTGCTCCCGGAGGACGTGCAGGCCGTGCTGCCGGCCGTGGTCGGGCACCGGCTCGCGCCTCGCGAGGAGACCCGATTCCGCGGCGCGAGCGAGATCGGGCAGTACGTGCTCGACGCCGTGCCGGTGCCCTGACGCGCCGCGCAGCGAGCGTGTGGCCGGACCCCCTCGCCATGCGATGGTTCAACCGATTGCAACACGCCGCCGCCAGCCGCATGCGCGGCTGGATACTCCGGCGCCAGGGAGCGGATGCAGGTCCGGTCGTGCTGCGGCGCGGTCGCATCTACATCCTCCCCACTCCGCTCGGCCTCGCCTACGCCGCGATGGTCTTCGCGATGCTGCTCGGCGGCATCAACTACAACAACAACCTCGGGCTCGCGTTCGCGTTCCTGCTCGCGGGTGTCGGCCTCGTCGCGATGCACCACTGCCACGGCACGCTCGAGGGGTTGGGGCTGTCGCTGCACACGACCGAGTCCGCCTTCGTCGGCAGGCAGGTGAGCTTCAGCATCCTGCTCGCGAACCCGTCGGTCGCGCCGCGCCCGCGCATCGAGGTCTCCGCGGACGACGCACACGCTGACCACGCCGATCTGCCGCCGGGCTCAGCCGCCGCGACCGAACTCAAGGTTCCGGCTCGTCGCCGCGGGGCGGTCTCCCTGTCGCGCTACGAGGTGTCGACGCGCCACCCGCTCGGCCTCTTCCGCGCCTGGTCGGTCGTGCACCCGGACTACCGCGCGATTGCATGGCCGCGGCCCGCCGAGCGCGGGCGCCCGCCGCCCCGCGTGGAGACCGACACCGGCGGCGCGCAGGATCGCGCCCGGGGCGACGTCGATTTTGTCGGTCTGAAGCCGTTCCAGCTCGGCGACGCGGTGCATCGCATCGCCTGGAAGACCTATGCGCGCGGCCACGGACTGCACGCGAAGCAGTTCGCCGGTACCGACGTGACGTCCTACATCTTCGACTGGGACAGCCTGGCGGGTCTCGACGCGGAGACGCGGCTGTCGCAGATCTGCCGCTGGGTCATCGACGCGCACGAACGCGGCGAGGCCTACGGCATCCGCCTGCCCGGCTCGACGATCGATCCCAACGTCGGCCTGGCGCATCGCGAGCATTGCCTCACGGCGCTGGCACTGTTCGACGCGGGCGCGAGCCGTGACTGAGCCACCACGCGCGCTCCGCGGGCTCGGGTGGGTGCTGCTCGCGCTCGCGGCTGCCGCGTTCTCGCACCTGGGCGAGCTGCCCGGCTGGGTGAACCTGACGCTCGTCGCCGCCGTCGCGTGGCGCTACGCGGTCGCACGACGTGGCTTGCAGCTGCCTCCACGGTGGCTGCGGCTACTGGCCGCCGGCGGCGCAGTGCTCGCGGTGCTCGCCAGCTTCCGGACGGTGAACGGCGTCGAGGCCGGCACCGCGCTCCTCGCGATGATGGCCGCGGTCAAGCTCCTCGAGACGCGCAACGAGCGTGACCTGACGGTGCTGGTGTTCATCAGCTATTTCCTGCTCTACGCGGTCCTGTTGCGCGACCAGGGCCTGTCGAAGCTGCCGATGCTGCTTGCGGGCGCATTGTTGTCCACCGCCGCCCTGTACCGGGTGCATGGGGGCGCAGCGAGCGGGTCGCCGTCGGAGCTGCTGCGCCGCGCGGCTGGGCTCGTCTGGCCGGCGGTGCCGCTCGCGATCCTGCTGTTCCTGCTGTTCCCGCGCCTGCCGGGTCCGTTCTGGGGCATCGAGGCCAGGCAGTCTGCGCGCACAGGCCTCGACGACGAGATCATGCTGGGCGACGTATCGGACCTGAGCGTGTCGGGCGCGGTGGCGTTTCGCGTGCGGTTCGATGGTGCGATCCCGCCGCCGGCGCAACGATACTGGCGCGGCCCGGTGCTGCACGAGTTCGACGGACGCCGCTGGCGTCGCCCGCGGGCACAGAGCTTCCCGCAGCAGCCGGTCGCGTGGACTGGCGCACCCGTCGACTACCAGATCACGCTCGAGCCGCACGACCGGCCCTGGATCCTCGCGCTCGACCTCCCCGCCGAATGGCCCGAACGAGAGGCGCTGCGAAGCTACGATTTCGTTCTGCAGGCGCGCCGGCCGATCACTCGTGTCGCCTCGTTCCGCCTGCGCTCCTACCCGGCGTACGTGGCCGGCACGGAGCTTCCGATGTCGCTTCGCAACCGCGACCTGCAATTGCCGGACAGCGGCAATCCGAGGACTCTCGCATTCGGGCAGAGTCTGGCCCGCCGCCACGCCGATCCGCTCGCCATCGTCGACGAGCTGCTGCGGATGTTCCGCGTGCAGCCCTATGTCTACACGCTCGACCCGCCGCGACTCGCAGACGACGCGGTCGACGAGTTCCTGTTCGAGACGCGCACCGGGTTCTGCGAGCATTACGCCGCCGCGTTCACGCTCGTGATGCGGGCGGCCGGCGTCCCCGCGCGCATCGTCACCGGGTACCAGGGTGGCGAGTTCAACCCGCTCGGCGGGTACCTGCTCGTGCGGCAATCGGACGCGCACGCGTGGGCGGAGGTCTGGGTGTCCGGGCGTGGCTGGCTGCGCGTGGACCCGACCGCCGCGGTCGCGCCCGAGCGCATCGAGCTCGGCGCGGCCGCGATCGACGCGAACGAGCCGGCGCTGACCAGGATCCTGGAGGACAGCGAGCTCGTCGTCCGGATCGGGCACGCCTGGGACTTCGTCAACGACTTCTGGAACGAGCGGGTCGTGAGGTTCGACGCGGAGCTGCAGTTCTCGCTGCTCGAGCGGCTGGGCGTCGAGGAACCGGACTGGCGCACCCTGGGGCTCGGACTCACGGCGGTCGTGGCCACGTTCTTCGTCGCGCTGTCCGCCTGGCTGGCATGGACGTTCCGCACGCCGGCACGCGACTGGCCCGAACGGCTGCACGCGCGGGCCGCGGCCCGGCTCGCGCGCCGCGGCGTCGTGCGTCGCCTTGCCGAAGGGCCTGTCGCATACCTGGATCGCGCGGCACTGCATTGTCCGGAGTTGCGCGCGGATCTCGAGATCATCCGCGATCTCTACGTGGCCGCGCGTTACGGGCCGTCGCCGGACGAGGAGGATCTGCGCCGGCTCAAGCACCGCGTCGATCTGCTGCGCGCCTGAACACCATGCGCTGCGTTATGCTTCCGCCCGCGATCCGGGGAAAACAACGCCATGCCAGATATCGACAAGAAGTCGGACCTCAGCAAGAAGTTCGAGCGCGCCGCGAAGGATGCGCAGGCCCTGAAGAAGCGGCCGGCCGAGGAGGACATGCTGCGCCTCTATGCACTCTACAAGCAGGCATCGTCGGGCGACGTGACCGGTGATCGTCCGGGCGCGTTCGATTTCGTCGGCCGCGCGAAGTACGACGCGTGGTCCCGCCTCAAGGGCACGACACAGGACAAGGCCATGAAGTCCTACGTCGACCTCGTGGAGCGGCTCAAGAAACTGGGTTGATGTCAACGGCCGCGGCGGCGATCGTCGGTCTCGCCCTCGCGGTCATCGCGTGGTTGCTGCTGCAGCCGGTGTTGCAGGCCCGCAGGCGCCGCCTGGCTGCCGAGGCGCCCTTGTCGGGCGAGCGACGAGCGATCATCGCGCGCAACGTCCCGGTCTACGACCGCCTGCCGCGCGAGCTGCAGCGTCGCCTCGACGGGCTCATCAGTGCGTTCGTCGCCGAGAAGTCCTTCGTCGGCTGCAACGGCCTCGACGTCACCCAGGAGATGCGGGTGACGATCGCCGCATACGCATGCCTGCTCGTCCTCGGGCGGCCGGGCAGCCTATACGAGTCCCTGCGATCGATCCTGGTCTATCCGACGCCGTTCTGGGTCGAGGAGGAAGACGAGGACGAAACCGGGCTCGTGACCGAGCGTCGTCATGTACTGTCCGGCCAGGCCTTCGACGTCAGCCGCATCATCCTGTCCTGGGAAGATGTCCTGGAGTCGGCAGATACCCCGGGCGCAGGGTACAACCTGGTGCTGCACGAATTCGCGCACTACCTGGACGCCGAGGGTCTCGGGCTGGCCGCGCCCGCCTCCGGCCGTTCGCTTGCGGAATGGTCACGCGAGCTCGGCGAGGAATTCGACGACCTTCTGGATGCAGTCGATCGCGGCGAGGTTGTCTTCCTCGATCCATACGCCGCGGAGGACCAGGCAGAGTTCTTTGCCGTCGCAACCGAGGAATTCCTGGAACGCCCGTTAGAGCTTCGCGCCGCCCATGCGCGCTTGTACGGTCTGCTGCACGAGTTCTACGGACTGGACCCTGCGGGCTGGTCCGCGTAAGCCCGAACGCCGCGATGGCCGCCGATTGTTGCATCGTCGCATCATCATGCGACCCTCCGTGCGTGCAAACGCGGGACACGTGTGACACCATTGCACTCAACACCAACATTGACCCGATCCGGATCCGACTCATGCGCAGATTGACGTTGCTCGCCGTCGTGGCGTTCTTGGCCGCGTGTTCGTCTCAGCCCAGGACGCCGCAGGCGGAATCGGGCACGCCCCCAGCGCCGGCCGCGCCGACAACGCACGCCGCAGAATCGGCACCGGAAGCACCCGCGCCGGCGGCAGTGCCCGAAGCGCCCGCGCCGGCAGCAGCTGCGCCGATTTCAGCCACCTCCTCCACCGCGGAAGGCGCCCCTGCCCAGACGGTGGCAAAAAAGAAGATTCCCAGCGGTTACCGGCTCGAGAAGCGAGGTGGCAAGGAATTCTATTGTCGCAGCGTCACGACTGCCGGCAGCCGGTTCGCCGAGAAGACCTGCTTTCCGCGCGCACAACTCGAGGAGATCAGCGAGAGTACGGAGTCGGTAATGGATGAGGTCTGCGTCGGCGAACACTGCAGCAGCTGAGTGGAAAGCAACACCCGTCACCACCGGCCATCCGCGGGGTTTGGGCCATGAACGCCAGAAGGATCCGAGGTATCACCCTGATCGTAGTACTGGGCGGGCTGGCCGCTTGCGCGGCGCAGCCACCGCAGGCCACTGATGCGAGCGCTTCCGCACAACCGGCACCCGTGACGCCCGCGGCAGCGGCGATACCAGCGCCGCCCGCAGCAGCGAGCGGCGCCTGCGACAACAAGCGCGGCACCCGCGGGAGCCGCCGCCGCCGAACCAGTCGCGAAGATTCCGAGCGGCTACCGGCGCGTGAAGCGGGGCGGCCAGGAACTTTACTGCCGGTCGGAAACGACCGTCGGCACAAGGTTCCCCGAGACGCTGTGCTACACGCGCGAACAGATGAAGGTGATCGCTGAGCGCACCGACGAGGTCATGGATGTCATCGGGCGCGGCTGCGTCGGCGGGCAGTGTGGAGATAACAACTGAGCTGGATCGACAGTCACGAGTCTCTCCCTGCACCAGCCCGATAACGACGACGACCGGATAGAGAGTCGCCGACGCCGATCACCGTAACGCCTCATTGAGGCGTCCAGCCGCCGCAGTATTCGTGACTGATCGTCGTCGGCCGATCCAGCGAGCCCAGGTCACGAAAGCGACCCCTGTGCTCCTGAATACCCCAGCTGCCCGTGAGCGCCCGCACTGGAGTTCCGGTGGTAATCGCGGCGGCCGGGCGCTGCTACAGCCGCTTTGCCGAGCAGATGTGCTCACCCGCGAGCAGCTCGACGAGATCGCGCGCCGCACGGACTCGACGATGAACGACATGGAGCGCGGCCGAAAAGTCTGCGTCGGCGGGGATCACTGCGGCGAATACTGAACGGCTCGCCTCGCCGTGGGCCGGGTGGTCGCGCCCTTCATGGACGAACGGGCACCGTTGCCTCCTGGCGGGAGGCGATGCCGAGCAGCGCGGCGCCCGAGACGAACAGCAGCAGGATCGACAGGATGGACAGCCTCGGATCGCCCGTGAGCTTCGCCACGATCCCGGTCAGCAGCGGTCCCAGCACGGCGGCGAACTTGCCCATCATGTTGTAGAAGCCGAAGAACTCGGAGGACTTCCCCTCCGGCACGAGCCGCCCGAAGTACGAGCGGCTCAATGACTGCACCCCGCCCTGTACGAGCCCGATGACGACCGCGAGCGCATAGAAGTCGCCGACGTTCCTGATGAAATAGGCGTAGCAGGTGGCGGCCGCATACACGGCGAGCGCGATGAAGATGCCCTTGCGGGCGCCGATGCGTTGCCCGAGCCAGCCGAAGGCCAGCGCCGCCGGGAAGGCCACGAACTGCGTGAGCAGCAACGCAGCCAGCAGCTGCGCCGCCTCGAATCCGAGCGACAGCCCATAGTCCACCGCCATCTTGATCACCGTGTTCACGCCGTCGATGTACAGCCAGTACGCGGCGAGAAACCACAGGATCGGCCGGTAGCGGCGGATCTCGCGCAGCGTGCCCGCGAGCTCGCCGAAGCCCTGCCGCACGACCCCGCCCGGCGCGGGCGGCGCATGCGCCGGTGCGCTCGTGCACGTTGAACGCAAGCGGCAGGGCGAACACCAGCCACCACACGCCCACCGTCACGAACGAGACCTTGACCGCCTGCGCGGCGTCCGCGAGGCCGAACCATGCCGGCCGCAGCGTCATCGCCACGTTCACCGCGAACAGGAGCCCGCCGCCCAGGTAGCCGAGCGCGTAGCCGAAACCGGAGACGAGGTCGTACTCGCGCGGCTCGGCGACGTGCAGCAGCAGCGAATCGCTGATGACGATGCCGCCCCAGAAACCGAGCGACGCGACGAGATAGAGCGCCACCGCGACCGGCCACTGCCCCTGCCCCACGAGCGCCAGCGCCGCGGTCGCCGCGGCGCCCATGACCGTGAACGCCATCAGGAGCCGTACGCGCGCGCTGCTGCGATCGGCGATCGCGCCGAGCACCGGCGCCATCAAGGCGATCAGGGCGCTGGCGATGCCGTTGGTGAGCCCGAGGCGGAAGGTACTCTCGGTGACCGCCACGCCCGCATTCCAGTGCTGCTTGAAGAACACGGGAAAGAAACCGGCCATCACGGTGGTCGCGAACGCCGAGTTGGCCCAGTCGTAGAAGGCCCATGCAAGCACGGGCCGGCGGCGCAGGGTGGCGTTCAGGCCCGGCTCCTCAGGCGGCGGCCGCGAGCTGCTCGCGGGTCTCGCGGAAGCTCACCTCCGGCCAGCGCTCCAGCGTGAGCTGCAGATTCACGCGGGTCGGCGCGAGATAGACCAGCGCACCCGCATGATCGAGCGCCAGATGCTCGTAGGCCTTGTCACGGAACTCCTGCAGCTTCTTCGGATCCGCGCAGTGCACCCACCGGGCGGTATAAACGTTGACGGCGTCCCAGCCCGCCTGCACGTTGTACTCGTCGGCGAGGCGAAATGCGACGACGTCGAACTGCAGCGGCCCCACGGCGCCCAGGATGAGATCGTTGTTGCGCAGCGGCCGGAAGAGCTGTGTCGCGCCCTCCTCGCAGAGCTGGTCCAGGCCCTTCTGCAGCGCCTTCATCCGCAGCGGGTCGCGCAGCACCACGCGGCGGAACAGCTCCGGCGCGAAGTTCGGTATCCCGGTGAACATCAGCCGCTCGCCCTCGGTGAACGAGTCGCCGATGTTGATCGTGCCGTGGTTGTGCAGGCCGATGATGTCGCCGGCCCAGGCCTCGTCGGTGTGCTGGCGGTCCGCGGCCATGAACGTAAGCGCGTCCGCGACACGCATCTCCTTGCCGAGGCGCACGTGGAAGAGCCGCATGCCCTTCTGGTAACGGCCGGAGCAGATCCGCATGAAGGCGATCCGGTCGCGGTGACCCGGATCCATGTTCGCCTGGATCTTGAACACGAAGCCGGTGAGCTTCTCCTCGTGGGCCTCAACCACCCGGCCCGTGGTCTCGCGCGGGCGCGGCGCAGGTGCATGCTCGACGAATGCCGAGAGCAGCTCGGTCACCCCGAAGTTGTTGATCGCGGAGCCGAAGAACACCGGCGTGCGCCGCCCGGCGAGGTACTCGGCGGGCGAGAACGCATGCGAGGCGCCGTGCACGAGCTCGACCTCCTCGCGGAACGCCGCTGCGCGAGCGCCGAGGAATGCTTCGGCCTCGGCGCTTGCGAGCCCGTCGATCACCTCGTGCGTGCCGGCGCGGCCCTTTTCCGCGGCCCGGTAGACGTAGATGCGGTCCTCGAGCAGGTGATAGATGCCGGCGAGCTCGCGACCCATCCCGATGGGCCAGGTCACCGGGGCGCAGCCGATCCCGAGCACTTTCTCGATCTCGTCCAGCAGCGCAAGCGGCTCGCGGCCATCGCGGTCGAGCTTGTTGATGAAGGTCATGATCGGCGTGTCGCGCAGCCGGCAGACCTCCATCAGCTTGATGGTCCGCTCCTCCACGCCCTTCGCGCAGTCGATCACCATCAGCGCCGAGTCCACCGCCGTCAGCGTGCGGTAGGTGTCCTCCGAGAAGTCCTCGTGGCCGGGCGTGTCGAGCAGGTTGACGACGCGGCCCTTGTACGGGAACTGCATCACGCTCGAGGTCACGGAGATCCCGCGCTGCTGCTCGAGGCGCATCCAGTCGGAGGTCGCGTGCCGCGCGGCCTTGCGACCCTTGACCGTCCCGGCCAGCTGGATCGCGCCGCCGAACAGCAGCAGCTTCTCGGTCAGCGTCGTCTTGCCGGCATCGGGGTGGGAAATGATCGCAAAGGTGCGGCGCCGGGCCACTTCATCCCTGGCGGAGCTCATCGTCGGCCCAGTCGCGGAAAAAGGCGGTGATTCTAGCAGGCCGCGGCCGGCGGCTGCGGGTCCGTGAGCGAGAGCTTCAGCACCAGCGCGTCCTCGCGGCCGCCGTCGGCCTGGTAGTAGGCGCGGCGGCGGCCGATCTCGACGAAGCCCATGGACTGATAAAGCGAGATCGCGAGCGTATTCGACGGCCGGACCTCGAGCAGTGCGTCCTCCATACCCGCCTGCCGCGCGCGCTCGAGGAGCAGCAACATCATCTGGCGGCCGATGTTGCGGCCGCGCAGGTCGCTGCGCACGCACAGATTGAGGATGTGCGCCTCGCGCGCGCCGATCGCCGCGATGCCGTAGGCGACGACCTCCCGGCCGAGGTCGGCCACCCGGCACAGGTACCCGACGCGCAGACAGTCGCGGAAGATGCCGTCGCTCCAGGGATAGGCGTAGGAGGCGCGCTCGACCGCACTCACCGCCGCGACGTCGCCGGGCACCATCGCCCGGAACCGGACCAGGCGTGGCCGTGGACCGGGAAGCTCTATCCTGGCGGCGCTCACGCCGACCCTCCTGGCTGGGCGAGCTCGTGAAACACCTTCCGAGCGTACAACAGGTCCTGCCAGGCCTTGCGCTTCTCCCCGGGGCTGCGCAGGAGATACGCGGGGTGATAGGTCACGATCACCGGCCACTGCCGCTCCCCCAGCGCGTGGATCCGGCCGCGCAGCTTCCCGAGCGGCAGGTCGGTGCCAAGGAGCGTCTGGGCCGCGATGCGACCGACCGCGATGATGAGCGTAGGCTCGAGCAACTCGATCTGGCGGTCGAGATACGGGCGGCAGCAGCGCGCTTCCTCGGGGCGCGGGTCGCGGTTGCCCGGTGGCCGGCACTTGAGCACGTTGGCGATGTAGACCTGTTCGCGACCCGGACCGAGCGCGCGCAGCATCGAGTCGAGCAGCTGCCCCGCGCGGCCGACGAATGGCTCGCCGCGCCGGTCTTCCTCCGCGCCCGGCGCCTCGCCCACGATCATCCAGCGCGCCGTGCGATTGCCGACGCCGAAGACCGTCTGCGTCCGACCGGCGTGCAACGCGCAGCGGGTGCAGGCAGCCACGGCGGCGCGCAGTGATTCCCAGTCCATCGTCGAGGCCGGCGACGACGCGGGCGTGGCCGTGGCAGGCACCGTCCCAGGCTCCGGGTACCTCTCCGGCTCCCATTGCCCGCCCGGTGCGCGCTGCACGCCTGGCGCGCCCGGGTCGCCTGCCGGTCTGCGACGCGGAACGTACAGATCGATGCCGAGCTCCGACAGCAGCTTGAGCCTGCGCGCGTCCTGCATGGCGGCTACCGCGAGACCGGACCGCCGCGCTCCGGCGCGGGCCTGCGGCTGCGGAACATGCGGCGCCACAGCCAGACCGCCGGTCCGGACAGACCGTAGAGGCCGAACATTCCGAACAGCATCTCGGGCGGACTCGAGCCGACCACGATGAACGCGAGCGGTATCAGGAGCAGCGCCGCGAACGGGACCCGACGGCTCCAGTCGAAGTCCTTGCCGCTCACGTAGGCGAAGCGGCTGACCATGAGCGCGCCCGCGATCAATGCGACCGCGAACGCGAGCGACAGGGCCACGATGCCGTCGAGCTCGAGGTCGGACATCATCCACACGAACCCCGCCAGGATCGCGGCGCCGGAGGGGCTCGGCAGGCCCTCGAAATAGCGCTTGTCGGCGGTCGCGGCCCGCGCGTTGAAGCGCGCCAGGCGCAGCGCGGCGCTGACCGCATAGAAAAAGGTGGCGAGCCAGCCCACGCGCTCCCAGACCGTGCCGTACTCCGCGATGCGGGCGACGCCCCACTGGTAGGCCGCGATCGCCGGCGCGACCCCGAAAGCGACCATGTCGGACAGACTGTCGTACTCCTTGCCGAAGTCGCTCTGCGTGTTCGTCCAGCGCGCGATGCGCCCATCGAGGCCATCGCACACCATCGCGATGAAGATCGCGATGCCCGCGCGGTCGAAGTTTCCGTCCGCCGCGGCGACGATGGCGTAGAAGCCGGAGAACAGCACCGCCGTCGTGAACAGGTTCGGCAACAGGTAGACGCCGCGGCGTCGCGGCCGCGGCTGCGTAGGCTCCGACGCTGCAGTTGGATCGCTCATGCGGCTCGCCGCGGGGAATCGAGCTGACAGGCGCAGCATCATAGGTACGCCGCCCCGCGCGCACAACGCCGGGCGGGCGTGGGAACCTCTGATTTACGCCCGCATGGGCGCGGGTAAACCAGAGGTACCTTGGCGCTCTGCTAACATACCGCGCCGTTTGGCGCGCAATTTCCCTGGATCCGGCCCGCGATGCGACTCAGCAGCTATCCGATAAGCACTCTGCGGGACGTCCCCGCCGACGCCGAGGTCGTGAGCCACCAGCTGATGCTGCGGGCGGGCCTCATCCGCCGGCTCGCCTCCGGGATGTACACCTGGCTGCCGATGGGACTGCGTGTCCAGCGCAAGGTCGAGGCCATCGTGCGCGAGGAGATGAATCGCGCAGGAGCGATCGAGCTCCTGATGCCGATGGTGCAACCGGCCGAACTCTGGCAGGAGTCCGGCCGCTGGGACCAGTTCGGTCCGGAACTGCTTCGCATCCGCGATCGCCATGACCGCCCGTTCTGTCTCGGCCCGACGCACGAGGAGGTCATCACCGACATCGCGCGCCGCGAGCTGAAGAGCCATCGCCAGCTGCCGGTGAACTTCTACCAGATCCAGACGAAGTTCCGGGACGAGATCCGGCCGCGGTTCGGCGTCATGCGCGCGCGTGAGTTCGTGATGAAGGACGCGTATTCCTTCCACATCGACCAGGCCTCGCTCGAGGCGGGCTATGCGGCGATGCACGCCGCCTACACTCGGATCTTCGAGCGCCTGGGCCTGCGCTTCCGGGCGGTGCAGGCCGACCCGGGCGCCATCGGCGGCAGCGCCTCGCAGGAATTCCACGTGCTGGCCGATTCGGGCGAGGACGCGATCGCGTTCTCCGATGGCGACGACTACGCGGCCAACCTCGAGATGGCCGAGGCAGTCGCACCGCCCGGGCCGCGGCCGCAGTCCCGGGCGGCGCTCACCGAGGTGGCTACACCCGGCGTGCGGACCATCGCGGAGCTGACGGCCTTCCTCGGCATCGACGCGGCGCGCTGCGTGAAGACCCTGCTCGTGGAAGGCACGGAAGGCGACGTGATCGCACTGGTCATCCGCGGCGACCACGAGTTGAACGCCGTCAAGGCGCAGAAGCTGCCCGGCGTGCTGGTGCCCCTGAAGATGGCGAGCGCCGAGCGCGTCGCGGGCGCCGCGGGTTGCGAGCCGGGATTCCTGGGACCGGTCGGCCTGCGGCTTCGCGTCTACGCGGATCGGGCGGCGGCGCAGCTAGCGGATTTCACCTGCGGCGCGAACCGCCGCGATGCGCACCTGACAGGTGTCAACTGGGGCCGCGACCTGCCGGAGCCGGAGATCGCGGACCTGCGCAACGTCGTGCCCGGCGATCCGAGCCCCACCGGCCGCGGCCGGCTCGCCATCGCCCGGGGCATCGAGGTCGGGCACATCTTCCAGCTCGGATCCAAGTACAGCGAGTCCATGAACGCAACCGTCCTCGACGGCGAGGGCCGTGCGACCGTGATGCTGATGGGGTGCTATGGCATCGGTGTGACGCGTGTCGTGGCGGCGGCCATCGAACAGAACCACGATGAGCGCGGCATCATCTGGCCGGACCCTATCGCGCCCTTCGACGTGTCCCTGATCCCGATCAACCTGCAGAAGTCCGCGCGCGTCCGCGAGGTGGCCGACCGGCTCTACGACGAGCTGCGCGCCGCGGGCATCGAGGTGCTCTACGACGACCGCGATGCGCGGCCGGGTGTCAAGTTCGCCGACGACGAGCTGCTCGGCATCCCGCGGCGGGTCGTAATCGGCGACAAGGGCCTCGAGCGCGGCGTGCTCGAGTACCGCGGCCGCAGGGATGCGGAGTCCACGGACGTCCCCGCCGAGCGTCTGCTGCCGTGGCTGCGCGAACGCATGGGCGGGCGCGGCTGAGATGAGCGCGCGCGTCCTGGCGCTGCTCGCGGGCGCCGCCCTGGCCGGCCTGGCACCCCTGCCGAGCCGCGCCGACCGACAGATGGACCCGGAGCTGCGCGGCGTGCTCGCCGAGGCGATCGAGCCGACGGATTGCTTCCCGGACCGGTACGAGCAGGCCGTGTGGCTCGCCTACATGGAGCCCCGCCTCATGCGCTACGTGAAGGATGCCGAGGAGCGCAGGCTCATCCTGCATCACGTGCACTGCGAGGCGAGGCGCGTGAACGTGCCGCCGGAACTGGTGCTCGCGGTGATGGATGTCGAGAGCCGCTTCGACCGCTACGCCGTCTCGTACGCCGGGGCGGTGGGGTTGATGCAGGTGATGCCGTTCTGGCCCCGCCAGCTCGGCATGGGCAACGAGCAGCTGATACGGATCCCGGATAACGTGCGGATGGGCACCACCATCCTCGGCTACTACCTGCGCAAGGAGCGAGGCAACTACACGCGGGCGCTCCAGCGCTATAACGGCAGCCTCGGCCGGCCGACGTATTCGGACCTGGTGATCGACCGCCTGGTCACGCGCTGGCGCTACGGCCACTGAAAGGGGACATTCTCTATTTCGGAATCGTCCGTACCACGGGTATGACGCGAAATAGAGAATGTCCCCTTAACGGAAGGTGCGCGGCAGTTCGCCGAGCTCACCAATCGGCACGTCGGCAACCTCGACACCGGTTACCTGCGATGCAGGCGACCCCTGCCACAGCCAGCGACACAGCTGCTCGACCGCCGCCGGCTCGCCGCAGGCGAGTACTTCGACGCGTCCGTCATCGAGGTTGCGGGCGTAGCCTGTGACGCCGAGCGCGCGGGCGCGCTCCCGCGTGCTCGCGCGGTAGAACACGCCCTGCACCCGGCCCGAGACATGGCAGCGCCGGGCAATCAGCTCGGTCATGGAGCTTCACCCCGGTCAGGGTTTCGTGCCGGTCGCTTCCTCGGCCAGTCGCCGCGCTTCCAGCGCCTTCGCACGCGCCTGCTCCGCCTGGTCGCGTGCCACGCGATATTCACCGCGCTGCAGATTCTCCTTTGCCTGATCGACGAGTTGCTGCGCTTCGGCCAGCAACGCCGGCGCATGCTGTTCCGCGCCCGCGCGCTCCGCGGCGCGTACCGCCTGCCGCGCATTGCTCATCTCCTGCACCGGCGCGCCTGCGCAGCCGCCCATCGGGACGCCGATCAGCAGCCATGCCAACGCGAGCGGCAGAAACAGTTGACGTAGGGAATGCATGATCCGGCGCACGAAAGGCCCGCGGACCCTAACAACTGTGCCCAGTACCGTCAAGATTGGAGATGAAACAGGGTAGGATCGATGCGCATGGCGGAGATCCTGGTTCTTTACTACTCGCGTCACGGCGCGACGGCTGAGCTCGCAAGACAGGTCGTGCGCGGCGTCGAGTCCGTCTCCGGCGCCGTCGCACGGCTGCGTACCGTTCCGGAGGTCTCGCCGACCAGCACCGCAACCGAGGACGCGATCCCGGATCGTGGTCCGCCATACGCAACACACGATGAACTGCGCGACTGCGACGGGCTGGTGCTCGGCAGCCCGACGCGGTTCGGCAACATGGCGGCACCACTCAAGTACTTCCTCGACGGCACCAGCACGCTGTGGCTGAACGGCGCGCTCGATCGCAAGCCGGCCGGCGTATTCACCTCCACGAGCACGATGCACGGCGGCCAGGAATCGACGCTACTGTCGATGATGATCCCGCTGCTCCATCATGGCATGTACCTGGTCGGGCTGCCCTATACCGCGGAAGCGCTGGTGCGCACCCGCGGTGGCGGCACGCCGTACGGCGCGAGTCACGTCTCGGGCCGCGAGCGCGCGACGCAGCTCAGCGACGACGAACGCGATCTCGCACGCCTGCTCGGCAGGCGCGTCGCGGAACTCGCGTGTCGTCTGCCCGCCGGTCCGCGCACCGGCGACTGACGCGCCGGCGCCGTCACGGCGCCTGCGAATCGCGCACGTCACGCGTCCGAAGCTGGCACGCCCGGTGTCTCGGCCGCCAACGCCTGCCTCAGGAACGGCACGGTGAGTCGGCGCTGAGCGACGAGCGACGCCTCATCGAGCCGCTCGAAGATGCGGCACAGCGAGTGCATGTCACGCGGCAACCGCCGCACCAGGAAGAGTGCCGCCTCCTCGCTGAGCTCGAGACCGCGCTGCTCCGCGCGCAGCTGCAGCGCCCGCACCTGTTCAGCGTCGTCGAGCTCGTGCAATTGCCAGGTGTCGGCCGCGAGCAGACGGGATCGCAGGTCGGCCAGCCTGAACTCGATCGATGCAGGGGCCGATCGGCTCGCGACCACGAGCCGGGCGCGCGTGTCCTGCATCAACGTATGCAGCCGGAATATCGCCGAGTTCCACGTCGCGTCGCCGGCGACGAGTTCGAGCGAGTCCAGGCACACGAGCCGAAGCGCCTCGCACCCTTCGAGTCGCCCAGGCTCCGATGTGTCGCGGAGATCGAGATATGCCGCTGCGCCGCCGGCTGCGCCCGCCGCCGCGCAGGTTGCCTGCAGCAGGTGGGTCTTGCCGGTGCCCGGCCGGCCCCAGAGCCAGATCACGCGCGGCGAGTCCGGTCCTCGGTCGGAGAGGGCATCGACGGCCTCGCGATTCGGGCCCGCGACGTAGGTCGAGAATCGAGCCCAGTCCCGCAGGCGAACCCGCAGTGCCAGCTGTTCCATCGGAGGTTCAGCGCGCGACCGCGGCCCGGGCGCGGCTCACGGCCGCAGCGCGCCTGGAGTAGATCAGAACGTAGTCGATGCCGCTCACGGCGGTGGTCACCAGCACCAGCGCGCCCAGCGCAATCACCACCGGCTCGCGCGGCCAGCCGTATGCCGCCTGGGTCACGACCGCGAGAGAGAACGCGATCTGGCAGCAGGTGTTGAGCTTGCTGCGCAGGGTCGGTTGCCCCTCCAGCGGACCGAACAGCGCGCGATAGGTGAATGCGCCGAAAACGATCACCAGGTCGCGCAGCAGCACCACCGCCGTCAGCCACCAGGGTGCCAGGCCGGCGATCGACAGGCAGACGAACACCGTCATGAGCAGCAGCTTGTCCGCCAGCGGATCGAGATGCTTGCCGAGCTCGCTGGTCCAGCCGTAGCGCTTGGCCAGGAAGCCGTCCAGCGCGTCCGTGAATGCGGCCATCCCGAACAGTGCCATCACCTCTGGATACCGCCCGTCGAGGATCCACATCGCGACCGGTACGACGAGCACGATGCGCAGCACGCAGAGCAGGTTGGGGAGGTGGCGCAGACTCATGGCTGGTAGAGGAAGTCCGGTGCTCCGTCACTCGCACTGATCGGACGAAGTGCCGGCGTCAGCGGCGCAATCCGTCGCAGGAGCTCGAGGTCGCCACGCAGCGTGAGCGAAAGCCGCACGCTCGCGCGGTCGACTTCGTCGACGACGACCCTGCGCACCAGGCTCAGGGATTCCAGCTCGTCCATGAGCCCGGCGTAGGCCTGCAGGGTATCGATGCCGTCCACGCGCACCGTCGCGGTCGAGAGACCCCGGGTCGAAGCGGGCGCGTAACGGTCGGCGTAGGTGTCCGCGGCGAGATGCGCGCCGTCAGCGATGGAGCCGCGCCGCCGCGCCGCCTGTCCGGCATGGACGACCGTCCATTCGGTCTGGCCGCCGGCGGCACTTCCGATCAGCACGGCATCCGCGCGCGATCCGGCCAGTGTCGAAATGGAGTCCGGCCCGGACGCCTCGAGTTGCGCACGAACCGCGTCGACGCGAATGTCGCCCGCAGGCCAGATGAGCGGCACGCCGCGTGACTGTGCCGCCTGCTCGAGTTGCGCGCGCTCGGGCGACGATTCCCCGGATCGCAGGGCCCGCGCGCCGGCGGCGGCGCCAGGCACGGCAAGCACGACGAGGGTCATCGGACGTTCCGACGGCCATGAAGGGAGGCCCGCCGCCTGCAGGACCTCGTCGATCGCTTCGGCCTCGAACCCCACCCTGAGCTCCCCGCCAGACGTCGCCGTATATTGCTGCACGAGCTGGCTCGCGCGATCGGCCCGCGAGGCAACGGCCGGATTGCTGCCTGCATCGCGGCGTCCCGAGGCGCGCACGACCACCGCGCGCAGCGCCTCGCCGAACGCGGCGTTGCGATCCGCGTCGGTATTCCCCTTGAGCGGCACCGTCGCCCTGTAGAGCGCAACCTCGGCTGCGCGGACCGGCTGGCAGATCGCCATCACGGCCACGAACGCCAGGCACGACCCGACCCGGCGAGACGCCGCGTCGGTCATTGCTGTCCGTGCAGATCCGGCATTCATCGTGGTTCCCGGGGAGATTCGGCGCCGGTGGCGCGTGTGTAAAATACCACAGCCGCGTCGCCGCCCCGGCGCCGCCCCGAGCAATCCAGATGTCACAACGCAGGCCGACGACGTATCGCGATGCCGGAGTGGACATCCTTGCCGGGGACGAACTGGTCGAGCGCATCAAGCCCGCGGTGCGACGCTCGATGCGGCCCGAAGTCCTCGGCGGCCTGGGTGGCTTCGGCGCCCTCGTCGAAGTGCCCCTCGACCGGTATCGCCGTCCGGTCATGGTGTCGGGCACGGACGGCGTCGGCACGAAGCTGCGTCTCGCGATCGAGACCGGCCGCCACGACACGATCGGCATCGACCTGGTCGCGATGTGCGCCAACGACGTAGTGGTCCAGGGCGCCGAGCCGCTGTTCTTCCTCGACTACTACGCGACCGGCCGGCTCGACGTCGCCGTCGCCGCGAGGGTCATCGAGGGTATCGTCGAAGGGTGCCTGCAGGCAGGCTGCGCGCTCGTCGGCGGGGAGACCGCCGAGATGCCGGGCATGTACTCCGGCGAGGATTACGACCTGGCCGGCTTCTGCGTCGGGCTCGTCGAGAAGGACGCGATCATCGACGGGCGGCACGCACGCGCGGGCGACGCCGTCATCGGCCTCGCCTCCTCGGGACCGCATTCGAACGGGTATTCGCTGATCCGCAAGCTGCTGACCGACACCGGCAGCGGGCCGGGCACGATGCTCGAGGGCCGCGCGCTCCACGAGCAGCTGCTCGCGCCCACCCGCATCTACGTGCGCGCGGTCCGGGCGCTCCTCGCAGCATTGCCGGTGCACGCCGTCGCGCACATCACCGGCGGCGGGCCGACGGGCAACATCCCGCGGACGCTGCCCGCCGGACTCGAGGCGGTCATCGATCCGCGGCTGTGGCGCCGGCCGTCGGTGTTCGACTGGCTGCAGAAGGCGGGCGACATCGAGGCGGCGGAAATGTACGCCACCTTCAATTGCGGCATCGGCATGACGGTCTGCATCGCTGCCGCCGACGCCGGTCGCGCGCTCGAGATCCTCGCGGCGCAGGGCGAAACGGCGAGCGTGATCGGCGAACTGCGCACCGGTGACCGGGGCGTCGTCATCGCGTGATGAGCGAATCATCGCCACGGTTGCCGATCGTGGTGCTGGTGTCGGGGCGCGGCAGCAACCTGCGCGCCATCGACGACCGCATCGCAGCCGGTGACCTGCCGGTCGAGATCCGTGCGGTGCTCAGTGATCGCGAGGATGCGCCGGCGCTCACCTGGGCCGCCGGACGCGGTCTGCGCACGCGCGCACTCCCGCGCGCCGACTACGCCGACCGCGCCGCATTCGACGCGGCGCTCGGCTCGGCCATCGCCGCGCATCGTCCGGGGCTGGTCGTGCTCGCGGGCTTCATGCGCATCCTGGGCCCGGAGCTCGTGGACCGCTACACGGGCCGGATGCTCAACATCCATCCGTCGCTGCTCCCGAAGTACCGCGGGCTCAACACCCACCGCCGCGTGCTCGAGGCCGGCGACGGCGAACACGGGGCCAGTGTGCACTTCGTCACCCGCGAACTCGACGGCGGCCCGGTGGTCCTACAGGCTAGGGTCCCGGTCCTGCCGGGCGACGATGAGACCGCGCTCGCGCAACGTGTACTGATGCAGGAACATCGAATTTACCCGCTTGCGATCCGCTGGATTGCGGAGGGGCGTCTGCGCTTCGCGTCCGGTGCGGCATGGTTCGACGGACGGCGTCTCGACTGCCCGCTGCTCGCGGACGGTGCGGATGCGGCGGCCTGAGTCTCCCGACGGGTCGCGACGCGTGTGGCGGACGCTTGCGGGCTGGCTGCTCGCGAGCGCCGCTCTTGTGCCGGCCGCGGCGCCCGCCGAGCCGGGCCACGGCGAGCTGCAGCCGTACACGGCCCGCTACCAGGTGAGCTACCGGGGCCTTGCCGGCGGGCAGATCGAGGCCAGCCTGAAACCAGGGCGCGAGCCCGACGTGTGGTTGTACGAAACCCGGGCCTTCCCGAACTTCCTCGGGAGAATGGCCATCAGCCCGTCGGCCCGCGAGCGCAGCACGATGGAAGTCACCCCAGCCGGCGTGCGTCCGCTCGAGTTCGAATTCAACGACGGTTCTGCCGAGGAGGCGAAGGACATCCGCGTGCGGTTCGACTGGGCCGCGGGTCGCGTGACCGGCGTGGCCGATGGTGAGGAGTTCGCCTACGACGTGAAACCGGGGACGCAGGACACCGCCTCGATCCAGGCCGCGATGATGGTCGAGCTCCTGGCGGGGCGGACGCCCAGCGGCTTTCCCATCCTCACGGGCGGCAAGCTGCGCGAGTACCGCTACTGGAGCGAGGGCACGGAAAGGGTCACGACGCCGGCGGGACCGTACGACACGGTGATCTGGGCCAGCCAGCGCGACGGATCCTCGCGCGTGTCGCGGGTCTGGCACGCGCCCTCGCTCGGCTTCGTGCCGGTGCAGGCGATCCAGTACCGCAAGGGCCGGGCCGAGTTCTCGATGAAGCTCGCGAACCTCACCCGGCCCTAGCAGCGGCTGCTCCCCGACGCTCGGCCGCAGTGGCCCCTACTCGCCGGCGCTCGGCCTGCGGTGGCTGCTGCTCGCCGACGCTCGGCCGCGGTGGTTCGCAGCTCGCCGACGCTCGGCCCGGGTGCCTCGCTGGGCCGCGACCACGATCGAGGGTCGTTGCAGGGCTGAAGATTGGTGCCCCGCACATTCTGTCGGCGCACACCGCATCGTCAGCGGTATCGCGGAATCGTCGCGGAGTCATGACTTCAGGAGTGGTCCGCGACATCTACCTGCAGCCGATCAGACGTCGTTGCGGCCCACGAGACACCCGGTCCAAACGCCGGCTCGCCGATGCCGCGGTGGCCTCGGCGCACTGATGCCGCAGTTGGGTCACGAGCCGGCGTCTGGACGCGGTGTATCCCAGCCGCGACGAGGCATCGGTGCGCGCAGGTAGACGTCGCGGACCACTCCTAGCGAAAGACCGCCTCGACGATTCCGCGATACCTCCGACCGTTCGGCGTGCGCCGACAGGATGTGCGGGGCACCATCTTCAGCCCTGCAACGACCCTGAATCGTGGTGAGCGGCTGGGGATACACCGCGGCCGGGCGTCGGCGAGCAGCGAGCCACTGTGGCTCGGGCGAGCAGCAGCCAACGCGGCCGGGCGCTGGCGAGCAGCAGCCACTGCGGCCGGGCGCCGGCGGGCTACGCCTTCGGCAGCGTTACACCCTGCTGCCCCATGTACTTGCCGCCCCGGTCGCGGTACGACACCTCGCAGACCTCGTCCGACTCGAAGAACAGCATCTGCGCCACGCCCTCGTTCGCATAGATCTTCGCGGGCAGCGGCGTGGTGTTCGAGAACTCGAGCGTGACGTGGCCTTCCCACTCCGGCTCGAGCGGCGTCACGTTGACGATGATCCCGCAGCGGGCATAAGTCGACTTGCCGAGGCAGATCGTCAGGACGTTGCGGGGTATGCGGAAGTACTCGACGGTCCGCGCCAGCGCAAAGGAGTTCGGCGGCACGATGCACACCTCGCCCGACGAGGTCGACGAAGGAGCCGCGGTCGAAGTCCTTGGGATCGACGATCGTGGAGTTGATGTTCGTGAAGATCTTGAACTCGCTCGCGCAGCGCACGTCGTAGCCATAGCTCGACGTGCCGTAGGAGACGATGCGCTGACCATTGGCCACACGCACCTGTTCGGGGGCGAACGGCTCGATCATGCGGTGGCTCGCCGCCATGCGGCGGATCCACCGGTCGGACTTGATGCTCACGTTCAGGTGTCCTCGACAGTGATGCGTGGAAAGTCGCCTTCGGTCGCCGCGCGCAGTGAAAGCACGGCGGCGGCCCGGCGAGCCGTGTCGCGGTACGCGCGGCCCAGGGGTCCGTCGAGATCCGCGACGACGGTTGGCCGCCCGCCGTCGGTCTGCTCGCGGATCCTGATGTCCAGCGGCAGCCGCCCGAGCAGGTTGACCCCGTAGTCGTCCGCCAGCCGCTGCCCTCCGCCGGCGCCAAAGATCGGCTCCTCGTGGCCGCAGCGACTGCAGACGTGCGTCGCCATGTTCTCGACGATGCCGAGCACCGGGACCGCGACTTTCTGGAACATCCGCAGCCCCTTCCGGGCATCGGTGAGCGCGATGTCCTGCGGCGTCGTCACGATTATCGCGCCGCTCACCGGTACGCGTTGCGACAGGGTGAGCTGGATGTCCCCGGTGCCGGGCGGCATGTCGACGATGAGATAGTCGAGCTCACCCCAATCCGTATCCGACAGCAGCTGGGTCAGGGCCTGGGTCACCATCGGGCCGCGCCAGACCATCGGCTGCTCCTCGTCGATCAGGAATCCGATCGACATCGCCTTGACGCCGTGCGCTTCGAGCGGCTGGATCCGGCGCCCATCGCGCGTGCCGGGCCGTTGGCTCATGAGGCCGAGCATCCGTGGCTGGCTGGGCCCGTAGATGTCCGCATCGAGCAGCCCGACCCGCGCGCCGTCGAGCGCAAGCGCGAGCGCCAGGTTGACCGCCGTGGTGGACTTGCCGACGCCACCCTTCCCGGAGGCCACGGCGATGACGTTGCGTATCCCCGGCAGGGGCTGCAAACTCCCCTGCACTGCCTGCGCCTTGACCTCCCAGTCGACTCGGACCTGGACGGGGACGGAGCCGAGTTCGTCCATGACAAGCTGCGCAAGCGTACGAGCCAGCTCCTCACGGTAGGGGCCCAGGGGGAACCCCAGGGCGACTTCGGCCACGATGATTCCGGCGTCCGATCTGACGGACTTCACAGCTTTTGCGTCGCCCAGCGGCATCCCGAGGCAGGGTTCGACATAATTCCCGAGCACGAGGCGGGCGTCGCTGACGCGATCATGGGTCATTGCGGGTCACGGGTTCTGGGAGACGGCATGTGCCGCGCGAGTCGGATTGTAGCGGAAACACATCGCCCGACCGCGGGAGGGTCGCGTTGCGCGTGGCATACTTTCGGTTCGTGCCGCCCCCGCCGGTGGGCGGCTCGCATTGACTTAATGAGCCTGCAACGGCCCTGACGGACGCTTGCGACGCAAACGATGAGCCTGTTTTCCAACCTGCGCGCCGAGAAGCTGATCGCCGATGTCAAGGGATCCGCCAGCGGCGGCGACGCCGACGCGAAGAAGGCGCTGGAGAAGCTCGCCAGGCTCGGGCCATCCGCGATCCCGCGGATCATCGACGCGCTCGCGAACGCCGACAAGAGCGAAACCGCCGGCTTCGTGGC
The DNA here is from genome assembly GCA_963834855.1 of uncultured Gammaproteobacteria bacterium. Classification (GTDB taxonomy): domain Bacteria; phylum Pseudomonadota; class Gammaproteobacteria; order Steroidobacterales; family Steroidobacteraceae; genus DATJKD01. The sequence goes on along the minus strand of CAWIDH010000027.1, from coordinate 50,367 downwards.
CGTCCTCTCGTCGATGCTGGACAACAAGACGTTCCCGCTGGTTGCGGAAGGCCTGAAGGACGGCAACCAGCGTACCGTCGCGGCGATCGTCTGGGCGCTGGGCAGCTCCAAGGGCTACACGGCATCGCTGCTCTACGGGCTGCTCGAGAATCCCGAGATGCCGAAGGGCCCCGTCGTCGGGGTGATCACGGCGCAGAAGGCGCGGCTCAACGCCCGCGAGCTGCTGAAGCACGCGTATGCGCAGGAACCGACCGAGAAGGCGGCGCTGTTCCGCATCATCAGCGAGATCGCCGACGCGAGCATCGTGCCGGACCTGATCAGCCGCATCGAGGGCAAGGACCCGATCGCGCGGACGCACATCATCAACATCCTGTCCCGGTTCAACCATCCCGATGTCGCGCAGGCGCTGCAACGGCAGCTCAAGGACAGCAACAAGTTCGTCCGGCAGGCGGTGCTCAACGCGCTCGCACGGCTCGAGGGCAATGTCGATATCAGCATGCTCTGCGCGGTGCTGCGCGACCCCGACGTCGAGACGCAGCAGAAGGCGATCGATGCCGTGGTGCGCGCGAACCATCCGGACACGATCAAGTACCTCGCCGACGTGCTGCGCGACGAGGACGAGGGCGCGCGTCGCGCCGCGGTCGAGGTGCTGAACGAGATCGGCACGCCGCAGCACATCAAGCACCTGCTGCAGTCGATCAAGGACGACGACTGGTGGGTCCGGAGCCGCGCCGCCGATGCGCTTGCGAAGATCGGCGGCCCGCGCGTCATCGACGCGGCGCTCGAGCTGATTCGCGACCCGGACGAGGAGGTGCGCCGCGCCGCGATCGAGATCCTCAACCAGACCAAGGACGAAAGGGCGGTCAACTTCCTCGTCGAGGCGACGCGCGACCAGGACTGGTGGGTGCGCGAGCGGGCGGTCGACGCGCTCGCCGAGATCGGCAGCAAGCGCGCGCTGCCGGCGCTCGTCGAGCTGCTGGGCGCGGGCAACGACCGCTCGTTGCCATCGGTCGTGCGCGCGATCGGCAAGATCGGCGACGCATCGGTGATCCCGCGCCTGCTGCCCAGGCTCGAGCACAGCTCGAAGGAAGTCCGCCTCGAGACGATCACCGCGCTGACGCGGCTGGTCGACGAGCGCACCGCGGATACGGTCCGCGGACGGCTCGACGTAGTCGGCCACGCGGCCGACGATCCGACCGTGAACCACGCCGCGCTGCGCGCGGTCGAGGACCTCGACAGCCGTTTCTCGAGCGGCGCGGTGGCGGTCCGCGAAGGCGCCGCCCGCATGGTGGAGCCCGCCCGCACGCTGCTCGCCGACCGCCCGGACCTCGAGAGCCTGATGCGCCCGCCGCCGGAATCGCAGCGGCTCGACATCTCGGCGCTGAAGCCCGGCGACGTGCTCGAGGGTCGCTACCAGTTCGTTCAGAAGATCGGCAAGGGTGCGTTCGGCACGGTGCTGCTGATGGAGGACACGGTCGTCGACGAGCGGCTGATCCTCAAGTTCCTGAACCCGAACATCTCCCAGGACGAGGAGATGATGAAGCGCTTCGTGCACGAGCTGCGTTACTCGCGCAAGATCACGCACCGAAACGTCATCCGCATCTACGACTTCCTGCTCATCCGCGGCAATTATGCGATTTCGATGGAGTACTTCCCGTCACACACGCTCGGGAACGAGGTCAACGACAAGGCGCTGCCGCTCCCGAAGGCCGTCCGCTACGCGGCCGACATCGCCACCGGCATGGCAGTCGCCCACCAGTCGGGCATCATCCACCGCGATCTCAAGCCCGCAAACGTGCTGATCGACGAGACCGGGCTCGTCAAGATCGTCGACTTCGGCGTCGCCGCGGCGCAGCGCGAGGGCGACACGCAGCTCACCCGGACGGGCTACGTGATCGGCTCGCCCAAGTACATGGCCCCGGAGCAGATCCTCGGCAAGAAGGTGGACGAGCGCGCAGATATCTACAGCCTCGGTGTCATACTGTACGAAATGGTCACCGGCGAGCCGCCCTATCACCGTGGAGACCACATGGCGGTCATGTACCAGCACGTGCAGGGCAAGGCCCGCCCGCCGATCGAGATCAACCCGGCGATCCCTCCCGGTCTCTCGGAGATCGTCATCCGGTCGATGACCGTCGACAAGACGAAGCGCTTCCAGACCATGGACGAGCTGCGCGTGGCGCTCGAAAAGTATCTCTGACGGGACGGCGGCATGGCACGCATCGACGCATTCCTCAAGCTCGGATCCGCGCAAGGGTGCTCCGACGTGCACCTCGCGGTGGGCGTCCCGCCGATGCTGCGGATGAACGGCGAGCTGATGCCCATCAAGTTCCGCAACCTGGGCGAAGCCGAGCTCGAGGGCTACGTCACCGAGATCCTGAGCCCCTCGCAGCGGACGTCCTTCCACGAGGGAAACGACATCGACTTCTCGTACGTCTCGGGCGAGGGCCACCGCTTCCGCGTCAACCTGTTCAGAAAGGACACCGGTGTCGGCGCGGTGTTCCGGACGATTCCCGCCGAAGTGCCGCACATCGACACGCTGCTGCTGCCGCCCATCGTCAAGACGTTCTGCGACTACCACCAGGGGATGGTGCTGGTCACGGGGTCGACCGGTACCGGGAAGTCCACGACGCTCGCGGCGATGATCGACCACCTCAACCGGACGCGGCGGCTCAACATCGTCAGCCTCGAGGACCCGATCGAGTTCGTGCACACCAGCAAGCTGTCGCAGGTGATCCAGCGCGAGCTGCACACGCACCTGCCGTCGTTCGCCGAGGGCGTGCGGGCCGCGATGCGCGAGGACCCGGACGTGATCCTGGTCGGCGAGCTGCGTGACGCCGACACCGTGCGCTGGGCGATGACGGCCGCCGAGACCGGGCACCTCGTGCTCGGCACGCTGCACACGACCAGCGCGGTCAAGACCGTCGACCGGGTCGTCGATGCGCTGCCCGCAGAGGAGCGCGAGCAGACCAAGAGCTTCCTGTCGCAGGGCCTGATCGGCGTAATCACGCAGGTGCTCGTCAAGACGCCGGACCTGCGCGGCCGGCGCGCCGTCTGCGAGGTGATGACGATGAACCGTGCGATCGGCAAGCTGATCATGACCGACCAGACGCACATGATTGCGTCTCAGCTGCAGACGGGCAAGGACGCCGGCATGCAGCTGATGGACATGGCCCTGCTGCAGGTCGTGCAGGCCCGCGAGGTCGACCCCGAGGACGCGTTCGTCTACGCGACCGACAAGCGGCCGTTCACCCGTTACGTCACCGACGGCACCGCGATCCTCAAGGCGGACGTCACCCAGGGCGAGTCATGAGCGCGGATCCGAGCCCGAGCGGCAGCACCCAGGCACTCGACCCGGCGACCGCGCACGTCCCGCGGCGCATCGACGAGTACCTGCGCGAGGTGCTGTCGCGCAACGGTTCCGACCTGCACTTCGTCGCGGGCGGCCCGCCGCGCATCCGGCTGTTCGGCGACCTGCAGCAGCTGCGCGACGAAAAGCTCGGCCAGGACCAGGTCCGCGACGCGATGCTCGAGATCATGCCGAAGACGGCGGTCAAGCGCTTCGAGGCGAAGGACGGCGCCGATTTCGCGTACACGATCCCGGGCCTGTCGCGGTTCCGCGTCAACGTGTTCCGCCACATCAGCGGCATCGGCGGCGTGTTCCGCGCGATCCCGTCGAAGGCGCTGACGCTCGACCAGCTCAACATGCCCGACGCGGTGCGGAGCCTCTGCCGGGTCAACAACGGGCTGATCCTCGTGACCGGCAAGACCGGCTCCGGCAAGTCGACGTCGCTCGCGGCGATGATCGACGACATCAACGCGCGCGTGAAGGGTCACATCCTGACGATCGAGGACCCGATCGAGTTCGTCCATCCGCGCAAGAACTGCCTGGTGAGCCAGCGCGAGGTCGGCGTCCACACTCCGGAGTTCGCCGACGCGCTGCACTCGGCGATGCGCGAGGACCCGGACGTCGTGCTGGTCGGCGAGTTGCGCGATCTCGAGACCATGAGCATCGCGGTCACCGCCGCCGAGATGGGCATCCTGGTGATGGGCACGCTGCACACCAACGGCGCCGCCGCGACCGTGGACCGCATGGTAAACGCCTTCCCGTCGGACAAGCAGACCCACGTGCGGACCATGCTGTCCACGTCGCTGCGCGGCGTGATCTCGCAGCAGCTCATACGACGCGCGGACAAGCGTGGCCGCGTCGCGGCGCTCGAGATCCTGGTCAACACGCCGGCGGTCTCGAACCTCATCCGCCAGGGCAAGCTCGACCAGCTCGAGAACACCATGCAGAGCGGTGGCCAGCAGGGCATGCGCACGATGGATTCCGCGATCCAGGAACTACTCGACAAGGGCGCCATCAGCGGCCGGTCGGCCTACGAGAAGAGCAACAACAAGCAGCGTTACGAGCACCTGAAGGACGTCGGCTGATCTGACCCCTTTTCGGGCATACTCGCGCGGTCCCGACCGGCGCGTCGACTATGAATCCCGGCAAACGTCGAACCATACTCCTCACGAGTGCGCTGCCCTACGCCAACGGCGCGCCGCACCTCGGTCACGTCGTCGATACGTTGTACGGCGACTTCTGGGCGCGCTTCCAGAAGCTGCGGGGCCACGACTGCCTGTATGTCTGTGCGAGCGACACGCACGGCACGCCGACCATGCTCAAGGCGCGGCAGGAAGGCATCACGCCTGAGGAGCTGATTGCGCGGGTCGGTGCGCAGCAGGCGCGCGACTTCGGCGACTTCGGCATCGGCTTCGACAACTTCCACACCACGCATTCGACGGAGAGTCGCGAGCTCACCGAGCAGGTATATCTGGCGCTGCGCGAACGGGGCTACATCCGGCGCGAGTCGGTCCGCCAGGCCTACGACGAGCAGGCGGGCATGTTCCTGCCGGATCGCTACGTGCGCGGCACCTGTCCGCGCTGCGGTGCGGAGGATCAGTACGGCGACGCCTGCGAGGTCTGCGGCAGCACCTACACGCCCGCGGACCTGATCGACCCGGTCTCGGTGCTGACGGGGACGCGGCCCGTGCAGCGCGAGTCGGAGCACCTCTTCTTCCGGCTGGGCGACTTCGAGCCGATGCTCCGGGAGTGGACCGGCTCCGGACGCCTGCAGCCCGCCGTGTCGGCGAAGCTCGCCGAATGGTTCGATGCGGGCCTCAGGGACTGGGACATCTCGCGCGATGCGCCCTACTTCGGGTTCGAGATCCCGGGGGAGCCCGGCAAGTACTTCTACGTCTGGCTCGACGCGCCAATCGGCTATCTGGCGAGCTTCCTGAACCTGTGCCAGCGGCGCGCCGACCTCGACTTCGACCGTTACTGGAAGCCCGGCAGCGACGCCGAGGTCTACCACTTCATCGGCAAGGACATCGTGTACTTCCACACGCTGTTCTGGCCCGCGGTGCTGCACGCGGCCGGTTACCGCACGCCGACGGGCGTGTACGCGCACGGATTCCTCACCGTCAACGGACAGAAGATGTCCAAGTCCCGCGGCACCTTCATCGCGGCGCGCACCTGGCTCGATCACCTGCCGGCCGAGTACCTGCGCTACTACCTCGCATCGCGGCTCGGGCCGGGAATCGACGACCTCGACCTGAACGTCGACGAGTTCAGCGCGAAGATCAATGCCGACATCGTCGGCAAGCTGGTCAACATCGCGAGCCGCTGCGCGGGGCTGCTGGCACGCGTGTCGGAGGGGCGGCTCGCCGCCCGGCTGCCGGAGCCCGCGCTGCACGAGGAATTCGTCCGCGCCGGCGAGCGCATCGCCGCCGCCTACGACGGGCGCGACTACGCGGCCGCGGTGCGCGAGATCATGCAGCTCACCGACCGCGCCAACCTCTACATCGACCGGCACAAGCCCTGGCAGGCGGCGAAGGACCCGGCGCGGGCAGGCGAGGTCCGCGACATCTGCACGCAGGGAATCAACCTGTTCCGCGTGCTGGTGCAGTACCTGAAGCCCGTCATGCCGCGCCTGGCGGCCGGCGCCGAGGAATTCCTCTCGGCCACGGCCGCGCGCTGGGACGACGTCGCCTCGCCCCTGCTGGACCGTCCCCTCAAGCCCTACACGCCGCTCGCGACCCGTGTCGATCCCGCCGCGGTGAAAGCGCTCCTCGCCGCATCGAGCGAGAGTCTCAAGCCCGCTGAAGCCGTGACCCCGCCGGCTGCCGTTGCGCCCGCCGCGTCCGCCGGCGCCGCTGCACCGGAGGCGGCCGCGTCGCCCAGGATCACGATCGAGGATTTCGCGCGGCTCGACCTGCGCATCGCGCGAATCGATGCCGCGGAGCACGTCGACGGCGCCGACAGGTTGCTGAAGCTGACCGTCGACATCGGTGGCGAGCAGCGCACGGTCTTCGCGGGGATACGCGCCGCCTACAGCCCCGACCGGCTCATCGGCCGCCTGGCCGTGCTGGTCGCGAACCTCGAGCCGCGCAAGATGCGCTTCGGCGTCTCGGAAGGCATGATCCTGGCCGCCGGGCCGGGCGGCGAAGACATCTTCCTCATCGCGCCGGACCAGGGCGCGACGCCGGGCATGCAGGTGAAGTAGCCCGGGGCGGATCGATGTCCGATCTGATGCTGCTCGCCGTCGGCGCCGGACTGGTCAACAACTTCGTCCTGTCGAACCTCCTCGGAGTGTGCCCCCTCGTGGGCGCGAGCCGACGCTTCGAGGCGGCCGCCGGCATGGCGGTTGCGACTCTCTTCGTGCTGACCGTTACGTCCGGGTTGAGCTACGCCCTCTACGCCGGGCTGCTCGCACCCCTCGGGCTCGAGTACCTGCGCACGCTCGCGTTCATCCTGCTGATCGCCTGCGTCGTGCAACTCGCCGAGCTCATCGTGCGCGCGACCAACCCGCTGTTGAGCGAGCTGCTCGGCGTGTTCCTGCCGCTGATCACCACGAACTGCGCGGTGCTCGGCGTGGCGCTGCTCAACCTCCAGATGCATCACGGCCTCCTCGAGTCGCTGGTGTTCGGCGCCTCCGCGGGCGCGGGCTTCGGGCTGGTGCTGCTCGCCTTCGCTGCGCTGCGCGAGCGACTCGAGGACGGCGAGCTGCCGGCGGCATTCGCGGGCGCCCCCATCGCACTCGTCACCGCGGGGCTGATGGCGCTCGCCTTCATGGGCCTGGCGGGGATGGCTGCGCGATGAGCCTCGATGCTCTTCTCATGCCGGTCACCGGGGCGATCGCGCTGGCGCTTGCGCTGGGCGGCGCGCTCGGCTGGGCCGCGACGCGCCTGCGCCACGACACCGATGGACTCGCGGCGCGGATCGATGCGCTCCTGCCGCAGACGCAATGCGGGCAGTGCCAGTACGCGGGATGCCGGCCGTACGCGACGGCCATCGCGCGCGGCGAGGCCGACATCGATCATTGCCCGCCAGGCGGTGAGGCCACCGCGCGCGCGATCGCACGATTGCTGGACAGGCCCCCGAAGGCGCCGGATCCGCGCTACGGCGTCACGAAGCCCCGGCAGGTGGCGTGGATCGACGAGGAACGCTGCATCGGCTGCGCGCGCTGCCTCCCGGCCTGCCCGGTCGATGCGATCGTCGGTGCGCCGCGATTCATGCACACCGTGATCGCGATGCATTGCACGGGTTGCGAGCTCTGCATCGCGCCCTGCCCGGTCGACTGCATCGAGATGCGCGCGAGCGCCGACATGCCCGCGAGCCAGCCCCTGCCCATGGCGAGGCCCTGAGCGTGGCCGCGACCCGCGGGTCCGCGCCCGGGCTCGAGCTCGCGAGCCACAAGCGCGCGGCGATGGCGCGCCGGATCGCACCCGCCCCCGTACCCGCGCAGGCCCTCGTCGCCCTGGACCAGGGCAACGGCCGCAGCGCCACGCCGTGCGTGCGCATCGGCGAGCGCGTGCGATTGGGCAGCCTGCTCGCGCGCGCCGACACGGAAGCCGGGACCGACCTGCACGCGCCGGTGGCGGGCCGCGTGCGCGCGATCGAGCCGCTGCCGTCGGCACCGGAGACCGGCCACGCAATCGTGATCGACAACGACGGCACGGACGAGCGCGACCCCGCGAACGAGGCCTGCCCGGACTACGCGGCGCTTGCGCCTGCTGTGCTCCTCGAGCGCATCCGTCGCGCCGGCATCGCGGGCCTCGGCGGGGCGGCCTATCCGACCGCAACGAAGCTCGAGCGCAGCCGGGCCGGCGCGGTCACCCACCTCGTGTTGAACGGCGCCGAATGCGAGCCATGGATCTGCTGCGACGACGCGCTGATGCGTGAGCGCGCCGACGACGTCGTGCTGGGCGCGCAGGCGATGCTGCACGCCTGCGGCGCGTCGCGCTGCACGATCGCAATCGAGGACGACACGCCGGAGGCGGGGGCGTCCCTGCGCACGGCGCTCGCGGCCGCGGGCGACGCACGGCTGTCGCTCGCCGTGCTTCCGGCGCTGTATCCGGCGGGCGCCGAGCGGCAGCTCCTCACGTCGATCACCGGCATCGAGGTCCCGCAGCACGGCTGGCCGCCCGACGTCGGGCTGCTGTGCCAGAACGTCGGCACCGCAGCGGCCGTCGCGCGACTCGTCCAGGCGGGCGAGCCTCTGATCCGCCGCATCGTCACGGTGACGGGCAGCGGCGTCGCGACCGCGGGCAATTTCGAAGCCCGGATCGGTACGCCGCTCGCCGTCCTGATCGACGCCGCCGGCGGCTACGCGGGCGCACCGCAGCGGTTGTGGTACGGCGGAAGCCTGACCGGGCGCGCAGTGCCAGACGACGCCCTGCCGCTCACCAAGGCCATGAACTGCATCGTCGCCGCGACGAGCGCGGACCTGCGCGTGCCCGGGCCGGAGCAGCCCTGCATCCGCTGCGGTGACTGCGCGCGGATCTGCCCGGCGGCGCTGCTGCCGCAGGAGCTGCACCGGGCGGTCCGCAGCGGCAACGACGCCGCGCTCGAGCGATTCGGCCTCGCGGACTGCATCGAGTGCGGCTGCTGCGACTATGTCTGCCCGAGCGCGATTCCGCTGACCGAGCGGTTTCGCGTGGCACGCATCGAGCTCGCCCGCCGCGAGGTGAGCGCAGCGAGCGCGGCGCAGGCGCGGCTGCACTTCGAGCATCGCGAGCGTCGGCTTGCGGCGGCTCGAGGAGACGCGGCGTCGCGCGCTCGAGCAGGCTCGCCGCCAGGCGCGCGGCCCGTCGGCCGGCGGCGATTGATGCGATTCGACACGGCGCCGGCGCCGCACGTCGTCGCGGGGTTCACGGTGCCCCGCGTCATGTTCCTGGTCCTGCTCGCGTTGCTCCCGGTGGCGATTGCGCACGTCGTGATGTTCGGGCCCGGGCTCGTGTTGCAGCTCGCCGTGGCCGGCCCGGTCGCGCTCGGCTGCGAGGCGGCGGCGCTCAAGCTCCGAGGCCGCGCCGCGGCACCCGCGCTCGCGGACGGCAGCGTGCTCGTTACCGCCGCGCTGCTCGCGCTCAGCCTGCCGCCGCTGCTGCCGTGGTGGCTCACTGCGACGGGCACGGCCGTCGCCGTGCTGCTCGGCAAGCACGTCTACGGCGGGCTCGGCTACAACCCGTTCAATCCAGCCATGGTGGGTTACGCGGTCCTGCTGATCTCCGTCCCTGAGGCGATGTCGCGCTGGCCGCTGCCTGCGAGCGGGGCGGACGGTGACTGGATGACGCTCGCAAGTCTGACAGCGCGGAGCTTCTATTCCGGGGCGGCGCCGGCCGATGTGCCCTGGGACGCCTGGACGGGGGCGACCGCGCTCGACGCGTTGCGCACCGGGCTGGGCCAGCGGTTGACGATGGAGGAAGTCCGCGTGGGCGTGGCGTTCGGCGGCCTGGGCGCGACCGGTTTTTCGTGGCTCAACCTCGCCGCACTCGCCGGCGGCGCGTTCCTGCTCTGGCGGCGCATCATCCGCTGGCACATCCCGGTCGCGGTGCTCGCGGGGCTCGCGGTGCCGTCGGCCATCGCCCAGGCGGTCGACCCGGGCGGCCATCCGGGCGCGGCGTTTCACCTCTTCGCCGGAGCGACGATGCTGTGCGCATTCTTCATCGCCACCGACCCGGTCTCAGCCGCGACCAGCGATCGCGGACGGCTGATCTACGGCGCGGGCATCGGCATGCTCACCTGGATCATCCGCACCTGGGGCACCTACCCCGACGGCGTCGCGTTCGCCGTGCTGCTCGCGAACACAGCGGTGCCGCTGATCGACCGTTACACGGTGCCGCGGATCTATGGACAGGCGCGGCGCTGAGATGGGCGACAGACCCAAAAATGGCTCGCAGCCTTTGGGTCGCGGCCCGCGGCGCGCGCTGCGCGCGGGGGTCACGCTCGCGGCGGCGGTGGGCATCGCCGTCGCGGTGCTCGCGATGGTGCATGAGGCGACGCGCGAGCGGGTCGCGGCGAGCGATCGCGCACTGCGCGCGGCCGCGTACGACCGCGTGCTGGGAGGCCTGCCGTACGACAACGACCTGCTCGCGGACCGCATCTTCGTCACCGATGCCGACCTGCTCGGCACCGCCGAGAGCGTTCCCGTTTACCGCGCACGACGCGGGGCAGAGCCGGTCGCGGCCATCCTCGAAACCGTCGCGCCGGACGGATACTCAGGCTCGATCCGGTTGCTCGTGGCGGTCACGCCCGCCGGCCGGCTGCTGGGTGTGCGCGTGCTGCAGCACCAGGAGACGCCGGGCCTGGGCGATGCCATCGAGGAGCGCCGCTCCGACTGGATCCTGGCCTTCGCCGGGCGTTCGCTCGCCGACCCGCCCACTTCGCGCTGGAAGGTGCGCAAGGACGGCGGCGACTTCGACCAGTTCAGCGGCGCGACCGTGACGCCCCGCGCAGTGGTCGCGGCCGTTCGAAACGCGCTCGTGTTCGTCGAAAAGCGGGGTGCGACGCTCTTCGAGGCGCCGCCGGCCTCGGTCGACGCCGCACCGGGCGATCATTGATCGCGGGCCGGTTCTACAATCGCCACATGGATGCGCGCGCGATCATCCGAAACGGTCTCGCCGACCAGAACCCGGGCCTCGTGCAGCTGCTCGGCCTGTGCCCGCTGCTCGCAATCAGCACGACGCTCGCCTACGGGCTCGGCCTCGGCCTCGCGACCGTGGCGGTGCTGCTGATCAGCAACACGCTGGCCGCCATCATCGGACGGTGGCTGCTCCCGGAGGTCCGCATCGCCGTCTTCGTCGTCATCCTTGCCACGGCGGTGACGACGGTCGAGCTCACGCTCGCGGCCTGGATGCCGGGGATGCACAGGGCGCTCGGGATTTTCCTGCCGCTGATCGTCACGAACTGCCTCCTGCTCGCCCGCGCGGAAACGTTCGCCTCGCGGCAGGCGCTCGCTCCCGCGATGCTCGATGCGGTCGCGATGGGTGGCGGATTCCTGGTGGTGCTGCTCGCGCTCGGGGCGATCCGCGAGCTGCTCGGACACGGCACCCTGGGCGCGGGCCTGCACGAGCTGCTCGGACCCGCGGCCGCCGGATGGCGGTTTGAACTGTTTCCCGAACGGAACGGACTGCGGCTCCTGCTGTTACCGCCCGGTGCGTTCATCCTGCTCGGGCTCATGATCGCTGTCCGAAACGTCGCCGCACGGCGCCGGCGGAAGCCCGCGCCCGCCGCCGCCGCGCTCGGCGGGGAGCACGCATGAACGCCGCATCGCGTCGCGAGTTCTTCGTGCGCCTCCGCAAGGCGAACCCGATGCCGGCCACCGAGCTCATGTACACGACGCCCTTCGAGCTGCTGGTGGCGGTGATCCTCTCGGCCCAGGCGACGGATCGGAGCGTGAATCTCGCCACCCGAGCGCTCTTCGCGCGCGCCAACACGCCGGAGGCGATCCTCGCGCTCGGCGTCGATGGACTCGCGCCGTACATCCGCTCGATCGGGCTGTACCAGGGCAAGGCAAAGAACATCGTCGCGACCAGCCGGATCCTGATCGAGCAGCACGGCGGCGAAGTTCCTGCGAACCGTGAGGCGCTCGAGGCGCTGCCGGGGGTCGGACGCAAGACCGCCAACGTGATCCTGAACACCGCCTTCGGCGAGCACGTGATCGCAGTCGACACTCATATCTTCCGGGTGGCGAACCGCACGGGGCTCGCCCCCGGCCGCACGGTGCGCGCGGTCGAGGACCGCCTGCAGAAGGTCGTGCCGAAGGAATTCCTGCGCGACGCACACCACTGGCTGATCCTGCACGGACGCTACGTGTGCAAGGCGCGCAGGCCCGATTGCCCGACCTGCCCGACGGCGGACCTCTGCGAGTACCGCCACAAGACGCCGGCGACGGCCACCGCACGCGTCGGCCGCTGACGTCAATGCCGTTCTTTCACGACCTGGGGCGCGATCGGCTGCGCGCCATGTATGCCGAGGCCTGGCAGAGATACCTCGCGCGGCTGCCGCTCGAGCCCCTGCAGGCGCAGATCGTCGATGTCGTCGAGCTGCACCCGGAGTATCACGCGGCGCTCCAGTCCGGGCCCGGGGGACTGGTACGCGATTACCTGCCCGACGGCGGGGAGTCGAATCCCTTCCTGCACATGGGGCTGCATCTCGCGGTGCGCGAACAGGTCGGCACGAACCGTCCGGCCGGCATCGCCGACGTCCACGCCGCGCTTACGCGGCAGCTCGGTGACCGCCACGCGGCCGAGCACCGCATGATCGAGTGCCTGGCCGAAGCGCTGTGGCAAAGCCAGGAGAGCGGCGCGCCGCCGGACGAGGCCGCGTACCTCGCGGCGCTGCGCCGGCTCGTCGACATCCGGGGCCCCGCGTAAGCGGCGCTCACGCCCCGGCGGCGGCGGCACGCGGCTTGCGGCGCGCCAGGTACAGGTCGGTGATCGTGCCGTCGAAGGCCTCGGCCGCCATCATGACGGTCTCCGACAGCGTCGGATGCGGGTGCACGGTGAGCGCGATGTCCGCCGCGTCGGCGCCGAGCTCGATGGCGAGCGCCACCTCCGAGATCAGGTCGCCGGCGTTGGGGCCGACGATGCCGCCGCCGAGGACGCGGTGGGTCTTCGGATCGAACAGCAGCTTGGTGAGGCCCTCGTCGCGACCGAGCGTCAATGAGCGCGCGCTCGCCGCCCAGGGAAAGGCGGCCTTCTCGAACTCGATGCCGCGTGCGCGCGCTTCGGTCTCGGTGAGACCGACCCAGGCGATCTCCGGGTCCGTGTAGGCGACCGACGGAATTACCCTCGCGTCGAAGCTGCTCTTCTGCCCGGCGGCGACTTCCGCGGCGACCTTGCCCTCGTGCGACGCCTTGTGCGCGAGCATCGGCGCGCCCACGATGTCACCGATCGCGAAGATGTGCGGCTGGTTGGTGCGCATCTGCCGGTCGACGCGGATGAATCCGCCCTCCCCGACCGCGATACCCGCCGCGTCGGCGCCAATCCGGGCACCGTTCGGTGTCCTGCCCACGCACACGAGCACGCGATCGAACGTGGCCGTTTCGGGCGCGCGGCTGCCCTGGAAGCTCACGCGCAGACCATCGGCGCCGGCCTCGACTTTCGTGACGCGGGTCGCGGTCCACACGTTCTCGTAGCGGCTCGCGATGCGCTTCTCGAGCGGCTTGACGAGGTCACGGTCGCAACCCGGCATCAGGCCTTCGGTGAGCTCGACGACGCTCACCTTGACGCCGAGCGCCTGGAACACGGTCGCCATCTCGAGCCCGATGATTCCGCCGCCGATCACAAGCAGGCTGCCGGGAAGGTCGAGCTCGAGCGCCCCGGTCGAATCGATGATCCGCGGATCCTCGGGCAGCCCGGGCAGGCGAGCAGGTTCGGAGCCCGCTGCGATGATGCACTGCGCGAAGCTGACCGTGCGCGCGTCGGCCTTGCCCGTGACGCGCAGCTCATGCGGGCCGGTGAACTGGCCGCTGCCCTGGATCACCGTGACCTTGCGCTGCCGAGCGAGCCCGGCGAGACCGCCGGTCAGCCGCGCGACGACGCGATCCTTCCACTCCCGCAGCCGCACGGCATCGATCGCCGGCCGACCGAAGGCGATACCGTGCGCCGACATCGCCTCGGCATCTTCGATGACCTTCGCAGCGTGCAGCAGCGCCTTCGACGGAATGCAGCCCACGTTGAGGCACACGCCGCCCAGCTGCGGCCAGCGCTCGACGAGCGCGACCTTGAGGCCGAGATCGGCAGCGCGAAACGCCGCCGTGTATCCGCCCGGGCCGGCGCCGAGCACGACGAGGTCGAAGTCCCGTGCCGCCGACGCCGGCGCCGGCGCCGCCTGCGCGGCGGACCCGACCTCGGGCGACGGCACCGCGGCCGCGGCAGCCGGTGTGGCCTGCGCCGGCGGTGCCGCCGTCCCCGGCATGGGCTCGATGGGCACGGTGTCCATGTAAGGCTCGCCGCCGAACGGTTCCGCCTCACGGAGCGGCGCGTGCGTCGCGGTGTCCTCCTTGCGGGACGCCTCCGCTGCGTCTGCGGCGGCGGATGCGCTTTCGCGCGGGCGCAGTCGCGCGATCAGGCTGCCGGTGTTGACCTTGTCGCCGGCCTTGACCGTGACCTCCGCGACGACGCCGGCCGACGTCGAGGGAATGTCCATCGTCGCCTTGTCGCTCTCGAGCGTGATCAGCGGTGTGTCGACGGCGACGACGTCGCCCGCCTTGACCAGCACGTCGATGACCGCGACGTCCTTGAATTCGCCGAGATCCGGGACCTTTAGGTCGACCGCACCACCGGCTTTCGCGGGATCGCTGCGTTTCACGGGATCGCCTCCAGCAGGCCCTGCGGGTCGGCGAGCAGCTTGCCGAGCGCGGTCGTGAAGCGAACGGCAGCGGCGCCGTCGATCACGCGATGGTCGTAGGACAGCGACAGGGGCAGCATCAGGCGCGGCACGAACGCGCCGTCCTGAAGCCAAGGACGGTGCACCGAGCGCGAGACGCCGAGGATCGCCACCTCCGGCGCATTGATGATGGGCGTGAAGGCCGTGCCGCCGATCCCGCCCAGGCTCGACACCGTGAAGCAGCCGCCCTGCATCTCCGCCGCGGTGAGCTTGCCGGCACGGGCCTTCTCGCTCAGCGCGCCGAGCTCGCGCGCGAGCTCGTAGACGTCCTTGCGGTCGGCGTCGCGCACGACGGGCACGACCAGCCCGCCGGGGGTGTCCGCCGCGAACCCGAGATGCAGGTACTTCTTGATCACGAGCTCGCCCGAGGCCGCATCGAGCGAGGACGCGAAGTGCGGGAAGGCCTGCAGCGCCTTTGCGCAGGCACGCAGGACGAAGGCGAGCACCGTGAGCTTGATGCCGCGTGCGGCGGCCTCGTCCTTGAGCCGCACGCGCGTCTCCTCGAGCGCGGTGATGTCCGCCTCGTCGAACTGCGTGACGTGCGGGATGTTGATCCAGCTCGCCTGCAGGCGCGGCCCGGCGATCTTCTGGATCCGCGACAGGGGTTGCCGCTCGATCGGGCCGAAGGCCGCGAAGTCGACTTTCGGCACGGCCGGCAGCGCGGCGACCGTGCCGGCGCCGGGCGCGGCGAGCAGCTGCTTGACGTGCGCCTTGACGTCGTCGGCCGTGATGCGTCCCTTGAGGCCGGTGCCGGTGATCCGCGTAAGGTCGACGCCGAGCTCGCGCGCAAATCGCCGCACCGAGGGCCCTGCGTGCGCGCGCGAGAATCCCGGCTCGTCGATCACGCTGACCACCGGGGCGGCCGGCTTCGCAGCGGCAGGCTCCGCGGCCGATGATGCGGCCGGTCGCAGCGCGGCGGCTTGCACGGCGGGCGCGGGCGGTGGTGACGGCGCCCCCGATGCGGCGGATGCCGCTGCGACGGGCGCCGGCGCTGCCGCGGGAGCGGGCGATGCGGCGGGCTGCGCCGCCGCCGGCTCGCGTGCCGCCGGTGCCGCGCCCTGCTCCGCCTCGACCAGCGCGATCAGGTCGCCCTTCGAGACGCGATCGCCACGCTTGAGCTTGACCTCGCGAATCGTTCCGCCCACGGTCGAAGGCACGTCCATCGTGGCCTTCTCCGTCTCCAGCGTGATGAGCGACCCCTCCTTCGCGACCGCATCGCCGGCCTTGACCACGACGTCGATCACCTCGACGTCCTTGTAATCGCCGAGATCCGGGACCCGTAGTTCGACCAGCTCGGCCACGGGCGCGCCTACACCGTAACCGGATTCGGCTTTTCGGGATCGATCCCGAACCGCGCGAGCGCGCCGCGCACGGTGCCGACGTCGAGGCGGCCCTCGTCCGCGAGCGCCTTCAGCGCCGCGAGCGCGACGTAGCGCCGGTCGACCTCGAAGAACCCGCGCAGCGCCGCGCGCGAATCGCTGCGCCCGTAACCGTCCGTGCCGAGCACGTGGTAGCGGCCGGGCACCCACTGGCGAATCTGGTCGGGCACGGTGCGCATGTAGTCGGTCGCCGCCACGAACGGGCCGTCGTGTCCCGCGAGGCACTGGCTCACGTAGGGCGTACGCCGGCGATCGCCCGGGTGGAGCAGGTTCCAGCGCTCGGCGTCCTGCGCTTCACGGCGCAGCTCCGAGAAGCTCGTGACGCTGAACACGTCCGCGGG
This sequence comes from uncultured Gammaproteobacteria bacterium, assembly GCA_963834855.1. Taxonomy (GTDB): domain Bacteria; phylum Pseudomonadota; class Gammaproteobacteria; order Steroidobacterales; family Steroidobacteraceae; genus DATJKD01. The sequence goes on along the minus strand of CAWIDH010000027.1, from coordinate 33,928 downwards.
CACGCCGAACTCCTCCTCGAGCATCTCCGCGGCGGCCAGCACCTCGCGCAGGATCGTCCCCGAGCCCAGCAGGTTCACCCGCACGCGCCCCGGCTTGCCGATGTGCAGCAGGTACATCCCACGCAGGATGCCTTCCTCGACGCCTTTCGGCAGCGCGGGGTGCGCATAGTTCTCGTTCATGCAGGTCACGTAGTAGTAGACGTGCTCCTGCTCCTGGAACATGCGCCTGAGACCGTCCTGGATGATCACCGCGAGCTCGTAGGCATAGCACGGATCGTAGGCGACACAGTTCGGGATGGTCGACGCCACGAGCTGGCTGTGCCCATCCTGGTGCTGCAGCCCCTCGCCGGCCAGCGTCGTGCGACCGGCGGTGCCGCCGATCAGGAACCCGCGCGCCTGTATGTCGCCGGCGGCCCAGCAGAAATCGCCGACGCGCTGGAACCCGAACATCGAGTAGAAGAGGTAGAAGGGCACGATGTTGACGCCGTGGTTCGAGTAGGCCGTGCCCGCGGCGATCCAGCTGCACATGGATCCCGCCTCGTTGATGCCCTCCTCCAGGATCTGTCCCTTCTTGTCCTCCTTGTAATAGAGGAGCTGGTCCGCGTCCTGGGGCGTGTAGAGCTGGCCCATCGAGGAGTAGATCCCGATCTGCCGGAACATGCCCTCCATGCCGAAGGTGCGGGCCTCGTCCGGGACGATCGGCACGACGTGCGCACCGATGTTCTTGTCCTTCACCAGGATCGAGAGCATCCGCACCAGCGCCATCGTCGTCGAGAACTCGCGTTCGCCGCTCGCCGCGAGCAGCGGGCCAAACGCGTCGAGCCCCGGAACCGCGAGCGGCGGCGCGGTAGTGCGCCGGGCCGGCAGGTAGCCACCCAGGGTCTTGCGCTGCTCGTGCAGGTACTTCAGCTCCTCGCTGCCGTCGGCCGGCCGGTAGTACGCGACCTCGCTGATGGCCGCGTCGGGCACCGGAATGTTGAACCGGTCGCGGAAGGCCTTGAGCGCCTCGTCGTCGAGCTTCTTCTGCTGGTGAGTGATGTTCTGTCCTTCGCCGGCTCGTCCCATGCCATAGCCCTTGACGGTCTTGGCGAGGATCACGGTCGGCTGCTCCTTGTGCGTCACCGCCGCGTGGTACGCGTTCCACACCTTGCGCGCGTCGTGCCCGCCACGATTGAGCCGCCAGATGTCGTCGTCCGACATGTTGGCGACCATCTCCTTCAACTCCGGGTACTTGCCGAAGAAATGCTCGCGCGTGTACGCGCCGCCCTTGGCCTTGAAGTTCTGATACTCGCCGTCGACACACTCCATCATGAGCCGCCGCAGCAGTCCCTTCTCGTCGCGTGCGAGCAGTGGATCCCAGCGGGACCCCCAGATCACCTTGATCACGTTCCAGCCCGCGCCCAGGAACGCGGCCTCGAGCTCCTGGATGATCTTGCCGTTGCCGCGCACGGGACCGTCGAGCCGCTGCAGGTTGCAGTTGATCACGAACACCAGGTTGTCGAGCTTCTCGCGCACGGGCATCGTGATCGCACCCAGCGACTCGGGCTCGTCCATCTCGCCGTCGCCGAGGAAGCACCACACATGGCGATCGCTCACCGGGACGAGGCCCCGGTGCTCCAGGTAGCGCACGAAGCGTGCCTGGTAGATCGCCATCATGGCGCCCAGGCCCATCGACACGGTCGGGTACTGCCAGAACCCCGGCATCAGCCATGGGTGCGGGTAGGAGGAGAGCCCGCGGCCCCCGACCTCCTCGCGGAAGTGCTGCAGTTGCTCTTCCGTGAGGCGTCCTTCGAGGAACGCTCGCGCGTAGATGCCCGGCGAGGAATGCCCCTGGATGAACACCATGTCGCCCGGATGCGTCTCGCTCGCCGCACGCCAGAAATGATTGAACCCCACCTCGTACAGCGTCGCGGCGGACGCATAGCTCGCAATGTGACCGCCGTACTCGGAGCTCTGCCGGTTCGCCTGCACCACCATCGCCATCGCGTTCCAGCGTATGTAGGCCTCGAGGCGGCGCTCGATCGCGCGGTCGCCCGGGTATTCCTGCTCCTGGCCCGGCGAAATCGTGTTGACGTAGGCGGTATTGGGCTTGAACGGCAGGTAGGCGCCGGAGCGGCGTGTGTGATCGATCACGCGCTCGAGCAGGTAGTGCGCGCGCTCGGCGCCATGCGAGCGCAGCACCGAATCGATGGATTCGATCCACTCGCGCGTCTCAGCCGGATCAACGTCGTCGATCTTGGAAGCTTCGAACATCGGACGTGACTCCAGGCGCAGTCGGCGGCGGACCACGCGATGCACTCGGTTGTGATTTGCCCGGCCTGCCCTGCTAGCATGCCGCGTCGCCGATCGACCGCTCCCCGCGGCCGCCGGCTGCGAAGTCCCGTAATGATCGGGGCTCATCCCAACAGGGTCAAGGCAACACCGTGTCGCAATCCTTACCGCCGGCCTCGCGCATCGCACTCCGCGCCGTCGACGGCGCGCTGCGCGAAGCGACGCTCGCACGGGCCGATGCCGCGGTCGTGGTCCTGCCGGCCGCCGACGCCGAGGAGGCCGTGTCGAGGCTCCCGCATCCCGCGCCCTGGCGATCGCTCTACCGCGCAGCCAGGCGCGCGAACCCCGACCCGATCCTGGTTACGCGCCTGCCGAACCGGCGCGCCACGCTCGTCGCCGTGGGATTCCTGAAGGAGGCGGCAAGCCCCTTCCAGCGCCTGCAGCTCGCCGGGAAGCTGCTGCGCGAAGTGCACAAGCCGGGCGTCGTCGAGCTGCAGCTGCACGCCCCGGGGCTGTCGCCCGCGCGGCGCTCCGAGGCGCTCGAGGCGCTCGCGAGCGCGGCGCTCGCCGCCGTCGCACCCATGCCCAGCCGGCGCTCGAAGCGGCCGCGTGGCAGCGACCTGCGCCGCGTCGCGATCGCAGGCGGCCGTGGACTCGACCTCGATGCGATCGCGGCCGAGTCCGAAGGCAATCACCTCGCGCGCTGGCTTGCGATGCTGCCACCGAACGAGCTCGACTCGGCCGGCTATCGGCGCGTTCTTGGCGAGCTCGCCGCGCGCGAGGGGTGGGGTTTCCGCTTCCACGACGAGCGCAGCCTCGCGCGCCTGGGCGCAGGCGCCTTCCTCGCGGTCTCGCGTGCGAACGCGCATCGCGGTGCCGGCATCGTGCGCCTCCGCTACCGGCCGCGCGGGCGCGCGACCCGCCGGCTCGCGCTCGTCGGCAAGGGCATCTGCTTCGACACCGGCGGCATCAACCTCAAGGCGCATCGGGGCATGTACCTGATGCATGGCGACATGCAGGGGAGCGCGGTCGCGGTCGGCACGCTGCTCGCCATCAGCCGTCGCCGGCTGCCGCTCGCGGTGGACTGCTGGCTCGCGATCACGGAGAACCAGATCGGCCCGCTCGCATACCGGCCGCAGGATGTCGTGCGCGCCGCCAACGGCGTGACGATACAGGTCGTGCACAGCGACGCCGAGGGCCGGATGGTGCTCGCCGACACGCTCGCGCTTGCGTCGCGCGAGCGTCCTTCGCTGGTGCTCGATTTCGCGACGCTGACCAGCGCCTGCGTCAACGCGCTTACCGAGCGGTACAGCGGCGCCTTCACCAACCGGGCCGACCTGCACGGCGACCTGCAGCGCGTGGGGCACGCGAGCGGCGAGCGCGTGTGGTGCTTTCCGATGGACGAGGATTTCGACAGCGACCTCGAAAGCCCGATCGCGGACGTCCTGCAGTGCTCCCTCGAGGGCAAGGGCGACCACATCCTGGCCGCGCGCTTCCTCAACCGCTTCGTTCCGGCGGGCCTGCCCTGGGTGCACCTCGACCTGGCGGCCAGCGACACCAAGGGTGGGCTCGCACACGTGCCGACCGATTTCACGGGCTTCGGCGTGCGCTACGCCTCGCGGCTGCTCACGGATCCGCAGTTCCTGCGCCGCGTGGACGGCGCGCCATGACGCGGCTCACGCTGCGACGCCCGGACGATTGGCACCTCCACCTGCGCGACGGCGCGCAGCTCGCGGCCGTGCTGCCGCACACGGCGCGCCGCTTCGCGCGCGCGCTCGTGATGCCGAACCTGAACCCGCCGATGACCGACGTAGCCGGACTCGTCGCATACCGGGCGCGGATCATGGCCGCGCTGCCGCCCGGCGCGAGCTTCGAGCCGCTGATGACGCTCTACCTGACCGACCGCACCGGCGCGGACGAGATCCGCCGCGCGGGCGAGACCGGCTTCGTGGTCGGCGCGAAGCTCTACCCCGCGGGCGCGACCACGCATTCGGACGCCGGCGTGACCTCGATCGACCGTGTCTGGGGCGCGCTCGAGGCGCTGGCGGAACGCGGCATGGTGCTGCAGGTGCATGGCGAGGTGACAGACCCGGGCGTCGACGTATTCGACCGCGAGCAGGCGTTCATCGAACGGGTGCTCACGCGCGTGGTCGAGCGGCTGCCCACGCTCAGGGTCGTGCTGGAGCACGTCACCACGCGGGGCGCGGTCGAGTTCGTGCGCGGCGCGCGCCCGGGCGTGGCCGCGACGATCACGCCGCAGCACCTGCTGCTCAACCGCAACGCGATCTTCGAGGGCGGCCTGCGCCCGCATCATTACTGCCTGCCGGTGCTCAAGCGCGAACGCGACCGCGAGGCGCTGCTCGAGGCGGCCACGGGCGAGGACGCGCGTTTTTTCCTCGGCACGGACAGCGCTCCGCATGCACGCGACGCCAAGGAGGCGGCCTGCGGCTGCGCCGGCATCTACTCGGCGCACGCGGCGATCGAGCTCTATGCCGAGGCATTCGAGCAGGCCGGCCGCCTCGACCGCCTCGAGGCCTTCGCCGCGGAACGCGGCGCGGATTTCTACGGGCGGCCTCGCAACGCCGGCCACATCACGCTCGTGCGCGAGACCTGGCAGGTGCCGCCGAGCTACGCCTACGCCGGCGGGGAGCTCGTGCCGCTGCGCGCCGGCGGCGCGATCGGCTGGCGGCTGGTGGAGGCATGAACGCCTGGCCGGGTGCGCCGCGCATCGCCGAGCGGTTCCGCGGGTTCCTGCCGGTCGTCGTCGACGTCGAGACGGGCGGTTTCAACGCCTCGACCGACGCGTTGCTCGAGATCGCCGCGGTGCTGATCGAGATGACGCCGATGGGCGAGCTGCGCTCCGGGCCCACCCACCGCTACCACGTGCAACCCTTCCATGGATCGCGGATGGATCCGGCCTCGCTCGCCGTGATCGGGATCGACCCGCACCATCCACTGCGGCCCGCAATCCCGGAGCGGGAGGCCCTCACCCTGCTTTTCCGCGACGTGCGGCGCGCCGTGCGCGAGGCGAACTGCACGCGCGCCGTGCTTGTCGGTCACAACGCCTCCTTCGACCTCGCGTTCCTGAATGCGGCGGTCGCCCGCGCCGACATCAAGCGCAACCCGTTCCATCCCTTCTCGAGCTTCGACACCGTGACGCTCGCGGGCGTCGCGCTCGGACAGACGGTGCTCGCGCGCGCGGTGGCCGCCGCCGGGCTGCCCTGGGATCCGGCAGGCGCGCACTCCGCGATCTACGACGCGGAGCGAACCGCGGAGCTGTTCTGCATCGTGTGCAACCGGTTCCGCGGGATGTACGAAGAGGCGCTCGAGCGCGGGGGCGGGGTCGAGGCCGCCGAACCGGACGAGCGAGACGCGGACACGAGCGGTTACGATGCCGCGCCGGACGAGCGCGACTGAGCGGCGGCGCGACTCAGGCCGCGGCGCCTGCGTCCTTCAGCAGCTGCTGCAGTTCCCCGGAGCGATGCATCTCCTGGATGATGTCGGCGCCGCCGACCAGCTCCCCGTTTACGTATAGCTGCGGGTAGGTCGGCCAGTTCGAGTAGCGCTTGAGCGCCTCGCGCAGTTCCGGGTCCTCGAAGATGTTGACCGAGGCGAACTCGGCGCCGCACTGCGCGAGCGCGCGTGACACCGCCGCCGAGAAGCCGCACTGCGGGAAATCCGGCGTGCCCTTCATGAAGAGCACGACGCGGTTCGATTTCAGCTGCTGCTGGATACGTTCGGTCACATCCACCTTGCTCACCTCGCGGCCGTTCATCCGGTCGCATCTTGAAAACTTCCGTCGGTCCGTCCGGCAGCGTTGCCTCAGCGCGGCCCGCGCTGCCGGGCGTCCTCGCGGCGCGCCTGCTCGAGACGGGCGATCACCGCCCATTGCTCCCGTGCACTCATCCGGGACCAGCGTGCGATCTCGTCGATCGTGCGACCGCAACCCGTGCAGCACGCCTGCGAGTCGAGCACGCAGACCTTGATGCACGGCGATTCCGGGCGTGGCTCACTCACTACCGCTGCACCCGGCCGCGCTGATCGTTGAATTATGGGGGGGCCTCGCCTATTCTTCAATGCCGCGCAGGCGGACCGGCCGAGCGTAACACCCGGTCAGAACTAGAGAAATTCACATTGGGAGGGCCGCTTGATGAATCCGCTCAACTCCGTGCGAGGCGCGATCACGACCGGTGTCGTCATCGCCTTGATCATCATGTTGCTGATCGCTCCGACGGGATTCCAGGAACTCGGGCTCGCGCGCTGGCTGCACATCCTCTCCGGGGTGATGTGGATCGGTCTGCTCTGGTACTTCAACGTGGTGCAGATTCCGGCGCTGGGTGTCGCCGCCGCGGACAAGGGCGGACCCGGCGGTGCCGGCATCACCAAGTACGTCGCGCCGCGCGCGCTGTGGTGGTTCCGCTGGGCTGCGCTCGCGACCTGGCTCACCGGTGCGTGGTACCTCGCGCGGGCCGGTAACTTCGTCGGCGCGTTCACGCTCGGTGCCGGCTCGGAGCCGTACAACTACTACCAGCTCATCATCGGGATCGGGGCCTGGTTGGGCACCATCATGCTGTTCAACGTCTGGGTGCTGATCTGGCCCAACCAGAAAAAGGTGCTGGGCATCGTGCCCGCGAGCGACGAGGAAAAGGCGGCCGCCCGGAAGATCGCGACGCTCGCCTCGCGGATCAATTTCGTGCTGTCGATCCCGATGCTGTTGTGCATGGGTGCCGCCACCCACGGCTTGCCGTTCTAATTCAGCTCAGAGCCAGATTACCAACGACTAATCTGGCTCTGAGCCGATTTTGGAGGAATCGGCGCCACCGGCTTGAAGAAACCCGGCCACGGCCGGGTTTCTTGTCTTAACCTGCGATCGATGCCCGCTTTGCCCGAGGACTTGACCAGCACCGTGGCCCGCGCGCTCGAGGAAGACGTGGGCACGGGCGACTTGACGGCCGCGCTCGTGCCGGCGGACCGGCCGGCGCGCGCCTCGGTCATCACCCGCGAGGCGGCGGTGCTTTGCGGCCGGCCGTGGTTCGACGAGGTGTTCCGCCAGGTCGATCCGCGCGTGCAGGTCGACTGGCAGGCCGGGGAAGGAGAGTCGGTCGAGCCGGGTCGGCTGCTTTGCCGCCTGTCAGGCCCTGCCCGCGCGCTCCTCACCGGCGAGCGCACCGCGCTCAACTTCCTGCAGACGCTGTCGGGCACCGCGACCACGGTGCGCCGCTGGGTGGAAGTCGTCGCCGGCACGCGCTGTCGCGTGCTCGATACGCGCAAGACGTTGCCGGGGCTGCGCACTGCGCAGAAGTACGCGGTGCGCTGCGGTGGCGGCAGCAACCACCGGATGGGCCTTTACGACGGCATCCTGATCAAGGAGAACCACATCCTCGCGGCGGGCTCGATCGGCGCCGCGGTCGCCGCTGCGCGCACGCAGGGGGCAGGTGTGCCGGTCGAGGTGGAGGTCGAGACGCTCGAGGAGCTCCGCCAGGCGCTCGAGGCACGCGCCGACATGGCGCTTCTCGACGAGTTCAGCCTCGCCGACCTGCGCGCCGCGGTCGCGCTCAGCGCCGGCCATCCGAACGGCCCGATCAGGCTCGAGGCCTCCGGCAGCGTCACGCTCGAGACGCTGCGGTCGATCGCCGAAACCGGCGTCGATTTCGTCTCGATCGGCGCGCTCACCAAGCACCTGCGTGCGATCGACCTCTCGATGCGGTTCGAATAGGGTCGTCAGAAGATCTCACGCCCGATGCCAGCGGTGGCCGAGCGTGCTTATGTCGTGCCACTCGGGCGGCGTGTGGCCGAACCGAACAGAAGCTCGCTCTTCGTGCAATCAGGCGAAGCCCAGGAAGACGGCAAGCGCGCGATTGACGGCCAGCATCGAATCGTCACCCAGGCGGCCGATACGCCTGCCGATCCTTGCGACGGCAACCGCCTGCGGTTTGTCGACCATTACTTCAGATGTAGTGAGCAGGCCGTTGTCGTCCGTCGGTTCGATCCGAATGCGAAACAGAGGTGCGTCACGCAGTTCGCTGGTCACAGGAAGAATTACCAGCGAGGGGTGCGCCTGGAAGAAATCGGACTGGATGACCAGGGCGGGCCGCGGCTTTCCATAATCGCCGGACAGCGCGACCGTGACGAGGTCGCCCCGCTTCACTTCCAGCCGTCCCGATCAGCGACCTTGTCCAGCCACTCCAGCATTTCGCGCTCGTGCGGATCCTCACGAAGCGACAGCGACTGGCGGCGGCACTCCGCCGCAAAGCCGCGGCGCCGCGTGTCAGGTACCCAGATCTGGATGGGCCTGAGCCCCGCGGCCCGGAGTGCCTGGCGGTGCTTGTGTACGCGCGCGGAAATTGAGGAACGATCAGGCATGGGTTGGTGACCACGTTACATGTAACGATGTTATCGTGGTCACGTTCCGCCTGCAATCTCCAAACGTTGCGAAGTCGGAGCCATACTCGCGGAGGGCGAAGAAGATCAGCTCAGCGCTGACTTATCGCGATAGATCGGCTCTGAGCTGATTTTTCTAAGTTCGGCTCAGAGCCGATTTTTCGCGGGCAGATGCTCAGGCGTTGACGGCGAGCTTCATGATCCGCTGCGGCGATCCGATGCCGTAGCCCTGGGCGTAGTCGACGCCGAGGTTCTTCAGCATCGCGATGATCTCGGTGTTCTCGGCGAATTCCGCGATGGTCTGCTTGCCGGTCAGGTGCCCGATCTCGTTGATCGAGCGCACCATCTCGCGGTCGATCGGGTCGTGGAGGATCTCCTTCACGAAGCTGCCGTCGATCTTGAGGAAGTCGACCGGGAAGTGCTTGAGATACCCGAACGAGGACAGGCCGGTGCCGAAGTCGTCCAGCGCGAACCGGCAGCCGAGCTCCTTGAGCGCCTGGATGAAACGGTTCGCCTGCGAGAAGCTGTGGATGGCCGCCGTCTCGGTGATCTCGAAGCAGATCTTGCTCGCGTCGATCCCGCTGCGATGGAACTGGTCGATCACGAAGGGCAGGAACTTGTCGTCGCCCAGGCTCTGGCCCGACAGGTTGATCGAGCACATCGCGAGGCGCTCGCGCTCGTCGGCCTCGGACACCAGCCAGCGCAGCGCGTTCTCGATCACCCAGCGGTCGATCGCCGGCGTGAGACCGTAGCGCTCGGCCGCGTTGATGAAGTTGTCCGGCGAGACGATCTTGCCGTTTTCGTCCCTCATCCGCAGCAGCAGCTCGAAGTGGGAACCGGGATCGGGCCGCTGCAGCGGCTGGATGGTCATGCGGAACAGCTCGAAGCGCGACTCCTCGAGCGCGTTGTTGATCCGCGCCGCCCACTGCATCTCGCGGCGGCGGCGCATCAGGTCGATGTCGTTCTCCTGGAAGCTGTACACGCGGTTGCGGCCGGCCTCCTTCGCCGCCTGGCAGGCGCTGTCGGCGGCCGAGAGCAACGCCGCCACGTCCTCGCTGTCGCCCGTCAGCGGCACGACGCCGATGCTGCAGCCGAGCCGGAACGTGCGCTCCTCCCAGACGAACTTGTAGTTGCGGATCGTGTCGCAGAGCTGCTCGGCCATGCGCATGGCCTCGTCGAGTGAACAGCTCTCGAACAGCACCGCGTATTCATCGCCACCGAGCCGCGCGAGGGTATCCCGCCAGCGGATCTTGGTCTTGAGCAGCGTGCCGACCTGGCCGAGCAGCGCGTCGCCGGCGCTGTGGCCGCAGGAGTCGTTGATGATCTTGAACTGGTCCACGTCGATGTGGCAGAGCGCATAAGACGTCTCGCGCGCCTTCGCGGCGCGCAGCGACCGCTCGAGCCGGGCCTCGAACTCGCGCCGGTTGACGAGCCCGGTGAGGATGTCGTGGCTCGCGTGATACGAGAGCTTGCGGTTCAACTCGCGGCTCTCGCTCACGTCGTGGAACACCAGCACGCCGCCCGAGCAGGCGCCGGAGCCGTCGCGGATCGGCGAGGCCGTGCTCTCGACGTACATCTCGTGCCCGTCGCGCTTGATCAGCAGGGTCGGACGCACCGACTTGATCGCGCGGCTGCGCCGGATGGCGACCGAGAGCGGATTCTCGAGCGGCTCGCAGGTCTCCTCGTGGAAGCCGCGGAAGATGTCGTCGATGTGGCGGCCCTGCGCGTCGTCGAGGCGCCAGCCGGTGAGCTCCTCCGCCACCGGGTTGAGATACTCGACGTGGAGGTGCGCGTCGGACGTGATCACGCCGTCGCCGATCGACTGCAGCGTGATCTGCGCGCTCTCCTTCTCGCGGAAGAGCGCGTCCTCGTAGAGCTTGCGCTCGGTGATGTCGAACTCGACGCCCACGAGCCGACTCAGCCGACCGCTCGAGTCGGCGCGCGCCTTGGCGCGGCTCACGACCCAGCGCCACTCGCCGTTGCAGTGGCGCATGCGATGCACGCTTTCGAACATCGGCGTCTTGCCGGCGATGTGCTCGCGGATCATCGTCTGCACCCGACCCATGTCGTCGGGATGCACGAGACGGCGCCAGTCGGGCGATATCTCCACGTCGCCTTCGTCGAACCCGAGCATGTTGCGCCAGCGCGGCGAGAAGTAGACCGTGTTGTTGTCGACGTCGAAGTCCCAGAGGCCGTCGTTGGCCGTATCGAGCGACAAGGCGTTCCGCTCCTCGAGGCGGCTCAGGTGGCGCTCCACGCGCAGCCGCTCGAGCCCCGTGGCGAAGCTCGTGCCGATGAGCTTGAGGAGCAGGTGCAGGTTCACGTCCCAGCCCTCGCGCGGCTGTGTCGAGCACAGCGCCATGAACCCGTGCACGCGGTCCCGGTGCGAAAGGCCGCAGACGAGCAGTGAGCGCATGTTGAGCTCGGCGAAGCGCGCGGCGTCGACCGCCTGCTCGCGGCGCGGCCGGTGCGTGTCGCGGATCTCGGCGATGCGCAGGTGACCAAGGCCGTGAGCGATCCAGGGCAGGCGCTCGAGGGAGTCTCCCTTCAGGACCTGCGGGTCGAAGGGCGTGAACATCGCGGTAGAGCTCGCGACGCGCTCGACCACCTTGCGCTCGGCGTCGAACAGCACGATGCAGATCGCGTCGAGCTCCGCGGCATCGCGCAGCGCGTCGAGGTTGCGCTTGATGCAACCGTCGGCGCCTTCGCTGGTCAGGTTCTGGAAATCGACGGCAACCTTGGTCGCGAGTACGTCGAGCCCCACGCCGGGTCGCCCCGCCCCGAACACGCGTTGCGTCGCGAGGAAATCCACGCCTTCCGCGTCGTCGCCGCCCTCAGGGAGGGAAATGGCCATCGCTCCGCAGCTACTCCCTTTCTCGCCGTGGGCTCAGTTTCGCACCCGGGGGAGCCACCGATGGGAACTGCTCCACAGAATCTGCACGCTTGTGTCGCAAATGCTTGCAGCACATTCTGGCACAGGCTCGCAGGAAAGCAAGCTAACTATCTGTATTTACAGCATCAACGCATCGCGAGTGCCGCCGGGCGACTCGCGCTCGCCGCGCGACGCGCACCTACCGGTCCTCGGCGACCGCGACGCGCGGCGAGGCCCGGCGGATCAGCCAGACCAGCCCGAACAGGTCGACGATGCCCACCCACAACCGGTTGTGCAGACCGTACTTCGAGCGACCGCGCGTGCGTTCGCGATGGCTCACCGGCACCGACACCACCTCGTACCCTTCGCGCTGGAACAGCGCAGGCATGAAGCGGTGCATGTGGTCGAAGCGCGGCATGTCGAGGAATACGGCGCGGTCGAAGACCTTGATGCCGCAGCCGGTGTCGGGCGTGCCGTCCCTGAGCAGCCGGCCGCGCACGCCGTTCGCGACGCGCGACGACAGGCGCCGCAGCCAGGTGTCGCGACGCGTCGTGCGGTTACCCATGACGAGCCGCAGTCGCGTCGACGTCGCGCTTCGGATCGTCTCGAGCAATCGCGGGAGGTCGGCCGGGTCGTTCTGTCCGTCGCCGTCGAGCGTCGCAATCCACGGCGCGCGTGCCGCGCGCACGCCGGTGGCGACGGCGGCGCTCTGCCCGGAGCGGGCGGCGTGGCGCAGCAGCCGCAGCTCGGGGAGCCCTGCATTCTTCGCGCGCAGCGCGGCGGCCGCCGTGCCGTCCGTGCTGCCATCGTCGACGAAGATCACCTCGTACGCATAGCGCCCCGCGAGGGCCGCGGCGACTTCGCGCGCCAGCGGCTCGACGTTGTCCTCTTCGTTGCAGACCGGGATGACGACGGACACGTCCAGGCGCGCGCCTGGCGGGCTCGATGAATCGGTGTCCATGCGCCGCTAGTATAGGTGCGCGCTATCCGGAGCGCTTTGGCTCAGAGCCAGATTACGAGCGGTTAATCTGGCTCTGAGCCGAATTTCCTGCCGAGCGCCGCGAGCGCCGAGGCCTTGAGCTCGTGCAGCGTGCGCGCCATCTCGACCTGCGTGCGCGCCAGCGCGTCCGCATCGAGCCCGCGCGGCACGCGCACGGGGTCGCCGATGCCGATCACGACACGGCTGAACGGCAGCGGCAGCTCGAAGCGGTCCCAGGTGCGGAAACGCAGCGTGCGCGACGCGGCGACGGTGATCGGCAGGATCGGCTTGCCCGTCATCTGGGCCAGCAGCACGGCGCCCGGCTTGAACTCGTGAACCGGCCCGCGCGGCCCGTCCGGCGTGAGAGCCGGCGAAACCCGCTGCTTCACGATGGTCTCGTAGAAGTCGCGCAACGCCCGGGCGCCGGTGTGCGTCGATGATCCCCGGATCACGTGGCCGCCGAGCTTCTGCACGAGCATCGCGGGCGCCGTGCCGTCGACCGAGGGGCTGATCAGGAAGCCGGGCTTGAGCCCGTCGGGCTCGAGCAGCCTGAGCGCATGCACGGCGAACACGATGTGCTGGTGCCAGTAGACCGGTATGACCGCCTGCGATTCGCGCACTGCGACGCGAGCCTGCTCGAGGCCCTGCACCGGCTGCAGTCGGCAGCTGCGCCAGAAGAACTGCAGCAGCCCCCAGGCCACGAACACCGCCACGCGGTACACGAGCATCCGCCCGCGGGTCAGCCGTCGCTGGCTCTTCGTGAGCCTGCGATACGGCGTGTTGCGCAGCTCCTGCTGCTCGGGTGCGATCTCCTCGTCACTCACGGCTCGACGCCCTCGAGTGGCTGCACCTCGATCGCATCGGGAGGGACGCTCGCCGCGAGGCAGGCAACGACGCCCGGACCGAAGTCGAGCGGCATGAGGTGAAACCTCGCGCCGCCCAGGCTCGAGAACCGCAAGCCCGGATCCACCGCCACGGCGCCCGCGCGCTGGAGCCCCTCGCCTGCCGCCTTGAGCGTCGCTTCGACCGCCGTCCAGTGCCTGAGGCGCGCGGGTGCGTCCTCGCCCGTGTACTCCTCGTGATCGAGGCCGACGTCGCATTCGCGGCTTGCGGCGCAGGCGACGCGCTGCGTCGTGTGAGAGATGCTGAAGAACGGCCCGCCGGCGACGCGCGGCTTGGCGCCCTGCGGATAACGCAGGTCGCCCGTGCTTACTTCGCGGTATCCGAGACGCCCGGCCGCCTCGAAGAGCAGCGCCGTACCGCCGAGGCTCACGCGCCGCGCGGCCGGGTCACGCGCCTCGAGCTCGAGGCGCCGCGCATACGGCAGCCGGTGCAGGAGCCTTCGCTCCCAGCTCGGCCGAGGCGGGACCCGGCGACGGGGCGTGTAGTACGATGACGCGTCTCATCGAGCGCGATTCTCCACTCGATGCCCGACGATCGCCACCCCGCGAGCCGCGCAACCGACGAGCCGCAGTCGAGCCGATGATCAGGTACGAGACGCTTCCCGAGATGCTGGAGCATCGCAGCCGCGGCGACGGGGCGATCGGCTACCTCGAGGGCGAAGGCGCCGAGAAGACGCTGCGTCTTTCGGAGCTGCGACGGCGTGCGCTCGGCATCCTCCGCCACCTGCAGCGCGTCGGCGCGCAGCCGGGCGACCGGCTGATCCTGCACGTGCCGACCAACGAGCAGTTTCTCGACGCCTACTGGGCCTGCCTGCACGGCGGCATCATCCCGGTGCCGGTGGCGATCGGCGTGAGCGACGAGCACAAGCACAAGCTGCTTCGGATCGCTCGCCAGCTTGGCGACCCGCTCCTTTACACGACTCGCAAGCTGCGCGACCGCCTCGCGGCCTTTGCTTCGTCCATCGATGAATCGACGGTATGGTCCGCCCTCGAGGCGCGCACCTTCCTGATCGACGAGCTCGACGACGTCTCGAGCGAGGGGGCGCCGGCGCGGGTCGTGCCTGGGGACACGGCCTTCATCCAGTTCTCCTCCGGCTCGACCAGCGAGCCCAAGGGCGTCGTGCTCACGCACGCGAACATCCTTGCGAACTCCGAGGGTGTGCGCCAGGGCACGCAGTTCGGGGAGTCGGACGTCTCGCTCGGGTGGATGCCGCTCACGCACGACATGGGGCTGATCGGCTTTCACCTCTTCATGATGTACGCAGGGGTCCGGCAGTTCCTGATGCCCACCGACCTGTTCGTGCGCCGGGCCGTGCTGTGGATGAAGTTCGCATCCGAGAAACGCGTCACCATCACGTGCTCGCCGAACTTCGGCTACCGGCACTTCCTGCGGGCGCTGGGCGACAAGACGCTCGACGGCGTCGACCTCTCGGCATTGCGCATCATCTTCAACGGCGCTGAGCCGATCTCGGTGGAGCTGGCCGACGAATTCCTCGCGCGCCTGGCGCCCTACGGCCTGCAGCGCAAGGCAATGCTGCCGGTGTACGGTCTCGCCGAAGCCTCCCTCGCGGTGAGCATCCCCGAGCCCGGGCTCGGGTTCCGCTACGTCACGGTCGACCGACGCTCGCTCGGCGTGGGCGAGACGGCCGCGTTCGTGGACCCGGGAAGCCGCGACGCGTTGAAGCTCATGTGCGTCGGTCGGCCGATTCCCTACACGAGCGTCCGGCTGGTCGGCGACTCGGGCGACGAAGTTCCCCCGGGCGTGGTGGGACACTTGCTGATCAAGGGGGAAAACGTCACGCGGGGGTTCTACCGGAACCCCGAAGCCACGGCGGCGGCCGTGTCCGCGGACGGCTGGGTGCGCACTGGCGATCTCGCGCTGTCGCACGAGGGTGAGCTCTACATCACCGGTCGCTCCAAGGAGATCATCTTCGTCAACGGCCAGAACTACTACCCCCACGATCTCGAGGCCGTGCTGCAGCAGGAGCCGGGGCTCGAGCTGGGCAAGGTCGTGGCGGCCGGCGTGCGCGGCGCCGACGCATCGACGGACGAGCTCGTGCTGTTCATCCTGCACCGCGGCGGGATGGCGGACTTCCTGCCGCTCGCCACGCGCGCCGCACACCTGGTGAACGAGCACGCCGGCGTCGAGGTGGCGCGGGTGGTGCCCATCAAGCGCGTGCCGAAGACGACCAGCGGCAAGCTGCAGCGCACCGCGCTCGCGCAGGCCTACGTCGACGGCGAGTTCGCCGCCGAGATCGCCGAGTTCGACGCCGCCTGGGCCGCGGCGCACGGCCACGGCCGCGCGGCCGCGGGCCGCGTGGAGCAGCAGCTGAAGGCGATCGTCGACGACACGCTGCCCGGCAAGGCGATCGACGTGGACGACAACCTGTTCGACGTCGGCGCGAGCTCGCTCGCGCTGATCCAGATCCACGAGCGGATCGAGGAAGCCTACCCGGGCGTGGTCGACCTGACGGAGCTGTTCGACTTCCCGACGATCTCGCAGCTCGCGAAGCACGTCGAGTCGAAGCTCGCGGCGCGGTAACTCAACGGGGTCCCGCTTCGGGCCCGAAGCGGGACCCTGACCAATACTTACCGCTGTGGCCGGCGAGGCATCAGGAACTCGCACATGGGTCCTTTTGCCTTGGAAAGCCGCTCGTCGAGTGTCGCGAGTGGTGACTTGAGCGCTTCGGCAAGCGCGACATACCAGGCGTCGTAACTCGTGACCGTATGACGCAGCTCCCAGATGCGATCCGCGAACGGATCGAAGGAGAACAGTTCCAGGTTGAGCTGCATCAGGTCATCGTGCGCCGCGTTCGCTTCCGGGGTCGTGATCTGCTTCGCCAGCTCGAGCCGGCGAAGAATGTTCGTCGCCTCGGCGCGCGCCAGTTCGGGAGCACTCAGCGAACCGCTCGAGAGAATTTCCTCAGCCCAGATTCCGTGGGTGCCGGCATCGACGAGCGCGGCCACGAGCACAGACGAATCGACGATGACACTCAACGTCGGTCAGCGTTACGGTTTTCGAGTATCTGCCTGGAGGAAACACGACTCTGCGATGCCCGCTTTCTCCTGCGCACTTGTTCCAGCCAGGCATCCACCGACGGACGCGCGGCGAGGCGCTCCAGTTCCGCACGGAGGTACTCCTGCATGGACTTGCCTTGCAGAGCGGCGCGGGCGGCGAGCTCATCCCGGACTCTCTCAGAAACATCGCGAATGGTGATTTGAACAGCCATGCTTGCATACTGCCAGCGCAGCAGGCAGTGTGCAAGCATGCGTGTCCGCGCCGCGGGCGCACCGTGCCACTTGCCTGCCGGAGCGACTGGCCCACAGTCGCGCCACTCTATTCTGCAGGTGCGGCTCGCTCCGGCAGCGGCTCGCGCGTGAGTTTCCAGCGCCGGTGCGACCACCACCAGCCGGGCGGGTCGTCCCGGATCGCGCGCTCGAGCTCGCGTGCGTAGCGTTCCGTCACCGTGCCCGTGGGCAGCCGTTCACCCGGCTCGTTCAGCGGAATGAATCGGAGCTCGTAGCGACCCCGGGCGATGCGGCGCATGTCGGCGAACAGCACCTGCGAGCGCAGCGCCCGGCCGAGGAGCTCCGGTCCCATGTAGAAGGCCGTGTCCTGTCCCAGGAAGCCGGTCCAGTGCCGGTCCGGGCTGGTGCTCGGCACCTGGTCGGCGATGATGCCGATGGCCGCCGCGTCGCGGAACTGCGCGAGCTGTGCGACCACGGACTTCGCCGCCACGAGCCGCGCCCCGAAGCGCGTGCGCATGCGCCGGAACCAGCGGTCCGCACGCGCGTTGTGCATGGGCTTGTACAGCGCAAGCAGCCGCTCCCCGAGCTCGAGCGAGACCCGCAGCTGCGCCCATTCGAAATTGCCGAGGTGCGACCCGGCGAGGATCACCGGTCGCGGCGGTGCTGCGGCGGCGAGAACCTCCGGATTCGCGAGCGTGACCCGCTGCCGCAACTCCCCCTCATCGATGCGCACCGCATGGACGACCTCGGCGGCGAGCTCGGCCTGGCGGCGCAGGAATTCGCGGCGCAGCGCCCGCCGCGCGGCCGGCGTCAGCTCGGGAAAGGAGCGCGCGAGGTTCTCCGTGATGACCGAGCGGCGCAGGCCGAACAGGCCGAACGCCACGACGCACACGATGCGCGATGTCGCGTAGCACAGACGCAGCGCCAGACCGGTGGTCATGCACGCTATCGTAGCCTGCCGGCGAAAGCGGAGCGCCCGCCTCATGAGAAGGGCGGCGACCTCGCGATCGCCGCCCTGCATCGACGACAGTGTGGACCAGCGATCCGGGCTCAGGTCCGCCGGCGCCGCAGGCTGCCGCGCAGCCTGCGCAACTCGCCCGCCGCCCGCGTGAGATCGCCGAGATTCTGTCAAGTCCGCGCCTCTTGTCGCCGACGGACTACCGCTTGTCGGGCAAGCTTTGGCGAGATCCGGAAGGCTGATAAATGTCTCCGCCAGGGTTGCAAGAGCTGGGTCATGCACAAGCGACGCGGGTTTTCAATGATCGAGCTGATGATCGCTCTCGCGATCGTCGGCATCCTGGCGGCGATCGCACTGCCGAGCTACCGCCAGTACGTGATACGCAGCCATCGGCGCGCGGCGCAGACATCGATGGTGGATATCGCGAACCGTGAGCAGCAGTACTTCGCGGCGAATCGCGCATACGCGAACGTGGCCACTCTGGGCTATGTCCTGCCGCCCGACATCGACGCGAACTACGACTACAGCATCACGCTGATCGCGGGCCCGCCGCCCGGCTTTACGATCGCCTTTACTCCGCAGGGCGGGCAGGCGAGCGACGGCAATCTCGGCCTCACCAGTGAAGGCGTCAAGACACCGGTCAACAAGTGGTAACGATGAATTCCAGCGCTCCACGATCGCAGCGCGGCACCTCCCTGGTGGAAGTGCTCGTCACCATGGTCATTCTCGCCATCGGCCTGCTCGCGCTGGCCGGACTGCAGGCGCGTCTGCACGTCCTGCAGATCGAGTCGTACCAGCGCGCACAGGCGCTGATCATCCTGCGCGACATGGCGAGCCGGATCGCCAACAACCGTTACGCCGCCGCCAGGTTACGTCACCGCGACGCCGCTCGGCACGGGTGCGGCGTGCCCTACGGCCGTGGCCACGCGGCAGCAGGCGGACGCCACCGAATGGTGCAACACGATCATGGGCGCGGGCGAAACGCTCGGTGGCGGCTCGGTGGGCACCCTGGTCGGCGGGCGGGGCTGTGTCCAGAGCATCCCCGGCGTCGACGACGAGTACCTGGTGACGGTGGCGTGGCAGGGACTGGCTCCCATTTCCGCGCCGCCCGCCAGCGTCAACTGCGGCCTGAACAGCTACAACGGCGGCACGCAGTGCATCAATGATCGCTGCCGCCGGGTCGTGACCACCGTCATCCGCATTCCGACGCTGACTGGAATATGACGCCCACGCCCCGAAATTCACCGTTGGCTGCGGGTTGGCCGTCCTTGACAGGGCGGCAACGCGGTTTCGGCCTCGTCGAGCTGATGATCTCCATGCTGATCGGCCTGGTGATCATCGGCGCGCTGGTAACGCTATTCGTCAATACCAGCGGCAACAACCGGGAGCTCGCCCGCGCCAACAGCATGATCGAAAACGGCCGCTTCGCGATCAAGGTACTGGAAGACGATCTTGCACACGCGGGCTACTGGGGCGCGTATGTGCCCCAGTACGACGATCAGACCTCGAACGCCCCTCCTACAAATGCCGCTGTTCCAGGCGGGACCGTCCCCACCGCGGTTCCCGCCCCCTGCCTGGTGTTCAATCCCGGGAACTGGACCTTCGAATACAAGACAAACCTGATCGGCATTCCGGTGCAGGCCTACGACGACCCCACGGGGGTCTGCGGGGGCGTCATCAGCGACTACCAGGCCGGTACCGACGTGCTGGTCGTGCGCCACGTCGAACAGTGCGTGCCTGGCGTGGGCACTTGCGATGCCGATGTCGCCGGCAAGCTCTACGTGCAGCCCGGGCTTTGCGCGACCGAGGCGACACCTTACGTCTTCGATACCGGCGGATTCACCACGTTGCACAAAATTGACTGCGGAACGAACCTGCCGGTCACGTTCGCCGAGAAGCGGAGATTCGTCTCCAACCTCTACTACGTCCGCGATTACGCCGTGACCGCGGGCGACAACATTCCGACCCTGGTCCGCTCGCAGTTCGATCTGCCGGCCGTGGGCCCGCTGGCGCACCTGGCGCCGGTGGCGCTGGTCGAGGGCATCCAGGCCTTCCGGATCGAATTCGGCGTCGACAACCTGAGCAAAACAGGTGCTCTCGTCGACTACACGGCTGCGGTCAACTGGCAGGATCCGCTGGCTCGGACCACGCCGACCAACCGCGGCGACGGCGTGCCCGACGGCAATTACATCCGCTGCTCGCCCACCTGCTCGGCCGCGAACCTCATGAACGTGACCTCGGCCAAGATCTACGTGCTGGCGCGCAGCCGCGAAGCCTCGCCCAACTACACGGACACCAAGACCTACACGCTTGGCAGCGCCGGCGCCGTGGGCCCGTTCAACGATCACTTCAAGCGGCACGTCTTCACGGCCACCGTGCGCCTGACCAACATCTCGGGCCGGAGGATCTCGCCATGAAATGCCTGCGACGCTCTAACGAGGCGGGCGCCACGCTGGTGGTGAGCCTGATCATGCTGGCGCTCATCACGCTCATGATCCTGGCGGCGCTCGCGATCGGCGGCGCCAATTTCAGGACCGTCACCAACATGCAGTTCCGGGATGAAGCCATCGCGGCGGCCAACAAGGCGCTGGACCAGGTCATGAGCTCCCCGTTCGCGATCACACCCAATGCCGACACAATCTTGGTCGACCTCGACAATGACACCAATATGGACTACGAAGTGAACGTCGCCGTGCCGGTGTGCATTCGCGCCACTCTGGCGGAGAACACTCCTCCGAGCAGCCTGTCGCTGCCGCCGTCGATGTCGGCCGCATCGTCGTGGAACACGGTCTGGGATATCCGGGCGACGGTCGCGCCGGTTTCGGGATTCAACGCAGGCGAGGCCACAGTGGAAGTGCGCACGGGTGCGCGCGTGCTGCTGGCCTCATGGCAAAAGGACGCGGTGTGCACATGAAACGCAAAGCAGCCTCAGTCAGTACGATCAGTAGCCGTCTGTCGGCGGGCTTGGCAGCGGCCACCGTGGCGCTGTTTCAACCGCCCGCCGGGGCCGAGGACATCGACCTCTTCATCAACCCGCCCTCCGCGGCCGGCATGCCGAACGTGCTCATCCTGCTCGACAACACGGCGAACTGGAATACGCCGTTCACCAACGAACTCGCGGCGCTGGCCTCGACGGTACAGGAGCTGCCGGTCGGCCCCGGCGGCTCGGCGAAGTTCCGGGTCGGCCTGATGCTGTTCACCGAGACCGGCAGTCCGAACAGCAATACCGACGGTGGTTACGTCCGCGCCGCGATCCGGGATTTCAACCAGACCAACAAGGACTTGTTCGTGGAGCTGGTGGAGAGCCTTGACATACTCGCCGACAAGTCGAACGGCGGGAAGGCCGGCCTCACAATGCAGGAGGCCTATTACTACTTCGACGGCCGCCCCCCCCGCTCCGGGAACAACAAGGTCAAGACCGACTACACGGGCAACACCTCCGGCACCGCGGCTTCCAATGCGATTTACGCACTGGGGGACAATGCGCTGGATCGATTTGCCGGTACGCAATACAACAGCCCCGACGCAGCCGGCAACTGCGGCAAGAACTTCATCATCTACATCAGCAACGGCGCGGTGCAGGACAACAATTCCGACACCAGTACGGCCAGGGCTGGACTCGCCGCGGTAGGCGGCAACACTACGACCATCCCGATTTCGCCCAGCGGATCGCAGACCAATGTCGCGGACGAATGGGCCCGGTTCATGAAGCAGAGTACGCACGGCATCGTCACCTATACGGTGGATGTCGACAAGGTCACCACCGGCCAGGGGCCGGGCTGGTCAGCGCTGCTCAGGAGTATCGCCGGCATCAGTGACGGCAAGTATTTCGACGTCAGCAGCGGTAGCGGCGGGTCGGAGATCGCGGACGCACTCAAGACTATTTTCTCCGAGATCCAGGCGGTCAACAGCGTGTTCGCCTCGGTCGCGCTGCCGGTCAGCGGGAACCCCTCAGGCACCTTCCTGAACCAGATCTACATCGGCATGTTCCGCCCGGATTCGGCGCCGTTGCCACGCTGGTCGGGCAACCTGAAGCAGTACAAGCTCGGAATCGGCAACGGCAGGGTCCAGACCCAGGACGCCGATTCCGTGAGCGCGGTCAACAGCGCGACGGGATTTATCACCGAGTGTGCGCGCAGTTTCTGGACGCCAGCCACGGTCGACAACTACTGGGTCTTCAAGCCGCAGGGCGCATGTCTTACGGTGGCGGGCTCCGCGGGACTCGAACTATCCGGACGGCAATGTCGTCGAGAAGGGGGCGCAGGCGTACACGCTGCGTTCTGGGACCGGCGCACGCAGCCCGTTCAAGACCTGTGCGCCTGCTGCGGATGCGTCCTGCAGCGGGCTGACCAATTTCAACACCAGCAACGTCAGTATTACGGCCACCGCGCTGGGCGCCGCCAGCACGGCGGAGCGCGATCAGCTGATCAACTGGATAGCGGGGCCGGACATCGACGACGAAAATATCAACGGCAACACGACTCAGCGTCGTCCTTCGATCCACGGCGACGTCGTGCATTCGCGCCCGGTAGCCATCAACATGGGCACGGTAGGGTCACCCGAGGTCGTGGTGTTCTATGGCGCCAACGACGGCGTGCTGCGCGCCATCAACGGCAATCGCACCGCGAGCATCGGCAGCGTCGCCGCGGGCAACGAGATGTGGGCTTTCATGGCGCCCGAGTCCTATCCTACGATCAAGCGGCTGCGCGATAACTTGATACCGATCGACTACTTCGCCAATATCATCACGTCGCCGGTACCGGAACCCAAGCCTTACGGCATTGACGGGCCGCTCACCACATACCAGAACGGCAGCAACCTGTGGCTGTACGCGGCGATGCGCCGCGGCGGCCGGACGATCTATTCCTTCAACGTCTCGAACATCAACGCAGGCTCGAGCCCGATACTCAAGTGGCGGAAGGGCTGCGACGCCACGGGCTGCGAACCGAACCTCGACGAGATCGGCCAGACCTGGAGCTCACCCGTAGTCCTGAAGGCGGCCGGTTTCGGTTCAGGC
Source organism: uncultured Gammaproteobacteria bacterium (assembly GCA_963834855.1). Classification (GTDB taxonomy): domain Bacteria; phylum Pseudomonadota; class Gammaproteobacteria; order Steroidobacterales; family Steroidobacteraceae; genus DATJKD01. Next base: position 11,299 of record CAWIDH010000027.1, on the reverse strand, counting down.
ACTTCGCCGATGCTGATCATGGGCGGCGGATACGACCCCTGCGAAGACACTGACCCGTTCGACTCGAGCACCTGCAGCGGCAGCCCCAGCGGGACCCCCAAAGGCAACCGGATCTACGTGCTCGATGCTAACTCCGGCGACTGGGTGACGGAGTTCACCACCGAGCGCGGGGTCGTGGCCGACGTCTTCGTCGTCAAGGACGCCGCAACGGGCCTCGCCAAGTGGGCCTATGTGGCCGACCTCGGCGGCAACATCTACCGCATCGGCTCCGGCCTGGGTACCAACGCGGAATTCGGATTGACCAATCCGGCGTTGGACTGGACGATGACCAAGATCGCCTCGCTCGGGTGCACACCGCCAGCGCCGAACACACCGGCACCGACGAGCTGCCCAGGTATCCGCAAGTTCATGATGTCGCTGGACGTCGTGGACCCCAATGACGGCAGCGGCAGCTACGTGATCCTGGTGGGCTCGGGTGACCGGGAGAAGCCGCTGATGGGCTTCACTGAGGCGTATGGGGTGAGCAACTACTTCTTCAAGATCGTGGACCGGCCGACGGTCACCAACTGGCTGTCGAGTGAGACCGGTTGCGGCGGCCTGATCTGCCTCGGTTCGCTGCTCAGCATCGGCGCCTCGGATCCGACGGCCACCGCACTGGCCGCGCACCCCAAGGGCTGGTATCTGGCACTGAACCCGCACGAGCAGGTCGTGACCTCCGCGATCACGGTGTTCGGGACGATTACCTTCAGCACGCACACGCCGCACGTGCCCGTGGCTGGATCATGCAGCTCCACCCTGGGCACGGCGAGGGTGTACAACATCGCCCTCACCAACGCGGCCAGCCGGAACGGCACCCTGGCACGCAATCAAGAGATCGTCGGCGGTGGCTTGCCGCCGTCACCCGTGGCGGGCATGGTGATGCTTGACGACGGCACGACGCTCCCGTTCCTGATCGGCGGCGAGACCACCTCGCCGCTCGAAGGCATGGAGCCCGTCCCGTCGGGCATGGCCGCGCAGCCGAAGAGCCAGACATACTGGTACATCCACAAGTAACCTCGGGCACCGACTATGGCGAACAGCCGGCATGGCAGCAGTTCGAGGCAGGGCGGAGAGCCTGGCTCCGGCGGCTTCACGATGGTCGAGCTGCTGACCGCGATCGCCGTGCTCGCGGTCCTCCTGGCGCTGGCCGTGCCGAACTTCAACGATGCCACGTTGTCCGCCAGGCTGCACGGCTTCGCGAACAGCCTGGTGGCCAGCGCCCAGATCGCCCGCAGCGAGGCCATCAAGCGCAACAGCAACATCACGCTGTGCGCGTCCGCCAACGGCACGACGTGTGCGCCCGCCGGCGCCGTCGGATGGGAGCAGGGTTGGATCGTGCTGAACGGCGCGACCGTGCTGCAGCGACAGCAGGCCTTGCCCACCCAGTTCAAGGTCAAGCAGGCGGGCGGTCGGCGTGCCGAGCCCCCTCACTTTTCCGCCGACGGTCGTGGGTGCCACGAATGCCACTCTGACCGTCTGCCGATCGACTCCCGTCGGCAACGAGGAACGCGTCGTCACCATCAGCGGCACCGGTGCCGCCTACGTGAAGATAACGACCGCGGGATCCTGCTCGTAGGCCTCCCGGCCGTGTAGGCGAGCTTGCCGTCGGGTCTGACGGCCGGCTTTCCGAAGCTCGATCGAGGTCCTATACTTCGCGCCCCGCCGCCGGCTTAGCTCAGTTGGTAGAGCATCTCATTCGTAATGAGGGGGTCGGGGGTTCGAATCCCTCAGCCGGCACCAGTAAAACAAGGCTTTTTCTCACCTTCTCCACCTGGCACCGGATCCCCGTAAGCGCATCGTAAGCGCAGGGCGAAGTGAGGCACCCTGAGCCTGGATTGCGAGCCCGGCCAGGCCGTCGAGCTCGTCCGCCAGCGCCCACAGGATGCGCGCCGCCCCGTGCAGCCCGTGCTTCGCCACGAGCCGCATCAGGAAGTCCCGGCCGGCGCGCTGTAGCTTGTCCATGCGCGCAGCCGCCCCGTCCTGTGCGGTCTGGCCAAGCGCAAATGTGTTGGCTTGGGCCAGAAATAGGCGGCACCCCTTTCGAGACGCCGGCCCCGGTTTTAAACTGGCTTGCCTTGGACTGAAATCAGTTCGCCCAAGCGGATAAGCAAGAGAGCCGGCGAGCAGCCGGCGGTCTTTTAGGGAGTGCGGGTATGCTGAGGGAGGGAATGGATAAAGCGCTTATCGTAGCGGTACTGGAGGGTTACACCCACGACATCAATCGAATCGTTGCTTTGATCCCGCACAAGGGGGCAGTCAAGAAAGCGCAGTCAAGCCTACTGCAACTAAAGAATGCGATTCACAGCGACTATAAACACCGCCAGGCAATCGTCCGCAGCACTCAACTGACCCCGCTCGAACAGGAGAATCTCGCGCGCGCGATCCTCGATGTGTTCTTCGTCCTCCAGGATATTGGCGTGAATACGAACCCCGGCACGGAGTGGCGCAAGGCATTGTTTGCTGCCGACATGGATATACAGCGTTGCCTGGCTGAGTTCCGCGGCCCCGAGAAACGCGTTGAGTCTGGGGCTACAGATTGCCTCTAAACTGGGATGTCGGAGTTGCACGTAAGAGGCGACAGGCGCACCCGTCCGAGAAGCTGAGCTAGTTGCCGAAGCCTGACGGCAACCGTGATTGGACCATGCTCTTGCTCGACACCCTCCGCGCCCTGCACGAGCACGAGCACAAGCTCGCGGCGTACTGCGCGACGTGTGAGCGCTGAGCGTAATCGACCGGGGACTCTCGGTCGCCTTATGTCCAGTCCGACTTGCGGCATTGTCTTCATCTCTTGTAGAAGTGTGAACGGCCCGACCCTGCGCTCGCCACGGATGAAGAACGATAGTCATGGTCGAAGGGAAGCCAAGGCAGAAGTACCGCGGCGCGGAGGTCATCGCAGCCGACGGTGCGTGCGACGCCGCACGGTCACTCACGAACGTGCGCTTACTGTCGGCGGATGTCCCGCTGCTGCCGCTCAAGACCTGTGATCGCCCTGGGACCTGCAAGTGCAAGTATCGGCACTTCGACGATCGGCGTCGGGTATTCCCGCGTCGCGTCCCGCATGCTACGGCCTACCGAGGCGTCGAGCAGCGCGTGCGGCGGCGGCGCGAGAGTGACTACACGTAGAGTCGTTCCGCGCCCTCGCCGCGAATCTCCCTAACTGCGGCCTCGATCTGGGGTGCTAAGGTCGGCCACCTGTTCTTCGCGTCCGCTGCCGACAATGTGTGAGCTTTTGATGAGCGCACGGTTCCGACTCGCAACGTAACCGTGCCGTCATCGTTGACGACAACCCATGTCTGCGTGCCGCCAACTTCAAAGTGACTGATGATCTTTGGCATGGTGTATGGCCAACCCGACCTATCGTCATCTCAACGTTTCTTGAACGCCACGTCGCCAATTTAGATGCCAATCAGTCTACTGCCGGGAGTCTTGGTAGCTGCGAGGCGCATCACATCACCGGAGCACGCGCGGTTATTGGAGCACTGCTTCACAGTATTTCGATCACGCTATGCCCACATTGGCGCCGGCCCAGTTCGACTTGGGTCGTAGCGATCAGGCGGGTTAATTCCTGCCTCCCGAGGTTGTCGAGCGCCTGACCGGCGTGAAATCAGGGAGCCGCCCGCGACAAGCTAGATCGCCTACTGAAGCGCGGGCTGGGGGGTTGCGAATGTTTGGTTTCACCGAGGCAGAGCGCGAGATCCGGACACGGGACCGCGCGATCGTCCTGAACGAAGTCGGGCGGGAAGTGCTAGTTGGCCTCACGGAGGAGGAGACGGCGGTGTACATGGACTACATGCGACGTTATGGCCTTAACAAACGTTTGTGGACTCGGGCACGCCCGGATAAGGCGGAGCGCGGGGCCTTTCTGGAATTGCACAACAAGCACGAGACGGCGTGCCTCGCGTCCATTGGACGCAAGGCGGCTGCGCGCTTGAAATCTAGAAAGTAACCGGCAACCCGAGCCTTTCCCGACGACCCAGAAGCCCGCCCGCCCAACGGGGGACCCGGACGGTCAATCAATTCGCGATCGGCGGCCACTCGACCTCCTGGCCGGTCACGATCTCGCGGAAGCATTCCGCCTCCTCGTCGAAGATCACCGCGTGCCACGCGACCGCGGCCAGCTTCGCCCGCAGGAGCTCGCGCGGGACGGTGATCCCCTCGGCGGCGAACTCCGCGAGCATTTCGTCGAGCAGCTGCTCGAACGCGCGCGAACTCATGCGGCGCGCCCCTGCTTGCGCACCGCGAGTTGCCAGGCTTCGGACGTCGCCGGGCGCGCAGTCGTCGCCTCGCGGCAAATCCACAGACCGCCGTCGAACGTGACCATGTCGCCGACGTCGTACGAGCTCGGCGCCCATACGCCGCGGTAGACGGTCGCACCGCGCCTTTCCAAATCGATCGTTCGCACCTGCAGCTCGACGATGCGCCGCTCGGCTTCCTCGAGCTGCGCCAGGAGCTCGCCGTTGCGCTTCTCGAGGTAGTTACGCACGATTTCGGCGACCGAGCGCGCCCATCCTTCGGGATCCTTCATTGCGTCACCACTGCACGTCGTCGATCACGCAGCAGGCATTGGCCGCCGCGACGGCATAGCCGAAATGCCGCTCGACCTTACTTGCTGGCGCTGGGTGGTGAATCCATCCCGAGCGCGTCGGTGACGAGCACCTGCACGGGGCCGATCATCCGATCGGGAAAGGCGGGCTCGCCCGTCGTCGTTGCAAGAAAGTCGAGATGATCCGCTGTCTCGGGCGCCACGAGTAGATATCGCCGGGCGCGTGCGTGCGGTGTCATCTCTCCGGCGGCCGCCTTCAGGTCGGCGAGCACCGCGGCCGCAGTGCTGCCGCTCGAGGTGACCACAGGCGCACCGGACATGATGCCCGAGACAAAGGCGGCATCGGTCGCCGCGACGAGGCCCTCGCGCATATCGCGCGCAATGACGCCTCGCCCTCGGAACTTCGCACGAGCTCCTCGCTCCGCACGATCAACGACGAGACCTTGCGCGCGGCGACCTGAACGGGTGCAAGCGCCGACTGGCTGATTGGCTTCGCCTCCCCTGCGAGACTTCCGCCCCTTCAATGCCGCTCGCGACTGAAACGACGTTTGTATGCAACGGCACACGAAGCGCGCCACCGTCCATCAGCCGATCAAAAATACCAATCGAGCGAAGCATGGCGAGAAAGCTCGCCTGCAGTAGCGCATACGGCGCGAGTGGCGCGGCCCAGGTCGGATCGGACGTCGTGCCGGCAGAGACCGCCGCCCTAAGTACCAGCTGTACGCCCTGCGAAGCGTTAGCCGCTTCGGCCAGGGGGAACCTATAGCAAGCTATTCCGACAGGTTGAGCCTTGTTTTTTCAGCACTTTCGGCCAATTGCCAGCCGTGCCCGCGGGTTACGTGGAAGCCTTCAAACGCTTTCGTAAAGAGGGGGTCGGGGGTTCGAATCCCTCAGCCGGCACCACGCGCCTCGGCTATCTGTCACGCTGCCGGCGCAGAGGCTGGCGCTCATCGCGCTCTTGATCGCGTGCATGTGAGACGGTGCACATCCACGCCGCCTTTTCGCAGACGCTCGCCTGATAGACTCAAAGCCGGGGCAATGGAGGCAACTCGCATGAAATCCAGCGTGTGTGTATTGGCGGCGCTGTTGCTCGCAGGCACGGCCCTGGCGGGCGAGGTCTATGTGACCCGGGACAGGCAAGGCAACGCCGTCTACACCGACAAGCCCGAAGCGATCCCGGCCGAGCGAGTCGGTATGCGCACCTCGAGCTCTGGCCCCACCGAAGCGCGGCCGACGAAGAGCACCGCCGAAGATGAGGAGAGGGCCAGGGCCGCAACCGCAGAGGCGAAGGCAGCCGAGGCCCGTGAACTAGAGGCCGACCGCGCACGTCGATGCACGGTGGCGCAAGAACGCTACCGGTCATTCACAGAGAGCCGCCGCTTGCACGAGCAGGGCCCGGAAGGCGAGGTGCGCTACCTTACGAGCGACGAAGTCGACGCGGCCCGTGCGCGCGCCAAGCAGACCATGGATGAGTTCTGCGGCGCCGATTGACGTGGGCCTGAAGCCGGATCCGCCGGCGGCGGCCGGACCCGTGCGCAGCGACTACCTGCCGGACTTCTGCCAGCCCAAGGCGGTGCTGACCATAGTGCTGGTGTCGGCGCTGCTCGCCATCGTGCTGGCGCTCGCCCGGCACAGCGTCGGCGACGTTTTCCTGGTCGAGCTCGCGCGCATGTCGGGCTACCTGCTCTGGAACGGGTTGCTGTGCGCGGTCGTGCTGTGCAAGGCACGGCCGTGGCTGGCGCGACGTACGCTGCGGGCCTCCTCGATCATCGCATTGAGCCTGATCGTCGGCACCGTCGCCCTGGTTTCGGAGGCCGCCTACAGGTTGGGACGCGTCTGGGAGGGCGAGGTCGGCGTGGCGTCCGGAATCTTCCCAAGCGAGCACTGGAGGTTCCTGCTGCCGAACATGGGTCTCGCAGCGATCGTTGGCGCCATGACCCTGCGGTACTTTCACGTCGCGCACGAATGGCGACGCAGTGTCGAGCTCGAGGCACGGGCGCGGATCCGCGCGCTGCAGGCGCGGATCCAGCCGCACTTCCTGTTCAACAGCATGAACGCGATCGCCGCGCTGACGCGCACGGACCCCGCGCGCGCCGAGGAGGCGATCGAGGACCTGTCCGACCTGTTCCGGTTCAACCTCCGTGACCCGCACGGGAAGATTACGCTGCGCGAGGAGCTCGAGGTCGCGCGGATCTATCAGCGCATCGAGCAGCTGCGACTGGGTGAACGGCTGCAGGTGCGCTGGCTGGTCGGCGACCTGCCCGCGCAGGCGCTGGTGCCGAGTCTGCTGATGCAGCCGCTGCTCGAGAACGCGATCGGGCACGGGATCGAACCTCTGCCCGAAGGCGGAACGGTGACCGTCCAGGGCCGCATCGACGACGGCACGGTCGAGATCGTCGTCTCGAACCCGGTGCCGGCCAATCGGCGGCCGGCGCGGAGCGGCCACCGGATTGCGCTCGACAACATCCGCCAAAGGCTCGAGCTCGCGTACCCGGGCCGCTCGTCGGTGACGGTCGACGATTCCGGCGACCAGTACCGCGTGAGGCTGCGGTTCCCGCTGACGAAATAGTCAGGCGCGGCGACGCAACCGGATGACGACGTCGACGCTCGCGATTTCGGTGCCGGGCGGCGGCGACGGCATGCGCGCGAACGCGAGGTCCTCGGGACGGATGTCGATCATCTCGCCCGTGTCGATATTCTGGAAGTGGTGATGCGGCTCGCGCGTCGAGTCGTACACGCAACGGTCCGGATCCAGGTGGATCTGCCGCACGAGCCCGCGCTCGACGAACAGCTTTAGCGTGTTGTAGACGGTCGCCTTGGACACCCGCGCCGCCGAGCGGCGCGTTGCCGCGAGGACCTGCTCGGCCGTCATGTGACAGGGCGCGGCGAGCAGCACCTCGGCCATCCGGATACGTTGCGCGGTGGCGCGAATGCCGTGCGCTTCGAGCGTGCGCTCGACGGCCGTGCGGGAATCCTCGGTCGGTGAGGCCTGGCTGATCATGCGGACGATTATACGGCCCGGGCGCACGGCCGACATCGTTTCAGGTCCAATACGGTACAAAAACGGGCTGCACCGGCCGGCCGACGCGGCGAGCATGGAATTCCCACGAATCCTGCGGAGCCTGGCCATGGAACGGCGCGGCGGCTACACCCTCCCGGAGATGATGTTCGTTGTGGCGCTGGTTGCCGCAACCCTGGGCTTGAGCGTCCCCACGTTCCGGGATCTCGGGCTCGACACGGCGCGCGCGCGCGAGGTCAACGCGTTCGTACACGCGCTCTACCTGGCCCGCAGCGAAGCCATCAAGCGCAACGGCGTCGTCAGCCTGTGCCCGAGCCAGGACGGCGTTCTCTGTGGGTCGGCGGGGACGCCCTGGCACTCGGGCTGGCTCGTGTTCGTCAACCGCGATCGCGACCAGCCCGCAGTGCGCGATGCGGACGAAGAGCTGCTGCGCGTCTACGCCGCGTGGTCGGCCGGGAGCGTGGCGGCCAACCGCGCGACCCTGTCCTTCCGGCCCTTCGGGCAGTCGGGGACCACGGCCACCTTTACGTTCTGCGATCGCCGTGGTGGTCCGTCCGCGCGCGCCGTGATCATCAGCCAGACCGGTCGGCCCCGCGTATCTGGGCACGACCCCTCCGGGGCGCCGCTCAGCTGCATTTAGATGGCACGCGGCTTTACGCTGGTCGAAGGGCTGATCGCGCTGCTCGTGCTGTCGATCGGCATGCTCGGGATCGCGGCCTTGCACGTCGAGACGCTTCAGTCGGGTCGTTCGGCGCAGCTTCGAACCCAGGCAGTGTCGATCGCGGCCGATCTCGCGGACAGGATCCGCGCAAACCGTCTTCCCGTGAACGCCTATACCGCTGCCGGCCTGAACGCGCGCGCGACCGCGGACCTCAACGAGTGGAATGCGCTCGTCGCCGCGCGGCTTCCCGAGGGTGAAGGCGAGGTCCGGTTCGTCGCCGGTACAGCCGCTACGCCCGCGAGCTACACGATTCGCGTGAGCTGGACCGAGGTCGGGCAGCTCGACCCGGCGATCTACGAACTGCGACTGGAGATATGAGCATGCGCGTCAGGAGATTGGCCGTACGACTGCGGCAGTCGGGCGTGGGCCTGGTCGAGCTCATGGTGGCGCTCGTGATCGGCTTGTTCCTGATCCTGGGCGCGGTGACCGTCTACAGCCAGAGCCGCAATACCTATCGCACGGCCGAGGCGGTCGCGCGGCTGCAGGAAACCGCGCGGTACGCCTTCGACGTGATGGAACGGGACGTGCGGATGGCCAGCTACTGGGGTCTCACGAGCCGGCCGGACTACATCATCAACCGTGCCGGCCCCGCCGAGGTCACGCCGGCGGACCTCGCCGCCGCCGAGGCGGTCATTGATGCCTGCGGGAGCAACTGGGCCATCAACCTCGACGAATACATCGCGGGCTGGAACGGCCCGGATGACTACAGCCTCGGTTGCGACGCGTACCAGGACAATCATCGCGCCGGCACCGACGGGCTGATCGTCCGTCGTGGCGCCGAGGACGCGCCCGCCGCGCTGGTCGATAACCGGTTGTACATCCAGAGCAGCCGCACGCAGGGCGCGATGTTCATTGCGGACGGCAGTTGCACGAATCCGAAGGACGCTGCCTGCATTCCAGGCGGCTATTCGCCGCCCGCGTCCGAGACGCGCGAGCTGATCGCGACGGCGTACTACATATCCGGCAGCTCGGTGGGTCGCGCGGACGTCCCGGCACTGCGCCGCAAGCGGCTCGTGACCGGCTCGATCCTCGACGAAGAGGTGATCTCCGGCGTCGAGGACCTGCAGGTTCGATTCGGGATCGACACCGACGGCGATGCGAACGCGGACACATACGTCGATCCCCGGACCGATCCCGCGGCGTACGGCGGCCAGATCGTCGCCGCGACGATCTGGCTGCGCGTGCGCGCCGAGGACCCGGACTTCGGTTTCGCCGACGACCGCGACTACGTCTATGCCGACGTCGACGAGGACGCGTCGAACGACAATTTCCGGCGCATCGTCGTCTCCAGGACCATCAGCCTCCGCAACCGGCGCTCCTGAGATGAACCTGCCAGATGAACACTTCTCGGTGAACACTTGCAGATGAACACCTGGCGCCGCCGGTCGCCCGCCCGCCAGCGCGGCGCGGCCCTGGTCGTGGGACTGCTGCTGCTCTCCGTGCTGACCCTGCTCGCCATCTCGGGCATGACCACCGCTTCGCTCGAGCTGCAGATGGCAGGCAACGAGCAGTACCAGGAGCGGGCGTTCCAGGCTGCGGAAGCGGCCATCGAGCGCGCGATCCAGGCGGGCGTCTACGACACGACTACGACCATCGGGACCTACACGCCCTCGGGCGACCCGAATATCCCGCCGACACCGCAACGCGGCTCCGGTGTCACCGGCTGTGTCCGGACCATCGCCGGCGACGGCTCCGTGACCGACACCGAGGACTGCTACGAATACTTCATGCGCTTCGACGAGCAGACGGGCCCGACTCCCGTGCCGGGCGGCGGCGACAGCCCGGGAACTGGTTTGCAGGCCTATCACTTCGTCGTCGACGCCTACGGCACATCGAACCGTGGCGCCGTGTCGCATCACACGCAGGGCTTCTACATCGTCGGCCCGGCAGCGGACCCGGACGACCCGAACCCGCCGGTTCGCACCTTACTGGCGGCAGGTTGGCGGCAGTTGAGCGAATGCGGCCCGGCGAGCGGCACCGGGCCGCGCATTACGGAGCGATCGAGATGCGGGGCGAGGCGAGAGGCTTGCGTTGATCGAGCTCATGATCGTGATCGTAGTCGTCGCCATCCTGGCCGCGATCGCGATCCCGGGCTACCGGCAGTACGTGCTGCGGACCAACCGCACGGAGGCGAAGCGGACGCTGCTCAACGTCGCCGCGGCCCAGGAGAAGTTCTACCTCCAGAACAACACCTACGCCGGCCCGTCGGCGCTCACCACGCCGCCCCCGGGCGGCCTCGGAATCCCGGGCACCACGAGCACGGTCACTACACCGTCGCGATCAACGCCGCGGACGCGGCAACCTTTTCCGCCACCGCGACCGCACAGGGCGGCCAGGCGCGGGATTCCCGCTGCGCGAGCTTCACGATCAACCAGGCCGGAGCCAGGCGGCGACCAACGCCGATGCTGGGACTGAGCCGCCTTGCCATCGAGGCTTCGCCGATATGGTAAGATATCTTCAAGATATCTACTCGAGGACCGTCTCACCATCAGCGCCACCCGCCGCCGCACGCCGAATGTGATCCTGCGCTACCGGGAGCGCGACACACCCTTTGCGGTATCTCGCAGGACCACCACCCGCCTCGCCGACACATTGGGCATGACCGAGACGCAGGTCATCCACCTGGCGCTGGCGGAGTTGGCCGCGCGCCACCTGCCGCAGTACGCCCCCGACGATGGGCCGCTCAAGCCCGCAATCGTAAAGTGAGATCCGCAAGCGTGTTCCCCAGGGACGGATGACCGTGGATGAGACGCTCTTTTGACTCAGCGGTGGCCCCGCCCGAAGCCCGGCGACATCCTGTGGTGTCGTTTCCCGGAAGACTTGACACCCCGCCCAGTTCCGAAAGCGCGTCCTGCACTCGTAATCGCAGTCGGTGAAATCGACAGCGAGCCCGCTGTGGAAGTTGCCTGCGGCACAAGTCAGAAGACCGGGCGCCTGTACAAGGGAGAATTTATGATCAGTCCGCAGGACGGCGACG
>CAWIDH010000026.1:0-75916 GCA_963834855.1 uncultured Gammaproteobacteria bacterium | reverse complement strand
GGTCATACCGTTTTTTGACTTGTCGTTGAGAGTCACTCACTTGTTCAGGAATGCACGACTCCGACAAAAACTGAGCCTTCTATACATCCTTTTGAAGTTGAACCTTCTGGCGTTCGGACTGCAGATCACGTTTGAGCTGAAAAAGAAGTTTCTGCGATTCCGCAAACCGCCGGATTTTTCTGCCGGCCTGGATCAGGCCCGATAGCTGGCAAGGGGGTCCTGGCTGAAATTGTCGCTGACGACGACTTCGTACGACGTGAGTTCCTGGTCGATGGCCGACCGGAGAGTGAAAACGAGGGTCTCCGCGCGCTCCCGCGTGGGGACGATGACGCTGATCAGCGGGTCGTGTGGGCTCATGTCGAGTGAAGCCGCCTTCCTGGGGACTGCGACTTCATGATTCTAGGTCGGCGAAGAGCGAATACAATCAATTCCTCACGGGAGACCCGGGCCTGGGCCTCGGTCTCCTCCCAACCAACGATGATGAAATCGGTCGTCTTCGCACGGTCCTTGAATCGCCGGCCCACCGGGCGCGGAGTCATTGCCTACGAGATGATCCGGCGCTTGCAGGCCCACGGGATCGACAGCCTCGATGTATTTGCGGGGGAGCCGCCGGAAGTCGATAGCTGCCGGTACTGGCCCGCGCGCGGATCGAACCCCTTCACGGACGCTTGGCGCGTCCTCAGGGGCGTGGCGGCCGACGTTCGCGCCATCAATCCCGACGTGCTCTGGAGCGCAACGCATTTTCTGCCGTCGGGCCTGCCGAAGTCGCTCCCCAAGGTCGTCACGCTGCTCGACGCGGTGTGGCGCGATCACCCCGAGACCATGAGCCGCGCGAACCGCTGGGCCGCGTCGTGGCTGGAGAGGGGCCTGTCGCGCGCGGACCGGATCTTCTGCATCTCCGACTTCACGAAGTCGCGACTGGCGGCGCACTGGCCCGAGCTGGCGGAGCGCGCCCGGGTCATCCACCTCGCTCCGAACGAGCGGCTGCAGAAGGCCGAATCCGTCCCCGCGCCGGTGAAGGGGCCGTTCGTGCTCAATGTCGACACGGTCGAGCCTCGAAAGAACCTCGGGCCGCTCCTCGAGGCGATGGGGTCCCTTCAGGATCTCAACCTCGTGCAGTGCGGCGGCACCGGATGGAACGTCGATGGCCTGCTGGCGCGCGCCCGGGCGCTCCCCAATGTCCGGTTCCTGGGATATGCCGATGAGGCGATCCTCGCGTCTCTCTACCGCTCGGCCGCCTGCGCGGTCTTTCCCTCCGTCTACGAGGGTTTTCACATCCCGCCGCTCGATGCCGCGAGCCTGGGCTGCCCTTCCGTGCTTTCGGACATCCCCGTGCACCGCGAGGTCATGGGAGACGCCGCGGTCTATTTCCGGCTCGAGGAGCCGGGCGCCCTCGTCCGGGCGATTCGATCCCTTATCGACGAGCCGGACCGCAGGTCGGCGCTTTCGACGGCGGCCCGGGCGCGGGCGGCGCGCTATCGATGGGACGACTCCGCGGCGGCGCTGGCCCGCCTCCTGCGCGAGGCGGCCGGACCATGAACCCCCCAAAGCGCGACGTCATGGGCGTCGAAGTCACCGCGCTGCCCGCCGGAGAGCTGGCGGACGCGCTTGAGAAGGCGGTGCGGGCCGGCGGGCGCGGCCGCATCGCGTGCGCCGTCAACGTCCACACCTGGTGCGAGGCGACGCGCGACGCCGCCTGCGGGGAGGCCTTCCGGTCGTCGTTCATCGCCTGGCCGGACGGAGTGCCGATCACGTGGGCCGCGCGGTGGCTCGGAAGGCCCATCGGGCCCCGCATCCACGGCCACGATCTGATGCGAATGCTCCTGCCACGGCCCGTGGCGCATTACTTCTACGGGTCGACGCCCGAGGTGCTCGAGGGACTCGAGCGGCGCGTGCGCGGAGAATACCCGGGAATCAAGATCGCCGGCCTCCGGTCGCCGCGATTCTCGCGCCGGGCGGAGCTCATCTCCGACGAGGACGAGAAGGCCATCCGTGACGCGAAGCCGGGGATCCTGTGGGTTGCCCTCGGCGCTCCCAAGCAGGAGCTCTGGATGCACCTCAACCGGGACCGGATCGACGTGCCGGTGATGATCGGAGTGGGGGCCGCCTTTGAAATCCTGGCGGGCCGGTACAGCCGCGCGCCCAAGCTTCTCCAGGCGGCGGGTCTCGAGTGGTTCTGGCGCCTCGCGCAGGACCCGGCACGGCTCTGGAGGCGCTACCTGTCGACGAACACCCGATTTGTGTCGACGCTGATCGCTCACTTGCTGGGCCTGCGGTCCTGATTCAAGTCCGCCTCCACCATCATCCGCACGAGCTCGCGGAACCCGACGCGCCGCTTCCACTTGACTCACCTCGCGCAGGCGACGACCGCCGTGCCGAGTGTCAGGAGACGCGCATCACTGTTCGCAAGGACCGGCGTCGCGTATACGACCTCGCCCGACGAACGTGATAGAAAGCGCGACGAGGCTGCACCGCATGTCGAACAATTACCCAAGCACAAGTCATCGCCACCTACCCCCGATGCCCTTGTGGGCCGCCGCAGCCGTCGCCGCGGCCGCGGCGTGGTTCCTGACCACGCACTACCTGCACATCTTCAGCGAGGCCATCAATTGGGATGAATTCGCGTTACTCGAGCGCGCCGATCGCAGCGTGCGCTTCGGCACTGTGGTTGGAGACGGGCGACCGGGCCTCGTCACGATCGTGCTCATGCCCTTCGTCAAGGGCTGCATCGACGCCGCCCGCAGCGTTGTTGAGGGCCGCCAGCTCTGGATGGCCATCACGGTCGCGTATCTGATAGGCGTGTATTGCTTGGTGCGCCGCTGGTTCGTGCACGTCGGTCGCACCGATGAAGGGCGGGCCCAGGGACTGATCGCCGTTGCCCTGCTTGCATTCCTGCCCGCGTTCGTCGTGTGGTCCGTCCAGGTACGCACCGACCAGGCTGCGCTGGCAGCCGTGGTCTGGGGCGGTGTCCTGTTGCTTGGCGCCCGATACTGGCAGGCGATCGCGGCCGGCGTGCTCTTCGCGGTGGGCCTGCTTTGCACTCAGAAAGGGCTCTATGCCCTCGCCCTGGTCGGTGTGCTGTTCGCGACCGCAACGGCGGCGCGCGGGTTCGGCGAAGGTGGCGATCCGGGAGCCGAAATCCGGCTGGCCGCCAGACGTCTCGGCGTGGGCGCGCTGGCCGGCGTGGTCGTGATCGGCATCTATGCCTATTTCGTGCCCGATGTCGCTCGGCTAACAAGCGAGAGCATGATTGCCGGGTCACTCGAGACCATGCGCATGACACGCGAGGGACAGGGGTATCGCATTTACACCGTACACGCGTCGCGACTGGTGGTGCACTGGGTATTCTTCGCGGTCCTGGTGGCCTGGACCGTCCACGTACTGTGGAACCGCGACAAGCGCGAGTTGTTCCTGGTAGCGACCAGCTGGCTCGCCTTGTTGCTCGGCCTACTGGTGATCATGGTCCACGGATCGAGTTTCCCGTACTTCATCATGACAGCCGGGCTCTTCCCGGCGCTGGCACTGGCGATGCCGGCTGGTCGACCTCTGGCAATGTCGGGCCGCTGGTCATGGACGCTGGTCGTACTCGCGGTCGTCCTCTCTGCTGCGCAAAGCTTCCGGGAGTCCCGCGAGATGCTCCATGACACGCAGTGGGAGCAACGGGAAACACTGCGGATCGTCTATGACTCTCCGCTTAGGAATCGCCGCGGATACCACGTCGAAGGTGCATTGCTGTGCATGCGCGATCCGGAACCAATGCCCGCGATGTTGCAGCCCGGCGATCTTTCAGCACTTCGTCGGATCGCCGCAGGCGATGCAGAATCGCGCAGACTGGATCGAAGAGTTTCGCAGTCGACCGATCGCATACATCGTTGAGTCCTACCGCCTGAGTCAATTTCCCGACGAGATCCGCGACTTTTGGGCGAAGCACTACATCTGGTATGCGCGGTCACTGTACATCGCCGGGTACGACATTGCTGAACCACGCGAGGTGGATATCATCGTGCCAGGCCGGTACCGCTGGGACGCGGATCCCACCAGCCCGGCCGCATCGCTGCAACTTGGCAACGCCCTTTTGAGACCGGACGAGGAGATCGAGCTGGCGGAGGGAAGCCTGCCAGCGCAGGCCATCGGCGGAGACGCACGAGGTCAGCTGATCCTGGCCGACCTGCCCAGGCCCAAGCGTGATGGCTACCCGTTCTTCTACCTGCGCCGTCAGACTCTATCAGCTGGGTGGACGCTACTAGATCGCAAGCCCGCCTCGGTCGAGCAAAACCAAGTCGATTCGTCGCTCTACGGGGGTCGTCCCTCACGACCGCCCAATACGGGTCGTGCTCACGGACGTAGTACTGGCCCCGGCAAGCGGTCAGCAGGTCGTTGACGCCGTGATTCCTGAGCTCGCTCATCACCCGCATCCAGAACTTCGCTGTAGCCGTTGCGGTGGTTGCCACTCGGCTCGCCACCCGCCCCCGAACTCGCTGCCTCGCCCTCGAGGTGCGGTCCATCAGCTCGATTGCTCGGAGAGCGGTGATCACGATCGCTGCGAGAAGGGCGCCGACGACGATGACGTCAGCCGCGCGCGCATGAGCGGCGCACCGAAAGACGCGGGTCCCAGTCTTCCCGATGGCGGAGGTGCGGGTGCCACGGCGCATCCCGATTCCGGCGGGATGCAAGCGGACACGGGCGGCATCGATGGCAAGGACGCGGGTCCTGAAGCGGGTCGCGGAGGCACGACCGAAACGGCGGGCTCGGCCGGCACTCCTGGAGTCGACGCAGGCACGGCGAACTACGCAACTTCGGGGATCATCAAATACA
Source organism: uncultured Gammaproteobacteria bacterium (assembly GCA_963834855.1). GTDB lineage: Bacteria > Pseudomonadota > Gammaproteobacteria > Steroidobacterales > Steroidobacteraceae > DATJKD01. The sequence continues at coordinate 71,101 of CAWIDH010000026.1, read as the reverse complement.
ACATGTCGGTCAGCGAGTACCAGATCGCGAACAGCGATCCCGCTCTCGGCCACTGCTCCCTGACCCAGTACTGTTACGTGCACCCGACGCCGTCTGGAAACTGCTTCCCGACCACCGAGGGCTTCGACACGACGAAGCCCGACGCGCTCGACACCGACGTGGAGGATGCCTGGAACGCACTGACCCCTGCGGAGCAAGCATGCATCAACCGCGGCGGTTGGGTCGCGTGTAACACGCCCGCATCGTGCATGTCCGGACAGTGCGTCTGGGGCTCGGCTGTGACCCCTAATGCTGGCGAGCAGTAGTCGTCGCGCTTAGGCCTACTCGCCTCGGACCGCGATCATCGACTTGATCAGCGGTCCGACGCGTTCGTAGTGAACGCGCGCGTCGGGAAACAGGCTCTGGTATTCGCGGGCGGCGAGCAATCGGATGTGCTCCACGTATGCGCGTGCGCTCTCACGGTCGGGGTCGCGCTTCACCCAGCCTAGATCGAAGCGCTGGTGCAGGCGTATGCGCAACTCGAGCGGCAGAAACTGCCAGGCCGGCACGTGGAAGTGCGGCTCGATCGGGAAGTACTTGTACGGCGTCTGCACGAAGTAACTCTTGCCGACTCGCCGCACCTCGTTGGCCATGGCGCGCTGATCTTCGAAATCGCCGACATGCTCGATCACAGAGTTCGAGAAGCACACGTCGAACGATCCCGTGTCGTAGCCGAGCGAGCGCGCGTCCCCTAGCACGACCTCCGTGTCGCTCATCGTGGCCCCGGGGCGCTCGCTGCGATTGAGCAGGGTCAAATGAATCGCGGGCAGCTCGGAGCGAACGACTTTCCAATAACCCTCTTCGCCTCCGACATCGAGCACACGCGCGGGTGTGGGAAAGCCCGATAGCAGGCGTTTGAGCGGCGCCATGCGTTTTCTGCGCATGCGGGCGGCAAGCGAATCAGGATTCTGATGATCGGCAAGAAAGCGCAGCAGCATGCGGGGAGGCTACCATTTCAGCGCACGCGATACAGCGCTTGGTAGTGTGCCGCGGCATTCGGGCCCGCGCCGTCGCCGGTCAGCTTCGAGCAAGTCTCGAGGTTGCCGTCCTCGAAGTACGCTTCGTAGCCCATCACGTCGGCGTTAGCTGCAAAGGTTTCCGCCAGCTTTTGCATGAAGAAGGGGTTGTCCCGCAATGTCCACACCAACCTGCCTGCTGCGCCCCCGACGGGGTGGTCGCACTCGACTCGCATGGCATCCTGCGCTTTCATCCCGCTGCCGATCTTACCGAGAGCGCGGGGTGAGCGCTTCTCGGCGCATGGCACTTTATCTGTCGATACTCGAGATCTGAAGTGGTGGTTCCTGACCACGCACTACCTGCACATCTTCAGCGAGGTCATCACGTCCAGGGACTGATCGCCGTTGCCCTGCTTGCATTCCTGCCCGCGTTCGTCGTGTGGTCCGTCCAGGTACGCACCGACCAGGCTGCGCTGGCAGCCGTGGTCTGGGGCGGTGTTCTGTTGCTTGGCACCCGATACTGGCAGGCGATCGCGGCCGGCGTGCTCTTCGCGGTGGGCCTGCTTTGCACTCAGAAAGGGCTCTATGCCCTCGCCCTGGTCGGTGTGCTGTTCGCGACCGCAACGGCGGCGCGCGGGTTCGGCGAAGGTGGCGATCCGGGAGCCGAAATCCGGCTGGCCGCCAGACGTCTCGGCGTGGGCGCGCTGGCCGGCGTGGTCGTGATCGGCATCTATGCCTATTTCGTCCCCGATGTCGCTCGGCTAACAAGCGAGAGCGCGATTGCCGGGTCACTCGAGGCCATGCGCATGCACGCGAGGGACAGGGGTATCGCATTTACACCGTACACGCGTCGCGACTGGCGGTGCACTGGGTATTCTTCGCGGTCCTGGTGGCCTGGACCGTCCACGTACTGTGGAACCGCGACAAGCCCGAGTTGTTCCTGGTAGCGACCAGCTGGCTCGCCTTGTTGCTCGGCCTACTGGTGATCATGGTCCACGGAGCGAGTTTCCCGTACTTCATCATGACAGCCGGGCTCTTCCCGGCGCTGGCACTGGCGATGCCGGCTGGTCGACCTCTGGCAATGTCGGGCCGCTGGTCATGGACGCTGGTCGTACTCGCGGTCGTCCTCTCTGCTGCGCAAAGCTTCCGGGAGTCCCGCGAGATGCTCCATGACACGCAGTGGGAGCAACGGGAAACACTGCGGATCGTCTATGACTCTCCGCTTAGGAATCGCCGCGGATACCACGTCGAAGGTGCATTGCTGTGCATGCGCGATCCGGAACCAATGCCCACGATGTTCAGCCCGGCGATCTTCCAGCACTTCCTCGGATCGCCGCAGGCGATGCAGAATCGCGCAGACTGGATCGAAGAGTTTCGCAGTCGACCGATCGCATACATCGTTGAGTCCTACCGCCTGAGTCAATTTCCCGACGAGATCCGCGACTTTTGGGCGAAGCACTACATCTGGTATGCGCGGTCACTGTACATCGCCGGGTACGACATTGCTGAACCACGCGAGGTGGATATCATCGTGCCAGGCCAGTACCGCTGGGACGCGGATCCCACCAGCCCGGCCGCATCGCTGCAACTTGGCAACGCCCTTTTGAGACCGGACGAGGAGATCGAACTGGCGGAGGGAAGCCTGCCAGCGCAGGCCATCGGCGGAGACGCACGAGGTCAGCTGATCCTGGCCGACCTGCCCAGGCCCAAGCGTGATGGCTACCCGTTCTTCTACCTGCGCCGTCAGATCTATCAGCTGGGTGGACGCTACTAGATCGCAAGTCCGCCGCGAGTTCGAATGGACCAGAGGAAGAATCGGAAGATCATGCCCGCCAGAGCCGACACATTGACCGTAGGGTCGGTTCAAGAATAGTTCGGTGTTTGCGCGCTGCATTACCATCTTCGTGTCAAACCATTTGACACCGATAGCCCGGAGGGAAGGACGAGAGGTATCGGCGAGCGTTGATTTCCGGTGACGCCCGAATCACGTGGTCATAGAGAAGGTCAAGTGAGAGCACTAATCTGTGGTATTTCCGGGCAAGACGGCACGTATCTGGCGCAGCTACTGCTTGCTAAGGGGTACGAGGTATTCGGAACGTCCCGTGACGCCCAGGTCGGAGCATTCGCCAATCTGTCCCGCCTTGGGATTCGCGATGCGGTGCGCCTCGAGTCAATGGCGCCGAACGACTTTCGGAGCGTCCTGAACGTAGTTCGTCGAGCCGCGCCGGATGAAGTCTACAATCTTGCCGGGCAGAGTTCGGTCGGGCTCTCGTTTGAGCAGCCGGTTGAGACACTCGAGAGTATCGCGGAGGGCACGATCAACTTGCTCGAGGCGATACGATTTCTCGCGAAGCCGATACGCCTCTACAACGCGGGATCAAGCGAGTGCTTTGGCGATACTGGTGAACAGGCGGCGAACGAGGCGACGCCGTTTCGGCCGCGCAGTCCATACGCAGTCGCGAAGGCGACGGCTCATTGGTTGATTGCTAACTACCGCGAGGCGTATGGAATGCATGCAAGTACGGGGATACTCTTTAACCATGAATCTCCCCTTCGCCCGGAGCGATTTGTCACCCGAAAGATCGTTGCTACGGCCTGCCGCATCGCCAGAGGGCAACGACTGAGGCTCTCGCTGGGGAACCTCCAGATCAGGCGCGATTGGGGTTGGGCGCCGGAGTACGTCGACGCCATGTGGAGGATGTTGCAACGGAGCGCTGGCGGTGACTTCGTCATCGCCACCGGGCAAAGCCATTCGCTAGCAGAGTTCGCGGACGCTGCATTCAAGTGTGTCGGGCTCGCCTGGCGGGAGCATACAGACGTGTCCGAAGCCCTGTTGCGACCGACGGATATCGCCGAGGGCCGCGGTGACGCTTCCAAGGCGCGTACCTTCCTGGGCTGGACTCCAACCTACACCATGCACGAGGTCGTCGAGGCCATGGTTGAGGCGGAACTCTCACAATGGGAGGGCAGGTGAGAGTAGCGTTTGACCACCAGATATTCTCTTTCGTGTCACCACAGGGGTACTTTGCGTGAAGAAAGCGCTTGTCACGGGCATTACCGGGCAAGATGGCGCCTATCTTGCTGAGTTCTTGTTGGAAAAGGGCTACGAGGTCCACGGCATCAAGCGCCGAGCATCGCTATTCAATACCGACCGAATCGACCACCTTTATCGGGACCCGCACGAAACGAACGTGCGGCTCAAGCTGCACTACGGCGACCTAACTGACGCCACGAACCTGATCCGCGTCATACAGCAGGTCCGTCCCGACGAGATCTACAATCTAGCTGCGCAAAGTCACGTCGCAGTCTCGTTCGAGACCCCCGAGTACACGGCAAACTCCGATGCACTTGGAACATTGCGCATTCTCGAGGCAATCCGCATCCTCGGCCTCGAGGAATCTACTCGCTTCTACCAAGCGTCTACTTCCGAGATGTATGGCAAGGTGCTGCAGACGCCGCAGAACGAGACTACGCCGTTCTATCCGCGCTCCCCGTACGGCGTCGCCAAGGTGTATGGTCATTGGATCACGGTGAACTACCGCGAGGCGTACGGCCTCTACGCCTGCAACGGAATCTTGTTCAACCATGAGTCGCCAATTCGCGGCGAGACCTTCGTCACGCGCAAGATTACGCGCGGCCTGGCGCGCATACACGTGGGACTTGATCCCTGCCTGTACCTCGGCAACGTCGACGCTCTTCGGGACTGGGGTCATGCTCGCGATTTCGTGCGTGCACAGTGGCTGATCCTGCAGCAGGACCAGCCGGATGATTTCGTCATCGCGACCGGTCAACAGCACTCCGTCCGTGAGTTCGTGGAAGTGGCCGCCGCGCAGCTTGGCTACTCAGTCGAGTGGCGGGGTCGTGGCGTTGACGAGGAGGCAGTCGATCGCCAAACCGGAAAGGTGCTGGTGAAGATCGATCCACGCTACTTCCGACCGACAGAAGTCGAGACTCTGCTGGGTGACCCGTCGAAAGCGAAGGCAAAGCTAGGATGGAGTCCGGAAATCAGCTTCCAGTCGCTCGTCCGCGAAATGGTCGAAAACGACCTCGAGCTGGCTCGCCGCGACGCGCACATGCAGGGACAGGGATTTAAGATCTATCACTACCATGAATGAGGCCGACCGAATCTTCGTCGCGGGCCATCGTGGTCTCGTAGGCTCAGCGATCGTCAGGGAACTCCAGCGGCAGGGCTTCAGCAACCTCGAGCTGCGAGCAAGCGCAGACCTCGACCTGCGTGACCAGGCAGCCGTCGCTACCTTCTTCGAGTGCGAGCGACCGAGCCACGTATTTCTAGCTGCGGCGAAGGTCGGTGGCATTCTCGCGAATGATACATATCCGGCGGACTTCCTCCGCGACAATTTGCAGATTCAGACAAATGTCATCGAATCGGCCAGGGTCTTTGGCGCAAGAAAGCTGTGCTTCCTCGGTTCCTGCTGCATCTATCCGAAGCATTCGCCGCAGCCGATGCGCGAGGATGCACTGCTGACCGGGCCGCTTGAGCCGACAAATGAATGGTATGCGATTGCAAAGATCGCCGGAATCAAGATGTGCCAGGCGTATCGTAGGCAATATGGGTTTAACGCGATCGCATTGATGCCGACCAACCTGTACGGCCCAGGGGACAATTTCGATTTGCAGAATTTGCCACGTGCTGCCGGCGCTGATACGGCGTTTTCACGAGGCCAAATGCACGGACGCCCCCCAGGTAACAGTCTGGGGAACGGGGACACCGCGTCGCGAGTTTCTGCACGTGGACGATCTTGCGAGCGCAGTTGTGCACCTAATGCGTACCTACGATGGCGGAACAGCTCGTCAACGTCGGCTGCGGCCATGACGTCTCGATTCGCGAACTGGCGGAGCTCGTGGCGGCAGTCGTCGGGTTCGGTGGCGGCTTGGTGTTCGATTCCAGCAAACCTGACGGCGCGCCGCGCAAGCTGCTCGACGTAAGTCGACTGACCGGACTAGGCTGGACACCCAAGATCGGATTGAAAGAGGGGGTGACGCAAACCTACGCTTGGTTCCTGGACAATCATGCGACAATGCGTCGATGATCGCTCGCGCGAGCGGCAGGCTCATCTCGGAATGCTTCTTTAGCGGACGTCGCCGACTCGGCGATCCATGCCAATGGTCCGAGCAGGAATATTGCGGGGTTGACGAAATACGTATCGGTTTGACCAGACCCGATGATCTTTGCCATGTACAGGTTCTGGGCTTCATCGACCTGGATGATTCGATGGGCCGCCAAGTGCAGTGAATAGAGGAACAGCACGGCAAGTGTTCCGATGACCACCCACCGCATTGCCCGGATGCCCATTGCTTCAATCGTCACTGTTGGTGTGCTCGGAATGGTCATGGGTCAAGGCGCAAGCAGCCGGCGATGCCACCAATCGTGGTGCTCGAGGTACCACTGCAGGGTCTTGGCCAGCCCACGCTCCAGATCGACGGCCGGTTCGAAACCCAGCGTCTGCGCAATCTTGCGCGTGTCGTTTGCATACCGCAGATCGTGGCCCGGGCGATCGCGCACGAACTCGATCAAGGTGTTGCAGCGGCCACCCGTGGCCGCGGGGCAGTCCTTGTAACGCTGCGCGGAGCGCGTCGTCCGCTTGAATGGCTTCGTCGACCAGCTGTGCCAGGTGCGTCACGATGTCGATGTTCGCCCGTTCGGCGTCCCCGCCGATGTTGAACGTCTCGCCCAGGCAGCCGGAGAGCAGGATGGCCTCCAGCGCCCGGCAGTGATCGTGAACGTGAAGCCAGTCGCGCACGTTGCGTCCGTTGCCGTACACGGGAACCCGCTTTCCAAGGAGCATGTTTGCGAGGGCGAGGGGAATCAGCTTCTCCGGATACTGATAAGGCCCATAGTTGTTCGAACAGTTGCTGATCGACCACGGCAACCCATACGTGTTGCCATAGGCGCGCACGAGGTGATCGGAAGCCGCCTTGCTGGCCGAATACGGCGACCGCGGCGCATAGGACGTGGTCTCGGTGAAGCGGGGCGAGTCGAACCCGAGCGAGCCGTAGACCTCGTCAGTAGACACGTGGTGAAACCGGTACCGACCCGGATTGTCACTTCCGCCGGTCCACGCCCGGCGCGCGCAGTCGAGCAGCACCTGCGTGCCGATAACGTTCGTGCTGACGCATTCCATCGGCCCGTCGATCGAGCGATCGACGTGCGATTCGGCGGCAAAATGCACGACCGTATCGATACCATGGGCCTCGAACAGTCGCGCGATTTCCCGTTCATTCCGGATGTCCGCCTGTGCGAGCACGACCTTCCCGGTGTCGAGGAGGCCGCGGATGTTGTCGGCGGACCCGGCATAGGTCAGTACATCGACGACGATGATGGCATCTTCGGGATGCCGCTCCGCCCAGAACCAGGTGAAGTTCGCGCCGATGAACCCGGCGCCGCCCGTAATCATGAGGGACCGCGGCATCAGGCGCGACCTCCGCGTGGCAACTCGCCGAGCATCCTTCGCAGGTTGCTGCGCCAGTGCGCAGCCTGCAGGCCCAATTCGCGTTCCGTCTGCCACTTCGAAAGAACGGCATAGCCGGGTCGCGCCACGGCGCTCGGATAGTCCGAAGACCGAACCGGAACCACGATCGGAGACCGGTCGAGGAGGCCCAGCAGGCAGGCTTCCTCGGCAATAGCGACTGCAAAGTCGTAGCGGCTGGCCACTCCGGAGTCACACCAGTGGTGGATGCCGCGGATGCCGACCGAGGCTGCGCGCCAGAGGGCCGGTGCCAGCGAGCCGGCCCAGGTCGGCGCCCCGACCTGGTCCATGACCACGGGCACGGTGTCCTGGCGCCGCATCTTGTCGAGGATGGCCGTCACGAAGTTCCGCCCGCGGCCGTACAACCACGAGGTACGAACGATGCAGGCTTCCGGAAGCGCGGCAAGCACGCGCTGCTCGCCTTCGAGCTTGGTGCGGCCGTACGCGTTGAGCGGCCGCGCGACGGCGTCCGTGTCGTATGGCTCGGACGCGCGTCCGTCGAACACGAAGTCTGTCGACACGTGGATCAGCCTCTTGCCGGTGTCGCGGCAGACCATCGCGAGGAATTCAGGCGCCCGGCTGTTGACCGCTGCAGCCTCATCGGGTTCCCTCTCCGCCGCCTCGACGTTCGTATATGCAGCGGCGTTGATGACGATATCGGCGTTCGAACCGGCGATGGCTCCGCGCACGGCATCCGGATCCCGGATGTCCAGCTGTCTGTGCGTGAGAAACTCACCGCGCGCATTCCGCCGGCAATGCGTGTGCCAGCGCCGTGCCCAGCTGACCGCCGGCTCCAACGACGATGGCTCTCACGGGTAGGTCTCGACCTCGGACAGTCTGCCCGCGTTGGAATCCTTTCCGGACAGCAGCGGTACGACCCCGTCGGGAATCGGCCAGTCGATGGCAAGCCTGGGATCATTCCATGCGACGGTGCGCTCCCACTCCGGCGCCCAGATGTCCGTCGTCTTGTACAGCACCTCGGTATCCGGCTCGAGGGCGAGGAAACCGTGGGCGAAACCGGGCGGGATCCAGAGTTGCGTGGGTGCCGCCGCGCTCAGCTCCATACCGACCCACTCGCCGAAGGTCGGCGAGCTCCTGCGTACGTCCACCGCGACGTCGAAGATTCGTCCGGCGAGCACCCTGACGAGCTTTCCCTGTGCGTGCCTCAATTGATAGTGCAGGCCACGCAGCGTCCACTGACGCGATCGGGACTGGTTGTCCTGCACGAATTCGGCATGGATGCCGGATGCGGCGAAGGATTGCCTCTCCCAGGTCACCATGAACGAGCCGCGCGGATCCTCGAATTTCTGCAGCTCGATCCGGACGACCTCCGGAAGTCTCAGTCGTATTGCCTGCATTAGAACACCCGCTCGTCGAGGACGCGGAGCAGGTACTCGGAATACCCCGTGCCGGACAGCTCCGATGCGAGCTTCCTGAGCTGCGCTCCGTCGATGAACCCGCGCCGATACGCGATTTCCTCGATGCAGCTGACCTTGAGCCCCTGCCGCGATTCGATCGTCTCGACGAACATCGACGCCTGCAGCAGCGATTCGTGCGTGCCGGTGTCGAGCCATGCCACACCGCGCCCCAGGACCTCGACTGCGAGAGTGCCGCGGCGGAGATACTCGCGATTGACGTCGGTGATCTCGAGTTCGCCGCGGGCCGATGGCCGCAGCGAACGCGCGATGTCGACGCAGTGCTCGTCGTACATGTAAAGGCCGGTGACCGCGTAGTTGGAGCGGGGAACGGACGGCTTCTCGTCGATGGCGATGGCCCGGCCGTCGGCATCGAATGAAACGACGCCGTAGCGCTGGGGATCGCGCACGAAGTAGGCAAACACGGACGCGCCGTTGCCGCGGGCCGCGGCAACGCGCAATTGGTCAGGAAGCCCGTGCCCGTAGAAGACGTTGTCGCCCAGCACGAGACAGACCGGCGCCCCGTCGATGAAATTGCTGCCGATCAGGAGCGCCTGGGCGATTCCCTCGGGCCGAGGCTGCTCCGCGTACTCGATGGAGAGGCCCCACCTGCTGCCGTCGCCCAGGAGCCGACGAAACGCCGGAAGATCCGCAGGCGTCGAAATCAGGAGTATCTCCCGGATATCCGCGAGCATCAGCGTCGCCAGCGGATAGTAGACCATGGGCTTGTCGTAGATCGGCAGGAGCTGCTTGGACACGCCGCGCGTGACCGGCTGCAGCCGTGTGCCGGATCCACCTGCGAGAACTATTCCTTTCCTGTGCGATGACACATGGCACCCCAACCGTTCCAGAATTCATCGCTAATCATGACGTTGTCGACGATGTGCGCGCGAACGCGGAAGTGGTTATAGGAGATCCAGCTCGCGGCGCATGACAGGATCACGAGCGCGATCCCCGGTGCAAGCGACTTCGCTATGGCAGCGGGGGACCCAATGAAGATGCTGAAGAATCCAACAGCAGCGCCCACATAAACCGAATAAAGCCAGCCCCCGATGAAGAACGCAGTGAGGGCATAGACCAGGTACTGCGACCAGGCACGCAGAAGCGCCGTTCCGATGCAGGCGACGAGGGTCAAGAGGCCCAGCAGCGCGTAAGGCCAGGATTGATCCGTGTACGCGGTCCAGAAGGAATAAACGGCGTACACCGCGAGCAATGCAACCGTGACGAGCATGCCAATAGGGGTGATCAGTTTGACCATGTGTTGCTCATCCGGTGTACACGGCGTCCGAAGCGAAGTTACTCGATCCCGAGCTTCTTGACGCGATATCGCAACTGCCGGAACGACATCCCCAGCAGCTCCGCCGCCCGCGTCTTGTTGTAACGTGTCTGTTCCAGCGCCCTGACGATCGCCTCGCGCTCGATGTGCTCGAGCTGGCCTGACAGCCCGTCGGAGGCCGTGAGTTCGTCCAGCTCGTCGAGCTCCACCCCGGACTGACTGCGCAGCTGGATGTCGTCCGGCTCGATACGGTCGTTCGTGCACAGCGTCACGGCCCGCTCGAGGATGTTCTCGAGCTCGCGCACGTTGCCGGGATAGGAATATTCCCGCAGCTTCTGCAGCGCCGCCGGGCTGATGTCCGGGACCTTGACGCCGATCTGGTGCGACACCCGGTCGAGCAGCGCATCGACCAGCAACGGCACGTCGTCGAGCCGCTCGCGCAGCGCCGGCACGTGCAGCTCGATGACGTTGATGCGGTAGTAGAGGTCCTCGCGGAAGCGGCCCGCCTTGACCAGCTCGTCGAGCTTGCGGTGCGTGGCGCTCAGGATGCGCACGTCGACCGGCACCTCGCGCAGCTCCCCGACCGGCCGGACGGCCTTCTCCTGGATCACCCGCAGCAGCTTCACCTGCATGTGCAGCGGCAGGTCGGCGACCTCGTCGAGGAAGAGCGTGCCGCCCTCGGCGCTGCGCATCGAGGCCCGCCTTGTCGGCGACCGCGCCCGTGAAGCTGCCTTTCTTGTGCCCGAAGAACTCGCTCTCCATCAGCTCGGTGGGGATTGCGCCGCAGTTGACCGGTACGAACGGGCCTTCGCGGCGCGGCCCGGACTCGTGGATCAGCCGCGCGACGAGCTCCTTGCCCGTGCCCGAATCGCCGGAGATGTGCACCGGGGCCTGGCTGCGGGCCACCTTGGCGATCATCTCGCGCAGCAGCTCCATGGGCTTCGACAGGCCGAGCAGGCGCATGGCGCTGTAGCGGCCGGTCTCCTCGATCGACTCCTGCAGCCGCAACGTCGCCGCGATCAGCTTGCGCAGCGCCGGCAGATCGAGCGGCTTCGAGATGAAATCGAACGCACCGAGCTTGAGCGCGCGCACGGCCGCCTCGACGTTGCCGTGTGCCGTGATGACCGCCACCGGGACGCCGAAGCGGTGCGCCTGGATCCACTCGAGCAGATCGAGCCCGCTTCCGTCGGGCAGCTTCATGTCGGTGAGCACGAGTTCGAAGCGTTCACCGCCCAGGAGCTTGCGCGCCTCCGAGGTGCTGCCGACGGCCTCGACGCCGAGGCCCATGCGCTCGAGCGTGATGGTCAGCAGTTCCCGGATGTCGGGTTCGTCGTCGACGACTAATGCGCGAGGGTTGCCCATGAGGTGCGGTCAATCCACGTCATTGGCTGCCGCGAGAGTTCCGACTGCCAGGTCGTGATCCGCGGCTGCGAGTATTCCCAGTGCAAGGTCGTACTCGCTCCTGGCCGGGAGCCGTGTCCTCCACTGTCGGACAAGCTGCGCGGCGTCCGCGGGCTGACCCGAGCCAAAGAGGGCGGCAGCGGTCGCGGTGAGGACATATCCAAGCTTCGCTGGTTCGCTCCCTGGCGCTGTCGAGCAACAGGCGCCCCAGCTCTGCAATCCTGGGACGGTCCCGCTCGGCCACGGCGTGGAGAAAGTTCGGCCACAAGGCTTGTTCCGCCGTCGCGCCCAGGTAGCAAGGGCTTGACAGGATCCTGCTCCAAAGTGGCGCCAGCTCCGAGTAGGGCAGCATTGCCGTGGTTCGACTGCTCAAGTCAGTGACCGCCGCTTCCCAGCCCCGGCCAAGCCCGCCGATACGGCAGGATGCGGCAGGCATGTCCAGGGTCGCTATCAGACCATTGACCTCGTCCGGCAAGAGACTGAACTCGTTCCCGGCGACGCTCGTGGCGATCAACCCGGCACGGTTCGCAAGCGTCTCGCGGCGGCCGCGCGCTGTCCAAATTCCGGGGCGGACTCGAGCGGGCGCGGACCCCATTCTGGCAGCGCCAGCTGCAGGAACGGAACAGGCAGCATCGTAAGACCGGGCAGCTCGACTGCGCTGCGAAGCATGAAGCGGAAGCGCGCGGCATTCTGGTCCACATAGGGAAAGTAATCGGAATTGACCGGAACGGGATACCGAGATACGAAAGGCCCGAGCAACGCCTTGTTGCCGATCCGACGGCTGACCAGGTCCTCGACGCCCATGATGCCGGCGCGACGCAGCTCGGGCTGCAGGTCCCGGGACGTAAAGATCGCCGGATCCGGATCTGGCACCGCCTTGCCACGTTGGGCGACGACCAGCATGTCCGAGTCGTCCACGTTATACACGTGGTAATCATGGAAGTGCGGTGACAACGCCTTGAGGATCGACATGACCACGCTCAGGTCGGTTTCGTAGATCTGCAGCCACTGCACGAGCATGCCGTCGGGCGCGAGATAACGGACGATCTGCCGATAAAACTCATCCGAGAACAGAGTGGCGACGCCACTGACCCAGGGGTTCGATGGCTCCGAGACGATCACGTCGAATTGCTGCTTGGATCCTGCGAAGAAGGTCTTGGCGTCGTCGATGACGATCCGGCTTCGCTGGTCTTCGAACAACCGTGATACCCGCGGCAGGTACGCTTGCCTTGCGGCATCCACCATGAATGGCTCGATTTCGATGGACGTCAGGGACTCCACCGCGTCGGTCGTCAGCAGCACCTGCGAAGTCAGGCCGGAGCCGATGCCGATGTTGGCGACGGTACGCGGGGCTGGGTGCATGCTGAGAGGCAATGCCCCGGCCATGATCATCGTGATCTCGTCCCCGGCCGGCGGCCCGTCACCCATCTCGATTGCGGCGTCCGGCTTGCCGTTGGTCTGGATCGAGATCGTGCCGCCGTATACGTAGCAGCGAGACCGTGGCCGTCTTGCCGTCGCGTAGGAAACATCACCTCCATATCCTTGGAAACCTCAGCAGACCCGGTTCTATACACGGCCGACAACATGCGCCTGGGGTCGGGCTGAATCGCAATCGCGACGAGCGCCACCGTCACAACGGACGCGCCGACCAGGACCCGGGTCGGGATTGGTGTGTGACCAGGCCCGGTCAACCTCAGCCCCGTGATGGCCAGCAGCAGGTGCAGCACGGCACCCGCCAGGATGGTTCCCTTCAGGCCGACCGTCGGCATCAGCAGGTGAATCGCCAGCACGACACCCACGATGGCGCCGACGGTATTCAGTGCATAGACGGCGCCGATGGCGCGTTCGCCCGCGCCGCGGGTCATGAGCAGCCGCGTGATCAACGGCAGGGTCATGCCCGCGCAGAAAGTCACCGGCACCATGAGCGCGATCGCAACGGACTGCGCAACGAAGGTGAACCCGACGTAGCCGGATTCGGTGCGGGAGAATGCATTCATCGCCCAGGCGATGACGTCGAAGGTGTAGTGGTAGCCGGCGATCGTCAGGGCCGCGAGGGCTCCCATGATGAGCAGGACCTGTCCGAGGAACCGCATCGGGTCGGCCAGGTGATCGATGCGGCGGCGAATCCACAAGCCGCCCATCGCCAGGCCGAAGATGAACGCCGCGAGCATGAGCTCGAAGGAATGCGTCGAACTGCCCAGCACGAGACTCAGCATGCGGATCCAGGCCATCTCGTACAGGAACGCAACCAGGCCGGTCACGAACGCAGCCGCCGAGAGCCAGTAGAAGCGCCGATCCTCGCCGTCGGTCTGCGGCCGTTGCGACGCCGGTTCGGCTGACTGCTGGCTCGGCTTTCGCGAGAAACCAGACGAGCATGGCCAGGAGGATGTTGAGCAGGCCGGCCGTGAGCAAGGTCCCGGGCAGGCCGACCCGGTCGATCAGGAAGAATCCGCTGACGAGAACGCCGATCGCGGCGCCGAGACAGTTCGTGAAGTAAAGGAGCGCCAGGAGCTCGCCGGAGCGGCGCGGAGCCAGCCTGACGAGGCCGCCACTGATCAGCGGGAAGGTCGCTCCCAGCAGGATCGACTGGGGCAGGATGAGCATCGCGCCCGCCGTCCACTTGAACGCCTGTACGCCGCCGGCCGAGCCCAGGGATGGGATGACCGACAGGAAACTCCAGTCCAGGAACGACTGAAACACCGTGTGAAAGCCCAGGCCGAGCACGCCGATCACAAGCTCGACGCCTGCGTACGCGAGCAGCAGCCGGCGAATCCGCAGCGTATTGCGCCCCACGGCCCACGCGCCGATGGCCATGCCGCCCATGAAGATCGCGAGCACCAGGGTCTGGGCGTAGGCGGCGTGGCCGAGGAAGAGCTTCAGGTAGTGCGACCAGATCGACTCGTAAATGAGCCCCGTAAAGCCCGAGAGCGTGAATACCGCGAGCAGCGCGGACTGACGGGTCGTCAGAGGTGTCGCAGGGGATTTGGACGTCACGACGCAGTCACTCCCAACCGTTGGACGCGGAATGGCCTTGAACATAATGAAGGCACGGGCAGGGTAGCAACTGTGACGGCTTCGCCAAAATGGCCGGTGCGGTGCCCCGTTCCCAGGAAATCCGGGACGCCAGACCGCCTGGGCGAGGGCTCAGGCTGCGAAGGGGTCGATGATGCGGACCCCGGCGTTTTTGAAGTCGGCGCGGTTGCGCGTGACGACGGTCAGGCCGTGGACAAGGGCAGTGGCGGCGATCAGGCTGTCCTTGATCGGCATGGCGCGCCCGGCGGTGCGAAGACGTGCCAGCAGCTCTGCCCACCTCAGACCCGTTTCGGCTTCCCACGGCAGGCAATGAAGTCGCTGAACACCACCGTCGAACCACCGCTCGAGCCTGGTGCGTTTCTTCCCCCTCGGCAACAAGAGAATGCCGAAGCGCACCTCGCCGAGGATGATGGGGTCGACGGCAATGTAGCGCTCATTGCGCCGCAGCCACTCGACGACTTTGGTGTCGGGCGCTGGCCTGGTCGGCTCACCGAGGACGTTGGCGTCGACCAGATATCTCACAGTGTGTCGGTCGACTCCGATTCGATGGGAACGAGAAAACCCTTTTCGGGGCAGGCGAGGAGCCAGTCGACGACGCCTTCATTCTGTGGTGCCGAATGCCGCCTAAGTCGGTACTCGCCGCGATCGAGACGCTCGATCTCGAACTCCTGGCCGGCTTCAATGCGGTCCTGTTGCCGGATCTCGGCCGGCAACACGATCTGCCCTTTGGATGACACGGTGGTCTTCATGCTGCGTAAGATAACGTCTTACGCCACGTCGGTCGAACAGTAATCTCGTCACGGTCCGAGATCCACCGCTCGGGCTGGCCCACGAGCGCGCTTCTGAGTGCAGCGGCACGTCGCGAGGCCCGCGATGATCAGCCGCGGCTCGACCACGGATTCAGGACGTCGACACCCAGACCCTCGAGATCCTTGGCGTTGCGGGTCACCAGGACGAGTTCATTGATGGGCTGCGAGTGGCCGCGATCTGCAGGTCGATCGCCGGTCGCGGCCGGCCCGCCGCCTCGCAGTCGGCGACCAGCGTACCCCATCGCCAAGCCACCTCCGAGTCGAACGCCAGGATGCGACCTTGAAACTGCGACGCCACGATATCCATCAACCATTGCTCCAGGGCGCGACGACGGGCGGTTGACGCCAGTCGGCGAATCCCGGCGACCAGCTCACCCAGGGTGACCGCCGACAGGAACAGACTTCCTGGGTCCTGAGACTCGAGCCAACGCAAGAGCGCGACCGACGGCTGTGGCCGCATCGGCTCGCTGATGACATTCGTATCCAGCAGGAACCTCGTCACGATCCAAGATCCACCGCGCGCGCTGGCCGGCGATCGCGATTCAACTGGAGTATTGCCCCTTCCAGCGGTGCGCTCCGCAGCAGCGCGACGAGTTCCTTGCCTGTCCGCGCCACGGTCGGCGTAACCATCGCCCCCAGAGCCGAGCGTACGGCGGCGGCTTCGGCTGGCGCAGCGCGGAGGCGTTCCGCAAGTTGCTTGATCAATATGACGTCCCGCTTGGGAACCACGACCTCGACGCGCTTGCGTCCGCTGGATGCCTGGCGCAAGCGATGACCGGCGACCCGCGCCGCCGGCGGTATCGGCCCGGACCTGGATCGCTTCCCGGGATTCGCATTCTTGCGTGCCATGGACAGTGTCTCAGTGGAGGAGATGTACCGGTAACGTTACCGGAATATTGGGCTATAGGCTATAGGCTGGTGGCTGGAAGGTCGCGGCGCTGCCTACCTACAGCGGCCAGCCTCCGGACAACAGCGTCTCCTGATCGCCTTTATCAGCGCAGCCAATGTCTTCGAGGTTTCCGCGCACTTCTGCGCCAGTCCGCCGGCGGCCGTGGGTTCCAGATATCCCAGCCTGGTGCACACGCCGGCCTGGTATTCGACCTCGCGCGCGGAGGCGTACGCCAGCTCGAGGAAGCGCAGGTACTCCATTTGGCTCGAGCGGGCACAGCCTTCGACGATGTTGGAGGCGATTGATACCGCGGCGCGCCGTGCCTGCGACGTCAATCCAAACTGCTCGGCGCGGGGAAAAGATCTCGATGCTGCGTAGACGGCGACGACGAGTTGATCGGCTACTTGAAAGGCCCGCAGCTTCGTGTGGTCGCGCATCGCCAGAAAAGGCTAACCACGCGAGCGACCGCAGCGAAGCCGAGTTGTTTTCGGAAACGACGAGAAAAGGCGGGAGAGGCTGTGGGCTGGAGGCTATAGGCTGGAGCTAGAGGGCTACCACCTCTTACCTCCAGCCTATAGCCTCCAGCCTATAGCCTCTCTACCATTCCCACCGCTGCGGATCCGCGAATATCACCCTGAACAAGCTCCCGCCGCCGGGACGAGCCTCGTAGAGCAGCATCGCGCCGTTCGTCTGGCAGAGCTCGCGCGAGATGAAGAGCCCGAGCCCCGTCCCGCCGACGCCGTTCGTGAAGAACGGCTCGAAGATCCGCTCCGCGTCGGCCGCGTCGATCCCGGGACCGCGATCCCCCACTTCGAGGTAGGGCCGGCCGGTGGTCGGAATCCGCCCGGCGCGCAGCTCGATCGCACCACCACCACTCTCGCTCGCGCCGTGCTTGACCGCGTTGTCGCAGAGGTTCCAGACGACCTGGTGCAGCTGCGACGGGTCGAAGTGCACCTGCAGCGCGGGCGCGTCGCTCGTGACCTGCAGCCGGTCAGGCGCGAGCTGCAGGGTGTCGCGGAACTCGTTCGCGAGCGATTCGACCCAGGACCCGAGGTCGAGTCGTTCCTGCCGGGTCGTGTCGCGACGCGACAGCTCGAGCACGTTGTCGATGATCTGGCTCACCCGCACCGCGTTCTTCTCGATGATGTTGGTGAGATGCCGATCGTCCGGGCCGAACGCCGGCGACTCGCGCAGCAGCTGGCTCGCGTGGCTCATCGCGCCGACGGGGTTGCGGATCTCGTGGGCGATGCTGGCGCTCAGGCGTCCGAGCGCGGCGAGCTTCGACTGCTGGACCTGCTCGGCCATCTGGCTCGTGTCCTCGAGGAAGATCAGCACCGGCCCCGGCCCGTGCTGCGACAGCGACACGAACTGCGGGCGGATCACGGTGCCGCCGTCCGCCGAGACGACCTCGGCGACGGTGTCCCGCCGGTCGAATTCCTGCCGCCGCCAGGACTCGAGCAGGTACAGGAGCCGTGGCGAGACCTCGCCCAGCAGCTCGCCGCCCAGCACGCCCTCGCCCTTGAGCAGCCGCGAGGCGGTCTCGTTGATCAGCCGGATGCGGTCCTCGGCGTCGACGACGAGGATGCTCTCGCGCAGGTGCTGGACGATGAACTCGTTCAGCTCGCTCAGGTTGGCCACGTCGAGGTCGCGCTGCTGCACGCGCGCCTCGCTCTCCCGGAGCCGATGAGCCATCGGCAGCGCGAGCAGCGTGATGGCGAAGAGGCTCAGGCCGGTGAGACCCGCGACGAAGAAATCCGCGCTCGAGCTGTACGCCGACAGCGCGGAGACGAAGGTCTGGAACAGCAGGACGATCACGATGAACGCGGTCGCGGCGAGCGCGAGCCGCGGTTTCACGATCGTGGCGGTCGCGCCCGAGGGCAGCACCAGCAGCGTCGCGAGTCCGCTGCTCATGCCGCCGCTCGCATGGAGCAGGAACGCGACCGCAATGGTGTCCGCCGCGAGCTGGATCAGCGCCTGCCACTCCGCGTTGGGCCAGCGCCGCTGGATGGTGCTGATGCTGACGAGGCCGAACGCGAACCAGGCCACGCAGGTGCCGAGAAACGCGCCCGGAAAGCGGCTGCCGACGCTGTGCTGGGGCGCGTCGAAGAAGAACACCAGCAGCAGCACCATCGGCACGAGCAGCCGGAAGATGTTGAGCAGGCGGATGACCCGCCACGGCAGGTCCGCCAGCTCCGCGGTTCGCGCGATTTCCGCGGCTTCGATTGCTCGTGCCATGCGCCCGACTGTATCAGAGCCCCCGGCGACGGCGTGCCAAGGCCGTCACGCCCCCGCGGCCACTCTTCGGCAGCGCTGGGACCGCTGGGCGCGGATCTTTGCTCCCATCGGGCGGTTTGTCCACAATACGCGACTTCGTCCCGACGCCGGGTCTCCCGCATGAACCTGCACGAATACCAGGCCAAGCAGCTCTTTGCCCGATACGGCATCCCGGTGCCGACCGGTCATGTTGCCGGCACCGCGGACGACGCCGCTCGCGCCGCGATCCGCCTCGGCGGCTCGGTCTGGGTCGTCAAGGCCCAGGTCCACGCCGGTGGTCGCGGCAAGGCGGGTGGCGTCAAGCTCGCCAGGACGCCGGAAGAGGTGAGTGCCGCCGCCGCCGGAATGCTGGGCAAGCGACTCACGACCAAGCAGACGGGCCCGGAGGGGCTGCCGATCGCCAAGGTCTACGTCGAGTCGGGATCGAACATCGCGCGCGAGTTGTACCTGAGCCTGCTGCTCAACCGGGACACGGGCCGCATCGCCTTCGTGGCCTCGGCGGCCGGCGGCATGGACATCGAGGAGGTCGCGGCCAAGACGCCGGAGCGCATCGTGCGGGTCGAGATCCACCCGGCCGCGGGTATCCAGGGTTCGCATTGCCGCGCGCTCGCCTACGGGCTCGGTCTCGCCGGCGCGCAGGTGGCGGAGTTCGAGGAGATCGCGCGGGGCCTGTATCGGCTGTACCTCGACTGCGACTGCGGTCTCGTCGAGGTCAACCCGCTGATCGTCACGGGCGACGGCCACCTGGTCGCGCTCGACGCAAAGATCAACATCGAGGACAACGCGCTGTTCCGTCAGAAGGAGCTGCTCACCTGGCGCGACCCGAGCCAGGAGGACGAGGTGGAGCGCCATGCCTCGGAGGCGGAGCTCAACTACGTTTCGCTGGACGGCGACATCGCCTGCATGGTGAACGGCGCCGGGCTCGCCATGGCGACCATGGACCTGATCAAGCTGCACGGCGGGGCGCCGGCGAACTTCCTCGACGTGGGCGGCGGCGCGACGCGCGAGCGCGTGACGACCGCGTTCAAGCTGATCCTCGAAAACCCGAAGGTGAAGGCGATCCTCGTCAACATCTTCGGCGGCATCGTCCGCTGCGACATGATCGCGGAGGGCGTGATCGGCGCGGCGCGCGAGATCGGGATCAAGGTGCCGGTGGTCGTGCGCATCGAGGGCACCAACGCGGTGGAGGGCCGCGAGCTGCTCGCGAAGAGCGGGCTCGCGCTGACCGCCGCCACCGACCTCACGGACGCGGCGAAAGGGTCGTCGCAGCCGCGAAAGCCGCGCCTCGGACCTCGAGGCAAGCGGCGGCGCGGGCTGCGATCTGAAAGCTCGGTGCGGTTGATCTGACAAATTTTCCGACAGGCAAGGCCTCATTCGATGTCCATTCTGATTGACCGCAACACCCGCGTGATCTGCCAGGGCTTCACGGGCAAGCAGGGCACGTTTCACTCGCAGCAGTGCATGGAGTACGGCACCAAGCTCGTCGGCGGCGTGACGCCCGGGCGCGGCGGGGAGAAGCACCTCGGGCTGCCCGTGTTCAACACGGTGCGCGAGGCGGTCGCGAAGACCCGTGCCGACGCGAGCATGATCTACGTGCCGGCGCCCTTTGCCGCGGACGCGATCATCGAGGCAGCGGACGCGGGCGTCGCGCTGATCGTGTGCATCACCGAGGGCATCCCGGTCAACGACATGGTGAAGGTGAAGGCCGCACTGCGCGACTCGAAGTCGCGTCTCGTGGGCCCCAACTGCCCGGGCGTGATCACGCCGGGCGCCTGCAAGATCGGCATCATGCCGGGCTTCATCCACAAGCCGGGCCGGGTCGGGATCGTGTCGCGGTCGGGGACCTTGACCTACGAGGCGGTGTTCCAGACCACGAACATCGGCCTCGGCCAGAGCAGCTGCGTCGGCATCGGCGGCGACCCGGTGCGCGGGATGAATTTCATCGACGTCATTGCGCTCTTCGAGGAAGACCCTGAGACCCTCGGCATCATCATGGTCGGCGAGATCGGCGGCGGCGACGAGGAGGCGGCGGCGGAGTTCATCCGCGCGAACGTGCGAAAGCCCGTCGTGGCCTACATCGCCGGCGTGACGGCGCCGCCGGGCAAGCGCATGGGCCATGCGGGTGCCGTGATCTCCGGCGGCAAGGGCACCGCCGCGGACAAGTACGCGGCACTCGAGGCGGCGCGCGTGACCACCGTGCGCTCACCGGCCGAGCTCGGCAGCGCGATCGCCGCGCGGCTCGCGCGCAAGGCGGGGAAATCGGGCACGCGACGGCCGGCGGCAAAGCCAATGACAAAGACTCCGGCGCGCAGGGCGGTGAAAGCGCCGGCTCGCAAAGCGGCGAGAACCCAGACCCGCAAAGCGGCGAATGCGCCGGCGCGAGGGAGGCAGGCGCCGCGGGCCAGGAAGCCCGCCAGGCGCGGGCGCTGAGGCAGCCGGCGACGATCGTCTTCGGGTCCGCCAGGGCAACCTCCGGGTCGTCCGCCTGGTAGATGACGCCCGGTCATGGATCCGATCGCGCACACCTTTACTGGCGCCGCACTCGCGGCCGCGGGCCTGCGCCGCGCGACACCGCTTGCGACAGCGGCGCTCGTGATCGGCGCGAACGCGCCCGACATCGACGTACTGGCGAGCTTTGCCGGCGAATATGCCGCGCTCGCGATGCGGCGCGGCTGGACGCACGGCGTGCTGGCGGTCGTGGTGCTGCCGCTCATCGTCACGGCGCTGCTGCTGCTGTGGGACCGGCTGCGGCCGGGGCGGCCGGACCGCGCGCCGGCGCATGCCGGTCGGCTGCTCGGGCTTGCGGCGCTGGCCGTCCTCACGCATCCGGTCCTCGACTGGCTCAACAACTACGGCATGCGCTGGCTCATGCCGTTCGACGGGCGCTGGTCCTACGGTGACGCGCTCTTCATCGTCGATCCATGGGTCTGGCTCGTTCTCGGCGGCGTGCTGTTTCTCCGCTACTCGCGCAGCGCGGCGGCGTTCGCGCTGTGGTTGGCGTTCTGGGCGCTCGGCACCTGGCTCGTGTTCAAGGCGCCGTTCGTCCCGGCGCCGTCGCGCGCGCTGTGGGCCGCGGGAGTGGCGGCCGTGCTCGCGGTGCGGATTCTCGGCCCGGAGACGCTCCGCCGGCCGCCCGCATCGGAGCGGGTCGCGCGTGTCGCGCTCGGCTGCATCGTCGCGTACATGGCCGCCGCGCTTGTCGCGAGCGCCGTCGCCCGCCGGGAGGTGCGCACCACGCTCGCCGCGCTCGGCATCGGCCCGCTCACGAGCGTGATGGTCGGTCCGGCGGCCGCGAATCCGTTCGCGGGCTCGGTCGTAGCCGCGACGCCGGGGGCGTACCACCTCGGCGAGTGGCGCTGGTTCGCCGAGCCGCGCCTGCGGCTCGAGCCGGAGCCGATCGACCGGCGCGCGGACGACCCGATCGTCGCCGCGGCGACGCGGACGCTGTCCGCGCGGCGCTACCTCACCTGGTCGCGCTATCCCTACTTCGAGGTCGACGCGCGCGACGACGGTTACGTTGTGCGCGTGCGCGACGCGCGCTATCACGGCCTGGGGCGGCTCGAGGGCCCCGATGTGCGCCTCGACCGTAATCTGGAGCCGCTGCCCGCGGAATAGGCACGGCTGCTCGTAGCGGGAAGCTGCTTCGTCGTGAATGCGCGAGCATCCGCGAATATCACCCTGAACAAGCTCCCGCCGCCGGGACGCGGCTCGTAGAGCAGCATCGCGCCGTTCGTCTGGCAGAGCTCGCGCGAGATGAAGAGCCCGAGCCCCGTCCCGCCGACGCCGTTCGTGAAGAACGGCTCGAAGATCCGCTCCGCGTCGGCCGCGTCGATCCCGGGACCGCGATCCGCGACTTCGAGGTAGGGCCGGCCGGTGGTCGGAATCCGCCCGGCGCGCAGCTCGATCGCGCCACCGCCCTCTCGCTCGCGCCGTGCTTGACCGCGTTGTCGCACAGGTTCCAGACGACCTGGTGCAGGTGCGACGGGTCGAAGTGCACCTGCAGCGCGGGCGCGTCGCTCGTGACCTGCAGCCGGTCCGGCGCGAGCTGCAGGGTGTCGCGGAACTCGTTCGCGAGCGATTCGAGCCAGGACCCGAGGTCGAGCCGTTCCTGCCGGGTCGTGTCGCGACGCGACAGCTCGAGCACGTTGTCGATGATCTGGCTCACCCGCACCGCGTTCTTCTCGATGATGTCGGTGAGATGCCGATCGTCGGGGCCGAACGCCGGCGACTCGCGCAGCAGCTGGCTCGCGTGGCTCATCGCGCCGACGGGGTTGCGGATCTCGTGGGCGATGCTGGCGCTCAGGCGCCCGAGCGCGGCGAGCTTCGACTGCTGGACCCGCTCGGCCATCTGGCTCGTGTCCTCGAGGAAGATCAGCACCGGCCCGGGCCCGTGCTGCGACAGCGACACGAACTGCGGGCGGATCACGGTGCCGCCGTCCGCCGAGACGACCTCGGCGACGGTGTCCCGCCGGTCGAATTCCTGCCGCCGCCAGGACTCGAGCAGGTACAGGAGCCGTGGCGAGACCTCGCCCAGCAGCTCGCCGCCCAGCACGCCCTCGCCCTTGAGCAGCCGCGAGGCGGTCTCGTTGATCAGCCGGATGCGGTCCTCGGCGTCGACGACGAGGATGCTCTCGCGCAGGTGCTGGACGATGAACTCGTTCAGCTCGCTCAGGTTGGCGACGTCGAGGTCGCGCTGCTGCACGCGCGCCTCGCTCTCCCGGAGCCGATGAGCCATCGGCAGCGCGAGCAGCGTGATGGCGAAGAGGCTCAGGCCGGTGAGACCCGCCACGAAGAAATCCGCGCTCGAGCTGTACGCCGACAGCGCGGAGACGAAGGTCTGGAACAGCAGGACGATCACGATGAACGCGGTCGCGGCGAGCGCGAGCCGCGGCTTCACGATCGTGGCGGTCGCGCCCGAGGGCAGCACCAGCAGCGTCGCGAGGCCGCTGCTCATGCCGCCGCTCGCATGGAGCAGGAACGCGACCGCAATGGTGTCCGCCGCGAGCTGGATCAGCGCCTGCCACTCCGCGTTGGGCCAGCGCCGCTGGATGGTGCTGATGCTGACGAGGCCGAACGCGAACCAGGCCACGCAGGTGCCGAGAAACGCGCCCGGAAAGCGGCTGCCGACGCTGTGCTGGGGCGCGTCGAAGAAGAACACCAGCAGCAGCACCATCGGCACGAGCAGCCGGAAGATGTTGAGCAGGCGGATGACCCGCCACGGCAGGTCCGCCAGCTCCGCGGTTCGCGCGATGTCCGCGGCCTCGATTGCTCGTGCCATGCGCCCGACTGTATCAGAGCCCCCGGCGACGGCCTGCCGAGGCCGTCACGCCCCCGCGGCCGACGCTTGCCGGCAGTGCTGGGACCGCTGCACGCGGATCTTTGCTCCCATCGGGCGGTTTGTCCACAATACGCGACTTCGTCCCGACGCCGGGCCTCCCGCATGAACCTGCACGAATACCAGGCAAGCAGCTCTTTGCCCGATACGGCATCCCGGTGCCGACCGGTCATGTCGCCGGCACCGCGGACGACGCCGCCCGGCGCCGCGATCCGCCTCGGCGGCTCGGTCTGGGTCGTCAAGGCCCAGGTCCACGCCGGTGGTCGCGGCAAGGCGGGCGGCGTCAAGCTCGCCAGGACGCCGGAAGAGGTGAGCGCCGCCGCCGCCGGAATGCTGGGCAAGCGACTCACGACCAAGCAGACGGGCCCGGAGGGGCTGCCGATCGCCAAGGTCTACGTCGAGTCGGGATCGAACATCGCGCGCGAGTTGTACCTGAGCCTGCTGCTCAACCGGGACACGGGCCGCATCGCCTTCGTGGCCTCGGCGGCCGGCGGCATGGACATCGAGGAGGTCGCGGCGAAGACGCCGGAGCGCATCGTGCGGGTCGAGATCCACCCGGCCGCGGGTATCCAGGGTTCGCATTGCCGCGCGCTCGCCTACGGGCTCGGTCTCGCCGGCGCGCAGGTGGCGGAGTTCGAGGAGATCGCGCGGGGCCTGTATCGGCTGTACCTCGACTGCGACTGCGGTCTCGTCGAGGTCAACCCGCTGATCGTCACGGGCGACGGCCACCTGGTCGCGCTCGACGCAAAGATCAACATCGAGGACAACGCGCTGTTCCGTCAGAAGGAGCTGCTCACCTGGCGCGACCCGAGCCAGGAGGACGAGGTGGAGCGCCATGCCTCGGAGGCGGAGCTCAACTACGTTTCGCTGGACGGCGACATCGCCTGCATGGTGAACGGCGCCGGGCTCGCCATGGCGACCATGGACCTGATCAAGCTGCACGGCGGGGCGCCGGCGAACTTCCTCGACGTGGGCGGCGGCGCGACGCGCGAGCGCGTGACGACCGCGTTCAAGCTGATCCTCGAGAACCCGAAGGTGAAGGCGATCCTCGTCAACATCTTCGGCGGCATCGTCCGCTGCGACATGATCGCGGAGGGCGTGATCGGCGCGGCGCGCGAGATCGGGATCAAGGTGCCGGTGGTCGTGCGCATCGAGGGCACCAACGCGGTGGAGGGCCGCGAGCTGCTCGCGAAGAGCGGGCTCGCGCTGACCGCCGCCACCGACCTCACGGACGCGGCGAAAAAGGTCGTCGCAGCCGCGAAAGCCGCGCCTCGGACCTCGAGGCAAGCGGCGGCGCGGGCTGCGATCTGAAAGCTCGGTGCGGTTGATCTGACAAATTTTCCGACAGGCAAGGCCTCATTCGATGTCCATTCTGATCGACCGCAACACCCGCGTGATCTGCCAGGGCTTCACGGGCAAGCAGGGCACGTTTCACTCGCAGCAGTGCATGGAGTACGGCACCAAGCTCGTCGGCGGCGTGACGCCCGGGCGCGGCGGGGAGAAGCACCTCGGGCTGCCCGTGTTCAACACGGTGCGCGAGGCGGTCGCGAAGACCCGTGCCGACGCGAGCATGATCTACGTGCCGGCGCCCTTTGCCGCGGACGCGATCATCGAGGCAGCGGACGCGGGCGTCGCGTTGATCGTGTGCATCACCGAGGGCATCCCGGTCAACGACATGATCAAGGTGAAGGCCGCACTGCGCGACTCGAAGTCGCGTCTCGTGGGCCCCAACTGCCCGGGCGTGATCACGCCGGGCGCCTGCAAGATCGGCATCATGCCGGGCTTCATCCACAAGCCGGGCCGGGTCGGGATCGTGTCGCGGTCGGGGACGCTGACCTACGAGGCGGTGTTCCAGACCACGAACATCGGCCTCGGCCAGAGCAGCTGCGTCGGCATCGGCGGCGACCCGGTGCGCGGGATGAATTTCATCGACGTCATTGCGCTCTTCGAGGAAGACCCTGAGACCCTCGGCATCATCATGGTCGGCGAGATCGGCGGCGGCGACGAGGAGGCGGCGGCGGAGTTCATCCGCGCGAACGTGCGCAAGCCCGTCGTGGCCTACATCGCCGGCGTGACGGCGCCGCCGGGCAAGCGCATGGGCCATGCGGGTGCCGTGATCTCCGGCGGCAAGGGCACCGCCGCGGACAAGTACGCGGCACTCGAGGCGGCGCGCGTGACCACCGTGCGCTCACCGGCCGAGCTCGGCAGCGCGATCGCCGCGCGGCTCGCGCGCAAGGCGGGGAAATCGGGCACGCGACGGCCGGCGCAAAGCCAATGACAAAGACTCCGGCGCGCAGGGCGGTGAAAGCGCCGGCTCGCAAGGCGGCGAGAACCCAGACCCGCAAAGCGGCGAGTGCGCCGGCGCGAGGGAGACAGGCGCCGCGGGCCAGGAAGCCCGCCAGGCGCGGGCGCTGAGGCAGCCGGCGACGATCGTCTTCGGGTCCGCCAGGGCAACCTCCGGGTCGTCTGCCTGGTAGATGACGCCCGGTCATGGATCCGATCGCGCACACCTTTACTGGCGCCGCACTCGCGGCCGCGGGCCTGCGCCGCGCGACACCGCTTGCGACAGCGGCGCTCGTGATCGGCGCGAACGCGCCCGACATCGACGTACTGGCGAGCTTTGCCGGCGAGTATGCCGCGCTCGCGATGCGGCGCGGCTGGACGCACGGCGTGCTGGCGGTCGTGGTGCTGCCGCTCATCGTCACTGCGCTGCTGCTGCTGTGGGACCGGCTGCGGCCGGGGCGGCCGGACCGCGCGCCGGCGCATGCCGGTCGGCTGCTCGGGCTTGCGGCGCTGGCCGTCCTCACGCATCCGGTCCTCGACTGGCTCAACAACTACGGCATGCGCTGGCTCATGCCGTTCGACGGGCGCTGGTCCTACGGTGACGCGCTCTTCATCGTCGATCCATGGGTCTGGCTCGTTCTCGGCGGCGTGCTGTTTCTCCGCTACTCGCGCAGCGCGGCGGCGTTCGCGCTGTGGTTGGCGTTCTGGGCGCTCGGCACCTGGCTCGTGTTCAAGGCGCCGTTCGTACCGGTGCCGTCGCGCGCGCTGTGGGCCGCGGGAGTGGCGGCCGTGCTCGCGGTGCGGATTCTCGGCCCGGAGACGCTCCGCCGGCCGCCCGCATCGGAGCGGGTCGCGCGTGTCGCGCTCGGCTGCATCGTCGCGTACATGGCCGCCGCGCTTATCGCGAGCGCCGTCGCCCGCCGGGAGGTGCGCACCACGCTCGCCGCGCTCGGCATCGGCCCGCTCACGAGCGTGATGGTCGGTCCGGCGGCCGCGAATCCGTTCGCGGGCTCGGTCGTAGCCGCGACGCCGGGGGCGTACCACCTCGGCGAGTGGCGCTGGTTCGCCGAGCCGCGCCTGCGGCTCGAGCCGGAGCCGATCGACCGGCGCGCGGACGACCCGATCGTCGCCGCGGCGACGCGGACGCTGTCCGCGCGGCGCTACCTCACCTGGTCGCGCTATCCCTACTTCGAGGTCGACGCGCGCGACGACGGTTACGTTGTGCGCGTGCGCGACGCGCGCTATCACGGCCTGGGGCGGCTCGAGGGCCCCGACGTGCGCCTCGACCGTAATCTGGAGCCGGTGCCGGCGGAATAGGCACCACTGCCGAACTTTATCGGTCTGTAACGCATTGCGTTATATAACGCCAAACGTTATAAGCAGGCGCCGGCCGTATCAATGATCAATGGCGAATTTGCTTTCGTTGGACAAGCCTGGGAGCAGAAGAATGTCGAGATCGTCGACTACCATTCGTAGGCAGGCCAAGGCGCGATTGATCGCGAATCCCCATCCGGGCGAGATCCTGCTCGAGGACTTTCTCAAGCCTCTGGGTCTCAGTCAGAATGCGCTTGGCGCGGGCGATCGGCGTGCCGCCGCGGCGCATCAATGAAATCGTGCTCGGAAAGCGGGCGATCACTGCGGACACCGACCTGCGCCTCGCGCGATACTTTGCGCTGTCTGATGGCTATGTTTCTCGGGCTGCAGCTGCAGTACGAGCTGATGGAGCAGCGCCGGAGCTCGGCCCGGCTCGCGCGATCCGCCCGCGCGCCGCGTAGGCGTCTGACCACTTTCGGCACCAGCACCCGAATCAGGAGCGTTATCCCGGGCAGAAGATTTCCGTCGTACTGATTGAGGGCTATGCTTATCTGGTGCCGTTCGTCGAATCTGGCGACGAAATTTTCCTGAAGACGATCATTCCTAGCCGTAAAGCAACCAGACACTATTTTGGTGAATCCGATGAGCAAACTTGATGCGGAAGAGAAAGAGATTCTTGAGGCATTTGACAAGAGGTAAGCTGAAGCCGATCAGGGATCGGCGTCGCGAGTTCGCTCGTCACCGCAAGGCTGCGGCGGCGACGTTCGCGAAAGACAGCCGGATCAACATTCGAATTTCTTCGAAGGACCTGCGGGCTCTGCAGAAGCGCGCCTTTCTGGAGCAAGGACGCAGACACATAGCATACGCCTGCAGTCGGTGTCCTCCTGGAACTTCGTTTTGGGTTTAGATGCCTGGAGTCGCGAAGGTTGACGGATGTAGCACCTGGACGATCTCGTGCGAGCTTTCGAGTCACTAATATCGCGACGCGTGGCTATCTTGTCGCAGCAGCTGAGCGAGATCTACTCATCTGTGTCGCTCTTCGCCTAGTTCTTTGAGGGGGCGTCGCGAGCGGCGCTTGGGTGTTCTCGCTCCACCGCGTGGCGACATCTGCCCCGTGACTCGATTCTCGGCTGTATGTGAAGCGGCCTGTTGACGTGATGCGCTCGCCGTGAAGTTGGCCGTGCACCTCGGCATGAGCAGATGGTGACGGGTATGTCGCTTGCCGGTGTCGCCGCAGCGGTCTGCGCTATTTCTCTCGAGGATTTTTTTTTCGTTCTTCGACACTATTTTGGTGAATCCGATGAGCAAACTTGATGCGGAAGAGAAAGAGATTCTCGAGGCATTTGAGAAAGGCAAGCTGAAGCCGGTCAGAGATCGGCGTCGCGAGTTCACTCGTCACCGCAAGGCTGCGGCGGCCGACGTTCGCGAAAGACAGCCGGCATCAACATTCGAATTTCCTCGAAGGACCTGCGGGCTCTGCAAAAGCGCGCCTTGGCGGAAGGCATGCCTTATCAGACACTTGTTTCGAGTGTTCTCCACAAGTTCGTCGAGGGTCAGATGGTGGAGCAGCGGGCTGACAAACGCGCTCAGGAGACGCGTTCAAAGCAGTGACTGCGGACACGGACCTGCGGCTCCTGGTGCGCCTGCGCGCCGCGTAGGTGCCGTCGGTGTCGGTAGAAATCCACGGTCTTTCGAGGCGGTTCGGGGGCGAGGCCGGACGCCGGGTGCTGCAGGACGTGTCGCTCCGGGTCGCGCCGGGCGAATACGTCGCGATCATGGGCGAATCGGGCGCCGGCAAGTCGACGCTGCTCAACCTGATCGCCGGGCTGGACCAGCCTGACTCGGGCAGCGTGTCGATCGAGGGCATCGATCTCGGCGGCCTCGATGAGAACGCACGCACGCTGCTGCGCCGTCGCCGCATGGGCTTCGTCTTCCAGGCGTTTCACCTGCTGCCGTACCTGAGCGTGGCGCGAAACGTGGCCTTGCCGCTCGCGCTCAACGGCGTCGGCGGCGAGGCGGCGGCGCTTCGCGTGGGCGAGATCCTCGCGGCGGTGGGCCTGGCCGAGCGCGCCGACAGCTCGCCGGCCGAGCTCTCGGGCGGCGAAATGCAGCGCGTCGCGATCGCGCGGGCGCTCGCGCATCGCCCGGGCGTGCTGCTCGCCGATGAGCCGACCGGCAATCTCGACCCGGAAATCGCCACGACAGTCCTCGCGGTGCTGCGCGACCAGGTCAAGCGCGACGGTGCGGCCGGCATCCTTGTCACGCACTCGAGCGTGGCGGCGGCGACCGCCGATCGCGTGTACGAGCTGGCAGGCGGCCGCTTGCAGTTGAAGGACGTAACGCCCCGGGGGGCGGCCGAGGTGACACGCGCTCCGATGAGCCAGTGAGGACCGACTTGGAAGAACCTGCGATTGCCGGCGCGCCGTGTCTCGAATAGACCATTGCGCCGTCTCACCAGGGCGCCAGCTGTTCGATGCGACCTGCCTGGGGCCGCTGCGCCACACGCCGGGCCGGGCGCTCGTCTCGGTGCTCGCGATCGCCTTGGGCGTGGCGCTCGGCTTCGCGGTCCACCTGATCAACCGGGTCGCCGCCGACGAGGTGCAACATGCGGCGCGGAGCCTCTTCGGCGTCGCGGACCTGTCGGTGCAGGGGTCCGGCCTCGGGTTGGACGAGGACCTGTACCCGCAGCTCGCGCGGCTGGCGGGCATTGCGACCGCGAGCCCGGTGGTGGAGATTCGCGCGCGATTGCCCGCGCACGGGCGCTCGCTGCAGCTGCTGGGTGTC
Organism: uncultured Gammaproteobacteria bacterium; assembly: GCA_963834855.1. GTDB lineage: Bacteria > Pseudomonadota > Gammaproteobacteria > Steroidobacterales > Steroidobacteraceae > DATJKD01. The sequence goes on along the minus strand of CAWIDH010000026.1, from coordinate 40,805 downwards.
GATCCCTTCCGCCTGACCCAGCTGCAGGCGCCGGTGGCGGGCTTGGGCGTCACGGCTGTGCGCGCGACCGGACTGCTCGCCGAGAATTCCGTCTGGCTGAGCCCGGCCGCGGCGAATGCGCTCGACGTCGCGGAGGGCGATGCGATCGATGTGCAGGCGGGCCTCGAGACGCATCGCCTCCGCGTCGCTGGATTGCTGCCGGCGGGTGCGTATCGTCAACAGCTGGGCATGCTGGACATCGCCGAGGCGCAATGGCGATTCGGGCGGCTCGGGCGGCTGGACCGAATCGACCTGCGACTCGCGCCGGGTGCTGACCTTGCAAGCGTCGAGGCGGCCATTGGCGCCGCGCTGCCGCCCGGCGCGCGGCTGGTCACGCCGGACGAGGCGGGCGACGACGCGCTGCGGCTGTCGCGCGCCTACCGGACCAACCTCGCTGCGCTCGCGCTCGTCGCGCTCTTCACCGGCGCCTTCCTGGTCCATTCGACGCAGGCGCTGGCCGTGGCGCGCCGCCGGCGCGAGATCGCGTTCCTGCACGCCATGGGCCTGACGGTGCCCGAGCAACTTGCCGCGACACTCGCGGGCGGCGCGATCATCGGCGCGGCGGGCGCCGCCCTCGGCGTGGCGCTCGGGTACCTTGCAGCGCGGGCGGGGCTTGCGAACTTCGGCGCCGACCTGGGCGCCGGTTACTTCCGCGGGCTCATGCCGAGTCTCGACGTTCGGCCGTTGGAAGGCCTCGCGTTTTTCGCGCTCGGTCTCGCCGCGGCCGTCGCTGCTACGATCGCCCCGGCGCTCGAGGCCGCCTCCGTGCCGCCCGCGGCGGCGTTGCGCGCCGGCCCCGACCCGAAAAATGGCTCGGAGCCATTTTCCAAGAATTACAGAAATTACAGAAATAGCTCCGAGCCATTTTTCCGGGCTGCGGCAAAAATTGGCTCCGAGCCAATTTTCTGGCTGGCGCTGGCGGTGCTCGTGGTGCTGCTGCCGCCGGTCGACAGCCTGGCGCTGCCGGGCTACCTCTCCATCGCCTGCCTGCTGATTGCCGCGGTGCTGATTGCGCCGGCGCTCGCGCGCGCCGTGGTCGATCGCCTGCCGACCGGTGGGCCGGCGTGGCGCCAGGTTGCGGTGGCGCAGCTGCGGGGCACGGCGCGTTCGGCCGCGTCCAGCCTCGCGGCGGTGCTCGTGAGCTTCGCCCTCATGGTGGCGATGGCGATCATGGTGCAGTCCTTTCGCGAGTCGCTGGATGCGTGGATGCAGCGGATCCTGGCGGCGGAGCTGTACCTGCGGACCGGCTCCGGCGGCTCGTCGGGGTATTTCGATCAGGAGGCGCAGCGTCGGCTGGCGGCCGTGCCCGGCGTGGCGCGGGTGGAGTTCATCAACTCGACCGAGGTGGCGTTGCGTAGCGGCGGCCCGCGGCTGACCGTCCTCGCGCGGCCGATCGATGAGGCGAGCGCGGCGCGCCGGCTGCCCTTGCGACGCCAGGCCAGCCGACCGGCGCCCTCGGGGCTCATCCCGGTCTGGGCCTCCGAGTCGGCGCTCGACCTGCACGGGCTGGACGTCGGGACGGAGTTCGACCTGCCGCTCGGCGATGGCACGGTGCGGGCCGTCGTGCGTGGCTTGTGGCGCGACTACGAGCGGCCGGGCGGCGCGATCGTCCTCTCGCGCGAGACGTTCGTTTCGCGCACCGGCGACAGTCGCGCAACCGGCGCCTCGCTCTGGCTCGAACCGGGGTCTTCCGCCGAGGCCGTGAGCGCGGCGCTGCTCGAGACGCTGCCCGCGCGAGACGCGCTCGAGATCGCGCGGCCGGGCGAGATACGGCGTCGCTCGCTCGCGGTCTTCGACCGCACGTTCGCCGTCACCTATGTGCTCGAGGGCGTGGCCGTGCTGATCGGGCTCTTCGGCATCAGCGCTGCTACCAGCGCCCAGGTGCTGGCGCGGCGCGCGGAGTTCGGGATGCTGCGGCACGTCGGGACGCTGCGCCGCGAGATCGCCGGGATGCTGGCGTTCGAGGGCGCGGTCCAGGGCGCCCTCGGTGTGCTCGCAGGGCTCGTCGTCGGCGGGCTCGTCAGCCTGGTCCTGATCTACGTCGTCAACCGGCAGTCCTTTCACTGGACGATGGACCTGCACGTGCCCTGGGGCGCGCTGGCTGCGCTCAGCGCCGCGTTGATCGCGGCGGCGGCCGCGACCGCGGCGGTCAGCGGCCGACTGGCGATGACCGCCGATGTCGTACGCGCCGTGCGCGAGGACTGGTAGTGGCCTCGATCCCTGTTCGCGTGTGTTCGCGTGCTTTCGCGGCCATTCTTCCCTTCCTTGCGCACGCCGCGGCGAGCGAGCCCGCCTATCCGCCGGTGGTACCCGGCCGGCCGATCGAATTGCCCAGGGATGCCGGCAGCCACCCCGACTACCGCATCGAGTGGTGGTACGTCACCGGGTGGCTCACTGGCACCGGAGGTCGCTCGTCCGGATTCCAGCTGACGTTCTTCCGCGTGCGCCCGGGAGTGGGCGAGGACAACCCGAGCCGCTTCGCGCCTCGCCAGCTCCTGTTCGCGCATGCCGCCATCGCCGACCCGGACGCGGGCCGCTTACGCCATGCGCAGCGCGCGGCGCGCGAAGGTTTCGACCTGGCGTATGCGCGCCTCGGCGGGATGGACGTGCGAATCGACGACTGGTCGCTGCGCGAGGCAGCGGACGGGGTCCTGCACGCAGTGGCCGCCGGGACCGACTTCGCGCTCGATCTCGAACTGCGTCCGACACAGGACGTGCTGCTGCAGGGCGAGGCCGGATACAGCCGCAAGGGTCCGGACCCCTTGTCCGCGTCCTATTACTACAGCCTGCCGCAGTCAGCCGTGTCCGGCGATATCGTGCTCGACGGCGAGCGCAGCGCAGTCACCGGCCGGGCCTGGCTCGACCACGAGTGGTCGAGCGAGAAGCTCGATTTCGAGGCGCGCGGCTGGGACTGGATCGGCATCAATCTCGACGACGGCGGGGCCTTGATGGCGTTCCGGATACGCGACGCCCGGGGCGCCACGCGCTGGGCCGGCGCGACGTTGCGGTCAGCCACGGGCGCGGGGCGGACGTTTGCGCCCGAAGAGATCGAGTGGTCCGCGGTGCGCGAATGGCGCTCGCCGCGCACGGGGATCCGTTACCCGGTCGCCTGGCAGCTCGAGGTGGGGTCCGAGTCCTACCGGCTCGACCCGCTGATCGACGACGCCGAGCTCGATTCCCGCGCCAGCACCGGCACGATCTACTGGGAAGGCCCGGTGACGCTCTCGAATCGAGACCGCCGGCCACTGGGCCGCGGCTACCTCGAGCTCACCGGCTACTGAGAAATGGGGACATTCTCGATTTCGAGGCGATTTCGCGGACATTGGCCCGATGTCTTGGATACGAAATCGAGAATGTCCCCATTTCTGGATCCGTTCTAAAGCTGGCGGGTGCTGAAGGTGTCGCAGTCGTTGGGCTGGCCGGACTGGAAGCCGCGGCTGAACCAGCGGACGCGTTGCTCGCCGCTGCCGTGGGTGAAGGCGTCGGGCACGACATAGCCCTGGGTCTGACGCTGGATGCGGTCGTCGCCGATGGCGCTCGCGGCGCCGAGCCCCTCTTCGATGTCCCCGGCCGACAGGAGCTGCCGCGACTGTTGCGCCGTGTGGGCCCACACCCCCGCGTAGCAATCCGCCTGCAACTCCATCCGCACCTGGAGATCGTTGCCGGTGACCTGGTCAACCTGCTGTTGTTTCTCGCGGACCTTTGTCGCGATGCCGGCGAGGTTCTGCACGTGATGCCCGATCTCGTGCGCGATGACGTACGCCTGCGCGAAGTCGCCGGGCGCGCCGAACCGCTGCTGCAGCTCGAGGTAGAACGACATGTCGAGATAGACCTTCTGGTCCAGCGGGCAGTAGAAGGGACCGGAGGCCGATGACGCGCCGCCGCACTCCGACTGCACCGCCTCGGTGAAAAGCACGAGCGTGGGCGCCTGGTACTGGACACCGTACTGCGGCAGCAGCTGCGTCCACGTGTCCTCGGTGTCGGCGAGCACGACTGCCGTCATCTCGCGCAGCTTCGCTTCCTCCGCTCCCTCCTGGTAGGGCTGCGCAGGCTGCTCCATCTGCGGGCTCTGCTGCTGCGCCTGCTGCAACCCGGCCATGAAGGGCAGCGGGTTGATGCCGAGCAGCGACAGCACGAGCATCAGGATGAGCCCGCCTAGACCGATTCCAAGCACCGGCCTTGAGACGCGCATGCCGCGCCGGTCCTCGATGTTCGTGCTGCGGCGGCGTCCCCGAATGTCCATTTTCGGTCTCCCCGGGCGGTTCGCGGTGTGCGCCGAGCTGGAGATTACGTCAAATCACCCTCGGAGCGGAACCGCCACACGCCCGCCGCCACGCCCCGTCGCGTCAGCGTCATGTCGCACCGGCGGACCGCGACGGATAGCAGATGTAACTTCTGCAAACCGAGTACGCGATCACATTCCCGGAAACGCGCTGCCGAGTGCTTCGTGATCGCGCGTTATGTCTTGACGACGGGCGCCGTCGCCGCGCACATTGCGCGCACGGCAGACGGAACTGCCGCCACCCGAAGTACGGATCAACGATTGGAGTCGGGCACTATCACGATGAAGCAGAGATTTGGTTTGGCGCTGTCGGGCGTCGTCCTGGTGGTCGCATTCGCCGCGCGCGGAGAGGTCGCCTCCGCGCAGTCGCTCTCTCGCGCCGAAGCGTTCCGCTTCCTGAGCCAGGCCACGTTCGGGCCTACGACTGCCGAGATCGATCGGCTGATCGCGCTGGGTGACTCGGGCAATGCCTACGAGCGCTGGATCGACGAACAGCTGGCGCTCGGGCCTTCGCTGCAGCTGCCCGCCGTGCAAGCCAGGTACGCGGTGGTCAAGAGTCCCTGGGTGCTGCAGCGAAAGCGGCAGGACACGTTTTACAGGCTCGCAGTGCGGGCGCCCGACCAGCTGCGTCAGCGCGTCGCCTTCGCGCTCTCGCAGATCCTGGTCGTCTCCGAGCACAGTGCGCTCGTGCACATGCCGTTCGCGACTGCGGATTACTACGACCTGCTCGCTCGCAGCGCCTTTGGCGACTACCGCCAGTTGCTCGAGGACGTGACGCTGCACCCGGCGATGGGCAGGTTTCTCAACATGCTCGGCAACCAGAAGCCGGACCCGGTGCGTAACATCCGTCCCGACGAAAACTACGCGCGCGAGCTCATGCAGCTCTTCTCGATCGGACTCGTCAAGTTGAATCCCGACGGGACGAGGCCGCTCGACGCGACCGGCGAACCGCTGCCGACCTACGATCAGTCGATCATCGAGGGATTTGCGCACGTCTTTACCGGCTGGCATTACGCCGGGGCGACGCTCTTCTCCCAGGCGAAGCGCACGAACACCAACCAGATTCAGCCGATGAAGGCCTACCCTGAGCAGCACGCGACTGGTACGAAGCGGCTGCTCGACTACCCGGGCGCCATCCTGCCTGTGCTGCCGGCAAGGACAGACGCCGGCGCAGGATCTCGAGGCAGCGCTCGACAACGTCTTCAATCACCCGAACGTCGGCCCGTTCATCTCGCGCCAGCTCATCCAGCGCCTGGTCACAAGCAACCCGTCGCGCGCCTACGTGGCGCGCGTAGCCGCGGTCTTCGACAACGACGGGAATGGCCGCCGGGGCAACCTCGGCGCGGTCGTCAAGGCGATCCTGCTCGATCCGGAAGCGCGTCCGGCGGCGGTGAGCGACGTTACCGGCAAGACGAAGGAACCGCTGCTCCGATTGCTGCAGCTCTGGCGGGCCTACGATGCAGCCGCGCGGACCGGCCTGTACGAGCTGAGAGACGCGGACGTGATCTTCGGTCAGGGGCCGCTGATGTCGCCGACGGTGTTCAACTTCTTTACGCCGGACTACGCGCCATCGGGCGAGATCGAGGATCGCGGTTTCGTCGCGCCCGAGCAGCAGATCGCGAACGAAAACTTCAGCACCTCGGTGACGAACTACTTCTACACGCAGATCTTCCTGCGCAACTCGAGCGTGACCGGCCTCGGGCCGGCCATCGTCGTGATCGACATCGCGGACGAGATGGCCGTCGCGGCGAACCCCGACGCGCTGGTTGCGCTCATTGCCGAAAAGCTGCTGGGCGGGAACATCTCGCCGACCCTGGCCGCCGAGGCGCGCGCCGCCGTGCTGCGCGTACCGGTGACCAAGCGGGCGACGCGAGCGACCGAGGCGCTGTATCTCGTCGCGACGTCGCCGGAATTTGCGGTCCAGCAATAGCAGGGGACGAACATGGATCGCATGACACGACGACGATTCCTTCGCGCGCTGTCGGCCGGCGGCGCGGTGTACGCGCTCGGACGCACGCCCGGGACGGTATGGGCGCAATCCGCAGGGGTGAACGGCTTCGCCGACTACAAGGCGCTGGTCTGCGTCTATCTCACGGGAGGAAACGACTCGTGGAACATGGTCGTGCCCCGTTCGGCGGCCGAGTACGCCGCCTATGCGCAGTCGCGGCAGAACCTGGCCATCGCGCAGGACGTGCTCCTGCCGGTGGACGAGATCAACGGCAGCGGCGTCGTCTATGGCATCCATCCGTCGATGCCGGGCGTGCAATCGCTGTTCCAGTCGGGCACGTGCGCGGTCGTCGCCAACGTGGGCCCGCTCGTCGAGCCGGTGACCAAGGCGCAGTATCAGCAGCGCACCGTCCAGCTGCCGCCGCAGCTCTTCTCGCACAACGACCAGCAGGGGCAGTGGTACACGCTGCGCGGGCGCCGGCAGCTGCGCTCCGGCTGGGCGGGCCGGATCGCCGACGCGCTCGCCGGGGATCTCTCCGGGCAGCAGCTCGCGACGAACGTTTCGCTCTCGGGCAACACGATGTTCCAGGCGGGCCAATTCGCGACGCCGTACATCATGGGCGCGACGGGCGCCAAGGAATTCACGGGCTTCGGCAGTTCGGGCACGACCCTGCAGCGACGCCTGGCGTTCGAGCGGCTCGCGGCCGCGAGCTACGGCAGTATCTACGAGCGCAGCTTCGCGGACGTCCATCAGCGCGCGGTGTCGTACGCGAAGCTCGTCAATGACGCGCTGGAGGCGGCCCCCGTGCTGTCGACCGGATTCCCCACCTCGTCGCTCGCAACGCAGCTCAAGACGGTCGCGAAGATGATCGCCGTGCGGGACCGCCTCGACATGTCGCGCCAGATTTTCTACGTCGGCGTCGGCGGCTACGACACGCACGACGACCAGGCTCTCAACCAGCCGGGGCTGCTTGGTAGTCTCAGTCAGTCGCTCGCCGCGTTTCACGCGGCGACCGTCGAGCTGGGCGTTGCGCAGAACGTCACGACCTTCACCCAATCGGATTTCGGCCGGTCGCTGACCTCAAACGGTGACGGCAGCGACCACGCCTGGGGCGGGGTGCAGCTCGTGATCGGCGGCTCGGTGATCGGGCAAACGATCTACGGCGACTATCCGCTGCTGCAGATCGGCAGCGCCCTGGACGTGGGCGGCGGCCGGATGATCCCGACCATCTCCGCGGATCAGTACGCCGCGACGCTCGCGCGCTGGTTCGGCGTGCCGGAGACGCGGCTGTCGCAGGTCGCGCCCAACCTCGCCAACTTCGCGCAGCACGATCTCGGGTTCATGGCCTGAACGGTGCCGGTGTTCCACCGGCACCGGAACCTGGCTACCAGGGTCGCGCGGAACCCGTCCTGCGCGCCAGCCAGCGGTCGAGCGACCAGCCGCCGGGACCGTAGATGGCGAGCATCGCGAGCATGAAGCCCCACAGGTAGTGCTGCCCGATGGCCGCCTCGAAGCCCTCCGTGTAGAGCACGTGTGCATAGGACACGACGGCCAACGCGTTCACGGCGAAAAGGCCGAGCGCGCCGATGCGTCCGAAGAGCCCGAGCACCAGCAACACCGGGAAGAAGAGCTCACCGAACGTACCTGCGATGGCCGCGAGGGTCGGCGGCAGCAGCGGCACGTGGTACTCATCCTGGAACAGCCCGAGCGTCGTCTCCCAGCTGCCGATCTTGAGCAGGCCGGACTTTAAGAACTGCCACGCGACGTAGACGCGGGTCGCGAATGCAAAGGGATCGGCGAGGCGCCCGAGCACGGCAGCAACGCAGGCGGGCAGGCGTCGCAGGCCGGTCGCTGACGTGGCGGGCTTCGACAGGGTAGTGGCGTTCATGACTCGATTGCTCCGGGAGGCGAGGCTCGGAATGGCGCAGACGGAAGCCGGTCAGTGCGCCCGGCCGCACGAGACGCGGCAACGCGGCGGTGAGCTCGAAATCCGGATCGGCGGCGAGGGCGGCAGCCGCGGCGTCGACGATGCCCGCGGACCGCGAGGCCGCGACGAGAAACGTGAAGTCACCGGGCGGCAGCTCGCGCAGCTCCACGTGGCTGTCGCGGCGAATCACGAGCAGGCGGGTTGCACCGTCGTCGAGACTCACCGTGGCGGCTTCGTCGGCGCCCGGCTGGTTGGCACGCCAGATTGCGAGCAGCGGGTATGTCGAATCGACCAGGCGTGCGGCCGGGCTCACCTCGAGCACGAGGTCCTGCTCGTGCTCCACCGGGATCGCGGCGAGCGCGGCCAGGTCGAGCACGGGCGGCTCGGCGGCGACCAGCACCTCCTGGTACGCCCACTCGAGACGCGCGACGTCGGCGAAATACGCATACGGCCCGGCCGCGAGCTCGGCATCGAGGAACGCCGCGAAACGCTCGCCGACGTAGTGCAGGTTTCCGCAGCGCGACGGATGGTTACGCAGGTAGGCGCTGCCGGTCTGGCGGAACCAGTCGCGTCCCGACAGGCGCAGCAGCACCGGGAAGGCCGCTTCCAGCGTGTCGAGGAAATTCACGCGCACGTTGTTGGCGTAAATCGCGACGCGCCGCTCGGGCTCGATGCCATTCGGCACGACGAACGGTGCGATCGACGAGGCATCGCCGAAACGCACTGCGCCCGCAAAGGCGCGCTGCAGGTCATGCAGCGCGGGCAAGCGCCTGCTCCAGACGCCGGTCGGCCGCAGCGGCCTCGGCGACCAGCACGTCGAGTGCCGGGATGTCGGTGTCCCACTCGATCAGCGTGGGCACCGGGCCGCAGTGTGCCAGCGCGAATTCGTACAGCTCCCACACCTCCGCACACACGTGCGTCGAATGGGTGTCGATGAGAATCTCCCGGTCGTCGAAGCGGTTCACCGAATGACCGGCGAGGTGGATCTCGCCGACGAGGGCAGGCGGGATGTGCGATACGAACGTGCGCGCATCGAACCCGTGGTTGCGCGCGTTCACGTACACGTTGTTGACGTCGAGCAGCAGGCCGCAACCCGACTCGCGTGCGAGCGCCGCGAGGAACTCCCACTCGGGCATCTCGGACGTCGTGAATTCCAGGTAGCTCGAGACGTTCTCGAGGAGCACCTGGCGGCCGAGTGCGTCCTGGAGTTGCGACACGCGCCGCGCAAGGTGGCGCAGCGCCTCGGCGGAGTAGGGCAGCGGCAGCAGGTCGTTCAGGTGCACGCCGCCGATCGAGCCCCAGCAGACGTGCTCCGACACGAGGCCTGGCTCGAAGCGGTCGACCAGGCGCTTCAGGCGGCGCAGGTGATCGCCGTCCAGCTCATCGACGCTGCCGAGCGACAGGCCGACGCCGTGCAGGCTCAGCGGATACAGCTCGCGCAGGCGTGACAGGTACTCGAGCTGTGCGCCGCCATCGGCGAAGTAGTTCTCGCTGTGCGCTTCGAGCCAGCCGACCGCCGGACGCATCTCGAGCAGCGCGTCGTGATGCACCGCCCGCAGGCCGATCCCGGCACGCGCCGGGATCGACCCTTGGACTGCGGACTGGCGCGTTGCCACGGCCCGTTATGCCGACTTCGGCGTGGTGCTTCCGCCGACGATGCGCTCGCAGGTGCCCTTCGGCACCTTGATCCATTCCTTGCCGTCGGCGTCGGCCTTGGCCTGGCCGGCGCAGCTGTGGCCCTTGGCCGCGCAGTCGTTCTTGCCGGCCTTGGCGACGCCGTAGCACTTCTCCGTGTTCTTGTCCTCCTCGGCCGCCTGGACGGTAGCCGACATGGCGCCCAGCGCGATCAGGCCCGCCAGTGCGCTCGAGATCAATGTGGTCTTCATCGTTTACTCCTCATGGGTAGGTCGGGGGTCGGGTCACCTGCCGGATGCGGCCGTCCGCAACTCGTGACAATAGACCGTGTGATCGTCGGCGGCATTACGAGCAACGGCCGTGCCAGTCCGGTTGGCCAGGTATTTCGGGTGGTTTTTCGCGGGGACGGGCGGCAGGCAATCGCAGCGGGTGGCGGTCGTGTCGCAGCCGGTTGTGGTTGCCGCGGCCGCTGGCGGGCACCTCGGCCGCGATTCTTGACGGCCCGTCGGCCGGTCGGGTCTAATTCCGGCCCCTTCAGGCCCCCGCCGTTCGATGTCGGCCGGCCGACCGCGTGGCCAGGTAGCTCAGTTGGTAGAGCAGCGGACTGAAAATCCGCGTGTCGGTGGTTCGATTCCGCCCCTGGCCACCATTTTCAATAACTTAGCAGCGCTATTCTTCAGAGCTGTGGAATAAAAGCAGCGCTGTGGAATATTCGCGCCCATTTACGTCCCGACTTTCCGCCCAGCTCGAGCTCGCCGCGGCTTGCGCCGATAGACCTTCTGCGTCGTTCGCGGATCGTCGTGAGCTAGCCGATCGTGCGCCTCTTCGAACTCCTCCTCGTCGCTCGCGCTCTTGGCGCGCTGATCGTGGAAGGTGAACGATTCAGTGATCACCGGGTCCGTGATCCAGCTGCCATCCTTGCGTTTCACGCCTCCGACGGCCGCCGTCATCAGTCGGTGCCAGTTCGATCGAAAGCCGCTCTCCGTATACGGCTCGCCGTCTTCGTTGCAGATCAGCGTCGGGCGCATCCTTGGGCCGATGCTGCGAGCTCGATCAACGACCGCCCGCAGCTCGTCACTCCACTCGATGATCACCGTCTTGCCGGTCTCGATGATCTGGCCATGACGTGGGTGCCGGCGCTTCGACTTGCCCGGCCTGAACACGATGCCGTCCTGTGTGTACACGCGTTTGTCGTGGGAGGGCAGTCGAAGCAAATCGCCTTCGCGCTGGCCGGTCATCGTCGCGAGATCCATCGCGCATTGCATGATCGCGCCCGACATCTCGTGCATCACCTTGGGCGCGAGCTCGTAGACGGCGAGCCACTCAGCATCATCGACGTAGCGATCGCGCTCAGGTTCATGCAGACGCTTCAGCTCGCGGCATGGATTCGTCGTGATCACCTTCCAGCCGATGCTCTCGCGCATCACGGCGGAAAGACACGAGATGTGTCGATTCGCCTGTACGACGCCGGAGGCATCGGCGAGCGCCTTGCGAATGTCGAACACGTCGCCCGATGTGAGTTCTGATGGTTCCCACTCGCCGATCACGGGGCGCAACCGCTCGATGTACTTGCGATAGTCGCTCTGCGTGCGCACAGCGAGCGCGGGTAGTGACTCGAGTAGGAACTTGTCGAACACGTCGTTCATCGTGCGCAGCGGCCGCGGCGTGACGAGGTTCTTGAGCGCGCTCGTACATCTCGTACATCGTTTCGCCGAGATCGATTCGCGGCTTCCAGCCAGGCGGCGTCGGCTTTGGCTTCTTCGGCTTGAACCAGTAGCGCCCGTGTTCGAAGTACACGCGCTGCGGAAGGTGCTTGTCCTTCTTTCTTCGGCGCCCCATGGCCATCAGCTTAGCCGGTCTTACTCAGCAGGGACAAATTGAGCGTCCTGCGTCGCTTGCTGTCCTTCGGCGGCTTGCTAAGCGTGTGCGCGTCGATCTCCTCCTGGCGCACGGCGAGGCTGCCGTCGAGGCGCTCGATGTTCTTGATGCCCAGCACATCGAGAAAGCGCTTCTGTGCGCTCGGCCGCTTCAGGCCGGTGAACTCTTCGAGTGCTTCGGACGGGACGAACATCAGATGCCAGGCTGCTCGCGATCGGTTCCCCTCCGGCGCGAAGAACAGGCCGGGCCCAGCGACAAGCACGCGGGCCGAGGACGCCTTCTCGAACCGCATCGGGGCGACGCTATTCGATGATGTTCCGGCGCCAAGTCCCGCGCCATCCATGCCAACACTTCCGATCGCCACCACCCAAGCCTTCGCCCGTAGAAGCGCGCTCTCTTCGGAAACCGTCCGATCAAGCTGAGGCCGACGAGCAGCCACGGAGGGCGCCGTGTTAGTCGTGCGACATCATGGGCGCTCAGGATTTCGCCCAGCGGTGGATAGCGTTCATTGATCCAAGGAGAGATTGGAGGGGAGGACTTTGCTTTCGGGTTCGCCCGGTTGGATAGGGCTGAGTTGCCTTGCATGGGGTTGTGCTCTCGCTTGATGAAGCAACCGAGGGGTAAGGTTCAGCCAACTCGTCGAGAAAGACACGCGCAAGAATTCGGGACAAAACGGCGCAAATGTCACGCAATGCACCGACGCCGGCGAAGTTTCACGCGAGAAATGGGCCATACTCGGCGCCGCCGTCGATGTAGCTTGCAGACCACGGCGCGACCCGCTTACAGTCCGCCTGCCATGAGAGCACCAACGACCCTGCACGCGGAGTTCGAAGGCAAACACCCCAGCTTGGGGACGGTTGTGCGCGCGCTGCGGAAAGCCGTGGGTCTCCCTATCGTGGGTGTGCTGTTACTGCTGGAACCCCTCGTTCGACTCGCCTGCGGCTCGATACTTGTCCTTGGCGTCTTGGCGGCGATCACGTTCGAACTTTCCGCCGCGGGTCCCAGGTTCCCCTTCCTGCAAGTGCTGGGTATTTCCCTGAGCTTCGGCGTGATCCTGGTTCTCTACTATTTGCTGATTTCTTTGTTCATCAGAGATTAGGGCGCTTGAGCTTTACCGAATGCCCGTCGCCTCTGACGATATCCGCGCACGCCCCTGCTCGCTACCTGCAATAGTCTACGAATCGTAGCCGTTCCGGGCTGCAACATTTGGACGGCTTCGAGATCGTCGATTTACCGCCCGTTCGTACTGCTGCCGTGATCAAACGAGATCGGGGCGTCCTCCGTTGCATCAGGTGCATCACTTGGCTGCGCCACGTTATCGAGCCCCCGCCCGGTAGTACGGGGCCGTGAACGTGCGCCCCTTCGGCAGTGCCCACAGGTATCCGCGCTCGGCCCGAGCTTGTCGATCAACATGACGCCGGCGCAGCGAGCGCAATTCCGGAGCTCCACCGCGTGATCGCCTGCGAGGCCAACCGCTAGCAGCACCGCTTGTTCAAAGTCGATGTCCGCCGAAGGCTGCCATTCCCTCAGCAGCTCAAAGGTCTCGCAAAGCAGCTCGCCCTTCTCCAGCGAGCGAAGCCGCTCTACCGCGCTTCCTGCCTCGTTTCGACGAAACCACGCCGACAATGTGAAACAGACCCGCGAGTAGTGCGGCACGGTTGCAGGTTCGCGTCGAGCGAAAGAAGACGTCGAAGGAGGAGGGCGACGGGCCTCGGCGTCGATCGTGGGCGTTAATGGCCCAGCGGCGTCGGAGAGTCACGAGTTGATCGCGCGTCAGGCCACTCCAGGCTTGCACGGTTTGGGCACGCGCCCCGTGCGCGAGCAGGCGCAGGCCAAGTTGTCGACGGCGAAAGTAACGGCCGATCTGGTCGTCCGTGACAGGCAGGTCCATAACACAGTCCCTCCCTAGAATCACGGCGATTTACTTGCCGGTTTCCGAAAGAACTCGCATTTACCGCGATCGCCACGGCGGCCACGCTTCCAGCGCGTTTGGCGGGATTTCGCCCGGAATCGCCAAGTGATCTCACAGGCGTCGATCCGGAGAATGCCACCCCAATCTCTGGGAGACACTCATGTCCTACGAGTTGAACCAAACTGCAGCCGGCCGAGACGTCGTTCCCTCGCCGCCAAGATGGAAAGGCACGCGATCGCTGGATCTGGTTCACCGCCTCAATGAACGGTGCTTGGAGCTCCTGGCGCAGGCAGCGTGCGACGGGGAATGCGAAGACTCGATCGCCATGCGGCAGGAGCTGCGACTCTGGCGCAGTCTCGACGTCGCGACGAGGCGCCGGGTTGCTCGACTTCCGTTCGTCATCGTGGACGTTCATTTCACCGACATCGCGTGGTGGGAGCAGGTGAGAGATCCGATGTGCGGACTTCAGCGAGAAGCCGAGGTTGAAGGCCGGCGGCCAAGCAGCCAGGGGGAGCAGTTGATGCACGAGACGCTCATGTTCGCTTGGCATATGGCTCAGTCGGATCGGCTTGTGTCCTGTCTGATAGTGGGCATGAGCCGGGAAGTCTCGGCGGCGATTGGTGGCCTATCTACGACCGACATACGCCGCATCGCGTCGACTTTCACCCACGATGTCGGCCCCCGATGGGGCAATTGTCCGGACCTGTGGAGGAACCTGATCCTGGCAGCGCAAAAGAATGATGAGAACGCGTTTGCAGAGGCTCGATTGCAGGCCGAGTTGCGGCTGGTTGGTGATCTCGTAACTGCACTGAAGTCATACGCCACTCGAAGCTCTTCCAAGCGCCAACCCTCAAGCACATCGCGTGCTGAGTCTCGTTCGGGTCCTTCATAGGTCAAACGTCTGATTTCCGACGATCCGCGGGCCATGCCCGCGTACGGTCGAGCAAGGGCTGCTCGGTGTCAGAGCGCAGCCTTCGCTCGAGCGGCCCAGGCCGACAAGGACGGGCAACCGCACGCGCGCAGCGATGATTAGCAGACCGCGGTATCCGAACGCAACATGAATAAGTGAGGGAATTCGTGAGAAGTGCGTGGTGCGCGGAGAGAAGAAATGTGCCTACCCCGTGACGCGTGGATAAGGGTGCAAGTATGGGGGTGTTTCCCCTTGAATCCTCCCGTGCCCGGCTTTCCGAGACGGTGATCCGATAGGAGGACAAGACACGGGAGCACTGGCGGTGAAAAGCGCAGACACGATGCGGGTTGGCGGGGCGACTCTGACTGGCCTTTCCGCGCTCGCGCTGCCGTCCGTCACGCTGGCCCAGGCGTCCCCCTTCGACACGGGCGCGAATTCGCTGGTGACCTTCGCCCTGACGATCGCGACACCGATCGCGATCCTCATCGTCATCGGGCTTGCGATCGCGGCAGCGGTCGGGCGGATCTCCTGGGGATGGGTGATCGGGGCGATCGTCGGGATCGCCGCGATCTTCGGCTCTCCGCAGATTGTCGCCTGGATCCGCGGGCTTTTCGGCGTGTAGGGACCAGCGTGCGCACCCGCAACGCCGGACTGGCCGTCGACCCGCTCTTTGTGGCGGTCACCCGACCGCCGATGCGATTTGGTGTCACCTACGTCGCCATGCTCGTGAACCTGGTGGTCACGATGGAGGCGTTTCTGCTGACCAAGAACCTCCTGACGCTCCTGCTGGCGCTGCCGATTCACGGGGTATGTGCGCTGCTGTGCGCCCGCGATCCGCGGTACTTCGACCTGCTGCTGGCGTGGGCGAAGACCCGACTGCTGGGTTACCTCTCGAGCCTCCGGTTCTGGCGCGGCGCGAGCTACAGCCCACTCCGGCTGGATCTGCCGGATCTCGCGGGACGCCGTCGCGCACCTGTGGCCGCGGTCGTGTCCTCCTCAACGGCTCCCGGAGCCCGCGCATGAAACGCGCCGGTGCGCTGCGGCGCGAACTGCCGGCCGCCGGCCGGATTCCCTACACCGCGCACGTCGCTCCCGAGGTCGTGCGTACCGCGAGCGGTGACTACGTCCAGGTGCTCAAGCTAGGCGGTGCGAGCTTCGAGAGCGCCGACGACGAAGTGCTCAACAACTGGCACGAGCGCTTGAACGTGCTGTGGCGAAACATCGCCAGTCCGCAGGTCGCGCTGTGGACGCACGTGGTGCGCCGGCGCGAGCAGACCGCGGCGGCCGGCGGGCAGGGCAGTGCGTTCGCCGATGCGCTCGCAGCCAGGTACCGCGCGCGCCTCGCCGCGGAGACCCTGATGGTGAACGAGCTCTACCTCTCCGTCGTGTACCGGCCGGTGAGCGGGGTGGCCTCGAGCTGGGCTGCAAGGCTCGTTCGGGGAGCAGCGCACGACAGCAGCACCGTCCAGTTGGCCGACGCACTGGACGGTTGCGACAAGCTCAGGCAGACACTCGTCTCGTCGCTGGACCGCTACGAGCCGGAAAGTCTTGGCGTGTACGAATGCGCCGGACGGCCATATTCCCACGTGCTGGAATTCATGGCGCTACTGGTCAATGCCGGTCGCCAGCGTGTCCCGTTGCCGCGCGCGCCGGTCAATGAAGTCCTCGCCACGTCCCGTGTGATCTTCGGAACCGAGACCATCGAGTACCGCTCGGCGTCGGAAACCCGCTTCGGCGCAATCCTCGGCATCAAGGAGTACCCAACATCGGCAGTCGTGGGTCTGTATGACGGGCTGCTATCCGCGCCGTTTCCCTTCGTGCTCACGCAATCGTTCACCTTCCTGACGAAGGCGGCGGGGCAGGGCCTGCTACAGCGGCAGTACCACCAGATGTCGAACGCAGGCGACTTTGCCGTGACGCAGGCGGAGGACCTCAAGGACGCGCTCGATGAGCTAACCGGCAACGTGTTCGTCATGGGCGATCACCACTTGAGCCTGCAGGTGCTGACCGAGCCCGCTTCGCCGCCGGCCAGCGGCTCCAACGAACGAGCGCTGCAGAGGTTGAATGCCGACGTGGCGCACGCCCGTACGCTCCTGTCGGATACCGGAATGACGGTGGCGCGCGAGGATCTCGCGCTCGAAGCCGCTTACTGGGCGCAACTGCCCGGCTGCTTTTCGATGCGCCCGCGCAAGGCACCGATCACCTCCCGCAACTTCTCGGCGCAGGCGGCGTTTCACAACTATCCCTGCGGCCGGCGCCGCGGGCAACCACTGGGGCGAAGCGCTCGCGCTACTGATCACCAGTGCCCGCTCGCCGTACTATTTCTCGCTGCACGCTAGCGACCCGCGGGATGCGGATGGCGGAAGCCGCAAGGACACTGGACATAGCTTTATCTGCGGCCCGACGGGCTCCGGCAAGACGGTCTTCATCGGCTTTCTGGCGGCGATGCTCTCTCGCCAGGGCGTGACGCAGATCGTCATCGACAAGGATCGCGGCCTGGAGATCCTGGTCAGAGCGATGGGCGGAACGTACCTGCCACTCAAGAACGGTCACCCGACCGGTTGTAACCCGCTGCAGCTGTTGCCGACCGCGAGCAACGTCGAGTTCCTGAAGGCCTGGCTGCGGAGCCTCGTTGGTGGCCCGGCAGCGCTGTCGGTCCGCGAGGAGGCGGACCTCGATCACGCGTTGCACGGCACGCTCGCGCTGGACCGCGAGGCGCGGCGGCTCTCGCGGCTCATCGAGTTCACGGACGCCACGCGCGCCGAGGGCGTGCATGCGCGGCTCCGGCGCTGGTGCGAAGACGCGGGCGGCGACTACGCCTGGGTGTTCGACCAGCCCCGCGATGAGCTCTCGGACTGCTTGGCCTGCACCACGCTCTTCGGTGTGGACGTCACCGACTTTCTGGACAACGCGGTCACGCGAGTCCCGCTGACACTCTATCTCTTTCACCTGATTCGGCAGCTGCTCGACGGCCGCCGGCTCGTGTGCTGGATAGATGAATTCTGGCGGCTCCTCGCGGATCCCGCCTTCGAGACGTTCGCGCGGGACGCGCCCAAGACGTGGCGCAAGTTGAATGCTGTGATGTGCATGGCGACGCAGAGCCCTGGCGATGTGCTGGAGAGCGCGATCAGCCGGACGATCATCGAGCAGACGCCCACCAAGGTGTTCTTTCCGAACGCCGACGCCGCGGCAGACGACTACATGGATGGCTTCGGGCTTTCCGAGCGCGAGTTCGCGCTGATCAAGGAGCAGCTCGAGCCCGGCTCGCGCATGTTTCTCATCAAGCAGGGCCATCACAGCGTGGTCTGCGAGCTCGACCTGAAAGGGTTTGATGCGGAGTTGAAGGTGATCTCGGGGCGCGCCAGCACCGTCGACGAGGTCCACCGGCTCATCGCCGAGGTGGGCGCGGATCCGACGCACTGGTTGCCGAAGTTCCTGGCACAGGAGGGCGAGTCATGTCGAAGCGAGTCGTCTTGATGGCGGTACTCTCGTGCGCCTGGATAGCGCCCGGCGCACAGGCGGCGATGGCGGTGGTGGATGTCAGGGCCATCGACCAGCTCATTGCACAGATCGAAACCCTGCGCGAGCAGCTCGCGCAGGCGCAGGCGACCTACCAGTCGATGACGGGTCAGCGCGGCATGGAGCAGTTGCTGTCGGGCACGCCGCGCAACTACCTGCCGCCGGACTGGGCCACGCTCGATGCGGTGTTGCGCCAGGCAAGTGCGAGCTATCGCGCGCTGGCCGAGCAAGTCGAGTCCACCCTTGCCGCGAACGCCGTGCTGACCCCGCAGCAGGTCGCCCGCCTCTCCGTGGAGGAGCGCACGCAGCTCGAGGAGGCGCGGCGGGGGGCGGCGATGCTGCAGGTCACGACGCGGCAGGCCCTGGAGACGACGAGCAGCCGATTCGAGGCCCTCCAGCAGCTCATCGACGCGATTGGCTCAGCCCAGGACCAGAAGGCGGCGCTCGATCTGCAGGCCCGGATTTCGGCCGAGCAGGCCATGCTGCAGAACGAGCAGACGAAGCTTGTGCTGCTCTTCCACACCGCACAGGCGGAGGAGTGGGCGCGCCGGCAGCGCGCGCGCGAGCACGCCATCGCGAGCATCGGCTCGCTGCGGCGCCTGCCGGCGATCGGGTTGAACGATTGAGCACGGGACGTGGCGCCTACGCGCTGGCATTGGTGTGGACTCGCGGCGGCGGTGGCCGTCGCCGCTTGTTCGCCTTCGGCCGACCGTGCCCAACACACCGTCGAAGATTACCGTGCCGACGCCGAGCTGCGACGCGGACAGCTCGCCCGCTGCGAGAGCGATCCCGGCACGCTGGGGGACACGCCCGACTGCATCAACGCGCGGGAGGCGGCGCAGATGGACGAGCGTCGCTCCCTGCGCGACCTGCCACCAGTTCGGTTGCCGCCGCCCCGCAAGGACGACGCGCCCGCGGACACGGTCGATCGGCCCGTTGACGAAGCGGACGACGGGACCCGCTGACGGGAGGTGCCGCAATGGGCTTCTTCGCCGAATTCGACCTCTGGCTCAACACGCTCCTCGCCACGTACATCGGGGATAACACCGCGCGGATCGCTGAGCTGCTCCAACCGGCGATCGTGGCACTGGGCATCTTCTACGTGGCCGTGTGGGGGTACCTGCAGTTGATCGGCAAGATCGACGAGCCGTTTATCACCGGCGTGAAGCGCCTGGTCACGCTGGCCGTGGTGCTGGGCGCATCGCTGCAGCTGTGGCTCTTCAACAGCCTGATCGTCGATACCTTCTTCCGTGCGCCGGGCGTTCTGGCGGCCGGCATCGCGGGTGCCCACGATTCCGTCGGGATCGTCGATGAGATCCTGCTCGATGGCGACGACGCCGGCGCGTTCCTGCTCGAGAAGGGCGGCATTCTCGACGGAGACTTCAGCTTCTATCTCGCCGGCTTGGCCGTCTACCTGATCGTAGGGCTCACGGCCGTGTATACGATGTTCCTGCTCGCCCTGTCCAAGATTGCGCTCTCGGTGCTGATCGCGCTGGGGCCGTTCTTCATCGTGCTGCTCCTCTTCGAGACGAGCAAGCGCTTCTTCGAATCCTGGATCGCGCAGCTGGCGAACTACGGCTTCGTCACCGTTCTCACCGTGCTGGTGGCCGCGCTCATGATGCAGGTCGTGTCGGCGGCCGCCGAACACGCCGCGGGCGCGGGCGGCAGCATCCAGATCGGCCACGCGGTGCAGGTGTGTATCGCGGCCGGCCTGGCTTTTCTCATCATGAAGCAGGTGCCGCCGATGGCGGCGGGTCTCGCGAGCGGCCTGGCCCTGTCCTCGTTCGGGGCTGTCTCCGCGGCGGTCGCGTGGGGCCTGGGCCGCTCGCGCGGCACCGGCCGGCAGGTCGGGCAGTTTACGCGTGGCCTCCTGCTGGACCATGAGACGACCCGCTGGGACACTCTGTCGCGGAAGCTGGGATACCAGGCACAACAGGGCATTCGCGCGGATCGCGCGGCACGAACACGCGATCCGCCGGCTCGGGCATCCCTGATGCGCGCCCGGGCACGGCTGGTCGTGATGAGCATGGCGCTCGCGCTGCCCGGCTGCTCATGGGTTGTTCCACCGGTGCGACGCGTGTCGATTGCAGCCGGCGGCTCGAGCCCATCAATACCTCACCGCCAGTGACGCAGGACGCGGTGCGCCCCCAGGACGATCGGACCGATGTCCGCCGTGAGCCGGGATAAGGCGCTCGCCGCGTACTTCGCCGAGGCCGCGTCCTGGGACAGCAACCGGGTCGCGATGACCGAGCGCAGCGTGCGGATCGCCTGGCGCGTGGCACTCGCGGCGGTGCTGGTCGCGATCCTGGCGATGGCGGCGCTCGCGTTGCTGATGCCGCTGAAGCGCGTCGAGCCCTTCGTCATTCGCGTGGACAACACGACGGGCGTGGTGGACGTCGTGCCGGTGCTCGCTGGGGAGGCCGAGGTGCCCGAGGCGGTCACGCGCTACTTTCTCGATCACTACGTGACGGTCTGCGAGCGGTTCAATTTCGCAACCGCCGAGAGCGACTACGAAGAGTGCTCGGCCTTTCACGGCGCCGCGCGCAACCAGGCGTGGTACGCGCAGTGGGACCGCGCCAATCCCGCCTCGCCGCTCAACCTCCACAAGGATGGCTCGTCCGATTCGCGCGCGCGTGAGCTCGGTCAGCTTCTTCAAGCGCGCCAGCGGCGTCGAAGATCTCGCGCAGGTCCGCTATACCAAGGCGCGGCGCGCTTCCGGCAGCGCCGAGGAACAGCTCTCCCACTGGATCTCGACGATCCAGTACGTCTACGGCGAGCCCTCCCGGAACCCGAAGCTCCGGCGCTGGAATCCACTCGGGTTCAAGATTGTCGAGTTCCAGTCCGAGCCGGAAGTCGCTCCGCGCTGAGCTGGCCACGGGTGCGCAGCCGGTGGCGGGAGACACGCGCATGAGCGCGGGGTCGGGCGTTGGCGGTGCTCCTGGCGGCGCGGGTCGACATGCGCGGCCCGCGCGGACATCGTGCCGGCGAAGGGCACGGTCGATCCTCGCATCCGGACGGCCCTCTACAGCGCCGATGAGGTCTATCGGCTGCGGGGCGCCGTCGGTTACGTGATCGAGCTGATCTTCGAGGACGGCGAGGTCTTCACCGGTCGGGCGGGCGGCGATCTCGAGGCCGTTGCGATCGACGGCTACGAGCACTGGGTGCACCTGAAGCCCCGGGCGGCGGTCGTTGCGACCAACCTCGTCATCTACACCAATCGGCGTGCCTATCGCTTTGACTACTCCGCGTCGACCGCGGCGCCCGGCCACGGGTCGGAGGAGGTGATGTACGCGGTGCGTTTCCGCTACCCGGCCGACCCGGTGGCCGCATCGGCCGAGAGCGCCTCCGAGCGCGTCACTCGAGACGCTCGCGCGCGCCACGGCCACGCGCCCGCGCAACTTCCACTACGGTTACTGCGGGCACCCCGCGTTAAAGCCGGTCGCCGCCTCCGATGACGGCGTGCACACGCACCTCGCCTTCGGGCCGCGGGCCGAGCTGCCGGCCGATCTTCGTGCGCAACGACGACGGCTCGGAATCGTTGCTCAACTTCAGCGTGGAGAACGGCAGCGTCGTCATCCATCGCGTGGCGCGGCAGTTCATCGTGCGCCGCGGACGCCTGGCCGGATGCGTGGTCAACCAGGGGTTCGCCGGCACGGGCGAGCGGCTGGAGTCCGGCACGCTCTCACCCGACGTCCGGCGTGATCGGCGGGAGCTCGGGCCGTGAACCTGCCGAACGTGTTTCGGCGACGGCGCCGGGAGCCGGACGCGCTGCTGCCGTCCGCGCCGGCTGAAGCGGTCGCGGAGCCGGGCGCAGACTCAGAGGTGACCGAAACCGTCGCGGGCGAGCGCGCGACGGCAGCCGTGAGTCGCCCGCCGTCACTGCAGTCGCGCGTGAGCAATGCACTGGCGGCGGGGCTGATGGGCGCCATGGCCCTCGGTCTCATCGGCTGGTACTACGCCCACCGCCTCTCCGATCGCTCGGCGGCCCGCAACACCGCGCAGACGGCTGCAAAGAGCAAGGCGCAGGGAGAGATGGTGCTGCCACCGCTCGGCCCCGTCGACGCCACTGCCGCCGTCGTCCGGCGCCGTCGCGGGAATTCTGGGGCCGGCGCCCGACGCGCCGCCGTTGGTCGACGTGCCCGACGACTGGTTACAGGCCGCGGAGCTGGCTGGGCACCAAGCCGCGCAACCGACCGCGCCGACGCCGGAGGAACTCGCACTCGCGCGCAAGCTCTCCGGTGCGGTGTTCGCTCGGCAGACGTCCTCCGCAGGGCTGCCGGTCGGGGCGGCGGAGGCGGTGTCGGTGGACGCGGCCGCCCCGGCGATGGCGCCGGAGCCCTACTCCGCGCGCGGTGCCGGCGGTGATCTCGATGCCCTGTTCCGGCCGAGCGCGACACCGGCGGTGCGCGCGCAGGTGCTGCCGACGCAGACGCTGCTGCTGCCGAAGGGCGCGTTTCTCGATTGCACACTCGAGACCGCGATCGACTCCACGCTCCCCGGCATGACGACCTGCGTGACCGCGACCGACACCTTCGGCGTGGACGGCCGGGTGGTGCTGCTCGAGCGGGGCACCAAGCTCGTCGGCGAAACTCGCGGCCAGGTGCGGCACGGCTCGGCGCGGATCTTTGTTCTGTGGACGGAGGCGAGAACACCCACGGGCGTCGTGGTGCCGCTGCTGTCGCCCGGCACCGATGAGCTTGGCCGCTCGGGGTTGCCCGGCGAGGTGAACCGACACTTCTTCGAGCGCTTCGGGGCGGCCATCCTGATCAGCGTGATCGACGGAGCCGTGCAGGCGGCCGTGCAGTCGCAACAGAGCGGTGATTCGACCGTGATCTACGGCTCGTCCACGACGCGCGACATCATGACCGAGGTGCTGCGGTCCACGGTCGACATCCCGCCGACCGTCGTCAAGCCCCAGGGCGATCGCATCCAGGTGCTGGTGGCCCGCGATCTCGACTTCCGGAGCGTGTATGAGCTTCGCCCCGCCGCGCGTCTCCGTTGAGACGTCCTGCCCCGCGCCTGCGCCCGCTGCGCAGGGCGGTGCGGTGCGGCTGCCCGCAGCGCCCGCCGAGTGCTCCGCGCTCGAGCTGACGCTGCGGCCGCTGCGGCCATATCTGGCCAACCCGGAGGTGACGGAGCTGTGCATCAACCGTCCGGGCGAGGCGTTCCTCGAAACGCGGTCGGGCTGGACGTGCCAGCCGCTCGGGTTCGCGACCTTTGACTGGTGTCTTGGGCTCGCGAAGCTCGTCGCGAATGCCACGCGCCAGCGGGTGGACCCGGAGTCACCCTTGCTCTCGGCCTCGCTGCCGAGCGGCGAGCGCATCCAGGTCGTGCTGCCGCCGGCCACGACGCCCGGGACGGTGGCGATCGCGATCCGCCGGCCGGCCGATGAAGTGTGGAGCATCGAGGAGCTCGCGCGGCGCGGTATCTTCGCCACGACGCGCCGCGCGACGGACACGCTCGATGCGACCGAGCAGGAGCTGCTGCGTCTGCTTGGGGCGCGGGAGTACGCGGCGTTCATGCGCCTTGCGGTGACGAGCCGCCGCAACATCCTGGTCTCAGGGCCCGACCGGGTCGGGCAAGACGACCTGGACCAAGGCGCTCGTTCGCGAGATTGCCGCCGACGAGCGTCTGATCACGATCGAGGACGCGCGGGAGCTGGTGCTCGACGGGCATCCGAACCACGTGCGCCTGTTCTACTCGAAGGACGATCAGGGCCTGGCGCGGGTGACGCCGAAGCAGCTGATCGAAGGCTGCCTGCGCATGCGACCCGACCGAATCCTGCTCGCGGAGCTGCGCGGGGAGGAAGCCTTCGACTACCTGCGCAACGTCAACAGCGGCCACCCGGGTTCGATCACGAGCGTGCACGCGGCCAGCTGCGAGCTCGCCTTCGAGCAGCTGGTGCTGCTCGTCAAGCAGAGCCGCGCCGGCCAGGCCCTCGCGCGCGGCGATATCCGCAACCTGCTCGACCTGCTGATCGACGTCGTGATCCAGTTTGGCATCGAGCAGCGCCGCCGCTGCATCCAGGAAATCTGGTATGACCCCCTCCGCAAGCGTCGCAGCGCCGCCTCGGCCGGTTAGGCGGGCGCGGCTTGGGGGCGGCCTCAAGGTGGCGGCGATGCTGCTCGCAGCGGTGGTCGTCGCACAGTACCTCGCAGGCTATCTCTTTCTGGTGTGGGTGCGCCTCGATCCAGCGCAAGCGACACCGCTCACCGTGGCGCGCTACGCCTATTACCACGGCCACCGCGCCGACCTGCGCCGGCCGCTGCAGTGGTCCTCGGCAGCCGGGGCGGCGCTCATCGCCTCAGTGGCGCTGGCCGTCGTGCTCCGCCGGCCACGCGCGCTTCACGGCGATGCGCGGTTTGCCACGCGTCGTGAAATCGCCCGTGCAGGACTCCTCGGCGGCGACGGGATCATTCTTGGGCGCCTCGGTGGACTCGGCGCCTGGGGCGGGCGCTATCTGGTGCTGGGCGGACAGCAGGGCGTGTGCTTGTCCGCGCCGCCGCGGGCGGGTAAAGGCGTGGGGGTCGTCATTCCGAACCTCCTGAGCTGGCCGGGCAGCGTCGTCTGCACCGACATCAAGAAGGAGAACTGGACGATCACCGCGGGCCACCGCCGCGCCTGCGGGCAGGACGTGTACCTGTTCGACCCGCTGTCGCCGGACGGCCGCACGGCGCGCTGGAACCCGCTGGACTATGTCGCGGACGATCCCGGTCAGCGCATCAGCGATCTGCAGCTGATCGCGAACATGTTCTTTCCCGACCCGGTCAACACCGATCCGTTCTGGATGGCATCGGCGCGCTCGCTCTTTCTCGGGATTGCACTCTATCTCTTCTCCACGCCGAGCATGCCGCGCACGATCGGGGAGATTCTCCGGCAGGGCATGGCGAACGACGAGGAAGGCTTCGCGCACCACTGGCAGCGCGTGATCCAGGGACGCATGAGCGGACAGCACCCGCTGCCGGGCGAGTGTGTGCGCGCCCTGTACGACGTCATCGACTCTGGCGCCCCAGACCACGTCGAGCATCCGCAAGACGTTCACCAGCCGGCTCGAGCTCTGGATGAACCCGGTGCTGGACGCCGCGACCGCCGCGAGCGACTTCGACTTGCGGGCACTGCGGTCGCAGCCGATGTCGATCTACCTGGGCGTGAATCCGAAGGACCTTGCGCGCCTGGCGCCGCTGATGAGCCTGTTCTTCCAGCAGGCGATCGCACTCCAAACCGACCGGCTGCCCGAACACGATGCGTCGCTCCGGCACCAGGTGCTGATGGTGCTCGATGAGTTCCCGGCGCTCGGCCCGATCCCGATCATCGCGAAGGCGAGCGGCTTTCTCCCCGGCTACAACGTACGCGCACTGATGATCATGCAGACACCGGCGCAGCTCCGCCAGGTGTACGGGCATGACGGCGCCAACACGCTGGTCAAGACGCTCGCCGCACGGATCCACTTTGCCCCCAAGGACATGGACGATGCCGAGGAGATCTCGCGGGAACTCGGGTTCACGACCGTTCAGGTCAAGACCTACTCCAGGCCTGTGTTCGATCCCTTCGATCTGAAAGGGCGGCGGCACCGGAGCGTCAGTATCAGCGAGCAGAAGCGCTCCCTGAGACTGCCGCAGGAACTTCGTGAGCTGGGCGCAGCGCGCGAGCTCATTTTCGTCGAGCACGTTCGGCCGATCCTGGCCAAGAAGATCCGCTATTACGCGCTCGCCAGATTCAAGAGACGCCTTCATGCGCCGCCGGTTGTCACTGCGATCCCGCGGGCGCAATCGTCGGCACCCATGGAGGCCCGCCTCGAGGCTGCGAGTGGTCGAGCTGGCGCCGTCGCGAGCGAGGGTGACCGACCCGTGAAGGAGCTTCCCCGAAGGGCTCAGGACGCGTGAATCCACGGTGGAGGACATCGACCGACTCGAATCGCTGACCCTGGAAGACTTCGACATCGATCCCGATCGGACGATCGTGCCGGACCGTGCGCAAGGCGAACGGATGACACGGACGGAACTCGATGCGGCCGTGGAGAGCTTCCTCGCGTCGCTGCAAGCACGCTAGGACGAGTCATGAACGCACGAACCGACGCAGACATCGACGACGGAGAATACGATCCGTGCGGTCCGTCGGCGCCGCGAAGCTGCTGATGCGAACCCTCCGCGTGCCGGCGTGGACGGGGGGCGAGCATCGGCGGACGCCCAGGGGACGCGCGGGGCGCGGAACGCCCGCGCCCCCGGGCGGCGCCGATCCGTCCCGCGCCATGCCGCAGGAGATCTGGCAGCGGTTCATCGGTATCGGCTCCAGGTACTACTTCCCGGACGGCGCACCGGCGTTCACTGACCGTGGCACGAAGCTCACGACGCCGTCCGAGAACACGGAGGTCGTACGCACCCTTATCGCCATCGCGCAGGTGCGTGGCTGGGACCGCATCGCCGTGACCGGCAGCGAGCGCTTTCGCAAGGAAGCCTGGTTCGCCGCGCAACGCGCCGGCCTCGACGTGCGTGGCTATCGGGCCAGCGACGTCGAGCGGGCTCAGCTCGCGCGCAGCCTGGCGAAGCACGGCGCACTCTTAAACGCGCCGGAAGGCCAGAAGCGCGAACGGGACGGTTCATTGCGGCGACGTGACGCGCATCCGCGCGGTAACCGGGAGGAGGCTCACGGGAAGACGGCCGCCGCGCGGCCGCCGCGCGGCGAGACCTTCGTTGGTCGCCTGCTCGAGCACGGTCACGACACCTACCGCCACGAACCCTTGCAGCAGAGTTCTTACTACGTTCGCCTCCAGACGAAGGAGGGCGAGCGGGAGATCTGGGGCGTGGACCTCGAGCGTGCTGTCCGACAGTCGCTCAGCGCCGCCAAGATCGGCGATGAGGTGATCGTTCGTGCGGTAGACCGGCGGCCCGTGACCGTGCCCGCGCGCCGCCGCGACGCCGAGGGCCGCGAAATCGCTGCGGCGTCGCTCGCGACTCACCGCAATGCGTGGATCGTGGAGCGCAGCGACTTTCTCGCCGACCGCGCGCGCGCCGCCACGATCTTTCGCGACCCGGACGTCGCCCCGCAGGAGGCGGTCAAGCGCCATCCGGAACTGCAGGGCTCCTACCTTAAGCTCCAGGCCGTGAAACTCGGGGCTGAGCGCGATCTCAAGGATCCCCGCGAACGCGCCCGGCTGGTCGCCCGCGCACGCGCACTGATCGCCGAATCCATCGAGCGCGGCGAGCCGCTGGAACCCGTGCGCCTGCGAGAACACGGCTCGAGGCAGCCCGCGCCGGAACGGGCAGTCCGGCGCGAGCCCGAGCGGAGCTTGTGACGGACCCGCCGTGCGGAGCCGGGATCGGCCAATTGTCGTCGGGCGCCTTGTCGAGCACGGCCGCGCGCCTTACCGGTTCCGCGTTGGCCAGGACCTCTCGTACTTCGTGAAGCTCGTGACCAGCGACGGGATGAGCATCCTCTGGGGCCAGGACCTGGCCCGCGCGCTGCGGACCGCCGTGACGCGACCGCAGATCGGCGATCTCGTCGGCGCGCGGCGCGTGTCCCGCGAGGCGGTGACTTTGACCCGGCGCGAGCACGATACGCGTGGAAACATCGTCCGCGAGACCGAGCATCCCGCCTACCGCACGCGCTGGGAACTCGAGAAGGTCAAACACTTTACGGACCGCGCGCGCCTCGCGCGCCTCGTCCGGGACCGGCAAATCGACGCGCGCGCAGCGGTCCGCGAGCACCCGGAGCTCAAGTCGGCGTTCCTCACGCTGCGCGCGGCGGAGGCGATCGCCGCTCGGCGCATTCCCGATCCGCGGGACCGCGCACGGTTCGTGGCGCTGATTCGCGAAGCCATGGGGAACTCCGTGGCACGCGGCGAGCCGCTTCCCGACGTGCGCCTGCGCGAGAGGCTAAGAGCCACGCCGCAGGATCCGGAGCCCGTTCCGCGCAGGCAGCGAGACGATCCGGTGCGGTAGCAGCGGAGAAGAAGAAGTAAGCCGGCGGGTTTGCTGGCGTGGCGCGCTGCCCGTGAGCGGGCAAACCTGCCCGCAATCCAACTTGAGCACGCTCATGTCGTCCGTGAGGATTCGTGAGCGGCACCGCCTCCGCAACGATTCCACGCCAGCGAAGCCGCCGGTTCGTACGCGGTAGCCCGCGGCCGAACGCTCCGCGCCATCCAGCCGGCGCGGCGAAAGATCCGGGCCGTGCCGCAGTCGGCGGGCGGTTCGGTCTTACGCTCGATCCGTCTGGGCGGCCGATTCCGGGAGTCGGGGGCCGCCTCCGCTCCCAGCCTAGCACGCGGTGCTCGCTGTCAAGGACGTGCGCGCAAGGCCGCGCACGCGGCCTGCGGCCGTCTTCGATCCCTGACAGCTGCGCGCCGCGTGCTGCTCCCGTCGCGTAGGCAAGCCGCCTACGAACCAGATCGGGAGATGACCATGAACAGCACGGTCGGACGTCCGCGTGCGCTGAGCGACGCGCAGGTGGAAGAGATCCTCGCGTGGCACCGAAGACGCAAGAGCTGCAAGCAACTGGCGCGTGAGTACGGCGTATCGCCGAACACGATCCAGGGAGTCATTCGAAGGAATGGGCAGTACAAGCAGCCGTCGCCGGAGCTGCGAGGTGCTGTCACTGCGAGGCGGCGGCAGCGCCTTGCCGAACTTGAAGCTCGTCATTGGCTGTAGAAGCGAGCGGCCCGCGGCGTGGGCTTCCCTTCCGCGCCGCGGGCCAACCCCCGCCCGCCGATGCGGATCACTGGTTCGGAGGGGAAGGGGAAGAGGGCGGGTTGCTGGCCGCGACAGCGTATCACGGCGTGCTCGCCGTCAAGGCCTGCGCGCGGCCGTTGGCCGTGCTCGCAAGCGCGCTTCGCGCGGCCCTGACGGCTGCGCTGCGCCGCGATGCGCGGGCCGCGGGCAATCCCGCCCGGAACCTTCGGGGACTCCACCATGTCTCGCACGACCACCGAGTCTCAGACGCTCTATGTCCTGGACTCCAATCAATATCGACACGCGACTGCCAGCGAAGTCCTCGCGGCTGCGCGTCGGCTGCTCGCACAACAGTTTCGACGAGGATGCTCGCTGAATTCTCCGGCGCTCGTGCGTGAGTACCTGCGTCTCCATCTCGGCCCGAGGGAGCACGAGATGTTCTGTCTGATTCTGGCGGACAGCCGCCATCGCCTGCTCGCGCGGGTAGACCTCTTCCGAGGGACGATCGATGGCGCCTCGGTACACCCCCGTGAGGTCGTGAAGGAGGTGCTGAAGCATAACGCCGCGGCTGTGATCCTCGCGCACAACCATCCGTCGGGTGTCGCGGAGCCTTCGCAGGCGGACGAGCTGATCACGCAGCGCCTCCGGGAGGCGTTGGCCCTGGTCGATGTCCGGGTGCTCGATCACCTGGTGGTCGCGGGCGATCAGGTCGTCAGCTTCGCTGAGAAGGGAATGTTGTAGCGGCGTGTCGCCGCGTCACTCTCGAGCGTCGATGGGAGGGTCGGCGCTCGGGAGTGTTCGTCGATACCCGTCACTTACGGCTCCGGAAGGAGCGGAGAAGAAACAAGAAGAGGGCGGGATTACGGTGCCGCTTCAGCCTATCACGCCGTGCTCGCCGTCAAGGACGAGTGCGAGGACGCACTCGCCGCCTGCGGCGGTCTTCGATCCTTGACGGCTGCGCGCGCCGTGATCCGGGGACGCGGGCAATCCCGCCCAAGAATCGCTCGAGGATTCCGACCATGAACGCACTACCTGACCTGTCGTTTGCTTCTCATGCCAACGTCTTCAACGCAGCGCTGTCGCTGGATGCGGTACGGGCACGGGCACCGGCCGTGTTCGCGGTGACGCCTCACGAGCGCACGAGCGCGAAGTACGCCTTCGTTCCCAGCGAGCGCGTGCTCGCCGGCCTGATGCAGGCCGGGTTCGTGCCCGTTGAGGCCCGCCAAACACAGGCCCGTCGAGCGAGCCCCCTGCATGCCCGGCACATCGTTCGGTTGCGCCGACGGTTTGAGACGGTGCAGCTCAAGGACTCCGTGCCGGAGGTCGTCTTTCTAAATAGCCACGACGGCACGAGCGCCTATCAGCTGCGCATGGGCCTCTTCCGGGTGATCTGCACGAACGGCCTGATCGTCTCCCGTGGGGCGTTTCCGGGGGTGTGCGTGGCGCATCGCGGCAACGTCGTCGATGAGGTGATCGCCGGCGCCCTGCAGATCTCGGAGCGGTTCGAGAGCCTGGCCCATCAGGTCGAGCGCATGGAAGGGCGGCGGCTGTTGGAGGACGAGCAGATCCGTTTCGCGGAGCGGGCGCTGGCCTTGCGCTACCCGGACCTCGGGCAGGCTGGTATGCCACCCTCCCAGCTGCTGCACAGCCGGCGGGTCGAAGACCTCGGAGATGACCTCTGGAGCGTCTTCAATCGCTGCCAGGAGAACCTGCTCCGCGGTGGCCTGAGTCGCCGGTCGGCCAGCGGACGGCTGTCGCGAACTCGGCGGATCACATCTATCCGCGAGGACGAGCGGCTCAACAGTCGGCTGTGGGATCTCGCGGCGGAGGTACTCGCCGCCTGAGCAGGTGACGTCGAGGGGAGGGCGTTCGCGAGAGCGCTCTCTCCTCTCTTTCTTCGGGTGGCCGCGGGAGCTGTCAGCGAGCCGGGGCGAGCAAGGGACCGGGACGGTGCGACGAAAGCGAAGGCAGCGGCTCCGTAAGGGGCCAGGGGGTTTGCGGCACATTTTCCAAGCTATGCAGGATAGCTTGCCAGCGGCTATTGGGTCACATTGGGTCCCATGAGTTGCACAGAAATATTGAAGACGCGAGTGTCGCTGGAAATCAAACGCCAGGCGAAAGCGATCGCGGATCGCGAGCTCCTGTCGGAAGCGGCATGGCTCAAGCGGCTCGTCATTAGGGAGATTCGGGCAGCCCGAGAGAACGCCAGTACCGTCGCCAACGAAGGCTGCGGGACAACTCGAGCCAGTCGACCGGACAATGCGGGCCGCGAATCGAATGGCTGCGGAAAGACCGTGTATGTGCGATTTCGCGACGAGGATCGCCTGTTGCTGAAGGCGCGTGCCGCGGCTCGGGGCATGCGACCGGCAACCTACGTGTCCGTTCTGACGCGCTCCCATTTGCGATCGCTTACGCCCCTGCCCAAGGAGGAGCTCTTGGCGCTCAAGCGCAGCATTGGCCAACTGGCATCCATCGGCCGGAACATCAACCAAATTGCCAAGGCCGCGAATGAGGGTGGCGGGCTGCCGAGCTCCGTGCGCGAGGAGTTCTCGGCGATGCTCAAGGTCTGCGAGGCACTCCGGGACAACACGAAGGCGCTCATCAAAGCGAACATCGTCAGCTGGGAAACAGGGTATGTCGAAGCGGATCTTTAGGATTCGAGAAGGCGAGCCTCTGCTCGATATCGTCAGCTACGGCCGCGGAGGCCCTCGGGAGACGGGCGGCCGGTTGACGCCGGCGCAGGTGGAACAGATACGACGGACTGTCCAGCGAGTGCCGGAAGTGGTCGTGAAGGTGCTAGCCGCGAGGCAGCAATGACCTGAAGGCCGCTGGCAAGCATCTCGACTACATCAGCCGGTACGGGAGACTCGAGCTCGAAACGGACGGAGAGCGAGCTGAAAGGGCGAGTCGGAAATGCGCTCCTGGAGGAGTGGGACCTCGACCTTGATGAGGTGCGTCGGCAAGCCGACCTCGCCGGCAACGAGAGGCAGGAAGCCGCCGAAGCTGATTCACAAGCTCATGTTCTCAATGCCGCCCGGAACGCCACCGGACAAAGTGCTGGCTGCGGTACGCACATTCGCGCGTGAACAGTTCGAGCTTCAACATCGATATGCTTTCGTCCTGCATACCGATGAGGACCATCCCCACGTTCATCTCGTGCTGAAAGCCGTGAGCGAGCAGGGCGTGCGCCTGAACATCCAGAAGGCAACCTTGCGCCATTGGCGGTCGGAATTCGCGCGGAATCTACGGCTGCTTGGTGTTGAGGCGAACGCGACTGAACGCGCTGTTCGCGGAGAGACCCGGAAGGCGAAGAAGGACGGCATCTACCGGGCGAGCTTGCGTGGAGATTCAACCTACATCCGAGCACAAGCGGCAGCCGTTGCTGCCGAACTTCTCAAAGGCCAGATACGTATCGAACCGGGTAAGAAGAGGCTCATGGAAACTCGCCACCTGATTGCCAGCGGCTGGCGCTCGATCGCAATGAATCTGGCAATGAAGGGTGAATTCGAACTCGCAGCCCAAGTGACTAGCTTTGTCGATGCAATGCCTCGGCCGCGCACTGAACAGGAACTCCTTGCAGCAGATCTCCTCGAACGTGCACAGCAACCTCATGTCATGCAACGCTCACCGACACACTGAAGTGCGGCCCAGTACCCGTCGAACTGCGGTGCGTATTTCGCCGGGGTTTCCCTGAAGCGCTGCGCGTTGGCCTCGCTCGCGAACAGCCAGGTCGCGCCGTTCCAGAACACGGCGTAGTCGAACTCTCCCTTCGCGGGCGCGCTTCGCTCAAAAAAGGAGACGGCGTCGTACCCCTGGAGGGCGATCGCAAACTGTGGGCCGGCGAATGCGCGACCGTTCGCCAGCGTCAGGGCTGCAGAGAACTGCTGCGCCGACGAACTTTCCGAGCACCATGGGTCTCTCCTTATGGGATGTCCGAATCAGGGTCCGCTGCTGGAGGCGTGAGGCAGGTACGGCACCGGCTGGACGGCTTGCCATGCACCGGGCGTGCCACATGGTCTCCCTGGCGGCCAGCGCCAGGATCCTTTCTGGCTTTAATCCAGGGCTTATCTCTCCGAGGCTGCTGGGCAACGCGCCGCGCCACAGGTGGAGTTGCTTGTCATCCGAGTGTGGTCGCAGCAGCCGGCCGCTGCCAGCAGCGGGTTTCTTGACGATCCTTTCAGCCCGACGGTCCAATACGCGGCCTTGCCGGGGCCGCGCCCGCCTAATCGACCACGGAGGGCGGCGGCCTCGAACGCCTCATGATGGCCAGGTAGCTCAGTTGGTAGAGCAGCGGACTGAAAATCCGCGTGTCGGTGGTTCGATTCCGCCCCTGGCCACCACTCCCAATTTTTTGAAACGCAACGGGTTTCCGGCATCACCCGCGGACTATCGGCGCGCGCGGGGGCGCAAAATCGACCGACCATCGGACTATCGGAAATCGGGTCGGTCCGGCGAGTTCACGACGCGGTGCGGGCGGCGACCTGGCGAACTGGAAACCTGGAACTCTGGGATCCGCGCGGCGCGGCGCGGGGTGGGTCGACGCAGGCCCGCCGTTGCCCGGAGTGCCCGCGTGGGGCGCGCTCGGGCGGCGGCCATGGCCTCCCCCATGGCCCGGCGGCGCGTGTCCCGGGTGCCGCGAGGGCGCGACTTCGGAGCGTGCTCGCCCGAGTGCCCGCGAACGCATGTTCCACTGGGAATCGCAGTCAGGCTGTAGGCCCGCTCAATCGCGGCTTCGTCGAGTGTAACAGCGACTCCCAGTGAGCGAGGGCGGGCAACTGAACACTACTTCGCCGGTACCCGGGTCCCGCAATTCGCTCTAGGCACGGCCGCGCACGTCTGCTTCGGCGCCGCTCGCGGCCGGTGAGATTACTCCTTCTGGACGTGCAACCGCACGGACTTGACGGTTGAGCTCACGAGCTCTAGTGCGAATCTTGGTTCGGTCAAATCCTTCTTGACCAGCACGTCCTCTTCGTCGTCCATCTCGATGTCGTACCGGCTCGTATCGAGTTGATCTTCGAAAGTGTTCTTGATGACGCGAGCAACGTGGTCTTCGCTCGTGCCGTCGTCGATCACGACTCTGACGTCCTGAGTCGCGCCGTCCTTCGGCGTCACGCGGAACATGATTTCGCCGTCCGAGTTCGCGCCTTCGCTGACCTCGATGCGCCACGCGTTGGAGTAGCTCAGCTT
The DNA here is from genome assembly GCA_963834855.1 of uncultured Gammaproteobacteria bacterium. GTDB lineage: Bacteria > Pseudomonadota > Gammaproteobacteria > Steroidobacterales > Steroidobacteraceae > DATJKD01. The sequence goes on along the minus strand of CAWIDH010000026.1, from coordinate 6,904 downwards.
GCCGCTCGACGGTGCCGCGGCGGCCTCCGCCGGAGTCGGCGGGGTTGTTCCGCAGCCGAGCAGATTCAAACCGATCGCGGCAAGGCCGAGCAGGAGGGGACGCATGGTCACAGAAGATCTCCGGGAGAGGACTTGGGACCCAGGTTAGACACGCGACTCAGCATTCGACAACCGTTCGCGAGCTGATCCTTCCTTCGCGTGATAGGAGCGGAGCCCCGGCGAACTCCTCGCCAGTCGTCTATCGTTCCTTTTAGGTTCTTCGGGCTTGCGGACCTTTGATCGTGAGCGACCTTCGCGCTCCGCATCGAGCATCTCGTCAGCTTCCTGCTCGCTGTGCTGCAAACGCTGTCCATACAGTATTGCGAGGTGACGCAGGTCGTTTAGCGACTATCAAGCGCGCGGATTACGCGAGTCATTTCTTGCTTCCACTTACGACGAACGCTTTTGCTTGGAATGAGACCTCTTGCAAGGCGCGGCGGCGGCGGAGGGCACGCTGTCGGGTCATCCGTGACATTTCGCCCGGTTGCGTGCTGTATCTTACTGAATTGTACTTCAGCGGAATGAAAGAGATCGATATCGCCATCCACAACCAATGTATAGAAGGTACTGATCTGGCGCAGGCAATAATTCCTGTTCCTGGTTTTATGTGTGTTATTGAACGCCCTCACAACACTCCCCTGCTGAGTTCGAATAAAGACGGTGTGAGTAGCAAGCCCGGACGGCCACACGCGATGCACGACTCCCTTATGCGTAAAGTCCACTATGATCACTGCCTTGCGAGGATCGCATCTTGATGTCCTATCACTATCACCTTTCAACGGTGGCAATGGGAATGGCACAAACGCTCTCACGCGCACATGATAGAAACGGTGACCAACCAGGTTGTCGGCATCACTTACTTGTTCAATTGGCCCCGTCGTACGCGCTTCACGCACATAGCTTTCATCCGCTGTTGTCTTCGTAAAGGTCATTGGGCCGGTTGAGGCGGCCATGAGGTATTTATTCCCAGGCATTGGCTTCTCCCTTCGCAAGTTGCGTCGGTATCGGACATGATCTTATTGTTTCCTGATACTGCTTCAACCGTATTAGCGCGAGCGGTAATCCCTTAAAATCCCACATCACGAGTACAGCCGGGCCAAGCGCCACGCCGCGCCTCCGCTCGCATACTCGACCGAATCGACCGACAGCGTTTTGCCTCGCGTTTGCTTCTTTGCGCCTTGACACGAGTGCGACGAGAAAACCGTGCCGTGCGATCAGGCGCGCCCGTATCTCGATCCTATTGATCGCCTGGCGCCTTTTCCGGTGTAGGACGAGTCGTGCACGCGGTCGGACATTACCGAGATAATTGGCCGCCTTTGATGATGGATTGCGGCTGGCTAAGGGGCGATCGTGTCTATGAACACAGGCGTGGACACAGGAACATGGAACTTATTACTCTCGAAATCGACGACGACGGCTGCGGGCGATTGCAGTTTGAACTCCCGGCGGATGCCACCGCCGAGGAGGTCGCGTACATCGAAAGTTTGGTGCCGCGAATCGAAACCGGCTTGCTCGAATTGCGCGACCCCGGAACCGGCGAGGTGATATTCAGTTGCCGACCCTCCTTCACGGGCGTATTGCTCCTGAAGACGGCCACCGGCAGCGCGGTGACGCTGAGGCATTGAGGGTTTGATCGCCTGGCTCCTAGTGCGCCGTCGTGGCCGTAGGGAGTTGAATCATGAGCGGCGACAAGCCTGGGGTAATAAACACGAGTGCTCTTGAGAGCCAGGTGAAGTTGGCCGCCGAAGTAGGCGGACCCATTCCGCCGCTCGATGAGACGTTGCCGCTGTCGAAGATCAAGCCCAATACCGACACGTGGTACTTCAGCATCGAGTGTCCGAAATGTCGGCGCACCAGTCCGATCTTTCGCGACTATTCCGACGGCAAACTCGGCAACCCGTTTACCGGTCGCGGTGCTGTGGTGGCGGCCTGCCACTTCTGTGCGCACCAGGTACGGGCCGCTCCAGACGCAATCGCCTCGGTACTCTGGCGATGACAAGACCGCGCCCAACGCATGGCTTGCCCTTGCAGCCACTGGGCGACGGGAGCGATCCGGAGGTCGTGTTGCGCGACTGCGCCGATGACCATGTCCACATGCGCCGCGTGCTCTGTGAGCTTCGGGAGGCGGTCCTGGAGCAGGTCGGGACGGACCAGACCGATCGGCTGCGTCACGAGCTGGCAGACGCTCTGACCCAGTATCGGTAGGAGTCGAACGACCACCCGAGAGGTCACGTCGGGCGGCTGAACCCGCCTCGACCGACCCGAAGCAGCCGTTCAGGGTCGCTGCAAATGCGCTCGATTGATTGACGTATAACGAGGCGCGTGTTTTAGTGATTTCATGGGGTTCGCGGTTCCAGATGCCGCAATTCTGCGGCGTTGCAGCGCGACAATAGCCTCGTAGGACCTTAGATGAATTCGGACCGAGCCGCAGCAATAGCAAAGGCCGCAGCCGAGGCTCATGGCTGGGTGTGGCAGGAACCGCTACATGTCACTCGCAGGCGGCAGTTCTTCCTGCTTCCTATCTCAGCGCACATCACAACAAACGCCATGTCGCGCGGAGACAATGTGCGCGTCTTCGTCGACGAGCGATCCGGGCGAGTGAAGTTACGGATTTTTGTGCGCTTAGGATGCGAGGACGTACACGTCCTGATGCCATCGCTTTCACGCCCGCCTTTCAGGGAATCGCTGGCCGCGCTCACGACGTCCGCTTCTGGCCGCACTCGGCCATCGGCCGTACTCAGAACGACCCGTAGCGGGCACTCGAATGACCGCTTTCGCAGCTAGAATGCGGTAGGTCGATCTTTCCGGGCCGATTCGATTTGTCCCGGCTGTCCGGCGCTGCACTAGCGGGGCTTGTGGTCGGCATTCTCGGCGGACTCATCGGTCTCGGCGGCGCAGACTTCCGCCTGCCTGTACTGATCGGGATGTTCGGATTTCCGGCGCTCGAAGCCGTCATTCTCAACAAGGCGACGAGCCTGATCGTCGTTACGAGTGGATTGCTGTTCCGCGCGGCAACGGTCCCGCTTCGACGAAGTAGCCGAATGAGTGGTCGGTCCTTTGCACTCTTCTCGCAGGGAGTCTCCTGGGTGCATGGATAGGTGCTGACTGGGCCACCCGTCTAGGAACGAGATTTCACCGCGTCATCGCGGTCGCTCTGGTCGGGATTGCGGTCGTGTTGCTGATCGCGCACCACCCTCAAAGCCCGGGACTGTCCGTGGATCCCGCGATACGCACCGGCTTGGCGTTGCAGCCGGATTCATCATCGGCGTTGTGGCCTCGCTGCTCGGCGTCGCCGGCGGCGAGCTTCTGATCCCGACGCTCGTCCTGCTGTTCGGCCTCGACCTTAAGCTTGCCGGCAGTGTTTCCTTGCGATCAGCTTGCCGACGATGCTCGTCGGCTTCGCACGCTACAGCCGGGATAAAGCGTTCGCGGTACTGCGCGCCAACCTCACCTTCATGGTGGCCATGGCTCTCGGATCTCTTGTAGCGTAGGCGTTGGCGGATGCTGGTTCGCATTTTACCGACCCTGTGCTGCTGCCGGTTCTGGCGGCGATCTTGCTCGCGTCGGCGTTCAAGGCTGCAGCACAGGTGACCGCGTTTCAATCAGTCCGCTTTCGGAAGGCTTGATCGGCTGGCTGAGGTCCGGTATAGGCCGAACTGAGCCGTCAGGCAGGGCGTTCCCGCCGCACCTCGCGCGCGCTCTTGTCGGGGCGCAGACCGAGAACGCCGCATGCCTCAGCCGACCCTCGGCCGTCCACTCCACGAACCGTATCTGCGCCACCAGCTCCGGCCTCACCCACTGCATCTCCCGCATCTCGTCGGCCGTCACGCCGCCGCCCCAGCGGGATGACTTCGACTGCGGCAGATCGACGAAGGGACACTCGTCGAATGGTGCGGCTTCAGCGCCTTGAAGACCTCGCGACGCAGGTGAGGAACGAAGCCAGCTCTCACCTTGCCTGCGAACCGCAGGCCGGTTTCATCGTAGTAGCCGACGAGTAGAGCATCGATGCCGTTCGATCCGGGACGGTAGCCGCCGATCACGAACTCCTGCTGGTTCTCCAGCTTCAGCTTCTGCCACGCGTCGCTCCGCTCTCCGGGCTCGTACAGCGAGTCCTTGCGCTTCGCGACCACGCCTTCGAGTCCCAGGCCGCGCACGGCTCGACGATCGCTGCTGGCTGTACCCGGCAGTTCCTTTGACGGCAGCAGGCCGGAGCCGTCGAGCACTCGCGGAAGGCGGGCTCGGCGCTTCAGCAGCGGCTCGGCAGTGAGATCCTTGCCGTCGAGGTGCAGCAGGTCGAAGGCGTAGAACACGATCTGATGGCCGGGGTGAGAACCTCGATGCTGGAGCGCCTGGAACGAAGGCCTCCCCTGAGCGTCGAGCGCGACGATCTCGCCGTCGACTACTGCCTGGTCGGCATTCAACCGCAGGCCCGCCGCCGCGATTCCCCGATACATCCCGGTGAGGTCCTTGTTCTTCCTGGACCGAAGCTCGACTCGCTGCTCGTCCTTGATGATGAGCGCACGGTAGCCGTCGAACTTCAGCTCGTAGATCCACTCGTTGCCTTCGGGAAGGCGCTTGACCACCTGTGCGGCCATGGGCGTGACGAACGCGGCAGGTTTCCGCGTCGGTGCGGAGCCTGGGGCTGCAACGGGCCGGTGCCGATTCTTCTTCTTGGTGGGCATTGTCGAATGTGCCGAATCAGTGAGGCGGATCGACCTCTCGCTTCAGTGCCTCGAAAGCAGGGTTTCCAGCCAGCGGCACGGCGAGCAGCGGGTCTCGCACCATTCCCCAAGCCGGGAAGTCGATGGGCACGTCGATTACTCGGCGAACGAGGGCAACTGCTTCGTCGCTTTCTCCTGCCCAAGCCAGGACAATCGCTACCAATGCCATGTTCGACGGCCCAATCAAGGCGTCATGCTCCGCGCTCATCAGTTTCAAAGCCTGTCGTGCCTGCTCCACGGCGCGCTTCCTATCAGCCGAGAACAGCGCGGCATGGGCTCTCAGCAGGACCACGTTGAATTCGCGTGACGGTAGTCGGCTAATGCGTGTGGCCGCCTCAGACAACTCACGCGCTTCCTCTGGGGCACGTTTCGCACCCTGCAGCAGACGCCCGAAGCCACGCAAGTACGCGAACGGCATCAGCATGCCGGCGGCGAAGGTCCGACTGCCTTGGTTGATGTATTTCCCTCGCGCTGCCACTAGAAGCGAGGAAAGATCCTTGGTCCGCCCAGAATCACGCAGGTACCACTGCTCCATAATCAAAGCGTAATCTGGATCGAGACGATCGCCCCAGGTGTCGAGGAAACGACGAAGCACCTCGGGATCACGCTCCATCGCTGCGCGCGCCCAGGCACTCCACTCTGCAACATAGCTGTCGGGAGGTGCGCGGCGCTCAAACGCCTCGGCCGCACTGACCGCTTCCGCGTATCGATGCGTGGAATACAGCGCCTCGACCAAGGTGCCCACGTAGGTCGGGTTCGACGGTTCCCGTTCGACGAGTTCCCGAAACACGGCAATCACACTCTCCCATTGTCCGAGCCTGCGCTGCAGTAGGCCCTCTGTGTCTCGGAGCAACAGGTCGTTCGGGTATCGACTCAAGGCGGCGCGAGTTGTCTCGAGCGCTCGCCGGTAGTCCATGTGGCCGTAGTACTCAAGGGAGGCTTGTGCGGCGAGCACCGCTTCCGTGTCCCCCGCGATGCGCCGGGCCGAATCGATGTCGCTGCCGATCATCGTCCATTGTTCGTCGGTCACGTCGCTCAGGATCCATAGCCGCCACAGCAGCGCGCGACTTCGCAACGTATATGTATTGGCGAATCCAGGGTCGAGCTCAATAGCGCGCGTCAGAAGTCCCTCGAGCCGGTCGAAGTCGCTCGGGGTCGTCAACTGGTTGGCTCCGACATCGAGCTGCAGCTTCCCCTTGAGATAGAGGTCATACGCTACGGGATTCGTGGTGGCAGGCGCATTTGCGGCGTCTGTCTTCGTGCGGTTGTCGGCAGGCAGAAGTCGGAGATTCAGGGCTGCGGCCACTTCTGTTGCAACTTCCGATTGCAGACTGAGCGCGTCGCGCAACTGTCGGTCGAAAGTGCGTGACCAGACGTTGGTGTCCGTGGCGGCATCGACGAGATGGAGGGAAAGGCGCACATGTTCGCCTGCACGGCGTACCGCTCCCGCCAGCAAGTGACTGGCGCCGAGCTCTGAGGCGATCTGCTTCACCGGTTTGCGAGTACCGGCGTACGAGCGCATCGTCGTACCCGAGACTACCTGTAGTTCACGCGTTGCCGGCATCGCGGAGAGAATCTCGTCATGCAGGCCGTCGGCGAAGAAGGCGTTTGCGGGGTCGGGACTCTGGTTCTCCAGTGGTAGAACTGCGAGTCGCAAGACACCCGCTTCGGGCGGGGCGGTCGACTGCTTTGGGCCTTCAGCACCCGCTGCTGTCTGCGCGTCGCTTGCCCGCTGGTAGTACCAGAACGCCCCGCCACCGAGCAGCAGGAGCAGCGTGAGGATCGCGAACTCGGGAGTGGAGATGCGCTGCTGTCCCCGGTCGCCGTGGTAGTAGGCAAGCACCAGGGCGATGGGCAGGCCGATGAGAAGTGCTAGAAACCCGATCTGGCGGAGTTGTTCCGGCCAGTGGAAGGTCTCGGTGACGTACTCAAGCCCCTGCAGGAATCCCCAGGCAGCGGCGACGTAGACCACTCCCCACTGGACAACCTTGCGCCTGCGCAACCTGGTCCAGGTGCTCTCGGCTTCACGCTCTGCCGGCGTGTCGGTCAATCGGCGGCCCCCATGGCGTCGGAGTGTAGCGGCCTACCCGCGGGGCGCGCGGGAAACAGGTCCACAGTGACCGAAGGCCGACACGCATGCTGTT
>CAWIDH010000025.1:0-34084 GCA_963834855.1 uncultured Gammaproteobacteria bacterium | reverse complement strand
CGAACACCATGAGCACGCGGCCGGTCCGGTCAGAACTCGTAGCCGACCGTCAGCCCGTAGGTCCGCGGCGGCATGTAGGTCACACCGATGACGCGTGCAGTGGCGAGCTGGAAAGTGCTCGACGCGACTTCCTCGTCCGTGACGTTCTTGCCCCACAGCTGGGCTGTCCAATGACCGTCGCCGGCGGCATAGCGGAGCTGCAGGTCCAGGATCGTGTAGTCCTCCTGGCCCTCCAGCAGACGCGCGAATTCCGTGAAGTACATGTCGTCCTTGAAGGACACATCGCCCATCAGCGTGAACATGCCGCCGTGCATCTCCCCGCCGATGTCGTATTCCGCGTGCAGGTTCCATGCCCAGTCGGGTGAGTTGCGCGTCGGGTTGCCGGAGAGCTGCACATCCGGGACGCCGGTCGGCGGCACGAAGTCCGTCGCGGGATTGCCGGCTGGCAGGCCGCCGGAGACATTGCGCGGGTCGAGCGGGTCCTTGGTCAGGAAATCGTCGTAACGCGAATGCAGGTACGACACCGCGGCGCTGAAGCGGAACTCATCCGTGGGCGAGCCGAATACCTCGAGCTCCACGCCCTCGGCGGAGGTCTCGGCCGCGTTCTCGAAGATCGTGCTGAAACCCGCCGGACCGCCGCTCAGCGTCTTGTTGACCTGCTGGCCCTCGAGGTCGTACATGTATGCGGCGAGGTTGACTGCCAAGCGGTTGTCGAGCCACGTGGTCTTGATGCCGAGCTCGTGGTTCTCAGTTCCTCGGGGTCGACGATGATCGAAACGAAACCGGTAGCTGCGCCGGGCGCCGCGTTCTCTCCGGCGCCCGCCTTGAAGCCCTCGGAGTACGTGTAATAGACCATCAGGTCGTCGTTCGCGCGCCACGACAGGCCAGCTTCCGGCGTGAAATCGTCGAACTTCCTGCGGTTGAGCGTCCCCTCGGGGGTCGTCAGCAGCACCGGCCCGAGGCCGTTGCGCGCCATGATGATCGATGGATTCGAAGCCGTGACCTCTTCTTCGCTGTAACGACCGCCAAGCTTCAGCGTCCAGTCGCCGAACCTGATATTGGCTTGGCCGAACAGCGCATACACCTCGGTCCCGAGGTCGGAGTGGATGCAGACTCGCTTCGGCGCCGGCGGATTTGCAGGATCGACGCTGACGTACTCGGCGGTGTTGCAGAGCTCCGCCGCGAACATCGGATCGATCGGCACCGCAGGAACGTTCACGCCGTCGATCTGCAGGCCGGTGGCGCTGATCGGCGGAAACGCGCCGATGGCCGGATCGGCCAGCACCGGCAGGATGTGCGCCTGGCCGAAGAACGCGTTCAGGCCCACCGTATCCACCGGCCGCTGCGTCTCGTCGAGGTAGTAGAACCCGACGACACCGTTGAGCCGCTCGCTGCGTCGAACTTCAGCTGAAGCTCGGTGCTGACCTGCTCGCTGTCCACGTCGTGCCGCTGATACGTCGTGTTGAAGCCCGTCGTCGCCAGGCTGTTCGCGGTCGCGGCGAGGTCGAGGTCCTGGCCGATGACCGTCTCGAGCTCCCGGTAGTCTGTGATGTTCACGAGCGTGAAGTCGTCGCCGAGGCGCCAGTCGAGGATGCCGTGACCGCCCAGGTCTCCGTCTGGTGAACGGGTCGATCTCCGAGGCGAGGTCGCGCAGATCCCTGGCATAGGTGCAGGGGCTGCCGGCCGGCTGGCATCCGCCCGCGGTCAGGCGGACGCACCGGGAAGGCGTCGCGGCGGAACTTGAGCGCCCGCGACTGGTCCTCCTGGTCGTAGTACTTGCCGCTCAGGAGCACGTCGGCAGAGCCGCCGAGGTTGAACTGCAGTCGCCCGCGCACCATCTTGCGATCGAGATCATCGACCTCGCCGCCGGTGACGGGGTTGTCGCCGAACCCGTCGTGGTCCTCGCTCTTGACGGCGATGTGGCCCAGCACCCGGTCCGACAGCAGTGGGCGCAGACCGCGCCCTCGAAGTTGATGTAGTTGGGTCGCCGTAGGAAAGGCGCCGTAGCCGCTGAGTTCGTCGGTCGGCTTGGCCGTGATCAGGTTGATCGAGCCGCCGACTGATTCGGCCGTACAGCGAACCTTGCGGCCCGCGCAGCACCTCGACGCGCTCGAGGTCGAACAGCGAGGTGAGCTGCGCTTCCGCGCGCGAGACCACGCGCCGTCGACGTGCAGTGCCACGCCGGTCTCGCTCCCGTCGTGGAAGTGTTCGAGCCGACGCGACGGATGGTGAGCTTCGCCATGTCGAAGTCGTTGCCGAAATAGACGCTCGGCACGATCAACTGCAGGTCCTCGATGGTGTTGACGTGCGCGGTCCACAGCCGATCGGCGCTCAGGGCCGTGACCGCAGCGCTGACGTCCTGCAGCGACTGCTCGCGCTTCTGCGCGGTGACGATGATCTCCTCGACTCCGCCGCACCGGCCACCGGAACGAGCATGGCGGCGGCGCACGGCAGCGCGGCACGCAAGGAAAACGCGACGATCGGCCTGATGGATTCCCTTTGGAGCACGGGGCCTGCCCGTGCGGCTCGACGACGTAGCGGTCGGGCGAACTCAGGACGCCGTCCGCGTCGAGAAGGCGGAAAATCGACTGGATCGGTCAGGTTCAATCGCGGACGCGCGAGTAGTAGCCGTTGAACCAGTCCGTCCAGTTCTTGCCCTCGTCGGCGGATTCCATGAAGTGCTGCCGGACGTGGCCATCGGGCACGGCGTCCAGGTTCCGCGCAGCCGCGTCGCGGACCGTCTTCAGGTAGTGGAGCGGCCCCTCGAGCACGATCCACCGTCGACGAGCCCGTCCGTCATCGTGACACGGCACCGGGGCTCATCCACTGCTGTGTCCAGACGCGCGTCACCGGTCGTAGAAGTTGAGACTCATGCGGGTGCTGCCATCCGTGCAGGTCCAGCGCTCGACGAGCGCAGAGCCCGCTGCTCGGGCTGGATCGAGTTGCGTCCGACCTTCTGGCCGGACCCGTGCCGGACCACCGAGTCGCCGACCCAGAAGTCGAATGCGCGATAGGCGCCGGTCGCAAAGGACCGCAGGTTCGCGGCCTCGGCCGGCGGTGGCGTTTGCGCATGCGCCGCGAGCGGCAGGAGCATTGTGACGAACCGACTGAATGACGCGATGCGCATGATGTCTCCCCGATTGATCCGAACCATCCTGCGGAGCAGTGTGGCAGTGCGGGGGGACGCACAGGCTGGGTGCCTCATGTTTCACGGCTTGCGAAGTTCGGTCAGCCGGCGGGATCTTGCCCGCGAGCATGATTTCGCTGGATCGATGAGCAGCGCTGGCGATGCGTCGTTCGGTCGATCGCCACGTGGCGCGAGCGTCAACACATCGCCCAGCAGTTCGACCAGGCCCGGCCGTCCACGTGCGCGAGCTCGCGCGGCGCGTCGGCCGGGCGGTCGACTACATGACGGCGGACCTCGGCCGCGACCTGACGCTACGGAGCTCGCTGCTGCCGTGCGACTCTCGCCGTATCACTTCCTGCGCGTCTACAAGCAGGCGCATCAGGTCACGCCCGGGCGTTCCTGCGCCGCCAGCGCATCGAGCGTGCGCCGTCGCTGCTCGAGACGACGACACCGCCCGTCGGCGAAGTCGCCGCACGCGTGGGTCGAGCCGGGTCGCACTGTGGCGCGGCATGCGCGCGCTGCGCGGCGTCGCGCCGGGCGAAGGCCGCGGTCACAACCGCGTGGTCAGACGCGCGAGCGCCGCTCTATAAGCCCCTGATCGCCACCGATCGTCCGACAGGGCTGGCACCGACGGAAGCGACGGGCCAGACTGCGTCCGATCGAGCGTGCGCGCGGCTCCATCACTTACCTGCGACTAGCTCGCACGGCACCGGCGCGATCGGGGCAGGACTTGCACCATGCATCGGTCCCTCCTTCGCAGGGGAGCCTGGCTCCTTGCATGCTTCCTCGTGTGTACCGGCTGCGCGACGCGGCCGTATCACGACGCGTACCTGGTGCTCGACGACCTCGCCGCCGCGGGCGACAGCCGTCTCGAGCGTTCGACCGCCGAGCCCTCGCGCACGCCCATCAGCTACACGATCGACGGGCGTTCAAACCGCGGTGATCTCTATCTGCCCGGCGAGGGCGCCCCCGAGGCGGGAGTGGTCCTGGTGCCGGGTGCTGTGCCCGAGGGCAAGGATCACGAGCGCCTGGTCGCGCTCGCCCTGACGTTGGCGCGCGTGCGCTTTGCCGTGCTCACGCCGGAGCTGAGCGGCTACCGCGAGCTCAGGATTCGGCCGGACCAGGTGCGCGAGTGGCTGATGCCTTCCGCTATCTCGCGGATCGCGAGGACCTGCTCCGGGTGGCCGAGCGGGCATTGGCGCCTTCAGCCTCGCGGTGGGTCCGGCCGTGCTCGCCGCCCTCGAGGAAGACATCCGCGACCGCGTGCGCTTCGTCTTCGGCGTTGGCGCTTATCACGACCTGCGGCTCGCGATCCGTTTCTTCACGACCGGTTACTTCGAGAACGACGGCAAGCTCCAGCATGCGGAGCCCTCGGACTACGGTCGCCTCGTATTCGGAAAGACGGTGCAGCATCACCTCCGTGATCCGACCGACCGGGCGACGCTCGAGGCGATGGTCGAGGCCGAAACGGGACCGACCGCGGATATCTCTTCGCTCGCGGGCCGGCTGGGTCCTGAAGGCCAGTCGGTCTATCGCCTGTTGACCAATGCCGATCCTGACCGGACGCTCGAGCTGATCAGCGGGCTGCCGACGAAACCGTCGCGACGATCGACGCGCGACGCTCGCGGACAAGGACCTCGCGCGCTCCCGGCCCGCCTCATACTGGTCCACGGGAAGAGCGATTCGCTGATTCCCTACACGAGAGCATCGCGCTCGCCCGTGCCGCGGCACCCTCGCGCTCGCACGTCACCATCGTCAGCCATGCCCTCGGGTACGTCGACCTGGAGTTCGCGGACCTGCTGAGCGCGCAGTTCTGGACCCAGGAGCTGCCCGATGCCTATCGCGCGCCGCGCGCCGTGGCAATGCTGCTGCGCGAGCGCGAGCCGACCTTCGTCAGTGGCCTGCGCTCAGCGGTGCACCATCCCCGACCCGAGTGGCGCAGGTGATTGAACTGACCGTATGTGTCCTTGAGTTCCAGCCTGATGGCTCCCATGCTGCGCGTCGTCGCGCTTCCGACCTCGGCGAGCTCGAACTCTATGCCATTGGGAATATCGATACGGACCCGGTGCACCTGGCCCGTCGCGGGGCTCCTTATAGGTGTGCCCGTCGACTCCAGGACACCTGGGATGACGACCCGCGCCGTCCGGGCCTCGATGTCGACTTCGTAGTCGATCGGCTTGAAAAGCGTCGGATGGATGGTGTCCGACATTGCGCGAAACACCCACCAGTGTGTCGCACCTTCCGCGGTTTCCTCGCCCTGCAGGATCTTCGTCAGCGCTTCGCGCTGTGCGGAGTCGGCGTGCTCGTCGATGATGGCCTGCATCTCGCCCTTGCCTTCGAAAATGGGACCGGGCCAGGCGTAGAGCACGCCGCACCTCAGCCCATCGAGCCTCACGTCGCCGAAGTGCCCCTTGTCGATTCGCAACACTTCGAAGCCTCGGCAGTTGCCGTGCGTCGGCAGCGCCTCGAACTGACAAGGACACCCGTACGAGCAGTTGCAGTTGCCGAACGAAACCCCTTCCACATACCAATCAACGCCGCTCATGATGCTCCTCCTCGATTATTTCCCACTGCCTGCAGACCCGGTGACGTCGCGCACCCACGTGAGACCCTTGATCGCGCCTGACCATCCGATCGTGGTCACGGCGAGCAGCGCGACGTGATCGAGCTCCTCGGCGCCGATACCGTCGGCCAGCGCGCGACGGGCGTGCGAATGGGTTGCGCCTTCCGAGTCCGCGGCGATGGCATAGGCGAGATGCACGAGGCGACGCGTGCGGTCATCGAGCGGGCCCGCCCGGCTTGCCTCCTCCCCCAGTCGCTGGAACGCCTCCCACAACGCCGGACGCTCGCGTGCAATCCTGTTCGCCGTGCCGGGCAGCGCCACATCCGGCGCATCGGTATCGCGTGATAGTCGGTCATCTTTGCCCATGATTTTCTCCGGACGCCTGCCAAAGGGGTCTTGTGAGACGTTCGCTGAACGAGCTGAACATCACGTTGACGCTGATACTGATCCGTTCCGAGTCGCCCGCGTTCGCATCGACCGAATGCTCGAGCCACGCCGGAAACACGAGCAGCGTGCCATTCCGCACCCGCACGACGACCTGGTCGGTGTTGGCGGCGGTGAGTGTGGTGACCGGTGGCCGGATGATGCCGGTCTGGCTGCGCGGGTCGTGGAAATTGATCGTATCGGCGCCGGCGCTGGTCTGCAGGTAGTAGACACCGCTCAGAAAGTTGTTCGGATGGTGGTGGATCCGGTGTGCCGCGCCTCGAGGGAGAACGGTCGCCCAGCAGGCGGTGAGCTCGACGTCGTCGTAGCCGATGCTGAGGAACTTCAGAATTCCCGCCACCGTGCGCCGCACGTGGGCGACGAGCTCGCTGAAGTCCTCGAGCTCGTGCAGCGTCTGCATCGATTGCCAGCCCTCGCCCGGCGCGAGCGGCGGCAGACTCCGCCTCATGAGTGCCAGCGCCGCGATGCCCTTCGACTCGATCGCTTCGCGCACGGCATCGTCGAGCTCCACCCGCCACACGAGCGTTGGGAACATCGAGATCACGTCACTGGACACGGTCGGACTCCGGGAAGGCGGCTAGCGCAACCCCGCCACAAGACGTTCGAGCGCAGCGCGATACCGCCGCTCGATCCGCTCGGCGTGGACATGCCGCCCACCCTGCACGAGCTTGCGCCCCGCACGCCAGACGCAGTCGATCATCGGCCGTCGCGCAGCGAAGATCCAGTGATCGAGCCACTGGTCCGGCGTCGTCGGGACGAAGGGCATGCCGGAGGCGTCGAGCGAGACCAGCTCCGCCGGCCCGCCGGCCGCCAGGCCGACGCCCTGCACGCCGAGTGCCTGTGCGCCGCCGGCCTGCGCGCGCTCGAACAGCACACGACCGGTCGAGGCCCCGCCGGGCACGGCCAGGACGTTGCGCGCCCGGCGCGTGAGGCGCTGACCGTACTCCAGCAGCCGCAGCTCGCCGGCGGCATCGATCGAGACATTCGAGTCCGTACCGATGCTGAAGGCGCCGTCCTGCTCGATAAACTCGGCCGCCGGAAACACGCCATCGCCGAGGTTGGCTTCGGTGATCGGGCAGAGTCCCACGACGGCGCGACTGCGAGCAACGCGCCCCAGCTCCTCCGACGTCACGTGGGTCGCATGAATCAGCGACCAGCGCGCATCGACCTGGAATCGATCGAACAGCCAGTCGACCGGCCGCTGACCCGACCACGCGATGCAGTCGTCGACCTCCTGCGTCTGCTCGGCGATGTGCAGGTGCAGCGGATCCGGGGGTCGCAGCTGCGTGAGCGCAAGCAGCTCCGACTGGTCGACCGCACGCAGACTGTGCGGCGCGACGCCGAGCACTGCGTCCGGTAGCCGAGCGGTGGCCCGCTCGCAGGATGCGAGCAGCCGCTGGTACTGATCGAGGCTGCAGATGAAGCGGCGCTGCCCTGCCGCAGGCGGCGCGCCGCCAAAGCCCGCGTGCGCGTAGAAGACCGGAAGGAGAGTGAGTGCGATCCCGGTGTCCGACGCGGCCGCGGCCACGCGCGCCGCCATCTCGCCGATGTCGGCGTACTCCCGACCGCTTGCGTCGTGGTGCAGGTAATGAAACTCGCCTACGCGTGTGAACCCGGCCTCCAGCATCTCGACGTAGGTCTGTGCGGTAACCGCCTCCAGCTCGTCCGGCCCGATTCCATCGAGAAAGCGATACATCGTGTCGCGCCACGTCCAGAACGACGCCGCGGCCGCATCCTTCCATTCGGTGAGCCCGGCCATTGCGCGCTGGAAGCCGTGGCTGTGGCCGTTGCCGAGTCCCGGCAGGCCGATAGCGTGACGCTCGTCCGCGTCACTTGCGCGAGCAGCGGGTTCGAGCTCGGCGATCCGGTCCCCGACCAGCGTCACGCGGACGTTGCGGCTCCAGCCCTCGGGCAGCAATGCCCATTCGAAGTGCAGCGTCGACCGGAGTGTCATAACGTTCCTGCCTGGAGGCCGCGGCATCTTCGCCGAAAATACGCGCCTTGTCCGTAGCTGTAAGATTCGCGCCATCTGCTGCGCGCATCCGCGAGACCCGAGCATGCGGGCGTCTCTGACTACGGCGTTTCCCTCGTCAAGGAAGATCACGATCGCGGTCATCGCCGCCGCGCTGGCGGGCTGCGGCAGTAGCGGCAGTGGCGACGGCACGCCGGCGCCCACGGTGCAGATCGAGGCGCAACCCTCCGTTGTCGTGGCCGACACGAGGACGACGCTCAACTGGTCGACCACGCATGCCGATTCGTGTCAGGCGTCCGGCGGCTGGACGGGTTTGAAACCTGCGTCCGGAGAGGAAACCGTCGGGCCGGTGGTGGCGTCCACGACATTCGCGCTGCAATGCACAGGCCGGGCGGCAACGTAACGGGCAGGGCCAAAGTCGCGCTGCAGGGCGCGAACGGCACCGTCGCCGGAAACCTGCTCGTGGCGACGACTTCGCGGTCGGACGGCGACGTCAACGATCCGTTCGCGCCATTCGCTGCCAACGACAACGAGGCGCAGGCGCAGACCGTACCGAACCCGGTCGTGATCGGCGGGTACGTCAATGTGCCGGGCGAGGGCCCATCGGGCCGATCGTCGATCATCGGCGATATCGACGATTACTACCGAGTCGACCTGGTCGCGGGGCAGGTCATCGAGCTCGTGATCCCGTCGGCGCAGCCGGGCGGCGACGATGCCGACCTCTACCTGCTGAACCCGAGCCTCGATGTCGTCGATGCCTGTGTCGGAGACGGCCAGGTTGAACAGGTCACCGTCCCCGCGAACGGCACGTATTTCATCGACGTCGCGGTGTTCTCAGGCGCAGCCCTGTACCGGCTGAGCGTGGGACAGTCAACCGTCGGGTCGAGTGTGGACTGCCTGCGGCTCAGCAATGAGTTCGTCCCCGGCGAGGCCATCGTCACGCTGAAGAGCGCAGGCCGGTCCGCCGCGCAATCCGCGAACGACGCTGCCACGCTCGCGAAGCACTACGGCACGACCCGGAAAGGCGGCGACCCCGGACGCGCGATGCTGCTCGAGCTGCCGACCGCCCCCGCAGCCGTCGCCGCAACTGCCGCGAAACGCAGCTGGCATGTCGCAAACGCCGAGCAGCAGCGCAAGCTCGATACGCTCCTCCATATCAAGCAGCTACGCGCCGATCCCGACGTCCGCAGCGCCGACCCGAACCGCGTGATGCGCGCATCACGGGAGCCGAACGATCCCGGCTACGCGATCCAGCGCTGGCACTACGAGCAGATCCTGCTCCCCGGCGCGTGGGAGCTGACGACGGGCGACCCGATCCGCGTCGCGGTCGTCGACACCGGTGTCGCGCCGCATCCGGAGCTCGCATCGAAGCTGATCGACGGCCGCGACCTCATCAGCGACCCGACCAACGAGGACGGCGACGGCATCGACGCCAACCCCGCCGATCCCGGCTGCACGATCCTCGGCGGCTCGATCTTTCACGGTACGCACGTGGCCGGAACCATTGGCGCCCGCAGCGACGACGGAAGCGGCGTCGCCGGTGTGTCCTGGGGGGCGCGGATCATGCCGGTGCGCGCGCTCGACGGCTGCGACGGTACCGGCAGCAGCTTCGACATCATGCAGGGCGTCCGGTACGCCGCGGGTCTGAGCAACGACTCCGGGACCCTGCCCTCGCAGCGCGCTGCCGTGATCAACCTGAGCTTCGGCGTGGACGCGGTCTGCGACGCCACGACCGCAGCCCTCTACGAGGAGGTGCGCGCCCGGGGCGTCGTCGTCGTTGCGGCCGCAGGCAACGACGCCACGAGCGCGGCGCAGACGCCGGCTTCCTGTCCCAATGTCATCAGCGTGTCGTCCGTCGGGCCCCTGCGCACCCGGGCGCCGTACTCCAATTTCGGCCCCACGGTCGATGTGGCCGCACCCGGCGGTGACATGAGCCGCGACGTCAACGGCGACGGCCTGCCGGACGGTGTGTACAGCACGCATGCGAGCGGCGGCGGCGCGACAACGTTTCCGACGCTCGAGTTGCTCGGGGGCACATCGATGGCCGCGCCTCACGTCGCCGGTGTGATCGCGCTGATGCTGAGCGCGAGTCCCGCGACGACGCCGCTGCAGATCGACGGGCTGCTCGCGCAGGGCGCGCTGACAGACGACATCGGTCAGCCCGGTCCCGACGAGCTCGGCATCGGGCTCATCAACGCGCGCAAGGCGGTCGCGGCCGTCGACCCGTCGCTGCCACCCGCACCGCCGACACTGAGCGCAACCCCCTCCTCGCTCGCCTTCGGCAGCATCGGAACGATGGCGGAGGTCTTTGCCACCAACGCGGGCGGCGGCACACTCGTCATCGAAGGGACGACGCCCTCCGAACCCTGGCTGTCGGCGACAGCGACATCCGTGGACGCCAACGGTCTTGGCCGCTACCGGTTGAGCGTCAGTCGCGCCGGCCTGGCCGTCGGAAGCTACTCCGGCTTCGTCGAATTCTCGTCCAACGGCGGCACGGCGCGCGTCAACGTCCTCATGGAGGTCGTCGCGGTCAGCGGTCAGCCGAGCGCCGGCCACCACTACATCCTGCTCATCGATGCGGCCACCGACGAGCCGAGCGCGCAGGTGGAAGTGCAGGCGGACGGAACGTCCGTCGCGTACCAGTTCGACGGGGTCGCGTCGGGCGAGTACATCGTGCTGTCCGGCACAGACCTCAACAACGACGGATTCATCTGCGACCCGGCCGAGGCCTGCGGCGCCTATCCTGTCGAGAACGCGCCGGAGCCGATCGTGGTCGACGACGGAGTCGTCGGCGGGTTGGACTTCCTGGTCACGTATCGCACCGGCGTGCCTACGACAGCGAGCTCGAGCGTCGTATTGAAACGGCCGTGAGACTTCTGCATCCGTCGCAGGTCATGCCCGAGCCCTGGGCCAACGGCGGCGGGTGGACGCGCACCTTGCTCACCTGGTCCGACCCAGGACATTGGGCCGTGCGCATCAGCGTGGCCGACGTCGAGACGGCCGGGCCGTTCTCGGTGTTTCCCGGTGTCGAGCGCTGGTTCGCGGTGCTCGAAGGCGACGGTGTGCGGCTCACGACCGCAGGGCGGGCACCGGTCGACGTACGGGCGACTGACGAGGCCATGCATGCCTTTCCCGGCGACGACACGACCGACTGCGGACTGCTGGGTGCGCCGACGCAGCGATTTGAACGTGATGGCACGGCGGCACGAAGCGCGGGTAACGATCCGACCGCTGCGCAGCGCGGCAGTTGTCCGGTCGAGCGCCGGGTTGCTGGGCTGCTTCGTGTGCGAAGACGCCGAGCTCGCGACCGGCAAGAGCGCGCCGATCGCACTGCCGCGTCATACACTTGCCTGGCTGGAGAACCCTTCGCGCGAGGCCCTCGACTGGCAGCTCGCGACGCCCGCGCCGCGCGGCTGGTGGATCGAAGCGAACCGGACCTGACCGATGACCATCATGCAGGTTGACGACTGGAACGACTGGCTCATCGTGGAGCCGGGTGATGCGCCGCTGGTGCTCTCCGTGCCGCATGCCGGAACGCGGTTGCCCGGCGAGGTCGAAATGCGCCTCGTCTCGCCCTGGCTCGCGCGCAAGGACACCGACTGGTACGTCGATCGGCTCTATTCGTTCGCCGGAGAGCTCGGCGCGACCGTAATCCGAACGCTGCTCTCTCGGACGGTCATCGACGTGAACCGCGACCCCGAGGGCCGCTCCCTCTACCCCGGGCAGGCGACGACCGAGCTCTGCCCCACGACCACGTTCGACGGTGAGCCGCTGTACCCCGCCGGCCGCGAGCCCGATGCGCGGGGCATCGCGGCGCGGCGCGCCCGCTACTACGCGCCGTACCACGACGCGATCTCGAACGAGCTCGCGCGGCTGCGCAAGACGCACGACACGGTGGTGCTGTTCGACGCGCACTCGATCCGCTCGGTGGTGCCGCGGCTTTTCGAGGGCACGCTGCCGGTATTCAACCTCGGAACGAATTCAGGACGGAGCTGCGCGCCGGCGCTCGCTCGATCGCTGCAAGATATCTGTGCCGCGAGCGGATTGCCGACGGTCGTCGACGGTCGGTTCAAGGGCGGCTACATCACGCGCCAGTACGGTCAGCCGGAGAGCGGTGTGCACGCCGTACAGCTCGAGCTCGCGATGCGTGCTTACCTCGAAGAGCCCACGACCCGTTTCCGCGAGGGTAGCTGGCCGCCACGGTACGAAGAGGACCGCTCGGCCGAGCTGATCCGAACCCTGCGGCGCGTGGTCGAGGCGTGCATGTCATTCGGACGTTATGTAACACAGGATGGACGGCCGGCTGGCCTGGGATGAACATACGACCATCGACAGAACACCGGCACGCGGAGGTCCCATGCGCAGCCAAGGAAGGATCCGAATCCTGACGAAGTCCCGCGCGCTCGCGCTCGCATGCTCAGGGCTGCTGGCTCTCGGAGCGTGCGGCAGCCATGAGACGCCCGCGCAGAAGACGCGCGCCGAGATGGCCTGGGCGCGCGCCGCGCTCGAGCGCAATCCGAATCTCGAAGTGGTCGCCGCGGATCCCGATGCCGGCGTGTTCACGGTTCGCGACAAGGCGAGCGGCGAAGTGTATGCGGTGAAAGTGGGCGATCTGGCCGCGACGCCGATCGCGCAGCTCTCCGCCGCGCGGGCGGTCGCTCCTGCTGAGTCGGCCACCGCACCGAGCGCCGCAGAGAGTCCAAGCGCGCCGGTCTCCGACTTCGAGCCTGATAGAGCGGTCGCGCAGGCGACCGCTGGCGAGGCCCCTGTCGAGCGGCCGAACTACACCATCGAACGGAGCGGCAGCCAGGTCAGGGTCAGCGGTCCCGGCGTGACGATCGTCTCGGCGGGCAGCCAGGGAGGAGTGACGACCGCCCGGGACGAGCCGGGTCAGCGCACCGTCGACCCGATCATCTGCGAAGGCCGGCGCATGATGCATATCGACAATCGCCGCATCTTCGTCGACGGCGACGCGATCACCGCGCGCAACGGGTGCGAGCTGCACATCACCAACAGCCGCATCGTCGCCTCGGGTATCGGGGTCGTGGTACGCGATGCCACCGTTCACATCACCAACAGTTACGTCGAGGGCGCATCCGGGTCATACGATGCGGGTATTGGCGCCAAACTGTTCCTGCGCGACGCGACCTTCAACGGAGTGATGCACCGCGACGCGTTTGCGCAGATCCAGGAGCAGGGCGAGAACCAGACGCCCTGATCGGTCGAGCCTAGCCATCCTCGACGAATGCCTGCAGCCGCAGAAGGGCGCGGTCCCACTGCCGTGAGGCACGTTCGAGGTGGCTGCGGGCCTCGGCGAGACCGGCGGGCTCGAACACGAACCGGCTTTCGCGCCCGATCCGCTCGCTCCGGACCATCCCCGCGTCTTCGAGCACGCGCAGGTGCTTGCTCACGCCCTGTCTCGTGAGCTCGAGCCCGTCGGTGAGCTGCACGATCGATCGCGGCCGGCCGTCTCGCAGACGTGAGAGCAGCCGAAGCCGTGTCGCATCCCCCAGCGCGGCAAACACCGGCGCCGCGCCAGGGGGAATGAGCTCAACCGGACGAGGCGACATGGGCCGCGATGTTCTGGGCCTGGATGTTCCACCCCTCGGTGTTGCTCCGCAGGACCTCGAGTCGACGCGGCTCCGGGAGTGCAGAGATGCCGGATTCCGTGATGGTGAGCCGCGTGCCGCGCGGGATCGGCTGCAGGCGGAACTCGACCAGCGTCGTGGGCTGCTTCGCCATCGGCACACCGGACTTCGAGTCGTAGTCGTGCCAACGGAAGGAGAACAGACGCTCCGGCTCCATCCGCTCGACCGTGGCGAGCCAGGGCCAGCCTTCAAAACCCGGATAGGTCATCTTGCCGGTCGAGACCGCGCCCGGCTTGAAGGACCCGTCCAGCTTCACCCGGAACCACTGACCGAACTCCTTGGAGTCGGTGAGCGCGCGCCAGACGCGCGCGACCGAGGCGTCCAGCTCGATGACCTTCTCGATCCTGTCGTCGGAATCTTTCATTGGCAACCTCCTGGTTGCCATTAATCGTAGACCCGGCGCGCCCATAAGCAACCTTCGGGTTGCCCTTCAGCCTCGCCGGGCATGTCAGACCGATCGGGGGATATGCTCTCGCGCGGGTGGGCGGCGACTGGCGATACGATCCGAGGAGACGATCCGTGAGTTTTACCATGCATTCAATGGCGATGGACACCTTCGTGCCGATGCTGCGCACGCTCTCGACGCTGCTCGACAAGGGCGCCGAACACATGAAGGCCAAGGGACTCGCGCCCGACACGCTGGTGGAGGCGCGACTCGCGCCCGACATGTTTCCGCTCGCCAGGCAGGTCCAGATCGCCTGCTACTCGGCGAAGATTGCGGCGGCCCGGCTCACGGGCCAGGAGCCACCCGCGTCCGAGGACAACGAGAAGACCCTCGATGAGCTCAAGACGCGCATCGGTCGGACGCTCGACTACGTCGGGAGCATTCCGCCGAGCGCGTACCAGGGCGCCGAAACCCGTCGGGTCGGCTTCCCGCTCATCAACGACCTCGTGCTCGACATGGACGGCGTGCAGTACCTTCGCGACTGGGTGCTGCCGAATTTCTATTTCCACGTCGTCACGGCGTACGACATCCTGCGCAACCAGGGCGTCCAGATCGGCAAGCAGGACTACCTGGCGCACGCCGCCTACGCGATTCGGCCGAAGACGAGCTAGCGTCGAAAGAAACCGGAAGGAGCGGACTGGCATGGACGCCAAGCAAGAACCCGTTTCTGCGGACTCGACCCTCGACGCCGACTATCTCGCGCGGCTCGACGCGTACTGGCGCGCAGCGAACTATTTGTCCGTCGGACAGATCTATCTGCTCGACAACCCGCTCCTGACCGAGCCCCTGGCGCTCGAGCACGTCAAGCCGCGCCTGCTCGGGCATTGGGGAACGTCACCCGGACTCAACTTCATCTACGCACACCTGAACCGCGTCATCCGGAAGATTCGATCTCGACATGATCTACATCGCCGGACCCGGACACGGCGGTCCGGCGCTGGTCGCGAACGCCTACCTCGAAGGCACCTACAGCGAGTATTACCCCAACGTCGCCGAAGACGTCGACGGCCTCAGGCGATTGTTCCGTCAGTTCTCGTTTCCCGGCGGCATCCCGAGTCATGTTGCGCCGGAAACTCCGGGTTCGATTCACGAGGGTGGCGAGCTCGGCTATGCACTGTCGCACGCCTATGGCGCGGCCTTCGACAACCCGGAGCTCATCGTCGCCTGCGTCGTGGGCGACGGCGAGGCGGAAACCGGTCCGCTCGCCACGAGCTGGCATTCGAACAAGTTCCTGAATCCGGTCCGCGATGGCGCGGTGCTGCCGATCCTGCACTTGAACGGCTACAAGATCGCCGGCCCCACCGTGCTGGCGCGCATCCCGCGAACCGAGCTCCGCCAGTTGCTGCAGGGTTATGGCTACGAGCCGAATTTCGTCGATCGCGTCCCGGGCCATCCAGCGATGCACCTCGAGATGGCGCAGACGCTCGATCGCGTGATCGTGCGCATCCGCGAGCTTCAGTCGCGCGCCCGATCGGGAGAGGCGCACGAGCGTCCGCACTGGCCGATGCTCGTGCTTTCGACGCCTAAGGGCTGGACCGGGCCCGAAGAAGTCGATGGGCAGCCGGTCGAGGGCAGCTGGCGGTCGCACCAGGTGCCGCTGGCGAAGCTTGCCGAGAAGCCCGCGCACCTGCGTCAGCTGGAGGAGCTGGATGCAGAGTTACCGCCCGCAGGAGCTCTTCACCGAAGCGGGCCGTCTGCGGCCGGAGCTGCGGGCGCTGGCGCCCGCGGGTCGCCGCCGCATGAGCGACAACCCTCACGCGAACGGCGGGATGCTGCTCCGCGATCTGCGCCTGCCGGACTTCCGCGAGTACGCCGTACCGGTCAAGAGCCCCGGAGCGAGCAAGGGCGAGGCGACGCGGGTCCAGGGCGCCCTGATGCGCGACGTCATGCGACTGAACGCCGCCGCGGCCAATTTCCGAATCTTCAGCCCCGACGAGCTCACGTCGAACCGCTGGGACGCCGTGCTGGACGCGACCTCGCGCATGTCTAGCGCGCTCATCCTCGACACCGACTCACATCGTCGCGGACGACGGTCGCGTGCTCGAGATGCTGAGCGAACACCAGTGCCAGGGCTGGCTCGAGGGCTACCTGCTTGACGGGCCGCCACGGTTTCTTCAGCTGCTACGAGGCCTTCATCCACATCGTCGATTCGATGTTCAACCAGCACGCGAAGTGGCTCAAGACCTGCAACCGGATTCCGTGGCGACGACCGATCGCGTCGCTCAACTACCTGCTGACGTCGCACGTCTGGCGCCAGGATCACAACGGGTTCAGTCACCAGGACCCCGGCTTCATCGACCACGTGGTCAACAAGACGCCAGAAGTGATCCGCGTTTATCTGCCGCCCGACGCCAACACGCTGCTCAGCGTCACCGACCATTGCCTGCGCAGCCGCAACCTCGTGAACGTCATCGTCGCCGGCAAGCAACCGCAGCCGCAGTGGCTCGACATGGACGACGCGATCAAGCACTGCAGCACCGGGGTCGGCATCTGGGCGTGGGCGAGCAACGACGCGGGACGGGTGCCCGACGTCGTCGTCGCCTGTGCCGGCGACGTGCCGACGCTCGAGGCGCTGGCCGCGGTGCAGCTGCTGCGCGAGTGGCTGCCCGAGCTCAGGGTGCGCTTCGTCAACGTGGTCGATCTAATGACGCTGCAACCACCGCGCGAGCATCCGCACGGTCTCACGGATACGGAGTTCGACGCGCTCTTTACCGCCGACCGTCCGATCATCTTCGCGTTTCATGGCTATCCCTGGCTCATCCATCGGCTCACCTATCGTCGCAACGGCCACGCCAACCTGCATGTCCGCGGTTACAAGGAACAGGGCACAACGACCACCCCGTTCGACATGACGGTGCTGAACGATCTCGATCGCTTTCACCTCGTGGAGGCGGTGCTCGACCACACTCCAGAGCTGCGCGAGACGACTTCGCACCTTCGGCAGCGCCTGCGCGACAAGCTCATCGAGCATCGCGAGTACATCACGCGCTACGGCGAGGATCTCCCCGAGATCCGGCGACTGGTCGTGGCGGGGAACCACGAGCTCGGCGTAGTCTCCCTCGCGGACGCCGGCGGCGTTCGCCTCGTCGGTATCGAGGTGCAGCTCGAGGCGAAACTGCGGCGAAACCCGCACCATCACATCGCCGAACTGCAGGTTGCGTCCGTCCGTGTCGATCCGCACCGCGACCATCTCGCAGTCGCGGACGCCAAGACGCCGCGCATCATCCGGTGACATGTGGATGTGGCGGCGGGCGCAGATGAGACCGGAGGCGAGCGTCACGCGCCCCTCGGGACCCTCGATCGTGATGCCCGGCGTATTGGCGAGATCCCCCGAGATCCGCACCGGCGCATCCACCCCCAGCACGAACTCGTCCGTGCGCGAGATCTCGACCTGGTCGTGCTCGCGCGGCGGGCCCATGAGCCGGACCTTCGGGAGGCGGCCGCGCGGCCCGACCAGCGTCACCGTCTCCTCGGCCGAGAACTGCCCCGTCTGTGACAGAGGCGTGCGCGGCACGAGCCGGTAGCCGTCACCGAAGAGCCGCCCGATCGTGGGCTGCGAGAGATGCGCATGGCGGGCGGATATCGCGACCGGGATCCTGGCCGGGCCGCGCGGCGCGGCACGCCCGGCGAGGAGTGCCGCGGCCTGCATCGCCATCTCGCGCTCCTCGTCCGCGCGCACGACGAAGAGGCGCACGCGGGATTCCTCGCGCGAGATGATCACTGCCGAATCGGCGCCGTCGACCCGTGCGTCGCGGTTGCGATCCTCGTCGAGCACCGCGCCAAGGAACTCGAGACGTTGCAGACAGCGATGCCGCACGAGCGCGCTGTTCTCGCCCACCCCGCCGGTGAAGGCGATCGCGTCGACGCCGCCCATCGTCGCCGCGTAGGCGCCCATGTACTTGCGGACGCGGTGCGCGTAGACGGCGATCGCGAGCCGACAGTCTTCGTCGCCCGCCGCGGCGCGTTCCTCGATGTCCCGCATGTCCTGCGTGCCCGCGAGCCCCACGAGGCCCGATTCCTGGTTGAGCAGCCGGTCGAGCCCGGCTCGATCGCGGTCGCGCAGCAGCTCGACCAGCAGACCCGGATCGACGTCACCGGCCCGCGTGCCCATCACCAGGCCTTCGAGCGGCGTCATGCCCATGCTGGTCTCGACGCTGCGACCGTACTCGATGGCTGCGACGCTCGCGCCGTTGCCGAGATGAGAGGAAATAATGCGCAGCGACTGAGGCGTGGTGGCGAGCCGCTCGGCGATGCGGCTCATCACGTTCGCGTGACTGAGCCCGTGGAATCCGTACCGACGGGCGCCATAGCTGGTGCGGATGGCTTCGGGCAGGGCATATTCCCGCGCCCGCCTGGGCAAGGTGCCGTGGAACGCTGTATCGAACACCGCGACATGCGGGACGTCGGGGAAGCTGTTTCGCGCGAGTTGCAGCGCCGAAAGCGCCGGCGGGTTGTGAAGGGGTGCCAGGCGGCCGAGACTCCCGAGCTCCCGGGTCACCACCTCGTCGACGAGCGTCGGAGCCCGAAAGCGCTCCCCGCCATGAACGATCCGGTGCACGACCGCGTCGATAGGGATTGCCGCATCGACACGGCTTCGGACCTCCTTGAGCAGCGCCGACGCCGCCTCGGCGGTGACGCGGACGTCCAGGAGCCGCGCGCCGCTCGCGCTGTCGATCAACGCACTCTTGATCGAGGAGCTGCCGCAGTTGATGGCGAGGATCCGCATGAGACGAGCCCGGAGCGACCGCAGGACAGGTGCTTGTAGCGCAGCCGCCTTTGCCGGTCGAGCCGAGCGCCCGATGACGCCTCAGTCAGTCTGTTGTGCCGACAACACATGTATCCGGGCGGCGACAGAAATCAGCGAGGATGCATGTCGTTTCGGTGTCATATTGCTCACGCATACTGCGAAGGAAACGCGGAGCTCACTGTGCGACTTTTCCCCTCCATTCGTCTCGACAAGAGCCTGGATGTCCGGCTCGAGCGGCTCGCCCGACTCACAGGCCGCAGCAAGTCCTACTACGTCAACCAGGCGCTGCAGGAGCAGATCCAGATGCTCGAGACCCACTCTTTCGCCCGCCGGGCCGCGCGCCGAGCGAGCGAGAGTCGGGAGTGCATCGTTCCGCTCTACGAGCTGGAGTGTGCCCTCGGCCTGGACGACTGATCAGCGCGCGTCCTTGTAGATCCCGATCTGCACCGCCTGCCCGTCCGCGGCGCGCGCCCGGTACATCCCCTCGCTGTTGAAGCTCCAGGCCATCTCCCCGCCCGGCGTGAGCGCGATGATGCCGCCGTCGCCGCCGAGTGCGGTGAGCCGCTTCTGAATCACCTCGTCGGCCGCCGACTGCAGGTCCATGCGCCAGTACTCGACCAGCGCGCAGATTTCGCGCGCAACCGTGAGACGGATGAAATATTCGCCCGTCCCCGTCCCTGAAACCGCGCACGAGGTGTTGGAGGCGTAAGTACCCGCACCGATGATCGGCGAGTCGCCTACCCTGCCCCAGCGCTTGCCGGTGAGCCCGCCGGTCGACGTGCCGGCCGCGACGTTGCCTTGCGCGTCGAGTGCCACGACGCCGACCGTGCCCCGCTTGCCTTCGTCATGCACCAGGTCCTTCGCGGGCTCGGCCGTGACGCCGGCGGGCCGAGGGGGAATCGGCAGACCCTTCTCCTTGAGCACAGTCTCGAGGCTACGCCAGCGCCGCTCGGTGTAGAACCAGCCGGGCTCGACCTGCTCCAGGCCCTGCTCGCGCGAGAAGGTGTCGGCACCGGCCCCGACCATCATCACATGCGGCGACTTTTCCATGACGCGCCGCGCGAGCGAGATCGGATGCCGGGTGCGCGTGACGCCGGCGACCGCTCCCGCGGCGAGTGTCCTGCCATCCATGATCGCGGCGTCGAGCTCGTTGCGGCCCTCCGCCGTGAACACCGCGCCACGGCCCGCATTGAACAGCGGATCGTCCTCCATGACCGTGATCGTCGCTTCCACCGCGTCGAGCGCCGAGGCCCCATTCGCGAGAACCTTGGTGCCAGCGCCGATCGCGCGCGCGAGCGCTTCGCGATAGGCCATCTCCTGCCCGGGGGTGAGTTCCTTGCGATCGATCACGCCGGCACCGCCGTGAATGACGATCGCCCATTTCGGCGCCTCGCTGGCCGCTGGAGCCGAGCTCAGGACGAGCACGACCCAGAGGAGGAACGCGTGGTTTTTCGTGGGCATGGGTTTCGGGGTAACTAGCCGATTCATAAGGATTCCATAGATCGGCTGATTTGCGCCAAATTCGGCGCTCGAGCGCGCGCCCCGGCGGGCGGCCGAACAGCAGGACCCGGCCGCCGGGGCTAAAATAGTAAGCGGCTCCCCACCATTTACCAATCAAGGGGACTGCGATGAAAAGGACCTATGCCATAGCGGTACTCGGCCTTCTCAATGTGGCAGCCATGGAGAACGGCAATGCCGGCGTTCGCTACGTTTTCGAAACCCTGACCCCCCATACGAGCATCGTCGATCCCAACAGCGACCCCGTCTTTCTCAGTGGTTCGATCGAGTTCGATCCCGAGGTCTGGGCGTTGGGACAGAGTTTTCACGGTGAGGTCTCCGCGCACCTCGCGCCCCTGGTTTCGCCGTACTTCGGCGTTGAGCATGCAAGCCTCGGGGGCGGCGGCTCGGACATGGACGCGGTGCCCTGCGAATCTCAACTTGATCCCGCCACCTGTGCCACGAATAACCTGGAGCTGGTTTTCTTCGGTGCCGCAATTGGAACACTGTTTGACGTCCAGTTTGGACAGGTGCTGACGGGAACGATCGCCTACCACAGCCAGAGCGACTCGGTCGAAATGACCGGTGGCCCGATATGGACCGTGTCGAGTTTCTTGTCGGACGCGATCGGCTGCGGCGGCACCTGCAATGGCTTGACTGGCCGCTGGGTACTCGATCGGACGAGCATTCCGGAACCAGGGTCTCTCGCGCTGCTCATCCTTGGTCTTGCAGGGCTTGGCGTCGCGCGGCGTCAGCTCAACTGAACCGCCCTAATCCGGCGCGCGCGCTTCGAGCGCGCGCCCCAGCGGGCGGCCGAACAGCAGGACCAGCACACCGCCCGTCGCGCCGATCGCGGCGTGCAGGGCCCAGAACGCCGCGGGACTCATCTGCTCGTAGAAGCGGCCGATCCAACCGATCAGGTTGTTCGAGACGAAGAGCGTCATGAATGCGATACCCATCAGCGTGGAATTCACCGCCGCCGGCGCCGCGCGCGACACCAGCGACAGCAGCGTCGGCCAGTAGTAGAGGAACGCCACGCCCATGCCCGCGCAGTAGAGCGCGGGCCAGATCGGATGGACGGGCGCGCCGCGCGCGGCGACGATCGCGAACACCAGTATCAGGTTGCTGGCCGCGGCCAGCCATGCGCCCGTGCCGATCTTCGCCAGTTCCCCGGGCTCGCCGCGCCGCGACGCCTGGTATCCCCAGATCCAGAACAGCACGGGCACGGCGAGGATGCTGAAGAGCGCGTCGATCGACTGGTACCAGGGGATCGGAATGGCGAGGCTGCCCACGCGGAGATCGACGTGCTCCTGGATAAAGACCGGCAGGACGTTGGCGAGCTGGTAATAGGACACCGACTGGAAGATCGTGATCAGCCATCACCGCCGCGAGCGCGAAGATGGTTCGCCACTCCCGAGACGTAAGCCGGCGGGTATCGCGCTCCCGGCGCGGCACGCGCGCGGGCAGATGGCGATAGCCATAGAGATAGGTCGCAAGCCCGATGAGCATGAACACCGCGGCCACCCCGAAGCCGACGTGCCAGCCGTAGCGCTGCGCGAGAAAGCCGCAGACCAGGGGTCCGGCGACGGCGCCGAAATTGATCGCCATGCTGAAGATCGCGAACCCGCGCGTGCGCCGGGCTTCGTCGTTCAAGGGATACAGCGCGCCCACCTGCGCCGAGATGTTGCCCTTGAGAAAACCGGAGCCCACGACGAGCAGCAGCAGCGCCAGCAGGAACGATCGGTCGAAGGCCATCGCGAGGTGGCCGGCGCTCATCGAGACGGCGCCGAGCACGACGGCGTTGCGCTGCCCGATCCAGCGATCGGCGATGAAGCCGCCCAGGACCGGTGTGAAATAGACGAAGCCGGTGTAGAGCCCGAACACCGTGGAGGCGAGCGCGAACGGTGTCAGCGGACCCGACATCGATTCCAGCGCAGCGCGAAACCCGTCGAACCCGGCGATGCGCTCGACGTGGCCCGGCAGCAGCACCTGGTTCACCATGTAGAGGACCAGGAGTGCCGTCATCCCGTAATACGAGAAGCGCTCCCAGGCCTCGGTGAAGGCGAGGTAAAAGAGGCCACGCGGATGATCGCGCTTGAGTTCGTCGATGAAGGACAATGTCGCTTCTTGTGCGAGCGTTGACGGCAGGGTAGCAAGGCCAGGTCAATGCCCAATGGCGACTCAGCGCGTTCGCGCTCATTTGAGCCATCGAGTTCTTTGGGACCCGAGACTCGTTTAACGGATCACCACCCGTTCCGAACCCCGCTGTTTGCGGCTCGGACCTGTTTCTCCAGATTCCCACCGGGCCCGGGGATTCCAACCTCGGGTCGTTCACCCACAACGACAGCCACTGCGTCGCACCGCCCACTGTCTTCGACGGCGTGTTCAATTGGGACTTCGGTGTCGGCGACACCTTGACGGGGACCTTTTCGGGGACCTTTCAACCACCGAATTTCAGCGAAATGTTCACGATCACCGGTGGAACGGGTCGCTTTGCCGATGCGACCGGGAGCTTCCTCGGAGCCGGTACGGTCACCTTCCCGCCGGGCGCGGGCGCAGATACCCACATGGATTTCGAGGGCATGATCACGACTGTGCCTGAGCCCTCTACACTGGGATTGCTGTTGTTGGGCCTCGCCGGCCTCGTGGTGGTCCGTCGCAGTCACATAACGGCGGTTAACCAGCCGACCGGGCGCTTCAGTACCTTGTGTAACCAAGGTACTATGCCGTAATATCGGCTCTGTGGAACAAAAGCTCGCGCCGATCCGCAAAGGCCTCCTCGAATTCCTGGTGCTGAAAATCGTCGGCGCCCGGCGCGTGTACGTCCCGGACATCCTCCGCCGGCTCGCGGACACGGAGTTCGCCACGCAGGAAGGCACGCTCTATCCCCTGCTCAGCAAGCTGCGCCGCGAGGAACTGGTGATGTACGAGTGGAAGGAATCGGACGCCGGTCCGCCGCGGAAATACTACCGCCTGACGGAGACCGGCAAGGCGCAGCTCGCCGCGCTCGACGAATACTGGAACCGGATCAACGGCACGATCGCCGCCATGGGGCACTGAGCAATGAAACGCATCTCTGTCACCGTCAGCCTGAATCGCAGTGTGCTCCAGTTCGACGAGGCGGCATACGCGCGCCTGGAGCAATACCTCGCCGAATCGGCGAGCCTGCTCGAGGGAGATCCCGACCCGCAGGAAATCCTGAACGACCTGGAGCAGGCCGTGGCGGATCAGTGCACGCGTCGCATGGGCCTCGACCAGGCGATCGTGACGCTCGCGCAGCTCGAGCCGGCCCTGGCGGAGATCGGGGTTGTGCAGGTGCCGAATGGCGTGACTCAGCCTGCGCAGTCGCCGCGCGACGCGGGACGGGAGGCGGCGCGGCCGCTGCGACAGATCAGCGAAGGCGCCGTGATCAGCGGCGTGTGCCTGGGGCTCGCACGCTACTTTGCGTTGGACGCGACCTTGCTGCGCGTCGTTGCCGTGCTGTTGCTGCTCGGCACCGGTGGCGGGATGTTCTTCGTGTACCTCGCGCTGATGCTGCTGATGCCGTACGCCCCATTGGAAGCGGCCGCTGCGCCGCTGCGGTGGTTGCCCGCCAGGTGCCGCAAGCTCGTCGAGTTTCTGCGCGCGAAACTCGGCGTGGAGCGGCCCGGGCAGCTGCCGGCCTAGCCTTCAGTAAGGCCACCATCGGCAACGATGGTCTGCGCCGTGATGAAGGAGGCTGCGTCCGAGCACAGCCAGAGAATCGTCTGCGCGATCTCCTCGGGTTGCGAGATGCGCCCCATCGGGACCTTCTCCGCGACGACCGAGAGGTCCATTTTCCCGCCGATCATTCGATGCAGGAGCCCGGTGTCGACCGGTCCCGGGGCGACCGCGTTGATGCGGATGTTCGACCTGGCCACCTCGAGTGCCGCCGCCTTGGTGAGCCCGACGACGCCATGCTTGCTGGCCGTATAGATCCCGATGTTGGCGATCGGACGCACACCGGCGCTCGATGCGGTGTTGACGATCGCGCCGCCGCCTTTCTCGAGCATGTGAGGGATCTGGTACTTCATGCCCAGCCAGACTCCCTTCAGGTTCACGCTCACGATCTGATCGAACTCCTCGCTCGTGCGCTCGTGAATCGGGCCGAACGGTCCTTCGATGCCGGCATTGTTCACCGCGGCGTGAATCCGTCCGAACCGGTGCACGGCGAGCTCCGTCAGCTCCTGCACCTCCCGCTCGCGGGTCACATCGCACTCGACGAACACGGCCTGCGACGTTGATCGCGATGCCAGCTCCTGTGCGAGCGCGTTGCCGCGATCCGCGCCCAGCCCCGCGATCACGACGTTGGCACCCTCCTCGCAGAAAGCACGAGCGGTCGCGCGGCCAATGCCCTCCGTGGCGCCGATGACGAGCGCACACTTACCCTTGAACCTCATGCGAGCTCCTTGAATCGCGACAACAGCCAGTCACGCGGCGGGGGGAAGTGTACTGTTTGATGGCACTTGCGCGGGCCGGCGAGCAGGCGGGCAGTGCGATCCGGCGCGGTGAGCGCTCAGCAGAGCGGCACGTCAGCCGAGTTGCGTATCGCCGTCGGCGTCTGCCCGAACCACCGGAGGCACGAGCGCGTGAGCACGGACTGCTCCGAGAGCCCGAGCACGCCCGTGACCTGCGTGAGCGGCATGCGCGTGTCCCGCAGCAGTCGCAGCGCCGTCTCCCGCCGTACCTCGTCGCGGAGGCCCTCGAACTTCACGCCCTCGAGCGCGAGTTTCCGCTGCAGCGTCCGCGGGTGCAGAAAGAGCAGGTCCGCAATCGCGGTCTTGCTGCCGCGCGTGCTGCCGAGCGTCGCACGTAGCGCCCGCGCCACCCGCGCCGCCACGCTCAGGCCCGGGTCGGCGTAGTGCTGGTTGAGATAGCTCAGCGCGATCTCGCGCAGCGACGTGTTCGCCTCCGCGACGCTCGCACTCAGCGTGGCGGGCGTGACGTGCAACCCGCCGTGCTCGCACTCCGCGCGCACCGGCGCGCCGAAGAAGCGCGTGTAGCAGGCGAGCTCCGCGATCGGCCGGTGCGGCAACGCGACTGCCCGCAGCCCATAGTGCCGGCGCACGAGGAACGAGACGATGCGGTGCATGTCGCCCAGGCACTGGTCCATCACCTGCCGAGAGGAGGCGAGGTTCGGCAGCGTGATCGCGATGCGCAGCTCCACCGCGTCCGCAACGAGACTGCTCGGCTCGATCACGGCCAACGACAACGCGGGGCTCTGCACGAAGAGGTAACGGGCCGCGGTTTTCAGCGCCTCGCCTGCCGTTGCGGAATGCTGGATCGCCGCGGCCAGGGGGCCCAGCACGTGGATGTCCTGGCTCGCGGCGAGCCGCAGTCCGAAGTCCGGGCAGCCGGTCGCCGCGGCGCTGTCCTCGAGCAGATTCACGACCGCGCGCAGCGGCAGGAGCGCATCTTCGCGGTCGCCCAATTCGGGGGGCAGCCCGTGACGCTTGAGCAGCGGCAACGGATCGACGCCGAGGCTCGCCATCAACGCCCCATACCCTTTGCCCGCGGCGGCCCGAATCATCGCCGTCATGTCTCGTAGGGTAAAAAATCTGTCTCGTGGGATCAAGAGAGAGCAAGCACCGCCTCGCAGAATGCTTCCCGGGTGACAACGAACAACGGAGCGACGATGGGCATCGACTACGACGTCCTGATCATCGGCGCCGGCCTGACCGGCATCGGCACCGCCTGCCAGCTCGCGGAGGCGTTCCCGCAGAAACGTGTCGCGATCCTCGAGCGCCGCGCGCGGATCGGTGGCACCTGGGACCTGTTCCGCTACCCCGGCATCCGCTCCGACTCCGACATGTACAGCCTGGGCTACCGGTTTCGCCCCTGGGACAAAGCCACGGCAATCGCGGACGGTCCGTCGATTCGCAACTACGTCGAGACCACGGCGCGCAAGTACGGCGTCGACGAGAAGATCCAGTTCGGCCTCAAGACGACGAAGGCCGACTGGTGCAGCCGCACGCGCCGCTGGACCGTCACCGCGTTGCACGAGGCGAGCGGCGAAACGCGCCGTTACTCCGCCCGGTTCGTGGTGAGCGCCACCGGCTACTACAACCACGACGAGGGCTTCCGGCCGCGCTTCCCGGGCGAGGAGCGTTTCCGCGGCCAGGTGATCCATCCCCAGCACTGGCCCGAGGGCCTCGACTACACCGGCAAGAAGGTGGTCGTGATCGGCAGCGGCGCCACGGCCGTGACGCTGGTGCCCTCGATGGCCGGCACGGCCGCGCACGTCACCATGCTGCAGCGCTCGCCCACGTATTTCTTCTCGGTACCGTCGAGCGACCGACTCACCGCGGTGCTGGCGCGGATCCTGCCTTCGCGCTGGGCGTTTGCGCTCGCGCGCAAGCGCCACGTGCTGATCCAGCGCTGGGTCTACCGTGCCTGCCGGGCGTGGCCCTCCGCAATGCGGCGCCTGTTGCTCGCCCGCGTGCGCCGGCAGCTCGGCCCCGATGTCGACATGCGTCACTTCACGCCGACATACCGGCCCTGGGACGAGCGGCTGTGCGCCGTGCTCGACGCCGACCTGCTGCACGCGGTGCGCGACGGCCGGGCGTCGATCGAGACCGACGAGATCGAGACCTTTACCGAGACGGGCCTCAAGCTCAAGTCCGGCAAGGAGCTGGAGGCGGACCTCATCGTCACGGCCACAGGACTCAAGCTGCAGATGCTCGGCGGGATGGAGCTCCGCGTGGACGGCGCGCCGCGCCCGCTCAGCCAGCAGATGGTCTACAAGGGCGTGCTGGTCGAGAACCTGCCGAACTTCGCCTGGATCTTCGGCTACACCAATGCGTCATGGACCCTCAAGTCCGATCTCGCCGGCGGCTACATCAACCGGGTGCTCAAGCACATGGACCAGCACGGCTATGACGTCGCCGTGCCGCTCGACCGGGAGAACTGCGCCCTGCCGCAAGGCATGCTCGACTCGCTCAAGTCCGGGTACGTGCAGCGCGACAAGGACGTGATGCCACGGCAGGGGCGGAAGCTCCCGTGGCAGGTGCTGATGCACTACGAGCGGGACCGGAAAATGCTGCTCAGAGAGGCGGTGGAGGATGGCGTGCTGCGGTTTGAAGCGGCGGAGCAACTCTCCTAGGTCGCCGGGCACTCCTCGCCGACGCTCCAGATTGCTGTCCAGGCGCGGCGTCCGGCGCAGGGAACGTCCGCCGGAAGGTGAACGCCTCGGGCGTGGGGCCGTGAGCGCGCAGCCGTTCGAGCCTGGCAATCGCTTCCTCGATGCCGGGACGATGCCCCGCCGGTACCCACCACAACACGAGGTACGCTTCGGACATGCGCTCGAACCACTCGCGGCGGCGCCGCATGATCTCCGCGTGCGCGGACCGATAGACGTACTCGCTCAACGACTGGAGGTCGCGCCAGACGGACATGTTCATCAGCAGGTTCTCGTTCGCGAAGGGCCGGATCGCCGTTGCGTTGCCCTCCTCGGTCTGCAGCCGCCAGACGAAGCCCGGTGAACGATCCGCGACTGCATTGATGCGATCGAGGTTAGCGGCGAATTCCGCCATCACTGGCGAATCCATCGGACCCTTGACGATCCCGATGTTGAGCTGCGCGAGTTCGTACGAACACGACATACCACGGCCCTCCACGCCGCGCCCCGCCCGTGCGGCTGGCGTGACTGGGTGATCTTACCGCCTAGTCAGTCGGCAGTTGATGCCCGTTCTTCGGCAGTCGCAGCACCAGCAGTGACCGGTAGGTGCGAATGCGCCGATCGTCGGCGAGGTGCCTGCGCGTGAAGTCGCCGAAGGCGGGCAAGTCCCGCGCCACCACCGTGAGCAGGTAGTCCACGTCCCCCGACAGCTCCGCGCACTGGATGACCTCGGGGCACCGTTGCATCCGGCAGGTGGGCGCGGAGATGCTCAGCTCGTCCGCGAGCGCACGCAACGTGCGGCGGTTGTTTCGCTGCAGCAGAGTGAGCATGCGGCGATCGATGTGGTCGAGCGCTGGCGTTTCCATCGGGGCGTGTAACAAACGGAAAGCCGGAGTGCGAACAAGTTTCACCTGTTTCGCGCCGACACGCCACAATGATTCCACGAGCGTCGCGTCATGAGCACCGCCGCCACCACAGCCGGTCGAAGCGCGCCCATCGAGGCAGGCTCGCGCATTCGCGCGCTCGACGCGCTGCGCGGAGTTGCGCTGCTGGGGATAGCGCTCGCCAACGTGCGACAGATGTTCATGCCGTGGGACATCTCGGACTTCCCGGTGGCACTGGCCGTCGGCGAGTGGGCCGCGTGGCTGGACTGGTCGCTCTTCCATGCGCTCGTCGACCTGAAGTTCCTGACGCTGTTCTCGCTTCTTTTCGGCATCAGCTTCGCGTTGCAGTCCGAGCGTCTCACGGCCACCGGACGAGGCTTCACGAGTCTCTACCTGCGGCGCGTGGTCATCCTCACGCTCTTCGGACTCGCACACGGTGTGCTGCTCTATCCGGCGGAAGTGCTGATGCCGTATGCGGTCGCCGGCCTCCTTCTGCTTGCAACTCACGGATGGGCCAGCGGCACGCTGTACCGCGTCGGGCTGTGGCTGGTCGGCACCATGGCGGTCTGGGCCTACCAGGTGGGAACGCTGGGCAAGGTCTACCTGTTCACGACGCTGTTGACGGCGGGCGCGCTCGGCCTTGCGCTCTTTCTCGCGCGCCGCAGGGATTGGCGCCTGTCACTGGGTATCGCAGCGGCCATCGTGCTGGTCGGAGCGACCGCCATGACGTTGCAGTCTTACGCCGGCCCGTTCGAACCCGAAGCTGCCGCCGAGTACGACGAGGCACGGGCTCAGCTCGCCGCGATCGTGTCGGGCGACGCGGCGGGCTGGCCGGCCGAGTACGCGGTCCGCGCGAAAGGAGGATTTGCCGGCCTCGTGGAACTGCACCTTGGGCAGTATTCGCTCATCCTGCTGTACTTCGCCATCCTGCTGCTCTGGCGCACCCTCGGTCTCTTCATGATCGGTGCGGCGATCTTCCGCAGCGGTGCATTGTCGGGACGTTCCAGCGTGTCGTGGGCGCGCGTCGCGGGGATCGGGCTCGGAATCGGATTGCCGCTCAGCGCCGCGGCCACGGTTCTGCACATCCAGGAAATTCGCGGCGTCCTCGACCTGCGCTTCCCGGAATTCCTGCACGAGCTCGCTGCGTATCCGCTCGCCGCGGGAATCGCCGGTATCGTGTTCATCCTGTCCGGACGCGGGACCGCGCGGTGGCTCTGGGACCGGATCGAAGCGACGGGTCGCATGGCACTCACGAACTACATCGGTCAGTCATTCGTGATGGCGGCGATCGCGGAATCATGGGGCAGGGGGCTGTACGCGAGCTTCGGCGGACCTGCGATGACGATGCTGGCGTTCGGCGTATTCGCCTTCCTCGCCGTGCTGAGTCACCTCTGGCTTGCGTACTTCCGCATGGGCCCGCTCGAATGGCTCTGGCGCTGCGGCACGTACTGGCGTTGGCTGCCGCTCCGGGCCTGAGGCCCGGCCTCTTCGGTACGGTATCATCCACGCCAGTTCCGGCGTGCCGCCGGACTGAATAGAACACCGGACTGAATAGAACAAGGAGAGACGAGTATGCAAAGCAGGATACTGACAACGATATTGACCGCCGCGCTTGCGTTGCCTGTCGTGGCGCTGGCCCAGCAGGCCTCGAAGGCGCCCGCCGATCAGCCCCTGACGAGGGCCCAATCCGTCGAGGCTCGCGCCACCGTGACGGCCATCGACCCGTCGACCCGAACCGTGACGCTCAAGACGGAAGACGGCCAGACGACCGACGTCGTGGCCGGGTCGGCCGTGAAGAACTTCGATCAGATCAAAGTCGGCGACGTCGTGAAGGCCACGTACACGGAGTCGATCGCCTTCCAGGTTGTGCCCGAGGGGACAGCCGGCGGTGCATCGCAAAGCATGAACCGCATCCCCGGAGGCGCCGAGGTCGGGCAGCAGGTGACCACGTCGTTCAAGGTGTCATCCGTCGACCCCGCGACCAACACCCTGTGGGTGACCCTGGCGAACGGCAACACGAAGAAGATCCAGGTGCAGGATCCGAAGGCGCAGGAACGCTTGAAGACACTGAAGCCCGGCAACGTCGTTGCGGTGACCTACTCCGAATCGATGGCGATTCAGCTCGAGAAGCTCGCGAAATAGCAGCCAGCGGCCATCGATCGTCGCGGGACGACGCGCCGCGAGCGCGGCAACCCATTTCCAGAGAAGTGGGTGCGGCGCTCGCGGTCGCCTCGACCGCCGGCGTTGTCCCGCAATTGGGTCGGTGATACGGTGTCTCGCATGCACGAAGGTTCCGCGGCACGGTTTTCCAACGTGCGTCTCGGGACAGGGCCGCGTCTCCACTACGTGGAAAGCGGCAACCACGACGGCGAGCCCGTCGTCTTCCTTCACGGGTGGCCCGACTCCTGGTTCTCGTTCAGCCGTGTCCTGCCGCTCTTGCCCGAGGGCCTTCGCGCTGTGGCCGTCGACCAGCGCGGCTTCGGGGACTCGGATCGCCCGGAAACCGGCTATTCCATTCCCGAACTGGCGGCGGATGTCATCGGCTTTCTCGATGCCCTCGAGATCGAGCGCGCGACGCTGGTCGGGCATTCGTTCGGCAG
The DNA here is from genome assembly GCA_963834855.1 of uncultured Gammaproteobacteria bacterium. GTDB lineage: Bacteria > Pseudomonadota > Gammaproteobacteria > Steroidobacterales > Steroidobacteraceae > DATJKD01. The sequence goes on along the minus strand of CAWIDH010000025.1, from coordinate 3,022 downwards.
CTTCGTCGCGCGGCACGCTGCGTTCACACAACCACAGAGGGTCGCCGCCCTGGTGCTGATTGGCACCGGCTTCGTGTCGTCGAGTCCCGTCGTGCGGGATCTGCCGAACATCCTGCGCGATCTGCCGGATCCGATCCCGGTGGAGTTCGCCCGGGATTTCCAGGCGAGCACTGCGTATCGCCCGCTTCCGCCCGAATTCTTCGAGACGATGATCGCCGAGAGCCTGAAGCTGCCGCCGCGCCTCTGGCGCATCATCATTGATCGCCTGATGGAATACGACGACGCACAGCATCTCGGGCGAATCGAGGCGCCGACGCTCTTGTTGTGGGGCGATCGGGACGCGTTGTTCTCGCGGTCGGAGCAGGACCGCTTCATGGAGGCCCTGCCGGCCGCGCGGTTGAAGGTCTACGAAGAAACGGGGCATTGCCCGAACTGGGAGCGGCCGGAGCAGGTGGCGGCCGATATCGCTTCCCTGATCCGGCACCGCTGAGCGATCAGGGTCGGCCACCCGAAGCTCCGGCCGCCTGACTCGAGGCTAAAGACCTACTGGATACCGCCCGTCCGCGTAGGCCCCGGAGTGATAGCCCTTGATGCCAATCGCCTGGGCCAGCGGACTGCACGGAGCCTCACCCGCTCGTAGCTTGGCAAGCACGTGGGCGAAGTCGTACTGGGGTCGCCACCCCAGCTCGCGCCGAGCACGCGCGTTGACGTACACGCGGTCGATGCGAGGGACCATGCGCCAGCCACGACGCGCATACTCCGATTCGTAGCCTGGCACGCGACGCGCGACGACAGCCGGCGCATCCACTCGCAGGTCGAACACGTCCTGCGGCATGAAGGGTGTCGTGGCGCTGAGGATGTAGCGGCCAAAGCCTATCTGCGGCGCGCGATCGATGGCCAGCAGATGCGCGTCGACGAGATCCTGAAGATCCGCGCGACGATACAGGAACTCGTTGACCTTGAGATTGGGATCCACGTAGTCGCGACGTTGGTCCTGATCATCGTCGGGTTCCGGAAAGAGACGCGAAGTGCGTAGTACGACGCACGGTAGTTGCATGTTGCGGTGGAACAGCTGGCACAGGTCCTCAGCGGCCGTCTTTGTTGCGCCGTAGACGTTCTTGGGAACCGGCGCCACGTCCTCGGTGACCCACACCGCGGGCCCGGCGGTCCTGGGCGTCAATGCGTCGCCGAAAGCGCTGGTCGTGCTCGTGAAGACGAATGCCGCAACGCGGTTCGCCGCGGCGGCCTCCAGGAGGTTCAGCGTACCGGTGATGTTCGTATCGACGAACTGCTGTCTGGCGTGAGTAGCGAGGTGCGGCTTATGCAGACTCGCGGTGTGTACCACTGCCCGCACGCCGTCCAAGGCGCGGTCTACGAAGGTTCGATCTGCGATCGAGCCTACCTCGTCGGTCTGACTCGACGCGATGACATCGAGCCCGACCGCTTCGCGCCCTTGCGCCCGGAGCGTTCGCATCAACGCTTCGCCGAGATGGCCCGCGCTGCCCGTGACTAAGATGCGCATACACGCTACCAGCAATGACCGGGGTCCATGCATGTTTCGCCTGTTTGACGCGCCGTCACGCCACAATGCCGTCGCACGCACCCTGACCAAAGTCAGTGTCGTGAACTGACCAGCCGCGGTGTGGCGGTCGGTGCGCCCCGCCCACAATCCGCGGTCGTATCGAAGCGATGCGGCCGGGCATCGACACGAGAGGAGTAGTTGAAACTTCAGCAGGCGCTCGCGTTCGATCGCTTCGTGCTCGATCCCATCGCCGGCTGTGTGTTCGGCCCGACGGCGGCCGTGCCCCTGACGCCGAAGGCGTACGCGCTGCTCGAGTACCTGGCGGCGCACCCCGAGCAGGCTTGCGACCAAGCGCGAGCTGCTGGACGCGCTCTGGCCGCACCAGTGCGTCACTGACGGCGTGCTCAAGGTCTGCGTGCGCGAGATCCGCCGCGTGCTGGGCGACGACGCGCGAGCGCCGCGCGTGATCGAAACCGCGCATCGTCGCGGCTATCGCTTCGTCGCTCACAACTTCCTAACCACACACTAACCGTTCGCTCATGAATCGAGCGTCGCGGGCGCCTAGAGTGCGCGCCCCGACAAGGCACATGTCGTGCCAAGCGAAACGTTCAGGAGAACTCGATGAATCATTCACTCTACCCGGTGGCCGCCGCGCTGCTGACAATGTCGCTGACGCTGCTGCAACCCGCGCAGGCGCAGGCCCAGGTTGCCCAGGCCAAGGGCTACCAGGCACCGGTCGTGTTCTAGGCGGCCGGACCCGAGCTCGCGTCGATCCAGGGCGCCGCTCGACGGGTACCGGCTCGCGCTCGGTGGGGAGAACAACGGCGTCGCGACGGGCCCGATCGCGACCGGCCGTCGCGAGATCAACTGGGACGGCGGCGGCTCCACCGCGACCTCCCTCGCGGCGAACACCGTTCGCGGGATTCCTGGACGGACGCGGCGCGCTCTTCGTCACGCCGGGCAGCGGCTTCGTGCAGGCGCCGGCGTCCGGTCTCGCCGGGACCTTTGGAAACCCGACCTACGAGACGGTCTTTCAGCCGTTCAGTCCGGGGCGGCTGTTCAGCCCGATCGAAAGCAACGTCACCCTCGTCGACCTTCTTCGTGCCGGGCAGCGGCGGCGGGCTCCTCGCCACGACACGCGGCTTCGGCGCGATCTTCAGCGATGTCGACCTGCCGGACGGCAGCGGTCCCGGCGGCAAGCGCGGCAACCGCAAGTCGAGCACGCTGGTCGAGTACTACGGACTGGACGGCGGGCTGCTGTACAGCAGCTTCGTGCCCGCTGCGCCCGGCGACGGCGGGTTTCGCGTTTCTGGGCATCATCTTCAGAGATGCGCGGGTCGCCCGCGTGCGGATCACCGCCGGCGACGTGGTCCCCGGGGCCGACGACGCCCGGCCGCGTGACATCGTCGTGATGGATGACTTCATCTTCGGCGAGCCGCAGCTCGTGCGGTGAGGCGGGGCGGCCGGTGGCGGCGTACCATCCGGGTACGCCCTCGCCGG
>CAWIDH010000024.1:0-145195 GCA_963834855.1 uncultured Gammaproteobacteria bacterium | reverse complement strand
TCGACGAACTCAAGGCGGCGGTCACGGGTCTCGCGCGGGCGCCGGGCTTCACGGCTCTTGCGGCCGGCGTGCTGGGGCTCGGCCTCGGCGCCGTGATCTTCATGTACGGCGTCGCGGACACGCTGATGCTGAAGCCGGCGCCCTACCCGAATGCCGAGCGGATTTACACGATCGTCACGATCGACGGCCACGAACCCGGCGGTTACGACAGTGCGATGAAGCCCATGGATTACGAGAAGGTCCGGGAAGCGCAGACGCAATTTGAGGCCCTGGGCTCCATCTACGTCGGCACGGCCTACCTGACGGGCGACGGGCAGGCCGAGCGCTACGACGGCGCATTCGCGGACGGCTACGTCTTCGACGTCGCCGGCGTCGCGCCGGAGCTGGGCCGCACGATCGAGCCGCGTGACGTTCTCGAGGGCGCCGCACCGGTCGTCGTGCTGAGCCATGAGCTGTGGCACGAGCGATTCGGCGCTGACCCGCAGATCATCGGGCGCGTCTTGCGCGTGAACGGCCGCTCATCCGAGGTCATCGGCGTCATGCCGGAAGGCTACGCGTTCCCCTCCAACGCGACGCTGTGGGTTGCCAACCAGAAGGATCCGACGCGCGTCGAGCGGGCAAAAGCGCTTGACGTCCACGTCGTCGGGCGCCTGCGCGCGGACGGCAGTGCCGACATCGCGCAGCAGGAGCTCGCCCCGATCGCGGCACAGGTCCGCTCGGAAGCGGGCGTGGATGTCTTCAACGGCCGCTTCGAGATCGTGCCGTTCCACGCGAGCTTCATCGAAGACGACCAGGACCTGATCTGGACCCTGCTGGTCGCGGTCGGATTCGTGCTGATGATCGCCTGCGCCAACGTCTCGAACCTGCTGCTCGCGCGCTCCGCCTATCGCGTGCGCGAAACGACCGTGCGCTCCGCGCTCGGCGCCTCGCGCGGCCGCCTGGTCGTGCACATGCTGGCGGAAGGCTTCCTGATCAGCGCGCTCGCGACGCTGCTTGGCCTCTTGCTCGCGTCCATCGCGCTCGACGGGTTCCAGCTCGCGATGGCGCGGTTGGGGGAGAGCAAACCGGCCTGGTGGACCTTCGAGATCGACTATCGGGTCGTGGCGGTCACAGTGCTCGCGGCCCTGCTGTCCACGCTGGCCGCCGGACTGCCGGCGGCCTGGCGCGCCTCGCGCCCCGCCCTCGATTCGCTGCTGCGCGACGGCGGGCGCATGGGTACGGGGCTCGCGATCGGCCGCATCGCCTGGGGCCTGGTCGTGTTCGAGGTGGCGCTCGCCTGCCTGCTGCTCGGCCTCTCGGCGCTCATGACCAAGGGCGTTCTGACGGCCACGAGAAGCGACATCGGCGTGGATGCGAGCGACATCATGACCGCTCGAGTGGGGGTGACCGCCAACATCTACCCGGAGGAGGAGGAGCGAATCCGCTTCTGGGAAGAGCTGGTGCGGCGGATCGAGGCGCAGCCCGGCATCGAAGCGGTCGCCGTCACGAACGCCTTGCCCGGGCACGAGACGTACGACGGAGCGGTAACCATCGAGGGCCGCGACTATGGCGGCGACGCGACCAAGCCGCTCGTGACGGGAGTAGCGGTGAGCCCATCGTTCTTCGAGACCTTCCGGATCGCCCCCACCCAGGGTCGCCTCTTCGACAGCCGTGACCGCGCGGGCACGCTACAGGTCGTGGTGATCAATGAGACCATGGCCCGCGAGCTGTTCCCGGGCGAGTCGCCGCTCGGAAAACGCATCCGGTTCGAGCTTTCGGTTGACCGGGGGTGGGACACGATCATCGGCGTCGTGCCGGATGTCGTCCTGAACCAGGATGGTCGGTTCGAACCGGGCGCGTTCGTCACCGTGCTGCAGCGCGGGCCGAGTTTCATGAGCATCGCAATGCGGGGCGAAGGCGACCCGAGGAGCCTCGTGGGCGCCGCCCGCACGGCGCTCGCGCAGACGAATCCCGATCTCGCGCTCTACTGGGAGCGCACCTTCGAGGAGTCGCGCCTGGTCGCGACGGCCGGCATCCGCATCATCGGCACGGTATTCGCCGTGTTCGCAGGCGTCGCGCTCGTTCTCGCCGCCGCCGGCCTCTTCGGCGTGCTCGCATTCCACGTGGGCCAGCGCACCCGCGAGATCGGCGTGCGGCGGGCGCTCGGCGCCGACAATCGCAGCGTGCTGGCGCTCGTGATGCGCGCGAGCGGCCTGCAGATCGGTCTTGGCATCCTGATCGGCATGGCGCTCCTGCCAATCATGGCGCGCGGACTGGGCGACATCCTCCAGGACCAGAGCCCCTTCGATCCGTTCCTCTACACGATGGTGCTCTTGCTGATGGTTGCGGTGGCGATCGCCGCGACGCTGACCCCGACGCGGCGCGCGCTGAAGGTGGACCCGGCGGCGGCGTTGCGCCACGAGTGACGGCGCGTTGCAATGCGACTGACGCCCGGGCACGATCCCGCCTGATGCAGCCGCGCATTCTCGTTGCGGATGACCAGGCGGAGATCCTGTCCGCGCTCAAGCTCCTGCTGAAGCGCGAGGGCTTCGACGTGGCGACGGCGACTTCGCCCGCCGGCGTGCTCGACGTCACCGCGCGCGAGCACGTGGACGTCGCGCTCGTGGACCTCAACTATTCCCGCGACACGACCTCCGGCGAGGAGGGCGTCGTGCTCGTGGACCAGCTGCACCGGCTGCATCCGGAGCTCCCGGTCGTCGTGATGACCGCCTGGGCGACCGTGGAGGTCGCGGTCAAGGCGATGCGCCACGGCGCGAACGACTTCGTCGAGAAGCCCTGGAACAACCAGCGGCTGCTGTCCGTGCTGCGCAACCAGGTGCAGCTCGCCGAGGCGCGCCGCCGGGGCCGCCGCCTCGCCGACGAGAATGCGATCCTGCGCGGCGCCGACGGCACGGACCTCGTCGCCAGCTCGCGCGCGATGCAGGAGGTCGTGCGGATGGCGCGGCAGGTGGCGCGCTCCGAGGCGAGCGTGCTGATCACCGGCGAGCCCGGCACCGGCAAGAGCCTGCTCGCGAGGCTCATCCACGACTGGTCCGACCGCGCGGAGAAGTCGTTCATCTCGGTGAACGCCGGCGGCCTGCCGGAGACCGTGTTCGAGAGCGAGATGTTCGGCCACGTGAAGGGCGCGTTCACGGACGCCAGGGCCGACCGGACCGGGCGCTTCGAGCTCGCGGACGGCGGCACGCTGTTCCTCGACGAGATCGGCAACGTTCCGCCAGCGCAGCAGGCGCGCCTGCTGCGCGCGCTCGAGACCGGCGATTTCGAGCGCGTGGGCTCCTCGCGCACGCAGCACGCGGACGTGCGCGTCGTCTCCGCGACCAATGCGGACCTGCCCGCGCTGATCCGGGACGGGCGCTTCCGCGAGGACCTGCTCTTCCGCATCAATACCGTCGAGATCCGGCTGCCGCCGCTGCGCGAGCGGCGCGAGGAGATCCTCGAGCTCGCGAGCGCGCAGCTCGCGAGGAAAGCCGCGCAGTACGGGCGCGCGGTGCAGGGCTTCGACGCCGGCGCCATCGCGGCGCTGCAGCAGTACGCCTGGCCGGGCAACGTGCGCGAGCTCAACAGCGTCGTCGAGCGGAGCCTTCTGCTCGCGGCGGGCGAGGCGATCGGCACGGCGGACCTGCGGCTTTCGGCGGCGAAGGCGGGGCCGCCCTCGCTCGAGGACATGAGTCTCGAGGATGCGGAGCGCGCACTGATCCGGTCCGCGATCAGGCGCAACGGCGGCAGCGTGACGGCGGCGGCGGAAGCGCTCGGCCTCTCGCGCAGCGCAATGTACCGCCGGCTCGAGAAGCTCGGATTGAAGCCGGACGACCTCTAGCGCCGCAACTGGCGCAGCCCGTGGTGAAACGCGCAAACTGCGGCGCCGTGGCAGTAGAAAGCGAGCCGAGAAAGCCCCTGCACAGCCGCCCGGTCACGCGACGGCGCGGCCTGACGTTCCAGTCGCGCATCCTGCTGCTGACGCTCGCCGGTGGACTGCCGGCGCTCCTGGCCGCCGTCCTGCTGCTGCGCGACGCGCCGATCGCGGACTCGGTGCAGCGGCTCATCATCGTGGTCCTGGTTGGCGCCTGGGTCGGCTTCGCGATCGCGGTCCACAAGGCGACCGTCGAGCCGATGCGCTCGATCGCGAACCTGCTGGAGGCGCTGCGCGGCGGCGACTACGGCATCCGCGGGCGCCACGCGCGCAAGGGCGATGCGCTCGGCGACATCGTGCTCGAATCGAACCGCCTCGGTGCGACACTCCGCGCGCAGAGGTTCGAGGCCGTGGAAGCTTCCGCGCTCCTCAACAAGGTGCTGGCGGAGATCGACGTCGCGGTGCTCGCCTTCGACGGCGACGACCGCATCCGCCTCGCGAACCGCGCGGCCGGCACGCTGCTCAAGCGCTTCCCGCATGCCCTTGTGGGACTGTCGGCGACGGAGTTAGGTCTAGCCGGCCTGCTCGAGGGGCCGCCGGTCTCGACCGAGTCGCATGCGTTCCCGGGGCACGCGGGTCGCTGGCAGGTGATGCGCGAGCTGTTCCACGAGGGAGGCAGGCCGTTCCGACTGCTGGTCATCACGGACCTGAGCCAGGCGCTGCGTGAGGAGGAGCGCCGTGCCTGGCGACGCCTGATCCGGGTGATCTGGCACGAGCTCAACAACTCGCTGGCGCCGATCAAGTCGGTGATCGAGACGAGCCGCGACGCGCTCGCCGCCGGCGCGCCCCCGCAGGCGGAGCGCGAGGAGCTCGCGCAGAACCTGGCGCTGGTCGCCGAGCGCGCGGAGTCGCTCAGGCGCTTCCTGTCGCGCTACAGCGAGCTGGCGCGTATGCCTGAGCCCACGATCGCGAGCTGCGACGCCGCGGCCATCCTCCTGCAGGTCGCCGCCGTGCAACCCCCCGGCCGCGTGCAATTCGCGGCGGCCGAGGGCCTCACGCTCCGCGGCGACGCCGACCAGATCCAGCAGGCGCTCATCAATCTCGTCCGCAACGCGGTCGAGGCGACGCCCGCGGGTGCGGTGCCCGTCGAGCTGCGCGCCATCCGGGGCAACGAGAGCGTGGTCTTCGAGGTGAAGGACAACGGGCCCGGCGTGGCAAACCCCGACAACCTGTTCGTGCCCTTCTTCACGACCAAGCCGGGCGGCAGCGGTATCGGGCTCGTGCTCGCGCGCCAGGTCGCCGAGGCCCACGGCGGGACGCTCACGCTCCGGAACCGCGACGACGCCACCGGCTGCCTCGCGCGCCTCGTCATCCCGACCTGACGAGGCGCGTGCGACCGAATGGCCGCATTCGCGCGGCCCGCCGGGGGCGGAGGGCGGGCGGACGTCCACGCAAACCCGTCAACCACGTTGACGAATTTTCGGCGGACAGCACTCACCGTCGCTTGGCTCGCGCCAGGAGCCTGCGAACTGCGACACTTCGACGATGAATCGCGATAGCCCGAACGCCCCGCAGACATGAGGCAGACGACCGCCGGCCTGCTCCGCGCCCCGACCGACCTCAGCAACTTCCTGAGCTGCCGTCATCTCTCCGCGCTCGACCTGCGCGCGGCTCGTGGCGAGATCGAGCGGCCGGTCCGGCGCGACGTGTTCATCGAAGACCTGCGCGCGCGTGGACTTGCGCACGAGCGCGCGTACCTCGAGCGGCTGCGCGCGCAGGGCTTGACCGTCGCCGGCGCAGACGACGGCGGCGGCGCGGGGGACGATGTCGGATCGGCGGGCCTAAGCGCCGCGGCAACGCTGGCCGCCATGCGCGCCGGCGTGGACGTCCTCTACCAGGCCACGCTCGAGTTCGACGCGTGGTCCGGCCGCGCCGACTTCCTGCGCAAGGTCGCCACACCGAGCAGCCTCGGCGCCTGGTCGTACGAGGCCTGGGACACCAAGCTCGCCCGCGACACCAAGGGCGGCACGATCCTGCAGCTCTGCGTGTATTCGTATCTGCTCGAGCGGATCCAGGGCGCGCGTCCCGCCCGGATGCACGTCGTGACGCCGGGCACCGACTTCGAGCCGATGAGCTACCGGGTCGACGATTTCGGCGCCTATTTCCGTCTGCTCGAACGCGGCATCGACGGGTTCCTGGCCAGCCACGAAGCCACCTATCCCGACCTCGTCTCGCACTGCGACTACTGCGCGTGGTGGTCGGCCTGCGAGGCGCGCCGGCGCGCCGACGATCACCTCTGCTACGTGGCCGGCATCGGGGGCGCGCAGATCAAGGCGCTGCGCGCGCTCGGCGTCGACAAGCTCGCGACCCTGGCGGCGCTCGATCCGGTGCCCGAGCCCCCGCGCGGATCCCGCGAGGCGCTGACTCGCCTGCGTGACCAGGCACGCATCCAGCAGCGCGGCCGCGACACCGGCGCGCCAGTTCACGAGCTGAAACAGCCGTTCGATTCCGACCACGGCCTGGCGCTCCTGCCGGAGCCCACGCCCGACGACATCTTCCTCGACTTCGAGGGCGATCACTTCGCCGAGCAGGGCGTGCGCGAGTACCTGCTGGGCTACGTCGCGCGCGGGCCCGACGGCGCGCCGCGCTACACGCCGCTCTGGGCGAGGACGCTCGCCGAGGAGCGCGCGGCGTTCGAGCGGTTCATGGATTTCGTGGCGGCGACGCGCGCGCGGAATCCGGGCGGCCCACGTCTATCACTTCGCGCCGTACGAGCCGACGGCGCTCAAGCGCCTGATGGGCCGGTACGCGACGCGCGAGGTCGAGCTCGACGCGCTGCTGCGCGGCCGCGCATTCGTCGACCTGCACGCCGTCGTCCGGCGCGCGCTGATCGCGAGCGTCGAGCGCTACTCGATCAAGGACCTGGAGCGCTTCTTCGGCTACGAGCGCGCCCAGGACCTGCGCGAGGCCGCGATGAGCCGGCGCATCGTCGAGGGCGCGATCGCCGCGGGCGACCTCGACGCCGGGCTCGAGGCGCACCGGCGGATCGTGGAGGACTACAACCGGGAGGATTGCGAGTCCGCGCTGCGGCTGCGCGATTGGCTCGAGCGGCTTCGCTTGGAGGCCCGCGCGGACGGACACGAGCTGCCCCGACCCGCGGTCGAGAGCGGCGAGGCGTCCGAGGCGATCAGCGACCTCGACCGCGAGCTGCAGCGGCTCCGCGACGGATTGCTCGACGGCGTGCCGGTGGACCCGGGCGAACGCTCCCCGGAGCAGCAGGCCCGGTTTGCGCTCGCACACATGATGGAGTTCCACCGCCGCGAGGACAAAGCAGGCTGGTGGGAATACTTCCGGCTGCTCGGGCTCGAGGAGAGGGAGCTCGCGGAGGAGCGGCGGGCGCTGACCGGGCTCGTGTTCGAGGCGGTCCTCGACGCGAAGAAGGCGCCGCTGCAGCGTTACTCATTTCCGGCGCAGGAGGTCGATGCGCGCAAGGGCGACGAGGTGTACGACGCGCTCGGCGAGAAGATCGGCACGGTCGCAGACGTGAGCCTCAACGCGCGTACGATCGACATCAAGAAGACGAAAGCGACCGCGGACGAGCACCCGACGGCGGTCTTCTTTCACAACCAGGTGTCTTCGGCAGCGCTGCGCAAGTCGCTCATGCGGTTGGGCGAAGCGGTGCTCGCGAACGGGTTCTCAGGCGTAGATCCGTGGCGCGCCGCCATCGACCTCTTGCTGCGTCGCCCGCCCGCGCCCGGCGATGCGAGCGGCCGCCTGCAGCGGCCCGGCGAGACGACCGTGCAGGCCGCCTGCCGCATCGCGCTCGCGCTCGACGGCAACGTGCTCGCGATCCAGGGTCCGCCCGGGCACGGGCAAGACCTACACCGGCGCGCACGTCATCTGCGCGCTCGTGCGCGCGGGGCTCAAGGTGGGCGTCACGGCGGTCAGCCACAAGGTGATCGTCAACCTGCTCGAGGGCGCGGCGAAGCAGGCGCGCGAGGAGGGGCGTTCGATCTCGATCGTCCACCGCGAAGAGGGCGTGTATGCCGGTCAGCACGGGATCGAGCGACGGCACGGCTACGACGACATCCGTGCGGGGCTCGCCGACGGCACGATCCAGGTGCTCGGCGCCACCGCGTGGTGCTGGGCTCGCCCGGATTTCGAGCAGAGCGTCGACGTGCTGATCGTCGACGAGGCCGGCCAGATGTCGCTCGCCAACGTGCTGGCCACGGCGCCGGCCGCGCGCAGCCTGGTCCTGCTCGGCGACCCGCAGCAGCTCGAGCAGCCGCTGCAGAGCAGCCATCCCGAGGGCAGCGAGGTGTCGGCGCTGTATCACGTGCTGGACGGCGAGGACACGATGCCCGCGGACAAGGGACTGTTCCTGGCCGAGACGTATCGGCTCCATCCGGACATCGCGAAGTTCACGTCCGAGGTCTACTACGAGGGCAAGGTCGAAGCGCGCCCGGGACTCGAGCGACAGGCGATCATTTCGCGCGACGGATCAGACGTCGCCGCTCGCGGGGTCCGGGCTGATGCACGTGCCGGTAGCGCACACGGGGAACCGGGCGCGATCGCCGGAAGAGGTCGCGGTCATCGGTGAGCTCGTCGGGCATCTGACGAGTCGCTGCGACTGGCGGGACAAGGACGGCGTGGCCCGTCCCGTGCGCGCAGAGGACATCCTGATCGTCGCGCCGTACAACGCCCAGGTCTCAGCACTCGTCGAGGCACTGCCTGCGCTCGCCGATCGGATCGGCACCGTCGACCGCTTCCAGGGCCAGGAGGCGCCGGTCGTCGTCTACTCGATGACGTCCTCGAGCTCCGAGGACGCGCCGCGCGGCATGGAGTTCCTGTACAACCGCTTCCGCTTCAACGTGGCCACGTCGCGGGCGCGTGCGCTCTGCATCCTCGTCGGCAGTCCCGCGCTGTTTCGACCGGAATGCAAGACTCCGCGGCAGATGAAGATGGCGAACGGGTTCTGCCGGTACCTGGAGCTGGCGAGAATTGCCGAGAGCCCGACGAAGCCCGGCTGAGGCGATCTTGCGCGATCAGTCAGGACACCGGGATCCGCTTCTCGGGATCAACGAACGGCATCGGCACGACCTTCGCGGTCCGGGTCCCCCACTCCGTGTCGACGGTGAGGGTGGTGCCGGGCCGGGCCAGGGTCGTGGGCACCCAGCAGTAGCCGATGTTGTGGCCGAGCCGGGGCGAGTAGATGGCGCTCGTGACCTTGCCCACGACGTCGCCGCCGGCCGTCGAGGCCGGCCACTTGACGTTGTTGAGGCCGGGGAACGGGTCGCCATCGATCTCCACGCCCACGATCCGGCGGGCGACGTCCTTGGCCGCGATCCGCCGATAGGCGGCGATCGAGATGCAGGCGTCGTCGGCCAACGAGAGGTCGACGAGGCGCGCGAGCCCCATCTCGAAGGCGTTGTTCTCGTAGGTCATGTCGGCGCCCCAGTTGAAGATGCCGCCCTCGATGCGCCGGATGTCCGACGGGCCGGTCGGCCGGACGTTGTAGGGCTTGCCGACCTCCATGAGCGTCTCCCACAGCTCGTTCCCGCGCGAGGTGTCGAGCAGATAGATCTCGTAGCCGACCTCGGAGCTCCAGCCGGTCCGGGTGACGACGACCGGGATGCCCCGGATCTCGGCTCGCCGCCACCAGTAGTAGCGCAGGTCGAGAATCGATTCCCCGACCAGGTCGCGCAGCAGTTCCTTCGAGCGCGGTCCCTGGACCTGGATCGGCGCGACGTCCGCCTCGCGGATCGTCACGTCCAGATTCGGATAGGCGTTACGCAGACCGCGGGCGAACAGCAAGGCATCCGACGAGGCGAGCGCGAACCAGAAGGTGTTCTCGTCCATCCGTGTCATGACCGGGTCGTTGACGATCCCACCATCGGAGTCGCAGATCAGGACGTACTTCGCCTGGCCGACGGCGCACTTCGACAGGTCGCGCGGCGTCAGCAGTTGGGCGAAGCGGAACCCGTCCGGGCCCGAGATCTCGAGGCAGCGTTCCACGGCCACGTCCCAGATCGTCACGTCGTGCAGCAGCGCTTCGAACTCCGCCTCGAACGTGTCGAAGCGGATCGGGAAGTACATGTGGTTGTAGACCGTGAAGCCCTTCGGCGAGTATCGCTGGGTCGCCTCGTAGTACGGCGTTCGCCGGCTCCGGGCACCCCGCTGGACAGTGCTCATGTCGAATTCGGGCATCGGCCGACGCTCCTTCAGGAAGATCGTTGTCGGGGCCGAGACGCTACACCGCGGCAGGCGGCCGCGATGGGCGATATTCTGTCGGCTGGAGGGGGCTCTGTCCATGTCCATGCCCAACGCACTGCGACGACTGCTCCCGGCCGTCGTTGCGCTCGTCCTGGCGGTCACGGCCTTCGCCGACGAGCAATTCCTGTGCGGTAGCCAGGTTATCGAACTCGGGATGGCGAGCGACGACGTGCTCGAGCATTGTGGCAAGCCGATCATGAAGATCGTCGACGTGCTCGACGCGCTCCCGGGCAGTGAGGACACGGGAAAGACCGAGGTGCGCCGGTGGATCTACAAGTGGAACGGCCGGACAGTAGTATTGACGTTCGAGCAGGACAAGTTGACGGCGATTGAATGGTGAGTGCCGCGCAGTCTCCAACGGCCGGCCTCAAGGCGTCGCTTGCGACTGCGAAACGAATCCCGGCGATAGCAATCCATTGCCATCCTGGCGAATCAGCCCCGTGGTCAACAGGCCCCTGAGGTCACGTTGCCGGGTCTTGTCGGTTCCGCTTGAGGTACATGGCCTGGTAACGCGGATCGGCGCGCAGAGTCGCAAGCGGCAAGGGCCGACCGGCGTCGACGAGGTGACGAATAATCGCGTACTGGCGCGGGTTGATCTTCCGGGCCTCGAGGCTCTCACGGACAGCGGACTCAAACAGCAGCAGGCCCACGAGTGCGTTGACGCGATCGTGCAAGCGTCCGATGACGACGCGCAGGCCTTCCAGATGAAATGCGACAAATGCCGTATTGGGCGAGGCGTCGCCCCGCTCAGCTGCCCTGCGGCAGGTGTTGAACAGCGTGAAATACCGGTGAATCTGTTCCTGGTAGAACTTCGCGAGCGCGAACGGCGCGTACCGGTAGCCGGCCTGTCTCAGCAACGTACCGCTTCGAGTACGCGGCCCACCCGGCCATTGCCGTCCCAGAAAGGATGGATCAACTCGAAGTAAAGATGCACGAGCGGAGCGCGCAGCAGCGGTGACGCACCGCCGTCCTGCAGCTGACGGTGCCATCTCACCAGGCCTGCCATCAGTCGGGCGACGTCGCGTCCGTGCTGCGGTGGCTTGTATACACCGCCGTGGTCGGCGTCGCCGACCACCGTGGGTCGTTGTTTCGGGTTGTCGCGAAATACGCCGGGTCGATTGTCGGCGTGCGGCAGATCGCGACAGATCTCTGCATGCACGGCCTGCACGAAGTCCACGGTGAGATGCCACCCGGAGATTTCCTCGGCTGACCTGACAGCAAGGTCATAGCGGACTGTCCGACTACAATTTTGATAAAAGTCATTTATAATCAATCTTATATCTGAGTGCCGGCTCGATGATGTGCCGACGAGTTTTGCTCGCTTCGCGGCGACCGGACGCCTATCTAGGTCTACCGGGTTAGGCATTTCGCCCCGGCCTTGCTAGGCTGCCGGCAACGCTCGCACAAGAAGCGACCTTGTCCATCATCGACGAAATCAGGCGCGGTCATCCGCGCGGACTGCTCTATCTCGCCTTCACCGAGGCCTGGGAGCGCTTCTCGTACTACGGGATGACGGCACTCCTGGTCCTGTACATGGTGAACCAGGTGCTGCTGCCCGGCCACGTCGAGCGCATCGCCGGATTCGACGGATTTCGCGCCGCCCTGGAATCGCTGTCGGGTCCGTTGTCACCGCTCGCGCTCGCCTCCCAGGTGTTCGGGCTCTACACCGGTTTCGTCTATTTCACGCCGGTCCTGGGCGGCCTCGTGGCCGATCGCTGGATCGGGCAGCGCAACGCCGTCGTGCTCGGTGCCGTATCGATGAGCGCCGGCCACCTCGCGATGGCCTTCGATCGGTCGTTCCTGCTGGCGCTGCTGCTGCTCGTCGTCGGCTCCGGTTTCCTCAAGGGCAACATCTCGGCGCAGGTGGGCGCCCTGTATCCGTTGAACGACGAAGCCCGGCGCACGCGCGGCTTCGCGATCTTCAGCATGGCGATCAATTTCGGAGCCGTCGTCGGGCCGCTGGTCTGCGGCTTTCTCGCGCAGCGGTACGGCTGGCACTATGGCTTCGGGGTGGCCGCGGTCTTCATGCTCGTTGGACTCGCGACCTACCTCTATGGCTATCGCCATCTGCCGGCGCGCGTGCCACGTCGGGAGCGCGACACCCGCCGGCTTACTTCGGCGGAGTGGAGAACGATCTTCGCGCTCGCGGCGGTGATGCTGATCACGATCTTCCAGTCGGTCTCCTATTACCAGCTCGCCAACGTCCTGCCGGTCTGGATCCAGGAGCATGTCGACCTCAAGGTGGGCAGCCTCGCCATTCCCATCCCCTGGTACCAGTCGATCGACGCGCTCTTCAGCATCCTCGCGGTGCCCGTGCTCTTCGGGATCTGGGGATACCAGGCCTCACGGCGCGGCGAGCCCGGTGACCTGGCGAAGATCGGCACGGGCGCATGGCTGGCCGCGGCCAGCAACTTGATACTGGTGTTCGCCATCGTCGCCGCGCGCGGCGCGGCCATCCATCCCATCTGGCCCGCGCTCTACTGCGCGGGCATGGGCGTGGCGTTCCTTTATTACTGGCCGACGCTGCTGTCGCTGGTGTCGCGGGCGGCGCCGGCGGCGGTGAATTCCACGCTGATGGGCATCGTGTTCCTGACGCTCTTCGTCTCGAACAACCTGATTGGCTGGATCGGCCGCTTCTACGAGCAGATGAGTCCCGCGGCGTTCTGGACCCTGCACGCCGCGATCGGTGCGACGGGCGGCGTGCTGGTCCTGCTGTTCGGCCGCCCGCTGGGCCGGGCGCTCGAGGCGCGCGCACCGGCTTAGGGCAGACGAGATCCGCGTCGAGGATCCTCTCGTACACATCCGGGCATCAGTCGAGCTTCAGTGCTTCGCGTTGCGTCTGGATCATCTGCTGCAGGATCGCCATCAGCGCCGCGGCCGTCATGCCGAGCATCAGCACGCCGCAGCACGCTTCGAGCGGCCCCAGGAGTTTCCAAGGCTTGCTCATCACGATGTCGCCGTAGCCCAGCGAGGCGAAATTGACCGCCGAGTGGTACGTGGCCTCGTACAGTTCGTCGAACTCGCCCAGCACGACGAAGAGCACCCCCCACAGCGCAATCTGCACGATCGTGCCCAGCATCATCACCAGCATGACGACCAGGAGCGGGCGCAACCCGACGATGGCGCCGGGCACCACTTTGCGCGGTGGCCGACTGCCGGACGAAATAGCGAACACCCCAGAACGCGAAGGCCACCTGCACACCCATGCACAGCAGCATGAGCGGAAGCCCGACCAACAGGTTCCTGATCATCATGTCGCTTTCTCCATTGGTTCGACCTGGGACGCGCTCGACCGCGACCTTGATTCACGCCAGCGTTCCAGCGCCCAGACCGTGGCCCACGCATACGCGGCCACGGCGACGAACAGGCTCGTCCGCACGGCGGAGGCCTGCAGGACGCTCTTGCCGTTGGCGCTGTCCTCGATCGCGGGGCCGACCAGGATCAGCGCCGTGATCAGTGCATTGCTCCAGAAGGACGGTCGGAAACCGGTGCGCCGCGCTCCGAACATCGCGGAACCGCACCACAGGGCGGCCGCCATCAGCCACAGCGCCAGCATCCAGAGATTGGGCAGCAACGACAGCCCGAGCCAGACACAGGCTCCCACCAGCGCGCCCATCAAGGTCGATCCGACCAGCTCCTTCCCGGCGGAGCGGGCGGTCGTCTCGCCGGCCTGCTGGCCGAGCGTAACCGTCTTCATGATGGCGGCGAGGTAGAGCGATGGGTTGGTGAGTGCCAGCACGAACACCGGCATGACGATCGCCGTGCCGCGCAGCGCAATCCAGGCCGCCGCTTCGTGGCTCACGGATCGCGCGGCCGGCTGCTTCCTCACCGGGCTCGGCGCGTCGGGAAAGAGGGCATAGGAGAGACTCTTGACCAGGCCTCCTGTCAGGACGCCGACGGCGATGGTCACGCTCAACATTCCCACCAGCGGCCTGGTCGGCCACCCCGGCCACCGGGATCAGGGCGAACGCCATCACGAGTACCATCGTCACGGGGTTGCCGGTACGCAGCCCCTTGTAGAAGACCGCATAGAGGATGATCGCGGTCAGCAGCAGGCCGGTCAGCCGGTAGTTCTCGAGCACCGGCACCATCAGCACGCCGAGCGTCAGCAGCGCAGCCAGCAATGCAGCGGTCACGGCGCCCTTCGCGAGTGGCATCGGGGGCCCGGGCTTGCTGAGCACGATCACTGCCATCACGCACACCACGAACGGCATCGGCAGCGCGAATCCGTACGCCACCAGCACGGCGACGCCGAGGCCGACGGTCAGGCGGAGCACAGCCTTGTCCGCGGGTGCCATGGCGGGTGCTCAGTAGAGGTAGGACAGCCAGCTCATGACTCGGATGTAGATCCGACCGAGCAGGTTCATCACCGGATGGTCGCCCGTGAAGACCAGCACTTCGGCCTGTCCGCCGACGCGAACGCCGCGGAGCCGCTCCCGGTCCGCCCGGTCGAATTCCACGGCCACGGGAATCCGCTGCGCCTGTCGCAGCCAGTCGCGGTTGTTCTCGACCGTCGGCAGAGTCCCTGGCGGCGCTGACTGCCCGGTGCCGACGCCGCCGCCGACGCTACGGATCCGCCCCTTGAGTACTCTGCCGGGCATCACGTCGAGCACGATCGCCGTCTGGTCGCCGGGATCGATGTTGCCGAGGTTGTTCTCGGTCATGTCGGCGCTGATCCACACGTCGTGGATCGCGATCAGCGTCATGACCGGCGCGCCGGCCTGCGCGAAGTTGCCGACGTCCGCGCGCAGGTCGGTGACGGCGCCTCGTGCCGGTGCGCGCACCTTGGTGTTTGCCAGGTCGAGCTCGGCCTTCTCTACCGCCGTGCGGGCGCTGCGCAACTGCGCGTTGGCGTCGCCGCTGTCGCCGGCCGCTTCCTCGGCCTTGCGCAGATCGGCCTCGGCGCGTGAGACCTTGCTGCGCGCTTCCTCGCGCGTGGACTGGGCAATCTCGAGACGACGCACGGAGATGGCGCCGGGGTCTTCCTCGTGCAGCCGTTCCTGGCGGCTCGCGTCCTTCGCCGCCATCACGAAGCTCGTCTGGGCCGTCTGCAGTGATGCGCGCGCGGCCTCCACGCCGGCCGTCGCCGCGTTGACCGACCGCCGCACCGACTCGTAATCGGACCGGGCGCGCTGCAGCGCGATCTCGTATTGCTCCGGATCGATGTCGAAAAGCGGCTGCCCCGGCTCGACGATGTCGTCGTTGCGGATGTGGACCGCCGTCACCTTGCCCGAGACCTCGGCCGCCACTGGAACGACGAAGGCCTGTACACGTGCCTGCGAGGTATACGGCGTGAGCCGGTCGCCGACGAAGTAGAGCACCAGGCTCACGATGATCAGTGCAGCGATGACGCCGGCTCCGATCCGGGTACCGCGGCCGGCGTCGGGAACGTCTTCCCTGGGAACGTCTGCCTTGGCGTTCGCACTGCTTGTCTGCTGCTTCCGGCTCCTGGCTCATGGCGGGTCCTAGGGCTTCGGTGGCGGGAATGCTTCGGCCGCCGGCGGCAGCGGTGCCGTCAACAGGTCCTTCCAGTTGCTGCGCTCCGACATGCTTGCGCGCGTGGCCTCGTCGAGCACGGCGCGACTGCGGCCGGCCTGCCATCCGCCGCCCATCGCCTTGTAGAGCGAGACGAGGCTCTGCGTCACGCCGCCTCGGGTGAGCACGAGGCGATCCTGCTGGCTGAACAGGGTGCGCTGCGAATCGAGCACCCGTTCGAAGTCGACGAGTCCTTCCTGGTACTGGATCGTCGCGATGTCGAGCGAGCGCTTCGCGGCCTGCACGGCCTGCTCGAGCAGGTCGACCTGGGTTCGACCCTTGGCAAACGATACCGCCGCATCGTCCAGTTCGCGCGCGGCCCGCAGCACGGTGTCCTGGTACACCTCGTAGAGCTGCTGGAAGCGGGCATCCTGGACGAGCACCTGGTTCTTCAGGCGGCCGTAATCGAACACGTTCCAGGCGAACGCCGGTCCTGCGGCCCAGTTGAGCGTGGTCGTCGAGTCGTCCTGCGACGTGTCCGAGATTCCGACCGTGCCCACCAGCGCGATCGAGGGGTAGAGCGCCGCCTCGCTGACGCCGATCAGCGCGGACTGCGCGGCGAGCTGCATTTCCGCGGTCCGGACGTCCGGTCGGCGGCGCAGCAGGTCCGCCGGCATTTCGACAATGACCTCGAGTCCCGCCTCGGGAATATGCTCGTAGCCGGTTGCCATCTCCGGCAACGGTCCCGGCGGCCGGCCCAACAGGGTGCTCAGCGCGTTCTGCGCCTGGCGGAGCGCGCTCTCCAGGTCCGGTATGGTCGCGAGCGTGCCGAGGTACAGCGATCTCGCCTGCTGCACGTCCAGCTCCGACTCGTTGCCGCTCTCGAACAGCCGCTCGGTGATCTCGAGACTGCGCTGCTGCAGGGCGGCGTTCTCGTGTGCGATGCGCAGCCGCTGCTCGAAGGTGCGGATGGTCGCGTAAAAGCTGGCGGCCTGCGCCGCCACCAGCACCTGCACGTCGTCGTACTGGGCGACGCTCGCGAAGTAGGCCGCATCCGCCGCTTCGATCCCGCGCCGGAATCGGCCCCAGAAATCCATTTCCCAGGCGATGTCGAACGCCGCGCCGTAGCTGTTGAACGTCTGGCTGGGGACGTCAGGATCGTCCTGCCCGACCCGGAACGCCTGGCCGCTCAGCTGCTGCAGCTGGGGATAGAGCGC
This sequence comes from uncultured Gammaproteobacteria bacterium, assembly GCA_963834855.1. GTDB lineage: Bacteria > Pseudomonadota > Gammaproteobacteria > Steroidobacterales > Steroidobacteraceae > DATJKD01. The sequence continues at coordinate 128,380 of CAWIDH010000024.1, read as the reverse complement.
ACTGCCGGCAATGCCGAGCTGCGCGCGCGCCTCCATGATCCGCGAGCCGGCCACACGCACGCTCGGGTTCGAGCGCTGCGCCTCGGCCACCACCTCATCGAGCGCCGGGTCGTCGAAGACCAGCCACCACGTATCGTGCGGCACCTCCGCGGCCGGCGGCGTAAGCGCCTCCGCCAGCTCGGGTGATACGGGCCAGTCCTCGAGCCACGGCACATCGGGGCGCTCGAAGTCCGGCCCCACCGCCGTGCAGCCGCTTGCCAGCAGTGCGGCGAGCGCCGCAGGCAGGCTCGCCGGCCGAAAGGTCCCCGCCATGCCGGACATCGTTCAGTCGGCAGGCTGGGGCTCGCCCTGTGGCTGGCCGCGGTGCACCCAGGCCATGAAGATCTGGTAGCCCAGCGCCAGCAGGATGGCGCCGACGAACAAGCCGAGAATGCCGCCCGTCGCCATGCCGCCCAGCGCCCCGAGCAGGATCACGGGCATCGGCGCATCGACGCCGCGGCCGAGCATCAACGGTTTCAGGAAGTTGTCCGCGATGCCTGCCAGGAACAACACCACGGAATAGACGATGGCTGCCACGTTGCCGTAGTCGCCGCTCATCCAGATGTAGACGATCACCGGGATGGTGACCAGCACTGCCGGTATCTGTGCGATCCCCAGCACCAGTACGACCCCTGCGAGCAGGCCGGCCAGCGGAACTCCGGCCACCAGCAGCGTCACCCCGACGGCGATGGCCTGGATCGCGGCCACGCCGATGACGCCCTGCGCGACCGCGCGAATGGTTGCCGTCGACAGCTTGACGAAGCCGGGGGCGCGCTCCGGGCTCATGATGCGCGCGAAGATCGCCTGGCTGGCGCGTGCGCCTTCCGCGCCGAATGCCATGATGACGCCGGCAATCAGGAACGATGCCAGGAACGTGAGGATCCCGCCGCCGATGCCGGCTACGAAACCGAGCGCGGCTTTTGCAAGGTTGCCGATCTTCGGCTGCATGCTCTGCACCAGCGCCGGCAGGTCCGCATGCGCCTTCGACCAGACCGCGTGGAGCTTCTTGCCGACGACCGGCCAGTCCTCGACACCCGGGCGCGGCGCGGGGATCTGAAGGGTGTTCTCCTGGACACCGTGCACGAACTGCTGCACCGAGTCGGCGAGCGATCCCACCAGCACGGCGGCCGGCGCCACGATCAGCACCGCGCCGGCGAGCGCGATCAAGGTCGCCGCCAGCCCCTGCTTGCCCCCGAGCCTGCGGGCCAGCCGCTGGTGAATCGGGTAAATGGCGACGGCCAGGATCAAGGCCCAGACCATCAACGTCAGGAATGGCGCAAAGACCTTGTAGCACAGCATCGCCAGCACGAGTATCAGGCCCGCACGGATCAGCACGTCGAGGAGCAGCGACGCTTGTCGCTGCTCGACCGGGTCAGGTTGCAGGGGCGCGTTCATCGTCGTTTCTCCTTATGCGCGTCCTGACTGGGCTTTCTACGCCCATGCAACACGGACGTAAACTGTGGCAGCCGGTCCCCCGGCCCTGGGCCTATCATTCGAGGCGCCGGGCGACCCCGTACCTCATAGAGAAGGAGCGAGGAACATGGCCAGGAAGAAGTCGGACGGCGGCGTCTATCGCGTCACGGACCTCATCGGCACCAGCAGCGTTTCCTGGGAGGACGCGGCAAGAAGCGCCGTTGAGACAGCCGCGAGGACCCTGCGTGACCTGCGTGTCGCCGAAGTCAACAAGCTCGACATGAAAGTCGAGAACGGCAAGGTCGTCGCGTATCGAGCGCGGGTGTCGCTGTCATTCAAGTACGAAGGCTGAAACGCCGACCCTTCCCCGACCGGGGCCCTGCGATCGCCCTCAGACAGTGGTCATCAGCACCGGCGCGTTGTTGCTGCACGGCGGCGTCGCGGGCGTTGCCGCGAACGTTGGCGCGGCGAGTACGAGCCACAGGCCGATTACCCAGAGTGTGAACGTGGAGCGACTAACCGACTTGATGGATGACATGACCGAGACCCCCGATGCGGTTGCCGATGGCGTTGCCATCACAACGAGGGCGACCATTCGCCGCTCGCTGCCAGACGCTGCATCTAGTTCGGTGGCCCGGCCGTCGTCCTGGACAGGAGACCCGTGGCTTTGCGGCCCCGGCTCACGCCGGGTGTGCCTTTGTCGCCAGATCAAATCTGGTCGAGCCAAACCATATACGTGCCCACGGGTGCTTGCGGTGCGAATCGGACATAACCGATCCGACACGAATTCATTCCGCGACGTAAATCACGCTACATTTCGGGCGCTGCATTCCGCCGACCGTCTTCAGCCGAGCCGGGCGCGCTCGACGATGTCGCCCACGGCGTCAAGGCCCGGAACCCGCAGGAAATCGGCCTGCTGGTAGGCGGGATTGGGATACGTGTAATAGCCCTGACCGCTCTGCAGCCCCATGCGGCCGCGGTCGATCATCTGCGTCTTGATGTAGGCCGCGTTCCTGAGCATCTGCTCGTCGCGGTTGACGTTGCCCCAGTGGTTCAATACGTCATACGCGGTCTTCATTCCCACCACATCGATCATGCCCATCGGCCCCATGCGGCAACCCCGGTTCACGATCATGTAGGTGCGATCGACGTCTTCCGGCGTCGAAATGCCGTTGGTGACCAGTGTCTGCGCGGCATTGAGCAGCGCCGCGAACCAGGTGTTGAGCACGTAGCCGTTCTGCTCCTTCCTGACCGGGATCGGGAGCATGCCCGTCTCGATCGCGAACTCCGTCACCTCACGCAGGGTTTCGCTCGCCGTGCCCGGATGCGCCATGATCTCGACGATGTTCATGATCCAGATCAGGTTGGCGTAGTGCAGCGCGCAGTACTTCTCCGGCCGTCCGGTGGCTGTGGCGAAATCGCGCGGCAAGAGGGTGGACGAGTTGGTCGCAACGAGCGTGTGCGGCGGCAGGAGCGGTGCCATCTGCCGGTAGACGCCGGTCTTCACCTCCGGAATCTCCGGGACGGCTTCGATGACCAGGTCGGCCCTTGCAACCGCGGCGGCAAGGTCGGTGGTGTAGCTCAGCCGCGACCTGGTTATTGCGATGTCAGCGTCGCCTGCACCGACCTCTTTGAGGTAGATGGCCGAATACTGGTCGTGCGCGGCGCGGCAGCGGACCAGGGCATCTTCCGCTATGTCGTAGACGACGACGTTCTTGCCCTTGAACGCGCTGTGCCACGCAATCTGGCCGCCCAGGACGCCGGAGCCCAGCACGGTGATGTTCATCAAGGCTGACATAAAGGCCTCCCTGCAAAGCGCAGCACGCCGTCCTCGACCGGTTCCTTGAGCAGCATCCTCCGATCCCGCCCGTAGTTCATCAGTACCCGCCACGGCAGCTTACGCCCCTGGCGCGGCATCACGTCCTTGTCGCGCTGCACGTAGCCGGATTGCAGCGAGTCGAGCATGCCTTGCGGCAGCGTGCAGTTCTCCTCGTCGCGCGGCACGGCGACGTCGTAGCCGTGCTCGTCCATGTGCTCGAGCACGCGGTTGATGTAGCCGCCGGCGATGTCGGACTTGAGCGTCCAGGACGCATTGGTGTAACCGAAGATCCAGGCCAGGTTGGGCAGGCTCTCGACCAGGACGCCCTTGTAGGTCATCTGCTCGCTGAGTCGGCGCGGCTCGCCATCGACGGAGAGCTCCATGCCGCCCAGCATCTGCAGGTTGAGGCCGGTGGCCGTGATGATGATGTCGGCCTCGAGCTCCTTGCCGGACTTGAGCCGGATGCCCGTCTCGGTGAAGGTCTCGATCTGACCGGTCTCGATCGAGGCCTTGCCGTCGCGCAATGCGTGCAACAGGTCGGCGTCAAGCACCGCGCACAGGCGTTCGTCCCAGGGCATGTACTTCGGCGTGAAGTGGCGCATGTCGACGCCGGGGCCGACCTGCTTGCGCACCTGGGCGAGCAACAAGCGGCGCATCAGCGTCGGCCAGCGCTTGCAGGCCCGGTAGAGGCTGCGCTGGATCAGGATGTTGCGCTTGCGCGCCAGTGCGAACGCCCAGCGTGCCGGCACGATCCTGGCCAGGACCTCGGTGAGCTTGTCGATTGCCGGCAACGAGAGGACGTAGGACGGCGAACGCTGCAGCATCGTGACGTGCGCGGCGGTGCCGGCCATCGCGGGCACCAGCGTGACGGCGGTAGCGCCGCTGCCGATGACGACCACCTTCTTGCCGGTGTAGTCGAGGTCCTCGGGCCAGTGCTGCGGATGGATGCAGCGGCCTCGGAAGCGTTCCTCGCCGGGGAAGTGCGGCCGGAAGCCCTGGTCGTAGTTGTAGTAGCCGGTGCAGCTGGCCAGGAATCGGGCGGTGAACGTGCGCGTCGCGCCGCTCGCCTCGTGCAGCGCGGTGACGGTCCAGTGGCGCGCCCGGCTGCACCAGTCGGCCTTCGTGGTCTTGAGACCGAACTGGATTTTCTTGTCGATCCCGTACTCGCGCGCCGTGGCCTCGATGTAATTGCGAATGGAGGGGCCGTCGGCCAGCACCTTGAGGTCGTGCCAGGGGCGGAACTGGTAGCCGAAGCTGCACATGTCCGAGTCCGAGCGGATGCCGGGATAGCGGAACAGGTCCCAGGTGCCGCCGATCCGCTCGCGGCGCTCGAGGATCGCCACACGTTTCTGCGGAAACGCGTCCGCGAGCTGGCAGGCGGTGCCGATGCCGGTCAGGCCGGCGCCGATGATCAGGACGTCGTAGTCGGTGCCCATCGTCGCTCCCTCGCTCCTTGCTACCGGAGAGAGATTCTGCGGGGCGGCGCCCGTGCTCTCTTGATCCCACGAGACAGATTTTTTACCTTACGAGACATGACGGCGATGGTGCGGGCCGCCGGGCGCAAGGGCTATGAGGCGTTGATGGCGAGCCTCGGCGTGGATCCGTCGCCGCTGCTCGTTCGTCACGGGCTGCCTCCGGAATCGAGCGACAGCGAAGACGCGCTCCTGCCGCTGCGCGCGCTCGTCAACCTGCTGGAGGACAGCGCCGCGGCGACCGGCTGCCCGGACTTCGGCCTGCGCCTCGCGGCGAGCCAGGACATCCACGTGCTGGGGCCACTCGCCGCGGCGATCCAGCATTCCGCAACGGCCGGCGAGGCGTTGAAAACCGCGGCGCGCTACCTCTTCGTGCAGAGCCCCGCGTTGTCGTTGACCGTGATCGAGCCGAGCAGTCTCGTCGCGGACGCGGTGGAGCTGCGCATCGCGATCACGCTGCCGAACCTCGCCTCCTCGCGGCAGGTGATGGACCAGTGCCTGGGCGACCTGCACCGCATCGTGTTGTTCCTCGTGCGCCGGCACTATGGCCTGCGCGCGGTGGCGCTACCGCACTTAGCCGTCGCGGAGCTCGCCTGCTACACGCGCTTCTTCGGCGCGCCGGTGCACCCGGAGTGCGAGCACGGCGGGCTGCACGTCACGCCGGCCACGCTGAGCGCGAGCATCGCGGAGTCGAACGCGTCGCTGCGCGAGATCGCGTTGAGTTATCTCAACCAGCACTATGCCGACCCGGGCTTGAGCACCGCGGCGCGGGTGGCGCGGGCGCTGCGTGCGACGCTCGGCAGCACGCGCGGCAGCAAGACCGCGATTGCGGACCTGCTCTTTCTGCACCCGCGGACGCTGCAGCGGAAACTCGCGCTCGAAGGTGCGAAGTTCGAGGACCTCCGCGACGAGGTGCGGCGGGAGACGGCGCTGCGACTGCTGCGGGAGACCCGCATGCCGCTCACGCAGGTCGCGGGCGTGCTCGGGCTCTCCGAGCAGTCCGTGCTCACGCGCTCATGCGTGAGATGGTTCGGGCAGACGCCCTCGGCGATCCGGAACAGGCGCCCTTAACGGATACGCCCCAGGGTGCGCGTTCGGTCGGGCGCTGGAAGGACGTCAGGCAGGGATATCGCTGGTCCGCTCGACACCCAGTTTCGCGCGCAGGAACTCGACGAAGCTGCGGCTCTTGGCCGGCAGCCAGCGGAGCGGCGCAGCGCCCGGTTCCAACGGCGCATAGGGCATCAGCAGCATCAGCGCGAGGTACACCGGGATCAGTCCCCCACCGGTGACGACCAGCAATACCACGGCGATGGTGCGCAGCACGGTCACGTCCAACCCGAAGTAGCGTGCGAGCCCCTGGCACACGCCGCTGATCACGGCGCCTTCGCTCACCTGCCGTAGCGGCCGCGCCGCATCCCGTCCAGCGTCGCGCGGCGACGGCGCAGGCTGAGTCCCGCCACCCGGCACCTGCACTGTCCCGATCTCCCCGAGTGCCGGCTCGAGCTGCGCGAGCGTGACGATGGCCTGGTCGGCGGCCATGCGACGCGTGCACTGGTCGGCCACGGCCTGCTCGAGGTCGTTCAGGATCTCCTGCGGGTCGGGATCGCCCTCGAGCAGGCTCGCCGACTCGGCGAGGTATTGCTCGAGGCGCGCATACGCCGCCTCGTCGAACTGGAGCGTGCTGCGATTCAGGCTGACAGTGACAGAGATGCGTTTCATGGCTCAATGTCCCATGGCGGCGATCGTGCCGTTGATCCGGTTCCAGTATTGGTCGAGCGCGGCGAGCTGCGCCTTGCCGGCCTCCGTCAGGCGGTAGTACTTCCGCGGTGGACCGGCGTCCGATTCCTTCCACTCGTACATCACGAGCTCCTCGCGGCGCAGCTTGCTGAGCAGGGGATACAGCGTGCCTTCCTGCGTGGCGAACTCCGTGTCCGCGAGCCGGCGCAGGATGTCCGGGACGTACACGCGCCGGGCGCCGACGATCTTCAGCACCAGGAATTCGAGGAGGCCTTTGCGGATAGGCGCGAGCTTGTGGTCCACGCCGTGGATCTTACAACCAAGTACCTTGTTGTGACAAGCTACCGGCGAGCGCGGACACCGCAGCGACTTCCCTGGGAAGCAAGTTGCCGCGTTCGCGGGCCGTCGGCCCGCGACGATCGATGGCCGCTGACTGCTACTTCGCGAGCTTCTCGAGCTGAAGCGCCATCGATTCGGTGTACGTCACCGCAACGACGTTGCCGGGGCGCAGTGTCTTCAGGCGTTCCTGCGCCTTCGGATCCTGCACCTGGATCTTTTTCGTGTTGCCGTTCTGCATGGTCACCCACAGGGTGTTGGTCGCGGGGTCGACAGATGACACCTTGAACGACGTGGTCACTGTCTGCCCGACCTCGGCGCCACCCGGGATGCGGTTCGCGCTTTGCGATGCACCGCCGGCTGTCCCCTCAGGAACAACCTGGAAGGCGATCGACTCCGTGTACGTGGCCTTCACGACGTCGCCGACCTTGATCTGATCGAAATTCTTCACGGCCGACCCGGCCTGGACGTCGAACGTCTCGCCCTCTTGGTTCTTGAGCGTCACGGTTCGGGTCGACGGGTCGATGGCCGTCACGGTGGCGCGAGCCTCGACGGATTGGGCCCTCGTCAGGGGCTGGTCGGCGGGCGCCTTGGAGGCCTGCTCGGCCAGCGCCACGACAGGCAACGCAAGCGTGGCGGTCAATATCGTTGTCAGTATCCTGCTTTGCATACTTGTCTCTCCTTAGTTTTGCAGTCCGGCGGCACGCCGGAGCTGGCGCGGATGATACCGTACCGAAATTGCGCGGTGCCTTTGGGCCACCGGCGCTGGGGGGCTGCCCGAAAAAAATCCGTCAACCTGGTTGCGAGCGTGCGGGGCAGTTGCCGGCGCGCCTGGCGATCACCGCCTTGCGCCGGTATTGCGCGGGCAGATCAGTACTTGAGCTCGCGCAGCGCTCCGGCCTCGACGGTCGCCTGTCCGATGTCCTTGGCGGCGGCGCCGAGCAAGCGCACCTGGTACGCGCCCTCCGGGATCTCGATCGGATCGCCGTTGACGGTGCCGGTCGCGACGACCTTGCCGCCCGCGAGCACCTGGTATGTCGGTCGCAGGGTCGCGCGCAGCGCGCTCTTCAACTGCTCGCCGTTCTGCGCGTCGAAATAGCCGCCGTTGCCGACCCGCGCCCACTCGCGGAACGTCTCCTTGAGCACCACCTCGTCGACGGCGAAGCCGACGATGTTGACGCGCACGTCGAGACCGGCCGAACGCAGCGACTGGATGGCCGCCTTCGGATCGCCGCCGCAGGTCTCCTCGCCGTCGGTGACCAGCACGACCAGCATCGGACCCTTGACGCCCTTCAGGTCGTCGCGGACCTTGAGGAGCGAGGCGCCGATCGGCGTCTTCGCGAGATTCATGGCGCCGAGCCCCTGGATCTTCGCGACCGCCGCATTGCGGTCGAGCGGCGCGAGCGGCAGCTCGAGGTCGGTCCGGCACGAGCCCGCTTCCTTGTGGCCGAAGACGCGCAACGCGAAAGCGGTGCCGTCGGGCAATGCGTTCTTCGCGAGATCGGTCAGCGCACTCTTTGCGAGGTCGATCCGCCGCGTGCCGCCCAGCTTCTGCAGCATGCTGCCCGAGGCATCGAGCACGAACTCGGCGGCGGCGAAGGCGCCGGTCGCGTCCTTCGCATCCGTAGTGACACGGAGCTTCGCGGGTTCGCCGGACGGCGTGACGACCACCGACGTCCTGGCGAGCGTGCGGTTGCTCTGACCGGTGATGTAACGCAGCTCGTAGCTGCCCGCCGCGCGCGGCGCCTCCATGCGCACCGGGTTGCCACGCTGCGTGTAGCCGTTGCTCGAGCCGAACTGCTTTTCCTTCGCCGTGGGGGCGACGAGCGTGATGAAGTCGCCCGGGCTGTCGGGTCCTTTCCAGTTGACGGCGAAGACGCTGCGCGCGGCCACCTGCGCCGGTGCCGTCAAGCTCGCGGTCGCGGCCTCGACCTTGAGCGGCGCACTGCCGATCACGCCGTAGCTCGAAGCGAGGTGATACCGGACCTGGTAATCGCCCGGATCGTCCGGCACGCGGACCTCGAGCGGATTGCCGCGCTCGGGATACGCGTAGTTGCCATAGGTGCGATCGTTCGCGCCGACGGCGTCGATGCTGATGAAGTCGCCTTTCTTCGCCGGGCCCTGCCACTTGACGGGCAGGTTGCTGCCCGCCACGGCCGTCGCCGGGAACTCGAGCGTCGCATCCGCGCCGCCGACTTTGAGCGGCACGCTGCCGATCACGCGGTAGGTATTCGCGAGGTGGTAGCGCAGCAGGTAATCGCCGGGCTTGTCCGGCGCACGCACCTCGACCGGGTTGCCCTTGGCCGTGTACGCGTAGTTGCCGTAGGTGCGATCGTTTGCGCCCGCCGGGTCGATCGAGATGAAGTCACCCTGGTTGTTCGGACCTTTCCAGCTGACTTTCAGCGCGCCGGCCACTTCGATCGTCGAGGCCGCCTCGAGCGTCGCGGCGGCATCCGTCACCTCGAGCGGGGCTTTGGCAAGTACGGGATAGCCGCCGGTGGCGGCGTGATAACGGATCTCGTACTGGCCGGGCGCAGTCGGCACCAGCAAGGTGAGCGGGTTGCCGGCGGATGGATAGGCATACGGTCCGTAGGTATTGTCGGGCGCGCCGGCCTTGTCGATGCTGACGAAGTCGCCCTTGGCCGCCGGCCCAGTCCAACGCACTTCGAGCTTGCTGCCGACCTCGGCTTTTGGTGCCGCCTTGACGCTCGCGGACTGTGCCGCGGCGTTTGCAGCCAGGAACAGGCACCCGATTGCAGCGACGAGAGACGTCCACTTGAGCATGGCAAGGCTCCACGGCGACCGCAGCGAGAGCGGCGGGCAATTCTACGCCGAGTCTCGACGCGGCCAGGGGCGCCAATCCTGTGGGAGGACTCGTGAGCCGTGGTTGCGACGCCGATGATGCTCACGTAAGCTTAGCTAAGCTAGCTAATCAGGCCGCACAAATGCGAAAGGTCAATATCCACGAGGCCAAGACGACGCTCTCGCAGCTCGTCGAGGCAGCCGAGGCCGGCGAGCGGATCGTGCTGGCGCGCGCAGGTAAGCCCGTCGCGCAGATCGTGCGGCTGACGAGGGAGCGGCCGGGCATCCGACTCGGGCTGCTGAAGGGCAAGCTGCCCGAACGCCTGCTCGAGCAGATTGCGAAGCCGTTGACCAAGCGCGAGGTCGAGGCCCTGTTTGGGCGCGGGCTCGAGCCGTGAGGTTGCTGCTCGACACGCATATCGTGCTGTGGGCGCTGGCGGACAGTCCGCGATTGTCGAAAAAAGCACGCGAACTGCTGACCGATCCCGAAAACGAATGCTGGGTCAGCAGTGCGAGCGTGTGGGAGATTGCCATCAAGGTCGTGCTGGGAAAGTACCCGCTCGGCGTACCGCTTGCGGCGCTCGAGGAGGCGATCGAGGAGGCGGGATTCCGGTCCCTGGACGTGTCGACCCGACACGCGACGGCGATTGAACGAGTGGACGCCCCGCTTAGAGATCCGTTTGATCGCCTGCTCCTGGCGCAATGCGAGGTGGAGACCTTGCGGCTGCTGACGGCCGACAAGACCCTGGGGCGGCTGCCGGTTGCCGTGACCGGCTAGCTTACGTTCACACGGCGGGTGATGCGGCGAGTCATGATCGACCACCTCCGGCATGCAGCGCCGTGCCGTCCACCTCGAGCGCGCGTCGCGGCGGTGGGATCGCGCGATGAAGCGACTGCGTGCGCTGGTCGAGGACCGGTAAGATTCACCCAGTCGGGCCAGCCGCGCAGCGGGGCGCGGCGGCTGGAGGGTCGTGGTATGTCGTCCTCGTACGAACTCGCGCAGCTCAACGTCGGGATCATCAAGGGACCGATGGATTCGCCGGTGATGGCGGAATTCGCCGCCAACCTCGATCGCATCAATGCACTCGCGGATCGTTCACCGGGCTTCATCTGGCGGCTGCAGACGGAGGAGGGCAACGCAACGGCGATCCGGCCCTTCGCGGACGAGAACCTGCTGATGAACATGTCCGTCTGGCGCGACCTCCAGTCGTTGAGCGAGTACGTCTATCGGTCCGCGCACGCGGAGATCATGCGGCGCCGCCGCGAGTGGTTCGAGCGCATGTCCGAGGCGTACCTCGTGTTGTGGTGGGTGCCGGCGGGGCATCGTCCCGGCATCGAGGAAGCGATTGCCAGGCTCGAACGACTGCGGGCCCACGGCCCAACGCCCGAGGCGTTTACCTTCCGGCGCGCGTTCCCTGCGCCGGACGCCGCGCCTGGGCAGCAATCCTGGACCGTCGGCGAGGAGTGCCCGGCGACCTAGAGGAGAGATCCTCGAGCCGGCGGAATTTTCTGCTACTTGGCCTTCGGCCGAATCGCGTAGGCGGCGTGCGCCAGGTAGTCCTGCTTGCCAATCTGGACGCCCTGGTTGCGCAGGATGTCGTACGCCGTGACGACGTGGAAATAGAAGTTCGGGAACGCCCAGTCGCGCAGGTACTGAACGCTGTCCATGTCGAGCACGAAGTCGTTGCCGAGCGGGAAGCCGACCCGACGTTTCTCGGCGCCCTTGTACGCGCTGGCGGGCACGCTCTTGACGTAGTCGAGCGTGCGCTGGATGCGCGCCTTGAGCTCATCGAGCGTCCGCTCGTTGTCCTCGAACTTGGGCGGCTCCTGGCCCGTGAGCCGTGCCGCCGCGCTCTTGACCTGGTCGCAGGCGATCTGCACCTGCTTGGCGAGCGGAAACATGTCGGGCGCGAGCTGCGCATCCACCAGCGTGTCGGGCTGGATCCCGTTGGCCCGCATGTGCTCGGCGCCCTTGTCGAGCAGCGTCGAGAGCGTACCGAGCATCGGCACGAAGGTGTCCATTGCCATCGAACCCACTGTGAAACTCATGGCTCGTCTCCTTCACGTCCCGGTGCCCACACGCCACCATAGAGCATATATCGCGCTCGGCTCATGTGCGCGGGTCCGCATGGCGGGACCCCCTGCGGGGGACCGCCGCCGCTGGGACAGGGACGTTTCCGCGGAAACGTCCGGTCTCGACGACCGCTGGACGTCCCCCGTGCCGGATGCTGCAATGACCCGCGACTTGAACTCCAAACTTAGCGCCATCGCCCAATGAGAATCTTGCTCGCCGTCCTTGCTCTGATCGCGGCCACGGTCTGCCCGGCGGCTGATGCCGCGCCGAAATGGGCGATCGTCATTCACGGGGGCGCCGGCGTGATCGATCGCAAGGAGCTCACCCCCGAGCAGGAGGCGGCCTATCGCGAAGCGCTCGCGCGGGCGATCGGCGCCGGCATCGACGTCCTCAAGAGAGAGGGCTCGGCGCTCGATGCCGTGGAAGCGACGATCGTGCTCATGGAAGACGATCCGTTGTTTAACGCCGGCCGTGGCGCGGTGTTCACGGCGGAAGGCCGCAACGAGCTCGACGCCGCGATCATGGACGGCCGGACGCTTGCCGCGGGCGCGGTCGCCGGCGTCACCCGCACCCGGCATCCGATCTCGCTCGCGCGTCGCGTCATGGAGAAGTCGCCGCACGTGATGATGGTCGGCGCAGGCGCCGACACCTTCTCGCGCGAGCAGGGCCTCGAGCAGGTCGAGCCCAGCTGGTTCTACACCGAGCATCGCTGGCGGAGCCTCGAGACTGTTCTCAAGGAAAAAGGTCTGCCGATTCCCGCCCGGCCCGCTGGCATCACGGCCGATCCGGCGAAGGATCTCGTTCACGACGAGGGCAAAAGGGGCACGGTCGGCGTCGCCGCCCTGGACTCGCACGGCAACGTCGCGGCGGGTACCTCGACAGGCGGGCTCACCGGCAAGCGCTGGGGCAGGGTGGGCGATTCGCCGATCATCGGTGCCGGCACCTACGCCTCCAACACCTCGTGCGCGGTTTCAGCGACGGGGTCGGGCGAGTATTTCATCCGCCTCACGGTCGCGAGGGAGATCTGTTCGCTGGTCGAGTATCGGCGCATGGACCTGCAGTCGGCGGCCGACGAAGTAATTCAAAAGCGGCTTACCGCGCTCGGCGGCGAGGGCGGCATGATCGCGATCACGCCGGACGGGGAGATGGCGTGGAGTTTCAACAGCGCAGGGATGTATCGGGCGCGCGCTGCGGACGGGCAGGCGGTGCAGGTCGGCATCTTCAAGGACGAGCGCTGAGCCTGCTCCACGAGGCGGTACTCCATGAGAAGACGCCCGAGCGGTCATTTCCTGGCAAACGCGGGCCTTGCGCTGTTGACCGGTCCGATCTCGAGCATGCAATCGGAGAATGCGGCCCGGTCGTGGCGTGACGCTATTTCTCTGCGGCGACGTGATGACCGGCCGCGGCATCGACCAGATTCTCGGGCGCCCGAGCAAGCCGCACCTTCATGAGCAGTATGTGCGCTCCGCGCTCGAATACGTGAACATCGCGGAACGAGCCAGCGGCCCCATCGCGCGGCCGGCGAAGCCGGATTACATCTGGGGCGATGCGTTGGCCGAGCTCGAGCGCGTGCGCCCCGACGCGCGGATCATCAACCTGGAAACCGCCGTCACGACTGCCGAGGACGCCTGGCCGGGCAAGGAAATCCACTATCGGATGCACCCCGCGAACGTGTCGTGCCTCGCCGCCGCAAGGATCGACTGCTGCGTTCTCGCGAATAATCACGTGCTGGACTGGGGATACCGCGGGCTTGCGGAGACGCTGGCCACGCTGCGCACCGCGGGCATTCGGACGGTTGGTGCAGGCCGCGACGAAGCGGAAGCTGCCGCGCCGGCGACGATCGAGCTACCCGAGGGCAATCGAGTGGTCGTGTTCGCGTTCGGCATGCCGAACGCCGGTGTGCCGGGCGACTGGGCGGCCACCGCAGGGCGCGCCGGCGTAAACCTGCTGAGCGATCTTTCCGGGCAGGCCGCGCAGCGCATCGCCGGCCAGGTACGCGGGTGAAGCGCAGCGGCGACGTGATCGTGGTTTCCCTTCATTGGGGAAGCAACTGGGGATATGCCGTTTCCAGGGCGCAGCGCGAATTCGCACATCGCCTGATCGACACGGCGGGCGTCGATGTCGTGCACGGCCACTCATCCCACCATCCGAAAGGAATCGAGGTCCACGGCGATCGGCTCGTCCTCTACGGCTGCGGTGACTTCCTGAACGACTACGAAGGGATCGCCGGATACGAATGGTTCAGGTCCGACCTCGCGCTGATGTATTTCCCCACGGTCGATGCTCCGACGGGCAAGCTCACACGCCTGCTCCTGACACCGACCCGGATACGCCACTTTCGCGTCAATCGCGCGCGCGGCGACGAGGCGCGCTGGCTCGAGCGGATGCTCAATCGTGAAGGCCGCGGGCTGGGTACCAGCGTCGACCGTCTGCCCGACGAAACCCTGGCGCTGAAATGGCGCGCCTGAGCGTGCTGGGGCCGCTTGACGTGACCATTACATAATGTCGCCCGGTGCACGGCCCCGGCCGCCACCGGGTCCAGTCCGGTTCATGCGCGGGGCTCAATCGAGCGCCGCGCGAAAATACGCTACGCGCCTCCACTTGGCGCGGAGACGAGGCCGATAGACTTCCACCTCCGAGCGCTCCGGCAATCGAACGGCTGCAGCATGGCAAGACGCAAACAAGGCATCGCCGAAGACGTCATGGACCTGGCCTCCCGGGTTCCCTGGTGGGTCGGCGTCGTCCTGGCGTCGTTGTCGTTCGTGTACCTCGAGGCCCTCTCGTCGATATGGCAGTGGTTCCTGCCGGCGCTCTTCCTCGTCGCAGCGGCTGTTTCATTTCTGAAGCAGCGACGGCGAGCGTCGCTCAACGTCGCCGTCGACGGTGCACGACGGGCGCTCGCGCAGATGTCGTGGCAGGAGGTCGAGGAAGTTGTCGGCGAATACTTCCGTCGGCGAGATTTCTCGGTGACCGACACCGAGCGAGCGGGCCCGGACGGGGGTTTCGACCTGGTTCTGACCAAGCGCGACGAATACTACCTGGCGCAGTGCAAACGCTGGCGCGCCGTCACCGTGGGCGTCGAGACCGTCCGCGAGCTCCTTGTTGTCATGGCCGCTCGTCACGCGGTCGGCGGCTTTGTCGTGACCTCAGGGTCGTTCAGCGCAGAAGCCGGGAAATTTGCGGAGGGCCGGGAGATCGAGCTGATCGACGGCGAGCAATTGGAGGCGGCGATCGCGACACAGGCAGAGCGCGCAGCCCGCGTCGCGGTGCGCGTCCAGCCATAGCCCGGTGATGCATGAACTCCCCGGACGCTTGACTGTCCATATCAATGGAAGGAGTGCTGCCATGCCCCGCTCAATGCGTCGCGTAGTTGCCGTGATGATTGGAAGCGTCCTCGTCGGCACGGCGGTTGCCGATGAGTCGTTCCGCTGCGGCAGCAAGATCATCGAAGTCGGGATGACACAGTCCGACGTACTCGCGCACTGTGGGGCCCCCACGTCGAAGGCCGTGGAGGAGCAGGACGTGCGCAGCGGAAACCAGGTCGTGGGCAAGACGGAGTTGCACCGTTGGACCTACGACTCCTACAGCGCGACGCGCGTGCTCGTGTTCGACCAGGACAGGCTGATTTCCATCGAGTAACGGATCGCGGTTCGAGCAGAGATTGGTCGAACCTGCGAGCCACCGCGCGGGCAGCGCTCTCGTGGCGCTGCCCGCAGTTACGAAGGGCGGGCGGTCACGCCTTTCCGACCATCAGTCCAGCAGCTCCTTCGGAATATTGCCGCCGTTGTCGGCGATCTTGATCAGCACGGTCTTGTGCAGCCACATGTTCATCTTGGCTGAATCTCCCATCAAGTCAGGCGGGCAGCCAAGCTCGGTGGCGAGCTCCTTGCGTGCCCCGAAGCTGCTGTCGATGTCGAGGAGCTTCAGGAGATCGACGATCGACGTCTTCCAGTTGAGCTTCTGCGGATTGGCGGCTGCGTAGCTCTCCAGCTGCGCCACGACGTCGACGACGGCTATCGGCCTGGGCGGCGGAGGTGCGGTTGGCGCCGGGGCGGGCGCGGCCTGCACGGGCGGCGGTGTCGCTGGAGCCTTGGGTGCCGGTGCCGGAGCGGCCGCGGCGCTCTTGAGACCCAGCTTTTCGAGAATCTTGCTGAAAAAGCTCATCGTCCCCTCCTTGCAACGGCTGCTGTTCGGTGCCTGAGCGTGCGGGCAGCGCTTTCACGGCGCTGCCCGCGCGACGAGCCACGGATGGGTTCAGGCTATCGTGGACTCGATCTGTGCGAGGAATTTCTTCTCGCCGTCG
The DNA here is from genome assembly GCA_963834855.1 of uncultured Gammaproteobacteria bacterium. Taxonomy (GTDB): domain Bacteria; phylum Pseudomonadota; class Gammaproteobacteria; order Steroidobacterales; family Steroidobacteraceae; genus DATJKD01. The sequence continues at coordinate 112,385 of CAWIDH010000024.1, read as the reverse complement.
CTCACGCGTTCGCCGCCGAAGCCGAGGAAGCCGCCTTCCGTCGAGGCCTCGGCAACTTTCTGGCCGACGCCCTTGATCAGGGTGCGATATGCATCGGCGTCGGCGGTCGCGCCCTTCGCCTTCAGTGCGGCGAGTGCGGTCGAGGTCGCATCGGTCGCGGCCTTCTGCAGGACGTTGTTGAGTGCTGAGCGGTCCGGTACGGACTTGATCATGGTCCTGATCTGGTCCTGCGCGCCGCTGATCTCTTCCCTGGCGAAGATCTCACGCAGCAGCGGCTGCTCGTGGCGCGTCGCCTCGGCAATCGTGGAGGCGGTCGCCATTCCCTCGGACAGGCTGCCGAACAGACCGCTGTTGCCGGCGGCGGCCGTGGCGAGCGCGACCAGTTGGGGGGCGTTGCGAATCGCCTGCCACTGCTCAGGCGAAAAGTCGTTGCGAGTGGTCATGGGCTTTCTCCCTGCTTGGCGGTAACTCCCTGGAGGGTCCTCGACCGATTCTACGCCGGCGAGATGACGACGCAGGGCGCGGCTAGCGGGCATAGTGGAGGCTGTACCGGAGGCGCGGCCGCCAAGCAGCTGACTGCGCTGAAGTTCTCCCTCGCCGCGATTTGACGGCCCAGGATTTCCTACAGCACGGCTTCGATCAGCTTCGGGCCGGGCTGCGCAACGAGGCGAGCGAGCTGCCGGTCGAATTCCTCCGCGCGCTCGCAGCGCACCGCCGGGACGCCTTGCGCCTCCGCCAGCTTCACCCAGTCGAGCACGGGGTCGCCGAGCGACAGCATTGATTGCGCGGCCGGCCCGGGTGCCCCTGCGCCGGTGCGCGCCAGCTCGACCATCAGGATTCGATACGCGCGATTCGCGAAGATGACGACGGTGATGTCGAGATGCTCGCGCGCCATCGTCCAGAGGGACTGCACCGTGTACATGGCTGCGCCGTCGCCGCAGAGCGCGATGACCTTTCGGCCGGGCGCGCCGATCGCGGCGCCGATCGCCATCGGCAGTCCCTGGCCGATCGCGCCGCCGGTGTGGAAGAGCCAGTCGTGCGGCGCGGCGCTCATGGTCGGGCCGAAGATCGATAGCCCTGCGGTGACGCTGTCGTCGCTGACGATGCAGTCGTCCGGCATGTGGCGCGCAAGCGAGCAGCCGACGGCTTCGGGCGTGAGCGGCCCGTCGGGGGCGGCCGGCTTCGGCAGCGGCGCCGCCGCCGGCGGCGCGATCGCACCCATCGCGTCGGCCAGCGCTTCGAGCGCGGCCGCGGAGTCGACCTCCGGTCCGCCGACGCTCATGCGCGCCGCGCCCTCGGGCGTGAGCTCGCTCGGCTTGCCCGGGTACGCGAAGAAGGCGACCGGGGGCTTGGTGCCGGCGGTGACCAGCAGGTCGACGCCCTGCAGCGCCTCGAGCGCCTGCTCGCCGAAATACGGGAGGCGCAACGGCGCGAAATGCGCGCCGCCGCGGCGCTGGCGCGTCGCGAAGGTGTCGCTCACCATCAGCACGCCCGCCGCCTGCAGGCGCGCGGCCTGCGACAGCCCGGGCTCGACCAGCGCGGAGCCGTTGACGAGGATCGCGGGCTTCGTCGCTGCCTTGAGCGCGCGGGCGACGGCCGCGATGTCCGTGGGTGGCCGCGCCGCGGATGGTGCAGCGCGCGTCGCCACCTCGCCGCCCTCCCGCCACGCGCAATCCGCCGGTAGCAGCAGGAACGCGTTGCCGCCCGGCGGACCGAAGCTCGCGGCGCAGGCCACGGCCGCCTTGGCGCCGGCCTCCTGGGGCGAACGCACGACGTCCATCCAGGCGGCGAGCGGTCTCACGAGCGCTTCGATGTCCGAGGTCAGCGGCGCATCGAGGTGCCGATGGTACGTGGCGTGGTCGCCGATGACGTTGATGGTCGGCGAGAACGCACGACGCGCGTTGTGGAGATTCGCGCCGCCATTGAGATAGCCGGGGCCGAGATGCAGCAGCGTCATCGCCGGTCGGCCCGTCATCCGCGCGAAACCGTCCGCCGCGCCGGACGCCACCCCTTCGAAGAGACACAGCACGGAGCGGATCCGCGGTTCGCGGTCGAGCGCCGTGACGAGATGCATCTCGCTCGTGCCGGGATTGGCGAAACACGCGGTCACGCCGCAATCCGCGAGCGTCCTGATCAGTGCATCGGCACCGTTCATGCGTCAGGCCCCGGTGAGGAGACGAACGTGTAGCCGCCGGGTGCGCGGCGTTCGCGCGGAGCGTGCCACAGGACCTTCGTCCGGCTCAACCGCTCGATCGTGGCGCGCCGACCGGACCGCTAGGTCACGGACCGGCCTGATCTGCCGATGAAGCGCTTCACGCCGGCCTTGCGCGCCGCCTTCGCAAGATCGGCGTCGAGCGTGGCGAGAGGAAGTCCGCCACGAAGCGCAAGCTCCAGGTAGGAGGCGTCGTACGACGATAGGCGATAGCGCCGCGCCAGGTGCAACGTGTCGGTCAGCGCCCTGTTGAAGGTGGCCTCGTCGGCGCGAATCGGAGCGTTCGATAGCATCTCGAGGAATGCTTCGCTCTGAGCCTCCGAGACAAGACTCTTCGCCTCGGCCCGCGCGATGACGTTCGAGACCTCGAGCCCCCAGGTGACAGGGACGTCCGCGCGAGTGTCCGCTCGCTTGAGCGATTCGAGCACGGTCATTGCATAGACGTGGCCGGCCAGCTTGGAATCGCCAAGCAGCCAGGACATCGTGACGGAGGCGTCGAGCACGAGGTTCATGCGCGGCCTTCCTTGATGAGCGCCTTGACGTCAATTCCGCGCGGCGCCTTGACCGGGTTGTCCCGCAGGAAGGCCTGAAACTTCTCGATTGCCGCCTTCGCATCGATCGCACGGCCGGCCTCGCTCGGCACGAGGTCCGCGATGGCTTCGCCACGGTTGGTGATCGTGAAGCGTTTGCCGGCCTTGACCTCGCGAAGCAGCTCCGGCAGCCGGGTCTTGGCGTCGTAGGCACCAATCTCAGTCTTCATGGGGTAACTCCAATGGTTGCAACTAGTCTACAGACTGGTCTAGTTCAGGTGCAACCGAGGGTGCCTCGAAGCGTGAGGCCGGGCAGGCGGCCGATTCGCATGCTGACGAAAGCGAGCGTCGCGCGTCGCCCCGTCAAATTCCAAACGCCTTGAGGAACGCATCTACCGCACCCTCGAGTCCCCGTCCAACGATCCCGCCTCTTCGGCCGCCGCCCGGCATCTCCTCGTACACGAATCGACCCGGGCCACCCGCAAACAGGTCGTTGAACAGGTCCTCCTTGCCGCGGAGGTAAGACACGAAGGTTTCGCAGCGTGTGTTGCTGTAGTCGAGGTTGGCGCTGAAGCCGAGCGTCGCCGCCTGGTTGATCAGCCGCGGCCGGCCGGGATCCGGCTGCTCGGCGCGCACGCCGCGGCAGCCCTTCAGGATCAACGTGCAAGGTCCGTGAAACGCCAGGTACCGGAGCTGCAGGGTCAGCCAGGAATGAAGGCTCGCGAGGCGCCAGTGGCGAGTGATCCTGACCGGTTGCCCGACGCGCTTCACGACGCCGGCGAGCGATCGCGGTTGAACGACCATGGCCGCGCGCTCGGGAACCTGGATCGCGCCGACTTCTCCAAGCGCATCGCTCTGGGACGACACGACGACGCGCGTGGCCGTGTCAGCTTCCGGCCGTATCCGGGTGAGGATGAACATCCCCGACGCGATGCTCGTGAACGGAATGCGCGGATTCAGGAACCACTGCGTCTCCTTGCGCGCAGGCTGGCTGCTGCTCTGCAGGAAATCCGCATGAACGAGGATCTCCTCGCCCGGGCCGACGTCGAACGGCAACGACACTGCCGAGGAACGCGGCGCGGGAATGTCGGGCGCGTGCGGGTCGGGGACGATGCGGATCGGCGGCAGCGTGCCGGCGAGCGGCGCGAGCACGAAGTACAGGAACGTCTTGACCAGGATCGGCGCCAGCATGAGGGCGACGAGTATCCAGAGCGCGGTCGGGAGCGCGGCCTTGGCTGCCGTGAGCAGGCGCTGCCTGGGATCCCTCTCGATTCGCGCGCGTTGCGCCTGGACCAGTTCCTGGGCCGCCGCGACCTCCTGCTGCTTGCGCGCTCGTGAGTCGAGCAATCGCTGAACGTCGGGCGAGGCACGCGCGAGCAGAACGGCGATCTCCGTTGACTTCTGCGCCCGCTCTCTTTTCAGACGTTCAACCGGTGACTGTTGGAACGTGGGGGCGGCCTTGTCCCTGGCCGCTTCCCAGGCCGTGGCGACGCGATCCAGTGCTGCGAACTTCGCCCTGGCTGCCTGCAGTGCCGCGACCTTGTCCTGGTTGACGAACACGTCCCACCAGGCGGACTCCGCCTGCAGCGCATCGCGCTTCGTCCTGGCCTCGTCCGCCGCGCGCCTGGCGTCCGTGGCGCGCTGCTCCAGGCTGGTGAACTTTGCGATGGCGTCGCGCCAATGCGGCTCCTGGCGAGCGAGGTCCGCGTCGATCCGGTGCAGCTGCGCTTCCAGCGTCTTCCGGGCGGCCGCCGTCTGCGCATCCCACTCAGCCTCGAGACGCGCAATGTTCGCATCAAGACGATCGAGGTCCGCCAGGAGCCCATCGCGAATGGATTCCGTGCGCTGAATCTCCGCCCGCTCCTGCGCCAGCTTCGCCCACTCGCTCCTGACCCAGCCGACGGCGAGCAGGATCGCGAGAATGATCAGCAGTGAGCCGGCCTTCCGGGCCAGCCACGTGAGAACGCGCTCGAACAGCGTGGGCATGCTGATCCAGCATACGGCAGCGCGGACTGCGGGTCAGCGCAGGTCTCGCTGTCCGCGTCAGAACCGGCTCGAACGGTGTGGGCGTGCTGATTGCGCACGGTCGAAGTAGTCTCGTAGCGACCGCCCATCCCTTCATGCTCTAATCCCGCCGCAACAATTAGTGCGGCACCACCGATCCGAAGCGCGCGGGGGTCTCACATATTGAGCGGCGCCACTAACCAGAACAACGAAGCCGACAGCCTCCAGCCCATCCCGGCCACGGCCCGCGTGTTCAGCCTGGGCTCGTATGTCCTGATGTGGTGGTCATCACTGATCGTCATCCAGGCCTTTGTGCTCGGGCAGGGGTTCCTGCCGCCGAACGGGCAGATGAACCTGTTCCAGGCCTTCCTGGTGATGGTGCTGGCCGTGCTCGTGGCGGTCGTCATGTTCTCGCTGAATGGCGAGCCGGGAAACAAGTACGGGATCCCGTACCTGATCCAGACCCGATCGGCGTTCGGTGTCCGTGGCTCGAAGATCGTCGAGTTCCTGCGCGCGTTGCCGGCGATCGCCTGGTACGGCATCGGCACGTGGATCGCGGCGCTGTCGCTCGACGGGATCCTGACGACGCTTGTGGGGTTCACGGCGCCCTGGGCGAAGTACGCCTACTTCGTCCTGTTGCAGATCGTGCAGACCGCGCTCGCCTACGGCGGCATCCGGACGATGAAGTGGTTCAACGTCTACGGCTCGTTCGTCATCGCCGCGGTAATGATCTACATGCTCGCGCACATCCTGGGCACACACGGATTCCAGATCCAGGAGTCGTGGCGGAGGGCGGCGGACTGGGGCACGCCGTTCTGGGCCGGCCTTACCACGGCGATCGGCATCCTCGCGACCGTGATGCTCAACATCGGCGACATGACGCGCCACCTGGAGAGCTCCCACCGCGCCAACTGGCTGGGACACCTTCTCGGCGTCGTGCCGCCGTGGTTCTTCATGCTGTCGCTCGGCATCATCGCCGGTGCCTCGCTCGGCATCTGGGACCCGGTGCAGGCGCTGATGCAGCTGAGCCCGAACGCGGCCGCGCTCGTCGTCCTGCTCGCGTTCATCCTGGTCGCGCAGTTCACAACCAACCTGACGATCAACATCCTGCCGCCGGCGCTGATCTTCATGGACACGTTCAAGATCGCCTGGCATCAGGCGGTGGTGATCACGGGCGTACTCGGCATCCTCTCCTGCCCGTGGTTGTTGATGGCGAACATGCAGGCGTTCTCGGGCTTCATCCTCTATTACTCGGCGCTGTTCGGCCCGATCCTGGGGGTGATGCTCGCCGATTACTACGTCGTCCGGAAACGCCAGCTCGTGGTCCAGGATCTCTACGTTACCGATTCGACCAGCAAGCACTGGTACCAGGGCGGATTCAACGTCGCGGCGCTCGTGGCCGTCGCGGTCCCGAGCGTGATCACGATGATCTGGTTTCTGCCCGTGTCGTGGCTGATCGGGTTGCCGATCGGGTTCGTGCTGTACCTGCTGCTCAACCGGAGGCGCGCAGCTTAGCCGTCGCAGCTGCGTCGACCTTCCCGTCTGCGCCGATCGCGACGCGAAAATCCCGGGCCGCAGCCTCGCGGGTCAGATACCCGTCGAGTACGTCCTCGACCACGGTCGCGGCCGGTCGTTCGGTCGGCTTGCCGTAGCCGCCACCGATCCCGCCGATGGCCCGGATCTGGTCGCCCTTCGCCACCACGACCGTCGGCAGCATCGAGGGCAGCTCGATGGCCGCCTGGCCGTTACGGATCAACTGCAGCTGCGAGGTTCGGCCATCGTCACCGCCCTGGAAACCCCAGGGCGTATGCGAATGACCGTCGCCCTCGACGCTGATGTTGCCGTCCGTCAGAAACTGGACTTCCTTGATCGAGTTGAGCCCGCCGCGCCACCGCCCCGCCGCCACGGCGTCCTCGCGCAGCTCGTAACGGGTGACCCGCAGCGGCACGTGGCTCTCGATGTCCTCGATCGGGTTGTTGCGCGTGTTGGCATAGAGCGTGTCGACGCTGTCCATGCCGTCCTTGCCGCGCCGGCCGCCGTAGCTGCCCTCGAAGATCTCGATGTGCACCCACTGCTGTTCGCCGAGGAAGCCGGTGAACGTCACGGCCTTGAGATTTGCGACGCCGGCGCACACCTGCGCAGGCACCGCGGGCGCGAGCGCACGCATCAGCGTGTCCGCGACCACGTTGCCGGGGGCGAACCGGGCGATCGTCGGCGCCGGAAAGACCGGGTTCGCGATGCAGCCGCGCGGCGCGACGATCCGGATGGGGCGGAAGAGGCCGTCATTCTGCGGAATGTTCCCGTAGATCTCGCTGTCGAGCAGGATCGAGCGCAGCGTGAGCCAGAGTGCGACGTCCACCGTGCCGACGAAGGGCATGTTGATGGCGTGCCCCGCGACCTGCGGGGCGGTGCCCGTCAGGTCGATCGTGAGGTCACTGCCCTCGACCGTGACGGTGATCTTGATCGGCAGGTTCTTGAGCGCGGGGTCGTCGCTTCCGAGGAAGCCGTCGATGCAGCCCGTCGCGGAATAAGTTCCGTCCTGGAGCTTCGCGATCTGCGAGCGCATCAGGCGCTCGGAGTAGTCGAACAGGTCCTCGATCGCGCTGGTGAGCGTTGCGAGCCCGTAGCGGCCGACCAGGTCGAGCAGTCGGCGGGCGCCGACGTGGCAGGCGGCGATCTGCGCACCCATGTCGCCGACGACGAGGTCGGAGACACGCACGTTGTCGGTGATCATGCGCCACAAGGCGTCGTTGCGCTTGCCCTGGTCGTAGACCTTGAGCGCGCGGAACCGCAGCCCCTCGGAGTAGGAGTCCGCGCAGACCACGACGCCGACGCTGCCCGGCTGGCTCGAGCCGATGTCGAGGTGATGCGCGGTCGTCATCGAGAAGCCGATCAGCGCTCCCTCGTGGAAGATCGGCACGCAGAAGCCGATGTCCGGGCTGTGCGAGGCGCCGTTGTACGGGTCGTTGTGGATGATCACGTCCCCGGGGCGAAACGTGTCGCCGCGGGCCTCGAACTCGCGGATGATGCCGCGGACGTAGCCCGGGATCGGCCCGGACTGAAGCGGCGTGCTCTTGGAGCACTCGCAGAGCTGGCGACCCCGCGCGTCGCAGATCGCGGCGCCGAAGTCCTCCGACTCGCGGATGATGCTCGAGTACGACATCCGCATGAGCTTGTAGCCCATCTCGATGGCGATGTTCTCCAGCGCTCCCTGGATGATGCTGGCCGTGACGGGGTCGACCCGCTGCCGGGTTGCAGCCGGGTCGATGACGGGCCTGGGTGCGCTCATGCTGGCTCACCTCGTGCGGGCACGGGTCGCTGCCGCACAGGCTACTGCAGCCGTCCGCGGTCGGCAATCCAAATGAAGTTGACGCCAGATTCAGGTACGCGTACACAGGCCGTGGGCGCAGCGGGTATCGCGGAAGGCGGACATGCGGCTGATCGGCGTCGACGTGGGCGGGACGTTCACCGACATCGTGTTCACGGACACCGATGTCAACCGCACGCTCACACACAAGGTGGCGAGCACCCCGGATGACCCGGCGCGGGCCTTCATGCGCGGGGTGTCGGAGATCTGCGACACCGCGGGGGTCGGGCTCGGGGCGATCGACCACATCTTCCACGGCACGACGGTCGCGACCAACGCGGCGCTGCAGTATCGCGGCGCGCGCGCGGGGATGATCACGACGCGCGGCTTCCGCGACATCATCCACATCGGCCGGCACCAGCGCCCGCATCACTACTCCATCCAGCAGGGCATCCCCTGGCAGGACCAGCCGCTGGTCCGGCGCCGACACCGCAAGGTAGTGACTGAGCGGCTCGCGCCGCCGCGCGGGGAGGTCGTCACGCCGCTCGCCGAGGCGGAGGTCGAGCAGGCAGCGCTCGAGCTCAAGGAGGCGGGCGTCGCGTCGATCGCTATTTGCTTCCTGTTTTCGTACATCAACCCGCAGCACGAGCGGCGGGCAAAAGCGATCGTCCAGGAGCATTGCCCGGGTGTCTTCGTGACCTGCTCGCACGAGGTCTCACCGCAGTTCCGGGAGTTCGAGCGTTTCACCACGACCGCGATGAACGCCTTCATCGGGCCGCTGGTGCGCGACTACGTGACCCGCCTGGCCGACAGTCTCGCCGACGCGGACTTCCAGGGGGAGATGCACATCATGCAGTCGAACGGAGGCGTCGCGCCCGCGAGGTCGGTGTCCGACCTTCCCGTGCACACGCTGATGTCGGGTCTGGCTGCGGGAGTGCTTGGCGGCGCCTGGGTCGGCAAACTGGCCGGTCGTCGCAACGTGATCACGCTCGACATCGGCGGCACGAGTGCCGACATTGGAGTGGTGACCGACGGGCGCTTCGCAGAAGCCTCGGCACGCGACACCTTCGTCGCCGGTTACCCGATCCTCGTGCCGATGATCGACCTGCACACGATCGGCGCCGGTGGCGGATCGATCGCCCACGTCGACGCCGCCGGCGCGTTCCGGGTCGGCCCGCAGAGCGCAGGCGCGGTGCCCGGGCCGGCCGCCTACGGACAGGGCGGCAAGGATGCGACCGTCACCGACGCCAACATTGTGCTCGGCCGGCTCGACGTGAACAATTTCCTGGGCGGCGCCATGCCGCTCGACCGCGCCGCCGCGATTGCAGCCGTGCAGGCGCTCGCTTCGAGACTCGGGCTGCCGCTGCTCGAGGCCGCCGAAGGCGTGACGGCGGTGCTCAATGCCAACATGGCGAACGCCATCCGCGCCCGCACCGTGCAGAAAGGCATCGATCCGCGCCAGTACGCGCTGGTGGCCTCGGGCGGGGCGGGGCCGCTGCACGGCGCCGAGGTCGCGCAGATGCTCGGCATTCCCGAGGTCATCGTGCCGCCGTATCCCGGGATCAACTCGGCGATCGGGCTGCTCACGACCGATCTCAAATACGACGTCGTGCGCACCGCCTTCCTCGTCTCGAACCGCATGGACCTCGAGCGCATGAACGCGGATCTCGCCGCGCTCGAGCAGGTGGTACGCGCGCAGCTCACGGCCGACGGCCTCGACCCGGCGCGGGCGACGATCGAGCGGTCAGCCGACGCACGTTACGTGGGGCAGGGCTACGAGCTGCGGCTCGCGCTGCCGCAGGCACGCCTCGGCGCCCGCGACCTCGACGCCGCACTCGACCGTTTCCACGAGCTGCACGAGCGCGAGTACGGACATCACTTCGCGCAGTCGCCGATCGAGCTGGTCAACCTGCGGGTGACCGCTGTCGCGGAAGTGGCGAAGATCCGCGAGCCGCCGCGACCTGCCGGCGGTTCGCTCGAGGCGGCGCGCGTTCGCACCGACCAGGCGGTGTTCCGCGTCGGCGTAAAGCTCGAGTCGTTCGAAACGACGTTTTACGACCGCAGCAAGCTGCCGCCGGGCCGGTCGATTCCGGGCCCCGCGATCCTCCTGCAGGTGGACTCGACCACGGTCGTGCCGCCGCATTGTACGGCCGAGGTCGACGATTCCGGTTCCATCATCCTCAGGCTGCCGCCCGAACCGGGCAGTGGCTGAGGCCGTTCACGTGCCGAGTAGCGACGGGAGAGGTGTCATGAGATCGATGATCGTTACGGGCCTCATACTGATCGCCCTGTCGAGTGCGCCGACCCCGGTCGTCGCCCAGCAGGCGACGCTCGAGGAAATCGTCGTGACCGCCACGCGGCGCGAGGAGCGCCTCCAGGAGGTCGCGAATTCCGCGACCGTCTTCTCCCAGGAGGACCTGCAGGCCTTGCGGGTGCTGGAGCCGCGCGATCTCGCGGAGCAGACGCCGGGCCTCCTCGCGAAGTACGGGCCCAACGGCCTCGCGACCGTCGGCTTCTACATGCGCGGCGTCGGCATCAACGACTTCACGGGCACGGTCGATCCCTCGGTCGGCGTGTACGTGGACGAGGTGTTCCAACCCACGCCGGACATGCTCAACTTCGCCGTCTACGACATCGAGCGGGTCGAAGTCCTGCGCGGACCTCAGGGCACGCTCTACGGGCGCAACAGCACGGGCGGCGCGATCAATTTCATCACGGCCCGGCCGACCGAGGAGTTCGAGGGTTACGGCCGCGCCGGCTACGGCAGCTTCGACACCTTCACGGCGTCCGGCGCCCTGAGCGGACCGCTGACAGACACGCTACTCGGCCGGCTGTCGGTGAGCGCCATCAATGCCTCGAGCAGTGACGGCTACTCGTTCAACCGGTTCACCAGCAACGATCTCGGCAAGAACGACTCGCTGGCGGCGCGGGGCCAGCTCGAGTGGATCCCGAGCGACGACTTCCGCATCCGCCTGATGTACCAGTACGGCGACGCCGAGTCCGAACAGGCCCTGCTGCAGCACGTCGGAACGCGTGACCCCGCCAACCTCGCTAACGTCTGCGAGCCGGTCATCGCCGGCCGGGTGGACGAGGGGCCCTGCGTGGACGGGCTCGGTTACTTCGACGACGACGGCGACGTCTACGACGGGGAGGGGAGCGTCGATCCGGCGCTCGACCTGCAATCGGACGACGTGACCCTGACGATCGACTGGGACTTCGGCAATGCGACGCTGACGTCGATCAGCGGCTACGCGGACTTCTCCAAGCGGCAGAGCCAGGACATCGACGCCTCGCCCAACATCGGCGCGGACAACTTCACGTTCAACGACGTGGAGAGCTTCTCGCAGGAGATCCGGCTGACGTCGGACGATACGTTCCGGTGGCCGTGGATCGTCGGTGCCAACTACGGCAAGACGGACATCGACTGGTTCCAGACGATCGATCTCACTGACCTTGCGGGGCTTCCGACGAGCAACGGCGCCGTGCAGGAGACCGAGGCCTGGGCGCTCTTCGGGCAGTTGACCATCCCGCTGTCGGACACCTTCGACTTCGTCGGTGGCCTGCGCTACACCGACGAGACGCGCGACTGGACGGGCGCCACCTTCGTCGGCACGTTCGGCAGTCTCGACGCAGCGCTCGCGAGCGGCGCACCGCGGCTCTCGCAGCTGCCGCTGCCTGACGGCAATCCCGACCAGGGCGGGCCGCTGGACTTCCCGACCAGCATCCAGAAGGACAAGATCGATTTCTCCGCAGTGCTGCGTTACCGGCCAAGCGATGATGCGATGTACTACGCGAGCGTCAGCGAGGCGTTCCGCAGCGGCGGGTACTCGTCCGCAGTGATCTTTTCACAGGCGGCGCTCGAGCCCTACGGCCCGGAGACCTTGCGCGCCTACGAGATCGGGATGAAGCTCTCGCTGGCGGAGAACCGCGTGCGGTTCAACACCAGCGCCTTCTTCTACGACTACGAGGACTTCCAGGCGACGTTCGTGCGCGCGACGGAAGCCAGCGCCCGGCTGCAGAACGCCGGAGACGTCGAGATCATGGGTCTCGAGGCAATGCTCGACTGGCTGCCGACCGCAAACCTCACGATCGGGGCGGGTTTGAGCCTGCTCGACACCGAGATCGTCGAGACCGACGTCGTGCTGCCGCCGCTCGACGGCGGGCCGGAGACGACCATCGAGGGCAACGAGATCCCGAATGCGCCCTCCGTCTCGTTCAACGGCCGCATCCGCTACGAGTGGCCGATGGGCGCCACGTTAGCGATGGCGGCGCAGACCGATTTCAATTACGTCGACGAGCATTTCCTGGAGCCTAACAACCGCGATTACCTCTCCGAGGAGGGATATTTCCTCGCCAATGCCCGCGTGTCGCTGATGCCGCAGGACGGCCCGTGGCAGGTCTCCGCCTGGGTCAAGAACATCGGCGACGAGGAATACCGTACCGCCGCACAGGACCTGGCGCTGTCACTCGGGTTCTCGGAGATCGTCATGGGGTTTCCGACGACCTGGGGCGTCGAGTTCGAGTATCGATTCTGAGAGCGATGGGTAAGCAGAGCGCACGGCTGGCGCGGACCGAGCGTCGCGCATCGGTCCAGCCGCTGGCGGCGCTCAACCCACGCGGGTTGAAAAGCCGCGAGCGGTTGAAGCGCGCCGCGCGCGAACTGCTGAACGAGCAGGGATTTCGCAGCCTGCGGGTGCAGGACGTTACCGAGCGCGCGGGCGTCGCGACGGGTCTCTTTTACCGATACTTCCACGACCTGCGGGAGATCGTCGCGGAGATCTCGCGCGATTTCTTCGCAGAGCTGCTCGCGGACGTCGATCCTGGCGAGGCCAGCGAGCACCGCTACGACTGGATCTTCGGCAACCTCACTAACGTAGTGCGGCGATTCGCGCAGAACCCGGGGATCCTCGCCTGCCTGTTCGGCCTGGCGGGCGACTACGCCGAGTTCGACCAGATCTGGAAGGAAAACGCCCACAAGTGGAACTTGCGCGTTGCGGAGTATCTGAGGCGTGAGATCCGGTGCGACGCCACTCATGCCCGCCGCATGGGGTTCATGCTGGGTGCCATGACCGAGGGTGTCGTCTACCAGGCCCTGATCCGGCGGACCGAGGACCTGGTCGAGTTCGGGGGGCGACCCGAGGACATCGCCGATGTGCTGGCCGTGATGTGGTATCGGGCCATTTACCTCGAGGATCCGCCGTCCCGGCGGTTGCGGCCCGCCGGACGACGGCTGATCCGCTCACGAGCGGAACGAAAGGTCAGGGGAAAGACATGAGCGCTGACATACCGGTGGATGAGGGCCGGCTCTGGCAGAGCCTGATGGACATGGGCGAGGTCGGCGCGCTCCCGCACGGTGGTTGCTGCCGCGGCGCGCTCAGCATCGAGGACAAAGCTGGGCGTGACCTGTTCGTGCGCTGGTGTCGCGACGCGGGTTGCGAGGTGACGTTCGACCAGGTCGGCAATATCTATGCGCGCCGGCGCGGGCGCGATTCGGCGCGCGCGGCGGTCGCAACCGGCAGCCACCTCGATACGCAGCCCCACGGCGGCAAGTTCGACGGGATCTACGGCGTGCTGGCCGGCCTCGAGGTGGTGCGCGCGCTCAACAACGCGCGGGTCGAGACCGAGGCGCCGATCGATGTCATCGTCTGGACCAACGAGGAGGGCGTGCGATTCAGCCCGCCGCTCGCCGGTTCGTCCGCCTTCGCCGGGGTGGCCGACGTCGCGAAGATCCACGCCGCCGTGACGCTCGATGGCACCACCGTTCGCCAGGACCTCGAGTCCACGGGCTACCTCGGCGAGGAGCGTCCGGGCGAGCGCAAGCTCGACTGCTTCGTCGAGGCGCACATCGAGCAGGGCCCCATCCTCGAGGCCGCGGGCATGACGATCGGCATCGTCACGCAAATCCAGGGCATACGCTGGCTGCGCGTCACGGTGACAGGGATGGATTCGCATGCCGGGACCACGCCGATGGATCGGCGCCGCGATGCGCTGCTCGGTGCGGCGGAGATGGTGACGACCCTCAACCGGATCGCACGCGAGCAGGACCAATGGGCGCGGCTCACCAACGGGCGGCTCGAAGTCGAGCCCAACTCCGGTGCCACGATCCCGGGGCGGGTAGTGTTCATCTGCGACCTGCGGCACCCGGACGCCGCCACGCTCGACTCACTCGATGCACGGATGCAGGAAGCGATGCGCGCGATTGCCGGGCGCAACGGCCTCGACATTGGCATCGAGCGCGTTATCAACAAGCCGCCCGTGCACTTCGCCGGCGCGCTGGTCGACACCGTCCGCGAAGCCGCGCGGCGCTGCGGCTATTCAAGCATGGACATGCTGAGCGGCGCCGGTCATGACGCGATGAACGTCGCGCGCGTTGCGCCGACCGGGATGATCTTCGTCCCCTGCAAGGACGGGCTCAGTCACAACGAAGCTGAGAGCGCGACGCCGCCGCACCTCGCAGCGGGGGCGCATACGCTGCTGCACACGCTCGTCGCTCGCGCGCGGCGGGTGTGATCGGGAATGGACGCAGCTCGAGGCTGCGAGGCGCGAGCCGCCCTCTATCCAACCGCGTCCAGGCACTGCCGCACGCCCTCGGGGTAGGGGGTCTTGCGGATCGTGCCGAGCAGACGCTGCAGCGCAGAATCATCGACGATCAGCGGTTCGGTCATGAGGTAGTGCATCTCGACGACCTCGCGCATGAACGGGTCGAAGAGACCCAGCATGCGCAGCATCGTCTTGCCCGCGACGGTGCAGCGGGGCGGCCCGCCGAATGCCATCGTTGCGAGCTCGCGCTGGGTGATCGCGCCGGCACCGCCGAGATTCCAGGCGCGGCCGAACGCGGCCGGCGTGTCGAGGAGCTGCACGACCACCGGACCCACGTCGGGAACGAAGACGAACTCGTGGGGCCGGTCGATCGGACCGATCATCTTCGCGCGTCGGTTCTGCCGCGCCGCGATGAAGACATCGCTCAGGTAACTGCGCTCGACCCCCGGGCCGTAGAAATCCGGTAGCCGCAGCACGGTGGTCTTGATGCGGCCCGTCGCATGCGCCGCCAGGACCAGGTCTTCCTGCTCCTTGCGCATGCGGCCCTTGAACGTGTGCGGCTCCCGCGGGTGATCCTCGGTGATGCGTGCGCTCTGCGGCCGGCCGAAGACGTACAGGGTGCCGATCAGCAGCAGGCGGTCGACGCCCTCGGCCATTGCCGCATCGAGCACCCGGCGCATCAGGATCGGATGCAGGCGGAAGTCCGTGTACGGGACGCCCACCATGTGCACGACCGCGCCGACGCCGCGCAGCGCCTGCCGGATCGATGCCTCGTCCTCCGGATCCCAGGTCGCAAGCTCGGCGAGCGGATCGCCGCCAAACGCCTTTTCGAGCGCCGCCCGTGATCGCCCGACGACCCGGTAGCGACGGCCGGCGGCGCGCAGCGCGGCCGCGACGGTAGCGCCGATGGCGCCCGTCGCACCGAGCAATGCGACGACCGAGTTGTCAGCTTGCGTCATCGGGTTCCCCTGGATGGCTGGCTTGCCGTGACACCGGCGCGGCTGGCCGCGACCTGATCGCTGTCAGCCCTTGGCCGCGGCGAGCCGCGCTTCGGCGGCTCTGACCATCTCCTTGAAGCGCGGATCGTCACGCAGCGGCTCGAGGTCGGGATCGTCCTTCGCGTGGTCCAGGAAGGAAGCGGTCATCGTTGCGAAGCAGCGGGCGGAGCAGCGTCGAGCGCGGCGTCGGTCTCGTTGAGCTGGCAGGCGAGGGCGCACGCGAAGTTGTAGCGTGCATTGTCGTTGTCCGGATCGATCAGCAGGGAGCGGTTCATCCATTCCTTCGCGCGCTCGGCCTCCCCAAGGGTCGCGAGCGCAGTAGGCGCCCACGGCCATGGCCGCTCCGTTGTGCGGATCCTGCGCTAGATCGCGTTTTCGGCTCGGGAGAGGGTGATCTGCGCAGCAGCGCACGGCCGCCGGGCGATTTCCGACGGCGAGGTAACAGGAAGCCAGCATGCCCACCGGCGTGGACGTCCGCGTCCATCAGGGTCATCGCCTTCTCGTAGTAGCGAATGGCGTCCTCCATCCGCGTGCTGCCGATATCGCAACTTTCCGGCCGTCCGATTGACCTCGTAGGACTCGGGGTCCAGGCGCAGGGCGTGTTCGATTTCCGCCGACGCCTCGTCGTGACGCCCGTGCTCGAGCAAGGTCCGCGCCCTTGACCGCATGACCCTCGGCCAGGCTGGGTCCAGCGCGATCGCCCGCTCGGCCGCTGCCAGGCCGTCATCGACGCCCTTTCCGGCAAAATGAAGTGATCGTTGCGCGATCGACATGAGTGCCCAGGCACGCGCGTAGCCGGGGTCCATTTCCGTGGCGCGCGTGCACAGTCGGAGGATCGCTTCAGCCGAGCGGGCGTCGGCGTCATGGCCATTCACGTAGTACTGCCGCGCCATGAGATAGAGGTTGTACGCCTCGACATTGTCCGTGCCGCGCTGCTCGATGGCCTCCTTCTCCTTGGGCAGGAGCTTCACCCTCAGCGCCTTGACGATGGCTTCGGAGATCTCGTCCTGCAGCGCGAAGATGTCGTTCAGCTCCCGGTCGTACCGTTCGGCCCAGACATGATTGTTGCTGGCCGCGTCGATCAGCTGCGCGGTGATCCGCACGCGGCCACCCGCCTTGCGCACGCTGCCTTCGAGTACGTGGCTGACCCCGAACTCGCGCGCGACCTTCGGAATATCGACGTGCCTGCCCTTGTAGATGAAGGCGCTGTTGCGCGAGGTGACCGCCAGCGCCGACACCTTGCTCAGGTCCGTGATGATGTCCTCGGTGATGCCGTCGCTGAAATACTCCTGCTCCGGATCCCCGCTCATGTTGGCGAAGGGCAGGACGCAGATCGCGACCTGGCTGGTAGCTGTGGGGGACGCGGACGGTGCCGGGCGTGCGCTCGCCGTCGCGGACGGCGCGGCGCGCTGTCGGTCGATCAGGGCGTCGGAGCGCGCGCAGCACCTCCTGGACCTGCGGGCTGGCGGCGTCGAGCCCGGAGCCATCGAGGTCGGTCGTATGCAACGCGCGCACGTCGATCGGCAGGCTCGCGCCGTCGAATCGCACGGGCACCAGGATGCCGCGGTCAGCCGCCTCGCGCGCCTCGCCGCGCACCCAGCGGGAGTCGACCGACTTCGGGGTCCAGACGACCAGGACGGCGGTGGCGACTTTGAGCTCCGCGGCGATCTGGCGGTCGAACTCCTGGCCGGGGGCGATCTCGGGATCCCACCAGACCGTCCAGCCCTGCGCCTCGATGGCGGCCACCAGCGGCGCGACGCGCGCCTTGTCGCTGCGGGCGTAGGATACGAAGACGTCGGCCACGATGGTCGGACCTGCACCCGGATCGGTCGCCGCAATGCACCGGCGGGGCTGAAAGCATAACCGGACAAGATCGAACGCCGGTAATGATATAGAAAGGTCATCTGCCAGCGTGACTCGCCCGACAGGGCAGGAGCAGGGATGTGAACGCGGAAGTCAGCGTGCCGAGCCGGGAAAAGCTGCTGCATACGCTCTACGAGGCAGCCGAGCTCGAGCACAATCTCATGTGCACGTATCTCTACGCCGCGTTCAGCATGCGCGACGGCGAGGCGGACGGGCTGCCGAGCGAGGAGCGGAGCGTAGTCGCCCGCTGGCGACGCGAGGTCCTGAGTGTGGCGATCGACGAGATGTCGCACCTGGTGGCGGTGTGGAACATCACCTCCGCGCTCGGTGGCTCGCCTCGGTTCGGCCGGGGAAATTTCCCGCTCGATCCGGGTGGTCTCCCGGCCAGCGTCGTGGTCAGGCTCGCGCCCTTCACCAGCGAGGTGCTGCAGCACTTCATCTATCTCGAGCGGCCGGCGGAATCGTCGGAGCCGGACGGCGAGAGCTTTGCGCCCGAGTTCGTTTTCCGGCGCGGAATCCGCAAGGCCCGGCTCACGCCCATGGGGCTCGATTACGACACCGTCGGCGCCTTCTACGCGACCCTCGGCGACAGCCTGCGCCGGTTCGTGGACATCCATGGCGAGGCCGGCGCCTTCTGCGGCGACCCGGCGCTGCAGCTTTCGACCGCGGACGTGGCCCTGCCGGGCATCAAGCCGGTCATCTGCGTGAAGACGGCGCTGGCCGCCTTCACCGCCATCGTGCAGCAGGGCGAGGGCGCGCCGGCCGACGCCGCGGGCTCGCATTTCCACCGCTTTCTCGCGATACGCGACGAATGGGCGGAGCTTCGGCGGCGCAATCCATCGTTCGAGCCGGCCTATCCTGCGGCGACCAACCCGGTGCAGCGGGTACCCATGCGGCCCGCGGGTCGCGTGTGGATCGAAGACGAGGAGGCAGCCGCGACGGTCGATGTCGCCAACGCAGCCTACGGGCTCATGATCCGCCTGGTCGGCCACGCCTACTCGGTGCCGCGGCCGTCCCCGGAGAAGAACCTCGCGCTCGACGTTGGCATCGGGCTCATGCAGGCCGTCACCTATCTCGGCGAGCGTGCGGCCCGGTTGCCGGCGGGCCCGTCGAACCCCGGCTGCAACGCCGGGATGTCGTTCGTGGTGCTGCGCGACCCGGCGCCGCTGCCCGCGGGTCCAAGCGCACGGCGTTTCTTCAGCGAGCGTATCGAGGAACTGGCGCAGGCGGCCGCGGCGCTCGAGCCGTCACGGGATGAGCGCGTGACGGCGGCCTCGCGGGTGCTGGCGGAGCTGGCGACGCGGGCGGTGCAGGGGTTTCAGTCGGCGGCGGGCGAGGCAACACGCCCGGCCGCGCGCGCCGAGGTTGCGCCCGCGGTCGCGGCCGCCCGGCCGGTGCCGACGGTCGTCGACGGCGTGGAGGAGATCGAAGGCGAGAAGCTGACGCTGCTGTACGAAGGGAAGAAGTGCATCCACTCGCGCTATTGCGTGACCTGGGGTCCGAACGTCTTCCTCGCCAACGTGCAGGGACCCTGGATCAAGCCGGACGGGATGGATGTCGAGCGGGTGGCCGAGATCGCCCACCTGTGCCCATCCGGCGCCATCCGCTATCGGCGCAAGGACGGCAAGCCGGATGAAGCGGCGCCGCCCGTCAACCTGATCGGCGTGCGCGAATCGGGTCCGTATGCGGTGCGGGCGGACATACGGCTCGCCGGCAAGCCCATCAATTTCCGCGCGACGCTGTGCCGCTGCGGCGCCTCGAAGAACAAGCCGTATTGCGACGGCTCGCATCACGAGGCGGGGTTCACCGCCACCGGAGAGCCGCCCACGGGAACGACCGACATGCTGCCCGTCCGGGACGGACCGCTCGCGATCGATCCCCAGCCCGACGGACCACTGCAGGTCCGCGGCAACGTGGAGATCATCAGCGGGACGGGTCGTGTCGTGGCCCGTAGCGTGCAGGTCCGCCTGTGCCGTTGCGGCGGCAGCGGCAACAAGCCCTACTGCGACGGCACCCATGCGCGCATCGGCTTCCGTTCGACGTAGGTCTTGTGTCGAAGCATCGGTTTACGTCAAAAGCATGCGACGGAAACTGCCCAGGGAGAGACCGATGACTGCAATTCGAAGCGTGTTCAAGGCCTGGGCGGCAGCGCCTCTCGTGTGTTTCGCCCTGGCGGCCGGCGCCGACACGAAGGAGCCCCGGCTCGAGATGTTCGGGGATCAGCCGAGTCCTCGCGGCCTCTGGAAGATGGAGCTGCTGGAGGCCTCGGACAAGGAGTTGATGGCGAACGCCAAGGCGATCTCCGACATGGCCGTCTGCATGGATGCCGCGCTCGAAATGGGCAAGAAGGTGAAGCCCACCGAATCGACGTGTACGCAGAAGATAGTCACGAACACGCGCACGGAGGCGCAGATCGAGATGCAATGCCCCGAAGGCGGTACGACCGTCATGACCATGACGCGGGAATCCAAGGACAGCATACTTTTCGAGACCGTCGAGAAGGGGAAGGCCGGGGTCACCTCGACGATGAAGGGCCGCTACCGCTATGCGGGCGAGTGCAGTGCCGACGACAGCCTGATGAAACTCGACAAGGACAGCGAGGCCTGCCAGCGAGTGCGCGCCGAGACGGCGACGATGAGCCCCGAGTCGGTCTGCGGCCAGCTCGAGGGCACGCAGAAAGCGGAGTGTGTCCGGCGGGTCGAATCGTCGGAAAAGACCCGCAAGATGTGCGAGTGACCGCGGTCACCGGCGCTGAGCGCGAGCCAGACGGACGTGCTCGACGTCGATTTCGTGATGCGCGACGACATCGTCTTTAGAAGCGGCGGCAAGCCGACGGGAGTCATCCAGAGGATGAATAAGCTAATCCGCGGTGCGCTGCTGGCTGCCGCTGCAATCCTCGCGCCCTCCGCGGTGCTGGCCGATGGGATGGTGATCGACAATGTCACGCTGATCGACGGCACTGGCCAGCCGGCCCAAGCGGGCATGTCGGTGGCGATCGACGGCGGTCGGTTCGTTGCGGTTACGCCCACCGCCGTCGCCGGCAACATCAAAGGACGGCGGATCGACGGCAAGGGCCGCTGGCTGATACCCGGGCTGATGGACGTCCACATCCATCTAGGCGGACCACACAACCCGGACAAGACGCATGACCAGGGTGTGCAGTCGCTGGCGAGCTACCTCTATTCGGGCGTCACCACCGTCTACGATGCGGGCAACGACGCCAGCTTCATCCTGACGCTGCGCGCGGAGGAGCGGGCGGGCAAAATCCTGTCGCCGCGCGTCTTCGCGACCGGCAACCTCGTCACCTATCCGGGCAGCCACGGTTCGGAGTTGGCGATCGCGATCGAGGTCGATAGCTGGCCGCAGGCCAGGTCCGCGCTCGACAAGCATATCGCCGAACAGAAACCCGACGTCGTCAAGCTGACGCTGGAGGAGCGTGGCTGGGGTTCGCGGCCGATGATCCCGCTGCTGCCGCTCGAACTGATGGAAAACATCATCCATTACTACAACGCGCACGGCATCCGCACGACCGCGCATACGTCGAGCGAGTTGCGCGCCACCGAGGCGATCTACGCGGGTATCGACAGCCTCGCCCACCCCGTCATCCAGGGGCCAGTGAGCGATGATTTCGTGCGGCTCATGGCGGCGAAGCGGACACCGATGGCGACGACGCTGACGATCGGCGAGGGCTATAGCCGGCTTGTCGAGCACCCCGAATATCTTGATCAGCCGCTCTACGCCGCCTCCTACAGCAAGGCGCAGATCGCCGAGATGAAGGGCAAGACGGCGGCCGAGTGGAAGGAGCGCCCCTGGACCTGGTGGATGAAGCTGATGACGCCGATCGCCCAGGAGAACCTCCGAAAGATCGACGCTGCCGGCGGCGTGATCGCCATAGGCACGGATCAGTCTGTCGGGCCGGCCGTACATCGCGAGATGGAGCTGATGCAGGCAGCCGGCGTGAAGCCGGCCCGGATCATCCGCATGGCCACACTCAACAGCGCCCGGCATCTCGGCCGGGAGGAAGAGCTGGGTTCGATCGAACCGGGCAAGTTCGCCGACGCCGTGCTGCTGAGCGCCGACCCCACGGTCGACATCAACAATGCCAAGGAGATCGTCGCGGTCATAAAAAACGGCGACGTCGTCGACGAGGACAAGCTTCCCCTGGCCGGCGGCCCGCAGAAGCGGCGACGCGACTTCTGAACTCCGCTAGCGTGCGGTCGGCTCGTAGGCCGCGGGCGTGTCGCAGGGCTTGCGGTGGGGGCCGAGCATCGGACGCAGTATCCCTGATTCCGCCTGGCATCCTCGTTCCGTGCATTCCCTTCGCCGTGAGCGGTTGTGCGTTTCACTGTCAGTCGCGATTGAATCCGCCCGTTTCGGTAGGTTCCCGCGTTGCCGGCGCGGCGCGGCGCTGCAATTTCGCCCGTCTGCGCGAGGTCAGACCTGGGTCTGACTGGAGAAGGGGGATCTATGAGGTCAACAGTCGCGCTCTTATCGCGTGTGGCGCTTTGGTGTGCCACCGCGGTGCTCGTCCCCGTGGCCGCTGCGGCGGAGCTCGAGGAAATCATCGTCACCGCGCAGAAACGCGAGCAGTCGCTGCAGGAAGTCAGCGCGGCGGTCACGGCCCTGAGCAGCGAGCGGCTTACGTCCGCGCACGTCAACAACATCGAGGACCTGCAGTTGATCGTGCCGAGCGTCTACTTCGGCAACGACTTCAACATGGCGAAGCTCACCATACGCGGCGTCGGCGCGAACACCTCGACGACGGGCAGCGAGACCGGTGTCGCGCTGCACGTGGACGGCGCGGTCGTCTCGCGCGCGGAGGCGCAGCTCACTTCGCTCTTCGACCTCGAGCGCGTCGAGGTGCTGCGCGGGCCCCAGGGCTCCCTGTACGGCCGCAATGCCGTCGGCGGCTCGATCAACCTGATCACCGCCAAGCCGACCGAGGAACTGGGCGGCTACGCGCGGCTCTCCTACGGTGATTACAACTACATCAACTTCGAGGGTGCGTTGAGCGGCCCGCTCGGGACGGACCGGGTACTGGGGCGGATCGCGGTCAAGAGCGAGGATCGCGACGGCTTCGGCGAGAACCCGGTCACCGGCAGTGAGATCGACGATCTCGACCGCAAGATGGCGCGCGCACAGCTGCAGTTCAATCTCAGCGATGCGTTCGACATCCTGCTGAGCGGCGAGTACTACGACCAGAACGACCGGTCGCGCGCGCTCAAGTTCCACCGCGACGCGTTTCCCGGCGTTGTCCGGCTGACCTCGGGAGGTTGTCAGCCGGTGGGCGCTCCCTGCACCTATGCCGGCGACCCGCGCGACCTGGCGTCGGAAATCGATCCTTTCACCGACACGGAGACGTGGGCGATCACCGGCATCCTGAACTGGCGCCTGAGCGACAGCTTCACGCTCGTGAACATCACGAACTACCGGGACCTGCAGACGGTCATCGGCCAGGACCTCGATCTCG
Organism: uncultured Gammaproteobacteria bacterium; assembly: GCA_963834855.1. Classification (GTDB taxonomy): domain Bacteria; phylum Pseudomonadota; class Gammaproteobacteria; order Steroidobacterales; family Steroidobacteraceae; genus DATJKD01. Next base: position 89,461 of record CAWIDH010000024.1, on the reverse strand, counting down.
CCGCCACCCTGAACAGCCTGGCGACGACGGGCTTCAACACCACCTACCAGCGGCGCGACGTGGACAGCGAGCAGGTCAGCACGGAGCTGCAGCTCAAGTACGACGACAACGAGCGGCTGAACGGCGTCCTCGGCTTCTTCTACCTCGATGAGACGCAGCGACCGGTGGATACGGTGGGCCTGAACGCGTTCTTCGGCCAGGCGCACATCCTGCCGGTGCTGGCCAACCCGGCGATCGGGGCGTTTCCGCCGATCAGTGCGACCGGTCTGCAGATCGACGGCGTGAACGTTCCCGCGGTGCCCGTCGATCCGCTGTTTGCGGCGCAACTCTGCAACACCGCCGAGTACGTCAGCGTCGATCCGGCAAACCCGCCGGCCCCGAAGCGCGTCTGCATCCACTCGGACCTCGGCACCGAGGTGTATGCGCTCTTCGGCCAGGCGAACCTGACGTTCGGCGACTGGACCTTCAAGCTCGGCGGCCGCTACAGCGAGGAGGAGCGCACGGCCTCGAACCCGTCGATCATCATGGCGCGCAACGGCCTCGGGCCGGTGCTGCTCACCAGCGCGAACGGCACCTTCAACAGCAAGGACTTCCACGACTTCACGCCGGAGGCGGGCGTCTCATGGCGCGCAAACGAGGACTTGATGCTCTATTACACGTACTCCGAGGGCTTCAAGGCCGGTGCGGGCGAGAACGCGGCGCCGGGCGCCACGACGAATTTCGTCTCGATCATCGTCGAGCCGGAGGAGATCGAGCATCACGAGCTCGGTCTCAAGAGCACCTGGCTCGACAACCGCCTCGCGGTGAACGTCGCGGCGTACATGTACGACCTCGAGGGCCAGCAGATCAACAAGACGCTGAGCGGCGGCCCGGCCGGCTTCAGCACCATCTTCGAGAACGCCGCGCAGACCTCCGCCGAGGGCGTCGAGCTCGAGATCTTTGCCGAGCCCACCGACCAGTTCCGCTTCAGCGCCGCCGTGTCCTATATGCACTCGCGGTACGACGACTTCCTGACCAAGGATCCCCTCGATCCGCGCAACGTGTCCGGTGGCGCGCCCGCGGGTAATCCGGCGACTGACTTCGTGCCGCCGAGCGGGGTCCCGGACGTGCAGCTCGACGGCAATCCCACGCGCAACTCGCCCGACTGGGCCTGGAATGTCCACGCGGAATACGACTTCGGCGGGGCGAACCTGGGCGGTGTGTTCACGCTGGGGGGCGATGTCTCCTTCAAGGACGACATCTACTTCACCGAGTTCGCGCGATTGCTCGAGGGCCAGGAGGACTACACCATCCTGGATCTGCAGCTTCGCTATGTCTCGGAGGGCGGGCAATGGACCGCCGAGCTCTGGGGCAAGAACTTGACCGACGAGGACGTCGCCTCGAGCACGTTCCAGCTCGCCACCGCGCGCGTGATCGGCATGACCTGGATGCCGCCGCGGACCTACGGGCTCACGGTGGGCTATCAGTTCTGAGCCTTGCAGGACTGACGGTGCTCACGATACCGGCGGCAGGAAACCAGCGCCAGCAGACAGGCCAGCAACCACGCGCCATGGAACGCGCCGCCGCCTCCGCCGCCGTTTTGCGAGCTCTGAGTGATCGTGACTTGCGCTGAGTCGGAGCGGGTGGTGTCGGCGTCCGATTTCGCCGTCACCGTCACCGTCGCGGACGAAGGCACCCTGGCCGGCGCGGTGTAAAGGCCCGACGTCGAAATGGTGCCCACCGTCGAATTCCCGCCCGTCACCCCGTCAACCTGCCAGGTCACTGCGGTGTTCGAGGTGTTCTCCACCGTTGCAGTAAAGGCCTGGGTTCCGCCGCCCGCGCTGACGCTTGCGGTGCTTGGAGACACTGTGACTGTGACAACCGGCGTGCTCACGCCTACGTCGGCGGAGCCTTGCGCGCCTTGACTGTCGGTCACGGTCAATCGCAACGTGACGACCCCGTTGTTCCCCGCCGTGAATGACGCACTCTGCATATCCGCGTTGGCGATCGCCGGCGCCTCCCCGCTCGATGAAACCACCGTCCAGGCGTAACCGGCGATCGAGCGGCCATTGGATGCAAAGCTGCCCGAGCCATCGAGGCTGACCGTCTGTCCGGACACTGCCGTAGTCGGATCGGCGGTTGCGACGGCGACTGGACGCAGCGCTTCGGCCACCGAGCCGTTGGCGTTGGCCATGCCCGCGCCGCAAGTGTCGGTCGTGCAGTTACATTCACTCGTCTGAAGGTCAAGCCCACTGGCGGGAACGTGGCAATCCGGGACCGTCGTATCCGGCGATTTCGGGAAGGGCTTCGCCCCGCTCTGCAGCCGCCCGATGAGCTGTGCAGAGTCGAGCTGACTGTTCACCGCTGCCATGAGCGCCGCGATTCCCGCCACGATGGGCGCTGAAAAACTCGTGCCGACGTTGAAATTCGTCGGGTCCGTGTAGGTGTTCGCGCCCGGCGTCGTGGCGCCGTCGTTCGATGTGGTGTCGATCGAATACAGGCAGGGCTCCGCTCGGGTTCACGCAATTGCCGCCCGGCGCGCTGAGCGCGATCTTGGGGCCGAGACTGCTGAATCCGACCTTGGTGCCGGCGTGCCGCAGGCCGGCGACAGCGGCCACGCCCGGGCAGTTCGCGGGCGAAGCGACCGGCCCGCCCTCGTTGCCCGCGGAGGCGACGACGAGCACGCCGCGCGCGACGACCTGGGAGATCGCATCCTGCCAGGATTGGGGGCAATTCCCTGTGCTGCCTAGACTCATATTGATGATTTTTGCGGGGTCAGGGTTGTCCGCCACACCGCTGACGTGAATGCCCGCCGCCCACAGCACCGCCGGAATGATGTCCGAGTCGTCGCCCCCGCATTTGCCGAGGGCGCGCACAGGCAGGATCCGCCCCTGCCAAGTGATGCCCGCAACGCCGGTCGCGTTGTTGGTCATTGCGCCGACAATGCCGGACACCCGGGTGCCGTGCCAGGAGCTGTCGGTCTCGGACTCCTGGCACCAATCACCGGGGTCAGAAGCGTCCGCATCGGGCCCGCCGCCGTCGTTCGCAACCATGGGGTCGGTTATGAAATCGTAGCCGTCGAGCAGCCGTCCCGCGGCTGCCACGCGCTTGAGATCCGGATGATCGAAGCGCACGCCGGTATCGATTACGGCGATGACGATGCCGTCCCCTCCTTGCGTCGTATCCCAGGCGCTTACCGCGTCGATGGCGCTCGGGGTGCTGCTGTCGTTCTTCAGGTGCCATTGAAAGCCGAGGAACAGCGGGTCGTTGGGCATTGCATGGACGTAGCGCCGGTGATCGGGCTCGGCGTATTCGACCGCCGGGTCGGCCCGAAACCGGGCGAGACTCGTGGCAAGCGATTCACCCGAGCTTAGCGTCTGCACCTGCATGGCGTGCATCCCAGGCACCATCTCACGCGATTCCTTGAGCGTCAGGCCGGCACGTTGAGCCAACGCAACGGCCCGGTTTTTTCCCGACTGCGCTTGCGCCGTGTCGCTCTGGCGAGCCGCAACGTCCAGGCTTTCCCCACGGAATTTCACAATCACCTTGTGGACGTCGGCCTCAGCCGTCTCCGGTGGCTGTCTTCGAACCGGATTGACCTCGCTGTCCGCGCCGAACGACGGCGCGCAAACCGTCAGCGACAGACAGAGCAGTAGCCTGGATGCATACATTACGTACCCTCGAGAGAGGGTCGGCGTGCGCTGGGCTTTGGGCATCAATCGCAGACCACTCGACCGGAACCACCTTATAGAATAGACGTGTTGGCGCCCCGGATGGTCGCACCGACACCCCTCGACGCGCCAGGCTGGCGCCACACCAACGAGGTGCCCAGCCGATGAACGCGACCTCTCCGACCGTCGTTGCCGCCACCGCCCCGGGCGCGGCAAGCTGAAGGAAGGCGCCATGCTTTCCGGAGGGAATGATGGTCTACCGAGAGACGTTCGTGCAGCGGAATCAACATCGGATCTACGTCCGGGAATACCCCGGCGAGGAACCGGCGATCATCCTGATGCATGGGTTCCCGGACAATCTACATCCTACGACCGTCTGTCTCCTCATCTCACGCCACCACGTCGAGTCATTGCCTTTGATTTTCTTGGGTGGGGTGCTTCGGATAAACCCGCCGGCTATCCCTATACCGCTGCCGGTCAAGTCGGCGACCTGGATACCGTGATCATCAGTCGCTGAGGGGCGCGACTCGGTCCTTGGAGATCGCAGGATGAAATCGCTGGGAAAGAGACCGCAGGGCGCGCGACTCGAACGCATCAGCGCGTCGCCGCGTTGGGCAGGCGACCGCTTCCGTAATGCGCACCCCATCATGCCGGGCTTGCGCGACCCGAACGCAGCGATGCCTTCCGTCAGCGAGTTTCTCTGCGGCGGCGAGCGTCGCGTGCCGCGCGGGCCGTTGCCCTCGATGAGCCCTCTGGACGCCTGGACCAAGCCGCCCGCCAGCGGGCTGCGCGCCACCTGGCTCGGGCACTCCACGCTCCTGATCGAGATCGACGGCCTCCGGGTGCTCACCGATCCGGTCTGGGGACCGCGCGCGTCGCCATCGGCGCTCGCCGGTCCCAAGCGGTTCCAGCCTGTGCCGGTCCCGCTTCGCGCCATGCCGCCGGTGGACCTCGTGATCGTATCGCACGATCACTACGACCATCTCGACTACCCCACGATCCGCCAGCTTGCCAAGGTGCGACGTACCGTTCGTCACGTCGCTCGGGGTCGGCGCACACCTCGAGGCCTGGGGCGTGCAGCCCGAGCGCATCGTCGAGCTCGACTGGTGGGAAACGCACCGCTTGCCCAACACCGGGCTCACGGTGACTGCTGCGCCCTCGCAGCACTTTTCCGGGCGTGGACTGAAAGATCGTAACGCCACCCTGTGGTCCTCGCTCGTGCTCCGGTCGCAACGTCACACCGTGTTCTTCAGCGGCGACACGGGCCTTACGACGGAGTATCGGGCCATCCGCGAGCGGTTCGGTCCGTTCGACCTGGTGATGCTGGAGGTGGGCGCGTTTCATCCTGCCTGGGGTGACATCCACCTCGGGCCTGAAAACGCACTCGAGGCGCTGGCGCTTCTCGGCGGCGGCCCGTTCCTGCCGGTGCACTGGGGAACGTTCAGCCTGGCGATGCACGCGTGGGACCAGCCCGCGGAGGCCCTGCTGGAATTGGGCCCGAAAGCGGGCGCACAACTCGTAATGCCGCGCCTCGGCGAGCCGGCCGAGCCCTCCCATGGCAAGGATGTCGAGCCGTGGTGGCGCGCCGTCGATATGGCTGCGCAGCGACCGGCGCGCGACGCGCCGACGGAGATCACGTTACCGAAAGAGATGCCCTGGCCAATTGACTAGGTCTGGAACGCACCTGAGATCGCTTTGCGCCGAGCGACGTGACGCTTGCGTGCCTGCCAATTACATCTGACGAAACAAGTGCAGATAACTGCGGCTCACGGGCAACACCTCGTCGCGACCCTTCAGGTGGATGTCCGCGGTCTCGTTGGCGCCGCGCGTGACATGCGCTATCGCACGCAGGTTCACGACGACCGAGCGGTGCACCTGCGCGAACCGCGACGGATCGAGCTGAGCGACCAGTTCCTTCAGCGGCAGGCGGATCACCGCCTCGCGCGGCTGCCCCGCGTCGTCGCGCCAGGCGATCATGGTGTACTTCTCCTCGGAACGCAGGAAGTCGATGTCGTCCACCGCGATCAGGCGCACGGTCTGTCCCACTGAGGCGCGGACCCAGCGTAGCGGCGCTGGTGCGGCGCTTCGCTGGAGACTTGCCGCGAGCTGCCGCAGCAGCTCCTCGGTGTTGAGCGCCGGCTGTGCGGCACGCAGCCGCTCCTGCAGGCGCGCGACTGTCGTGGCGAGGCGCGACGGTTCCACCGGCTTTACGAGGTAGTCGAGCACGCCGTGGGCGAAGGCCTGCACGGCGTACTGGTCGTAAGCCGTGACGAAGACCAGGTGCGCCCGTGAGCCGATGTGGCGTGCGGCCTCGACGCCCGTCGTACCCGGCATGTGCACATCCAGGAAACAGATGTCGGGCCGCTGCGCCTCGAACTGGTCGATCGCCTCGCGGCCGTTGCGCGCCTGCGCCACCACTTCCAGCTCAGGCCAGGCCTGCTTGAGCAGGCGCTCGAGCGAGTCCCGCAGCAGGGGCTCGTCATCGGCAATCAGGGCGGTCGGGCGCTGCGAGGTCATGTCGGTTCCCGCCGTGCGGGGAAGTCCAGCTCGGCACTCACGCCGTGCGGCTCCACCTCGGTCAGGCGCAACTGCGCGTCCCCACCAAACGCCAGCTGCAGGCGCTCGCGCAGCGTCGACAGGCCAGTGCCGAGTCCACTGCCCGTTGCCTGCAGACCGACGCCCGTGTCTGTGACACGCACGCAGCAGCGGCCATCGCGCAGCCACACGTCCACATCGATGCGCCCGCCCACTTCGCTGGGGTCGATACCGTGGCGAACGGCGTTTTCGACGAGCGTGAGCAGCGTCATCGGTGGGCATCGAAGTCCCGTCGCCGACGGATCGATATGAAGCACGAACTGCAGTCGATCGGGCATGCGCATCTGCATCAGCTCCAGGTACGCGCGCACCAACTCCAGCTCCTGACCCAGCGTCGTCGCCGGCTCGTGCATACGGGGCACCGCGGCGCGAAGGTAGGCGATCAGGCTCGCCAGCACCTTCGAGGCCTGCGGCGAGCCGGCGTCCACCAGCTCCTGCACGTTGGCCAGGGTGTTGAATAGAAAGTGGGGCTCCACCTGGGCCTGCAGCAGCCGCAGCCGCGCGTCCAGCGCGTTGCGCTCGAGTTGACTGCGCTCCAGCTCGAAGGCCAGCGCCTGATCGCGCGCGAAGGCATCTCGCTGCTTCAGCATCGCGCCCACCGCGATCCAGGGCGCGAACAGGACGCCCGTGAAGGTAAGCATCGCGTAGCCCATGGCCCGCTTCTCGTCGTGAGCGATCTGCGGATCGCCACCCGTCGTGATCCAGTACGCCAGCAGCGCGCTGAGCGGTACTACCGCCGCAATACCGATGAGTTGCAGCGCCGAGCGTGCAAGCCACCGGGGCAGGCGTCGGGGCCACTGCTCAAAGAGCCCGAACGCCAGCATGGCGGCCAGCCCTACGAGCCAGGCGCGGGCGACCACCACGACGGTCGCCGTCTCCGAGTGAATGCTGAGCAGGAGACCGAATAACGTGGAGACCGCAAGGGTGAATCGCACGCGCCGCCAGCCCAGAATCACGGCAAGGCCACGCGACTTTTCAGTGGGAGGAGCGAGTGACATGACGTGACTATAGTCCAACGGTTGCATCCGCCGGGGCCCGCTGGCTGCCGACGATACGGTGCCGACCGCCGCTCGTCCGTCCGTATCGTGACTCGACCACGCTCGGTCGTCGCTCGTCGCATGGGGCTGGCCCGTCCTCCGCCGCGCGACCATAGTCCCGGCCGAAGCGGCCCGGCCTGGCCGTCGACTGACCCCGGCCGCGATCCAACAAGGAGCCGATGATGAGAACTGCAAAGAGCGTCGGACGAATCATCGGCTTGCTGTTCCTTGTGCAGATGGTCGTCGCGCCTGTCGTGAACTTCGTGTTGCTCGCGCCGGCGACGACTGCGCCCCCGGGATTCCTCGCGAATGCAGCTGCGTACCCGACCCAGGTCAACGTGGCCGTGCTGCTGTCACTGTTGACGGGGGCGCTCTCGGTCGGAATCGCGATCACGGCGCTCCCCCTCTTCCGGCAGTACAGCCACGCGATGGCGATCTGGTTCCTGGCGCTCGCGGTAGTCAGCTGTTCGGGACTCATCGTCGAGGGGATCGCCGTACGGTCCATGCTGGCTTTGAGCCAGGAATACGCGAAGGCGGACGCTGCGAACGTCGCTCTCTTCCAGGCGCCAGCGGCGCTGGTCAGGGCAGTGCGAAACTCGGCGCACTACACTAATCTCCTCGTTTCAGGCGGTTCGCTTATCGTGTTCTACGGCGTGCTGTTCCGCTTCACACTGATTCCGCGCGCATTGTCTGCCTTCGGCCTGATCGCGGTCGTGGTGCTGATTGCAGGGGCCATGATTCCGCTGCTCGGGCATCGCACCGTGATGCTGATGTTCATGCCGATCGGACTGAGCCAGGTGGCCCTGGTGCTATGGCTGGTGACCAGGGGCTTCGAGGATCGGCACGCCGTCCGAGCTCACCGGGAAGAGAGTCCTACTCACGTTGGAGTGCCAGGCCTATGAAGCTGAAACGCGTGCTTGCGTGGACTGCAATCGCGATTCCGCTCGCGTTGCTGGTGGCGTTTCTGGTCGCCTACTGGACGTCGAGCAACGCATGCGACGACCCCAACGCATCTGCCCCAGGCAGCCCGATGAAAGCAATCGTCTATTGCGACTATGGGACGGCCGAGGTTCTCAAGCTCGAGGACATCGAAAAGCCGAATCCAGAGGAGGATCAGGTGCTCGTAAGGGTTCGCGCGGCTGCGGTCAATCCACTCGACTGGCACTACATGCGAGGCACGCCGTACCTCATGCGTATCGAGTCCGGCCTGCGTAAACCAAAGGACACACGGCTTGGGGTTGACTACGCCGGGACGGTTGAAGCGGTCGGCCGAAACGTAACGCAGTTCAAACCTGGCGACGACGTATTCGGTGCGAGGTCCGGGGCCCTCGCCGAGTATGTCGCTGTTCGAGCGGATCGAGCGGTGGTGGTGAAACCGGCCAACCTGACGTTTGAGCAGGCGGCGTCCGTCCCTATCGCGGCGATCACCGCATTGCAGGGTCTTCGCGACAAGGGCAAGGTTCAGCCGGGGCAGAAGGTCCTGATCAACGGTGCGTCGGGAGGCGTGGGTACGTTCGCCGTGCAGATCGCCAAGTCATTCGGCGCCCATGTGACCGGCGTATGCAGTACGCGGAACGTGGAGATGGTCCGCTCACTCGGCGCAGATCAGGTCATTGACTACACCACGGAGGATTACACCAGGAGTGCGCAGCGTTACGACGTGATCCTGGACAATGTCGGAAACCGCTCGTTGTCGGAGAACCGGCGCATCTTGAAGCCCGAGGGGAGATTCGTCCTGATCGGAGGCGGAGGACCGGACAACGGCCGGTGGATCGGGCCGATGGCTAAACCAATCAAGGCGATGATGTTGTCATGGTTCGTGCCCCAGGACATGGGCATGCTCCTGGCGGAACTGAACAAGGAGGACCTGACCATCCTGGGCGATCTCATGCAGGCCGGAAAAGTGACACCGGTCATCGACCGGCGTTACAGCCTGAGTGAGGTCCCCGCGGCCATCCGGTACCTGGAAGAAGGGCACGCTCGAGGAAAAGTAGTAATAACTTTGGAGTAAGTGCTCGAGGGAGGCGCCGTGACACGTCGTGCCGTTGAAGGCTCGCCGCAGATCTACGCACGCGTCGGCGGGGCGCTCTACCTGTTCATCATCGTGGCGGCCCTCTTCGGCGAGCTCTTTGTCCGGGGCCGGCTCATCGTGCGGGGCGACGCCGCCGCTACCGCCAGCAACATCCTGGGGTCTGAGACGCTGTTCCGCGTCGGCCTGGCGGGCGAAATGCTCACCTGTCTGTGCGATGTCGCGCTGGCGATGATCCTGTATGTCCTGCTCAAGCCGGTCAGCCGCAACGTGGCTCTGCTTGCGGCGTTTCACAGGGTGACATTCGTCGCCGTCTATGCCACCTCCAAGCTCTTCCTGGTTGCGGCCGTGGTTGTGCTGGGAGGCGCCGACTATCTGAAAGCCTTCGACCCGCCGCAATTGCAGGCGCTGGCGTACCTGTCGCTCAGGCTGCATGGCCAGGGCTACGGCCTCAGCCTGATTTTCTTCGGCGTTCACTGTGTGCTGCTCGGGTACCTGATCTACCTATCAGGCTACTTGCCCAGGATCATCGGCGTCCTGCTGGTCATCGGAGGTCTGGGTTACCTGGCGAACAGCTTTGCGGAGATCCTCGCTCCACCCGTCGCCGCGAGTCTGTTCCCCTGGATCTTGCTGCCCGCCGCCGCCGCGGAATCGGGGCTCGCCCTGTGGCTCATAGTGAAGGGCGTCGATGTGCCGAAGTGGGACGAAAAGAGCACAGGGCAGCGCAACGGCACCTGACCAATACGGCGCCCAACGCCGTCCGTCCGCCGGCATCGTGACACGGTCCCGCTGAGAGGTCGCTCGTCGCAAGGGACTGGTTCCTTCGGCACCTCGCGACCATAGTCGCCTCGTGACGTTGCTGCACATCATTGCTGGCTTGCTCTTGCTCCCCGCCGGGGCGATGGCGTTGGGCGCGCCGAGCGCGACGCTGGTCATGTCCATCCGCGGGACGGTGCTCGCCGCACTGCAGCCCGAGCGAATTTCCATCGTCGTCGAGGCGCTGACCATCCACCTGGTCACCGCCCTGCTCGCCATGCGTCGCACGGTGCTGGAGTCCCGCGCGTGGATCGCGGTCTTCATGCTGATGGCGCTGATCGTAGACGCCCTCGGAATCCACGATGAGCTCATCGCGACGAGCAGCGGCTCGCTCGACGACATCCCGGCGGCGGTGTACTTCGTATTTGCTTCCGTGGACGTCGCGGCGGCGCTGCTCGATGCGCGCGTGTTGCTCAAACAGCGATGGCGATAGAGACGGCAGCCCGGGCCACGCGGGATGTGTACATCACGGCCGCCGGCGCCTACCTGCCGGGTGAGCCCGTCGACAACGACCGGATCGAGAATTTCCTGGGTCTCGTCGACGGCAAGCCAAGCCGCCTGAGGAAACGCATTCTCAGATCGAACGGAATCCAGACACGTCACTACGCGCTCGACGAGGATGGACACACCACCGAGTTGAACGAAGAGCTCGCCGTGAAGGCCGTCCATGCTGCGCTGGCGCACAGCGGGCTCACCCTCGACGACGTCGAAATGCTTGCTGCGGGCACCACACAAGGTGACGTCCTGATCCCCGGCTTTGCATCGATGGTTCATGGCCGCCTCGGCGGGCGCCCGATGGAGATCCTGAGTGCAGGCGGTGTCTGCTGCGCTTCGATAGCCGCGCTGTCGGGCGCCTATCGCGCCGTGGCCACACAGCAAAGGCAGAACGCGGTGGTCGTAGGCTCTGAGCTCGTGAGTCGCAGTCTCAAGGCAACGAGGTTCAGGCGCGAGAGCGACGGCCCTCTCGAAGACCGGCACCTCGATGCACTGCGCGGCTCCTATCGGGACTTCGACGCCGACTTTCTGCGTTGGATGCTATCCGATGGCGCCGGCAGTGTTGTCCTGGAAGGCAAACCGCACGCCGATAGACCCTCTTTGCGCATCGAGTGGATCGAGCTGAAATCCTATGCCAACGAATACGAAACGTGCATGTACACCGGCCTCGCCCACAAGGAGTCTCCCCGAGCTGGCAACACGTGGCTCGACCTGGCCACCGTTGCCGATGCCGACAAGGCCGAGCTCATGCGCATTCGGCAGGATACCGAGCTGCTTCCGCAGATCGTCAAGCTGAGTATCGAAGAGTACCTCAGGCTCATCAAGCGAGGACACATCGTTCCGGAGGAGCTCGATCACTTTCTCTGTCACTACAGCTCGCACTTCTTCAAGGGCGAAATCGTCAGGCTCCTCGACGAAAGCAATCTCAGCATTCCGGAAGACAAGTGGTTCACGAATCTATACACCAAGGGCAACACCGGAGCCGCCAGCATCTTCATCATGCTGGAGGAGGCGTTGAACGGCGGTCGATTCAGGCCCGGCGAACGGATCCTGCTCATGGTCCCCGAGTCCGGGCGATTCACCGTGTCCTTTGCCCTGCTGACGTGTGTCGGCCCGGACGCACCGCCGCAGGCAAGGGCAGCGACGGAGAGGGGTTCGCCCGTGACCAGTTCGCCCCTGGGTGAGGGCTTTGACCGCGGAGACGACCCCGTGGTGCGCCAGCTCGTCCTGGACCTGGGTCTCGTCTGGGCCGACTTCGAGCGAATGCTTCGCGCCACCGCGATTGTTCGCCGTATCGAGGCGGGCCAGGTAACCGTCAAAGACTACAAGATGTTGCTGCGCAACTTGCGTCAGCAGGTCATGGAGGGCGCTCGCTGGATCGCGCGCGCCGCGTCGAACATCTCGATTGAGCTGTTCCCCTTTCGTTCGATGTTCATTGCCCATGCCGGCGACGAACACCGGGACTTCCAGATGATCGAGCGAGACTATTGCGCCGTAGGCGGCTCTCTCGAGGAGATCGTCAACACACCCAAGAATATTGGCTCAGAGGCGCTCTCGGCATTCATGTTTCACCGGGCAAGCCAACCCGACCCCCTCGACCTCCTGGGTGCCATGTTCGTCATCGAAGGGCTTGGCAGGCAAAAGGCGCGGCAGTGGGCCGAAGCGCTGAAGCAGCAGCTCGATCTGACGAACGAGGAAGTCAGTTTCCTCGTCTACCACGGACAGAATGACGACAACCACTTCGAGCGGCTGCGCGCCGTCCTGACCTCCGGCATCCTCAACGAGGAAGTCGCCAGCCGCATCGTCAAGACCGCCAAGGTCGTGGCGCGTCTCTATGCGCTGCAGCTGGAAGAACTGGACAATATCTGAGTGTCCCCCTGCGGGTTGCCGCTGCATTTTCAGGCCCTGCGGGTGGATCCGGCGACACCGTTGTCGGAACGTGCGGCTGAGCTGCTCCACAGAGACCTGCGGCGTTGGAGCCGGCGCTACATACGGCCCGTTGCGCGCCTGATTTCACGGACTGCAGTCTGGATGATCGTGGCGCTGAAACGGTTGCTGCCCTTTCAGTTCTCCTCGCACAACCTGCTCGATCGGCTCAGCGTCTGGTTTCTGCGTCGCTGTGTCTCGCGCGAAGGCGGCGAACTGCTGTTGCGCCACTTCATCGTCGAAACCCTGCTGATCCGGTTCGTTGCCCGCAACAGCGGCTTTTCGGACATTCCGGAGCCGGATCTGATGCCCACGACATTCGAGGGACTAACGGGGCATGCAGTCATCCGTCACGACATCAACATGTATCGGCTGATCATCGACGCAGGAGAGAGGCTGCGCGCGTCGGGAAGATTCAGGTGCGAGAGGCGCGCGTCTCTCGATTTCTCGATGCTGGACGTGCCGGAAATTACGCCCGACGAAGGCCTTCGTCTCATGAATCTCGATCTCGGCACCGCGCTCTATTTCATGAACATTCCCTTTGCGCTTCTGACGTCCGAGGATGTCTACGAGCAGGCCGTCAATTCCTTTCAGCTCGACGAGCCGTTGCTGGCCCACATTGCCGACATTACGGGCGATGACCTGTTTCGCGCGTGGGGCACGCAGCAGTCCCTGAGCTGGCTGGAAATCAATCGTGACGTGCCGCGGGCGCTGTACCTGCATGCCGTGGTGCATGAGTACGCCCACACGCACTTGTGCCGCCTGGCCAAGCAATCTCGTCCAGGCACCGGGAGGCCAGCATGAAAAAGCGCTTACAGCACGTCGCTGAAACGGCGCACCTGCACGCTCACTGGCTCCTGCCTTGTTTCGTCGTGTCGCTCATCGTTCTGAACTGGGGACGCTGGTCCGGATGGGGCATCGAGGGGTTTACGCTCTACTTAACGCAACCCATCATGCAAACGACGCTCTACGACTTCGCCTGGGTCCTGGGCGTCGTCACGGTATTCATTCATCAGGACGCAAAGAAGCACCATCTGCGTTACTGGTACATCTTCCCCACCTTTCCGGTGATGCCTGCCGTGGGTCTTCTTCTCTATATCTGGTTGCGACACCGTAAACTGTCGAACCTGGGGAGGGTTCCGCCGCCAGGCTCATGAAGCGCGATGAGGCTCCATTTGCGAGAATCGCCGGCATGGCAAACCGCATGCGGATCCTCTCCATCGTCATGGCCGCCGCGCTGGTGGCCTGTGGCTCGCGATCTTCAACGAGCTCGGATGCCAGTTCCCCTCCGCCGTCAGCGGAGGTGGAGTCCTCGCCGACGGCGGACGCGATCGCGAATGCCGTGGACCCGATCATCCGGCGTGCCTTGACCGACGAGGGGATCCCCGGAGCCGCGTTCGTCTTCGTACATGGGGACCAGGTCGTATACGCGCAAGGCTATGGTGTGGCGGACCTGGAACGACGCGTGGCGGTCGACGTCGAGCGTACGCTGTGGCCAATAGCCTCGGTAACCAAGCTCCTCACCGGCGTTGCCGCACTCCAACTCGTGGACAGCGGCGACCTGGCTCTCGATCAGGATATCAATCGATATCTGCGGCAACTCGCCGTGCCTGCGCAAGGGTATCCGTCGATCACGTTGGCACACCTGCTCTCGCATACCAGCGGGCTCGACGAGCTGCCCGGCCGGCAGTTCGACCCGGATAAAGGCCCTCGCCCATCCCTGGGCGAATTCCTCAAAGGCCGCCTGGTCCGCTATCGTGCGCCCGGCCTATACACTGCGTACTCGAGCTACGGCGTGGCACTGGCTGGCGTCGCGATCGAGGACGCCTCAGGTCTGCCGTACGATGAATTCGTTCGCCGACGCATTCTCGAGCCATGCGGCATGAACAGCTCCCGCATCATGCAGCGTCGAGGCGACGAGCAGGGCGTGGCGACACCCTACGAAATCGAAGATGGCCGCGCCGCTCAAGTTCCGCATGAGTGGTACGTCACGACACCGACGTCTTCGCTCGTCGCGAGCACCGCCGATATGGCTCGCTTCGCGATGCTGCACCTGGCCGACGGGCGGTGCAACGACAGACAGATACTCAGCGAGTCCCTTGCGCGGTCGATGAGGACTCAGCACGCCACGATTCATCCGGCGGTGCCGGGCTGGGGCTACGCGTTTCAGCTCGACGTGGACAACGGCAGACAGCTCGCCGAGCATGGCGGTGACATCGCAGGCTTCAGCTCGCTGTTCACGCTGATTCCCGAGGAACGGTCGGCCTTCTTCATCGTGAATCATGGCGAGGGAAATGATTTACGTTTTCGCGTGAAGCGCGCGCTGCTCGACGCCCTCTATCCAGGACCCCAGGCCCGCGTCGTTCCGAAAGCCGATCCCGCACGGACGCCAAGCCTCAGCGAGTACGGAGGCCGATACCGGTCCAGTCTCGCATGCCATAGCTGCCGCGATGTCGACCCCGAGCAGGATTTCGAGCTCGTCGCCCGTGCCGACGGAGTGCTCGAGCTGTGGGGACAGGAATGGGTGCCGCTCGAGCGGGATCTCTTTGTCCGTGCAGATGGCGAGCGGTTGCTGGGCTTCGGCCGGGACAGCTCCGGCCGTGTAGCTGTCGTCAGTGGCGGATCGTGGCGAGTCGCCGATCGGTTACCTGAAACGCCTCGCTAACCGCGAGCAGCCACGTTTTCACACAGCCTCGAAACCGCTTTGAGCGTCTACGTGTCTGACGCGTGCTAGGCTTCGAATCTCCATTCGACCGGCAGAGGGCCAGGACATGAACGAGGAGGGGGTCGAATACGTCGGGTTCTGGTCCAGGGTCGGAGCCTCGATCATCGACACGGTGCTCGCACTGCTGATCCTCATGCCGGTGCTCACCTTGATATACGGAAGGAGTTACTGGGAATCGACCCGACTGATCCAGGGCCCCGCGGATTTCCTTCTGAGCTGGGTGCTGCCCGCCATAGCGGTGATCCTGTTCTGGATTTACCGGGAGGCGACCCCCGGCAAGATCGCAATCTCCGCGCGCATCGTGGACGCCCGCACCGGCGGACACCCCACCACCGGCCAGTTCGTCGGTCGATATCTTGCGTACTACCTGTCGACGATCCCGCTGCTCCTCGGGTTCATCTGGGTCGCCTTCGATCCGCGCAAGCAGGGCTGGCACGACAAGCTCGCGGGCACGGTCGTCGTGCGCGCCAGGAAACGCGAGCCGGCAGCGGGCAAGGTCGGCGACGCGAAGGGTTGACCCGGCTCATCATCAAGCGACGCCTGTGCGCATCGCTGGTTCTCGCGGCCTGTGGGGCCGGATGCGCATCCGTGCCTGACCGCCCCGCGCCCTCGTCGGCCGGGTGTGCACGTGCGGCGATCGACCAGCATCTGCCGAGCAACCTGCCCGACAAGCTCGCGCACTGCATCGCGGGCGGGCTGGTCGCGCGTTACTGCAGTCCGACGGAGGCGCAGCTCGCCGGTGTGGCGAAGGAGTTGCGCGACATGTTCGGCCACGGCGATGCTGAGTGGTCCGACTGGACTGCCACCCGCGCAGGTGTGCGTTGTGGCTGGCGACGGTGCGGATCCCGGCGCCATCGTCGCCTGCTGCGAGCGGAGTCACCGACAGTAACGTATCGATTCAGGTCGTGACGGCAGGCCTGCTGTTCGCCGCCCTGAAGCTCACCTGATCGATCCGCCGCGGCGCAGTGCCGCGCAGCCCCCGCATTCCGCGCCACAGCGCCGTCCGGCTCATGCCGACGCGTGCCGCCACCTCGCTGACCGGCAGCGTCCCGGATTCGAACAGGCGCAGCGCGCACTCGAGACGATACTGGCGCAGGTAGGCCGTGGGCGTGCGCCCGTAGGCCTGCTTGAAGACGCGCAGGAAATGATAGGGCGACAGGCGCGCGGCCGACGCGAGCTCCGGAAGCGTCAGCTCGTGTGCCAGGTTCGCGTGCATGTAATCGACGGCCCAGCCGATGCGTCGCGCGAGCTCGCGGCGGGTCGCGGGGCGCACCTGGTCGAGCCGCTCGGCGATACGCTGCCGCGCGCGCCAGCTCTCCACCAATCTTGCGATCAGGTGCTGGGACTGCTCCTCGGACCATTCGACGTCGTTCACGCCGGCCGGCACCGTACGGATCACCGAATTTCGCAAGCCGTGAAACATGCGGCGCCCCCTGTCCCGGATAGCCTCTCGTACACGGTACGTCTCAACACTGCGCCGCTGTAGGATGCGGTTCAATCGGGGAAGGTTTATGCGCGTCGCATCAATCATTCAGTTCGTCGCAATGTCACTGCCGATCGCCGCACAGGCGCAATCGCAGGCGACGGATCCGCAGGCCGCGGTGCAGCCGACGGATACGCCGGCTGTCGCGACAGAAGCAACGAACCCTGTTGGACCCTGCGACACCGGCGCCTTCCGCCAGTTCGATTTCTGGACGGGCGACTGGGTCGTCAGGAACGTGTCGGGGAAGGAGGTGGGGCGAAATTCGATCCAGCTCGAGCAGCACGGCTGCGCGCTCATCGAGCGCTGGACCTCCGCCGACGGCAACACCGGCGTGAGTCTCAATTTCTACGACCCGGCTGCGCGCGCCTGGCGGCAGCACTGGATCAGTCCGGGCGCAGTGCTCGCGATGCAGGGCGGGTTGGTCGACGGCGCGATGGTGCTCGAAGGGCCGCTGCAGTACGTGAAGGAAGGCCGCACGACCTTGCTGCGCGGCACGTGGACCTTGCTGCCGGATGGGCGCGTGCGCCAGCACTTCGTCGAATCCACCGACCAGGGGAAGACCTGGACCGACTGGTTCGACGGGTACTACTCGCGCATCTGACTCCGCGCCGCCTGCGCAACGGAACACCCGGCTAGCGACGTCGCTCAGTTCGCGTCGTTCCGGGAAGGCGACCTTGGATGAATTGGAACACCGGCACCGTGGATGACCTGGCGCGGCGAGAGTCCGCGCAGCTGTCGCACTCCGCGCCAGAGCGCGAGACGGCTCAGGCCGACCTGCGCGGCGACTTCGTTGACCGGCGCCTCCTTCGATTCGAGGAGCTGCAGCGCACGCTCGAGGCGCGCGCGTCGCAGATAGCCGATGGGCGTGATGCCGTGCGCCTGCTGGAAGACGCGTGCGAAGTGATATGGGGAGAGGCGCGCCGCCGCCGCGAGGTCGCACAGCGCCAGCTCGTTCTGCAGGTTGGCAAGCATGTAGTCGACCGCCCAGCCCACGCGTCGTTCGAGCTCGTGGCGCGTCGCGGGACGAACCTGGTCCAGGCGTTCGGCGACCCGCGCCCTTGACCGCTCCTCGGTGAAGAGGCGACCGACGAGGAACAGGTACTGTTCCTCGAGCCACGCCTCGTCGCGCTCGCCGCGATCGACATAGTGGCGGATATAGCGCAGCACGGGCGTGACGCGATGGTCGTGCACCCGCAGGTTCTCGGAGAACTCGACCGGCGCGGCGGCGTGGTCCGGCCCCTCATCCAGCGCGGTCGCGAGAGACTGTGGCGCGGCGTGCGCGACTTCCCCGGCGAGCCCCGGGCGCACGAAGATCGCAAAGGAATACGCGCGCCTTGGTGATTCGAGGAGGCTCGCGTATTCGCGGCCCTCGTTGAGCACCAGGTAGGTGTTGTCGGTGACGCTGATCCGCCGTCCGTCAATGAAGAACTGCTCGGTGCCGCCCTGCACCATCTTGAAGGACAGCGTCTTGCGGAACCGAACGTACTCGGCGCGGTGCGCCCACCCGCAGACGATCCAGTTGCCTTTTCCCCACTGCGAATAGAACGCTTCCCGGAACGCCTTGTTGTATTGCGTCTCGGGCGCCGGCGGGAGGTCGGGCATTTCCGTGAGGATCATTGCGCGCTTCCGCTTGTAACGTGTCCATTCTCTCCCGCGCGTTGGCGGAAACAACACACTTATCGTTCAGGGCTTGCGAATTGTTGTGGCATCGGTGCCACAAGCCGTCGATTCGCAATCCGTGAACCACAAGGCCCCGAAAACTGGTCTAGCGTCCGGCGAAAAGGCGGTCGTGGGAGCTCCGCAGTGCCCCTCGACCTGAGGCAGGGCCGACAACAAGGAGAAGTGACATGTTTACCACACATGACCAGGGGCGCTCGTTACGCAGGCTGGCCGGGCTTGGCCTGGCCTGCCTGTCGTTGCTTGCACCGCAGCTGCAGGCGCAGGAGCCTGTGGAGGAGATCGTCATCACCGGTTCGCGCATCGCTGCACCGAACCTGAGCAGCACGAGCCCGGTGCAGGTCGTGACCGAGAACGAGATCAAGCACCTCGGCAAGACGGACATGTCCGACGTGCTCAACACGTTGCCGCAGGTCTTCCAGAACTCGGCGACCGACTTCTCGAACACGTCCAACTCGCTTTCAACGCCGGGCGGGCTGACGACGGTCAACCTGCGCGGCCTCGCGCCGCAGCGCACGCTGGTGCTGGTCGACGGGCGGCGGCTCGGCTCGGCGGATGCCAATACGGGCAACCCGAACCCGGCGCCGAACCTCGACCAGATCCCGGTGCAGATGATCGAGCGCGTCGACGTCGTGACGGGCGGCGCCTCGGCGGTCTATGGCTCCGACGCCATCGCGGGCGTGGTCAACTTCATCATGCGCAAGAACTTCGAGGGCGTGCAGATCGATGCGCAATACGGGTTCAACCAGCATGACAACAGCAACGGACTGATCCAGGGTCTAGCCGACACCGCCGGCCTCCCGGTCGCCGATGGTGACGCGAGCGACGGCGAGAACTTCAGCGTGTCGATCATGGCGGGCACGAACATCGCGGATGACCGTGGCAACTTCACGGGCTACTTCTCCTATCGGCAGGCGGACCCGATCACGGGCTCCGACCGCGACTTCGCGGGCTGCCAGGTCTTCACCGTGCTGCCGGATTCGAGCCGCTGCGGAGGCACCAGCAACTCAAACTTCTTCCGCCCCGTCACCAGCCAGGACCCCTACACGGTCGTGGGTGACCAGTTCCTGCCGTGGCCGCAGGCGGGCTCCTCTCCGCCAGGGGAGTTCAACTCGAACGCTTTCGTCAACATGTCGCGTGACGACGAGCGCGTCCTGGCCGGCTTCCTGGGCCACATCAACATCAACGACTACGTCGAGCCGTACGTCGAGTTCGGCTTCATGAACGACCAGACCGAGGTCGTGATCGCGCCGTCGGGCCTCTTCCGCGGATCGAACCCGTTGACCGCCGACTCGCAGTACCTGGTCAATTGCAGCAATCCGCTGCTGAGCGACCAGCAGCGCTCGATCCTCTGCACGCCCGAGCAGATCGCGGCGGATACGGCGAATCCCGGCTGCGACGAGCGTCAGTGTCGAGATCGGCCGGCGCAATATCGAGGGCGGTGGTCGCGTCGCCGAGTTCGAGCACCAGAACTACCGCAGCGTGCTCGGCGTGCGCGGGAACCTGGGACCGGACTGGAACTACGACGCCTACGGCCAGTACTACTACACGACGCTCTACAACTCGAACACGAACTACCTGAACTTCCAGAGCATCGCGAACGCGCTGCAGGTGACCGGCACGCGTGACAACCCGGCGTGCATCAGCGGCGGCGCGTGCGTCCCGTACAACATCTTCACGGAAGGCGGGGTGACCGAGGACCAGCTCAACTCTCTCTACACGCCGGGCACGGCCTACGGCACGGTGACACAGCAGATCGTGCATGCGGACGTGACGGGCGACCTGGGTGCCTACGGGCTGATCGTCCCCTTCGCCGAGGACGGTATCAGCGTCAACGTCGGCGTCGAGCGACGGACGGAAGACCTGAAGTTCGACCCGGATTCGGCGGAACTGTCCGGCCTGCTCGCCGGGTTCGCCGGCGCGTCGGTCCCGATCGACGACGGGTATACCGTCGAGGAGGTTTTCGGCGAGATCCGCATTCCCCTGGTGCAGGGTCGGACGGGCATCCACGACCTGGTTATCGACGCGGGCTACAGGTACTCGGACTACTCGACCACGGGTGGGGCCGATACCTGGAAGGCCGAGCTGCAGTACGCGCCCATCCCGGACCTGCGGTTCCGCGGCTCGTTCCAGCACGCGATCCGCGCGCCCAACATCATCGAGCTCTTCAGCCCGCAAGCCTACGGGCAGCAGAGCTTCCTGGGCGTCGACCCGTGTGCGCCGCTCGCCGGGCAGGCGGCGACGGCGTCGCTCGAGGAATGTATCCGCGCGGGCGTCACGCCCGCGCAGTACGGGGACGGTCTCGCGACCAACACCATCCCGCAGTGCGTGTCGAACCAGTGTGGCCAGGTGATCGGCGGCAATACGGAGCTCGACCCGGAGCAGGCCGACACGTACTCGCTGGGGGTGACGATCACGCCCAGCGCGTTGCCGAACCTGACCGCGAGCATCGACTACTACCGCATCACGCTCGAGGACGCGATCGGGACGCTGCCGGGCGCGTTCCTCTTCACACAATGCATGGCGACGGGCGATCCGCAATTCTGCAGCCAGATCGTGCGCACGCCGCTGGGGGCGCTCACCGGCTCGAGCGTCGCGAGCGGCGGGTACATCCTGCAGACCGGCGTGAACATTGGCGAGGCCGAGCTCTCGGGTATCGATGTGCAGACGGCGTATACGCTCGACCTCGGCGACAGCGGGCACTCGCTCACCGCTACGCTGAACGGCGCGTGGCTGGAGGAAGCGATCGCCACACCGGTGCGGGGGGGCGGGTCGTATGACTGCGCGGGCCTCTACGGGACGATCTGCCAGACGGTCAACCCGCGCTGGCGTCACAACGTGCGGCTGACGTGGTCCTCGCCGTGGAACCTGGACCTGTCGCTGCAGTGGCGCTACATCGGCAGCACCGAGCTCGACCAGAACGACTCCGACCCGGACCTGCAGTTCGCGCTGTGGGGCGAGTTCGACGAGTTCAACGCCGAGCTTTCGGACATGAACTACCTCGACCTGTCGGCAATCTACGAGTTGACCGACAGCGTGACCTTGCGTGCAGGCATCACCAACCTGCTCGACGAGGATCCGCCGATCGTGGGGACAGAGATCGCGGGCACAGGCTCGGCGAACACGTACCCGACGTACGACACGCTGGGTCGTCAGGTATTCCTGGGGGCGACCGCCCGGTTCTAATCGGCGTCGACGGAAGATCGATGCCGGCGGTCCGATGCTTGCAGTTTCGAGGCCCGGGTATCCCCCGGGCCTCGGCTTTTCTGCGGTCGCTGACCGGCGATCGCGACTGAGCCCGTCCGCGCGACGCGCCTTTACGCGCCTGGCGTATAGTCCGGGTGCAAGAACCAATCACAGGGGGAATCACCATGTCTCAGGTTCGTTGGGCACGGGGGTTGGCGTCGCTGGTCCTGCTCGTTGGGCTCGGGTTCGGCCACGTCGGGCACGCGGTCGAGCTGAAAGACCTGAAGGGGTACGACGATATCTTCGGGCGTTACGCTCCCGGTGGCGACTGCAAGCGCGAGCCGCGGATCCTGGTGGACGAAAGCGGGTTCACCTTTGACGCAGGCGGCAAACAGGACAAAGTCACCAATCCGGAACATGCGGTATCGTACGGGCCGCCCGACTACGCGGGGATCAGCCAGTGGTTCTTTCCCTACCGGCTCAAGGACGGTTATTCGATCCTGATGACTTTCAACCACAACGAGCAGAAGGGCGTGCTCATGTTCGAGCCGCAGGATGAAGGTTACGCCGGCGGCCCGCCGCTCGACGCCACTGAAGCAGGCGCTGGTGAAGGGCTCGCCGTACACCCGCTGCAAGTGACGGAGTGAGCTTTGCAACACCCGCACCGGCAGGACATCGCCGACGCATTGATTGGCATCGACACGCTGTGGGGCGGCGATGTCATGAACCCGTCCGGGACGGGGCGGTTCATCGCCGACTGCTGGTTCTCCGACGAGGCGCTGCCCGCCGCGTACACGCATCCGAGCGCCGCGACCCTGCGCGCGAATGGCGGCGTGGGCGCGAAGGCTCCGGACACGCCGTCCATCGATGCCTACCTCGCAGCCGTCGATGTCCAGGGTGCAATTGCCCGCGTGCTCGCCGGCGCGCGGGCGCAGGGCGGGGCGCGCGGCGCTTATCTCGAGGGGCTCGGGCTCTGCTGCGAGGTGATGTGGGACCTCGCGATGGAGCTCCTGGGGCGCGGCCCGCAGGTTTCCTACGATCGTTGTGTTCGGACGATCACCGGGCGGGCGCCGGAGCCGTCCAAACCTGAGGAGAAGCGGCGGCGGGTGGCGGAGCTGCTGGCCGCCGCCGGCCACCGGTCGAACGGCAGCGATTCGTTGCGCGCGGCCGCGGACGCCTGGCGAGCTGAGCGGCGCGTGCCGCGCAAGTCGATCGCGACGCTCGGCGAAGCCTTCATCGCGCATTACGACGCGCTCGCGGCGCGCCACCTCGTGCCGTACCTGCCTCGCGAGCTCGCGCATGTGCCGCGCGCAAACGTCCGGTTCCTCGCGATCGAGAACGCCTGGTTCTCGGGTTCGATGAACTACCTCGGCCACGCCCGCACGCGCGACGGGCATCCCGAGTACGAGGCGACCTACGAGCTCAACGCCGCGCTCGAGATCTCGGTGCCGGAGTTCCAGCAGCTCGTGAGCCACGAAGTCGTGCCGGGGCATGTCACGACGTTCGCGTACCTGCAGGACCTGTTCGTTCGCGGACTCGTCGGCTTCGAGGCCTCGGTGCTCACGATGAACACCCGCGCCTCGGTGCTCTTCGAGGGCATCGCGAACAACGCGATCCTGATCGCGCACGGCGTCACCGAGGCTGCCGAGCTGCCGGACCGCGATCTCGAGGCGGGCGTGCTGCTCGCACTGTTGCAGGACGACGCAAAGAACCAGGCCTCCTACCTGACCTGGGCGGAAAGCATGGCGCAGCCCGACGTGGCGGCGCTCCTGCGGCGGGAGTTCCTCGTCTCCGAGGAGCGCGCGGAGAAGCTCTCGGGGGCATGGGCGCGGCACCCGCTGCTCGGGCGCATGTATCTGCCCGCCTACCGTGCGGGGACCGATCTGGTCGCGCGGCTGCGGCGCGAGCGTCCGCCGGAGGAGATCCTCCCGGCGCTTTACGGAGTCCGTGGATTGGTGGACGCGTTCACGATCCAGCGATGAAACGGATTCTCGGCCTGCTCGGGGCGTTCTTCGGCGGTTGGCTGGGTTGGTGGCTCGGCGCCCGCCTGGGCTTCGGGGTTGGCATCATCCTGAGCGTGATCGCCGCCGGTGCCGGCATGTACGCCGGCTATCGGTGGTTCGATAACTACCTGGGGTAGGCAGCCCAGCCGTTCAACGGCGTGCACCAGGTGGCTGACACTCTGTCAGCGGGTTCCTACGGGTCAAGTCGCAGTCCGCGCTTTTCATATTCCCGTTTCACCGACATCGGGGATCGAAGGGTCGCCCGTAGCTTACTCACCGTGCGCGAGTCACCTGCGGCGAGCGCTTCGAGCACGCGCCTGAGACAGTGAAATGAAACAAGTCCCTGTGACTGCAAAATTGCGTCGTGATGACCCTGCGTTCGGTCGCACTGCACGGCACACCGTTACCGCGGAGCCGCGAGCCGTTCGAATGCTGTCATGGCCTGCCGCATCACTGGATCGAGATAGCGTCGTTCCGCCGCATGAGGATTCCTCGACTGGTTGGCGACGAGCGGCCGAAGATCTCGCCGCGATCAACGCTCGGTTGAGGAGCGAGCTGGTTCGACTCAGGCGAGAGGCGGCGGAGGCGCGCCACGCTGCGCATCACGACCCGCTGACCGGGCTGGCCAATCGCGCCCTGCTGGCCGACCGGCTCGAACAGGCCATGGCTCGAGCCGCGCGACAAGAGAAGCGTGTCGGACTCATGTTCCTCGACCTGGACCGGTTCAAGGGTATCAACGACAGTCTCGGGCATGCCGCGGGCGATCAACTGCTGCAGCAGGTCGCCAGGCGGTTAGTGGCATCGGTGCGCGCCTGCGACACGGCCTGTCGCTATGGTGGCGATGAATTCGTGATCATGTTGCCCGACCTCGAACGCACGGTGGACTTGAGCGCGGTGGCCCGCAAGATCTGCAACCGCATCTCTGCGCCATACACGCTGAACGGTACCGTGACCGCCGTGACAGCGAGTGTTGGCGTGGCGATCTGCAACGGAGCGGATGGGGAAGATTGCGGCGAACTGCTCAGGCGGGCCGACGAGGCGATGTACCACTCGAAGCGACGCCGCAACTGAGCCGCGCGGTGCTCGGCCAACGGTGACGCAGAAACCGGGCAAGCATGGGGCCATGCCGCGCCTGAACGCCAGCACCAGTATCAGCGCGCGAACAGTCGCGACGGGTCGCGGAACGCCTTGAACTCGAGCGCATTGCCCGAGGGATCGTAGAGAAAGAACGTCGCCTGTTCGCCGACCTGGCCCGCGAAGCGGATCCCGGGCTCGATCACGAACGATTGTCCGTGAGCGCGCAGGCGCTCGACCAGGGCGTGCCAGTCGTTCCACGCGAGCACGACGCCGAAGTGCGGCACCGGCACGTCCTGGCCGTCGACCGGGTTGCGGGTTCGCACGTGCATGGACGCGCCCGGATCGAGATGCGCGACGAGCTGATGGCCGAAGAAGTCGAAATCCACCCACTGCGTGCTGCTGCGCCCTTCCGCGCAGCCGAACACGCCGCCGTAGAACGCGCGCGCGGCGGCGAGGTCGTGGACGGGCACTGCAAGGTGAAACGGCGGGCGGTGCGGCTGTTCCATTCCTTGCAATGTTCCGCCTTGGACGCGCCCCGCACAACCGGTGGTGACGGGGTGTCGCGTCCCGATCGAAGATCATCGCGTGCACGCGTATCCTTCCCGGGCGTCATGAGCCTGCCGCGACGAAACGTCGCTCGTCGAGGTGTCCATATGATGGAGACTGAAATTGACCGAGGCGCCTCCGCGAGCCGCCGGTCGAAGCTCCGACTCCTGCCTTTGGCGGCGACAGTCCTCGCCGTGATCACCTGCGCCTTGCCGTTCTCCGCCGTACCCGCTGCTGACAACGGGCCGCTCAAGATCGGCGTGATCGGCACGGGTCGCATCGGCGGCAATCTCGCGACGCTCTGGGCGAAGGCCGGCCACGAGCTCGTGATCTCATCGCGCCACCCGGAGGAGCTCCAGGACCTCGCACGCTCGCTCGGACCGAAGGTACGGGTCGGCACGCCGCGCGAGGCAGCCGCATTCGGCGAAGTCGTGTTGATCTCCGTCCCCTACGCTGCCTTGCCGCAGGTCGGACGGGATCTACGGCGCGAGCTGGCCGGAAAGGTCGTGCTCGACACGGGCAATCCCTATCCACAGCGCGACGGGGCGATGGCGGAAGAGGCGCGCCGCAAGGGAACTGGCGTGGCGTCGGCCGAGTTCCTGCCTGGCACGCGTCTCGTACGCGCGTTCAACGCGATCAACTACAACGATCTCAAGAGCGAGGCGCACCGCGACGGTGACCGTGTGGCCATTCCGCTCGCGGGCGACGACGCGGAGGCGCTCGCCGTCGCGCAGCGACTGGTGAAGGACGCGGGATTCGAGCCGGTCGTGGTCGGACCGCTGTCGCGCGCCCGGGAGTTCGATGTGGGAACGAAGGTCTACACGAGGCTGCTGACGGCGCCGCAATTGCGTAAGGAGCTCGGGCTTACCCCGGGATCCGGGTAGCCGGGATGCGCCGTGTCGCAGCGGCCTGCGCCGCGCCGTTTACGGCCCTACGACCTCGACGTCGTCGAGCGGCAGCGTGCGCTGCTCGTAGGCGAATAATCCGGCACGCACCGACCCGAGCCGAAGCAGCATCAGGCTCAGGTCCGACTTTGACGCTTCCGCCTCGCCGCGCGAGCGCCTGCAGGGTCGCGAGCGAATCGATCGTGCGGCCATTCGCCGTCAGCACGAGATCGTATCCCTCGAGGCCCTGCACCTCGGCCGATGAGCCGGACTCGACGTGATGGATCATCAGCTTCGGGCTGCCCACGATCTGGTCACGAATCAGCGGCTCGGATTCGGCGAACAGCGCGCCCGAGATCCAGAGCCCCTGACGCTCGACGACCCTCGGTGCCGCCGGCCATTTCCCGTGCAGCGTGACCTCCTTGCCATCGCGGCGCACGGTCAGCGACACGCCGTCGAGTTTGCCTCGCAGCGCGTCCGCCAGGTCGGACTCGTTTGCAAGCGCGTGCTCGGGTGAGTGCAGCGACACCAGCTCGTCGCCGGCACGCAGGTCGATCGCGCCGGCCGGCAGCCGCGAGCGTGCGACGACCAGTGTGGGCTCGTCGTTCTCGTCGATCGCGAAGTCGACGAGGCTCGCCGGCGGCGACGGATCCTGGCCCTTCTTCAACAGGTCCACGATCGTGCAGGCGTACGGCATCGGCACGGCAAAGCTCAGGCCCTCCGTCAGGAGCTTGGACATCGATGCCGCGTTGACACCGACGACGCGCCCCGTCTCGAGGCTGATCAGCGGGCCGCCCGAGTTGCCCGAGTTGATCGGCGCATCGGTCTGCAGCATCTGTGGACCGAGCCTCGAGGTGACCGCGGAGGTGATGCCGCGGGTGCCCGTGAAGCGGAATCCCCACGGATGCCCGAACGCGCCGACCGGATGGCCGATAGGTGGCGAGACATCGCACTCGAGCTCGGGCTCCTTCGGCGTGCGCCCTGCAGCGGCGGGATCGTAGGCGATCACGGCGAGGTCGAGGTGCGGGTCGACGTACAGTCGCCGCGCGGGCATCGGCTCGCCGCCCTGGAACGTGACCGTCACGGTCGAATACGAGCTGCTCGCGACGTGTGCGTTGGTGAGTACCCAGCCGCGCTGCGCATCGACCACGAGGCCGGCGCCCTGGAACGACCCCATCTCGTCCTGCGTGAACGGCCGGCTGACGGAGGTGCGGATCTGGACCGTCCAGTCCTTCGCGTCCTTGAAGGCGTCCTCGCCGGCGTTCTCGGCCGCGAGGGTCGGGGCGATGAGCAGCAGGGGCAGGAGCAGAATCGATCGCATGGCGCGTTCCGGTCTCGGGAAAGCCTGATTCTGCGACGACCGGGCGGGAGCTACTGTTGGGTCCGTCACGGTCTGCGCAGCCGTGCACATGGGTCGAGCAGCCGCGCACACGCATCGAGCTGAGCGCGAGCGACTCGGGCGGGTCGTCACCCCCCGCCCAATGGGTTCGCGAACCGAGGCCGCTGGCCGATCAAATCAGCGCCACTGGCTCCCGCCCTGCTCCTGGATCTGGGCGAATGCGTCGCGGTGCATGACGCCGTTGAAGGTCGAGCCGCGTATGTACAGCTTGGCGCCGATGCCGGCGTCGTATGAGCCGGATGCGCCCTCGATGTAGCTGTTGGTGATGTGCACGGTTGCATCGCGTACCACCACGCCGGTTCCCGACGCGACGATGCGGCTGTTGGTGATGTGCAGCTCGCACCCGTTGAGCGCGGTGATTGCGTCGCCCTCGACGAAGATGCGGCGATTGTCGAGATGCATCATGCGTTGGCCTTCGCAGATGATCGGCTCGGACGGTGCGCTGACCCTCCTCGCCCTTGGCAGTCGTCGCCCCTCCCTGGCCGCCAGCCGAGACGATGCTCACGCCCGGCCCGCTGACCTTGACCTGGCTGCCGGACCGTTGAATGGTGTAGTTCCGCGGCTCGACATCGGCATCCTCAGCGAGCGCGGTCGCCTGAGCGATCGATCGATCGGGATCAAAGTCGGACACGGGCGCGCTCGCGTCTGGTGCATCGGCAGCACTCGGCACGCCGGGCTCGGCAGGTGCTGGGGCAACCGCCCGCTCGGCGGAAAGCGCCGCGATCGGCGCAGCGGCCAGCTCGTCCACTTTCACCGCATGCACCTGGCCGCTCCTGGTGTCGCGCACCGTGAACACTCCAGCCTCGGAGTCTGTGGCGAGCAATTCGAGATTCGGATTGCGCTCGAGCGCGGCGCGTGCCCATGCGATTTCAGCGCGGGTGTGCTCCGCGGGCGCTTCGCGGCCTTGTTCGCACGCGCCGAGAGCCAGTACGCCTAAGCATGCGAGCGCGAGGGGGCCGGACTTCGTCAGGATTCGGATCCTTCCGTGGGTGCGCATGGGATGGGACCTCCAATTGTCGGGTTCTGCCGACGTCCTATGTTCATCCCAGGCCGGCCCGTAGTCCATCAAGTCCATCGAGGTCCGTATTACATAACGTCGCGCCCGCCCGCACGGCGCGCAAAACCGGCACACACCTCGACCACCCGGCGCAGCGTCCGGGTGAGCTCTGCAGCGCCGGCTTCCTCGTACGGCGGCGGCCAGCGTCCTTCGCGGAATTCGGTCTTCGGCTCATCGAGATAACCGCGCATCGCGAGCTCGAGCTGGACGGCGTGGACGCCGCTGTCCGGCTGGCCGTAGTGCCGCGTGATGTATCCGCCCTTGAACCGGCCGTCGACGACGGTCGGCAACCCGCTCGAGTCGCAGATTTCCCGCAGCGAACGAGCAAGCCCCGGCGCGCAGCTCCGACCTGAGTTCGTGCCGATATTGAACACGGGCAGCGTGCCGTCGAAGAGCCGCGGCACCACCGAGCGGATCGAATGCGCGTCGAACAGCACCACCGAGCCGTGCGAATCGCGGAGGCGGCCGATCTCGGCGCTAATCGCGGCGTGGTAAGGGGCGTAGTACCGGTCGCGTCGCGTCGCGATCTCGCCCGCATCGGGCTCGCCACCCTCGCGATACAAGCGTTCGCCGTCGAATGTCGTGGTGGGGCAGAGCTCGGTCGTCGCCTGCCCCGGGTAGAGTGAGCGGCCCTCGGGATCGCGGTTCACGTCGATCACGGTGCGGGACACGAGCGTGCGGATGACGGTGGCGCCGAGCTCCCGGGCGAACGAATACAGCCGGTCGACGTACCAGTCCGTGTCCTTGCGCGCGAGCCAGGGCGATACGAGTCGTGACTCGATTCTCGCCGGGCAGCCGCGTGCCCGCGTGCGGCACGGAGAGCACCAGCGGCGCATCGCCTCGCTCGACGATGAGCCAGTCGTCAGTCTGTCGTGGATCGTCATCGGCCCCGGTCCTCATCCGCCTGATCCACCAGCCGCGCGGCGCCGGCGCGGCGAGCTGCCACTCGACATCTGGCGCGAAGGATTCTCGAGCCATGCAAGTGTATGACGGGGCAGGGCGATCGGCGCGCCCTCGCCGGTCGCGAGCGCGGCGTCGTCACAGACGAAGCAGCCGAAGCACCTGGGCAGCTGATCGGATCGGCGGCCACGACGCGCAGGCGACGGATCGTCGCGCGCGACCTCGCGACGCCGCGCCATCACGTTCAGGTCGCGCGTCGGGCTGCCCAGGAGCTCGCAGTCGGTCGCATCGTCGCCTGGAAACGCGTGCATCTCCTCGTCGGCCGCCCGCGCAACGGCCGGAGGACGCCCGGCGGTCCTGAGGCGCACGCCGTCGCCCTCGAGCACTGCGAACCATCGATCGACACCGGTAAACACCGAGAACGGCCCGGCCGTCTCGACGTCGGCGACGCTGATGCGCAAGGCCCAGTGCCGTGGATCGGGCCAGGCGAGAAGCGTGCGCGTCCGCCCGAGGCCGTTGGCCCAGGGCTCGGGCGTTACCTGCGTCGGATGCAGAATCCTGAGCGCGGTGGACACGTTCGGACGATGGCGGGCGGTCTCGGCGTTTCCGCGGAAACGTCAACGCTCACTTGATGATCCGCGGTTGCCGCAAGTCGCGCCGCAGCCCCTTCAATGCGCCCGTCGAGCTCGCGGTGGTGGGCACTTCGGCGCGATACGTGACCACGAAGTCCAACCCCTCGACGGCTCCGTCGACCACGATCGTCACGGGCGCGTTCTCCACGGGATAGGCACCACAGGCTTCGCCCGGGTCGCAGATGAAACCGTCGTTGTTGAGATCGGTGCCGGACAGCAGGAGGTACTCGCCCGACGCCACCCCGTCGAACCGGTAGGGGACGGAGGCTCCCGTCCGCCTGCACGTCCACCTGGGCGCGGGTCTCGTTGGTGGCCGGGTCGATGAGCAGGATGTACTGCCGCCCGGCGCTCGGCTCGACCGGTGACGTCGACCACCTCCATGAGGACGTTGACCCGCACCGTGCCGCCGTTGGATGCGAACTCGACGAAGCCGGAGTAGCTTCCGGGAGCATCGACGAGGCCGGCACGGTCGACGCTCACCGTGTAAACGGCCAGGGCCGTTGGCGTCGACGGACGTCTGGCTGACCGAGAGCCACGGCTCGGACGGCGCTGAACCCCGGTCGATGACGAGCGTCGCCGCCGCCCGCGTTCGTCGACGAACACCTCCGCCATCGTCTCCGATGTCGCCGAAGGCGAGCGAGGAGGGCGTCACGCTCAGGGTCGGCGGGGCCGGTGGCAGCGGCTGGCCGACGGCCACGACGGCATTGCGCGCGTTGATGAGCCCTATCCCGAGATCGTCGGGTTCGGCAGGGCCGATGGCGTCCGTGAGCGCGCCCTGCACGAGCAGCTGAGTCGATCTGCGCCGGTGTCACCGCGGCGTTCCTGCTCAGCATCAGCGCGATCACGCCGGAGACGTGGGGCGCGGCCATCGAGGTGCCCTGCGAGCTGCATCGCAGCGTGGGCGAGGTGCTCGAGCCGCCGCCGCTCGCGTGCGTGCTGTAGACCCCGTCCTGCAAGCCCGTCGCCGTTGACGTCGCCGGTCGTGTCGCCGCCGGGCGCGGCCACGTCGACCGATGAGCCGAAATTCGAGTACGGCGCCCGGGTGCGCAGTGGCCCGACGGCCGCCACGCTGATGACGCTGGGACAGGAGGCCGGTGTGTGCGCCGCGTTCGTGCCGTCGTTTCCGGCGGCAGCGACGACGGCGACGCCCTGCGCGCGCACCTCCGCGAACAGGTTGGCCATGAGTGGCGTCGCAGGGTGCCGCTCGCGCCGAGGCTCAGGTTGATCACGTCGGCGCGCTGCGAGGGCAGCGCCCCGGAGTCGTTGGGCAGACCCCGCCGCATACCGGATGCCCTGCATGATGTCGCATGGTGCCGCCGCTGCCGGAGCAGCCGTCGAGCGCGCGCACCGGCATGATCCGCGCCCCCCAGGACACGCCCGCGACGCCGGTACCATCGTTGCTGCGGGCGCCGATCGTGCCGGCCACGTGCGTGCCGTGGAAGGTCGACGCCGCCGCCGATCACGCAGCCGGGATCGTGTGGGATCGGCGGTCGATGCCGTCGCCGTCCTCGTTGGTCGCATCGCTGATGAGGTCGCGGCCATCGATGAGCTTGGACGCGAGCTCCGGATGCGGCGCGACACCGGTGTCGACGACGGCGACGCGGATCGCGTCGCTGCCCGTCGTCACGTCCCAGGCGCCGGGAAGCTGGATCTGCTCATAGTGCCAGCGCTGGATCGCGTAGCCGGGGTCGTTTGGAACGCGCGACGCGCGCATCACGCGGTTGAGATCGGCGGTACGGACGTCGGGATCGGCGCGCAGCGCCTTGACGTAGAGGAGCGTATCGAGCTTGCGCTGCTGCTCGGCGCTTGCGACCCGCCAGCGGCGATGCTGCGGCTTGCGGCGCCGCCTTCCGCGGCAGTCCCGGCGCTTCGATTTCGCCGCCGCTGCGCGCGACCACGCCGCCGTGCTGCTTATGATCGGCGCCGTGTCGGCCGGCAGCTTGAGCAGCATCTCGCGCCCCGGGTCGCCGCCTTTCCGGCTCGTGCCGTAGCGCGTCGCGAGGAGCCGCATCGCCCTTCGAGGACGTCGCCGCGGGGTCTACCCGCGCTCTTGAGCGTGACGATCACCTCGCCCGGGATGAACTCGTCGCTGAGGCGCAGGCCCGCGCGCGCTCGACGGGACGGTCGATTGGCCTACGCTCAAGCGATACAGGGGCGCACCGGAGGCCACGGCGACGTCGATGAAATACGTCCCATCCGCGGGGACGGTGAGCTGCTTGACCTGGCCGTCTCCCACCGACGAATCGACGATCTGTCAGATTCGAATCGAAGAGAAACAGATCGGCATCGTCACCGCCCAGGTGCGCCGACGGGATCACGAGCTCGATGACCTGCCCGGCGACCAGGTCCACGCTGTAGAAGTCGTCGGAGTCGCCGCTGGCCGACGATCGGCCGCGTCGGACCTCTGCCCGCGAACGTTGACGTACCCGCCGATCACGACCGGGTTCGGCATGGGCTGCGCATGCGACCGCGGTGTCGTTCGGGGCGAACGGCGCGCGAAAGGGTCGTTGACGTCGCTGTCCGAACGCGAAATCGTCGGCACGAGCAGGTTCCCGGCCACGCGTGCCTGTTGCCGCCCGCAACGGTGACGGTGGCGCTGCCCGTCGCGGTGCCGCCGCGCCCCGTGCACTGCAAGCGTAACGTCGTGGTCGCGGTCACGGGCCCGACGGTTTCCGAACCGGACACCAGTCTCGCACCGGTCCAGCCGCCGGACGCCTGGCACGAATCGGTATTGGTGCTCGACCAGGTCAGCGTCGTCGTCGCGCCGGCCGCGACGTCGGAGGCTGCGCCTGGATCTGCACCGTGGGCGCCGGCGTGCTGCCGCCCCCGCCACCGCTGCTGCAGGCGGCCAGCGCGGCGGTGATTGCGGCGACCCCGATGATCTTTGACTGCGACGTGCGCCGTCTTCAGGAATGCCGGCATGTTTCGATGCTCTGCGCGCGATGGATGCGCGTCGGAATGTGAATGTTGCCGCTACCGACGTGTCGCGCGTTACCGCCTGCGGACAAGCCGCGCGTTTTCGGCGAAGATGCCGCGGCCTCACCGGGCAGGAATCGTCATGGTGAACCGCTCGACGCTGCACTTCGAGTGGGCCCTGCTGCCGGCGGGCTGGGGCCGCGATGTTCGGGTGACGCTGGACGGCGGGCGGATCGCGGCGGTCGAGGCGGGCGTGCCAGCGGTCGGATACCGGCGAGCGCCATGCCGTGGGCTTGCCGGGGCTCGGCAACGGCCACAGCCACGGTTTTCAGCGCGCGATGGCCGGGCTCACGGAATGGAAGGACGCGACGGCGGCCTCGTTCTGGACCTGGCGCGACACGATGTATCGCTTTCTCGACGGCTAGGCCCGGACGAGCTCGAGGCAGTCACCGCGCAGGCTTATGTCGAGATGCTCGAGGCCGGGTTCACGCGAGTCGGCGAGTTTCACTATCTGCACCACGACGCCGACGGGCGCGAGTACGCCGGCATGGGCGAGATGGCGACGCGTGTCGTCGCGGCGGCGGCCGACTACCGGCATCGGGCTCACCCTGCTGCCGGTGTTCTACGCGCATGCGGGCTTCGGCGGCGCGCCGCCGGCAGCGGGGCAGCGCCGCTTCATCTGCAGCTCGAGCCAGTACGAGCGGTTGCTCGCGGCCTGCGAGACGGCGACTGCGCGGCTGCCCGACGCTGTGCTCGGCGTCGCGCCGCACAGCCTCCGCGCAGTCGATGAATCGGAGCTGCGCGCGCTGACGCAGCTCCGGCCCGGCGATCCGCTGCACCTGCACATCGCGGAGCAGACGCAGGAGGTCGAGGACTGCGTTGCCTGGTCGGGCCAGCGGCCGGTCGAGTGGCTTTACGACCGGTTTGCAGTCGATGCGCGCTGGTCGCTGATCCACGCCACGCACGTGACGCCGGAAGAGCTGGCGCGCATCGCGCGTAGCCGCGCGGTGGTCGGGCTTTGTCCCGTCACCGAGGCCAATCTTGGGGACGGTGTGTTCCCCGCCTCGGATTTCCTCGCGCTGGACGGTGTGTTCAGCGTCGGCACGGATTCGAACGTGTCGATCGACGCAGCCGGGGAGCTTCGGCTGCTGGAGTACGGCCAACGGCTGACGCACCGGGCGCGGAACGTGCTGGCCATGCCCGGCACGTCCTCGACCGGACGCGCGCTCTTCGAGCGCGCGCAGACCGGCGGCGCGCAGTCACTTGGCGTGCCCGGTGCGGCTTTGGCCGTCGGCGGGTCGGCCGACCTGGTCTCGCTCGACACATCGGCCGCGCCTTTCGTCGCGACGAAGCCGGACCAGTGGCTCGATCACTGGATCTTCGCGGCGCGCCGGCCGATGGTCGATTGTGTGTGGCGCGCCGGACGCAAGCTCGTGCAGGGCGGGCGGCACATCCATGCCGAGCGGATCGAGCGGCGCTATCGCGAGGTGCTCAGGAAGCTGATCGCGAAACTGCCTTAGCCACGGCCGTCCTGCGCGATTGGCAGCTTCCGCACCGCTTTGCCGGTGAGGGCATACACGGCATTCGCCACCGCGGGCGCGATCGGCGGCAGCGGCGGCTCGCCGACGCCGCCCATCGTCGCGCCGGATTCGATGATGATCGTGTCGATCTTTTCGGGCGCGTCCTGCATGCGCAGGATCGTGTAGCGGTCGAAGTTGCGGTTCTCCGCGGCGCCGCCCGCGATGGTGACCGCCTCGCCGAGCGCGGCGGACAGCCCCTGCACGATGCCGCCCTCGACCTGTGAGCGCACGCCGTCGGGCGTGACGATCGAGCCGCAATCGAGCGCGCAGACGACGCGGTGCACGAACGGCCGCCCGTCGCGCAGCGACAGCTCGGCGACTTCGGCGCAGAGCGAGCCGTAGCTCGCGACGAAGGCCATCCCGCGCGCGCGGCCCGCGGGCAGCGGCCGGTCCCAGTTCGCGGCGCGCGCGGCGGTGTCGATGACGTTGAGCGCGCGCGGGTCGTGCGCGAGCAGCTCGCGGCGCAGCTGGTAGGGGTCCTTACGCGCGGTGCGCGCGACCTCGTCGAGGAAGCACTCCATGAAGAAGCCGTTCTGCGTGGCGCCCACCGCGCGCCACGGCGCCATCGGCACGGGCTCATCGACGCGCACCCAATCGACGTGGAATGCGTCGGCCTTGTAGAGCGAATCACGCAGCGTCTGGACCGAGGACCCGTCGACCTGTCCCGCCGGCAGACCATCGGGCGAGAAGCTCGCCCCGAGCGACGGCCCCGCGGTGCGGATGCGCAGGCCTCGGACGCGACCCTCGCCGTCGAGCGCCGCCTTCATCCGTGCGACCTGCGCAGGGCGGTACCAGCCCTGGCCGAACTCGTCCTCGCGCCGCCACAGGAACTTGACCGGGCGCTTGACCGCGCGCGCGACGATCACCGCGGCGCCGATGAAGTCCGAGCCGAGCCTGCGACCGAAGCCGCCGCCCAGGTAGGTCGTGTGCAGCCGCACCTTCTCGGGCGCCACGCCGGCGGCGGTCGCGGCGGCGTTGCGGTTGCGATCCTGTGTCTGCACCGGCGCCCAGATGTGCACGACGCCGTCGGCGTCGATCTCGACGTTGCAGTTCCAGGGCTCCATCGGCGCATGTGCGAGGAATGGCGCCTCGTAGTCGGCACTGACGACCGTCTTCGCGGCAGCGAACACCGCCGCGAGATCTCCGTCCTCGCGCGCCTTGATCGCGCTCGCGTCCGCGCCGAGACCCGCGTGCATCTGCCGCGAGATCGTGGCGGAGTCGAGTGAGTCGTGCGGCGTCGGCTTGAAGCGGATGTGCAACGCCTCGGCGCCGCGCATCGCGGCCCAGGTGTGCGAGGCAACGACCGCCGCGCCCCCTGGAATGGCGACGACGTCGAGCACGCCCGGCACGGCGAGCGCGCTGTCGCGGTCGAAGGAGTCGAGCGCCGCACCGAACACCGGCGAGAGGCGCGGGCAGGCGTAGACCGTGCCGGGCCGCTCGATGTCCGAGGCGAACACCGGTTCGCCGCGGACCTTGGGCCCCAGATCGACCCGCGGCACCGGGCGGCCGGTGTACCGGAATTCCGACTTGTCGCGGAGCTTCGGCTCCGCGGGCGGCGGCACCTGGCCGGCCGCCGCGGCGAGCGCGCCGATGCCGATGCGGCGCTGCGATTGGGCGTGTATCACTTCGCCGTTCGCGAGCGCGAGCTCGCCCGCCGGCACGTTCCACTGTCGCGGCGGCCGCGGCGAGCAGCATCTCGCGCGCCTGCGCCGCCGCCTTGCGCAGCGGCGCGTACCAGTGCCGCACGCCCCACGAGCCGCCCGAACCCATCTGCCCGCCGCGGCGGAACGGGTCTGCGGGCTCGGCGGTGACGACACGCACGCGCTCGAGGTCGACGCCGAGCTCGTCCGCGACGATCACCGCGTGCGCGGTGTGCGTGCCCTGGCCCATCTCGGTCGTCGGGGAGTGCAGCGTGACGGCGCCGTCCGCATCGATCTCCAGGTACGCGGTGACGAAGTTCGTGGCGTCGGCGCGGGCGGGCGCGCCCGTGGGTGCGTCGGCCGCCCACGCGGCCGGCAGCGGGATCTGCACGGCAAGCGCGAAGCCGCCGGCCGAGACCACGAATTCGCGTCGCGTCAGCACGCTCAGCCCCGGGCCTGGTCGGCGGTGAGCTCGGCCGCGCGCCTGACCGCCGCTTCGATCCGCGGATATGTGCCGCAGCGACAGAGGTTTCCGTTCATGCCGGCGCGGATCTGCTCGGAGGTCGGCTTCGGCGTCTGCGCGAGCAGTGCCGCCGCCTGCATGATCTGCCCGCACTGGCAATAGCCGCACTGGGGCACCTGGAGCTCGAGCCACGCCCGCTGCACGGGATGCTCGCCGCCCAACCCCTCGATCGTCGTGATCGTGCCGCCCGCGGCGGCGCTCACCGGCACGACGCAGGCGCGCACGGCCGCGCCGTTCATATGGACCGTGCATGCGCCGCAGGCCGCGATCCCGCAGCCGTACTTGGTGCCCCTGAGCTTCAGGAAATCCCGCAGCGCCCAGAGCAGCGGCATCTCTGGCTCGACGTCGAGCTCGTGTCGTTGGCCGTTGACCGTGAGCGTGAGTTTCATCGGCGGTCGCTCCGGGGGTCAATCGTCGGATTCTAGACCGACGTGGAAATCGTCGCGACGTGCCCGCAGCGACGTTTCCGCGGAAACGTCAATTCACGCTTGTCAAAGCGCGATCCGCACGGGGACATGCGCACCGGCCGGCGCCGGCCGCGCTACCATCCGCCGCCGCCACCTCCGCCCCCGCCCCCACCCGAGGACCCGCCGCCGCCACTGCCGGAGCTCGACCCGGGCGCGGTCGCCGCGGAGGAAATGGCGCTGCTGAACGACGAGCCCAGGTTCGAGGTGAAGCCGCCGATGTCGCGGGAATTCCAGCTGTCGCCGCTGTACCAGCCTGGCTGCGCCGCGGCCTGCGTCGCGAACACCGTCGCAAAGCGCTCCGCCCAGCGCTGCTCCACCTCGAGCGCGAGCGCGGCGGGGAGATAGCGCTCGTAGAGCGAGGGCGTGAGCGGCGGCGCATCGACGAGCTTCAGTTCATCGCCCTCGGCGACGTCGAGGTAGAGCCTGAATCCTGCGATGTGGTCCATCACGGCGCGGCCGGCGACGGTGGGTGCCTTCAGGAGCCTGCCGAACACGCCATTCGCGAGCAACGCGATGAGCGCGGCGCCGATCGCGACCCAGCCGCCGGGCGTGAGAAACCACCAGCTCGGGCCGAACGCCGCCCCGCGTCGCGGGCAACGCCACCGCGGCCGCCCCGAGCAGGAGCGAGAGCGCGACGCCGCCAGCGTGCCAGCCGCCGTTGATGCGGAAGAACGACGGGGTGTGGTGCTTCTTGAGCAGCGCCTCGTGACTGCGTTTCGCGCCGCCGATCAGGACATGATTCTTGTCGTCGAGCTCGATACTCGGTCCCGAGGCGAAGAGCTTTCGGTGCAGCTCAGCCTCGTCCTCCGAAAGCGCCTCCGCCGCCTTGGGTTCCGTGCGATGCAGGGTGTAGTCGCTCTTGCGGCCGAAGAGTCCCTTCTTCACCTGCTCGATGCGCAGTCCGCCCTTCACGGCCAGGCTCAGGATCGCGGCGGCGAAACACCGGTCGTCGTAGCCCATGTGCGTGATGTAGCGCATCGAGGCGGGCGACTGCCCCTTCGGCGGCTCGTAGTGGGGCACGACGATGCGCCCGGGCGGATCTCGTCCGACCGCACTCCACGCGCGCAGGTAATAGAGCACCAGTAGCCCGAGCCCGCCGGCCGCGAGGAGCGCGGGCCAGGCGTCGCGGAGCAGGTAGCCGGCGCGGCGTCCCGCATCCGGTGGCGTCACGAGGCCCTTGGGCCAGCTCGCCACGATGGTGAGCCCTTCGCCAGGCGCGAGTGCCCGCGTCGTTCGGTAGGTTGCGACGCCGGGATCGATCCCCGCGGTCCATTCGCGTCCCTTCGCACCTTGCGGACCGGTGTACGCCTCCACGGCGATCGATTCCGCAGGCACGGGACGCGGTAGAAACACCTGCGCGCCGACCTGGTCGATCGGGAAGCCCCAGCCGTTGCCGGTCACGTTCCAGTAGAGCTCGTCGTGATCCTCGAAGTACCCGAGCTGCCGGTCGGTGCGGTAGCGGATCGTGTAGGTGTATTCGCCGGGGTCGAGGACGACATCGGGGTCGCCGATCCAGATGCGTACGCCGTTCGCTTGCTTCTCGGTGCGAAACGGCTCCGCCCGTCCGTCGCGCGTGACGCCCTGCACGTCGAAGCCCGTGACCACGCGCGCGCCGCGACGGTCGGTGTAGCGGGTCGGGAAGTCGCGGAAGATGCCGCGGCGGATCTGGTCGCCCTCGGCACGCACGCGCAGCGTCTCGGTCACCTCGAGCGTGCTGTCGGGCCGGACCTGGATGTCGCTCTGCCAGGCGAGGATGCGCTCGTCGGCGCGCGCGGTCGCCGAGGACGCGAGCAGGGCCAGTGCAAGCAGCGCCGAGGTGAGGAGGGAGCGACGCATCAGGACCCCACCGGGCCGGGTTCGAACTCGAAGTACTCGGCGGGGACGAACTTGAACAGCCGTGCCGGGACCAGGTCGGGGAACGTCGCGATCCGCGTGTTCAGGTTGTTGACGGCACCGTTGTAGTACCGGCGCGCGAACTGGATCTGGTTCTCGGCGTCGGTGAGGTTCTTCATGAGCTCGAGGAAGCTCGCGCTCGCCTTGAGTTCGGGGTAGGCCTCGGCGATCGCGATCAGGCGCTGCAGGCCGGCACCCAGCTCTCCTTCCACCGCGCTCAGGACCGCCGGCGAGGTCTCGCGCATGCCGCGGGCGCGGAGCGTCGCAACGTTCTCGAACACCGAGCGCTCATAGCCCGCGTGCTGCTTGACGACCTCGACCAGCTTCGGGACCAGGTCGTGACGGCGCGCGAGCTGCACACCGACGTCGCTCCAGGACTGCGCCACGCGGTTGCGGTCGCGGACCAGCAGGTTGTAGGCGACGATGCCCCAGAGCATCGCGCCGGCCACGAGGAGGAGTGTGATTAGCGTTGTCACCGTCATCAGGCCAGCCTGGCCACGATCTGCTTGAAGCGCGGGTGGTCGTGCAGCGGCACGAGGTCGTTATCGTTCATGATCCACCGCGCGTTGGAAAAGCCGAGGGCGATTGCGCGCTCGAGCAGGTCGAGCGCGGCCTCGTGATCGCCCGACAGCATCGCGTTGCAGGCGGCGTTGTAGTGGGTCTGCGGATCGTCCGGGCGCAGCGCCAGGGCCCGCTCGCAGAAGCGGCGCGACTCCTCCTTTCGCCCGAGCAGTGCCAGCACGCCGGAGCCGTGATCGTAGGCGGCCGAGTCGTCCGGATCGATCGCAAGGCGTCGCTCGATCGCGGCCCAGGAACGCTGGACGGCGCTTTGCTCGCCGGCGCGGTCGCCGAGCGCCTGGTACTCCTGGATGGCCAGGGTGACCGGCAGGTAGTCGTCCGGACGTATCGCGAATGCGGCCTCGTAGTGACGGACGGCAGCGGCATGGTCGCCCTGCGTGACGAGGAATCGCGCGTAGTAGTAGTGGGCGTCGAAGTTGCCGGGATTCGAGCGCGATCGCGTGCTCGAAGGTAGCCGCGGCTTCCGCGAGTCTGCCCGTCGATCTCGAGAACTTGCGCGCGCGCGACGTGCGCCAATGCGAGCCCGGGTGCGAGCTCGAGCGCGCGAAGACTCGCGTCCCGCGCATCGTCGAACTGTTCCGACCTGTCGCCCGACGCGGAACCACAGGTGCGCACGTACGCTCGCAAGCGCGGCGTGCGCCTCCGCGAACTGCGGGTCCAGGCGGACTGCCTCGCGGAAGAACTGCGCGGCGGAACGCTGCTCGGTCGCCTTCTCGCGGCGCATGAGTTGCCGGCCGCGCAGAAAGAACTCGTGCGCCGCGAGGTTTTCCGTGCCGCGTCGCTCGAGCCGCGCCGCGTCACCCTCGAGCAGCGTGAGGCGCAACGCGCGCACCGTCGCCCGCGCGATCTCCTCCTGGATAGCAAAGATGTCCTCGAGCCCGCGATCGAAGGTCTCCGACCAGAGTAGCGCGCCACCGGCACCGACGAGCTGGGCCGCAACGCGCACGCGTTCGCCCGCCTTGCGCACGCTGCCGTCGAGCACCGCGCGCACCGAGAGCAGGCGTGCGACCTCGCGATTGTCCACCACGCGGTCCTTGAACTGGAAGGATCCGGAGCGCGAGGCCACACGCAGCCCGCGCACGCCGGCGAGCGCGTTGATGATCTCCTCCGCGGTGCCCTCGCAGAACCAGGCCTGGTCGCGGGCCGGGCTCATGTCGGCGAACGCCAGCACAGCGACCGATGGGTCCGTCGTCGCGGGTAGCGCGAGCGCCGCTGCGGCGTCGGTGCGGTCGTCACCGGAGGCGCGGTTGGGGTCCGCCTGGTCCCCGGGCGCAGCGCCGTCGACGCGTTCCTTCGTGCCGAAGCCCCACGCGACGGCGATTGCAATGAAGAAACCTGCGATGACCAGGACGATGATGAACTTGAGCGCCCAGTCGGGCAGACCGAGCGGGACCAGCATGGTCGATGCCACCTGGACCAGGACCCAGCCGGCCGCAGCATAGGCAACGGCGACCCTCGCCATGCGGCCGGACCGCAGCGTCCGCCAGCGCTGCCCGTACGGAGACTCGTTTTTTCCCACGGCCCGCATTATCGGTGCATGCCTCGCCGCCGTTCCACCTTCCGCTGCCGTTCCACTGTGGCCGGTGCGATGACGGTACCAATGGATCACGGGGTACCGGTAGTGCGATCATCGGATCCCTCGGGGGCAATAGACGTCCAGGCCGGTGGCGGTGAACAGGCAACTCTCGCTCAAGGGCATCCTGGGGGAATTGCGCCGTCGGCGCGTCATCCGCGTCCTCGTCCTGTATGCGATCGCCGGTTGGCTGATCATCCAGGTCGCCTCGACCGTGCTGCCGGGCCTCCATGTCCCGGGCTGGTCGGTCACGCTGGTCATCGTCCTCGTTGCCCTGGGCCTGCCGCTCGCCGCGATCCTCGCCTGGGCGTTCGATGTCAGCGACGGGGCCATCCGGCGTACGGGTGTACCGGATGCCGGCAGCGAAGGGGCTCGTGTGTCGCCAGTCACCGGGACGCCGCCGTCGCGACCAAGCGAGCCCGAGCCAGCCTCGAAGGCCGCGCTTCGCGCCGCGTCCCCGGACACGCCTTCGCCCGACGCGGACCAGCGCTCGATCGCCGTGCTGCCGTTCGTCAACATGAGCGGCGACCCGGCGAACGAGTACTTCAGCGACGGGATCTCGGAGGAGATCCTGAACCTGCTCACCAAGCTTCCGAAGCTGCGCGTCTCGTCGCGGACGTCGTCCTTTGCCTTCAAGGGGAAGAAGATTCACATGCCGGCGGTCGCGCAGCGGCTCGGGGTCGGCACGGTCCTGGAAGGCAGCGTTCGCCGCGCGGGCGATCGCGTGCGCATCACGGCGCAGCTCATCGACACGAAATCCGATTCGCACCTCTGGTCTGAAACCTACGACCGCAAGCTCGAGGACGTCTTCGCGATCCAGGACGACATCGCCCATTGCATCGTCACCGCGCTGCGGGTGACGCTGACCCCGAAGGAACGCCGCGCGATCCAGTACGCCGCGACGTCGGACCCGCAAGGCCTATGACTACTACCTGCGCGGGCGCAGCTACTACAACGCGATGACCAAGCGTGGCTTCACGCACGCGCTGACGCTCTACCAGGAGGCCATCGATCGCGACCCGAACTATGCGCTCGCGTTTGCCGGCATCGCGGATGTGTACTCCTTCCTCTTCAAGTACGGCGGGGGCACGCCCGAGATCGCCGGCCGGGCGCTCGACGCCAGCGAGCGCGCGGTCGCGCTCGACCCCGAGCTCGCGGAGGCGCGCACCTCGCGTGGGCTCGCGCTTTCCATCAACAACCGGCACGCGGAGGCGGAAGTGGAATTCGAGCGTGCGCTCCAGTTGAAGCCGTCGCTCTACGAGGCCTATTACTACTACGGCCGCGACTGCGTCTCGCAGGGCAGGAACGACAAGGCTGCCCGCCTCTTTGCGCAATCCGTGGCGCTCAACCCGGACAACTACGAGGCGCTGATTTTCCTCGCGGGTGCCTATCGCAGTTCCGGGAGGCCGGGCGACGCAGAGGACACGGACCGACGCGTGGTGGCCGCCGTGGAGAAGCACCTCGAGATGTACCCGGACGATGCGCGCGCGCTTTATATCGGCGCACAGGCACTCGTGGCGACGGGCAACCCGGAGCGCGCCATGAAATGGGCCGAGCGGGCGCTGGATGCGGCGCCCGACGAGCCGTCGGTGCTCTACAACCTGGGTTGCATGTACAGCCTGATGGGCAACAAGGATCGGGCGATTGCGCTGGTCGATGAAGCGGTGAAACTGGGGTTCGGCTACCGTGCCTGGCTCGAGAAGGACGGGGACCTCGACCCGCTGCGGGACGATCCGCGGTTCCAGGCGATCCTCGCCCGGCTGGCCTGACAGCGACGGAGCCGTGGAGTCCGTCCGTGGCCAGCGACGTGATCTCGATGTTCCCGACGCTCGTGTGGCGGGTGGAGCTCGACGATCCCGTGCGCGAAGCGATCGAGGCGAAGGGCCTCGCGGCGCTGGCACGCATGAGGCGCGACCTGCCGCCGCTCTCGCCGGGCGAGGGCTGGCAATCGATGCAGACGCTGCACGAGCTCGAGGACTTCCGCGAGCTCGTCGCCAGTGCGCGGCACACGGTCGCGGGAATCCTGAAATTCCTGAGTATCGGCTACGACGCCGTCGAGCTCACGGCCTGCTGGGCGACGGTGCTCGCTCGAGGCGCGGCGCACAAGATCCACCACCATCCGAACAATTTCCTGAGCGGCGTCTACTACCTGCGGACATGCGCCGGCGCCGATACGATCAACTTCCACGACCCGCGCAGTCAGACCGGTATCATCCGACCACCGGTCACCGCACTCACCGCCGCGAACACCGACCAGGTGGTCCTGCGGGTGCGCGACGGCACGCTGCTCCTGTTCCCGTCGTGGCTCCAGCATTCGGTCGATGCGAACGCGAGCGAATCGGAACGAATCAGCATCAGCTTCAACGTCATGTTCAGCTCGTTCAGCGAATGTCTCACAAGACCGCTTTGGCAGGCGACCGG
Organism: uncultured Gammaproteobacteria bacterium; assembly: GCA_963834855.1. GTDB lineage: Bacteria > Pseudomonadota > Gammaproteobacteria > Steroidobacterales > Steroidobacteraceae > DATJKD01. Next base: position 45,752 of record CAWIDH010000024.1, on the reverse strand, counting down.
AGAGGACCATGGGCAAAGATGACCGGGTATCACGCGACACCGATGCGCCCGACGTGGCGCTGCCGGGCACGGCGAACAGGATTGCGCGCGAGCGTCCCGCACTGTGGGAGGCGTTCCAGCGACTGGGGGAGGAGGCGAGCCGGGCGGGTCCGCTCGATGACCGCACCCGTCGTCTCGTGCATCTTGCCTATGCCATCGCCGCGGACTCGGAAGGCGCAACCCACTCGCATGCCCGGCGCGCGCTGGCGGAAGGTATCGGCGCCGAGGACCTCGATCACGTCGCGCTGCTCGCCGTGACAACGCTCGGATGGTCAGGCGCGATCAAGGGTCTCTCCTGGGTGCGCGACGTCACCGCCGGGTCGCCCGGCGGCGAGAAGTAATCGATCGCCGACGGTCCCAATCCCGACTTGACCGGTCCAACTCGAGGGGAGTACATGGGCGCGATCGGTCGATCGTGTCCTGTAGCCTGCATCTGGCTCGGGAAGGAGCGTCATGAGCGGCGTGGATTGGTATGTGGAAGGCGATTCATTCGGCAGCTGCAACTGCTCGTACGGGTGCCCTTGTCAGTTCGAGGCGCTGCCGACGCACGGTAACTGCCGCGGCTTCGAGGTGCTCCGAATCGACAAAGGGCATTTCGGCGACGTGAGACTCGACGGGTTGAGGTGCGCCGTGCTCTATGCCTGGCCCGGTCCCGTCTTCGAAGGCAAGGGCGAATTGCAGGCCGTCATCGACGAGCGCGCCAACTCCGCACAGCGGGAAGCGCTGACGAAGATCCTGCACGGCGAAGAGACCGCGGAAGGCGCGACGCACTGGTGGGTGTTTCGCGCGATGTCGGACACCATCCATCCGACACTCTTCAAGCCGATCGAATTCGAAGTCGATATCGAGGGCCGCACAGCGCGCGTCGTCGTTCCAGGCGTGCTGGAGTCGACGGGCACACCTATAAGGAGCCCCGCGACGGGCCAGGTGCACCGGGTCCGTATCGATATTCCCAATGGCATAGAGTTCGAGCTCGCCGAGGTCGGGAGCGCGACGACGCGCAGCATGGGAGCCGTCAGGCTGGAACTCAGGGACACATACGGTCAGTTCAATCGCCTGCGCCACTCCGGTCGAGGGGTGGTACGCAGCTGAGCGCAAGGCCAGCCTGATCGAGAATCACGGCAGCGCCGGGGCTCGAAGTCCGGTGGCCTGCGCCCGTGTGGACGCACCGACGGAGGCCGGTTCGCGCTCGCGCAGCAGCATTGCCACCGCGCGCAGCACGCGGAAGGCATCGGGCAGCTCCTGCGTCCAGAATTGCATGCTCAGCACGCGGGAAAACCCCAGGTCGACGTGCCCGAGAACGTGGTTGACGATGATGACCCGCGACCGCGATGGCGCCGCCGCGCGGCTGAGCGCGATGCTCTCGGTGAAGGGAATCAACGGATCGCTCTTCCCGTGGACCAGGATGAGGCGCGCCGGGAGCTCGGGGAGATCCTTGTCCGCGAGCGTGAGCGCGTCGATCATCGCGACGGTTTCGCCGGGCAAGGCGCTGATCAGCGCCGGTGTCCGGGCGGGGTCGGCATTGGTCAACAGGCGATAGACCGACTGGCCTTCGGGACCGAGCGTGGCCGCGAGCGAGGAGAGATCCGCTGCCGGGTTCCTGGTCCTGGCCTCGACCATGGCCTCGAGCGTCGCGCGGTCGGCCGGATCGCGAAGCTGATCCTGCACCGTCTTTGCGAATACGAGCCGTCCGTAGTCGGAGGGCTCGGCATGCCTGAGCTTGCCATCATCCTCGAAGTAACCGGTCGTGAAGAAGCGGATCGCGAGCCGCAGGTCGTGATAGCCCCCGACGCCGAAGACGAAACGCACGCGATCGCGGGTGTCTTCCTCGAGGGCGGCGAGCACTGCCGGCCCGACTGCGAAGCTGAAGGCGCCGATGCCGGCTCGGCCGTCCGGGGACAGGTCCTCGCGACCCTCGAGGTAGCGGAATGCATCGGCCACCTCGCGGACCTGGTCCGGCCGTATCTCGAGGTCGCGGTAGCCACTCAGCTCCGGCGTCAGCACGGCAAAACGCACGCGCGCCAACGTGAGCGCCAGCTCGACCAGGCTCTCGTGATCCTTGCCCTCGGGCACTGCACCGGGAACCAGGACCACGCCCGCCTCGGGCACACCCTCGCCGGGCAGGTAGAGATCGCCGCTGTTCGGGCGCCCATCGATCGTGTAGCTGATGGACGTGCGCGAAGGCTCGGCGGTCGAACGCTTGAGACGACTGTCGCCTCCTGCGGCGGCCAGATGGCCCAGCACCAGGTACGCATCGTGGTACCGCCCGGTTGTGCATCCCGGCACACCAGAGGAAGCATGCAAGGAGCCATCCGGCGAAGGGGGAGCGGTCGAGTCGATCCCCGCTCCCTGCTCGCAAGGCCTGACTCATGGAGGGCCGTGGCATCGGCGCGTGTGCCGTGCGAGCGCCTCGTCGCGGTAATGCGGGTCCGTCCAGCAGTGCGGCAGGTCCTCACCTGATAGGAAGCACAGGGCCTGCTTGTCGAACGGCTCCGGATCCTGCGCTTCCTCGCCATAGTGCAACCGGCCGCGCACGGTGGACCTGTGGCTGTCGCTGAGGTCGACGAGGTCGAGCACCTCGACGATATGGCCGGACGTCTTCTCCTTCAGAAGCATCGAGCCTCCTTGGCGGGTGCCGGCAGAGAGTCCGAGTCTGGTCCCGAACTCCTGTCGGCACCAGTCCCCGGGGCCCTCCCGATGATGCGGTCGGATCGCGATAAACCCGCCGCGGCTTTAGTGCATCCAATCGGGGCTTGCCACAGCGCGAGGACCGGATCCGCATGCAACGCAAGTTCAGGTGGATGCTGACGGGCGCGGCGGCCCTGGTCGCGGCGCTGGCGGCAGCGATGTATGCCTGGTCGCGCGAGGATGACGATCCGCCGCCGCCGGCGGAGGTCGTCTGCCACGCGGGGGCGTATCGCGATGCGAATGGCCGCCTCGTGACGCTCACGCCCTCGGACGAGGGCTGCGCTACCGCCTCGAGTCGGGTGAGACCGGTCGGCTCACCCGTCAGCCCGACGGGCGCTGGACGGCGACGCTTGGCTGGACCGACGAGGGACCGCCCGTCGCCGTCGCACGCATCGGCGCCTGCGGGGGCGCGAGCATCGAGTTCGGCCTCGGCAGCGAGCCACCGGTCACGGCCGCGAAGCAGCTGTTCCAGGTGCGGGAGACGAAATTCGCCTCGCGCGGCGTCGAGCTCGCCGGGCGCCTCGTCCTGCCGCCAGGCGAGGGTGCGATCCCGCTGGTCGTCAATCTGCATGGATCGGAGGATTACTCGGCCCGGTTGTATTACCCGGAGCAGTACCGCTTGCCGGCGCAGGGCATCGGCGTGTTCGTCTACGACAAGCGCGGCACGGGCGATTCGGAAGGCGAGTACACGCAGGACTTCTACCTGCTGGCCGCCGATGCCGCTGCGGCGCTCGACGAGGCGCGGCGGCTCGCGGGTGCGCGCGCCGGACGGGTGGGGTTCTTCGGTGGCAGCCAGGCCGGCTGGATCGCGCCGCTCGCGGCGACCCACGCGCCGGTCGATTTCGTGCTCGTCGGCTACGGAATGGCCGAAGGACCGCTCGCGGAGGATGCGAGCGAGGTGAGGCAGAGCCTCATCGCGCGCGGCTACGGTGCCGACGTGCTTGCGCAGGCGAAGGAACTCACCGACGCCACCGGCCGGGTGATCGCGTCGGACTACAAGGCGGGTTTCAAGGAGCTTGCCGCCGCGAAGGCCAGGTACCGCGACGCGCCTTGGTACGGCGAGATCGAGGGCGAGTTCACCGAGGACTTCATCAAGCACCCGAACTGGATCCTGCGCATCGCCGGGCCGTTCCACGACCAGGGCACGAGCTGGGAGTACGATCCGATGCCGACCCTGCGCCAGGTGAGCGCCCCGCAGCTCTGGATCCTCGCGGGCGAGGACCGCGAAGCACCGCACGAGGAAACGCTGCGTCGCCTGACCCTGCTGCAGGGCGAGGGTCGACCGATCGTCGTCGCAGTTTTCCCGGAGACGGATCACGGCATCCTCGAATACGAGGAGCGCGACGGCGAACGTGTCTACACCCGTTATGCCGAGGGTTATTTCCCGATGATGGTCGAGTGGATCCGCAACGGAACGGTCACCGGTCCGTACGGCGTGCCACGATCGTAGGGGCGGCCGTCAGAGGGCTTCGAAGCGCAGGCCGGAGTACTTGGTGAGTCGATCGAGCAGCCGGTCGCTGAAGATGGTCGCCGGTGTCCAGAACCCGCCCGGCTTCGCGGACTTGGGTATGTCGAGCGCCAGGCAGGCCCCGGCCTGGCCGAGCATCTTTCCCGTCGAGCCGTAGCCAGGGTCCATGTCGCCGGTGACCTTGACCTCCATGCTGCGATCGTCGCCGGTCATGCCCCTGAAGCGGAAGTCAAAGAATCCGTTGCGCTGCTGCTCCGGGGTCGGACCTTCGCCCGGCGCGGGCAGGAAGCGCTCGAGCACCCAGCGCGAGGGCGGCAGCGCGGCGGCGACCATGAACCCGGCGAGTCCGGCGCTCATGCTCGTGGCCGCGATCCGCCCCTTGTATCCGTCCCCGGTGAGCACCGCCTCGTCATACAGGAAGTCCGCGCCGTACGCCTGCTTCGACAACGCGTTGCTGCGATGCACGATGCGCGTGTTGATGGCGGCCATCACGAACGGCGCAGCCCAGCACTTGAACTCCGGGTCGTACTCGGCGGACGACACGCTCGGCTGGCGCAACTGCGGCGAGTAGCCGTCGGGGCAGAGCGAGTAGGGGTTGGCGAACTCCCTGCGCAGGTCGGGGTCCGCCGACGCCTCCTTCACCGCGTTCAGCATGCTCGCGATCGTGCCGCCTGAGGCACCGCCCTTCATCGCCTTGACCCGCATCTTGACCCGCCGGCAGGTGCGCCCGTACTTCTTCATCGCCTGTTTCTGCAGGAAGTACACGCCCAGGTCCGACGGGATCGAATCGAAGCCGCAGCAATGCACGATGCGGGCGCCGGAGGCGCGGGCCGCGCCCTCGTACTTGTGGATCATGCGGCGAATCCAGTGCGGCTCGCCTGTGAGGTCGCAATAGTCGGTGCCGGTCGTGGCACAGACCTTGAGCAGCGGCTCGCCGTAGAGCGCGTAGGGGCCGACGGTCGAGATGACGACCTGTGTCTGCTCACACATCTTGCGCAGCGACGCCTCGTCGGCGGCGTTGGCGACGATGATCGGCAGCCGGGTCGCCTTCGGAAAGAGCGAGCCATGCAGCTCCTTCAGCTTCTTCTCCGAACGCCCTGCGATCGCCCAGCGCAGTTCGCCGTCGGTGCCGAAGCGCCCGTAGAGGTAGCGCGTGAGTATCTGCCCGACGAAGCTCGTCGCGCCGAAAACCGTCAGGTGCCGATCCGCCATGTAGTCCATTACACCCTGAAAAATGGCTCGGAGCCAATTTCGAGCAAAACCGGATCGGAGCCAATTTCCGGAAGGCGGCTCCGGGCACGCGCGCGGTGCCAGGTGCCTGGCGGATGGATCGCCGGTCGCGGATCGTGCACGATGAGACCCGTGCCGGTGTCGCGGCAGGCGACCGGCGCCCTCGGAAGGAGTCCCGGGCATGAGTGCGACGAACGACGCGGCGATTACCGACAAGAAGGGCGTGACCCGGCTGCTCCGCGACCAGAGCATCGCCAAGAACCTGATCATGGGCGAGATCGTCGAGGAGAACCTGTTTCCCTATCCGGCCATCCGCAGCCGCGATCGCGAGATACTGGGGCAGATCGTCGAGGCAATCGACGACTTTCTCGCCGACAAGGCCCGGGACTTCCAGCGCTGGGACCGCGAGGGTGCGCAACCCGCGGAGTTCATCCAGGCTCTTCGCGAGCTCGGGCTCTTCAGCCTGATCATCCCCGAGGAGTTCGGCGGGCTCGCGCTCTCGAACGCGGCCTACTCGCGCGTGCTCGCCCAGACCTCGAGCTACGACAGCTCGGTGTCGCTCACGATCGGCGCGCACAGCTCGATCGGGATGAAGGGCATCCTGCTCTTCGGTACCCCGGAGCAGCGGGCGCGGTACCTGCCGCGGCTCGCCACCGGCGAGCTGATCGCGGCCTTCTGCCTCACCGAGTCCGGTGCCGGCTCGGACGCGGCCTCGATCCGAACCGTCGGCGCAGCGCAACGAGGACGGCAGCTGGACGCTGAACGGCGAGAAGATCTGGATCACCAACGGCGGCATCGCCGACCTCTGCACGGTGTTCGCGCGCACCGACGGGCCCGAGGGCAAGATCACGGCGTTCCTCGTGGAGACCGCCTGGCCGGGCGTCACCCGCGGTCCGCACGAGGACAAGATGGGGATCCGCGCGTCCTCGACCGCGTCGGTCGCCTTCGCCGACGTGCGCGTGCCGCCCGAAAACGTGCTCGGCGAGGTCGGCAAGGGCTTCAAGGTCGCGATGAGCATCCTGAACAACGGCCGCACGGGCCTCGGCGGCGGCGCGGTCGGCGGGATGAAGGCGCTGATCCGGATGGCGGGCCGGCAGGCGCAGGAGCGGCGCCAGTTCGGTCGGCCGATCGCCGAGTTCGGCCTCGTGCGCGCCAAGATCGCGCAGATGGTGGTCGAGTGCTTCGCGGCGGAGAGCGCGGTGTGGATGGTGGCGCACTACATCGACGAGGGCTGCGAGGACTACTCGACCGAGGCCGCGATCAGCAAGGTCTTCGCGAGCGAGGCCATGCAGCGCGCGGCGTACGAGGCGTTGCAGATCGCGGCGGGTGCCGGCTACATGCGCGAGCTGCCCTACGAGCAGATCGTACGCGACGCGCGGATCCTGCCGATCTTCGAGGGCACGAACGAAATCCTCAGACTGTACGTCGCGCTGTCCTGCCTGAAGGGCGTGGGCGAGAGTCTCTCCGAGCTGAAGGTCGCCGCCGCCTCGATCTTCAACCACCCGATCAAGGGGTTTGGCCTGATGTCGGACTACGCGGAGCGGCGCTTTGCGCAGGCCACCGGCGTCGGCCGCGATCGCGTCCGTCACCCGCTCGCCGCGCCGCTGCGTCCGCTCGCGGACGACTTCGAGAAATACGCGACCGAGCTCGCGAGCGTGGCGGACGAATCGCTGCGCCGCCACGGCAAGCGCGTTGCCGACGACCAGGCATTGCAGGAGCGCATCGCCGACGTGCTGATCGACCTCTTCGTCGGGCTCTGCGTGATCTCGCGCGCCGATGCGATCGGAAAGGCGGATCCCGGGGCAGCGGACCAGGCGCACGCGATCGCCGCCGTGTTCACGCGTCAGGCGCGGCAACGCATGAGCCTCAATCTCCGGCGCGTCAGCCACAACGACGACGAGGCCGTCGAGGCGATCGCCGCGCAGGCCCTCGAGCGCGGCTATGCCTGGGACGTGATCTAGCTCCGAGCCGACGCCAAAGATCGGCTCAGAGCCGATTTTCAGCTGTGCATCAATTGACTGGCAGCCGATCCTCAACTGTTCATAATTTGGCTCTGAGCCAATTTCCGACGAAGGATTCGCGATGACGTTCCACCCGATGGCTGCGGTCTTTGCGGCGCTCTTCGCCGTCGTGGTCGCGCCGGATGCCCGCGCCCAGGCAGCCGCGACCGCGGCGCCTGAACCGGCCGCACCAGCCGTACTCAAGCCCGCCGCCAACCTGCACGCGGACGGCATACCGGACATCCCGGCGGCGATCGTCGACGCGGTCGGACGCTACACCGAGTTCCGCACGGCGGGGTTCGCTGGCTGGCACCCGTCGAAGCGCGAGGCGCTCATCCTGACCCGCTTCGCCGATACGAACCAGGTGCACGAGGTGCGGTTCCCCGGCGGGGACCGTCGCCAGCTCACGTTCTACCCGGACCGCATCACCGGTGCGAGCTGGCCGCGCCGCTCGGGCGAGTATTTCCTGTTCACGCGCGATCGCGGCGGCGACGAGTTCAGCCAGATCTTCCGCACCGACGTGGCGACCGGCATCGACGACGCTCGTCAGCGACGGCGGCCGCTCGCAGAACGCGCTCGGCCCCTGGTCGCACGCGGGCGACCGGATGGCATACGACTCGACGCGCCGCAACGGCGCCGATCGCGACATCTACGTCGTCGACCCGAAGGACCCGGCGACGACCCGGCTGCTGCTCACGCTCGAGGGCGGCGGGTGGCGCCCGCAGGACTGGTCGCCCGACGACTCGAAGCTTGCGGTCCTCGAATACATCTCGATCAACGAGAGCTACCTGTGGGTTGCGGACGTCGCGACCGGAACGAAGACGCTGCGTCACGCCGAAGTCGGGCGGCGAGCCCGTGTCCTACGGTCGCGCACAGTGGAGCGCCGACGGCAAGGGACTCTGGGTGACCACCGACCGCGACTCGGAGTTCCGGCGCCTCGCCTACATCGACCTCGCGACCGGCAAGCACCGCTACCTCACGAGCAACGTGCGGTGGGATGTCGATCTCTTCGACGTGTCGCCCGACGGCCGCACCATCGCCGTGGTCACCAACGAGGACGGGATCAGCCGCCTGCGACTGATCGACGCCGCGAGTGGCGGCGCGCGGCCCGTGCTCCTGCCGGTCGGCGTCATCGGCTCGCTCGACTGGCACGAGAACGGCCGCGACATCGGCCTGTCGCTGTCGTCGGCGCGATCGCCGTCGGACGTGTATTCCGTCGAAGCGGCGACGGGCAAGGTCGAGCGCTGGACCGAAAGCGAGACGGGCGGTCTCAATGCCGCGAACTTCGCCGAGCCGGAGCTCGTGCGCTGGCCGAGCTTCGACGGCCGCACGATCTCGGGCTTCCTGTACAAGCCCGCGGCGAAGTTCACCGGTCGCCGGCCGGTCATGATCAACATCCACGGCGGGCCGGAGTCGCAGGCGAGACCCGGCTTTCTCGGCCGCAACAACTACTACCTCGACGAGCTGGGCGTCGCGATCCTCTTCCCCAACGTGCGGGGCTCGAGCGGGTACGGGAAGTCCTACCTGCTGCTCGACAACGGCCGCAAGCGCGAGGACTCGGTCAAGGACATCGGCGCGTTGATCGACTGGATCGGGACCCGGCCCGACCTCGACGCCTCGCGGATCATGATCACGGGCGGGAGCTACGGCGGCTATATGACGCTCGCCTCGGCGACGCACTTCGACGCGAAGATCCGCGCATCGCTGGCGGTGGTCGGGATCTCGAGCTTCGTCACCTTCCTCGAGAACACCGAGGACTACCGCCGCGACCTCAGGCGCGCGGAGTACGGCGACGAGCGCGACCCGGCCATGCGCGAGTTCCTGCTCGGGATCTCGCCGCTCAACAACGCGGCGAAGATCACCAAGCCCCTGTTCGTCGTGCAGGGCAAGAACGACCCGCGCGTGCCGTACACCGAGTCGGAGCAGATGGTGGCGACGATCCGGAAGAACCGCGGGCCGGTGTGGTACCTGCTCGCGGACGACGAGGGGCACGGGTTCGCGAAGAAGAAGAACCAGGATTACCAGTTCTACGCGACCGTCGCGTTCATGAAGGAGCACCTGCTCGGACCAGCAGTCCGGGTCCGGGTCGGGTGTGCCATAGCCTGTGCCAGAGCCCACGCTCGCAGCCCTGGTTCGCGACGGCCACGCGCGCCTGACGGCCGCGGAGCTCCACGCGAGGCTGGCGCCGTTGCCGGGCGCGCTCGAGACCCTGGCGCCAAGCTGGAACGAGCTGCCGCAAGACCTCTACCTGCGCGATGGCGGGCAATACCGCTCGCGCCGCCACACCTGCTATATCCAGGACCTCGAACACGCGACGCTTACGCGCGTGCCGCACCGCGCGCATTGGCAGCCCACGACCTACAACGCGCTGCACGGCGGGCTCGAGCGCTGGTTCGAGCCGGTCGAGACGTGGGTTGCGGAAGACCCGGCGTGGCTGCGGCTCCTCGCGCGGATGGGGGAGCTCTTCGCCGGCGTGCGCGCCGTGCCGCGCTGGTACATCGAGGCGCACCAGTTCCGCATCGACACGGCCTCAGGCATCGGCCGGCCGACGCCCGAGGGCGCGCACCGCGACGGCGTCGACTACATCGCGCTGGTGCTGGTCGCGCGCGACCGCGTGGTCGGCGGGGAAACCCGCGTGTTTCCGGCCGGACCGGGCCCCGGCGTGCGCTTCACGCTCGATGAGCCCTGGTCGGCGCTGCTGCTCGATGATGCGCGCGTCGTGCACGAGACGACGCCGATCCAGTCGGCGGCCGCCGAGCCGGGCTGGCGCGACACGCTCGTGCTGACCTACCGGGCGGCGGGCTTCCAGGCCCCCTCGGATAATTCGGCTCAGAGCCAGATTACGTCGGCGTAAGCTGGCTCTGAGCCGAATTCCGACAAGCGAATTCCGGCCGAACTACTTCGTCGGCCCGAGATACTCTGTCGTACCACTCGAGCGTCGCGCGGACGAGCTGGTTCTGCGGCAGCGTGCCGTGGCCCGCCTCGTACTGCACCAGCTTCTTATCGGATCGGCGGGAGCGCCGAGCAGGTCGAGCAAGCGCCGCTGGGATTCCAGCGTTGACGTCGATGTCCCAGCGGCCGTTCAGCATCAGCACGGGCTGCAGTGATACGCGGCGCGTAGTTGTACGGCTGCTCCGCCGGTGGAACATCCGCGAGGCGGATGCCACTGCGTATCAGCACCGCGGCGCGAATGCGCTTCTCCACAGCCAGCATCGGGGATCATCCAGATCGCGCCATAGCTGTCGCCGAACCAGCCCACGGCGCCGCATGCGATGTCATCGCGCGTGGCCAGGTAGTCGATCGTGCGGCCGAGGTCCTGCCGCGAGTGGCGCAGACGCGTTCTGAAGCGCTCGGCCTCGCTCATCGTCTGCCGCCGCTCAGGCGGCCAGTGGCGATCGAAGGTGCCGTCGAGGGCGACCACTACGAGCGCACGCCCGGACTTGAGGATGAAGTCGAGCGGCTGTCCGGCTGCGCGCCGGATCGAACTCGGCCAGACTCGAAGGGACGCATCGTGTACCCCGCGTGCGGTACGTAGAACACGGCCTGGTACGGCGGCGACCCCCGGGTCGGCAGGAACAGGTGGACCGCAAAGCGCGTGTCGTCGTAGCCGGTCGGCAGTGTGATCCGCTCGCGCCGCCACAGCGGGTTCTCCGAGTCCGACCGGCTCGACGCTGACTGGCTCGCGGCGTCGACGGAACGTAGCTCAGCTGCTCGGCCAGCACCGCGTAGGTCTCGTCCGCGAACCGGCTCGAGCGCCGAGAAATCGACCGATGATTGCTTGATCGGCTCGAGCAGTTCGCGGCGGACATGCGACTCGCCCGGCAGCGTGCGCATGCAGCGAATGCCATTGACGGTCGACCGGTCCCAGGGTCAGCGGAGTCGATCTGGTTCCAGAACATGTAGGGCACCTCGTTCCATGCACCCCCGCGATCCACCGCCGCGTCTCCGACTCGTTCCAGAGCCATTCGCGTGCGTTGCCGGCCATGTCGTAGGTGCCCCACGGGCCGATGCCGGCGAACTCGCCGACGCGGCGAGCTGCCCTTGCCGGAGAAGTTGCTGGCGCCCACGATCGCGGGGCTCAGCGAATCCGAGCCTCGTTCATCGCGAATGGCCGCGCGATACCAGTGATAGGCGGTCGGCAGGCTGCTTGCCGCGAAACCGGGCATAGGCAGCGGCCTCGAACCAGCTCACCCCGGTAACCGGGTGATCGACCGTGCCTTCCGGGTAGCGTGCCAACCTCCCAGTTCGCCGGGCCCGGGCCGCCCGGTTGCGTCGACGAACCGCGCCACCATCGCCCGCCAGTCCTCACTCGTGGCTCCGAACGGCAAACCGTGCCAGTACTCGGCACGACTCGTAGCCGCCGGCATCGACGAACTCCTTGTATTCCCGATTCGTGACCTCGAACCGGTCGATGAAGAACGCGGGCAACGACACCGGCGCCTCCGGGCTGGCGAGCGCGATCGTCGGATTCGTGGCCGGCGACCAGCACCATGCCCGGCGGTGCCGTCGCGGCGTCCGCGAGCTGCAGCGAGAAATCGATGTTCGCCAATGCGGGCCCGGGTGGCGGGGTCCGGATAGTTGTGGAGCTGAACGCCGGGATTGCGGATGGCGAACACGCTGCTCACATGCCCGGGGTGCTCGAGTTTCCACAGCCCGATGCCCATGGGCATGGGCAGATTCTCGATCGGTGTGCTGCCGATCGAACGCCAGTCGGATTCAGTGCTCGCGATACGGCCGGTACTGCACCGTGGCGCCGGCCGGCGCGCTCTTGCAACGTGATCGGTCGCGTGTAGGAGGGCTCCAGCGACTTCAGCCGCGGATCATTCGGGCATGACGGCAGCGATCCGTGACGCGAGGTCGAACGCGGCCGGGTAGTCGTCGCGGCCAATCAGTGCCTCGAGCCGGGGTAATGCCTCCTCCCGCGCCCAGCGCTCGCGGCTGCGCTGCTGCAGCGTCCAGGTCAGCGCGGCGGCGAGCGCGATGAGTGCCAGCGCGCCCGGGATCGTCCACCACGTGCGGAGCAGTTGCCGCAGGATTGCGCCCGGCCGCGCGCGAATCTCGGCCTTCGCGGCGCCGGCAGCGGTGGCCGCCGCGGCCGGTGCTGAGGTCTCAGGCGGCGCGCCAGGCGCGAACCGGGTCCGGATCGCCGCGACGATGTGGTCGCAGATCTCGTCCTGCAGCGCGAACGCGTCCTCGAGCCTGCGGTCGTAGCGCTCCGCCCAGACATGCTGGTCCTTCGGCGCGTCGATGAGCTGCGCCGTCACGCGCATCCGGTCGCCGACCTTGCGGACGCTGCCCTCGATCACGTAATGGCAGCCGAGCTCGCGCGAGATCGTGCGGGCATCGACGCTGCGGCCCTGGTAGGCGAAGGCGGATTGCCGCGACATCACCTTGAGCCCCGGAATCGCCTGCAACCGTGTCGTGAGGTCCTCGACGATGCCGTCGGCGAAATGCGTCTGCGCCGCGTCCTCGCTCATGTTCGTGAACGGCAGCACGACGACGGAGTTCGCCTGGACGCGGGTGGCTGGTGGACCCGGCGTGGCCGTGTCCGTCCCGCGATCGCGGACGACGTCGAAGCTCCACGCGAGCGCCACGGCGACCGGGAACCCGAGCATGAGCAGCACGGTCGTGAACGTGATCGTCCACGGCGGCAGGTGGAGCGCCGGGAGCACGACCGAGGCGACCTGGACGAGGAGCCAGGCGACTACGGCGTAGGCGGCGGCAACACGAAAAACCTTCCGTTTCCGGAGTTCCGCCAGCCAGGACATGGGGGCGAAGAATACCGCCAATGCTGGATCGTCGGCACCGACAACGGAATAATGCGCGACCCGGCATAGAGGAGTATCCATGCGTAAGCTCAGTCCGGCCGCGCTGCTCGCGGCCTTTTTCGTCGCGCCCGCATCGGCGGGCGCAGCAACCACCGCCGCCACGACAGCAGCAACGAGCGGAGCAACGACCGCCCTGCAATGCGGCGAGGTCTTTGAGGCGAAATCCGCGCGGCTCGTCGGCGCGAAGACGCTCGTCGTCACCGACGGCCGGATCAGCCAGCTCCTGCCGGGCCGCGCGCAGGTGCCGGGCGCCGCCACGGTTGACCTGGCCGGCCACACCTGCATGCCAGGCTGGATCGATCTTCACGTGCACCTCTCGGAGGAATCGAACCCCAGGAGCTACGAGGAGCAGTTCCGGCTGAACGACACTGCGTTTGCCTACCGATCGGTCGGGTTTGCCGAGAAGACGCTGCTTGCCGGTTTTACGACTGTGCGCGACGTCGGTGGACATGTCGCGCTCGACCTGCGCGACGCGATCGACCAGGGCCTGGTCAAGGGCCCGAAGGTCTATGCCGCCGGTCGGTCTATCGCCACCACCGGCGGTCACGGCGACCCACGAAACGGGATCAATTCCGAGATCGCCCAGGCGCTCGGACCGCCGGGACCGACCGAGGGCGTGATCAACGGCGTCGAAGACGCCCGCCAGGCCGTCCGCCAGCGATACAAGGACGGCTCCGACCTGATCAAGATCACCGCGACGGGTGGGGTGCTGAGTTACGCGAAGAGCGGCGAGGCTCCGCAGTTCACGGTCGAGGAGATCCGCGCGATCGTCGACACCGCGCGCGACTATGGGTACACGGTCGCCGCGCACGCGCACGGCAAGGAAGGGATGCGTCGCGCGATCGAAGGCGGCGTCACCTCGATCGAGCACGGCACCTACATGGACGAGGAGATTTTCGCGCTGATGAAGAAGCATGGCACCTGGTACGTGCCGACCATCAGCGCCGGGAGGTTCGTCGCGGAGAAATCCAAGGTGCCGGGCTTCTACCCCGAGGTCGTGCGACCCAAGGCGGCGCGGATTGGCGCGCAGATCGAGGACACTTTCGGCAAGGCCTGGCGCGCGGGCGTCAAGATCGGCTTCGGCACGGACCAGGGAGTCGCGCTGCACGGCGACAACGCGCTCGAGTTCGGGTTCATGGTCGGGACCGGGATGCCGGCGGCAACGGCCCTGCAGACGGCGACCTACAACGCGGCGCAGGTGCTGGGCGTAACGGACATCGGGCAGCTCGAGCCCGGGTTCAGGGCCGACGTCGTCGCCGTGCCGGGCAATCCGCTCGCCGACATCGCGCTCACGAGCAAGGTGGATTTCGTCATGAAGGAGGGCGTCGTCTATCGACAACCGTAGCGTGGCGACGGCTGCGGGCAGGCTTTTCCGGAACGCCGTAAACCCATCCCTGGGGGCTCCCTCGAAAACATCCGTTTTTCGAGGGTCCGGAAAAACCTCCCGATCGAGCCGTCGCCATGCGGCAGGCCGCTCACGCGGTCGGCGTCTCCTCGAGGCCGAGTTCGGCCTTCATTCGATCACGCATCACGAATTTCTGGATCTTGCCGGTGACGGTCGTCGGAAACTCGTCGACGAAGCGGATGTGCTTCGGGATCTTGAAATGCGCGATCTGTCCGGCGCAGAAAGTGCGTATCTCCGCTTCGCCGGCGCGCGAGCCCGATTTCAGCCGAATCCACGCGCAGACCGCCTCGCCCATCGACGGATCGGGTATGCCGAAGACCGCCACGTCCTGGATCGCCGGATGACGGTACAGGAATTCCTCGACCTCTCGCGGCGCGATGTTTTCACCACCGCGGATGATCAGGTCCTTCACGCGCCCGACGATGTTGCAGTAGCCCGCATCGTCCAGCACGCCGAGGTCGCCGGTGCGCATCCAGCCGTGTTCGTCGATCGCATCGCGGGTCCGCTCGGGGTCGTCCCAGTAGCCACGCATCACGCTGTAGCCGCGCGTCTGTAGTTCCCCCGGGGTCCCCAGCGGCACGACGCACTCCTCACCGTCGACGATCCTGACCTCGAGGTGCGGATGTATCCGGCCGACGGTGGACACGCGCCGCTCGAGCGGATCGTCGATGCCGCTCTGGAAGCTCACCGGGCTGGTCTCGGTCATGCCGTAGGCGATGGTCACCTCGCGCATGTGCATACGGGTCACCACGCGCTTCATGACCTCGGACGGGCAGGGCGCGCCCGCCATGATGCCCGTCCGCAGGCTGCTGAGGTCGTAAGCCTCGAAGCGCGGGTGGTCGAGCTCGGCGATGAACATCGTCGGGACGCCATAGAGCGCCGTGCAGCGCTCCGTGGCCACGGCTTGCAGCACGCTTTCCGGGTCGAAGCCCTCGGATGGGAAGATCATCGCCGCCCCGTGCGTGGTGCAGCCGAGCACTCCCAGGACCATGCCGAAGCAGTGATAGAGCGGCACCGGGATGCAGAGCCGGTCGGTCTCGGTGAATCGCATTCGCCTGGCGACGAAGAAGCCGTTGTTCACGATGTTGTGGTGCGACAGCGTTGCTCCCTTGGGCAGGCCAGTCGTGCCGCTCGTGAACTGGATGTTGATCGGATCGTCCGCCTGCAGCCGGTCCCGCAGCGTCTCGAGCTGCCGTCGCTCCTCCGTCCGTCCCGCGGTCGCGACATCGCGGTAAGAGAACATGCCGCCCGGCGCGTCGTCGCCGATCAGGATCACGACGCGCAGCGCCGGCACCTGGGCTGCCTGCAACCGTCCCGGCGGACAGTGCGGCAGTTCCGGTGCAATCTCGGCGATCAGCCCTAAGTAGTCGCTGCTCTTGAATTGCGGGGCGAGCACCAGTGCCTTGCAGCCGACCTTGTTCAGCGCGAAGGTGAGCTCGGCGATCCGGTAGGCGGGATTCACGTTTACGAGGATCAACCCGGCCTTCGCCGTGGCGAACTGCGTCACCACCCATTCCGCTCGATTGGGCGACCAGATCCCGACGCGGTCGCCCGGCGCGAGGCCCAGCCGGAGGAAGCCGGCCGCGAGGCGGTCCGCGGCCTCGTTCAGCTGCGCGTAGTTCCAGCGGATACCCTGGTGCCGGCAGACGAGCGCATCGCGCTCGGGCCAGCGCGTGGCCGCTTCCTCGAGCGCGGCACCGACCGTGAGATATCGCAGCGGCACATCGCTGGTGCCTGAAACGTAACTGGAGCCCATAGGAGACGCCGGGACGGCCTCACTCGCGAGGAGCCTTGGCTCCCTCGCGGGGGAGTATATGCGCACCTTCGCGCTGCGCTCGCCGTCGCGTGCGCGAACGTGGAGAATGAAGCCATCACGCGCCGGCCGGCAGCCGGCCCAGGGAGAGCGACGATGAATCGAACGATCCTGGTGATGCTGGTCGCGATGGGTGCGCTCGCCGGTTGTGCCAAGCGTGACGCGACCGGCGAGGCGCCCGAACCGGCGGCCACCCCGCCGGCGGCGAGTGAGCCTGCACCGGCCCCGGTCATGGAATCGCCGGCTGAGGCGCCGACCGATGCCCCGCCCGATGCCGCCGCGTTACCGCCGGGCGAGGCACCCGCGGCCTGCGACGCGGAACCGGCGCAGCGGTTCGTCGGGCAGACCCATACGACGGAGCTCGGCGAGGAGGCGCGCGTCGCCGCGGGTGCCAAGGTCGTGCGGGCGCTGCGCCCCGGTGAAGTCGTGACGATGGAGTTTCGGGCCGATCGCCTGAACCTGACGCTCGACGAAAGCGGCCGGATTTCCCGCGTCGCCTGCGGCTGACCGCCGGGCGACCGGCCACCGGCGCCGAGGTCAGTTCGAGGCGTCGATCGACTGCTGCCGCAGCTTCTGGATCACTTCCTCGTAGTACGGCCGGTCCTTGAGACTCGCGTACTCACCGGGGAAGCAGATCGTCGTCAGCTCCGCGAAATCGTCGACCCAGTTGGTGAGCGCCACCGCGCAGCGCCAGCCGTTCGGCAGGCGCGTGTTGTCGATGATCGGGAAGTCGTAGAAGCCCACGTCGAAGGTCGTGTTCAGGTTCTGGGCTATCCGTGCCGGTGCAGTCGCTCGCCTCGAGCCGCACGCGGAGGTTACGGGTTTCCCGGTTGGCCGAGCGCAGCAGCACGGCGATGTCGCACTTCTGCGCGCCGATCGTCAACGTCTGCGGCTCGGGGGTCAGCGGCAGGCTGCCGTTCCCGGTGGCATCGAGCTCAGCCAGGTCCACCGGCCCGCCGAAGCGCGCGCCCCGGCCGTGCAAGGTGAAAAGCTGCTTCGAGGTGACCTCGCGCGCGAGGTTCTCGATGCGCTCGAGCAGCTCCTTCCGGTCCTCGGGTGCCGCGTATTCGCTCTTGAGGAGCTTGCGCTGCAGGTCGTGGAACAGCGGTCGCAGGTCGAGCGAGTCGTGGAAGTTGTTAGACAGCAGCTCGAGCTGCAGCACCTTGGCATCGAGATCCGTCGGGCTCGCCTGCAGGTATTCCTGCAGGATTGCGCCGAGGACGTCCTTGCGCAGCGTCGACTCAGCCACCTCGCGCTGGCTCATCAGCTCCGAATAGAGCCGTGCGTTCGAGTCGCGCGACTGCCGTTCCTCCAGCGCCCGCGAGCCGGTGACGCCGAGAAAGGCGACCGCCATGGCGGTCAGCAGGCCGCCGACCGGCTGGAGCAGCACGCCGAACTTGTCCCAGGCGTCCTTTTGCTTCGGTCCGTCGGCCATCGCTCCGAGTTCCCGGTCAGCCGCGCTTGGCGGTGAGCGTGCCATCCGCGCCGACGGCCAGCACGACGTCGGATTGTGCGGCGTCGTCGAAGGACACGACGTTGAGCGTTGCCGACTTGCCGTCATGAGTCACGGTCAGCTCGCACTTGCCGGTCTCCTTGATCACCAGTCGGTACGCGCCTTTCTTGTCCGTCTTGACGGGGCCGTAGCTGTTCTCGCCGCACTTCGCGGCGACTTCGGCACCCTCGCCGACCGGCCCGCTGGCGCCCTTGATTGTGCCGAAAACCTCGCCGGCGCCCGCGATGGCCGGCAACAGCATTGCGGCGGCGGAGAATGCGATGAGCTTGCTCATGGGTGCTTCCTTGAAGCGCGAAGTCCGATAAGACTACCGTATCCGCGCCGGAGTTCCATTGCTTCCGGTATCGACGGCGAGGTTGCGCATGACGGTCAGGGTCGTCCGATTGGGTAGCCCGCGCCTCGCGGGCGAGGGTCTGCGGATCGGGACGGTTCGCCGGCCGCCGCGCGGGGTGCCGAAGGCCGAATACGCGCGGCGCAACTTTTACGATGTCTGGCTTCCAAACCTGGCGCCGAGCGAGCCGTTGCTCAAGGGTGCGCGCGCAGCCGTGGCGGGGAGCGACGATCGCGCCTGGCGTGCCTTCGTGCGCCAGTATCGAAATGAAATGAAGACGCCCGAGAACCGCGCCTTGCTCGATACGCTTGCGGCGCTGTCGCACCATGCCGACTTTTCGGTCGGCTGCTATTGCGAGGACGAGGCACGCTGTCACCGATCGGTGCTGCGCGAACTGCTCGCCGCGCGCGGTGCGGCGATGGCGCAGTGACCGGGCTCATCGGAGGGTTGCGGCCAGCACTTCGGCCGGCACCGCCGGGTCGTCCGCGTCCGTGACGAGCAGCAGGCGGACGGTTCCGCGGTCGAGTCGCGCATCGACCCCTTCGATCTTGTGACAATCCTCGAGGTGTTCGAGCGTGTGGACTCGTCCATCCGCGTCCGCGATCCCGACCGCGGCGCCAACACAGGGGCCGTCTTCGTAGGCGTCTTCCGTGTCCTCGGCGACGGCCGTGAATGCGAATCGACCGTCGGGCAGGGCGGCACCGTCGGTGAAACCAAGCGGGATGCCGCGGACGGCACCCAGGTCGAAGGGCGTCAGGTCGCACGGCCCGGCTGCATCGAGCGGGCTCCCGGCGGCCAGGGCATCGAGCGCTGCATGCAGTTCCAGCCGGATGCAGGCGTTGGTGGAATCACGTTTGTTGCCGCGATTCAGGAGGCAGAAATGCTCGGCCGTCGTGAACGCTCCCTCGACGTTGAGGGCAGGGAGCCGGGTCCTGAGCGCGGCATAGAGTCTGCCAAGATTGACCTGGACAGCAGGCTCGTGCGCGACCCCGCACGCATCGAGCTCGATCAATGCGCCCGCCTCGCGGTTCGGTCTGGACCCCGAACCGAACGCGAGCAACGCCCCGTGGGGAAATCCCGGCAACGCGGGCAGACGCGTCAGCGCCTCGAGGTCTGGCTTCGCTGCCTTGCGCTCTCGACTCGTCTCCGGAAGGCGACCGGGAAACAGGGTCAGCAGCGAGCCGGGTTCGCTGCCCTCGACGGAGAACACGCCGAGTTGATGCTCATCGTCCGCGACGACGTAAAGACGGTCGCCGATCGCGCACCAGCCCGCTCGCTGCGCTCAAGTGGGGCGGACGCCCCGGCCCCGGTGCGGTGCGCAGCGTCAGTTCGCGAAGCTTGTCCAGGCGAAGCATTGGTCGGCGAGAGGGCTGTCAGTGTCGTGAATCTGAATCACTGGGCCATCGGCACCGCAACGACACGCAGCGCGTCGGCCACCAGCGTGCCGGTGCCTGCATTGCGGACAGTGACGATGACGTCGCTGCCCGCGACATCGACCGTGCCGAGCGGCAACCAGCGTGCGTGCCAGTGCCGCTGGTCGAGCTCGACGACGGGTGTGCCGTCGCCGCCCGACAGCGTGTAGGCGGCGTTCGCCGTCTGCGCAGCGGACGCCGGATACCATGCGGCGAGCTCATATCGGCCTGGGTTCGGCACGGCGACCCGCCAGGTGTATGAGGCACCCGCGACGTCGCTCGTGAGCACCTTGCCCGACTCCGAGCGTGCGCCCTCGCGGACGATCTCGCGCCAGCCCGGAGGCGCCGTCTGCGCACTTACGATTCTGCGCCATGCCCCGCTCGAGGCGCTGCCGGGCGTTGGCAGCACCTGGAGCAGCTCTTCGACGTAGTCCCCGAGCGTGCCGACGTCGTGCGGCTCCGGGTCTTCCTGGTTCAGGCCGTCGCTGAATGCGGCGATCACGAACCGGCGGCGGTCCGGGAGCGTGATGGCGGCGATTTCCTGCAGCGTGTCGTAGGCGTTGCCGATCTTGGCGCGATAGTCGGTGCCGGGCGGCAACCCCCGACCGAAGCTGCCGTGACCGCCGAAACGCTCGCGCTGCAGCAGGCCTTTCATGTAACTCGTCGCCTGGGGCTCGATGACGCCTTCCTCGATCGCGAGCATGAGGCGCGCGGACTCGTCCGGGGCCATTGCGTTGCGGCCGATGCGCGCGATCGACAGCTTCTCGAACCCCAGTGGCTCCTCACCCGAGTTCGTCGGCCAGGTCTTGTTGAGCAGGCGCTGGCCGCCGAGCAGCCCGACCGATGCGAGCAGTCGTTCCGTGTACCGGCGCTTTTCGAGCCAGGCGTCGAAGCCCTCACTCGAATCCGACTCCACGTTCGGCGCGCCCGAGATCGCATCGACGACCCGGCCGGTCGCGACGTTGTCCGAGTCGACGATCATCGGCCGCACGTCGGCATCGAGGCAACCGGGCGCATGACCGCGCTCGTCGCACCAGTGCACGGCCGCGACCAGGTACGCCAGCTTGACCGCACTTGCGGGGTATGCGAGCGCGGCACCGCCCACGCTGCCGCGCCTCCAGCGGCCGTCGTCGGCGCGCAGCAGCACCGTGACGTCGAAGCGCTTGAACGGCTGACGCGCAAGAAACCGCTCGCGGGCGAGGGTAACCGAGGCCGCGAGCACGGGGTCGTCCTCGATCGAAGGCAGGGCCGGTGGCGCCCCGGAGGCGGACGCGGCGAGCGAGGACAGGACGAGCAACGCGACGGCGGGCCGGGCCGGCGCCGTGCCATGCAACCGCCTCGGTGCTGCAACACGCCTGTCGAATTTGCCGGTGAACCTTGGCGTCCCGGTTCGTGACGGGCGGTCGGACGTCGCCGGACTCTGCGTCATCGAGCCGTCCTCCATGTCGATGAGTGCGGCTGAAGTCTGCCGCGCCGTCCGGCCGCTCGCCACACTATCGGTGCCCCAATTCGAAGGAACACACCGGGTGCGCCTCTGCAGCTATGATGGGAGCCACCGGGGCGTGCGTCGCCCTCACCTGAACAGGGACTTCATGGCCAAGGTCAACTATTCACACCAGAAGAAGCAACGCGAGCAGGCAGCCAAGAAGAAGCGCGACGAAAAGCTGCAACGTCGCCAGCAGCGGAAGGACGACGCTCCGCAGACCGGGACGCCGCCGCCCAGCGCCTAAGCCGGCGGCAGCGCTCCTTCGAAGGCCGCGGACGCAGGTGCCGGGGCGCGAGTGCTGCCAATTCTCACCTCGACGGTGTGTTCCTCGTGGTCGTCGACGAGCGGCACCGCGCCGTCGCGACTGACCGTGCCGTCCACCGTGACCGAAATTTCGTCCGCCGTTCCTTCGGCCGTCGCCGGGCCCTGTACGACGGTGATGTGATACTGCGTTTCGCGAAAGCGGTAGTGGATCTTGAAGGATGACCAGTGCGCGGGCAGACACGGCTTGAATCGCAGCTTCTCGGCCTCCAGGTGCAGGCCGAGCAGTGATTCGACGATGAGGCGATACATCCAGCCGGCAGAGCCCGTGTACCAGGTCCAGCCGCCGCGCCCGACGTGCGCCGAGGACGCGTAGACGTCGGCAGCGACGACGTAAGGCTCGACCTTGTACGTCGCCGCGCCTTCCTTCGACAGCGCGTGGTTCACGGGGTTGATGATCGTGAGCAGATCCCACGCGCGCCGGTTGTCGCCCAATGCGGCGAATGCCATGGACGCCCAGATGGCCGCATGGGTGTACTGGCCGCCATTTTCCCGGACGCCGGGCACATAACCGCGGATATATCCGGGATCGAGACTCGACTGGTCGAAGGGTGGGTCGAGGAGCTGGACCAGCGCGTCGTTCCGCCGGACGAGGTGCTCGTCCACGGCGTCCATGGCGAGCCGCGACCGTTCGGGATCGCCCGCGCCCGACAGCACCGACCAGCTTTGCGAGATGGAGTCGATGCGGCATTCCGGGCTCGAGGTGGAGCCGAGCGGGGTACCGTCGTCGAAGTACGCACGGCGGTACCATCTTCCATCCCAGCCGTGCTCCTCGATGCTCGCGCGCAGCCGCCTGCCGACGGCATCGCATTCCTCCGCGAAGGCCGGATCGTCGTGCAGGCGTGCGAGCCTGGAGAATTGCCGCAGCACATCGTAGAGAAAGAACCCCAACCAGACGCTCTCGCCCTTGCCGTGGATGCCCACCATGTTCATGCCGTCGTTCCAGTCGCCGGACCCGATCAGCGGGAGGCCGTGCGGGCCGAACCTGAAGCCATGCCGAACCGCGCGCACGCAGTGCTCGTACAGCGAGGCGGATTCGGCCGAGCGCCCGGGCAGATCATAGTAGGACTCGGTTTCGGGAAGGACCGGCCGCCCTTCGAGAAACCGCGCCGATTCGTCGAGGATTCCAGTGTCGCCGGTCGCGAAGACGTAGCGACAGGTGGCGAGCGGCAACCAGAGGTAGTCGTCGGAGCAGCGCGTGCGCACGCCGCGCCCGGCAGGCGGGTGCCACCAGTGCTGGACATCGCCCTCCGTGAACTGCCGGCTGGCACACAGGAGCAAATGGTCACGCACCAGGCGCGGCTCGGCATGCATGAGCGCCATCGCGTCCTGCAGCTGGTCGCGAAAGCCGTATGCGCCCCCGGACTGGTAGTAGCCGCTGCGCGCCCACAGTCGGCAGCCCAGCGTCTGATAGACGAGCCAGCCATTCGTCAGCACATTGATGGATTCGTCGGGCGTTTCGACCCGGACCGCGCCCAGCGTGCGATTCCAGTACTCCCAGATCGCCTCGAGCACGCTTCTCGCCGCCGCCGTGCCGCGGGACCCGTTGACCTGCGCCCGGGCATCGTCGATGCCGCGGCCGACACCCATGCGGAAGACGATCTGGCGCTCCTGCCCGGGCGCGAGGTCGAATGGAACCTGGATCGCGGCGCAGGGATCGAGGGCCGCCCCCAGCTTGCCGGAGAGGCGGGTACGCGCCATCGCCGCCGGCTTCTGCAGCATCCCGTTGCGGCCGAGGAACTCCAGGCGGTCGCCGGTCACCGTCCGGTTCACTTCGTCGGCGTCGAAAAAGGCGACTCGGTCCGGAAACTCCGTGTTGAACGGATTGCGTGCGAAAAGCGCGCCGGTCTTCGCATCGAGCTCCGTCGTCACGTGCATGGCGCATTTTGCGCTCAGGTCGCCAAGGACCCACTCGACGTAGCCGGTCGCGGACAGGCGCCGTGTCCGCGTGGAGTCGTTGCGAACCTTGAGCACCGAGAACTTGACCGGAGCGTCCGGGGCGACGTAGATCGTCAGCTCCGAACGGATTCCGGCAGTGTCGTGCTCGAAGATGCTGTAGCCGAAGCCATGGCGGCTGACGTACGGGCGGTCGCCGGGGACCGGCAGCGGCGCCGGTGACCAGAACCGCCCCGTCTCCTCGTCACGCAGGTAGAAGGCTTCTCCGCTTGCATCGGTCACGGGATCGTTGTGCCAGGGAGTCAGGCGGAACTCGTGGGCGTTTTCGCTCCACGTATAGCCAACTCCGCTCTCCGAGACGATGGCGCCGAACTGCGGATTCGCTAATACATTGATCCAGGGTGCCGGCGTCGTCCGCCCGGGTGCGAGCGTGATCACGTATTCGCGCCCGTCGCGGGTGAAGCCGCCGATGTCGTTCGCGAGTATCAGGTCGGTGCGCGGCGCGCTCGCAGTCGCGGGCGATTCGCTTGCACGAGCCGTGCCCGCCGGCAGGAGCGGGATGCTCGCCTCCGGTGCGCGGCGACGCTTGATCTGCTCCGTGAGACTCCCGCGACTATCGACGACGATGAGTCGCGCAACCGATTGCAGCAGGAGCCGATCCTCCGGCGAGATGTGCTCCGCGGGCCGCACGAAGATGCCGCCGGGCCGGTCGATCACGTTCGTGTCCACGCCCGTGCCGATCAGGCCCATGATCTCGTCGTGGAGCAGCTGCCGGTACCCGGCGTGGTCCTCGGTCCAGATCACCAGGTCGACGATGAGGCCCTTGAGCCGCCAGTATGCGCGGGCCTGCAGCAGCTGCCGGACGAGACCGATGTTGGCCGGGTCCGCGATCTGCAGCAGCACGATCGGCAGGTCGCCGGAGATCGCGTACCCCCACAAGCCCGATTGTCCGCGCCGGTTCCGGAGAATGACGCCGGCGTCCGCGCGCGTGGACGCATTCGCGAAGATCATCGAGCCGGCGAGGCGCTCGTACTCCTGTGCCTCTGCCTCGGAGATTCCGAACTGCCGCAGGACCACCTGGTTGTGCGTCCAGGCAAGGTCGAAGACCCGATCCGCCAGGTTTCGATCCTGGTACCTCTCGATCATGACATCCGCAGCCTCACGCGTTGCGGCCGCCCCGGTCACCAGGTCGATCGTGGCCGTCTGGTCAGGATCGAGAATGACGTGCCGGCGGATGGCGAACACCGGGTCCAGCACCGAGCCCTCGCTGCCGGAGAGCGCTCCGGGCTCCGTGAGGGCGCGGGGGCTCGCGAGGGTGTTGCCGCGGCCGATGAACAGTGCGCGATCGGTCTCGAAGGAGAGCGCTTCGGATGCCGCTTCCGACACCATCATCATGTGAAAGAGCCACCCCGGTCGTTCGTCGCGGGCGCGGGGCCTGCGCGTGCCGAGCACGGCCTGCCTGTGCCGAACGATCTCGGTCTGCACGAACAGCTTGTTGAACGCCGGATGCAGCGCGTCCGCCGGCGGCGGCGCCAGGACGACTTCCGTATAGCTCGTGACGTCGAGCGACCTGCGCGTGCGCGACCGGTTGATGATCCGGACACGACGCAGCTCGATGTCATCCTCGGGCGAGACGACGATCTCCGTCCTCGTCTCGATGAGCGAACCATCGAGGCGATCCTGGCGATGAAACTCCGCGCGGCCCTCGGTGAATATCGCCTCGTAGCGATCGGGCCGCCTCTGGGCGGGCTGCGAGGCACTCGACCAGAACGCGCCGCTGGCAGTGTCGCGGACGTAGCAGAAGCTTCCCCAATGGTCGCGGGTCGGGTCTTCCTGCCAGCGGGTGACCGCGAGGTCGTTCCAGCGGCTGTATCCGCCGCCGGCACCCGTGACCATCACGTGGTACCGGCCGTTCGACAGCAGTTGCACTTCGGGCACGACCGTGTCCGGGCTGGTGATCACCCGTACTGGCGCCGCCGGTTCGCCGGTTGCGGGCAGCACCGGCAGTGCGGCGGGATGCGCATGGAACACCGCCGACCTTGGAATTCTCTCGTGCAGCAGCGTCAGGGCCGCCTGGAAGAGCGGGTCGGACGCAAACCGTTTCTGGAAGGCGCGATCCAGCAGCAGGTTCGCAATCGACACCAGCGTCATGCCCTGGTGATGCGCCATGTACGAGCGAACGATCGCTTTCGACTGACCACGCGGTATGCGTGACGGCGTGTAGTCGACGGCCTCGCGCATGCCGAGCGGCCCGAGCAGACCCTCCGCGGCCAGCCGCTGCAGGTTGACGCACGCGGCCTCGGGCTCGACCATCAATGCGAGCGCCGACGCGTAGGGAGCGACTACCAGGTCGGCCGCCAGACCGCGCTGCAGCCCCAGCCCCGGCACGCCGAATGCGCGGTACTGGTAGTTGCGATGCGCGTCGATCAGGTTGTAGCCGGATTCGGACATTCCCCAGGGAACGCCGCGCTGGCTGCCGTAGTCGATCTGCCGCCGCACCGCCGCCCGGTTGGTCTGCTCGATCAGCGTATTCGGGTAGGTCGGCATGACCAGCTGCGGCATCAGGTACTCGAACATCGAGCCGCTCCACGAGACCAGCACCGGGTCCCCGCCCGCGAGCGTCAGCAGTCGTCCGAGTGCGAACCAGTTCTCCTGTGGCAATGCTCCCTGCGCGATCGCGAGAAAGCTGCACAGCCTCGCTTCAGACGCGAGCAGGTCGTAGAAGCTCGCATCGCGCCGCCGTTCGGTGACGTTGTAGCCAATCGCCAGCAAGCGGCGACTCGCGTCGTACAGGAAGTCGAAATCCACGGTCGCGAAGTCGCCGGCCTGCTGGGCGAGCTGCTCGATGGTCGCGATACTTTGCCGCGCAAGGGCGCTGCCGGCGGTTACGGCCTCCTGGAGCGCGAGCAGCCAGCTGCACGCGGACGCGTCGGGGCCTGCGGCAAGCGCTCGTTCGATGGCCGGCAACGGCCCGGCCTCGAGCCTGGCCAGTTCCCGCAGCGTCGGAACGTGAGCCGGCGGCAGCAGGCCCTCGAGCCCCGGCGGCGCGGCTGCCAACGCCGTCCAGGGAGTGAGAAATGCGAGCTCATCGCGCGCGGCGCGGCATTGGCTCCGCAGTGCCTGTGCCCAATCCTGCGTCATGCCGGGGTTCGCCGCGGTCCTGACCGTTGCGACGCCGGCGTTGGTCGACGCAAGCTCGCCAGCCATTGCGGCCAGCCGGTCGAGGCGTCGCCTCGCGTCGTCGAGCGTCGTCACCCCCACGGCGACGGCTGAGCGGAGCTCGCGTTGCAGTTCCTCGAGCGGCGCCGTGACGTCACCGCCCTGCATTTCCCGCAGGACGCCGAGCGTGTCGGCCAGGCCGTCGAACACTCGCCGCGACAGGATCGGATCGTCGGCCAATGCCAGAAGTCCCGTGCGCAGGGTCAGCAGATGCGCGGTGAGGTTTCCGCTGTCCACCGTCGAGACGTACATCGGCAGCAGCGGCTGCAGGCTCCGTGTGTCGTACCAGTTGTAGAAGTGGCCGCGGTGCCGTTCGAGGGACTCCATCGTCCGCAGCGCGTTGGTGGTGCGCTCGAGCAGTCCTCCAGCCGGCAGATACCCGAAGTCATAGGCGGTCAGATTGGAGAGCAGCGCCAGGCCCATGTTGGTCGGCGACGTACGATGCGCGACGGTCGGGCCGGGCTGTTCCTGGAGATTGTCCGGCGGCAGCCAGTTGTCCTCCGGCCCGACCACCGTCTCGAAGAACGCCCATGTCCGCCGCGCCAGGCCGCGGAGAAAGGCCTGCTGGGCGGCGTGCAAGCGGGGCTCGCGTTGGACGAGCGGCCGACTCAGCCACCAGGTGATGGCAGGCGCGGAGAACCACAGGAGCAGGACCGGCGCCGCCGCGGCCAGCGCCATTGGTCTCGCCATCGCCAGGTAGGCGGTGGTCGCGAGCGCGATGGCCGGCGCCATCCACATCGAGCGCAGCGACGACAGCGCTCCCGGTGGGCCATCGCGGACCTGTTCGCCGTGCGGATTCCATTCGAGGCGGCGCCGGTGCGAGACCAGCATGCGCCACGTCGTGCGCAGCACCGCATCGGTGTTGATGACCGCTTCATGCGGCAGGCAGGCGAGCGCAAGCCCGGCTTGCGCCAATTGCATCATGGAGGAACGCGCTGCTGCGGCGAGATGTGGTCGCAAAGCACTTTCGGTCGGCTTGCGGAACAACTGCAACGCCGCATTCAGCAAGGCGGGCAGCAGGACGATGCCGATCACTGCGACGGTCCATGCCAGCGGTGACGACATCACGGTCCAGCCGGCCATCAGCAGCAGCAAGAGCGCCACCGGTGCCAGGCTGCGTCGAAGGTTGTCGGCGATCTTCCACAGCGACGGGGCCGAGAGCGTATTGCGTCGGCGCCGCGTGGCGCCCGGCACCCGGGGCAGCAGCCAGCTTGCGATCTGCCAGTCGCCGCGGATCCACCGGTGCCGCCGGGCGGCGTCTGCTGCATACGTGGCGGGGTAATCCTCGAAGAGCTCGACGTCGCTCAGCAGCCCTGCGCGGGCGTAACTTCCCTCCAGGAGATCGTGGCTGAGGATCCGGTTTTCCGGAAACTTTCCGTTCATCGATTGCTCGAAGGCGTCGATGTCGTAGATGCCCTTGCCGATGAACGAGCCTTCGTCGAACAGATCCTGGTAGACGTCGGAGACCGTGCGCGTATACGGGTCGATGCCGGAATCGCCGCTGTACAAGCGGGCGTACCAGGAGCGGTTCGTTCCGGGCAGGCTCGGACTGACACGCGGCTGCAGGATTCCGTAGCCCTTGCATACCCGCTCGCGATCGCGGTCGTATTGCGGCCGGTTCAGCGGGTGGGCCATCGTGCCGACGAACTGCCGCGCGGCGTCTCGCGGCAGCTGCGTGTCGGCGTCGAGCGTTATCACGTACCGGATGCCCCCGAGAGCGTTCGTGTTGCCGACGACGAGTGCGAACCGCTCGGTTGACGACGCGTGCGCACCCTCGCGCAGCAGCCAGTTGAGATCTGCGAGCTTGCCGCGCTTGCGTTCGTAGCCCATCCAGACCCGCTCGCCGGGGTTCCATCGGCGCGGGCGATGAAAGAGAAAGAACGCGTCGCTGCCGTACTGTGCATTCAGCGCCTCGATGCGTGTGCGTGCGCGCCCCAGCAACGACTCGTCCTCCGGCAGCACCTCCTCGCTCGCATCCTGAAAATCCGTCAACAGCCCGAAGCGCAGGTTCTCGTCGCGGTTGGCGAGAAACCGTACTTCCAGCGCCTCGATCAGTTCGTCGATGTCTTCGGCGCTGGTGAGCATCGCCGGGACGACCACCAGCGCGCTCGACGGCCGGGGAATCCCGTTCGCGAAATTCATGCGCGGCAGCGGGCGCGGCGTCACCAGCAGAGTGACGAGCCAGTTCACCAGCGCAAGCGCCAGCTGGCTGGTGGCAAGCACGGTGAGAACGGCGAGTAACGCGAGGCGCCATCCCATGAGTCCGTCCGTACGGGCGAGCGACCACAGGAACCCGGCGAGCACGGTCGTGATCAGAGCGATCGTGCCCAGGTACAAGGGCAGCGGGGCACGGCCCAGCGCATCGCGCAAGCGTGCAGGGAGGGAGCGACGGAACTGCGTTATCGACTCCAGCTCGCGCCGTCCGCGATCGATCAGGTAGAAACCGACGTGCGCGCGCCGTGCACTCCCGTCGTCGCGCATGCTCAGGCGACCTGCGGCCGCCCGGGCGAGCTGAATCGCACTTTCGGCAACCTGTCGTTCCGTCAGGGAACTTCTCTTCGCGATTGTCTCGACCACCTGGCGGTAGCGATTGCGGGTTCCGAAATCCATCCCGCCGTACGCATCGACCGGGTCTCCCGCCCGCAACGTCTGGTCGACGACGCTCATCAGCTCGACGAAGCTGCGCCAGTCGACGGATGCAAGGACGCGAAGGCTGCCGATCGAGTTGCCGATCGTGACCTGGTCGGCAGCCTGGTTCTGGTTGCCCGACTGCACCAGCTGCTCGGTCGTCAGCCCCGACTCCGACAGTCGTTGCTCGACCCAGGTCAAGGCGAGGGCGAGCGCCGGGCTCTGCCCCTGCAGACTCCGGACGAATTCGGACACGAACGGCGCGGACATCGGCGGATCCGAGCGGGCCATGTCCGCGATCACGAGGATCAGGCTCTTCGGATCCTGCTCGATGATCGAGATCATCCTGCGCGCCCAACCCTCCGCCAGGTCGCGGTCGATCCGGCCCGCCGCGATGCGCAGCGCCACCCGGCGCAGATTCTCGATCAGCGCCAGTCGCAGCATGATCGGAATCGCCCAGAGCTCGCCGAGCTTCAGGGTAGCGACGCTCTCGTACGCGGCCAGGAAACGGCTCAAGCCGTCCAGGTCGACCCGGCCATCCCCGTGGGCGATCGTCTCGAGCGCGATGTCATAGACTCGAGGGAAGCCGGCTGATGGGCCGGCTGCGAGGCGCGGGAGCTCGCGGCTGTAGTTTTTCGGCAGGTGCCGCTTCGCGGTTCGAATCTGTTCCTCGATCAGGTAGAAGTTGTCGAGCAGCCACTCGCTGGCGGGTGTCACCCGACGATCGGCCATGACCGCTTCGGTCAGTTGGGCGAATACGCTCTGAAGGATCTCTTCGTTGGCGGCCAGGCGCGGCAGCAGCTGGTCTGCAGCATGATCGCGAGCCAGGACATGCGATTCCGCGAGGCGCCGGCCGTGCTGCTCCATCTGGTCGGCGCTGAAGAGCTCCGACCGCAGGGGTGGTTCCGCCAGCGACGCCTCAAACGACAGGCTGCGCGGCAGCAGCTGTGCCCTGAGGCGCCGGAATTCATCGAGGAGGTTGCCGCCGGTCAGCTTCAATGCGGAACACTCCTGACACCGGTCGGCGTGTGCGGCCCATTCAAGAAGCTCGTGAGCCGGCCGCAGGCTGCAAGAAGCTTCCTACACCGTACGGACGCTGTGTTCAACTTCGGCAATTCCGGCCAGCGCCGTCGCGGCTCGGCAGCCCTGTTTCCGAGACTTGACGTAGACTCACTGCGTCCTTCCCGTTTTCGGGGATCTGCGTGACAGTCTACGGGTATCACGAACAGCCCGACGTGCTCGAGTTCGAGACGGAAGTGATCGACACCCGGCCCGGCGCGATCGTCCTCGAACGGTCGCTGCTGCACCCCGGGGGCGGCGGACAGGTTTCGGACCGGGCCCTCCTGCGCTTCGGATCGGACTCGATCGAAATCGTCGACGTCTCGGTGGAGGGCGGCCGGTACTGGCACGTGCTCGCCTCGCCGATCCTGGTGACCGGCAAGGTACACGTCGCCATCGATGCCGTGCATCGCTCGCGCGTGGCGCAGCTGCACACCGACACGCACATCCTGAACGCGCTGGTATTCCGCTACTTCGACGGGGCGCTCGTGACCGGCGCGCAGATCGCCGCGGACGGCACCGGCCGGATGGACTTCGACCTGCCCGAGGTCGACAACGACGTGCTCCGGCGACTGGAGCCGGAACTGAACGGGATCATAAAGTCCGGCCTGCCCGTGCGAGCCAGCTACGTGACGACCGCCGAGGCAACCGCGACGCCGGGCCTCATCCGCAGCGCAGCCGTTGCGCCACCGCCCACGCCCGACGGGCGCATACGCATCATCGAGATCGAGGGGCTCGACCGCCAGGCCTGCGGCGGCACGCACCTGTCGAACACGGCCCAGTCGGGACCGGTGCGAATCACCAAGGTCGAGAACAAGGGACGGCACAACCGACGGATCCGGCTCGCGCTCGTGTGAACGCCACTGCGCATCGGCGAAGCCTCGATCGGGAAGGTACTTTCCGGAACGCCGTGAACCCATCCCTGGGGGCTCCGTCGAAAACATCCGTGTTTTCGACGGTCCGGAAAATACCTTCCCGATCGGGGCTTCGCCTACGACCAGACTACCCGGCCGACGCTCCCGGCCCGCTGCGTTTCGGGTAAGGTGTCGCACATGACGCCGGGTGACCGCGCGAAACAGTGACGACGCCGGACGCAGGCGCCGTGCCGCTCGTGGTCGCCGTCACGGGGCATCGTGACCTCGCGCCCGCAGAACTGCCGCTCATCCGCGAGCGGGTGCGCGAGTTCCTGCGCGAGCTGCAGGAGCGTTATGCGGACCGCGCGGTCGGCGTGATGTCATCTCTTGCCGAGGGTGCCGATCAGCTCGTCGCCGAGGTGGCGCTCGAGATCGGCATCCCGCTCACCGTGCCGCTGCCCATGCCCAAGAGCCTGTACCTGCGCGACTTCGCGACGGCCGAGTCGCGCGCGCGGTTCGAGCGGCTGTGCGCCGCGGCCATCGACGTGTTCGAGCTGCCGATCACGCCCGGCAACACGGTCGACTCCATCGCGGACCCCGGTCCGAATCGTTCACGCCAGTACGCCCAGGTCGGCGTGTTCATGTGCGCGCACTGCCACGTGCTGCTTGCGCTCTGGGATGGAAAGGACTCCGACCAGCTCGGCGGCACCAGCCAGGTCGTCCGCTTCCACCACGACGACATCATGGCGGGCTATACGCCACACGGGGCGGCGGGTCGACTGATCCTGGCCGACGACGAGAGCGACCTCGTCTACCACATCGTCTGCTCGCGCGACCGACCCGACGGGGCGCCTGCCGCCGGCCTCGCACCGCTCGAGGTGAGCTGGTACACCTCCGACGATCGCCAACCGCGCGTCGCCGCCATGCCGGCGCGACACCGGGTGGTCTTCGACCGGACGAACGAGTTCAGCCGGGACGTCCGGCTGCACGCCTCGAGCATCGAACGCGAAAAATACCCCCTGCTCAACCGTGAACAGGCCGCGACGATGCCGCCGGGACTGCAGGACATCGATCACCTCTTCTGCGCAGCGGACTGGCTCGCGATCCACTTCCAGAAACGCGTCCAGCACACCCTGCGCGCCACCCACGTCGGCGTGTTCCTGACGGGCCTGGCATACCTGTCGTACACGGACTTCAGGTCCGATCGGATCTTCATCTTCCTGGTCCTGGCGGCGATGGCCGTCGCCTCGGCGATCAGTTTCCTGGCGAAGCGGGGCGCCTGGCACCGCAAGTACCTCGACTACCGAACGCTTGCCGAGGGACTGCGCGTGCAGTTCTACTGGGCCGCCGCGGGCGTCACCAGCGGAAATGTCTCGAAGTTCGCACACGACAACTTCCTGCAGATGCAGGACCCGGACCTCGGCTGGATCCGCAACGTCATGCGTGTGGCGGGTACCGAATGTGACGTCGCCCCGAGCCGCACGGCCGCGGGCCTGGACTTCGCCGTGCGCGAATGGATCGGCGACGACGGTTCGGGGCAGCTCGGGTATTTCGCGCTCAGATCCTCGCAGCGGCTGCGGCACCAGCGCGTAACGGAGCGGGTTGGAAAAATCGGGCTCTGGGTAACGGCGGTCGCGCTGGTGGTGCTGCTGTTCATCGGCGCAGGAATTCCCGAAGACGTGCGCAAGCCGCTGCTGTACCTCGTGGGTTGCGTGCTGCTGCTGGTCGGCGTGCGGCTGGCTTATGCCAAGAGCACCGCCGAGTCGGAGCTGACCAAGCAATACGAGTTCATGCACCGGATCTTCCACAACGCCAGGCGGCGCATCGATGCCGCCGTGACGGAGGACGAGAAGCGGCGCGTGATCAAGATCCTGGGCGACGCGGCGCTCGAGGAGCACGCGGAGTGGATACTGATGCACCGCGAGCGGTCGATAGACCAGAAGGAGATCCTGCGCCTCGGCTGATGGCCTGCTCGGCGGTTCCCGACTCGGTCCCGACTCACGTGCGCCGCGGCACGATCTCGTCGAACACGATCCTCCAGCCCTCGGGACGCAGCTGCCAGATGCGGGCGTAGTAGCGCAGGCGGTCGGCGCCCTCGTGCTGGTCACGCGCCTCGCCCATCGAGAACACCATGTCGCCGGCCGCTGAGGCCTCGCGGCGCAGTGACCGAAACATGGTCGTGCCGTCTGCGGCCAGCAGGGCAGCACTCGCGGTGCGTCCGATACCGCGGGCAGCGAACGGCCGATTCACCCGCGCGTCGGATGCCAGGAGTTCGACCAGCGCGCCCGCGCGGGCGTGGGTCAGTTCCAATGCGGCGACCTCGTCGAGCGCGGCCTGCGCGGATGTCGAGCCGGCGGACGCCACCGGCAGTTCCGGAACCTCGATGTCCGCCGCGACGGGGTCCGTGTCGACCACGTCGGTGCCGGCGTCGAAGATCCACTTCCACCCGCCGTCGGCCTGCTTGCGCCACACCGTGAAGTAATGGCCGATGACGCCTTCGCGTCCGCGGATCTGGAACGGTCCGGTCGTGAAGCCGAAGTCCCCGGAGCGCGCGATTCCGGCGTAGGCCGGTCGCCAGTCGAGCGTCGTCTCGCCGTCGCCCTGGATCTTCGCCAGGCTTTCGTGGGCATTCACGGGGTCCGGGCTCAGCATGATGGCTTCCGCCGCGGCGTACGAGCGAAACGCCGCGGCCCAGCCGCGCCGGGCGCCATCGGCCGCGAAGGCCCGCTCCGCGGCGACCACGGGCGTCGCGTCGATCCGCGCGGCCGGCGCGGCGGCGCAGCCCGCAACGATGGCCACTGGCATGGCCACCAGCAGGAGGAGGAGCAGTACGCGCATCGCTTCGCCTTGGTCGACCCCGGGCCGGGAGTGTAGCCTCCCGGCGCGCCGCAGGTCGCGGCGGTCAAGTGCGATCGCCGGCCGTCGAGCGCACGACGGGCCGATTCGGCCCGTGGAACCAGGCCCTTGTCAGCTGCCGATCGGGCCCCCGTCGTCCTTGGTGATCACAATCGTCGCCGAGCGCGGCCGGCCTCCGTTCGGGCCTTCCGGCCACGAGCTGTATCGCTTCGGGTTCGCGGGGTCGTTGTTGCCGGATGGCGGCTCGCCCGGGTGCTGGATACCGACGAACATCGTCCGCTCGTCGGGTGTGACGAACACGCCAGTGATCTCGCAGGCGTTCGGCCCGACGAGGAAGCGGCGAATCTCGCGCGTGCGGGGGTCCGCGCACAGCATCTGGTTGTTGCCGAAGCCGGTATACGCGCCCGCATTGATCGTGCTCGCCGAAACGTCGGTCTGGATCCAGAGCCGGCTGCTGGGCGCGACGTAGAGCCCGTCCGGCGAACCGAACTTGTCGCCGATGATGGTCGAGCCGTGCGCGGGAACCGACGGGTCGCCGGCCTGCGCGAATATGTTCCAGCCGAAGGTCGGTTCCGTGAAATCACGGGCGTAGCTCCACTGGATGATGTGTCCGTACGGGTTGGGCGCGCGCGGATTCGCAGCATCGGCAGCTGCGCGGCTCGTGTGGTTCGTGAGCGTCCCGATGGCGGTCAGGGAATCCGGGAATGTATCTATCCACTCCGGCCGATCCATCTTGGTTGCGCCCACCAGGTCGGCGGCGCCGCGCGTGTTGATCAGGATGTCGGCCAGCGACCAGCCGGTCAGCGCCGGGTTTGACGGCGTGAGCGGCAGCCAGTCGCCGCTGCCGTCGGCGTTGAACCGCGCGACGTACAGGACCCCGTCGTTGAGCGGGTTGATCCCCAGCCTTCGAGCCAGGCGCCACGGCAGCCGGGACACGTATCGATAGATGTACTCGTTGATCTGGTCGTCGCCCATGTACACGACGATGCGCCTGTCGCGCGCTTCCTGCACCCAGGCACCCTCGTGCTTCAACCGGCCGAGCGCCGTGCGCTTGACCGGGGTCGAGTTCGGGTCGAACGGGTCTATCTCGACCACCCAGCCGAAACGGTTTACTTCGTTGGGCTCCTGGTCGGAAGCGAAACGGAGATCGGTCGTGTGCCAGAGATAACCGGCGCCTGAGGCATTGATCCCATAGCGCGCCTCGAGCGGAGTTGGCGTGCCGAACTTGCGGAAGTAGCCGTTGAAATTCTCCTCGCACGCGAGATACGTGCCCCAGGGCGTGAATCCCATCGCGCAGTTGTTCGTGGTTCCGAGGACCTGCCGGCCGGTGGGATCCGCGCTGGTCATGAGCTTCGAATCCCCCGCCGCCGGGCCGGCGATCCGCATCGGCGTGTAGGCCGTAATGCGCCGCGCATAGGGCGACGGGCGCACGACCTTCCACTCGCCAAGCTCGTCGCGATCCCGATCGTTTCCGTGTCGGGGGCGGCGGCTGATCTCGATGATGCCGACGCCGTGGGCCGCCTGTGACTTCCTCGTCTTCGCTTCATTCCAGTCGGCTGTGCCGTCGGGAAACAGGAGCCCGTCGTCTGTGTATTCGTGGTTCTGCACGAGCAGGCCGTTCTGTGAACCCCGGATCGGGAAGTAGACGACGCCGTCGTTGTGCATGCCCCATTGCCATTCCTGTTCGAAGGCCGTGTTGCTCGCGTCCGGTTTGAACGTGGGGCCGTCCGACACCGGGTCGCCCCAGGCGATCAGCACCTTCGCGGTGTAGCCAGGTGGCACGACCACCGTATCGGCCGATGAAACCGGAATGCCCTCGAATCCGAGCAGCGGCCGGCCATGGGATCGCGCCTGCGCGGGTACGGCGCTGAGCAGCGATCCGATTCCGCCCGTGGAGGCGACCGCCGCGGCGGCGAGCCCACCGCCGACGACGCTGCGGCGGGACACCCGTGCCGATACCACGTCCGCGAAGCTCTCGTTGTCCGATGAGTTGCTGACGAAATCGTCGTCGACGTTGGCCATGGCTGTCGTCCTCGTGCGTGCGAATGCCCGGATGAAACGCGCCGACTCGACGTGGCGAGCGCAGCGCAGGGCGTGACGCTAGAGGAACGTTGTTGCCGTTCGATGAAGAAAACCTGACAGCCTAGTAACGCCAGAGGACCCCGACCGACGGCAGCAGCGGCAGCCAGTTGTCGTCGTCGCGCACGAGCGCCGGTGGCGCGCCGTCGACGACCTGGTACTCGACGCAG
The DNA here is from genome assembly GCA_963834855.1 of uncultured Gammaproteobacteria bacterium. GTDB lineage: Bacteria > Pseudomonadota > Gammaproteobacteria > Steroidobacterales > Steroidobacteraceae > DATJKD01. The sequence continues at coordinate 9,457 of CAWIDH010000024.1, read as the reverse complement.
CAGAGGTTGCTGCGGTTGGTCAGGTTGGTGACCTCGAAATACGCATCGAGCTCGCCGCGCCGGAGCTGAAAGCGGCGGCTGATGCGTGCGTCGATGGACAGGTAGTCCTGCAGGCGACTGTCGTAGCGCGGGCCGACGAGGACCTGTGGTGGGTCGGTCACGGGCTCGGCCAGGCGCACGGACGTGGTCGGCCAGCCCGTGTGGTAGGTCGCAGCCAGCGTCGCCGCCCAGGGGTCCGAGGTCCAGGACAGACCGCCGCCGAACGCGTGCCGCTGATCCCACCCCCGGCGCGTGTCGACGCCGTCCTCGCGATCCTCGACTCTCGACCAGGCGTAGTTGAGCCAGCCGTTCCAGTGTGAGTCCGACTTGCGCGACAGCAGAACCTCCAGGCCATGCGCGCGCGCGGAATCCGGCGCGATCCGTACGCGGTCCCAGCGCAGCTCCGGGAGCAGCGACAGCGGGTCGAGCAGGTTTTCGTATCGCGGACGCAGCACACGGTACTCCTTGCGATACGCCTCGACGCGCAGCACATTCTCGCCCGGCAGCGCCTGTTCGAGCCCGAGGACGATGACGTCCGCGCGCTGCGTGGGCTGGAATTCCGTGACGCCGTCCTCCACCTGCAGCTCGTTGATGCTCTGCGCCTGCTGAAACTCCCCCCAGCTCGCGCGCAGGCGGGTCGACGCGGTCGCATCGAACGCGAGATTGAGCCTCGGTGCGAACTGCTCGTCCGAGTCGGCCCCGTAGGTCTGTTCGTCCCATCGGAGGCCGAGCTCCGTCGTCAGGCGATCGGTCAGCCGCAATCTGCTCGTTGCGTAGGCGGCCATGTGGTCGCCGGAGGGCGAGGGCGCCAGCGCGCGCTCGACGGAGCCGCCGGGATCGTCCGGGAACGGGTAGCCGGGCGCGAACGCGATCCGGCTCGCGTACCGGTACCGGGCGGACAATGAACGGAATTCGAGGCCGGCCCGGTGCAGCCAGCGCGAGCTCGTGTAACTGCCGTCCAGCTTCGCGCCGAAGATATGGTAAGCGCGGTCGTCGGCCAGGAAACCGTCGCGCCGCCCGGCGTCGGCGACGGTTCCCTGCCGGTCCGCCGTCACGTCCGAATACGACAGCAGCAGGCTGCCGCGCAATGCCGGCGACCACTGGTGCTCGATCGTCCCCCACACGTAGCTGTTGCTGTACTGCGCGTCGACGAACTCGGTGTCCTCGCTGTTCTTGAGCGAGGATCGATCGGTCGCAAACAGCGCGTGCACGCTGCCGCGCGTCGCGTCGCTGAACCGCCAGTCGAGCCGACCGAAGCCGTCGAAGTACGTGGCCCTGCCGATCTCCGACTTGGCCATGTCCGCGACGACGTCGAGGTTGCTGCGCCGGACCGCGGCCAGCCACCGCCCCCGGTCGTCGGCGAAACGCTCCGACGCAAGTGCATTCGCATGGAACACGCTCAGCCCGGCTTCGTAGCGGCGCGGGGCGTCAGCGTGCGTCGAGCGCGCGTCGATCACGGCGCTCATGCGATCGCCGTACTCGGCGGTAAAGCCCCCCGCGTACACGTCCAGGCCGTCCAGGATCCTCGGGTCGAGCACGCTCGTTGGGCCCGACAGCAGTCGAAGGTGAAACGGCTCGTACATCGGCAATCCGTCGAAGACCACGAGTGTCTCGGACTGTTCGCCGCCGCGCATGTACGCGAGGCCCGACAGGCCATTGCTCGCGGCGCCGGGGACGCGGTGCACCGCCTTCAGCGAGTCATCGGCGAGGCGGGGCAGGGCCTCGACTTGCGCCTGCGTCAGGAACGTGTGCTCGATGAGGCCGTCGTCGGCCAGCCGGTACCGGCTGCTCGCGATGACGATCTCTTCGAGGGGCGCCGCCGGTGGCTGCGCAGGCGCGGATTGCGGCGCACCCTGCGACCGCGCGTCGCGTGCGACCGCATACACGATCCCACCCACGTGCGTGGCGGTTAGCCCGTGTGGCGCAAGGAGCTGCTCGACGAGCGCCGGCCCACCAGTCGCCGTCGGCTCCGCGAGGACACGCAGGCGCGAAGGCACGAGCTCGGAGCTGTAGATGAACCGCATGGTCGGCCCGCTGATCTCGCCCAGCACGTCGGAAAGCCTGCGTCCCAGGTACGGGCTGCCGGCGACCACGAGCCCGGACCAGAGCGCGGCGATCCCGAGCACGACCCAACGGACCCAACGGCGCCGGTGTTCCGATTCTTCCAATTCCGGTTGGGTCACGGAGTCTCGTGGTTCGCGCCGCCCGGCGAATTGGAGGAATTGGAACACCGGCACCGCTCAGCGAGGGGCAGGCTCCACGTCTATGCGGGCGCTGGACACGACGACGCCAAGCCGCGTCGTGGCGCCCACCGCCGCAATCGATTCGTCCGGGCCGAGGCCCTCGACCGAACCGTGCAGCACGATGCGCGAAGCCTCGCGCTCGATGTCCGCCGTCGCGTACGCCAGGTCACGTCCCGTTTCCCGGGCGGCCCATCGCAGAAACTCGGAGAGTGTTCGACCCTCGATCGCGAACGCCGGCGCGACGGACCCGATCCAGCTCCATGAGCCATCGTGGGCCGGCAATGCGTCACGCGTCACCTGACCGCCCGCCAGCAGGATCTGCTCGCCGGCGTTGCCCGGGACCGGGCCGTCCGGAGTCTCGACGCGCACGCTGCCCTCACGGATTGCGACGCGTAACCCCTCGTGCTGCAGGCGCGCCTCGTACTGCGTACCGACATGGCGGACGGTGCCCGCGGTCGTGCGCAGAGCAAACCCGCGCCTGCGCGCATCGGTGCCGGCGTCGACATATGCCGCGCCCTCGTGGAGCGAGGCCACCTCCGCGCCATCGAAGGCGAGCCGTGTGGCACGGTCGAGCCGCAGCTCGACGCCCGAGCGGAGGGTCACTGCCGCACGTGCGCCGGCAGCCGTCCGTATCTCCTGCGGAGCAAGGATCGACACCCCGGGCAGGATCGGCTTCCAGGCAGTGTCCCCGTTCATGCGGCCCTCGACCACGCCGTCGACGCGCACGAGGTCGGCCACGGCATGAGGCCGTGGGGCCAGCACGGGCCGCATGAGCCATACGCCAAGCGCAGCCACGACCACGCCAGCAGCTACGGCCCAGACCGTACGGCGACGCCGTCTGTCCTGCGTCGCCACGAGCTGGCGCCACTCCGCCTCGACCGCGGCGCGAACCTCGGCCTGCATCGCGGCGTCCGGCCGATCGCGTTCGCCCGCATTGCGGAGCAGGCGCGCAATCTCGTCGTCGTTTGGTCGCCCGTCGTCTGTCTTCATGGCGTCGCCCTCACGCGCCCAGCCGCATCAGCACGTCGCCGGCCGTAGCGCCGAACACCGATTCGATCGCATCGCGAAACGCCACGCGGGCCCGCGCCAGCAGCGACTGCGCCGCCGTGTGGCCGATACCCAGCCGCACGCCGATCTCCTCGACCGAGCGTCCCTCGATGTACTTCAGCTCGAGCGCCTCGCCGTATCGCCCCGGGAGGCGATCGAGCACGGCATGGACGACCTTCTGCAGCTCCGCCGTGTCGTGACGTCGTGGCGGATCAGCTGTCTCCGGCGCCGCGAGGGACTCGAGTACCGCGCGTACTTCGGGATCGTCGTCGATCAGCACCACCTGTGCGGTGTGCTGGCGCAGCCTGCCCAGCTGGTCGGCGATCTCCCGCCGGCAGATCCGGCACAGCCACGTGAACAGCGCTGCCTCGCCGCGGAAGCCCGGCAGTCCCCGCACGGCCTTGATCAGCGTGGCCTGCACGACGTCCTTGGCCAGTTCCACGTCGCGGTTCAGGCGTGGCAGCGCGAACCGGTAGACACGGGGGAAGTACTCATCGAAGAACGAGGCGAATGCCCGCTCATCGCCCGCGAGCATCCGTTCCACGAGTTGCCGGTCGTCGTTCAAGCCTGGTGTCCAGGTGCGCGGCTGATGGACGCCGGAATCTACACCAACCAGGCGCGATGAGCGCCCGCGCGTCCCCGATCACGCGGCTATCGAGGGTCACCGCGCCCTGGCTGGGGATGATCGTGCCGCCGAAACCCGGCGGGCCAACGATTGATTCCGGCCGTCTGCCCCGTCCAACACTTCTTGGACGCCTGGGAGCCGCCGCGATGAACACTCCGCTTTTCGAGCTCATGAGCGTCGTCGTAACCCCGTGGAAGCTGGTCGGTTACCTGGGCGTCTTGCTGTTCGCCGGTCGCTGGGTCGTGCAGCTCGTCGCGACGCACAGACATGGGCGCCCGGCCTTCCCAGGGCTCTTCTGGACGATGAGTCTGCTCGGCAGCGCGCTGCTGCTGTCGTATTTCATCTGGGGTAAGAACGATTCGGTCGGCATCCTCTCGAACCTGTTCCCCATGGGTGTTGCCCTGTACAACTTCGTAATGCACCGGCGTGCGAACGGCGGTCAGCCGATTAACGGCGCCGCGTAACACCTGCCCGGAGGCCATGAGCGGCACACCGGCCCCGCCCCCGCGGCGGCGGCCGCTTCCGAGTCAGATCTCGTCGCTGACGATGATGCGGGCGTAACGCCGGTAGCTGTAGTACGAGAGTGCCCAGTTGAGCAGCACCGCGAGCCGGTTGCGAAACCCGATCAGGAAGAAGAGGTGCGCCGTGAGCCAGAACCACCACGCGATGCGCCCGCTCATCCGCAAGCCGACGACGTCGACTACGGCCGCCTTGCGCCCGATCGTCGCGAGCGTGCCGTAGTCGCGGTAACGGAACGGAGCCGGCTCGTGGCCCGCGAGCCGCGCGAGGATGGCCCGGGCGGCGTAGTTGCCCATCTGCTTCGCGGCCGCCGCGACACCCGGGACCGTGCCCGTGCCCTGCGCGACGCGGGCCAGGTCACCGACGACGTACACGTCCGGATGACCCGGGACCGTCAGGTCGGCAGAGACGGGGATCCGACCCTGGCGGTCGCGCTCCGCGGACAGCGACGTGCCCAGCGACGACGCCTGTACCCCCGCGGCCCAGAGCACCGTGCGACAGGCGAGCCTCTGCCCGCCGAAGTCGACCCCGCCCGCGTCGATGCCGGTCACGGGCGTGCCCGTGTGCACGCGCACGCCGAGCGCTTCGAGCTGCCGGCGCGCGCTCTCCGACGATTCCTCGCGCATGCTTGCGAGCAGCCGCGGACCAGCCTCGATCAGGTGGACTTCCGCGCTCTCGGGAACGATGCGGCGGAACTCGCCGCGCAGCGTGTGCCGCGCGATCTCGACCACGCTGCCCGCGAGCTCGACGCCGGTGGGTCCGCCGCCAACGATGGCGAAGCGCAGCCACTCTGCGCGCTTCTGCGCGTCCGGTTCGAGCTCGGCGTGCTCGAATGCGGCGAGGATGCGCTTGCGCATGACGAGCGCGTCCTGGAGGGTCTTGAGCGCCGGCGCGACGTTCGCCCACTCTTCGTGCCCGAAGTAGCTGTGCGACGCACCGCTCGCGACGACCAGGAAGTCGTACTCGATGCGGCCGGTCGCCGTCTCGACCGCGCGCGTCGCCGGGTCGAACGAGCGCACCTCGTCCCGGAGCACGGTGACGTTCTTCTGCGGCCGCAGGATCTGCCGCAGCGGCGCCGCGATGTCGGGCGCGGCGAGTGCGGCGGTCGCGACCTGGTAGAGGAGCGGCTGGAACAGGTGATGGTTGCGGCGGTCGACCAGGATCACGTCGACGTCAGCCCGCGCGAAGGCGCGCACCGCCCACAGCCCGCCGAAGCCGCCGCCGATGACGACCACACGGGGTCGCTTGCCTGCGTGCGTCGCCGATGACCCGACGGTCGCCATTCAACCGTCCCGGGCGCCGCCCGGCAGCCGTTCGACCATCATGGCGCGTTCGTTCGTGCTGCTCAGATGTGCGTGCATGCGTTCGCCGGCCATCGCCGCGAGCACGGCGCCATCGTAGGTGCCGACATGGTCGCGCACGAAGGGTGTTTCGTCACGTTCGATGCGTCGATCGTCCGGGATGCAATCCGCGGCGCGACGGCCAGGCACCTTCTCAGGTTGTAGATCACGCGAATGATTCCTCCGCCGGCTCCGTCCAAGTAGGTGAGACGTCGCAGGCGAACGAGGCCGAGCGTCGGCGGCAGCAAGGCGTGGTTGCTGACGAGCCGATATCCCTCGGCTCGCCTGCGGCGTCGGACGCCAGCGCGGCGCAGAGCGGCGCATCGGCGTTGAGGGTGCGACCGCGACCCGGCTGCTTCGCCATAGCGGTACGATCAATTATCCCTTGGTTTGCATTGAACCGTCCAGACGGTATAGTCACCGTCCGGTGGTCAATCCACCGAGCGTGGTACATGCAAGCCGCCAGCCCCCTGCCCGCTGCCAAGGACCGCATCCTCGACGCGGCCGAGCAGCTCGTGGCGGACGAGGGCGCGAGCAAGCTGACCCTGGACGCGGTCGCCCAAGCCGCCGGCGTCAGCAAGGGCGGCCTGCTCTATCACTACCCAAGCAAGGACGCGCTGCTCGCCGCGATGATCGAGCGGCATTGCGAAGACCTCGATCGACGCTGCGCATCTGAGCTCGAGCATCTGCCGGCAGACAAGTCATCGAGCCGGCTCAAGGCGTCGATCCTCGGCGTGCTGAAGCCACGACCTGGGCGCGAGGACCTGGGCGCTGCGCTGCATGCGGCGGCGGCCAACAACCCGGCGCTGCTCGATGGCGCGCGCGCGCGCTATGCCGATCACCTCGCACAGCTCACCGCATCCGGCGGTTGTTTCGCGCGCACCGCGGTGATCATGCTGGCCGTCGATGGGCTGATGCTCGGCGAAGTCTGGCGGCTGACCCCTTTCACCAGCGAGCAGCGCGAGCTGATCGTCCAGGAGTTGCTGCGCCTGGCCGACGGGGCCGGCGCGGAGCCGCAAACCCGCTGACACGGACCGGCGAGCTGCGCGATGCGCGCACCGCGAATCGAGGCACTCGATCATGGAGGTCACGCACCTGCGCAAGACACGGCTCCCCGTCCTCTTGGCCGCAGCTGCCGCGACTTCCGTGGCGAGCTGCGGCGACAACAGCGAGGCGCAATTGACGCCGCCGCCGGAGGTCGCGGTGACCTCGGTGCGTCGCGGCGAAGTTCCGATCCAGCTCACCTACAGCGGTCGGACCGCCGGTGTGCGCGAGGTCGAGGTGCGCGCGCGCGTGAGCGGCATCCTGCTGCGGCGGTCGTATGAGGAAGGCGAGCCGGTCCGCGAGGGCGAGATCCTGTTTCGCATCGACCCGGAGCCCTTCCGCGCCGCCGCGGCGCAGGCGCGCGCGGAGCTCGCCGTCGCAGTCGCGCAGCGAGACGATGCGCGTTGGAACCGCGATCGCGTGGTGCCCCTGTACGAGAAGGGGCTCGTAGGCCAGCGCGACCGGGACGCCGCGGTATCCGCATTCGAGATCGGCGAGGCGAACGTCGCCGCCGCGCGGGCACGGCTGCGTGCTGCGGAGCTCCAGCTCGGCTACACCGAGGTGCGCGCACCGATTGCGGGTCTCATGAGCCACGAGATGCGTTCCGAGGGCAGCATCGTCCTTGCCGGTGACGAGTCGAGCCTGCTGACGCGCATCGTCCAGACCGACCCGCTCTATGTCGAGTTCTCGATCACCGAGGACGAGGCGGCGCTTCTGCGCGACGGCCTCACGAGCAACAAACCGCCGACCGTGCGCCTGACGCTCGACAACGGCGTCGAACACGCCACGCCGGGCACGCTGACGTTTGTCGACAACGCGGTCGATCCCGCGTCGGGCATGGTGCGTGCCCGCGCCGTGCTGCCGAACCCCGGCGTCGTGCTCCTGCCCGGGCAGTTCGTCAGCGTCAGGGTCTCGGGCGTGTCGCTGATAGCCGCCGTGTCGCTGCCGAGGCGCGCCGTGATGACCAGCACCAACGGCAGCTTCGTCTGGGTCGTGGGCAAGGGCCAGGTCGTCGAGCTCCGCCCGGTGGTGCTGGGCCGGGCGTTCGGCGATCAGACGATCGTCACGGAGGGCCTGATCGGCGGCGAGCGCGTGATCGTCGAAGGCGTGCTCAAGGTCCAGCCCGGGGTGACCGTCAGGATCGTGAACCCCGCACGCGCCGGGACGCGGACCGCCAGGATCATCCTGCGCACCACGCCGGACGGCGGCTTCGTCAGGCTGATCGCCTGAGAAACGGGGGAAGCTGCTCGCCGACGCCCGACCACAGTGGCTCGCTACTCGCCGGCGCTCGGCCCGGGTGCCTCGTGGGCCGCTGGCCACGATCGAGCGGTCGTTGCACGGCTCCAGAGGGTGCCCCGCACGTACTGTCGGCGCACGCCGCATCGGCAGTGGTATCGCGGAATCGTCGCAGAGTCATGACTTCAGAGTGCCCGCGACGTCTACCTGCGACGGATCAGGCGTCGTCGCGGCCACGAGACACCCGGTCCAAACGCCGGCTCGCCGATGCCGCGGTGGCCTCCCGCTCGTCGATGCCACGGTGGGATCACGAGCCGGCGCATGGACGCGGTGTATCCCAGCCGCGACGAGGCTTCGGTGTGCACAGGTAGACGTCGCGGGCACTCTAAGCGAACGTCGCCTCGACGATTCCGCGATACCAACGACCGTCCGGCGTGCGCCGACAAAATGTGCGGGGCACCATCTTCAGCCGTGCAACGACCCTGATCGTGGTGAGCGGCTGGGGATACACCGCGGCCGGGCGTCGGCGAGTAGGAGCCACGGCGGCCGGGCGGCGGCGAGCAGCCACCACGGCAGAGCGGTGGCCGGGCGGCGGCGCCAGTACGGGCCGCTTACAGCGGCCGTCGACGCCGCAGAAAAGCGACCGCGCCGCCGGTCTCCTCGATACGGTCGGAGCGGCTCAAGCGTCCCGCCTCGAGCAGTGCGGCCATGCGCGTGCGCGTGCGGGACACCATGTCGATGATCTCCCTGCCGTCGGACGGGTGCGCGACGAGGTAGCCCTGCACCGACACGTCGCCGCAGTTGACCAGGAACTCGAGCTGGCTCGGCCGCTCGACGCCCTCGACCGTGACCTGCAGCCCGAGGCTGCGGCAGAGCGAAATGATCGACCTCGCAATCGAGGCGGCGCGCGGGTTCCAGTCGACCTCGGCGACCACGCTGCGATCGAGCTTCACGCGAGTGAGCGGCAGCCGTTCGAGCGAGGTGAGCGAGGAGTAACCCGTGCCGAAGTCATCGAGCGCGGTGGCGACGCCGAGCAGCTGCAGGCGGTGGAGCGTCTCGACCGTGATCGCGCCGGTTTGCAGCATGTTCTCCGTCAGCTCGAGCTCGAGGCAGTCGGCCGGCAGGTCGAAACGCTGCAGCAGCCGCTCGATCTCGGCGAGGAAATCCCCGGCGACGAACTGCTGGGCGGACACGTTGATCGAGACGCGGGCCTCCTTCCAGCCGGCGTTGCGCCAGTCACGCACTGCCTGTGCGGCCTGCTCGAGCACCCAGTAATTGAGCTCGAGCATCAGGCCGGACTGCTCGGCGATCGCGATGAAGTCGCTGGCAGGCACGACCTGCGAGCCGTTCTGCCGCCAGCGCAG
>CAWIDH010000023.1:0-44052 GCA_963834855.1 uncultured Gammaproteobacteria bacterium | reverse complement strand
CCCAGGGGCAGCACGCTGGCGGCGGCGAATGCCAGGCGACCCGCCAGCCAAAGCGTGGCCAGCAGAACCAGCGGGGTTCCCGCAAAACCGCGAGCACCGGTCCAGCTCGGGACCGCCGTGAGCAGGAATCCGGCGGTCGCTGCACCGACGAAGCCATACAGCATCTCGTGCCCATGCCAAAGCTGCGCGGGCCCGTTGGGCAGCGGCTGCACCCCCGTCGTGTAGAGCCATAACCATGCGGACGAGACCCAGTACTGCGAAGGCGCCTGCCGCGAAAAAGAATGGCCTGAACCCATAGGCGAACAGCGCGAACGTTGGCGCATCGACTCGGGAATCCGGCGACGGCGGGGTAGCCATGGAGTCCTCTCAGCGTTTGTCGACTGTCTTCGCTTGCAGCTCGTGCATCACCGTATCGTTGATCAGCGCACTCATTTTTTTTTTTTTTTTTTTTTTTTTTTTTTTTTTTTTTTGAGGCTGGGTCGCTGTCTCCTGCGCCCGCCGCCGACAACCTACGGCGACCGCGGCCGATAACGATCCCTGAGCTCCGTCTGCCGTGACCGCATCGGCTGCGCACGACCGTCGATCCAGACCTGCTCGGCGACGGATGTCACCTCCAGCGGGTCCGCGGACCAGAGCACGAGGTCGGCGGCGTAGCCGGGCGCGATCCTGCCAAGCTCGGCGCCGAGGCCGAAGATCGCAGCGGGATTCGTCGTCAACGCCGCGAGCGCCGCATCCCAGGGCAGGCCATTTGCGACCGCCACGCCGGCTGCCTGCCGCACCTTGTGCGCGTTGTTGGTGGGGGCGACGAAGTGCGTGAACGCGATCTGCACGCCGGCGCGTTGCAGGCGCGCGGCGTTTTCGAGCGTCGCGCCGAGGTGGTCGAAGCTCTCGGGCAGGTCCACAGCGGATCAAGGATCACGGGCACGCGGGCCCGTGCGAGCTCACCTGCGACCTGCCAGGCCTGCGCGCCGCCGACGATGACCGCGCGGGCGCCGACGCGCTTCGCGAAGCGCAATACCTGTCGGATGTCGGCGGCCCGGTCAACGGCGAAGGCGATGCGGCCGCCCGCGAGATAGCGCGCGAGCACCTCCCGGCCCGTCGGCGTGAGCACGCGGAAGTCGGCGTCGCGCATCGTTGCGCCCGGTCGCGCCTCGCGCACGGCCTGTTCGAGAAGCATGAACTGCGCCGCGCGGTTGCGGCCGCCGTCCTCCGTCGCATCGGCGCCCAGGTCCGACCACAGCGTACGGCTCGCCGCCGGGAACGTATCGGCGCGGCCGTCGAGCCGCGCCACGGAGCCCTGGCCCGCGAGGATCGCGCCTCGCGGCGCGACCATGGCGTACGTGATCCCCTCGACGCGGTTGACGCCGATCGCGGCGGAGTCCGGGTTGTAGGCGACCGTCACGTCGAACTCGGGCCAGGCCGCGAATTCCTGCGTAGGGGACGCATCCTCGACCAGTACCGAAGCGTCGACCGTGGCGGGCTCGAGCTCGATCTCCTCGATGCCGAGGCCGGTGATGCCGCCGAAGAGGCCCGGTGTCAGCGGTCGTCCCTGGGCTTCGATGACCTGGAAGTCCGGCTCCGCCGCGAGACCGGTGCCGACCTCGGCGATGCGGCCGCCGCGCACCCGTACGTCGGCGCGCTCGAGCGTGCCGCGCTCGGTGAGCGTGTGCACCGTCGCGCCCCGGATCAGCAGTTCTGCGCGGGGGCGACCGCGGGCAGCAGCACGAGGGCGAGAAGCAGCGCGGGGCAGGCGCGTCGCAGGACGTTGCGCGCGCTCATCGGCCACCTCCCACCGGCTGGCCGAGCAGGAAGTCCGAATCAGGCAGCCGTGGCGGCGCGCTGCGGTCGTAGACCAGTGCCCCGTCGATGTAGACCTGGTCCGCCTGCGCGTAGACGCTGAACGGGTTGCGGTTCCACAGCACGACATCGGCGATCCGCCCGGGCTCGAGCGTGCCGACGCGATCGGCGATGCCGAGCGAGCGGGCAGGATTCGCGGTGATCCAGCGGATCGCGCGCTCGGGCGGGATGTCGAGCCCGGCGCGCTGGCCGCGTGCCATCGCCTTGGCCGCTTCCTGGTTGAGTCGCTGAATGCCCTCCTCGGAATCGGAGTGCACGATCGCGCAGCCGTTCGCCGGGCGGTCGACGAATTCGAGGTTCTCCCAGATCGCGTCGTACGCTTCCATCTTGAAGCCCCCCAGTCGGCCCACAACGCGCCGCAGACGCCGGCCTCCGCGAGCCGGTCGGCGAGCTTGTAGGCCTCGACGCCGTGATGGAATGCGGCGATCTCGAAGCCGAACTCGCGCGCGAGGTCGAGCATCACCGCCATCTCGTCCGATCGGTAACAGTGGACGTGCACCCTGATGTCGCCGTCCATTGCCGCGACCAGCGTTTCGAGCCGCAGGTCCCGCTTCGGCGGGACGGGCATCTCCGCGTCGGAATCCTTCGACTTGCGCCGGTCCGACGTCTTGCGTTCGTAGTCGGCGAGGTCGCGCTCGTATTTCTCGTTCTGGCGCTTGTAGTCCTGCGCGTCGGCAAACGCCTGCCGATAGCCCGCGACGTTGCCCATGCGCGTCGAAGGGGCCTTGTCCCGATCGCCATACACGCGCTTGGGGTTCTCACCGCAGGCCATCTTGAGACCCTGCGGCGCGCCCGGGAACTTCATCGCCTGGTAGGTCGTCGCCGGCACGTTGCGCAGCGTGACCCCACGGCCCCCGATCAGGTTGGCCGATCCCGGCAGGATCTGCAGGGTCGTGACGCCGCCGGCGCGCGCGGTCGTAAACCCGGGATCCTGCGGCCACACGCCGTGCTCCGCCCAGACACCGGCCGTCACCGGGTCGGTCGCCTCGTTGGTGTCCTGATGTGCGTTGACCCCGGGACTCGCGCCGACGCCAAGGTGCGAATGCACGTCGATGATGCCGGGCGTGACCCAGCGTCCGGCGGCGTCGACGACGACGAGGCCAGCACCCGAGGGCTCGATTCCGGCACCAACCGCCACGATCCGGCCATCGCGCATCAACACGTCGGCCCCGTCGTGTCGCCGGCCGGTGCCGTCGAGCACCGTTGCATTGCGGATCACGGTGGGCGTCGAGGTCGCGGGGCGATAGGTCGAGGGAAACGGATCTGTGGCCGCGTAGCCGGCGGCGCCGAATGCAACGGCGATGCCGGCCAGGATGGCCGGCAGGCAGGCGCGCACGAAAGGTCGAATCGTCACCAGCGTTCCTCGCACATCGGGAATGGAAGATGAATTCTATGTTGCGACCGGCGTACAAGTCTTCGGGTCCGCGGCCTGCGCTCCCCCTGGCGCCTTCGCTCCGGCACCTGTGAACAGCAACCTGAAGGTTGCGTATCCTCGGTTTTCAGTGTAGGTTGATCAGCAACCAGGAGGTTGCCAATACCAGGAGGTGGCCAATGAAAGACTCCGACGACAGGATCGAGAAAATCATCGAGATGGACGCGCCCGTCGCGCGCGTCTGGCGCGCGCTCACCGACCACGAAGAGTTCGGCCAGTGGTTTCGGGTGAAGCTGGACGGGCCGTTCAAGCCGGGCACGGTCTCGACGGGCGAGATGACCTATCCGGGCTTCGAGGGCTGGCCCTGGCTCGCGACGGTCGAGCGGATGGAGCCCGAGCGGCTGTTCTCGTTCCGCTGGCACGATTACGACACCAAGTCTGGCGTGCCGATCGCCCAACAACCGACGACGCTCGTCGAGTTCCGCCTGCAGGCGATTCCGCGCGGCACGCGGTTGACCATCACGGAGTCCGGCTTTTCGGCGATCCCGGATCCCCGTCGGCTCGAAGTCATCCGGGGCAACACCGAAGGCTGGAATATCCAGGCCAGCAATATCGCTGCCCATGTCGCGTCGTCAGCTTGAGCTCATTCCCGCCGGCGCGGCGCCGGTGTTCGCGGCCCTGGGTGATTCGACACGGCTCAGGCTGCTTTCGCGCCTGAAGGACGGCCGCCCACAATCGATCGTCCAGCTCACCGACGGCCTTGGGCTCACGAGACAGGGCGTGAGCAAGCACCTGCGCGTACTCGAACAGGCAGGCATGGTGAGAAGCGAACGCATCGGGCGCGAAAGCCGATTCGTGTTCGAACCGGCCGGTATCGCGCAGGCCCGAAGCCACCTCGAACGGGCATCCAGGCAGTGGGACCTCGCCCTGTCGCGGCTGAGGCGTTCGTCAAGGATGTTTGAGCGTCGCGTTGGCGTCCGGGTCGCGGCCGGCAACCGCTTGATCGCCGCGAGTCGACCCTTACGGAATTCGTGTCGACACAGTCTCGCCAGCTTCCTTGGGGAGCAGGCCGAAGGCCATCCTGAAGACGTCAATTATCGCTTGTGTTTCAAAGGATTAGGAGTATTTTACTGTATATAAACACAGGCCAAGGAGCCCCCATGGAAGGCACCTCATCCGACCGTGCTAAGGCCGTTTCTAAGGATCCTTCCGAGGTCGCGGGCGACGCTCTCCCGGCCGTCTCGACGGCGGCGCTGATCGACCAGATCACCGAGCTCGCCGGGCACCTGAACGCCGGCACCTACCGCTGGCTCACGCTCATCGCGGAGTTCGACCGCCGTCTGGGCTGGAACTGCGGCCTCACCAAGACTGCGCGCACTGGCTCAACTGGAAGTGCGGCCTCGATCTGGGCGCGGCGCGCGAGAAGGTGCGGGTGGCGCACGCGCTCGAGTCGCTCCCGCTCATCAGTGCGGCGATGGCGCGCGGGGAGCTGAGCTACTCCAAGGTGCGGGCGCTGACGCGGGTGGCCTGCGCCGGGACCGAGGCGGCGCTGCTCTCGGTGGCGCTGCACGGCACGGCGAGCCACGTCGAGACGCTGGTGCGGCACTTCCGCCACGTGCTGGAAGTGGCCGAGCTCAAGCGCGAGGCGCGTCAGTACCGAAACCGCAGTCTTTCCTGGCGCTATGAGGAGGACGGCTCGATCGTGATCAAGGCGCGGTTGCCGGCCGAGACCGGTGGCCTAGTGATGAAGGCGCTCGACGCGGCGCTCGAGCACCTGCCGCTGCCGGACGTTTCCGCGGAAACGTATCCGGCGCCGAAGCCCGACTGGCGCAGCGGCGGGCCGATGCGCTCGCCGTACTCGCCGAGAGCTATCTCGCGCACGGCCCCGCGGCGCTCGCGGGCGGCGAGCGCCAGCAGATCGTCGTGCACGTCGATGCGACGACGCTCGAGGAGCGCACTGCGGGTCGCTGCGAGCTCGAGGACGGCCCGTCGATCGCCGCCGAGACGGCGCGACGCCTCGCCTGCGATGCGAGCGTGGTGCGCATCGTCGAGGACGCGCGCGGCGAGCCGCTCGACGTCGGCCGCAGCACCCGTCGATCCCGCCGGCGCTGCGCCGTGCGCTCAACTCCCGCGACCAGGGCTGTTGCTTCCCCGGCTGCACCCAGACGCGCTACGTCGACGGCCACCACATCCGGCACTGGGCGGAGGGCGGCGAGACGAAGCTCGCGAACCTGGTGTCGCTCTGCCGGTTCCATCACCGCCAGGTGCACGAGGGCGGCATCACCGTGCAGCGGCTCGACGACGGCGCCTGGCGCTTCACCCGGCACGTCGGACCGTTCACCGATACCTTCGATTCCGTCGCGCCCGGGACAGCGCCGTGCTCGGCGACTGGCGGCAGCTCGTCGCCACACACGATGCCGCGAAGATCGGATCGATCCCTCGACCGCCGCGACCCGCTGGCGCGGGGAGACGATGGACTACGGCCAGGCGATCGACGTGCTGGTGCAGCGCGCGGAGAAAGCCGGGACGTTTCCGCGGAAACGTGTGGCAACGTGGATGAGAGTCGGACGTCTTCGGTTGCGGCTGCTGCGGCCCTTGTACCACGCACCGGAGCTCGTGCCTTGATTCCGTCCGCACCTCCGCGTCCGCGCGCGTGGCACGGGCGCCTACGTCGCCACGCTAGCCGCTCTCTCATGGAACTGCGCCGCAAAGCGGCTGCGTGACATGCCGGCCTTCGACGCGAGAGCCTCGAGCGTCCACGGGTGCGCGGGCAACGAACCGATGCGCCATGGGACGCGGATAGAAAACCACGGCTGGTTCCGCTACCGCGACGGGCTTACCCTTCGGGTTGTGGATCGACACCTCGCCCGCACGGTGCTCAACGCAACTAGAGGAGAACGAACATGACTGCAACCGCAGCGAAGGCCTTGACCTCGGTGGTGCTCGTCCACGGCGGGTTCGTCGATGGATCGGGCTGGGAGGATGTGTACAAGGCCCTCAGGAAGGACGGATACCCGGTCAGCATCGTCCAGAACTCCACGGTCTCTCTCGCGGACGACGTGGCGGCAACCCAGCGCGTCCTGGACGCTCAAGAGGGTCCGGTGATCCTCGTGGGCCACTCGTATGGTGGCGTCGTGATCACCGAGGCCGGGAACCATCCCAAGGTGGCCGGACTCGTGTACATCGCGGCCTTCGCCCCGGACGCAGGCGAATCCGTTGGCTCGCTGATCAAGGACCCGCCGCCCGGGGCGCCGGTGCCGCCGATCCTGCCCGCGGGCGAAGGCTACCTCGCGCTCGACAAGGCGAAATTCCGCGACTCGTTTGCGGCCGACGTGAGCGCGGACAAGGCGGCATTCATGGCGGACTCGCAGGTGCCGTGGGGAATCGCGGCGCTGAACGGCTCGGTCACGAAACCGGCCTGGAAGTCGAAGCCGAGCTGGTACCTGGTTGCGACGGAGGATCGTATGATCCCGCCCCCCGCGCAGCAGCTCATGTCGAAGCGCGCGGGCTCGACGGTCGTCGAGGTCCCCGGAAGCCACGCGGTATACGTGTCGAAGGCCAGCGCCGTAGCCGACCTGATCGAAAAGGCGGCCAAGTCCGTGAACCGTTCTGCGAACTGAGCGTCGGGCCGCATGAGGAAGGGCCGGGCGACCGGTCCTTCTTCTTTCACGTCGACACGAACGGTCACGAGATCTCAGTGTGTGCATCCTGGGCACCGCAACCCGCGGTATGCCCCGGAAGCGATGCGCACATAGATATCGGTGGACTATGATATGCGCGCGCTTCGCGGGACTCTTCCGCAGCGGTCGGGTCGTCAACAAGGGAGATCGATCATGAAGACAGCAGGACGTTCGATCACGGGTGCGCTCATCGCGGCGATGGCCCTGTCGGCGTGCGAAACGGCACCGCCCAAGCCGATGGAGACCATCGAGGACACAGTCGAAGTGTCGGCCACCGTCGAGAAGGTCGACGTTCTCAATCGACTGCTGTCGCTCAAGACGGAGTCCGGCGAGGTGACGACCATCGAAGTCGGTCCAGAGGTCGAGAACCTGGTGCAGATCAGGCCGGGCGATCGTGTCGTGGCGCGCTACCGCCAGGCGATCGGCGCCACGATCAGCAAGGACGCCGCCGGCCAGCCGGTCACGGTGGATTACGATGCGGACAAGGCCAAGCTCGGTCAGAAGCCCTCCGCCAGGGCCTCGGCGACCACGAACGTCCCGGTGACGATCAAAGCGGTGGATACCAAGACTAACCAGGTCACGTTCCACGGCGCCGACGGTCTGGTGCGCGTGTTCACGGTCGAGACGCCGCAGGCGAAGGAGTTCATCAAGCAGCTCAAGCCCGGCGACACGGTCGTCGTGACCTTCACTGAGGCCCTCGCACTGAGCGTCGAGCCGGCGAAGTAGTCCCTTAAGGGCCAGTGAAGCGTCGCCCTGGTATGTCTAGCCCGCAGCGACGTTTCCGCTGAAACGCAGGCGCGCAGGGTATGTTGGCGGCGCTACGTGGGTCGCGCCCGCCGCGTCGCCTCCGCCTGGTGCGGATCCTCCGGCCAGTAGTGCTTCGGATATCGCCCCTTGAGCTCCCTGCGGACCTCGGCGTAACCGCGCGCCCAGAAGCTCGCGAGATCGCGGGTCACCTGCACGGGCCGACGCGCGGGTGACAGCAGCTCCATCGTGACGGGCACGCGGCCGCCCGCGATCCTGGGCGACTCGTTGAGTCCGAACACTTCCTGCAGCCGCACCGACAGGGTCGGCGTCGAGCCGCCGTAGTCGATGGCGACCCGCGAGCCGCTCGGCACCACGAGGTGCGTCGGTGCGAACTCATCCAACCGGCGTTGCGCGCGTCGGTCGAGTAACCCGTGCAACGCGCCGCGCAGGTCGATGCGCGCGAAGTGCTCGCGGCGCGTGACGCCGCCGAGCCAAGGGGCGAGCCAGGTCTCGAGTGAGGCCAGCAGCGTGCCGTCGGACACGTCGGGCCACGCGCCGTCGGGTTCCTGCGCGCGCGCGAACGCGACGCGTGCCCGCCATTGCGTAAGCTCCGGGCGCCACGGCAGCGCCGCGAGCCCGAGCGTGCGGATGCCGTCGAGCACCGCCGCGCTGAACGCCGCCGCATCGGGGTTGGGCAGCGGCTCATCGCGGAGCAACAGCGCGCCGAGCCGTGTCTGGCGGCGTGCGAGCAGAGCCTCGGTGCGCGCATCCCACCCGACCGTGTCGCGCTCCTCGATGGCCGCGGCGAAATGCTTCTCGAGCAGCGGCAGCTCGACCGGCGCGGCGAGCTCGATCCGCGCCTCACGTTGGCCGAGATCGAGTGCCGCGACGACGACGTACTCGCTGCGGGCGAGCGCGGTGGGTCCGGCGAACGCGGCGCCGCGCCCACCGGACAACAGATACCGCCCGCCGCCGCCTTCGCGGGCGCGCCCGATCCGGTCGGGGTACGCGAAGGCGAGCAGCAGCGCGACGGCGTCCCGGGCGTCGAGATCCTGTACCGACGCAGACTCACGCGCCTCGCCAGTCGCGTCGCCCGAGCGCGCGAGCTCGCGCTCGAGGCGCTCGATCGATTGACGAATGCGCTGCAGCGCGCCGCGATCGACCTCCATCCCGACGGGCGGCGGCGCGCCGTGCAGCACGTCGATGCGATGTCGAACATCCGGGTCGCGCGCACCGGGCGGGGCGCGTAACGGGTCGCGCTCGGAAAGCAGCGCGGCGAGCTCAATCGCGAGCCGGGTCTGCCGCAACGGCTCCGAGCGCAGGACCATGTGCGCGAGACGCGGGTGCAGCCCGAGCGCGGCCATGCGCCGCCCGAGCGGTGTGGCGCGTCCCGCGGAATCGATCGCCTCGAGCCCGTGCAGCAGCTCGCGTGCCTGCGCGAGCGTCGCCTCGGGCGGTGGGTCGAGCCAGCGGAGCGTAGCGGCATCGACAGTGCCCCAGCACGCGAGCTCGAGCGCGAGCGAGGCGAGGTCGGCCTCGACGATCTCGGGCGGCGTCTGGACGCTGAGCGAGGCCTGCGTCGATTCGCTCCACAGCCGGTAGCACACGCCTGGCGCGGTGCGCCCCGCGCGGCCGCGCCGCTGTTCGGCCGAGGCCTGCGAGATCCGCCGCAGCTCGAGCCCGCTCATGCCGGAGGCCGGGTCGAAACGCGGCCGCCGCTCGTAGCCGCCGTCGATGACGATACGCACGCCCTCGATGGTGAGGCTGGTCTCGGCAAGGTTCGTCGCGAGCACGACCTTGCGCCGGCCGTCGGCCTCGGGCCGGAGCGCCGCGTCCTGCGCTGCGACGGCGAGCTCGCCGTAGAGCGGCCGGATGCGCACCGCGTCGTCGCCGGTCGTCGCGCCGAGAAGCTCCGCGGTGCGGCGGATCTCGCCCGCGCCGGGCAGGAAGGCGAGGACGTCGCCTTCGTGCGTCGCGAGCTCGCGGGTGATCGCCGCCGCCATGCGCCGTTCGAGCCGGTCCTCGGGCCGTGATGCGGCCGGGCCCGCGTAGGTCGTCTCGACCGGAAACATCCGGCCTTGCGATCGGATGAGCGGCGCGTCACCGAGCAGGCGCG
Source organism: uncultured Gammaproteobacteria bacterium (assembly GCA_963834855.1). GTDB lineage: Bacteria > Pseudomonadota > Gammaproteobacteria > Steroidobacterales > Steroidobacteraceae > DATJKD01. The sequence goes on along the minus strand of CAWIDH010000023.1, from coordinate 34,280 downwards.
CTATGCCCAAACCGTCGAGCGTCGCCGACATGACGAGGATGCGCAGCGTCTCTCGAAGCTGAGCCTGCACATCGAGTGCGAGCGCGAGGCCGAGGTCCGCGTGGAGGCTGCGCTCGTGGAACTCATCGAAGATCACGCAGCCCACGCCCTCGAGAGTCGGGTCGCGCTGCAGCCGGCGGGTGAGGATGCCCTCGGTGACGACCTCGATCCGCGTGCGCGCGCCGACTCGCGTGTCGGTGCGCGTGCGGTAGCCGACGGTCGCGCCTGCGGCCTCGCCGAGCGTCGTCGCCATCCGCTCGGCGACCGCGCGCGCCGCGACGCGTCGGGGCTCGAGCATCACGATCCGTTGCTCCCCCAGCCAGCCCGCATCGAGCAGCGCGAGCGGCACCACCGTGCTCTTGCCTGCGCCGGGCGGCGCCTGGAGCACCGCCGCGGCATGCGCGGCGAGCGCCGCCCGCAATTCGGGCAGCACGTCCACGATGGGCAGGGCCGGCAGTTGCAGGGTGCTCACGCCGTGCAGTGTAACGGCCGGCCAGCGGATGACGCGCCGCCCGAAGTCAGTTCTTCCTACTTCTTCCCGGTGCGTACGGGACACGGCGAGGGCCAGGTGTCGTCGCCGCGGATGCGCCACAGGAAAAACTCCCCGGACAGCGGGCTTCCGGTGTCACGCGAAAAGAGTAGGGATCCCCCGCTCGGCGAATAAGCAGCGCCGATCTCGGAACCGTTGACGTTGATTTCCGGTGGAAGCTTCACGCGCACTGCCCATTCGGCGCCGTTCCGCCGCGCCTCGTAGAGACCCCCATCGGCCATGACGATCATCGAAGAGCCATCCGGCGAGATCAGCGGCTCGTACTCGTGGCCGGCGGTATTGATTGATGGTCCCAGGTTGCGAACGGTCCAGCGGTCCTGCGCATCGATGCGTGCGCGCCAGATGTCAGTCTTGCCAAGGCCGCCCGGCCGGTCTGATCCAAAATAGAGCCAACCATCGCCGGCAAGCCGTGGGAACCACTCTCTGCCGGTGGAGTTCACCGGTTCGGCCAGTCGCGTTGGTGTCCCCCATCGGCCATCAACAGTGCGTTCGACTTGCCAGATGTCGAGATCTTCGCGTTTCACGCCGTCGGTGGAGCGTGTCGATATGAAGTAGAGGTGACGTCCATCGGATGTGAACCACGGATCCGCCTCGACGCCGTCGCCGGAAAATATCGGTGGCACGGGATCGGACCATCCTCGCGCCGTGCACTGACTCACAAATATCCGCCAGCCCTCGAAGCTCGGCGAACTGCGCACGAAGTAGAGATCGCCGTTCCGTGGGTCGAACGCGGCGTGGGACTCGAACTGTGGGCTCGAGATTCCGCGCGGTGCCCATGGAGTGACCACAGGAGCCCGTGCGAATGCACCCAAGGCGAAGTGTGCAAGGCAGAGCAGCAGCAATGCCCGCGTGAGCTTCATCGGCACATACTAATGGACGTGCAGGCGCTCAGCAGCGTCGGCCGTGACCGGGACGATCCTCTAAATACGCCCGCGGATTGTCGGGCTCGGTCTGAATCCAGCGCTCTACGCCTTGGTGCAGGGGGATGACGATTTCGCCTTGCGGGCGGTGTGATTCGGCTATCACCGGATGACGCGCCGCCCGAAGCCATGCAAGATGCCGGCTCCGGATCAGGGAGGGGCCGCATGACCGGTAACACCTGGATGTACGTGCTCGCGGGGCTGCTGGTCCTCACGGGACTCGCGGGCTCGGTCCTGCCGGCACTGCCCGGCGTGCCGCTGGTGTTCGGCGGGCTCGTGCTCGCGGCCTGGGCGGACGATTTCCAGCGCGTGAGCTGGGTCGTGCTCGTGATCCTCGGACTGCTCACGGTGATGTCCTTCGCGATCGACTTCGCCGCGACGGCCCTGGGCGCGAAGCGGGTCGGCGCCTCGAAGCTCGCTATCGTCGGTGCGCTCATCGGGACGCTGGGCGGGTTCGTGCTGGGTCTCCCCGGGCTGATCTTCGGGCCGTTCGTCGGCGCCGTGGCCGGCGAGATGCTGACGCATGGCGAGATGCAGAAGGCCACGCGCGCAGGCTTCGCGACCTGGATCGGGCTCATCTTCGGCACGCTCACCAAGCTCGCGCTGGTGTTCGCGATGCTCGGGATCTTCGCCTTTGCCTGGTTCGTCTGATTCGCTGCGGACGACCGCGCCGCCCCGCGATCACAAACGGGTGACCAGCACATGATCCGTCGGACATTGCGCGCGATCGGGCGTGCGCTCGGCTGGGCGCTCGTCGGCATGCTGCTCGTGGGCGTCGTGCTCTACATCCGCTTCCTGCGCAGCGGCCCCGAGCTCGAGCCCTGGCATCGTGCGCACCTGGACGAGGAGTTCACGGCGGCGAAGGCGGACGAGGTGCGCACCGTCGCGGACTACCGCGCGCTCGAGACGCGGCTCTTCGCAGAGCTCGACCGCGAGGTGTATGCGCGCACGGAGCCCGAGGACCGCCTGCGCTTCAACCGCTATCACGGCGGCAGCCAGAGCGACCCAAGGACATGGACCGTCAACTGGAATCGCAGTTGGGAACACGCGCCGGCGGCGGCGCCTGCGGCCGTGCTGCTCCTGCATGGGCTCACCGATTCGCCGTACAGCATGCACGCGCTCGCCGAGGACTTCGCCTCCCGTGGCCTGCACGTACTCGCGCTGCGCCTGCCGGGACACGGCACGGCGCCGGCGGGGCTGCTCCACTTCGAGATCGAGGACATGCAGGCGGCGGTGCGGCTCGCGATGCGCGACCTGCGGCGTCGACTCGGACCGGAGGCCCCGATCTTCATCGTCGGGTATTCCAACGGGGCCGCGCTCGCGGTCGACTATGCGCTCGCCGTGCACGAAGGCGCGGACACACCACGGCCGGCGGGGCTGGTGCTGATCTCGCCGGCGATCGCGGTGTCGCGGCTCGCCGCTGTCGGGCGGATCAACACCGGGCTGTCGAAGGTCCCGGGCTTCGGGCGCTCGGCCTGGGAGTCGATCGAAGCGGAGGTCGATCCCTACAAGTACGCCTCGTTCAGCCTGCACGCGGCCGGCGAGACCTTCCGTCTCACCCGCCAAGTGGCGCGACGTGTGCGGCGGCTCGCGGCGGACGGGCCGATCGCCGGGTTTCCGCCGGTGCTCGCGCTCGTGTCGACCGTGGATTCGACCGTGAACGCGGCCGCGGTGGTGGATGCATTGCTGATCCACCTGGCACCGGACGGGCACGAGCTGGTGCTCTTCGACCTCAACCGGCTCGCCGAGGCGCGCTCACTGCTCGTAGCCGACAGCGGGCCGCTCACGCAGCGGCTGCTCGGGATGGCAGGGCGCCCCTTCGCGCTGACGGTGATCGGCAACGCCGGGCCCGAGACCCTCGCGGTGCAGGAGCTGCGCGCGCCGGCCGGCAGCGCTCAGTTGAGCGCCCGACCGCTCGAGCTCGCCTGGCCGCGCACCGTATTCTCGCTGTCGCACGTCGCGCTGCCGTTTCCGCCCGACGACCCGCTCTACGGCTACGAGGCCAGCCCTGAACCGGCGCACGTGCAGCTCGGTCGACTCGAGTTGCGCGGCGAGAACGGCGTGCTCGCGGTCCCGACCTGGATGCTGACGCGGCTGCGCAGCAATCCCTTCTATGCGTATCTCGCGCAGCGCGTGCAGGAGGTCGTGCTCAGCGGGCGGCCATCGCCGTTGCCGTCTTCTTCCGCTCCCGCGGATCCTTCTTCTGCTCCTGCGGATCCGCATCGTCCTCCGTCTCGAGCGCCAGCCGATACGCCACCCAGTACTTGAGGATGTTGCGTACGTAGTCCACGGGCTCGCGGCCGACTTCGCGCCCGGCGACGATCTCGACGCTGTTGAACCAGGTGTTTGGGTCGAGCCCCTGCTTCTCCGCCTTCGTGCGCAGCTGCTGGATGCGGCCCGGCCCAGCGTTATAGGCGGCGAACGCAAACACGTGCCGGTTGAGCTCGTCGAACTTCGCGTCGGGGAAATAGCGGTCGCACACGAAGCGCAGGTACTTGACGCCGGCGTGGATGTTGGCGTCCATCTTCTGCACGTCGGGGATGCCCACGTTCGGATCCGCCGCGGTCGCGGGCTTGATCTGCATGACGCCCACGGCGCCGGCGGAGCTCTTCAGCTTCTGGTTGATGCGCGATTCCTGGTAGGCCTGCGCCGCGATCAACAGGTGGTCGAAGTCGTACTGCTTGGCGTACTTCTGGAAGAAGGGCAGCGCCTCCTCGAAGCGGCGCAGATCCTCGGTCGTACCGGGATTGAGCACCCAGGGATTGTCGCGCGCGTACCGCTGGATGACGACGTTGCCAAAGGTTGTGCCGGGGCCGTGTGTTTTTATGAACTCGGCGAGCGCCGCCTTGAGCTCGGGGCTGTCCTTGCGGACGACGGGCCCCAGGTGCGCGTCCGCGCGGGTAACGAGGTCGAGGCGCGGGCGGATGTTCGGCATCGCCTGCGCCCACAGCTTCGCGAGATAGGCATCGCAGAGCGTGATCGACACGACGCCTGCGTTCATGAGCTCGAGGATGTCTTCGGTCTCGAGCTGCTCGTCGGCGAGCTTGATCTTCACCGGCGGCTTGCCCGCGGCCTTGAGGCGCGCGTTGAGCGCGGTCAGGCTCTCGAAGTAGCTGCTCGAGCGCCGCACGAACACCGTCTGGCCCGACAGTTCCTCGACGGAGTCGAGCCAGGGCGCGCCCGGGCCGGTCACCACGATCTCGTTCATGGTGACGCTGTACGGGATGAAGTCGACGTCTTTTTCGCGCGCGGCCGTGACGGTGAGGCCCGCCATCGCGATGTCGCCGTAGCCGTTGGCCACGTCCGTGATGAAGCGGTCGCGCGAGGTGGGCAGGAACATCATGAAGATCCTGTCCGTGGTCTTCTTGCCGGCATTGAGCGTGTTGCCGAACTCGGTCATGCCCTCGTAGGCCAGGCCGCGCGGCTGCAGGCCGTCGTAGAAGAAGTAGGTGCGGTTGTGCGGCACGAGCACGCGGATGTAGCGTCGCTGACGCATTCCGGCCAAGTCGCCTTTCCAGGCGGCCTGGCCGTGGAAACGATCCCCAAGGACGGCTTCGAGCTCGTCCGGCGTACCCGACGACGGGTCGGTCGCCTCCGCCGGGCTGCCTGCGATGCCGAGAGTCGCGGCGAGCGCCGAGAGGAGCGTTGCAGGAGGCCACATCGACGCGATCCCTGACGCCTTGCGACCGAAAGTTATGCTCGACTGTATCATGCGCGGCAACCGCGCGACCGGGGACGGTCCGGGGCGCGGGTGGCCAGGAGGTCAGGTGGACGCCTCGGTTGAAATCGGTCACGACAATGCGGGCGAATGGGTCGGTGCGCCGCGCGAGATCCGGCCGGTCGGCGGAGCACCGCGCGACGCCCGGACGGGCGGCGTGGCGCCGGCGCGCCGCGCGGCTGGGCGTCCTGGCAGTTCTGCCGCTGCTCGCGCATTGCGCGGCCGCGCCCAGGCTTGACGGCGTGGAGGCCAGTCACGCGATTCCGCCCGGTGACAGCACGCCGCTCGACCGCGTGATCGAGGCGGGACTGGGCCATGAGCCCGGTGTCTCGCGCGGTGCGCGCTCCTGGCGCAGAACTCGATGGCCTTCGGCTATCGCGCGGCCACGGCCACAACCGCGCAGCGCTCGCTCGACCTCCAGTACTACATCTGGCATACCGACCGGACCGGCATGCTGATTGCCGCGGAGGTCATGCGCGCCGCCGAGCGCGGCGTGCGGGTGCGCGTGCTTGTGGACGACGTCGACGCGCGCGCCAAGCACGAGCTGTTCGAGGTCGCGGACATGCACCCGAACATCGAGGTGCGGATCTTCAACCCGTTCTACAGCCGCGAGGGTTGGCTCGGGCAGTTGACCGAGGCGCTGATCCGCGGCCGCCGGCTCAACCGCCGCATGCACAACAAGGCGTGGATCGTCGACAACCGCGTCGCGATCGTCGGCGGACGCAACATCGGCGACGAATACTTCGGCGCCTCCGAGCAGTCGAACTTCGCCGACCTCGACCTCGTGCTCGCCGGCCCGATCGTGGGCGAGATCAGCGCCTCGTTCGACGAGTACTGGAACAACCCGAACGCCGTGCCCGTGGATCGCTTCGAGCGCAAGCCGCCGCCGCCCGAGGCGCTCGCGCAGCTCGTCGAGGACGCGAAGGAGTACCGCCGCACGGCCGGGCGACAATCCCTACATCGCCGCGCTGCAGGACCTGCAGAAGCGCGCCGAGATGCTCGCCGCGCAGCCGCCGCCGCTCAAGGTGAAGGACATCCGAGCTGCTGGTCGACGATCCGGCCAAGGTCGGCGTGGAAACGGAGAACGGCGAGATGTCCCGCGTGCTCGCGGGGCTCGAGGCCGTGATGCGAGCAGGCCCGCGAGGAAGTGCTGATCGTCTCGAGCTACTTCGTGCCGGGCGAGGAAGGGACGCGCCGCTTCGCGGACACTCGAGCAGCGGGGCGTGCGGGTGGTGGTGCACACGAACTCGCTCGCGGCGACCGACGTCGCCGCCGTGCACACCGGCTACATGCGCTACCGCAAGGCGCTGCTGCGTGGCGGCGTCGAGCTCTTCGAGACCAAGCGCAGCGCGGACAGCGCGGCCGGCCGGCGCCAGATCAGCATCCTCGGCTCCTCGGGCGCGAGCCTGCACACCAAGGCGATGATCGTGGATCGCCGCTGGGTCTATGTGGGCTCGATGAACTTCGACCCGCGCTCGGCCAACCTCAACACCGAGATGGGCGTCATGATCGACAGCCCGGTCCTGGCCGACCAGGTGCGTACGCAGTTCGAGCGCAGCGTCAGCCCGGAGCTCAGCTACCGCGTGGAGCTCGAGGGCGACACGCTCGTCTGGTACGACCGCGTCGGCGACAAGGATCGCCGCTCGACGAAGGAGCCCGACGCCAGCCGGTTGCGGCGCCTGGGCGTGAACCTGCTGCGCATCCTGCCGATCGAATCGCAGCTCTGACGGAAAAATTGGCTCAGAGCCAATTTTCTGCCCGCGGTGACTTCCGCGCGGGGTTGCGTATGATGCCCGGCACCGGGCCGCAACAAGAGCCACAATGGAATCCGAAAAATCAGCTCAGAGCCGAGTTTCCGGGGACAGAACTTCGCCGCCCGGCGGTCCGCCGGGAAATTCGGCTCCAGGCCAGGTCTTGCGTGCGCCGCGGCGCAGCTTCACGTCCTACCTGGTGTGGAGTCTGCTCGGTGCGTTGGTCCTGATCGCGCTGTACACGCTATTCATGCTGTGGTGGAGCTATTCCGAGGGCGAGCGCGCCGGCGTGCTGCAGAAGTTCTCGAAGCGGGGCTGGATCTGCAAGACCTACGAAGGCGAGCTCGCGATGTACGTCGTGGGTGGTATCGCGCCGCAGATCTGGAACTTCAGCGTGCGCGACGAGGCGGCCGCGGCCGAGCTCACCAAGGCGGTCGGGCGCCAGGTGCGGCTGCACTACACCGAGCACCCCGGCTTGCCCACCAACTGCTTCGCCGAGACGGATTACTTCGTCGAAAGCGTGGAGATCGTCGGGCCGCCGCTGACGCTGGAGTTGCCGGCCGGCGGCGGCGTCGAGCCGGCGCCGGGCGGCGCCACGGAACCGGCGACCGCGCCTTAGGCGATTGTCTCGACCACGCCGCCGTCCACCCGCAGCGCAGCGCCCGTCGTGCCCGAGGCTTCGCGCGAACAGGCATAGACCACCATTCGGCCGTCCGGCCGTTGACGACGGTCTTGCCGGATAGATCGATCTTCATGGCGCTTTCCTTCTTGCGGTCAGTGTGTCGCTGATCTCTGGGACCGTTCGGCCTCCTGCGACAGCTCGGCCGGCGCCTCGAGCAAGGCCTGCGCGACGCGCTCCAACGACGTGGGACTCTGACCGGTGATCAGCGGTCAGCCGCCAGATCACGTTGCCGACGTCGTCTGACACGAGCAGCGCGCCCTCCCTGTCATGGATGACATCGACCGGCCGACCCTGTGCCTCGTCCTTTTCGTTGAGGAACCCAGTCAGCACATCGAGCGGCTCGCCGGAGGGCTTACCCGCCTCGAATGGAACGAAGATCACCTTGTAGCCACTCTTCGGCTTGCGATTCCATGAACCGTGCTGTCCGACGAACAGTCCCTGCCCGAATCGGGCCGTCAGCGCCGAGCCACGCGAGAACGTGATGCCCAGCGAGGCGGTATGTGGGCCGAGTGCGTAGTCCGGCACCAGCGCGGTGGCCACCAGATCCGGGCGCTGTGGCTGGACGCGCTCGTCGACGTGCTGGCCGTAGTAACTGTACGGCCAGCCATAGAATCCACCGTCCTGCACCGGGGTGATGTAGTCGGGGACCAGGTCACTGCCGATTTCATCGCGCTCGTTGACGGCGACCCAGAGCTTTCCGGTTTCCGGTTCCCAGTCCATTCCGTTCGGATTACGCAGGCCGGTGGCGAACAGCCTCATGGTGCCGGTTGTGCGGTCCAGCTCCCAGATCGCCGCACGTCCCTGCTCGATGTCCATGCCGTGCTCGCCGACGTTGCTGTTCGAGCCGACAGTCACGTAAAGCTTGCGACCGTCGGGGCTGGCGATCACGTTCTTGGTCCAGTGATGATTGATGCCGGCCGGCAGGTCGGTGACCTTTACGCCTGCCTCGACGATCGACGTGGCGCCTTCCCGGTAAGGGAAGCGAACCAGGGCATCGGCATTGGCGACGTAGAAGTCGCTGCCGACCAGGGCCATGCCGAACGGAGAATAGAGATCCTTCAGGAACATGCTGCGGAAATCGGCGACACCGTCGCCGTCCGTATCGCGCAGCAGCGTGATGCGATTCGCGCTGGGAACGCCCGCGCCGGCACGTGCGAGCACTCTACGTGCGACCCAACTCTTGATCCCGGGATTGATCGTATTGGTCGGCGGCGCGTTCGATTCGGCCACCAGAACGTCGCCGTTGGGCAGCACGTACAGCCAGCGCGGATGATCCAGGCCGCCCGCGAACGCTACAACCGAGGTTCCCGACGCAGCGACAGGCTTGCCACCGTCCGGCCAGCCGATCGCTGGCGCGATATTCACCGTCGGAACCCAGGTCGCTTTCGGCACTGGCAGCCTGGGGGAGGGGCCGGTGCCGTCCGACACCTCCAGCGTCGCCTGCTCGCCGCATGCGGCGAGGCCAGCGGCCAGGACCAGGGTCGGAATCAGTCGTGTTCTGCTCATGGGCGAGCCCTCGCACCTTCGCGCCTTCCCAAGGCCGGTTGAACGGCTTGCCTTCCGGCGCTGCACATTGGCGAGGCTGCCTACAGTTCGTCGACTTTCACCCAGGCCGAATGGCGCGAGCGATCGCCGCGCCGGCCCCAGACCAGCACTCCGCTGGTCGACCCGGAGTCGACCTCCTCGACGGCGCCGAGCTCGAACCACTCGCCCAGCCGCGCGGTGACCGAGGACGTCGCGCCTTGCGTAGCCACGACGCCGCTCGACGGACGGAACTGCTGCTGGCGCGAGGAGATCTCGAGGATCACCCGGTCGCCGCTGACGCGCGCCGTGGCGTAGAAGCCGGTGGCCACGTCGCGCCAGGTCGTCGTCTCGTGCACCACACCGCCCGGCGCGCCGTGCGATACCCACGTCTCGGTGATCGGCACGCTCTGGCCCGCCGCGATCCACGTCTCGATGCCTTCGAGCACGCGCACGCTGCTCAGGTTGTGCAGGTCCGCCTGCTGCCGGCGGCTCCGAGCCGCGACCTCGGCGCCGGACTGCGTACCGGGCGGCCGGTTGACGCCCACCTGTACGTCGTCGTCGCCGATCGTGGCGGAGCCTTCGACCTGCGTCGCGTCCCGGTCGCGCACCGTGCCCTGGCCGACCGTGATCAGGAGCTGCCGCGGCGCGCGATCGAGCGTCGCCACGGCCTGCCGGATCTGCTCGAAATTCCCAGGACTCGCGCGCACGAACAGCACATCGTCCATCCCCGTCAGCGCGCCGCCCGGCTCGAGCAGCGGCTCGAGGATCGGGATCAGCTCCTCTGCGCGCCGGAATTCGAGATCGATGACCTGCAGGTCCTGCGCGTGCGCAGCGGTGCCGGACGCGAGACCCGCGAGCAGCACCGCGGCGATGGCGGCAACGCGGGCACGGAGGCGACTCACGGCAGGCACGGCGCCGTCGTTCGATCCGCGATGCGGCCCTGCCGGAATCATCGCTCGACCTTCACCTTCGCGGATGCAAGCGCGTCAGTCACGCACTGCACCACCGCGTCGATGCCCTCGGGCTCCTGGTCGGCGCGGCACACCAGCCGCACCTCGCGTCCGAGCGTGTAGTAGCGGAAGGGCCCGCGCGCCAGCGCCTCCGTCGCCGCCGGCGGCAGCCGCAGGAAGATCATGTTCGTCTCGACCGGTGCGACCACCGCTGCCGCCGGCGAAAGTCGTATATTGCCTCGGCCATGCCGGGAGCGTACGGGAGGAGGGGATGGTCCTGCTAGAGACGCTGCGCCTGCGGCTGCGGCAATTCACCGAGGAGGACGCGGACCTCCTCGTCGAGCTCGATTCCGACCCGGAGGTGATGCGTTACATCACCTACGGCGCCGCGACACCACGCGAAACCTACGTGGACGACATCCTGCCGTACTGGCTCGAGATCTACCGGCAGACGCCGCTGCTCGGGTTCTGGGCCGCCGACGACCGCCGCAGCGGTGATTTCCAAGGCTGGTTCCACCTGCGCCCGGACTGCATCGACGCCGGCGAGCAGGAGCTCGGCTACCGCCTGCGGCGCGCAAGCTGGGGACTGGGGCTCGCCAGCGAGGGCGCCGCAGCGCTGATCGAGCACGGCTTCACGCGTGTCGGCACCGAGAAGATCTCGGCGCGCACCCTGGTCGGCAACGCCCGCTCGCGCGCGGTGATGGAAAAGTGCGGGCTCTGCTACGAGGCGGACTTCACCTACGCGGCGGACGAGCTCGCGGGCCGCACGCCCGCGGAGTGCGCCGCGGTCAAGTACTCGATCACGCGCTCGCAGTGGCTGTCGCGGCGGGCTTGAGGAAGCCTTCGCAGTTGCGCCGGCCCTCGTCGCCCGCAGGAAGGCCGCGGCAGATCTCGGCGGTGCGGCTGCGCAGCGTCTCGATGACCCTGGCGCGCTCGGCCCCCTGTCCCCAGTCGAGCAGCTTGCCGTTCAACTGCTCGAGGCGCATGCGGGTGCGCTGGTAGAAGGCGTCCGGGCTGTCGTCGAGCTCGCCGATGACCTCGAGCGCGGCGCGCTCGATGCGCTGCGTGTCGTCGGGCGTCATCTCGAGCAGGCCGAGCAGGTAGTTCGTGCCCCACTGGAAGCGCGTCGCAGGCCCCTTCGCATCTGCATACGCGCGGGCGAGCCACTGCACGGCCTCTTCTTCACGGCCGCTCTTCTGCGCGAATTCGGCGAGCGAGAGCATGAAATAGTAGGGTGACGCCGAGCGCGTCAGCTCGGTGACGAGCAGGCGGTTGGCCTCCTCGTCGAGGTCCGCCTCCCAGTACAGGTTGGCCGCGGCGTTGATGGCTACCTGCCGCGCATAGCCGTCCTTCGTTTCCCGGTCGACCCTGGCGACGGCCTGGCGCGCCTGGTCGAGCAGCGGCGCGGGCAGCGGCTGGCCCGGGGCATCGAGCTTCGCGATCTGCACGCGCGCACGGATCAGTTTCAGCTGCTCCGGCGCCGACAGCTCCGTGCCCGCCTCGCCGCTGTCCAGCATGTCGAGCGCCTTGGTCCAGGCGGCGGTCAGGTCGCCGCGCTCGGGCGAGCCTTCGTCCGACAGCAGGCCCACGGTGTCCTTCGCGCCATAGATCAGGTTCTCCACGTTCGACTGCAGCACCGAGGGCTTGCCGAGCAGGATGAGCAGACGCTCGCGCGCCTCGGCGCGTTCGAGCCCGGAGAACGGCTTCGCACCGGCCTCGGTCGCGTCGGCCGCGGCATAGAGGTACTCGAAGTAGAGTCGTCCGCAGTCGGCCTCGAGTTCGACCGGGCAGCGGGCGCTGAGCTGCCGGAACGTCGCAATGCGCTCCGCCTCCGGCACGGTGTGACCAGCGTCCGTCTCCCATGAGTGGTATGCGAGCAGCCGCCAGTCGTTCTGTGACAGCACCTCGCCCTTGCGCGCGGCGTCGACGAGCTCTGCCGCCGGCCGTGCGTCGTCGAGGGCGACGTCGAGGATCGTCGCGTATCGCTCGACGTCCACGTAGCCGGGCAGCCGCGTGATCTCGGCGCCGTCCGCGCGGAACAGGATCATGGTCGGGTAGCCCACCACGCCGAACTGCTCGCCGTGCTTCTGCGCGCTCGGCGTGTCGCCGTCGAGATAGACCGGTACGAACAGCCGCGACCGTTCCTGGAACTCGCGCTGGTTGAAGATCGTCGCCTTGATCTGCGCGCAGGGTGGACACCACTCCGCGCCCCAGTACAGGAAGAGCGGCTTGTCGGCGGCTTTCGCCGCGGCGAAGGCGGCCTCGACCTCGCCGTCGAACCAGGCGATGCCCTCGGGCAGGTGCGCGCCGCGTGTCGGCTGCGCCGCCGCAGGCACGGCGCTTTCGGGCGCCGGCGCCTTGCGGCCGCAGCCGCCGAGCGGGAGCAGCAGGCACGCTGTCGCAAGCAGCGCGGCCCGGGCCGGAAAGCGCCTCGACGGATCGCGCCCGGTCATGAGACGTCCGGACGGATTGCGTCGGAACATGGTCGTTTCGAGCTGGAATCATGTGATCACCGTAGCCGCCCGGGCGTCGTTGCGCAACGGCGGTGCGGGCCGCTATCGTGCGCACCCATCCACCCCGGACGGATTCCCATGGCCGCAGACCACGGCTCCTCGGCGAAGGCGATCAAATACGCCTTCTTCGCCAACCTGGGGATCGCGATTACCAAGGGGTTCGCGGCGGCCTACACCAACTCGGGCAGCATGCTCGCCGAGGCGATCCACTCGGTGGCGGACGCGACGAACCAGGTGCTGCTTTTCATCGGTCTCAAGCAATCCGAGAAGCCGCCGACCACGGAGTTTCCGCTGGGTTTCGGCAAGGAAACGTACTTCTGGAGCTTCATCGTCGCGATGTTGCTGTTCAGCCTCGGCGGGCTGTTCTCGATCTACGAAGGTTGGCACAAGCTCCACGAGCCCGAACCGCTCAACCAGGCCTGGGTCGCGCTCACCGTGCTGGGCCTCGCGATCGTGCTCGAGGCGGCCAGCCTGATCGGCTGCCTGAACGAGATCCGCAAGGTGCGCCGCGGCCGGCCGTTTGGCGACTGGCTCAAGCACACCCGCAATGCCGAGCTGGTGGTCGTGCTCGGCGAGGACATCGCGGCGCAGGTGGGGCTGGTGCTGGCGTTCGTGTTCGTCGCGATCGCCGCGGCGACCGGCGATACGCGCTGGGATGCCGCGGGCTCGATCGCGATCGGCGTGGTGCTGATCATCGTCGCGTTCTTCATCGCGAACCGGATCAAAGGGCTGCTGGTCGGCCGGTCGGCGGAGCCCGAGCTCGAGCGCAAGCTCGAAGAGCTGATCGCCGAGGACAAATCGATCGAGAAACTCCTCAACACGATCACGATGCAGTTCGGGCCGCAGGTCATGCTCGCCGCGAAGATCCGCATGAAGCCCGGGCTGACGATCGATGATGCGGTTGAGCACATCAACCGGCTCGAGCGCCAGGTCAAGGAGCACCACCCCGAGGTCGGCTGGTGTTTCGTCGAGCCGGACGTTACCGACTGAAACGCGGCCAGCGTCGCGCCGGCTCGCTACACCGGCCGCTCGAGCACGATCTCGCCCCGTCGTACGACCATGCTGCAGGGATTGAAGCCCACCCAGTAGCCGAGCTCGTCGAGCGTATCGATCGACCACACCGCGAAATCCGCCGCGCGGCCCGGCGTCAGTGAGCCCCGTTCACCCTCGAGGGCCAATGCGCGTGCGGCGTGACGCGTCGTGCCGAGCAGCACCTCGTCGCTCGTCAGCCCGAACGATCGCCGCGCCATGTTCATCGCGAGCAGCAGCGAGGCGCCCGGCGCGGAGCCCGGGTTGCTGTCGGACGCGACCGCGAGCGGAAGTCGCTCGCGCCGGAAGGCATCGATCGGCGGCAGCTGCTTCTCGGCCAGCGTGTAAAACGCGATGGGCAGCAGCACTGCGACCGTGCCGGCCGCCGCCAGCGCCGCCGCGTCCGCCTCGGTCGTGTACTCGAGGTGATCGCAGGACAGCGCGCGATGGCGCGCTGCGAGCTGGCTGCCGCCGACGTTCGAGAGTTGCTCGGCGTGCAACCGCACGCGCAGGTTGAGCTTCGCCGCCGCCGCGAACACCCGCTCGCATTGCGCCGCCGTGAACGCGATGTCCTCGCACCACGCGTCGACCGCATCGACGAGGCCTGCGCCCGCGAGCGCCGGCAGCCACTCCTTCGCGACCACGTCGATGTAGTCGTCCGCGCGGCCAGCATATTCCGGCGGCAGCGCGTGGGCGCCCAGGAAGCTCGTCGACACCGTCACCGGAGAACGGCCTCGGGCCGGTCGGGAAATTCGGCTCTGAGCCGATTTTCTGTCGCTGCGGTCCCAGGGAAATTCGGCTCCGAGCCGAATTTCCGGGCGGTGCGGAGCATGCGCGCCTCCGACTCGAGCGTGAGGCCGTAGCCCGACTTGATCTCGACCGTGGTCACGCCCTCGGCGAGGAGCGACGCCAGCCGCGGCCGCGAAGCTTCGAAAAGCTCCGCCTCGCTCGCCGCGCGCGTCGCGCGCATGGTCGAAAGGATCCCGCCGCCGCCCTGGGCGATCTCCGAATAACTCCTGCCCGAGGTGCGCTGCGCGAACTCGCTCGCTCGCTGGCCGGCGAAGACGAGATGCGTGTGGCAGTCGATGAGGCCGGGTGTGAGCCAGCGGCCGCCAAGCTCGATCGTGCGCCCGGGGCGCGTGCCGGCGGGCAGTTCGCGCTCGGTGCCGATCCACGCGATCCGCCCGGCCTCGGTCAGCAACGGCACCGGGCGCATGGATCCGTGACGCTTCATCACAGGTCGCCATGCGGGCGTTGCGCCAGAGCGTCAGCATGACGGGACTTCGCACGACAAGGGCGGTGAATGCGCCACGCGGGCGGGTTGCCGCATCAAGGCGCGCTCAATCGAGGAACGGGAGCGTGAGCCCTTGCTCCCGCGCGCATTCGATCGCAACCTCGTAGCCCGCGTCGGCGTGGCGCATGACGCCCGTACCCGGGTCGTTCCACAGCACACGCTCGATCCGCTTCGCGGCGGCGGGCGTGCCGTCGCAGACGATCACGACCCCCGCGTGCTGCGAATAACCGATGCCGACGCCACCGCCGTTGTGGATCGACACCCAGGTCGCGCCGCTCGCGGTGTTCAGGAGCGCATTGAGCATGGGCCAGTCGGCGACCGCGTCCGAGCCGTCCCGCATTGCCTCGGTCTCGCGGTTCGGGCTCGCGACCGAGCCGGAGTCGAGATGGTCGCGACCGATCACGATCGGCGCCTTGAGCTCGCCGCTTGCGACCATTTCGTTGAAGGCGAGACCGAGCCGGTGCCGCTGGCCGAGCCCGACCCAGCAGATGCGCGCCGGCAGTCCCTGGAACTTGATCCGCTCGCGCGCCAAGTTGATCCAGCGGTGCAGGTGCGGGTCGTCGGGGATCAGCTCCTTGACCCGCGCGTCGGTGCGGTCGATGTCCTGCGGGTCGCCCGAGAGCGCCGCCCAGCGGAACGGGCCGATGCCGCGGCAGAAGAGCGGTCGCACGTAGGCCGGCACGAAACCCGGGAAGTCGAACGCGTCCTTGACGCCCTCGTCGTAGCGCGACCTGCCGGATGTTGTTGCCGTAGTCGAACACCGGGATGCCCTGCTTCTGGAACCCGAGCATCGCCGCGACATGCCTCGCCATGGAGGCGCGCGCGGCCGTCTCGACCGCGCGCGGATTCTCCGTGCGCAGACGGTCCCACTGCGCGACCGACCAACCCTCCGGCAGGTAGCCGTTGACCGGGTCGTGCGCCGAGGTCTGGTCGGTGACCGCGTCCGGCCGGATCCCGCGACGCAGGAGCTCGGGCACGATCTCCGCGGCGTTGCCGAGCAGCCCGACCGACAGCGGCTGGCGGTCGCGCGTCGACCGCTCGATGAGCGCGAGCGCCTCGTCGAGCCGGGTCGTGCTGACATCGAGATAGCGCGTATCGAGCCGCTTCTGGATGCGCTCCGGCCGGCACTCGATCGCGAGCATCGAGGCGCCCGCCATGGTTGCGGCGAGCGGCTGCGCGCCGCCCATCCCGCCGAGGCCCGCCGTCAGGATCCAGCGCCCCGCGAGATTGCCGCCGTAGTGCTGGCGGCCCATCTCGACGAAGGTCTCGTAGGTACCCTGGACGATGCCCTGGCTGCCGATGTAGATCCACGAGCCGGCCGTCATCTGGCCGTACATCATCAGCCCCTTGCGATCGAGCTCGTTGAAGTGCTCCCAGGTCGACCAGTGGCCGACGAGGTTCGAGTTCGCGATCAGCACCCGGGGCGCGTCGGCGTGGGTGCGGAAGACGCCGACCGGCTTGCCGGACTGGATGAGCAGGGTCTCGTCGTCGCCGAGCGCGCGCAGTGCGGCGACGATTCGGTCGTAGCAGTCCCAGTTGCGCGCGGCGCGGCCGATGCCGCCGTAGACGACCAGTTCCTCGGGCCGTTCGGCGACCTCGGGGTCGAGGTTGTTCATCAGCATGCGCAGAGGCGCCTCGGTGAGCCAGCTGCGCGCCGTGATCGACGTGCCGCGCGGCGCGCGGATTGGTCCGCGACGAGTGTCGTTCATGCCTTTATCCGCGCGGCGAGATACCGGTAGGCGAGGGCCGCGGCGAGTGTCCCGCCGATGAGCACCGCAATCAGTGCCGCGATCCGCAGTGCCAGGTAGTCGATCAGCGAGCGACCCTGGTCGATGGTACTGCCAACGGTGCTCGCGAGCGCCGGCGCCTGGGCGTCGAGCGTCGTGAGCAGCTGGCGCAGCTCGTTGGCGGTGCGCGTGAACTCGGCCGCCGCGCTGGTGTACTCCGTGATGTCGAACGGCCGGCCCGGTTCGGCGGCCGGCGCGCCGGCGGAACCGGGCGGCCGCCGCGCCATCAGGGCATCGATCGACTTGACGACCCCGTCGACCGAGCCCGCCATCCCGTCACCGGCTTCCAGCGCCTGGCGCAACTCGACCAGCATCGGCCGCAGCGTCGCCTCCTGGGCCACGAGCACGTTCGAAAACTGGTCGATGATCGCCTGTCGTTCGCGGGCGATCGTGGCGGGCAGGTCCTCTGCCACGCCTGCAAAGCGCTCAACCGAGTGGCTGACCCGGTCCGTGTCCGCGAGCAGCTCGCGCACCTCGGGCCGGTACAGCAGGTCGCTGGTCATCCGATCCACCTGCAGACTCACGACATACGGAACCCGTTGCATGTAATAGATCATCCGTTCCGCCAGCAGGCGCGTCTGCTCGATCTGGCGCACCGCCGGATCGAGGCCCGCCAGCGGGTCGAGCCCCACCAGTCCGAACAGGTTGCCGCGCCGGGCCGCCTCGCCGGGTGCCGGTCGGCCGATCTCGCTGGCGAAGTCCAGGAAATGGACGAAGACAACGCTGGTGGTGACGCGAGGATTGCGGGCGCGCCACTTCGCGACGATGTCGTGGAAATCCTGGATCTGGCTCTCGGTCAGAAGGTCGTCGGCCAGTTCCCAGGCCTCTTCCTCCAGCTGCCGGTGCAACGCCAGGAGCGGGGCTGATTCGCTCGGAAAACGTGGCACGAGGCCGTCTTCGATGACCATTCGACTCAGCACGGCGAGCGTCACGAGGTCGAGCGCGCTCACGACGGCGCTTTCGCCCGCTGCGGTCGTGTAGGCCGAGTTCGCCTGCGACAGGCTCCAGCCTGCGACGACTTTCCGCAGCTCCGGGTCGTCGATGGGTGCGCTGGAAGCGTCCCGTTTCCTCCAGGACCTTTCCCACGTACTCGTCCGCGAAGCGCATGCATTTCGCCTGCAGCTGCCGCAGCTCGAGCTGCCTCTTCTGTGCCTCGCGCGCCTCCGGCATCATGCTGCGTATCGTCGAGCAGCCGGGCAGCGCCGCCACGATTGCAATGAGTGCGCCGAGGCTGGCCGCTCGGGCGACAGGTGAGGATCGCAATCGCCGGCTCAGCATGGCGACGGTATTATGACGGCAAGCCCGGGGGATCGGCTGGCGCGGCTAAACCCGTTCCGGTACCGTGTCGCCCCCGGATCGAAACTGCTGACCCAAGGACAAGCCACGATGGCCGGCCCGAGCAACGCCCCAGAACCACGGATGGACGCCCAGGACCTGTACCGCGAGGACGTCTATTCCGACCGCAAGGTCGGCACGATCCGCGTCATGACGCCGGTGAAGCCGGACGGCTCGCCCGACCTGCAGCGGCCTGCGAGCTACGTCGGCCAGGCGCAGATCATGACGCCGGGGGGGCTGCTGCCCTTGAGCTTCGAGATCCCGGCCGCGAGCCTCAGGGAAGCCTGCGACCGCTTTGCGGACGCCGCCAAGGTGGCGTTCGACGAGACGCTGAAGGAGCTGCAGGAGCTGCGCCGTCAGCAGGCCTCCTCGATCGTCATTCCGGACGCGGGTGCGGCGGCCGCCATCGGGCAGAGTGGTCTACCGCCGCGGGGAAAGATCCAGTTCCCCTGATCCGGAAATGGGGACATTCTCTATTTCCCAGCTGCCTGCCGAAACTCGCAGCCGGGTGACCGGAAATAGAGAATGTCCCCATTTCCGGTGCTCGCCGTCCATGCGACGGCAGGAGTAGACGCCATGAAATGGGTGACTCGTGAACGGCCCAAGATCGACCGGCTGGCCTGCCCCTGGCTGATACGCCGGTTCATCGACAAGGAAGCCGTATTCCGCTACGTGCCCTCGAACGAGGTGCGTGCCGTGGCCGCGGCCGAGGGCGCGATCCCCTACGACATCCCCGACGTCGAGCTCGGCCACGTCGGCGAGCAGTGCTCGTTCGATGCCTTCATCCGCAAGTACCGCCTCGACGATCCGGCGCTGGCAAGACTTGCCGACATCGTGCGCGCAGCCGACACCGACCGGCTCGACCGTTCGCCGCAGGCGCCCGGCCTGCTGGCCATTACCCTCGGGCTCGGCGCCAACATCAAGGACGACCTGGCGCTGCTCGAAGCCGCGATGCCGATCTACGACGCGCTCTACACCTGGTGCGGCTCACTCACCGGCGAGCGGCACGGCTGGTACCCGGAGAAGCTGCGGGAAGAGATGTCGGCCTGAGACGCGGCCGGGGATGCCCCGGCGGCCGAGCGACGTCGATCGCCGGTTCAGGCCATCGCACGTTCGCCGCGCGCGATGGCCTGCAGCCGCGCGACCCGCTCCTCGGTCGACGGATGCGTCGAGAAGAGCGAGGCGATCCCGCCGCGATAGGCCGAGAGCGGATTCACCTGCGCGAGCGGCGCCATCGTGCGAGCGGCGATCGCCGCTGCCGGCGTACATCGAAGCGCGACAGGTTGGTGATCGCGCCCGCCATCTGTCGCCGACAGTCTGCAGCAGCATGTCGCGGTTCTTGATGTGGCCGAGCTCGGCTGAATGACACCCTCGAGCTCGTCGCGGTCGACGAGCTTCGTCAGCCCCTCGGTCACGCCGACGGCCGAAGAGCGCGACCATCCCGGCGAGGAGGACGAAGCCTGACGTGCCATGGCACATCCCCTGTGCGTCGCCGTCCGACCTGGCTGTGCAGTATCGCGTCAGCTTGCCGCCATGGGGCAGAGCACCTGCGGGCCTGCGAGGAGGCGCGGGGATTGCGCCGAGGGGGCGGTCGGGGCACGCTGCCCGGGCGTGTGGGTCGAAGTTGCATTGCAGGCGATCGAGGCCGCCGCCGTCGTCATCGGCGTCGGCTTCGCGATCGTTCAGGTCCGGCAGTATCGCCGCGACCGGCGACGGGCGGCCGCCGTCGAGCTGCTGCACTCGTTCCAGACGCCCGCGTTCGCC
Source organism: uncultured Gammaproteobacteria bacterium (assembly GCA_963834855.1). GTDB lineage: Bacteria > Pseudomonadota > Gammaproteobacteria > Steroidobacterales > Steroidobacteraceae > DATJKD01. The sequence goes on along the minus strand of CAWIDH010000023.1, from coordinate 14,424 downwards.
GAGGCGCTCAACATCGTCTACAACCTGCCGGACGGGCTGTCACGCGAGGAAGTGGAGCAGCACCTGCAGGGCCGGTTTCACCTCGTCTACGCGCTGATGACGACCTGGGAGAGCCTGGGCATTCTCGTCCACATGGGTGAGGTCGACCTCGAGCTGGTGGATGACTTCTTCAGCGGGCCGATCACCGTGTCGTGGCGCAAGCTCAAGGGCCACGTGCTGGGCGAGCGCGCGATGCTCGGGCGCGACACGATCGAGGAATGGTTTCAGTGGCTGAACGAGCGGATGGAGGAGCGCGAGTCCCGTGCGGCGGTGATCCCGGCGTACGTCGAACATCGGGACTGGAGGCCGAAGCACTGAGCGCGCCGGGCGGCCCGCGTGCGCCGGGGCGTTCACGGCATGCGGCCACGGTCTGCACAGGCAGGCGCGATCTGTCAGCATCGTCGCGGTCGGATCGACGGGTGTTACGCAATGATCACCTTCGTGCTCTGGTTGCTGCTGCTGATCGTCTGCTGGCCGCTCGCGCTGCTCGCCCTGGTGCTGTATCCGATCGTGTGGCTGCTGCTGCTGCCGTTCCGGCTGGTGGGCATCGCCGTGGGCGGCGTACTGGCGCTCCTGCGGTCGATCGTGATGCTGCCGGCGCGCGTGCTGGGCGGGGCGCGCTAGGGTTGACCAAAATGGCTGGAAAGTTTTCTCGCAGCCTCGCGCTCGCAAAGGCGTCATGGTCCGTCGTCAAGGTGGACAAGGAGCTGCTGCTCCTGCCCGTCATCTCGGTAATCGCGACCCTGCTGGTGGCCGCGTCGTTCCTCGCGCCGGTGTTCGCGGCCGGCTGGTTGCCGATCGACGAAATGGCCGACGGTGGCACGCGCGAACCGAACGTGGCGATGTATGCCTGGATGCTGGCGTTCTACATCGCGACCTACTTCGTGACGATCTTCTTCAACACGGCGCTGGTCGGCGCCGCGATGATCCGTCTCGACGGCGGCGACCCGACGCTGCGCGATGGCCTGGGCATCGCCTGGGCCCGGGTCGGGCGGATCGCGGGCTATGCCTGTATCGCAGGCACGGTCGGTCTGTTCCTGCGCGCGCTCGAGGAACGCGTCGGCTGGCTGGGGCGCATCGTGGTCGGCCTGATCGGTGTGGCCTGGACGCTGGCCACGTTCCTGGTCGTGCCCGTGCTGGTGGCGCGCGACCTGGGGCCCATCGACGCCGTGAAGGAGAGCGCGCGGATGTTGAAGCAGACCTGGGGCGAGAACCTGGTGGGCAACCTCGGTATCGGCCTCGTGTTCCTGCTCGCGTACCTTGCGCTCCTCGCCGTGGGGAGCGGGCTGGTTTACGCCGGCATTGCGCTCGAGCTGCCGATGCTCATCGCCACGACCTTCGTCCTGGGCGTGGTCGGACTCGTGGTGCTCGGAACCCTGCAGGCGACCCTGCAGGGAGTCTACTCGGCCGCCCTGTATCGGTTTGCCGCCGGGGATGACATAGCCGTGCCGGGCTTCGGGCCCGATCTCATGAGGCTCTCGTTCCGGCCGAAGTAGGTAAAGGAAAAGGGGACGAGAATGTCCCCTTTTTCTGGTCAGGCTTTGGCGAGGAGCTCGCTGACCTGCTGGTCGGTCAGGTCGTTGTGTTCCGGGGTCGCCTCGGGTGAGCCGGGCGGCCGCACGGCGACGCTGGGCACGGTCGGGGCATTGTCCATGTCGATGCGACCGCTGAAACGCGCGCCCTCGGCGACCGACACCTTATTCGCGAACACGTTGCCGCGGACGATCGCGCCCGCGCGCAGCACCACGCTCTCGAGGGCATAGAGATCGCCGTCGACCGTACCCTCGACCGTGATGCGCCGCGCCTTGATGTCGCCGTTCATGCGGCCCTGCCCGCCGATCGTGAGGCTGCGGGTGTGCAGGATCGAGCCCTCGATCTGGCCCTGGACGACGAGATCCTCGTCCGCGACCAGGTCGCCCTTGAACTTGAGCGACGGTCCCAGCACCGACACCTTGGCGCCGGGTGCGGCGCTGGCGGCCGCGCGCGCGGGCGACGCGGGCGACGTGTCGGGCGGGGCCGCATTGCCGGCCGCAGGCGGCTGCGCCGGGCGGCGGCGGGGCTCACCACGGTCGTCGGCGGCGCCGTGATCGGCGGCGGGGTGTAGGCCGGCCCATAGGACTTGGTCGACTCGGCCATCATGTCATCGAGCGCGCTGCGCTCGGATCGATCTCGCTTCCACATGTTCATGGACTCCTCGCCGATCAATCGCCCGTCCCGGTGCGTACGGCGCCGGGAGAACGCGCCAGCTTCTCGACCGCGCCGGCGCGACTGGTGTCCATCTTGATGCTGCCGTTGAAGCAGGCGCCCTCGGCGAGGTTGATCGCCGGCGCCTCGATGTTGCCGCGGACGTTTGCCTTCTGGCGCATGGCGACGGAAACCTGGGCCTTCAGGTCGCCCTCGACCCGACCCTCGACGACGATGACCTCGGCCGTGACCGTGGCCTTGACCGTCGCCTCCGGTCCGATGGTCACGCGCGGCGCGGGACCGACGCTGCCCTCGACCTGACCGTGGATCACGAGGTCCTCGTCGGCGGCGAGCTCCCCCTTGAAGCGCAGCGTCGGGCCAAGGATCGAGGCGCGATCGGAGGGGGAGGAATCGTACGAATTGGCCATGCGGGGTCTCCAGAATTCGTGGTCGGGTTCGGTGGTCGGTCGGCCGCCGGGCACCGCCCGGCGTCCATCGGTGTACGGAGGGCGACGGTAACCGAGCCTGCGGACATATTGCACGATCCCCGTCACAGAAGCGTGCGAGATCCGGGCAGTGTGACGAGTCTGCGCGCGGCTGCCTGGCGGCGTCCAACCGTTGCTCCGCTGCGACGAAGCGTTCACGTGGCCGGGGTGCGGCGGCTAAGCTTCGGCCCGGGTACTGGCAGCCGGGCGCCGGGCAGGGGCGATCCGGTTCGCCTCGGGTCCGCCTCCGGCGGACCGGGCATGGCGCACTCATGACGCTCGAAGACCTCAAGCGCAACCGAGACCTGGCTTTCTGGCTGCTCCAGACGATCGGCTGGAGCGCGTTCATGCTCGTCCAGTACGTGGGCGCGCTGCTGTACGACAAGCCGGACACATACATCAAGGTCGTGCTGATCGCAGGGGTCTCCGGTTTCCTGCTCACCATCCCGCTGCGCTACTTCTATCGCTGGCTGTGGACGCGCCAGCCGGTCACGATCCTGATCCTGGTGCCGTTCGCGGCCTGGGTGACCGCGCTCGTGTGGCGCGTGTTCATCAACCTGGCCGGCGACCGCTACATGGAGCCCTGGCTGCACAAGGAGCCCTGGTACGCGATCTTCGGCTACGCGCTGCCTTCGACCTACCTGCTGCTGCTCTGGTCCGGGCTCTACTTCGGCATCAAGCATTTCGAGGCGCTGCAGGAGCAGCGCGAGGCCGCGCTCAAGGCCTCGGCGCTCGCGCAGGAGGCGCAGGTCAAGATGCTGCGCTACCAGCTCAACCCGCATTTCCTCTTCAACACGCTGAACGCCATCTCGACCCTGATCCTCGACGGCCAGAGCAAGATCGCCAACCTCGCAGTGACGCGTCTCTCGGACTTCCTGCGCTACACGCTCGACAAGGACCCGATGAAGCGGGTTTCGCTCCGCCAGGAGATCGACGCGCTCAACCTGTATCTCGGCATCGAGAAGCTGCGCTTCGGCGACCGGCTCCGGCTCACTTTCGACATCGAGGACGCGGCCTACCAGGGCCTCGTGCCGTCCCTGATCCTGCAGCCGCTGATCGAGAACGCGCTCAAGTACGCGGTCGCGCCGCGGGAGGAGGGGGGGCACCTCAGGATCGAGGGCTGCGTGCGCGGCAAGACGCTCGGCCTCGCCGTGCAGGACGACGGGCCGGGCCTCGCGCCGGGGTTGGAGTCCGGTGGCGGCCGTGGCGTAGGATTGCGCAATACGCGGGAACGCCTGGCCGTGCTGTACAGCGACCACAACTGCATGTCGCTACGCAATGCGCAGCCGGGCCTGCGTATCGAGATCACCCTGCCCTACGAGCGAGCGGCCCAGTTATGAGCATCCGCACCATCATCGTCGACGACGAGGAGCTCGCCCGGCGAGGCCTCGAGATCCGACTCCGGGAGGCGCCAGACATCGAGATCGTCGCGCAGTGCGCCAACGGGCGCCAGGCGCTCGCCGCGATCGACGAGCACGCGCCGGACCTGATGTTCCTCGACATACAGATGCCGGGTCTGTCGGGGCTCGACGTCCTGGCGAGCGTGCCGCAGGAGAGCATGCCGATGGTCGTGTTCGTGACGGCCTTCGACCGCTTCGCGATCGACGCCTTCGAGGCGCGCGCCCTCGACTACCTGCTGAAGCCCGTCGACGAGGAGCGGCTCGCCCGCGCGCTCGACCGGGTGCGCGGCCAGTGGCACCAGCGCCAGGCGCTCGCGCAGCGCGAGCAGCTGATGGCGCTGCTCGCGGACCTCACGGGCAAGGGCGAGATCGAGCCGGACGCGTTCGCCGCGATTGCGGGCCAGCCCACGCGCCGCTACGCGGCGATGATCCCGATCCGGGTGGGCCGCGAGACCGTGCGGCTCGACGTCGCCACGATCGACTGGATCGATGCCGCCGGCGACTACATGTGCCTGCACGCGGCGGGTCAGACCCACGTGCTGCGGGCGACCATGAAGGAACTCGAGGAGATGCTCGACCCGGACGTCTTCCAGCGCGTTCACCGCTCGACCATCGTCAACCTGGCGCGGGTCCGCTCGCTGCGGCCGCACTCGAACGGCGAGTGCTTTCTCAAGCTCGCCTCGGGCCAGGAGATCAAGCTCAGCCGCAGCTTCCGCGACAAGGTCGAGCTGTTGCTCGACCCGTCGCGCGCCGCCCCGCGGTCAGCCTGACAAGGCCGCCGTCGCATCGTGCCGGCTATCGCCCGCTCAGCGTGGCGGGGTCATGCATCGTTGTCCCGAGTGTCGGCGCCCCACCCGATCACCCCGCTGCCCGGCCCGACGCTACGCAACGGCGTCCGGGGTGTCTGTACGGTCAGCCACGTGGTCAGCTTCGCATGCACCGCGGCCACGCTCCGTCCGCTGGCCGGCAAGGACGTCAAGGTCCGGCTCGAAGAGCTGCGAGTTGCCGCGCCCATCCGCTTTGGCGCGCAACAGGGCCAGGTCCGCATTCTCCAACAGCGTCTCGGCGTCCGTACCATCATCGGGGTACACACCGATACCCAGGCTCACTGTGACGTGCAGATCCAGCTGGTCGATCCGCTGCGGAACGGCCATCGCCGCCAGTATCTTGTCTGCAGTGCGAAGGGCATCTTCCGAGCAAGCCACTTCCGAAAGCAGCACCACGAATTCGTCGCCGCCTCGTCGGCTGACGGTGTCCGAGCTGCGCACGCAGGCCACCAGGCGACGTGCGATCGACTGCAGAAGTCGATCACCGACCGTATGACCCAGGGAGTCGTTGATGTGCTTGAAGCGGTCCACATCCACGTACAGCACCGCGAGTGATTGACGGTGGCGCCGCGCCATCCCGATCGCCTGGTTGAGCCGGTCGTTCAGCAACACGCGGTTGGGCAACCCGGTGAGAGAGTCGTGCTGGGCCAGATACGACATTCTGAGTGACATCGCGCGCGCCACGCCCACGTCATGAAAGACGATCACGGCGCCGGTCACCTGTCCGCGCCCGTCGTGTATGGGTGCCGCGGTGTCTTCAATGGCGGACTCGTACCCGTCGCGGCGGATCAGGACACAGTTCGCCGCTCAGACCGACGGTTTTGTCCTTCAGGATCGCCAAAGCGAGGGGATTCAGAGCCGGTTCGCGGCTGTCAGCGTCGATGATTCGCAACACCTCCTGCAGTGGCCGGCCGGATGCTTCCTGCCGGTACCAGCCGGTCATGCGTTCAGCGACCGGATTGAGGTAGGTCACGTTGCCGGCGACGTCGGTGCTGACTACTGCATCCCCGATCGAGTTGAGCGTGACTTGCGCGTCGCTCCTCTTCCAGGAGCCGCGCCTTCGACTGCGCCGAGCGCGCCAGCATGGTGGTCACGGCCTTCGGCAACGTGTATCCGTCGAGGCGCTCCTTCAGCAGATAGTCCTGCGCTCCGCGCTGGACGGCCAGCCGGGCGACGTCCTCGTCGCGCAGGCTGCTCACGACCAGGATCGGAACGTGCGGCGAGGCGTGGAAGAGCAGGTCGAAGGTCTCGATTCCCTGGCTGTCGGGCAGGAAGAGGTCGACCACGGTCGCTGCGATGCTTTCGCCCGTCGCCGACTGCGCAGCCGTTCTATACCGTCGCAGCATCGACTCACCCACTCGACGTTGAACGGGCCCGTCTCGCGAGTTGACGAGCCACTTTCGAACGGCACCGGCATCTGCGGCGTCGTCCAGGACAAGAAGTATGGTGCGGGACATTGCGTTCTGCGGCATGCGCACGGTGGACTGTGAAAATCTTGCACAGGGGCCGTCGGATTGTCGGTTCGCTACCGCACATACCAGACCCGAGCTGCCGGTGCCGGGGGTTCGTGGTCGGTGGTCCTACCGAACAGATCTCGCGCGGCCGCCGGCTCATACTGTGGCATCGGAATTGCCTCCCGACCGCCACACACAGGAGTGTCTCCGTGCCACAGCCGTCGCGGCCCCCCGCGAAGAACCTTCTGCTCGCGGCTCTGCCCCGTCAGGATCGTCAACATCTGCTTGCACGCTGCGAGCAGGTCGAGCTGGTCCTTGCCGCATGTCCTCTGCACGCCTGGCGAGCGCATTCGCGACGTCTTCTTCCCCGTTGATAGCTTCATCTCTCTGATCACTCCGATCGACGGACACGCCGGGCTCGAGGTCGGCCTCGTCGGCGACGAAGGCATGCTGGGAATTTCGTTGATCCTCGGCGTAAGCATCGCGCCGCTGCACGGCCTCGTGCAGGGCGCGGGCACGGCCTGGCGAATGGAAGCGGCGCCATTCTGCCGCGAGCTGAAACACAGCCCGACCCTGCAACATCGCCTGAACTGCTACCTCCATGTGATTTTGAGCCAGCTGGCACAAACCGCCGCCTGCACCCGCTTCCACCTCGTGGAGGCGCGGCTTGCGCGCTGGCTCCTGATGACGCGGGATCGGGCGCATTCCAATGACTTCCGCATGACGCATGAATTCCTCGCCTATATGCTGGGCGTGCGTCGCGCAGGCGTCACTCGGGCCGCCATGGTCGCTGCAGACGCGCAAGCTGATCCGTTACGCGCGCGGCAACATCACGATTCTCAACGGACGCGGTCTCGAAGCCGTTGCGTGCCGGTGTTACGCAGCCGGCAACGAGACGTACACCAGCATGTTGCTTGACCGTGTCGTGCCAAAAAAAACGCCGCGCAGCGTGAGCCGCGCGGCTTGAAGTGGCATGAAGTACCGTGTGGTGCCCGCCACTCGACAAACTATCAAGTACGCGCTCGTGGGCTGCGCGCGTCTGAGAAACCTAGATCTGACCGGCCATTTCCCCTTCGAGAAGAAGGAACTGGACCGCATCCGCGGCGGGGACGGGATGAAAAACTTGCCTTCGTGAGCACGATCATCAGCTCGCGGCCTACTGTTCGCGCTGCCAGCGGTGGGCCGTGGTCGACTTGGAGCGGCTGATTGCGGAAGGTCGCGGCGAGCAATCCATCTTTGGAATCACCGCGTGATGCAAGGAGTGCGGGGCGCAAGGCGAATGGCAGCGACGGCCGCCGGTTTATCGCGATGCGCAGGCGGGAACCTTGTACGTCGGTTACCGGTGATAGCCGTCGAGAAACGCCGCGATCACGCGCCGCAAGCGTGCGAGGTCCTTTGGCGGCAGACCGGTTGTGCGGATCAGCATATGCCACGTCTGCATGTCGAAGGCCTGAGCGATCGCTTCTGCCGTGTCGAGAGCCGCTGACTGCGTGCCCTTCACAAGGTTAGAAATCTGCCGCTGGCTGATACCACTCGCCCTCGAAAGGTCCCGCTGCGTCCAGCCGCGCTGCCGCATCAATTCCTTTAACACGGCCGCAAAGATAATCCGAACCGGCGGCCGGGTTCTCGATGCCATACGTGATTCTGAGCGTCCGCTTTTCACGGACAAAGGTGTCCGCTTTGGGTCGAGGCTGTGTAAAAACGCTCTGACCCAACAAAATACGGCATCGCACGACGCGGGACCGGCTGCATGAAGCGATTCATCGAAGGCGCGGACAGGACCCAAGTCAGTCTGCTGCCCGAGTGTGTCGACGATTACGTAGCAGAGGATAACCCGGTACGGGTCGCGCGGATAGGCAAAGCCTGGCATTCGAGTATCCAGAGATACCGCGGTCGGCTTGGGACGTGCGTATGCTCGATCTGGAACGGACAAGCCGTGGGCAACACTTCGGAGACGCAGGCAACCTTTCGGCAACTGATGAGCCTGCATGCAACATGGGTAGCGGTCAGGCATCCTTGGTTTGTTCAGCGGCGCAGCCGGTAACAGACACCAGCAATGCCATACCAGCTAGTAAAGGAAAGCGCATTGGATGTTCAGAAGCAGGCACTTATTTCCTCCTCACGCCGGATTGGGTCGAAGCCGATTGACTATGAGCTTGTCACCATCTGGCGCATCGAGGCGCCGATTGACGAGGTGTGCGAAGCCATCTCCGATTTCCACCACTGGCCCAAGTGGTGGCGGGGCGTGGAACAGGTGATGGAGTTGGAGCGCGGAGACGCCCACGGGGTCGGTGGCCTGTTCCGGTACACCTGGAAAAGCCTGCTCCCGTACCGGCTCACCTTCGATATGCGCATCACACGCGTCAAGCCATTGGCAGCCATCGAAGGGGTGGCGAGCGGCGAACTAGAAGGCACCGGGCGCTGGCTCTTCACCGCCGATGACGGCGTGACCACGATCCGCTATGAATGGCAGGTACGCACCACCAAGCGCTGGATGAATCTGGCTGCTCCGATCGCGCGGCCGCTGTTCAAGTGGAACCACGACATAGTCATGCAGCAGGGCGGAAAGGGACTCGCGCGCCTGCTTAACGCCCGGCTCATCAGCATGGCGCACCGATAAGCTTTTTTACCGCCTTTCCAGCGACCGGTAGACTCCGGCCGCAGTGATGCCGAATACCAGGTGGGCGGTGATCGTAATCCAATCGCGTACCTGCGCGAACCACGGAAACAGCACGGTGAATCCATACAGATTGACCGCATAAAGCGCCAAGCCGAATAGTGCGCCGATCAATAGGCTGGCGCCCACGGCAGCGCGCACGAGCACCCACGCCAGCGCTAGACCGTACACGATGGAAAGTGCAAAGTGGATCAGCGCGGAAATCAGCATGATGACGGTATCAAAGGTGCTAGGCGGAGGCAGCACCCCCTGCCCAAGCAAGATGGCAGCGGTCAACCTCGCATCTCGGAACATTGCGTGGGGAAACGCATCGGTGAAGGCCAGCCACAGCAACACCTGCGCCAGCGCCGAGCCGACGCCGGCGGCGACCCCGGCCCACACGGCCGCACGCCCGTCGGTAGCAATGCGAAGAGCGCGGTGGCCCGGAAAATTCTGGTCGCCCATGCGCCTCTGACTTGCCTGTGTCTGGAAGCCGGCGAGGGTACCTGAATGGCTACTTGGGAGAGCAATGCCTCTCAGTCTGACTTACCACTCCCGGCCTTTCCGATTCCGTTGACGAGCAAGGAACAGATGAGCTCGCACGAATCGATCGGTCACTGCGTCCAAGTAGAGGTACCCGAGCGCTCGCGGAGAAGGCGGTGGTTCGGATCCGCCCATGTCACCTGGTCCTATCGCCGGCCGCGGCACCCTGCTTCACCCCGCCGTCGGGCAGCGGCACCTCGATCGGCGCCACTACGACCGTGGCGATGCCGTCCTGTCGATCGAGCCCGATCTCGCGCGCAGTCGCAGGGGACAGATCAATGATCCGGCCCTTCACGTACGGTCCGCGATCCTGGATCGTCACCTCTGCGCTTTGGCCGGTCGCGAGGTTCGTCACCTTCGCTGTGGTCCCGAGTGGCAGCGTCTTGCTCGCGGCATTGTCGGAGTTCGGGTCCATGCGCGTGCCATCCGCCATTTCCCGGCCGGTGAATTTATCCGCGTAAAACGACGCAATGCCGGTGCGTTTGCATCCGGACAGGTCCGGCCTAGCATCCGGCGCCATCGCCGCTCCCGGCGGCAACTGCGCATTCTGCTGGGCGGTGTCCGCGGCGGTACATTCCTCGGCCGAAGGCGTACAGGCGGCCACGCCGACGACACCGAGGAGCACGACAACCGGCATAAAGCGGCATGCAATGGAGATCACGGTGACCCTTGCCGAACGGCCGGTGTGGTGCCAGCGGCTAAAGCGCGGTTCGTTAGCTGCGCGTGCCGCTCGTCCCAACCGGCGCAAAGACCCACGGCGCTAACCCGGGAAGCAATTCAATCGGGCCGCGGGCGATACACCGCCCGCGGCCGCTGCGGGATCAGTTCTGCCTGATCTCGAGATCGTTGCGCACCTCTTTGACGCCGTCGACGGAGCGCGCAAGTTCGCCGGCCCGGGCCTTCATGGTCGTCGAATCGACGAACCCGGTCAGCTGCACCACACCCTTTTGCGTTCCCACGTTGATCTGGTACGCCTTGGTCGTCGAATCCTCCGTGAGCTTCGCCTTGACCGACGCCGTCAGCATGCTGTCATCGACGTCCTGGCCAGCCGTCGCATCGGGCTTCGTGCTGACGCGCAGGTCGTTGCGGACCTCCTTGACGCCCGTGACCGAGCGGGCCACCTTCGTCGCCTGCTCTTTCTGCTGGGTGTTGTCGACGAAGCCGCCGAGCTGCACGACGCCACGATACGTCTCGACGTTGATCTGGCCGGCCTTGGTGATCGGATCGTCGATCAGGGCAATCTTCACCTTGGAGGTCAGTACGCTGTCGTCGATGACCTCTCCGGCCGACTGCTGCGTGCGCGTGGCGGAGCAGGCGCTGGCCACCGCCAGCACTCCCAGGATTGCGGTAAGTTTCAGCATTCGAGTTTTCATGCTTGTTCCCATCGCGCCGCCTTGAGCCACGACTAGCCGTCCATCTCCGGGCGGTCTGTTCACTACCGACAGAGCGGCAGGTGATCTCCTGAGGGTGGCAATCAGCGACGCACGGCGCGCACTCCTGACGGCTTTCTTTTATCCGAGCCCCGCGGACGACGTGGGGCGCGCTAACGGGACAAACTTGCCATCTATTCCCGCGACTCCAAGCACCCAGCCGCTAATTTGCTGCGTTACGCCGGGCATGTCTGTGAGCAAGCCAGTTTCCAAGTCCCATGCCCGCACCTCGGTCCCTGACTGATCCACCTGCGCCGTTAGGGTCCAGCCGATTTCGCTGCACGCAATCACGCCCGCATCGGTCATTTGTGGCGCCTGCGGGGTGAAGACCGACTCCGGGTCAGCCGCGATAACTGGTCGTGCATCAAGGTCTAGACACCATTGGTCGCCTACGTTCGGCCAGTAAAGCAGTGGGAATCGCCTTTCTTCGTCGCGGAAGCCGAAGAGAATAAGCGCCGCATGATGCACGTTAAGCTGGCGGCCAGGATTGACCCGCAAACCGGCCCACCACGAGTTATGGGTCGAGAAGAGCACGAGATTGCCAAGCGGCACAGCCGACACGAGTTTTGATTTGACGGGATTGAGTCTGAGCATTTGTGCGATTCTCCGGGAGGTGCTGCGTTAGGCTCAATGGTCCCTGTTCAGTCGTCCGCTCGCGGCTCCGTGGCAGCCGATGGTCGTCGGCTTACTTCCGATCGTGATCCGAATCTCCAGGCGTAGCGCTTTCAACGAAGTCGCTGACGCGCTGCCAGGAGTCACGGACCGCGTGCTTGGCGTTCTCCCACGTCAAGCTGGACATGCCTTTGACGCGATCCCAATCGCGCATCAGCTCGGGTTCCGCCTGTTCGAACGATTGGCCTTCGTAACGTCGGTGAGCATCGACGCCGTAGCTATAGGCGGGACGGTACTCGTTAAAGGTTGCCCCGAGGGTGTCGTAGGGCCGGCTCGAATAGTTCTCGCGCCAGTAAGCTTCCTCGGCGGCGGGGTCGATCGATTCGGCGATCGTATTGCCAGCCAAACCGCCGTCCATGACGCCTGCTACGGCGTCCTCACGGCCCACCGTTCCAAACACTGCGTCCGCTGCGACGCCCCCGGCTGCCGCGCTGAGCTCGGTTTCAACCGGATGCGCGCCAAGCGGACCCGAGATCGGAGTCGCGCCCGCAGTCTTGTCCCGTTCACGTTCCAGAGTGCTGCTAGTCATCTTGCTCTCCAAATTAGGTTCCGAATGGATCACGTCATCATCGACGGTGAAACGCGCGTGTGGATGCACAACGACAGGCTGTCGGACGATTCAACAAGAGGGCTGAGACTCACGTGCACGCGAAGCGCACAAGCATTGGCAGAAGCGCTTCCGAACTGATGGCCGTTGGTCTCGCCGCCATGATCCAACGCGATAGGAACAGTATCTGAGATGTCTGCCGCTTGTCGGTGCGGTGGGGAACACAACGGGCGTTGCCATGACGTTGCCATGACATTGCGTCGGCGAGGAATGCGCAGCAAACAGAGGCCCCTATCGTTCGGCCCGCGCGAGTCGGCCCAAAACGACCGCTCGCCGCTCTTGAGTGCCCGAGCAATTACCGCCCGCGGTAGTGGCGGGGTCTATGGAACGCGGGAATCGCCCCAATAACAGGGGGTACGCAAAGAGAAGATGGCTTGTTGGATGAAGGAGTGAAGCAATGATGACCCTGATACGTCACCAGCCCTGGTTCTTTATTAACCGCTGGCACCCCGACTTCGATCACCTGTTCGGCGAAAGTTTGGGCGGCCCGACCGATGACACGGCGTGGACGCCGTCGGTCGATGTTCACGAGGAAAACGACCGGTTCCTGCTGAGTGCGGATATGCCGGGCGTCGAAGCGAAGGACATTGAAGTCTCTGCCGAGGACGGCGTCTTGACAATTCGTGCCGAGCGACTGACGAGAGCGCGCGCGGACAGCGACAGCGTCGAAAACGTCAAGAGCGTTTCCGGCACGTTCCTGCGCCGAATTACTCTGCCGGTCGCTGCGCAAGCTGAGGCGATCAAGGCGCGCTACGCCAATGGCGTCCTGGAGATCGATATTCCGAAGCAGGCGCGAGTCGAAACCAGACGAATTCCCGTCACGGTCAACTGAAGGGCTTCGCCCCCGGCATCGTGCGGTGCCGGGGATTCCTTGTTGTCAGTAGGAAAGTTCCCACATTTCAACACTGCATGCATCCATTGCTTTGACGAGTACATCGGTGCACCATGATGGTCGTGGAAGTCACGGGTTACTCAATGTGGTATCCCAAGACACCGCACTGAAGGGCCGCACAAAGCGGCCCTTTCTAATTTGCGCTAATTTGCGTCACGGCACCGTAGGGGTCTTCAAGCCCAGGAGCCCCTGCCAGGATTCGGACGCGGCCGAAGTGCCCGCCGCGGCACTTGGTGCGGTAGCGAACAGACTCTGCCGGCACGTCAGTTACAGTCATCCACATCAACCGCATCGGACCGTTTCGGGAATTCGCCGCGCGACGGGTGGGTCGAGTGGAGAATTCAGAATGAACAAGTCATTGATTACCGGCCTCGTCGTTGGTGGCGCGGCGGTGACCGCCGCCGGGGCGTTTGCCGGCTATCAAGCGATGGACAACCGGCGTTCTGCCGAAGTACTCAACGTCGAGCAACTGACCCGGACCGTCCGCACACCTCGCCAGGTCTGCTCCGACGAGATCGTGACGAGCCAGGCGCCCACGAATGACCCGAAACGCGTGACAGGGGCTGTCCTGGGCGCGGTTGTGGGCGGAGTGGTAGGCAACCAGATCGGCCACGGCACGGGCCAGACGGTGGCGACGGTAGCGGGCGCGGCAGCCGGTGGCTTTGCCGGCAGCAAGATCCAGAAGCACGTGCAGGACGGCAATACGACCCAGTCGGTCGAGCAGCGGTGTCAGACCACCTACGATTCCGCGCAGCAAGCCGACGGCTACCAGGTGCGCTATCGCCTCGGCGACCGCGAAGGCACCGTGCGCATGGACCACGACCCGGGCCGAAGAATTCCGGTTGAGAATGGCGAGCTGGTGTTGACCTCACTGGTGGATCGCCAATGAATGCTTTGAAAATTCCGGCCATTGTGCTGATCGTGGCCGGTGTTCTCGGATTGGCGTACGGGAGCTTCAACGTCCCGGTCTGGGCGGGCGTTGGAGCGATCGTGATTGGCGTCGCGCTGCTGTTCGGCGCAAGGAAGCCCTAGTCGAGCTTTTGCACGATGACTCGGCCTTCTGCGTTCACGAACACACGGTAGCGGTTGCCGTCCTCGCATGTGGCGACGTAATCGTCCGCCCCCTGTTGACTGGAGCTGACGACCTGACCGCAGGGAAAGCCCTGCAATGCGATCACGGCCGTCAGATCCTTGGCAAAAACCCGAGTTGACCAATGACACATCCCATACGACGT
>CAWIDH010000022.1:0-194490 GCA_963834855.1 uncultured Gammaproteobacteria bacterium | reverse complement strand
GCACGGTACCGCGCCCGCCGCGCAGGCTGGTGCCGCCGATGACGCACGCGGCCACGGCATCGAGTTCCATCAGCGAGCCGACGGTGGTCGTGGTAGCGCCCGGAATAGGCGGTCTGCATGAATCCCGTCAGTGCGACGATGACACCCATGAGCGCGAAGGCGCCGATGACATTGCACGGATCGGCACACCCGATATCCGCGCGGCCTCCTCGTTGCCCCCGATCGCGTACAGGTAGCGGCCGAACGGTGTGTGCATCGTGAGCATGTGAATCCCGAGCGCGACGCCCCCAAGAATCAACGCGGCGAGCGGCAGGCCCCGGTACTCATTCGTCACGAGGATGACCAGCAACAACAGCTGTGCCAGCGCGAAGAGCCCGAGAAGGTCGTCTCGCGATCATCGCCATCGAGTCCGTAGCTGCGCCGGCGCGCCCGCGCACGCAGTGTTCCAGCGATCAGCGCCATCATGACCAGCGCCGCGAGCACGTACCCGGCGACCGGCAACAGGTAGTACGTGGTCAGCAGTGAGTAGGCATTGGTACTCCCGCCCTCCACGATCGGCACGGTCTGGTTGCGGATCGTAAGCCAGTGCAGTCCCTTGAACACCAGCAGACCGCCGAGCGTGATGATGAAAGCCGGCACGCGCTGCACCACGATGAGCGAGCCCATCGCGGCCCACACCAGCACCGCCCCGAGCGCGCTGACCAGCAGCGCGATCGGCGCCGGCACGCCAGACCAATAGACCAGCACTGCCGCGACCGCACCTGTGAGGCCCACGCCACTGCCGGCCGACAGGTCGATCTGACCCGGCAGCAGCACCAGCAGCATCCCGAGCGCAAGGATCGCGGTGACCGAAAGCTCGATCATCAACAGGGACAGGTTGCGCGGCGACAGGAAGACTGGCTGCTGCACGGCGAAAAAGATCCAGATCGCCGCCAGCGCGATCAGCATCGTCAGCTCCCGGCTCACTATGCGCGCCTGCATTCAGGCGGCCTCCCCGGCACGCCCCATCGCCGCCGCGAGCAGCTTCTCCTGGGTCGCTTCGCTGCGCGAGAACTCGCCACCGACCCGTCCTTCGCACAGCATCACGATGCGGTCGCTCAGGCCGAGGAGCTCGCTCAGCTCGCTCGACACCAGCACGATGCCCTTGCCCTCGTCCGTCAGGCGATTGACGAGCTCGTAGACTTCGAGCTTCGCCCCCACGTCGATGCCGCGCGTCGGCTCGTCGAGCAGCAGCACGCTGGGCTCGATCATGAGCGCCCTGCCGATGACGACCTTCTGCTGGTTGCCACCGGACAGCGTCTGCACCGGCGAGTCGAGCGTGTGAGTCTTGATGTTGAGGCTCGTGACAAACGTGCGCGCGCGCGCGATTTCTGCGTCCTGCTGCAGCAGCAGGTGGCGGACCAGGCGCGGCAGGCTGGAGAGGGACAGATTGAAAGTGACGCCTGCTCCATGACGAGACCGAAACGCTTGCGATCCTCCGTCACGAGTGCGAGCCCGCTCTGCAGTGCGCTCGCCGGAGTCGCTGTCGGCATTGGCACGCTGTTCACCAGCACGCGCCCCGCCACACGGTGACCCCACACCCCGAACAGGTGCATCAGCAGCTCCGAGCGCCCTGCACCCATCAGGCCACCGATGCCCAGCACTTCGCCGGCATGCACCACCAGCGAGAGGTCGCGGAGGAATGCCGGGACGCCCGGGTGCTCCGCCACGCTGAGCGCCTCGATCTCGAGCATCGGTCGCCCAGGCGTGCTGCTGCGGCGCGGGTAGAGATCTTCGATCGTGCGGCCGACCATGAGGCGGATGACTTCCGCCGGATTCGTCTGCGCCGCGGACAGAGTGCCGATGCTCTCGCCGTCACGCAGCACGGTGATGCGGTCCGCGATGCTGAACACTTCATCCAGCTTGTGCGAAATGTAGATGCACGCGACGCCGCGCCCGCGCAGATCCCGCACGAGTGCGAGCAGCCGTTCGATCTCCTGGCTGGCGAGCGCCGCGGTCGGCTCGTCCAGCACCAGCACCTTGGGGTTCTTGGCGACGGCACGCGCGATCTCGACGAGCTGCTGCTCGCGACACCGAGATCACCCACGAGCGTCTCAGGGTTCGAGTTCCACCCCGCAGGCGCCCAGGATCTCGCGCGCGCGGGCGTGCACCTCGTCCCAGTTGACGACGCCAAGGCGGCGCGGCAGTCGACCGAGCAGCAGGTTCTCGGCAACCGACATGTCGGAAAAGAGCGCGAGCTCCTGGTGAATGACGGCGATGCCGGCGTGCTCCGCATCGCGCGGCGTCGCAAACCGCGCGGGCTTGCCGTCGACGAAGATCTCGCCCTCGTAGCTGCCGTGCGGGTACACGCCGCCGAGAAGATTGATGAGCGTCGATTTGCCGGCGCCATTCTCGCCGCACAGAGCGTGGATCTCGCCCGGCCGCAGGTCGAAGCTCACGCCCTTGAGCGCGATGACACCGCCGAAGCGCTTGACGACGCCGTGTGTCGCCAGGAGAGCGTCACCGCTCATTTGCCCGCCAGCCCCTCCCTGGCGGGTCGCAGATTCTCGGGAACTCCGCGATACACATCGTCGAAACTGTGCAGACCGTCCCTGATCACCGTGTCCACCATGTTGTCCTTCGTGACGGTGACCACGTCGGCGAGAACCGACGGCACCTCGATCGTACCGTTGTTCACGGTCTGCGGCGCGACCACGACCTTGCGTTGCGCGATGCGTACCGCCAGGTCGGCGGCGTTGCGGGCCAGTACCTTGAGCGGCTTGTAGATCGTCATGGCCTGAGTGCCGTTGACGATGCGCTGGCAGGCGACGAGCTCGGCATCCTGACCAGTGACCAGCTTCCTGCCCGCGAGTCCCTCTTCGAGCAATGCCTGGATCAGCGCCACCGGCGGTGCCGTCATTGCTCGCCAGCACCGCGTCGAAAGCGTCTCCGTGCGCGGAGATGGCGGCGTTGACGATGCGCTTCGCGTTCTCCGGCTTCCAGTCCTCCACCCAGTCCTCGTGCACGACGACGATATCGCCCCGTTCGATGTACGGTGCGAGCACGTTGTCCTGGCCCTGCTTGAAGAGTGCGCATTGTTGTCGGTCTTTGCACCGTAGAGACGCACGATGCGGCCCTTGCCGGGAGTCGGCAGGTGATCCACCAGGTAGCGGGCCTGCAGCTCGCCGACCTTGACGTTGTCGAAGCTCACGTAGAGGTCGAGGTTCGCTGTCGCGGATGATGCGGTCATAGGCAACGACGGGAATTCCGGCATCGTGTGCCATGCGGACCGCCTTGGCCATCGCGCGGCCGTCGTGCGGCACGATCACCAGCACGTCGACGCCGTTGGTGATCAGCTTCTCGACGTCGCTGATCTGAACCGTGTCGTCGCTGTTCGCAGAGAGATCCAGGACGCGCGCGCCGAGCTCCGTGCCCCGCTGCACGAACATGTCACGATCGGCCTGCCAGCGAGCCTCCTTGAGCGTGTCGAGCGACAGGCCAATGAGGAGCTGCTCATCGTTTGCGGGCTTCGTGCCGCGGTTCACGCGAGCGAGCGACAGGCCGATCAGGACGCTCAGCGCGAGCGATGCCACGACCAGGAGAATCTTCGTGCTCATGGCATCGCTCCTGTGGCCAGCGTTGCATGCGCCCGTGCCGGCGCAGGCGTCGATTCGTCGTCGGCGTCGCTCGCCTGCCCGGATGGATAGAGTGCGAGCAGTCTGCGCAACACGCCATTGGTCCAGCCAAAGCCGTCCTGCAACGGGTACTCTCCTCCGCGCGCGGCCGCGTCGCCGCTCACGTCGTACTTCTCGACGAGCCGGCCGGTGGCGCGGTAGATGGCGACATTCTCGCGTATCCAGCGCACCGCGATCTCGCGCGCCAGCGGCGCGTGGCCGTAGGTGTTGAGTCCCTCGATCGCGATCCACTGCAGCGGCGCCCAGCCGTTGGGCGCGTCCCACTGCTCCCCGGTGCGCGTCGTCGTGGTCGCGAGTCCGTCCGGCTGCAGGAGCCGGTCGCGCACGACCCCCGCGACCGCGCGTGCCTGCTCGGACGTGGCGACGCCGAAGAAGAGCGGATAAAGCGTCGCGGCGCTCAAGCTGCCGGTGAGGCGGCGCTCGCGCCAGGCATAGTCACCGAACGCCCCCTCGCGCGGGTCCCACAGGTGGCGGTGAATGGCTGTGCGGCGGTCCCATGCGCGCGCGCTGACCTGGGCCGCCTTTTCCGGCTGGCCGGCCAGGCGATATGCGCGCGCGAGGGCCTGCTCGAGAGCGTAGAGAAGGCTGTTCAGGTCCACCGGCACGATCTCGATCGTGCGGATCGTGGCGAGCGTGCGCCCGTCGCCGAGCCAGCGCGAGCTGAAATCCCAGCCGCTCTCGGCGGCTGCGCGCAGGTTGCGGTACACCTCCGCGGGAGGGCGGTGTGAGTCGCTCGCCGTCTCGACGTCCTCGCGGTAGGACTCCTCGCGCGGCGTGTCCCGGTCGTCCCAGTAGCGATTGAGGAACGACCCGTCGTGCAGTCGCACCACGCGCCGGTGCGCCTGGCCAGGCGCCAGCGTCGTCGCGCCGTCCATCCAGAAGTCGTATTCGCGCTGCAACTGCCGCAGGTATCTCCCATACACGGCGTCGCCTTCGCGCGCGGCGATCAGGTTCACCATCGCGGCGAAGAAAGGTGGCTGCGAGCGGCTCAGGTAGTAGGTGCGGTTGCCGTTCGGGATGTGGCCGTAACGATCGATCAGCCAGGCGAAGTTCCTCACCATGTCGACGGCGACATCGTGCCGGCCGCTCTGCTCGAGACCGAGCATCGTGAAGTAGGAATCCCAGTAGTAGATCTCGCGGAAGCGCCCGCCCGGCACGATGTAGCGATGGGGCAGCGGCAGGAGCGAGGAATGAGGCGGGGCCTGCTCGGGCTCGCGCTCGAGCACCTTCCACAGCTCGTCGATATGCGTGGCGACATCGACGCCGGCGCGCGGGCGGTACCCCGTCGCGCTCTCGCTGGGGGCGTCGAAGCGCGCCGTCACGAACGCGCGCAGATCGAATCCGGGGTCGTCGTGCGCGCGCACGTATTCCTCGAGGATCACCTCGGGGGCCGTGCGTGGCAGGGCATCGACGAAGGTCTTGCCGTCCTCGTACACGCGTTCGAGCTGCACCCGCTCGAAGAGACCGGGGTACAGCTCCGCCGGCGTTCGCGGCGCAGTGTCGTCACGGCCGGGCGCCGGCGGCCGCATGCAGAAGGAGAAGCAGGGCGGAGACGACGACTGCAGCGCGCGTCCTCCGCCCGGCGACGAGTGGCATCGTCACGCCTTCCCCCTTTCTTGCAGCCACGCTCCCGTCGAGCCCGCCCGTCCTCAGCCGCCGGCGCGAGCCCCCGGTTGTTCCGCCCGCAGAAAGGGGACAGATCGATTTCCCGGCCCGGGAAATGGTCTGTCCCCGCTTTCGCTGACTGCTAGAACCTGTACGTCACGCTCGCCAGGAACGAACGGCCCTGTATGGGACGCGCGATGATCACGTTGTTGACAACGCCGGTGCCGCTGACGCGTGGGTTGCCTTCGGTGAGTCCGATCTCATCGGTCAGGTTATCGCCCACGAGAGTACGTTGAAGTTGTCGCCGATGTCGAAGCTGATACCCGCGTCCACCTTCTCGTACGATGGCAACGGCTGGAGATTCGCGTTGTCCTGGAAGCGCTCATCGACGTAGGTGAAGGTCCCATACAGCTTGATGCCACCCCACGGGAGATCGAAATAGTAGCTGGGGGTGAAGCGTGCCTGGATCTCCGGCTGACGGGGCACCTGATTGCCGGTAAATGCGCCCACGTCGACCAGCTCGGCGTTCTGCAAGGTTGCTGACAGATTCAAGGTCAGGGCGGTCACAGGCACGAGCTCGGCCTCGATCTCGAGGCCATAGGATTCACCGCCGGCGGCTTCATTGACGTTCTCGGGGATACCGTCGCCATCCACGTCCCTGAATCGCCTGCAGATTCTGCCCATCGAGTTCCAGGTAGAACGCGGTAGCGTACAGTCCCCAGATATCGCCGGCAGACTTCAGCCCGGCCTCGTACTGCTCGATATCGACGATGTCTGTTATGCCATCGCGCAGCTCGTCGAAGAACGGGAAGCGATGACCGCTGTTGATCCGCAGGAACATCGCCAGGCTGTCGGTAAACGCATAGTTCACGCCGGCCGTGTAGGAGAACTCATCCGCCTCGAAAGCGAGGGCGCGGAATGAGCCGCCCAGGACCGCGCCGCCATTGTTGTAGTAGGTGAAGGGATCGCCGTCGAAGTCGCCACCCGGCGGGCTGACGGAGTTCTCGAGCGTAGCATCCACATCGTAGTCTTCGTGTCGAACTCCCACGTCGATACGCAGTTGCTCGGTGACAGTCATCTCGTCAGCCAGGAACAATGCGATATTGCGCCCGTTGTAGGATGCGTTGACATCGAAGAACGGCACGCCTGCACCGGGCGCGGGGCCGCCGAAGCCATCGCGGGTCACCTGCACCCCGTTGTCGAGCGCGATGTCCACCAGTCTGCTGTTGGGTTCGGCGGCCAGCACCATGTTGTTGCCGAGGTACCAGACATCGTGGGATGAGTAATCGGCGTAATACAATCCCAGCGTCGGGGTGTGGTTGTCGAGCACTGCGCTCACCTGAGGTCCGTGCTGAAACTTTCGAGCTCCTTTTCTACCGACCACCAACCGACCGCCAGCACCTGCTGGCCAGCGGGAACGGGTGTGGATGATCCGCTGAATGTCGCGGTTCCCGCTGTCGCCAATCCTGCCGCGTCGGTGACATACGACGAGTCATTCGCGCGGTTGATGGTGTCGGCGACGAATTCCTCGATCGACACCGGCGGGCCCTGATTGAACAGTGCCCGGGTGTTGGCGTCGCCTTTCAGGTAGTTGAACTTCGTGCCAAACGTCCACACGTCGTTGAACTCGAGATCGAAGCTGCCGCCGGCCAGCACGACATCGACGCCCCGACCCTCTCCGAGGTCGACTCGGGTCGTTCCGGGCTGGCCGCCGGGCGAATCGGCGGCCTCGACCTCGAGCACGGCCAGACGAGTTTCGTTGCCGGCGTAGAAACCGTCGCCGGCATCGAATCCGGGGAACTCGTCGACGTCGCCGCTCGCGCTGCCGAGCAGGGGAATGCCGGTGATGAACAGGTTACTGTCGTCCGTGCGCCGCACATAGAAGTTGGCCTCGCCGTTTTCGAGCTCACGCGTCAGGTTGACGCTGAATTGGCCTCCCTGATCCGCGGGAAACTGAGAATCGCGGATGCCGTCCGAGGTGCGGTAGAAGCCACCCAGCGCGACGAACCAGTCCTCGGAAAGCGGGCCGCCGTAGAAGACGTCGGTGCGGAGCAGGTCGTAGTCCGAGAAACTGACTTTTACCAGGCCCTCGGGCGTATCAGTGCCCTTCTTCGGAATGAAGTTGAAAGTCACGCCGGTCTGGCCGTTCGAAAATACGGGGTTCGGACCGCCCCGCAGGGCTTCGAGGTGATCGATGGTTTCGTCGAGCCTGAACAGCGTGGAATTCTCGAGGAACGACAGAGTCGACGGCGGATAGATGGGCGACCCCGCAAACTGCACGGTGGCGTACTGCGCATCGCCGGCTACCGCGAAACCGCGTACAAACACATTTGCGCCGCT
Organism: uncultured Gammaproteobacteria bacterium; assembly: GCA_963834855.1. Lineage (GTDB taxonomy): Bacteria > Pseudomonadota > Gammaproteobacteria > Steroidobacterales > Steroidobacteraceae > DATJKD01. The sequence goes on along the minus strand of CAWIDH010000022.1, from coordinate 186,871 downwards.
TTCGCCGCCCGACGATTCCGCCCACACGCCCGGCGTTACCTTGAACAGGTCGGCCGTGCTGAGTGGCGCAATCTCCCGAATCTGTTCGGATTCCACAGTGGTGATAGCGAAGCTCGCATCGAGCTTGCTCACACCTGCGCTGCGCGCGGTGCCGGTGACGACTATCTCTTCGAGCACGATGGCACGGTCCCCCGCCGCTTCCTCCGGCGCGGGGGTCTGGGCGAATGCGGCTGCGGACATCAGCGCAGCGACAGCGGGTGCGCCGGAAATCGCCGATTCCGACCACGTGCGAGCAAGACTCTCGTACGGGTCGCCGATTCATGATCCCCCTCCTCGGCAGCGCCGTGGCCGCGCCGCCCGGCAATTGATGCCTCGTCTGAGGCATCGTCCACACAAGCGCGCAATGACAGCGCTGTCTTGTCTATCACTTGGTCACATCGGTGTCAACGCAGCCGGGACCCGCTGTTGCTGTAATCCAACAATCGTAGGAAGCCTCTGACACCGTGCAGGTGAGTTTCTGACTTCGGTCCCGCGCCGTGACGCGGTTGCACAACGACTGGTTCGTCACCCGGCAAGTCTGGTATTTGGTCTGACAGCGCTATCATTTGCGTTCCGGCTCACCGTTGCGTTCCTGGAGCAGATCGTGGCCAACCGATCGAAGCGACGACCGCCACACCGCGAGTCACGCCGGCATCCGACCCCGCCCGCTCGAAAGCGGAAGGCGCGGGCTCATACCATCGACGACGTCGCCGCGCGGGCGGGTGTGTCGATCAAGACGGTGTCTCGCGTCGTCAACCGCGAGCCGAGCGTCCGCGAGGAAACGGTGCACGCGTCCAACAGGCGATCCGCGAGCTGAGCTACCGGCCGAATTTCTCGGCACGCAATCTCGCGAGCCCACGCGCCTATCTCATCGGGGTCCTGTATGACAACCCGAGCGATAACTACGTCGTGAGCGTTCTCGAGGGGGTGCTGTCAGCCTGTGAAGAGGCTGGATACGGCGTTCTGCTGCGACCCTGCGATGTCACGAGCCCGCGCCTGATCGACCAGGTGCACGAGATGGTCGCACAACGCCGCGCAAGCGGGTTCGTGCTCACGCCACCGCTGTGCGACCAGGCGGCGCTCCTGCGCACGCTGGATGCCGATCATGTCGATTACGTCTCCGTTGCGCCCTACGACGAGAATCGCGGGAAGCCATACGTTGCGGTGGACGATCGACGCGCGAGCCGTGATCTCACCGAGTACCTGCTCGGCCGCGGCCACCGCCGCATCGGCTTCATCAAGGGCCATCCCCTGCACGGCGCGGCATCGCGCCGGCTGCTGGGTTATCAGGACGCGCACCGCGAGCACGGGATCACGGTCGACGAGCGCCTGATCACGAACGGACTGTTTTCCTTCCAATCGGGAGTCGAATGTGGCCGGCGACTGCTCCATTTGCCCGAGCCACCCACCGCGATCTTTGCCAGCAATGACGACATGGCGGTCGGCGTCCTGCATGCCGCCCATGAAATGGGACTCGAGGTTCCGGCGCAGCTGTCCGTGGCCGGCTACGACGACACGCCGATCGCGCGCTACGTCTATCCGAGCCTGACGACCGTTCGGCAGCCCGTCCGCGCTATGGCACAGGGCGCCGTCGAATGCCTGATTCGCTCGATACGGCAGCGATCCGGGCTCGCTTCCGAGGGACCCACCACCCAGCGGTTCGATTACGAGCTCGTCATCCGGCACTCCGTTGCGCCGTTGTCGCCGGCGACGGAGACGGCGGAGCAACCAGCCTGAGGATCGCCACGAGCCTCGCCGGCGCGATTCTCGCGGCGGCATGCCCGTCGCTCGAGGCCGCGCCGCCGACGCTGCGCTTCTCGGCGCCCGAAGGGCGTGCGCTCAACGAGTTCTACCGGCAAGGGCCCGTCGCGGCGCATCTCGTGCTCACCTCGGGGACCGCGCCGCGGCTGGTGATCGCCTTCCCTGCGGGCAACAGCGGCGCAGCGATCTGGTTCGACGCTCACGGCGCCGCGCTCACCTGGGCGCCCGACGTGACCCTGGTCCCGGCGCACCGCGAGCTGCCGGACGGCCGCGTGATGCACGGGGTGACGGCCGACCTCGTCGCGATCGGCGGACCCGTCACGGTCGCACAGACGATCACGAGCAGCATCCGCGTGATCCGCGACTACCAGGATACGGGCAAGGTGCCGCCCGAGGTCCTGGCCGCACCGCAGGTATCGGACCGCAGTGTCGCCTGGACGCGCCGGCGTCTCGACGGCGCTGCAGGTTACTCGTTGTCGGTCCAGGTGCTCCGCGGCGCGATCGCCGGCGGCAAGGGGCAACCAATAAAGCTCTCCCCCGCCGCCGATGACCAGTTGCGTCTGCGGGTGACCGCCCTCACGGGCGACGCGCCACTGACACCCCTCGCCGAGGACGAGTTGCTGACGACGGCCGCCGCCGCCGATGTCCGTTTGCGCCGGATGCTCACGTTCCTCAGCTACCGGGAGAAACTGCTCGCCGGGTCGTGGCGGTTCAACACCTACTTCGGCCGCGATACGTTGATGTCGCTGCGGCTGCTGGCGCCGGTGCTCCAGCCGCACGCCTTCGAGGCCGGACTCGCCGCCGTGCTCGCGCGCCTGAACGCCGCGGGGGAGGTCGCGCATGAGGAAGTCATCGGCGAGTACGCTGTGCTGCAGCGCATGCAGCCGGGCATGGCGCCCACCGACGCGCCGCTCTACGACTACAAGATGATCGATGACGACTTCATGCTCGCCGTCGTCGCCGCTCACTATCTTCTGGACGTCCCGGCGGGCCGCACGCGCGCGGCCGCGTTCCTCGCACGTCGGACCGACTCCGGCGAGACGCACGGCGCGGCGCTGCTGCGCAATTTTCGCCTGATCGTTGCTGCAGCGACACCGTTTGCGCGTGACCCGGGCTGGCAGCGCCTCGTTGCACTGAAGCCGGGCGAACATGCCGGCAATTGGCGTGACAGCGAAGTGGGGCTGGGCGGCGGCCAGTATCCGTACGACGTCAACGGCGTATTCGCGCCCGCCGCGCTCACGGCGATCGCACGCCTGAACGAGAGCGGCCTGTTGCAGCCCTACCTCGATGCCAAGGTCGATGGCGGGCTGTCGGACGCCGCAGCGCTGGCCGATGTCTGGCTGCGCGAAGCGCCACGATTCTTCGAGGTCGAGGTTGCCTTCGGACGCTGCGCGTGCCGAGGCCGAGGCCTATGCCCGCCGCATCGGCGTCGATCCCTCGCCTGCCGTGGCGGCGCTGGGCGCCGATGCGGTTCACTTCCGCGCCGTCTCGCTCGACGCGCAGGGCCGGCCGGTGCCGATCCTGAATTCCGACGAAGGATTCGCGCTGCTGTTCCTGGACGCCGCGCCCGCGGAGGTAGAGCGCGCTGTCGCCACACTGACGCGGCCATTCCCGGCCGGGCTCCTGACCGATGTCGGCCTGCTCGTCGCCAACCCCGCGTACGCGCCCGACGCGCTCGAGCCTCCCTTCGACCGCGGCCGCTATCACGGGACCGTGATCTGGTCGTGGCAGCAGGCGCTGCTCGCCGCCGGGGTCGAACGACAGCTCGGCCGCAAGGACCTTACCGCTTCGGCGCGCGAGGCGCTGATGCAGGCGCGTTCGCGTCTGCAGGCCGCGATCGCAGCGGCTGACGCGTTGCGTGGCTCGGAGCTCTGGTCGTGGTCCCAGGTTAACGGCCGCTATCGCGTGGAGCCTTTCGGTCAGCGTACGGGGGACGAAACGGAGTCCAACGCCGCACAGCTCTGGAGCACCGTCCAGCTGGCGCGGTAGATCAATCCGTCATCCACCACGCCACGAACTCGTCGAACTCGATCGCCCCGTCGTGATCGGTGTCGATCTCGGCGAAGCCCGTGCGGATCTCGCCGTTGCTCATGTCGGCCTCGAGGAACTCGAGCAGTTCCTTGAATTCCTCGTACTCGATCCGCCCATCGCCGTTGGCGTCGTTGAATTCGAAGTCCTCGCGCAGCTCGTCGAGCTGCTCCGGGCTCAAGTCGTTCACGGCGGTGCTCCTTTCTCTCCGCGCCGATTGCAGCACTTCCGCGGCGCCTTCCGCAATCCGCACTTGCCACCGGCCTGCCCTTGGGCCGGCGGACGTGCTGGCCTAGACTTCGTCCATGCGGAGAATTGCCCAGCGGATGCCAGGGCTTGCGCCGCGGGGCGCGCTGCTCGTCGTCGCCGTGGCCTGGCTCGCGGGCTGCGCCGCACCGCCGCCGTTTCAGCGCGAGGAGCCGCTGCGGCCGGCCCCGCCCGTCGCGGTGCCCGACGCAACCGGCGCTGCGATCGCCCGTGCCGCGCAAGCGCTCATCGGCTCGCCCTACCGGTACGGCGGCGCCGGGCCCGACGCCTTCGACTGCAGCGGGCTCGTGAGCTACGTGCACCGGCAGCTGGGCTACGCCACGCCGCGCACGGCCGCGCAGCAGTATGCGCAGGCAGCGCCCGTGCCGCGCGCGGACCTGCAACCGGGCGACCTCGTGTTCTTCCGCCTGAACGGCGGCGCGGTCAGCCACGTCGGCGTCTACATGGGAAACGACCGGTTCGTGCACGCGCCCCAGTCGGGCGACCGCGTGCGCGAGGCGGGTCTAGACGAGGAGTTCTTCCGCGACCGCTATGCCGGCGCCGGCCGGCTCCATACGCCCGCGGCGCATATCGCGCCGGGAGCGATCCACTGACTTGTGCGCGCAGCCGAGGGGCATGCGCGAGGAAGGATGTGGCGCACACGCGCGGTCACGGTGAGTGTTACCGCGATCGGCGGTGGCGTGGACCGGCGTGGGCGCATCCTCCCCTCTTCTTCAGGTCATCTGGTCAGTGGCTCGACCTGTCGAACGCCTGGACTATCCAGAGCGCGACGAAACCGAACATTGCGATACCTGCCAGTTCCATAGCGGTTCTCCTCGATGCGCCGGGCTGGCGCGAGGCGAAGGATGGACGGGCAATGTTGCGGCGGGATTGCGATTCTGCGGCGCCTGCAAGCGATTTCGGTGAGGTGTTCCGCCTGAGCGATGAATGCACCGGACTCGGGAGATAGGGGGCGGCCGTCCCTGGCCGTTGCCGTCCGTGGCTTTCCTCGGAATCTACCGCGACGCGTCGATGCTCGAGATCAGGTCGCCCGCGAGCAGCAGCGCGTAGGCCGCGAAGAAGTTGATTGCAACGAAAGTCATGGCTCCTCCTGGAAATCCTGTCGATCCGGTCTGATCCGTCTCATCCACACCTGGGGCATATGCGCGGGCCCGGGCCAGTTCGGCTCGTCGATGCCGCGTATGCCGACCCTCCGGTCGAACACGGGCAGAACCCAGGGGCGGACGGCGGCGATCACGAGCCAGCTCGGACCGGTCCGGCCGTCCTGGCTGCGTCCTTGCGTGCCCGTCCATCGGGCATGGCGTCGGTCCTCGTTCATGGCTCTCTCCGCTCGGCAATCCGTTCCGTCGCAGCGCGACCTGACCAGTGCGATGTCAGCCGCCGCCCAGTCGCACACAGTAGGGACGGCGTCGCTTACGGGCATCCGCGGATAGTCACGACCTCCACGTTGACCTTCGTCGGCTTGGAATACTGACCGAAGTCAGGGTGGGCAATTCGGCCGCTCGTGCCGGCGCGTGCACGGCAAGCGCCGAAGCGTGCGGGTGGTGCGCCGAGCTGCTGCGCCGCGCCGACGAGTGAAATCGCGACGGGGTGAGCTGGCGCCTCGCAAGGGTCGCTCGCGGACGCGGAGGGGCGGTGACAGGGCCGGCGCGTCGCGCACTGGACCTTCCAGAAGTACCTGAGGCCCGTGCCGGGCAACAAGAATAAGAAGCAGTGACCCGAATGGCCCAGGAGCAGGTTCGACGACCTGTTCCTGGGCCAGGGTGCGCTCGCTCGCGGTGCACCCGCTCTAGAGAGCTGTTCGCCGGCTCGCGGCGACTAGCCAGCCCAACCGCCGAGCTCCAGGTTCATGCCTTTGCCACACGCGATGTTGAGTGTGTCGACGATGTCTCGGCGGCGCGCCGACATATCGCCGCGGGTCAACGAGTGCGAACAAAGCATCGACGAGCAGAAGCACGCAGCCCGCGCCATACGCGCAATAGACGATTGCCTCAATATTCATGGAGGCCTCCTCAGTCGCGATCCGCCACGCCCGCACAGGCAGGCGTTGGCGCTGTCCTTGCTCTTGGGATATGGACGTTCGCCAGCAGCATCTTCGCGCGCGCATAGTCGGGACTGGAATAGAGATCCTTGCTCGAGCAGAAGTAGGCCTGGTCCGACACGTTCAGAAAGGGATGGCCGGCCGGTAGGAAATCGCCTACACCCACGAGACTCAAGAGTCGGCGATCAGCGTGAGCCGCGCCCAGGCGGGGCGTGTAGCCAATCCCAGCTGTCACCCAGCGACCGCGGTCAGGCGGTGCCCGCCATCCTCCGTATCAGCCCGCCGAGCGTCTTGATCGCCGCCGCAACCTCCGGGGACCAGCCGCAGCCGTAGTTGAGACGGATGTAATTGCGGTAGCCGGCCTTCGCGGAAAAGACGATGCCGGGCATGATCCCGATCCGGCTCGCGAGCGCCATGCGGAACAGCTCCATGCTGTCGACGCCCGTGGGCAGCCGGACCCAGAGCACCATGCCGCCCGCCGGACGCGCGACGCAGGTGCCGGGCGGAAATGTCGTCGCGATCGCATCGAGAAAGCGCTCGGCGCTCCGCGCGAGCATGTGCCGCAGCCCCGTCAGGAATCGGTCGTATCCGCCGCTCGCGAAATAGCGCTCGAGCACTCGCTGCTGCAGGGTCGGCGCCGCCACCGACGTGTAGAACTTCGCGCGCTGGATTTCAGTCGCCCAGGTCGGCGTGATCGCCCACCCGACGCGATAGCCGAGCGCAATCGTCTTCGAGACCGAGCCGCAGGAGATCACGAGGCCCTGCGTATCGAAGCTGCGCAGCGAGGCCGGATGCTCGGAGCCGAAATGCAGTTCGCCGTACAGGTCATCCTCGATGATCGGCACGCTGGCGGCCGTGAGAACCGACACCAGCTCGCGCTTCGCATCCGTAGGCGTCAGGCTGCCCGTCGGGTTGTTGAAATTCGGCATCAGCACCGCGGCCGCGAACCGCTGGCCGCCGACGGCGCCGCGAACGGCGTCGACGTCGATGCCGCGCCCGGGGTGATTCGGCACCTCGACGACCTTGAGCCCGAGATGCTCGACCGACTGCAGCACGCCGAAGTACGTCGGCGATTCGACGAGGATCGTGTCGCCCGCCTTGCAGAGCACGTGGAGCGCGAGGGTCACCGCGTCCATCGTGCCGCTGGTGATCACGATGTCGTCGGGCGTCGTCGGAGCACCGGCGAGCGCCGCACGTCGCGCGACCTGCCGCCGCAGCTCGAAGTCGCCCGGCGGAAGGACGATCTCACCGGCGTGGTTCGGGTGCAGGCGCAGCTCCTCGCGGATCAGCGAGTTGAGCCGCCGGTTCGGCGACGACTCCGGCGGGGCGCAGGCCATGTTGAGTTGCACGAGATCGGTCCGCTGCATCGCCTCGCGACAGGCATCGAGCACGTCGGCGGCGACGCCTCGAGGCCGGGTCGAGCGCAGCTGACGGGGCGGCGGCGGCGGCAGGCGCGCGTGACCGCGCGGCCGGACGAAATAGCCCGACTGCGGCCGCGCCTCGATCAACCCCAGCGACTCCAGGTGCGCGTAGGCCTGCACGACGGTCGATACGCTCACGCTCGCGGCGCGGCTCATCGAGCGCACCGACGGGATCCGCTCAGCGACGCGGAGCGCGCCTGAGGAGATCTGCCCGGCGACCAGGCCGGCGACGCGCTCGTAAAGCAATGGCTCGGTGGTGGACATGGCGACAGCCCGACTGAATCGTGCGACGGGAGAAACTGTACTGGTCGAATTTAACTATACCTGAATCTGTACTGTTGCGAAGCGCCGCGCCAGAGTGCCCGGCATGGGCAGCGCCACGTCGAAAATCCGCATCACGCTCGCATACGGATCCATCTACCTGGTCTGGGGTACGACGTATCTCGCGATCGCGTTCGCGATCCAGACGCTGCCGCCGTTCATGAGCGGCGCCATCCGTTACCTGTTCGCCGCGGCGCTGATGTTCGCCTGGCTGCGCTTGCGCGAGCCGGCACAGCTGCGCGGGCTGCCGTGGCGCCATGCGCTGCTCTCGGGTGCGCTGCTCGGAGGCATGGGCAACGGGTTCGTCGTCTGGGCGCAGCAGGGGCTGCCGTCGGGCATCGCCGCACTGGTCGTGGCCGCGATCCCGGTCGTCGTGCTGCTGCTCAACTGGGTCTCGTTCGAGCGGCGTGCGCCGGGCGGACGGTCACTTGTCGGGACGGGGCTCGCGCTCGCCGGCGTCGCGACGGTCGTCGCGACGCGGCACGGTGTCGGCGGCGATGCAGCGCCCGTGTACGTGGTGGCGATCCTTTTCGCCGTCGTAGCATGGAGCATCGGCACCCTGCAGCAGAAGCGCGCGACGCGGCCGGCGCAGGTGCTCGGCGTCGCGAGCGCACAGATGCTGGCGGGCGGTTTGTTCCAGGGAGCGATGGCGCTCGTGACCTTCGAATGGATCGGCTTCGACCCGTCGCAGGTGTCGGTCGCATCCCTCCTCGCGGTGCTCTATCTCGCGGTGTTCGGCAGCATCATCGCGCTCACATGCTACGTGTGGCTGCTGACGCAGGAGCCGGCGCAGAAGGTCGCGACCTATGCGCTGGTGAACCCCGTCATTGCCGTGTTGCTCGGCGCGATCGTGCTCGGGGAGACGATCACGACGGCGACGATCGCCGGGGCCGTGCTGGTGCTGGCGGGCGTCGCGCTCGTGCTGTTCCAGAACGTGAAATTCCCGAGGCTGCCGCAACTGCTTCCGGGCCGGGCGCGCGATTCGGGCGGCGAGGCGTCCGCGGAGGGAACTGAGATCCCCGACACGCGGTGACGACACCGTGTGTCGGCAGTCCTCACCGCATGCCGGTGTCGAACCTGAGCGTAACCTCGGCGAAACCTTCCTCCGGCACGGTAACGGCCTTCTTCTGCTGGTGGGGAAACAGGATCGGCGCCGACTTGTCCGGGACGATCGTGTACTCGCCCGGGCCCAGGGGAACCTCGAAGCGCCCCTTCTCGTCGGACTCGAAGCGGGCCACTTCTCTCTCCCAGTCCAGCACGTGAAAGTACGCACGAAACGGTGCTTCGTCGGGTTTCCCCATGATCGTCGGTCCGGGATCGACGGGTCCTCGCAGGACCTTCCCCCTGATCCCCGTGCCATCGGCAATCACTGGTCTGGCGGGATGCAGAGCACCGACCAGGACCATCGCCGACAGAATCACTGGAACATGGCTGAAGACCCTCCGGCAACGATTCATCGGGTAGCTCGTTAGGCTGCTCATTGCATAATCTCCGCCGCGGCTGCCGCTCAGCGTCGGATGCACCCGGACAAGAAGGGGAGGGTCAAGCTCGAGACCCCTCCCCTTCGTTCATGTGCCGCCTACCCTTCTCCAGGCGCTGCGGCCCACGGCACGGTCACGCCCTGCCTCCTGGTCAGGGGTCGAAGTGAATGATCTTGGTCGCCCACCCGAATCGCTCCGGATTGACGGGAGGCAGCAACACCTGGTTCGGCTCGGCGAACTCCTGTGTGTACCAGAACGTGCCATCGACGGGGTCGACAGCCATGGCGCTGTAGTCGCCCCAGCGCGCGGTCTGCCTCTGCACGTGAGCATCGACGTTGCCATCGAAAGCCACCAGCTCCCCGGTGTTGAGGTGGCTCGAGGTGCCAATGCGGCAAGCCATGCCGATACTCGGGTGCGTGGTGCTGCTCGAGATGCTGTACCCCAGGCATGTCTCGCCCCTGGCGTTCATCGCGATACTGCCCATCCAGCGGTGGTCGCCGTCGGGTGAGAAGGTCTCCTCCTTGTTCAACTCCCACCCCCTGTCCTTGTGGTTACGGAACTCGTACCAGCGGATGCCCGCCTTGCCATTGCCGTCGGCGTCAACCGTGTGGTTGACGAGCGCCCGTTTCTCCTGGCCGAAGTCACGCAACTGCAAGCGATGCATCAGGCGGTCGGAGATGGCTTCCAGGAACGGGATGTTGTTCGGAAACGTGCCGGTGCCTGAGCCTGGCTGGCCGATGCATTGTTCCCGGGCGGCCGGGCATAGGTCGGTATCGAACGGCGAGACCGGGATCCTCGCCACCTCGCTGACCGTGGAATCACCGGGATCGGCGAAGTCCGGTGCGATTTCCCAAACGTCGATCCGGTTGCCGGAGCTGCCGTTGTTGGTGAAGAACGTCGGTGGCATGTTGTCGAAAACCGGGCCGTCGTTGTCACCCGTGACAAAGCCAAACTCACTCGTGCCCAGCTTGAAGAACACCATCGTCGTCTGGTTTGCGCTGAAGGCTTCGGCCTTGTCGATCGCACCCAGCCCTGCACCCTGGAAGGGGCTGAACAGGTTGACCATCACGCCGATGGCGTCGGTGACGAACCCGAATTTCGGGTAATCCGGGAACCCGATGCCGGAAAAATTAAACTCGTGCTGATAGTAGGGACCGGTCGGATCCCCCGTCGTCGAGATAGCGATACACAGGGACCACGGCGGCGTTGCCGAAGAAATGAGCGCAAACTGGCTCACCAGCCACCTGTCCGTCTCCTCGTCATAGATCACGATCGGGTCGCCCCGGTTGGTCGTCTCGCAGAGTCCGCCCAGCCCCCTCCAGAAGACATTGTTGGCGAAGGGACCGAGGACGACGTTGCCGCCCTTGTCGAAGATGGTCGTCACCAGGTTGGTCATCTGCACGTAGTGTGTCCGGCCGACATCGCCGTCGGTGTCGGGCGGCGCAATCAGGATGCCGCCCAGCTGGCGGAAGTTGTCATCGTTCTCCGCCCCGTCGAAGACCTGCAGGAGGTTGATCGCCGAGGCCGCGCTGAGCGAAGGGACGTCGGCGGAGGCTGCTGAAGTGCTCGAGCCAGACGCCTCCATCTTCCCCCTCGAGAGCTCCCGCGTGCCCCCGCCCTCCGTGGAAGACTCCACCTTGCCGTCGTCCCGCATGAACATCGGGACTTCCTGGGGTGCTGACGTTCCCGGAGCGCGGGTTGAGAAAGCAGAAGCAGCCGAAACGAGATCCCTGATTGGCGAAGAAGTACCGTCGCGAACCGACTCGAGAACCACCAGCTCCGGTGGAGGGGGCACGTCCACGGTGACCTGCAGATTGCCGCCGCCGGCGCCGTTGAGGAATTCGCCAAACTTGAGGAAATAGGTGACCCCACCGGTCGCCTCGAAAATGAGGTCGTCGGTAAGGCCAATGTCGACACACGCCACTTCGGTGAGAGCAGCGCAGGTACCCGTGAAGACACCGTGTGCAGTGTCCAAAGGCGCCCCGCCCGTTCCCGTGCTGCCGTCCGTGCTGATGTTGACAGTTATGTCGTCGGGTGGCGTCCAGCGATACCAGACGGTGTCTGCCATCGCTTTGAGCGCCGTTGCCGTTACAGCTGAGCGAGGGATCGGCGGGATTACTCGTGGCGGTGGTGGTATCGACACTGTCAAGGAACGGTATGGACGGAATGACGGTCGCACCAGCGCACTCGTCATTCGCAGGCGCCGCTGAGCATACGCATGCGGACTCGAGAGCAGCACCATCAGCGGGACACTCCATCCCTTGAAAAGCTGGAGGTGTCTGCCAGATCGGCTGAATTTGCAGTGATCCATAACTGCCCTCCTTGCCAATTATGGTTTGGGTTTCTCTGCTGGATCGAAGCGAAGCCTCAGCAGAAGCGGTTGCCCGGCCAATGCGCGAGCCGGGCACAAGGGTTCCCTGACAATCGACTGTTAATGACACCCTGTTGCAGGGCGCAGTCCTGACTGATGCTGGCAGACGTTCTTGGAGCTGCCAGGTTTTGTCTTCTTGCTCTTCTTGATAGGTTTTGTGAAATGCCCAGCACAAGTTTCTGAACGTTCAAACGAACTTGCCTGATAGACCTGTGTTTTCTGCGTCCTCCACACCTCGAAACCCGAAGAATACACCTATCCCGTAACCGGGGGACTTTGGCTCAATCTTTTGCCCACCACGCGACGAACTCGTCGAGCGCGATCGCGCCGTCGTCGTCGGTGTCGGTGTCGATCTCGTCGAAACCGGCTCGACAGGTCGCCCAGTTGATCGTGTTCGTAGGCGGCGATCTTGCGCAGGATGCGGCGGCCGACTGCGCCCTGTGAGGGTTCTCAGCGTCCCTGCATCAGCTCGATGAACTCGGGATTGTCGCGCAGTGACGCGAAGTCTGGATCGTTTCTCATCCAGCCGAAGTTGGCGTAGCCAGCCTCGATCGCCTGACGCAGCGCGGCGATCGTCTGGCTGGTCTCGCCGAGATTCGAGTACATGCAGGCCGCGTTGTAGTGCATCACCGGGTCGCCCGGGCTCAGCTCCAGCGCCTTGGCGCATTCCTGAAGTGCCTGGTCCCTGCGCCCGACCCGGCCCAGCTGGTTGGCATAGATCAGCCGGGCCCGGGAGTCGTCCGGATTCTGGAGCAGGTAGTTCGGAAAGAGCTGCAGCAGCTGCTCGTAGACGACTTCGGCCTCCTCCGTCCGCCCGAGTCCCATGAGAGTCTGCGCGAGATCGACGTGGCCCGCATAAAAACCGGGCTTGATCTCGGCAACCCGCCGGAACAGGTCCAAGGCCTGATCGAGCTTGCCCTCCGTGAAACATATGCGCCCGAGCGTCCAGTGCGCGATGAAATCGTCCGGATCGATTTCGATCGCCTTCTTGCACGACGCGGCAGCTTCGTCGAACTTGCCCCAGAGAAAGTACGACAATCCCATGGCCCGGTAGGCTTCGGGCAGATTGTTGTCGTACATCAGGGCCTTGAAGCTGAGCTCCTGGGCCCTTTCCCGGAACTTTTCCTGTCGCGAGAATTGCTGGTACACCTGCCCGTACGCACTCGAACATCCCGCGTACGCGGCCGCGAAGCGCGGGTCGAGCTCGATGGCCTTCTCGAAGAGCTGGATTGCGTACTCGCTGCTGCGCTTGGTCAGGCGGTACAGGTGTTCCTGGCCGCGCAGGTAGAGGTCATACGCCTGTGCGTTGACGGTCTGCCGCTTGGTCAGCGAGACCTGCTCCGAGAAGCTGAGCTTGAGCTTGAGCGCCTCGACGATCTGCTGCGCGACCTGTTCCTGGATGTCGAAGATGTCGTCGAGCTTGCCCTTGTACGTGTTTCCCCACAGCTGCCGGTTGGTCGCGACATCGACGAGCTGGACTGTGATGCGCACCGAGTCATGGAACCGCCGGACGCTCCCGCCCGCGATGTAACGCGCGCCGAGCTCGTTGCCGACCGCGCGGATGTCCTGTATGCGCCCCTTGTACTGCATCGTGGCCCAGCGCGAGACGAGTTCGATCTCTCTGACCAGGGAGAGCCGGGCGATCAGCTCCTCGGTCAGCCCGTCGCTGAAGTAGTCGGTCTCCTGGTCGGGGCTGATGTTGTCGAACGGCAGCACGGCCAGCGCCCCCGGCTCGATGGCATGTTCGGGGCTCTGCGGGGCAGGAGTGCTTGCGGCCTTGCTGGAACGCGGATTGACGCCCGAGGTTACTGCTCCGGGTGACGGAGCGACGCTGACACCCAGCGTCTGAAGCGAACGCAGCACGGATTTCAGGTTCTGATCCGGATCACCCCGAGAGTAGTCGATGTGCTGGATGCCGGCGAGCGGGTACTTGAGGCTCGGCGGAATGGTGATCTGCTCGAGCAGGACGGGCAGGATGTGGCCCTTCCGCTCGCTGGTCAGCATGACCTCCTTCGCCACGTTGTGCGACCTGCCGGCCGACTCCGTGACCATGAGCAGCAGGACCTTGGCGCTGTCGAGGGCATTGACGATGGCTTCGCCCCAGAGTGCGGCGCCATCAATCCCGCTCTGATCGACCCATACACTGACACCGGCCGCACGCAGCTTCGCCACGACGTCGAGGACGCGATCCTTGTCCTCGCGCGAATAGCTGACGAACACGTCTGCGGATTGAGTCAATGTCGACCCTTCTGTGCCCTGCGTCCCGCAGGCCAGAACCTGTCCCCCTTGCCCACCTGGCGACCAGTCAAAGGTAGCGTATTGCAGGCCGCTTGAGAAGAATTCGGGCCGTCCGGCATCGGGGGTCAGCAGCGCAGGCTGGCGGGCAGGCGTCGGGCCGCCGACAATGTCAAATCAGTACCACCGGCCCTTCGCCGCTGGTAACGCGGGGCTTGCTCGCGTGCCGCCTCCTCTCCCTCGGCCTTGCCGTCAATCGCTCGCCCACCAGGCGACGAACTCGTCGAACGCGATCGCGCCGTCGTCGTCGGTGTCGATCTCGTCGAAACCGGCACGGCAGTCGCGCTCGCTCAGCCCGGCCTTGAGCGCGAGCAGCAGTTTCGCGAACTCCTCGTACACGATGCGGCCGTCGCCGTTGCCGTCGAAGGAATCGAAGTCCTCGCGCAGCGCCGCGACCTGCTGCTCCGTCATGCCTCGCACGAGCTGCTCGACCACGGACGGGTCGGCGAGCGTCGACACGTCGCCCAGCTGATCGTGCTCGTACGCGGCGATCTTGCGCAGGATGCGGCGCATGATCTTGCCGGACCGGGTCTTGGGCAATGCCGGCGCCCACTGGATGATATCGGGTGAGGCGATCGGCCCGATGTCGCGCCGCACGCACTCGCGCAGTTCCCTGCGAAGCGGCTCCGTCGGTTCGGCATCGACGACGAGCGTCACGTAGGCGTAGATGCCCTGCCCCTTGATCTCGTGCGGGTAGCCGACCACGGCGGCCTCGGCCACCTTCGGATGCGCGACCAGCGCGCTCTCGATCTCGGCGGTGCCGAGCCGATGGCCCGCGACGTTGAGCACGTCGTCCACGCGACCCGTGATCCAGTAGTAGCCGTCCGCGTCGCGCCGCGCGCCGTCGCCGGTGAAATAGCGCCCCGGATAGGTCTTGAAATAGGTGTCGATGAACCGCTGGTGGTCGCCGTACACCGTGCGCATCTGCCCGGGCCAGCTGTCCTTGAGCACCAGGTTGCCCTCGCAGGCGCCCTCGGGCTCGCGGCCCCCGCCATCGATGATCGCGGGCTGCACGCCGAAGAACGGCAGCGTCGCGGAGCCCGGCTTCTGGTCGATCGCGCCCGGCAACGGGCTGATCAGGATCCCGCCGGTCTCGGTCTGCCACCAGGTGTCGACGATCGGGCAGCGACCGTCGCCCACGACACGGTGATACCACTCCCACGCCTCGGGGTTGATCGGCTCGCCGACCGTGCCGAGGAGCCGCAGCGAGCGGCGCGAGGTCGCCTTCACCGGCGCCTCGCCGTCGCGCATCAGCGCGCGGATCGCGGTTGGCGCTGTGTAGAAGAGGCTCACCTGGTGCTTGTCGACGACGCGCCAGAACCGGCTCACGTCCGGGTAGTTCGGCACCCCCTCGAACATCAGCGAGGTCGCGCCGTTCGCGAGCGGCCCGTACACCACGTAGCTGTGCCCGGTGACCCAGCCGACATCGGCCGTGCACCAGAAGACGTCGTCCTCGCGCAGGTCGAAGATCGCCTCGTGGGTGAGCGCGGCGTAGACGAGATAGCCGCCTGAGGTGTGCAGCACGCCCTTGGGCCGGCCGGTCGAGCCCGAGGTGTAGAGGATGAAGAGCGGGTCCTCCGCGTCCATCGTCTCGGGCTCGCAGTTGTCGGCCTGCGCCTCGAGCAGCGCCTCCCAGTCCTGGTCGCGCGGGTACTTCGGCACCTTGGCGCCGGTGTGACGCACCACGAGCACGTGCTTGACGCTGGCGGTGCCGGGCGCGGTGAGCGCCTGGTCGACGTTGGCCTTGAGCGGGATGCGCTTGCCGCCGCGCACCCCCTCGTCCGCCGTGATGACGACCGTCGAGCTGCAGTCGGCGATGCGCCCGGCGAGCGAATCCGGCGAGAACCCGCCGAACACCACCGAGTGGATCGCGCCGATGCGCGCGCAGGCAAGCATCGCGACCGCGGCATCCGGGATCATCGGAAGATAGATCGTGACCCGGTCGCCCCTGGCCACGCCCAGCGACTTGAGCGCGTTCGCCGCGCGGCAGACCCGGGCGTGCAGCTCGCGGTAGGTGATTCGCCGCGTGTCCTTCGGGTCGTCGCCTTCCCAGAGGATCGCGGTCTTGTCGCCGCGGCTCGCGAGGTGGCGGTCGAGGCAGTTGGCCGCGACGTTGAGCTGGCCGTCGGGATACCAGCGGATGTGGAAGTCGTCGATCAGGAAGCTCGTGTCCTTCGCGCGCGTGGGCGGGCGGATCCAGTTGATCCGGTGGGCCATGCCGAGCCAGAACGCCTCGGGGTCGGACACCGATTCGTGGTACAGACGCCGGTAATCGTCGAGGCGCAGGCGCGCCGCGGCAGCGAACTCAGGCGGCACCTTGTGCAGATTCGACATGGTCGTCCCTCGCTGGCCGTGTGCGCCGTCAGCCGAGCGCGGCGCGGATGCGCGCCGCGTGCTCGGCGAGGAGCTTCGGATCCGCGAGGTCGCGTCCGTGGAAGCGCAGCTCGAGGCCCTCGCGGCGCGGCAGGATGTGGAAGTGAATGTGGAACACGCTCTGCCCGGCGGCCCGCCCGTTCAACTGCGCGATCAGGATGCCCGGCGCATCGAACGCCTGCTTCACCGCGCGCGCGACGCGCTGCGTGGTGAGCGCCAGCGCCGTGAGCGCGGTCTCGGGTACGTCGAGGATGCTCTCGGCCTCGGCCTTGGGAATGACGAGCGTGTGGCCCTCGGCCTGTGGCATCAGGTCCATGAAGGCGAGCGTGAGCTCGTCCTCGTAGACGCGGTGGGCGGGGAGCTCGCCGCGCAGGATGCGCGCGAAGGGATTGTTGCGATCGTAGGCCATTTCGCTGCCCTGGCTCGTGCCGGAGGCTGAGTATAGCGAGCCGGGCAGCGCGGAGACGCGGCGGGGAGGCGGCGGTCGCGGGCCGCTACTGCGAGAACAGCCACTCCACGAGCGCGGCCTGCACGGCCTCGCCCGGGCCTTTCTCGACGTCCGGGTGGTTGAGCAGGATCACCGCGATGTAAGTGCGGCCGGACGCTGCATTGACATAACCTGCGAGCGCGCTCACACCGTCGAGATTGCCCGTCTTCATCCGCAGCCGGCCCTGCATTTCGGGTGCGCGGAATCGCCGCTTGAGCGTGCCGTCGGTCGCGGAGAGCGGCAGCGAGGCGGCGAACTCGGGCTGGTACTGGCTCACGTGCGCGGCGAGCAGCACGTCGGCCAGCCCGGCGGCCGTGATGCGCTCGTCGCGCGACAGGCCGGAGCCGTTGTCGAGAAAGAGCCCGGGGATGGTGATGCCCTTCGACGCGAGCCAGTTCATGACGGCCTGCTTGCCGCCGTAGGTGGTCGCGGGCCGCCCGGCCTTCTCCGCGCCGATCGTGAGCAGCAGCGTGCGCGCCATCACGTTGCTCGAGTGCTTGTTGATGAGCCGGATGATCTCGGCGAGCGTCGGCGACTCGAAGGTGTAGAGCAGGCGCGCGTCCGGGGACACCGTCCCGTGCTTCATTCCGCCGTCGAGCGTCCCGCCCGACTCGCGCCACAGCGTCTTGAAGGTGCCGTACGCGAAGTCCGGCGCCTGCATCACGGCGCGCCTGAACGTGACCGGCCCGCAGCCGTCGGCGTAGCGGCCGGCGAGCGTGATGCGGCTTCCGCTTGCGCCGTCCGGCATCGCCACGACGATGCTGCCGGAACCGCGTCGGCAGCTGCCCTTGTAGAGCTGCACGTCGTTGTCGATCACGAGGTTCGCCGGCGTCGGCTGCGTGGAAGTGCGGATGCGCCGGCTCGCGGCGTCCGGCACGACGCTGAGCTCGATCGTCTGGAAATTGACCAGCAGCGCGTCGGGCAGCACGTTGTAGGTGCGAAACGGTCGGTTGTCGAAGGCGCCGCGATCCTCGGTCTGCGGCGCGAAGAGCGAGTTGTCGATGACGACGTCGCCACCGATGCGCTCGAGGCCGGTCTGGCGCAGGCCATTGACGAACGCCCACCAGCGCTCGGCGATCAGGAACGGATCGCCGCCGCCGACGAGCACGAGATCGCCTTTCAGCACCTCGCCCTTGACCGGGCCGGTGGCGTAGGCGCGAGTGCGCCAGGTGTACGCCGGCCCCAGCAGCTCGAGGGCCGCGTAGGTCGTCAGCACCTTCATCGTGGAGGCGGGATTGCGCGGCACGGTCGAGTTGTAGCTGACGAGCGGCTCCTCGCGGCCGACCTCGCGGACGTAGACGCTGAGGCTGGTGGCGGGGATTCGCCCGCGCGTGAGTGCTTGCGCGACTGCCGGTGGCAGGTAGTCGCGATCCTTTGGGCTGGCAGGCGTGGCGCTCGCGAGCAGGAGGGCGAGTGTGGCGGCGCGTGCGAGTATCCGCATTTCCCTTCGACGTGATTCCCGGCGGCGGCGTGGCAACGGCGGATGATACGTGATTGAAAAAATCCGGCTCGGAGCCGATTTATCCGGAATATTCAGCCTGAGCCGATTTATGGGGATATTCGGCTCCGAGCCGGATTAATCTTGCGTGATCCGGCCTCGAGCCGAAATTTCCCGGGCGGGCACGCGCATGCGCAGGATCTGGAACACGGTGCTGAAGGGGCTGGTGGCGATCCTGCCGATCGGCCTGACGCTGTACGTCGTGTACTGGCTCGCGGTCACGGCGGAACGGCTGTTTTCCAGGCTCATCAAGCTCCTGATACCCGACGACTACTACTGGCCGGGGCTCGGGCTTCTCGCGGGCCTGGCGCTGCTCTACGTCGTGGGCCTCGCGATCAACGCCTATGTAGTGCGCCGCGTGCTGCGCGTGGGCGATAAAGTGTTCGCACGGATACCGGTCGTCAAGACGATCTATATCGCGACGCGCGACTTCATCGGTTTCTTCCCGACCGCCGGCAAGGGCAGCGACCTGCAGCGCGTCGTGCTCGTGCCTTTCGGTCCGGGGAAGCTGATCGGCTTCGTCACGGCGGAATCCGGCGCGGTGCTCGGCCCGGAGCGCGCCCAGGACGACACCGTCGCCGTGTACCTGCCGATGAGCTACATGGTGGGCGGCTACACCCTTTTCCTCCCGCGCGAGTCGCTCGAGCCGACCTCGCTCACCGTGGAGGCGGGGATGCGCCTGGCGCTCATGGGCGGCGTGCAGAGTGCCCCGCCGGCGAAAAGGTGAAATTCAGCTCCGAGCTGATTTTCGAGGAATTCAGCTCTGAGCCGACTTTCCGTGAGCCGAATTTTCAGCGGCGGTCGGTCTTGCGGCGACCGCGCTTCGGGCTCACGCGCTGGTCCTTGCCGTCGTAGCCGTCGACCGCGACGCCCAGCTCGCTCACGCGGCGTGGGCCGTTGCGGCGGTCGGCATGGTGCGCGTAGCGGCACGTGCAGCGCGTCTCTCCGCACGCCTTGAGCGGCAGCACCGGCGCCTCGCGCGACAGGAACCGCTTCGCCTTCAGCGCCGTCGCTGCGGCACAGGACGGCGTGCCCGGCAGGATGCTGACGGCGTGCCAGGACTTGTCGGGCTTCAGTGGCGCGAGCTTCGCCTCGTCCGACTTGCCGAGCAGGTCTTTCGCGCGTTTGAAAACGTTGGCCATGCGCAAACTAATAGACGATTCACGTCCGACCGTCCGTGCGGCATGTCTCGAACGTCGGGAGCGTGACGCAGGTCGCGCTTCAATCGCCGAAGCGGCGCCCGTGGCGGCTCAGCAGCCGCCGTTCCGGGCCGACATAGCGCGGGCTCTGCGCCTCGTCGCGACCGTCGGCCGTGCGGCGGACGAGCGCCCGTCGGTCGTCGTGGTGCGCGTAATGGCAATGGCAGCTGCCGCTGGTGCAGCCCTCGAGCGGCAGCCGCGGCGCCTCCCTGGACAGGAATCTCCGCCCTTGCAGGGCCTTCGCCGGCTCGCAGACCTGCGAGCCCGGGATGATCGACACGGCATGGTAGGAATTGACGCTGCGCACCTGCTCCTTCAGCACAACGGTGGCGGGTTCCTGGCGACCGAACCTCGAAAAGAGGCCTCTGAGCCCGATTTGCATGCGTACTCCCGATGAGACCTGGCGGCGTTTTGCCGGCTAGCGTATGCCGCGCGCCGGCCGGACTCAACCGCTTGCGCGGCAGAGCGGTCTGGCCACATGCAGCTCCCGGCCGGCGGCAGAAACTTGCCGAATACGCGCGACAAGCCCGAAACTGGCCGTCTGTCCTGCACATGAAGTATCCGAATGGCTCATCCGAAGCGTCGTGGCGGGGCTCGCGAATTCGATTCGATCTATCGCCACGGCTTCGTTCGAGTGGCGGTCGGCACGCCGCAGGTGCGGGTCGCCTCGCCTGAGTTCAACGCCCGGGAGACCCTGAAACTCGCCCGGCAGGCCCGCGACGAGGGCGCCGTGCTCGCCCTCTTTCCCGAGCTCGGGATCTCGGCCTACTCCAACGAGGACCTGTTCCAGCAGGACGCCCTGCTCGACGCCTCCATGGCCGCGCTGGCGACGCTCGCAGACGCCACCCGCGACCTGCCGACCCTGCTCGTGGTCGGGCTGCCGGTGCGCGCCGACGATCGCATGTTCAACTGCGCGCTCGTGCTGCAGCGTGGCCGCGTGCTGGGCGCGGTGCCGAAGAGCTACCTGCCCAACTACCGTGAGTTTTACGAGAAGCGGCACTTCGCACCCGCGGCACAGGTCACATCCAGCACGGTGCGGATCGCCGGCCAGGACGTGCCCTTCGGTGCGGGCCTGCTGTTCGCGGCACGGAATCTCGAGGGCTTCGTGCTGCACGCCGAGATCTGCGAGGACCTGTGGGTGCCGCTGCCTCCGTCCACGCTCGCCGCGCTCGCCGGCGCAACGGTGCTCGCCAATCTCTCCGCCAGCGACATCACCGTCGGCAAGGCCGACTATCGCCGCCTGATCTGCGCCGCACAGTCGGCGAAGTGCGTCGCCGCCTACCTGTACTCGGCCGCAGGGCCCGGCGAATCGACCACGGATCTCGCCTGGGACGGCCAGGCGCTCGTCTACGAGAACGGCGAGCGCCTCGCCGAGTCGGAGCGCTTCCCGCTGGCCGGCGGACTCATCACCGCGGACATCGACCTCGATCACCTGCGGCAGGAACGCGCCCGGCTAACCAGCTTCGGCGACTGCGTCGCCCAGCACTCGCGAGCGGCTGCGCGGCTTCCGCCGCATCGAGCTCGAGCTCGAGTGGCCGAAGGGCCGCCTGCCGCTCAACCGCCGGGTCGAGCGCTTCCCGTACGTGCCTGCGGACCCGGCGCGCCGCGACGAGCGCTGCGAGGAGGTCTACAACATCCAGGTCGAGGGCCTGATGAAGCGCCTCGAGGCCACGGGCCTGAAGAAGGTCGTGATCGGCGTCTCCGGTGGCCTGGATTCGACCCAGGCGGCGCTGGTCGCGGTGCACGCCTTCGACCGCCTGGGCCTGCCGCGCAGGAACGTGCTGGGCTACACGCTGCCGGGCTTCGGCACGACGCGCCACACCTATGACAATGCACGCCGCCTGATGGCGGCGCTCGGCATGTCGGCGTCGGAGATCGACATCCGGCCCGCCGCGGAGCGGATGCTCGAGGAACATCGGCCATCCCTACGCGCGCGGCAAGCGCGTGTACGACGTGACCTTCGAGAACGTGCAGGCCGGCGAGCGCACCTCCCACCTGTTCCGGCTCGCCAACCAGCACGGCGGGCTGGTGCTGGGCACGGGCGACCTGTCGGAGCTCGCGCTCGGGTTCACGACCTACGGCGTGGGCGATCACATGTCGCACTACAACGTGAACGCGTCGGTGCCGAAGACCCTGATCCAGCACCTGATCCGCTGGCTCGTCCGCACGCGGCGGTTCGACGACACGACGCTCGCCATCCTCGACCGCATCGTCGCGACGACCATATCGCCCGAGCTGGTGCCGGGTCGTTCCGACACGCCCGAGCACTCCTCCGAGGACGTGGTCGGTCCGTACGAGCTGCAGGACTTCAACCTGTACTACCTGAGCCGCTTCGGCTATCGGCCGAGCAAGGTCGCGTTCCTCGCCTGGAGCGCCTGGCGCGACCGTCGCGCGGGCGCCTGGCCGGACACCGTGCCGGAATCCGAGCGGCGCGAGTACGACCTCGCGACCCTGTGCCGGTGGCTCGAGGTCTTCCTGTTGCGGTTCTTTGAAACCAGCCAGTTCAAGCGCTCCGCCATGCCGAACGGTCCGAAGGTGGGCTCGGGCGGTTCACTGTCGCCGCGCAGCGACTGGCGCGCGCCGAGCGATTCGCCGGCCACCGTCTGGCTCGAGGAACTGCGCGAAAACGTGCCGGCGGAGGCGCGGCGGCGCCGTCGCCGCTGACCGCGCGCCTCGGTCGTTCGCTGACTTAAGTCACGTGGCGCGCAGGCGGGTTGCAGCCGGCCCGCGAGCGTGTTTTGCTTGGCGCATTCCATGGACGGGCCCACCCTGCCTCTGCCATGACGTTGCACCGCACGCATCCCCGCGCCGTACGCCGCGGCGCCGCGCTGCTCGCGCTTGCAAGCGCGGGCTTCCCGCTCATGGCGCAGACGGTGGCGACGCCGACCCATCCGGCGGACGCGCCGCCGGTCCCGGCCGAGCACGAGATCACGCCGGCTGAGACCGAAGCAGCGCGTGCGGGCATGCCCACCGCCCCGCCCGCGACGCCACCACCGGCGGTCGACGACGCCGCATCAACGGCGCCCGCGACGCCGCCAGCCCCCAACGACGCCGAGCGTGCGACGCCGGCGCCGGCGGACGGCGCCGCAACGGCGACGCCCGCGCAGGCAGACCCTTCCGCGCCGGCCACGCCCGCTCCGTCGGACGCAACCGCGCCGGCGTCCTCTGCTGCCGATGCCGCGCCTCCACAGGTCTCGCGCGGCGAGGCCTACGCCGAGTTCCGGCGGCTGTTCGATGGGCGCCAGTACGAGCAGGCGCTGGTGCCGGCGCGCCAGGTCGTCGCCCTCACCGAACAGCAGGCGCTCGAGCGACGATCTCGAGGTGGCGCTGATGAACCTCGCCGCGACGGAGAGCCTCGCGGCGGATACCACCGGCGCGGAGGCGACATACCTGCGCGTGATCGAGCTCATCGAAGGCGGCGGGACGCGCTCGAGTGCCCGGCTCGCGCGGGCCAACGCCGGCCTCGCCGTCGTCTACCACGAGCAGAAACGGCACGAGCTCGCGGTCGCGCGCTTCGACCAGGCGCTGGCGCTCACCCGTCGCCACGAGGGCCTCTTCGACGAGGCGCAGCTGCCGCTGATCGACAAGTTCACCGATTCGCTGACGGCCATGCAGAAGCTCGAGCAGGCGCACACCGCGCAGCGCTACGGCCTGCGGATCGTCGAGCGCAAGTACGGACGCGACTCAGCCGAAATCGCACCGCGGCTGGAGGTGCTCGCCCGCTGGTACACGCGGGTGGGCGCCTACGATGCGGCGCGCTTGACGCTGCGTCGCGCGATCACCCTCGTGGAGCGGAAGCTCGGCCCGAACTCGGTCGAGCTGATCGGCCCGCTGACCGCGCTCGCTGAGAACTATCGCCGCCCGCTGCTCAGCCCCGAGGACGGTGGTTTCGAAGCGGACCCGAGCTCGAACCCGAACAACGCCTTCAACACGATTCCGGGCCAACAGGACGGATCGGTCTGGCGGCTGCCGAGCGCCCTCGCCACCGAAGGCGAGCGGGCGCTCGAGCGCGCGCTCGCGATCGCCGAGAACCAGCCGCAGCCCGAGCCGGCGCGCATCGCGGACGTACAGACCCAGCTCGGCGACTGGTACCAGACCCGGCTGCAGCACGAGAAGGCGCTGCCGCACTACCAGGCGGCGTGGACCGCGGCACGACAGGTCAAGGCCGGGGATTCGACGCTGGCGGATGCGCTCTTCTCGCGACCGGTGCTGCTGCATTACGTGCGGCCGTCAGAGTGGGACCGCTACGAGCGCCGTCCACCCGAGGAAGTCTCGCCACACACCGTCGAGATCGAGATGACGGTCACCGCCGAAGGCCGCGTCCGCAATGCGGAAGTGGTCGCGAACGACGGCACCCCGCGCATGGGCGAGGCTACGCTGGACGCGGCGGAAACCGCCCGTTTTCGGCCGCGGATGATCGACGGCAAGCCGTCGGAAACCGCCGACGTGCGCTTCGCGCAGACCTACTTCGAGCCGATCCCTGTCGCCACGCCCGAGCCGGCGGCCGGTGCCGGGAAGGCGGGTTAAGGTTCCTTGGCTCGCGCTGATTACCGCGGCCAGGGTCACTCCTTCAGCAGCGGAGTCACCTCTGAGGGTGCCTGAGCGCCTTCCGCCGGCAGCAGGCCGCGCGCGATCGCCGCGTCCTTGAATTCGGCCACGAGCTTCGCCCCGGCGTCGCGCATCGCGAGCGAGGTCGCCTGCTGCAGCGACTCGAGGCCCGGGCTCGGCAGGGTGGGCGCCGGCACGCTGCCATAGCCGGTGAACTGCCACGACTCGAACTGCTTGCCCTGGGGATCGTAGCCGTTGATCCGGTACTTGAGGCTGACGGCGTAGATCTTCGCGCCCGCGTCGCGCGGCGTGACGAAGGAGTAGTCCTCGAGGACGGGTTCGAGCACGCCGCGGATCTGCGGGTCGGTGCGCGCGCCCGCGTCGGTCGCGTTCACCGGCACGGCTCGCGTGAACATCGCGCCCATCAGCCGCTCGAAGCCCTCGGACTGCGGCTTGCCGAGCGTCACTTCGTACTTCGCCCCGTCGCGTTCCTCCTTGTGCACCTGGCTCTTGAACTCCGGGGATATGTAGATACCGACGACCACCGGGATCCTCGTAATCAGGGGCGTCGGAATGCTGGGCGTCGCCTCGAACCGCGTCGTGCCGCACCCCGCGAGCAACAGCAGTAACAAGGAAGGGGTCAGATTTATTTTTCTTCTGTGCCTGGCCTGGCCCGCATCGGCGCGGCATGAGAAGAATGAATCTGACCCGTTTCTCATTGACCTCTTCCTCACTTGTCGATCCCCACGAACGTGCCGCCGTTGCGATGACACAGGATGCGCATGAGCGTTGCAAAGCGGATGCTCGTGAACTGCGGCGCATCCGGGCGCACCGGGAAACCGACCGCGTGTATGCGCACGCGCCGCGCGCCGGTCTTGTCCTCGCGATTCATCAGGTCCACTGCCTTCACCACCGAATCGATCGAGCTGCCCGTAAACTCGTCGCCGAACACGTAGAGGCTGATTTTCCTCTCCTTGGAATAATACGTGCGAATGGCCTCGATGATTCCCTCCACGGGGCTGGAATTGCTGAACGGGGTCCAGGTCCGGAGCCGATCGACCACCGCCTTGCGCTGCACGGGGTTATCCGCGAGCCACTTGCCGCGGTAGCTCGGGAACATGTAGCCGCCCTCGTCGCTCATCACCTGGAAACCCTTCACCTTCGGGTAGATGTTGAGGGTCTCCTCGATCTTCTTGATCAACGTGGGCCACACGTAGTTGTACATGCTGCCCGAGGTGTCGATGATGAAGATGACGTACTCGCTGTCGACCGGGATGCCGCCGATCGCATCCGTGCTCGGTCGGCGGTACTGCGAGCCCAGCAGCCGTTTCATTTCCTCCGTCAGCTCCTGCTGCGCGGACACGAGCTCGCCCTTGAGCGTGTTCTGGACCTCGGACTCCTGTTGCGAGGACTGGAACTTCCCGCGCAGCGCGCTCAAGTCGCCGCGCAGCCGCGCGATCTTGCGCTGCTCGTCGGTGAGCTCGCCGTGGCTCGCGGCGACCTCGCGGAGCAGCACCTCGGTGGTGCCGCGGATTTCTTCGCGCTCCTCCTGCAGCTTCGCGATCCTGCCCTCCAGCTCCGTACGTGCCTTCTCCTGCGCCTGAGGTTCCCCGAACTTGCTGAGCATGAAAAGCAGGATGACAGCGCCGAAGGCGCAGCAGATCGTGTCGAGGAACGACATCGTGAAGACGTCGAAATGCCGGCTGCGAAGTTCCCGTCTCATGGCCAGTCCCGGGCCGGGCTGAGGAAGATCCCGTTGGTGCGCCGGGTGAGCGCCCAGTAGGCGGTCGGCGCCATCGGGTCGCCTTCCATCGGCAGCAGGATCACGTTCACGGGGATGCCCGCCGGCAGCCGGCCGAGCGCCTTCTCGAACAGCTTGAGGCGCTGATCGCCGTCGACGGTCTTGCGGATGGTCGGCGGACTGGCGCCCTGGGTCGGCAGCCCGTCGGTCACGAGGATCAGGCTGTCCGGCCGCGGTGACAGCTCGTTGATGACGGCGAAGGCGTTTTCCAGGCTCGTGCCGTCCTGAGGTACGAGCTTGCGCAGCTCAGTGATCGATCCGTTGAGCGCGCTCGCGTCAGAGGCATCGAGCCACTTGCCGGCGCTGCCGGGCACCAGGGGCTTCGCCTGGGTGTTGAAACCGTAGATCTGGAACTTCGATTTCGACGGCAGCTGCGCCGTGATCCAGTCGACGGTCGCGATCGCGCGGCGCCATTTCTCCGCGGAGCGGCGGCGCGACTCGGGCATGTTGCGCAGGCGGATCACGTTGACCACCGTCTCGTCGAGCATGCTCGCCGAGACGTCGACGAGCACCAGGATCCGGTCGCCCTTGACGCTGAGCCCGATCAAGTACCTGCGGTCGCCCGTGCCCTCGAAGGCCTTGACGCGGTCGCCGGACCGACCCTCGGCCATCGTGCCACCCTCGAGCCGGCGGCGTCCCTCCTCGAGGGATTTCAAGTCCTGCTTGAGCTGCTCGATCTCGTCGCGCTTTGACAGCGTTTCCTTGTCCGCCAGCGCGAGCTGCTCCTTCAGTCGCTCCATCTCCTCGACGATGCGCGCCGCCGCGTCCGAGGCGGGCGTCTGCTTTTCCGTCTCGTCGAGCGAATTGCGCAGCACGACCAGGTCCTTGTAGCCCTCGAGCACTTCCTCCTCGAGGAGGTCGACTTCCGCCCGCAGCTCGGAGGTGTCTTTCTGGAAGGACCGGGCGCCCGCAGCGTTGATGATCATGTAGATCAGCACGATCGCGCCGAACGCGCAGCAGATCGTGTCCAGGAAGGACATGGTGAAAACGTCAAACTTGCGGCGGCGTGGCATGGTCGTCGACGAGCCGGATCAGGCCGAGCGAGACGCCCGGACTGCCGAGCTTCACGCGGTCACCGACCCTGAGTGCAACGACGCCGCGCACCGGGCTGTCGTTGACATAGGTGCCGTAGGTGCTGTGATCCTCGAGCAGGGCATTGCCGTCGCGGCGCACGAAGCTGCAGTGATTGCGCGACACGCCCGGTGCGGCCGGCACGTGCAACGTGCGTTCGCCCGAGGGAACCGACCATCCCACCGCCAGGGGGACCGCGGAGATCGCGAGGGCACGCCCTTCGTAGACCAGGTGCGTCGGCTGCTCCGCGATCGGCACTTGGTAGCCGACCTGGGACGCGGCGTCTGTTGTCGCCTCTGCAGGCCGCGTTCCCGTCAGGTGTGTTACCAGGACGACCTGGCCGGCCGGCCGGCGGATCTCACCGGCAAACCTGAGCGCCGCGAGCGCCGCGGCCCCACGTGCCAGTGGCCTCACGCTGACACCGGGAAGGCTCGCGAGCTGCGCCGCAAGACCCGGCGCGCCAGCCGCACGATCCGACAGCAGGAGCTCGGTGCTGGTACCCGCCGGGCACATCTTCTGCACGAACCTGAGCAGGCCCTCGTAAACGGGCCCCGTCGCGGACAGCAGCGAATCGCGCGTCAGCTCCACCGTGTGCGCGGACCGCTCGTCGGAGAGCTCGACGTCGATCCGCTCCGAGCGTTCCAGCTCGGCCAGCCAGCCGGGCAACCGGTTCCACAGGTCCTGCTCATTGGCCGCCTGATGCAACGGATCGAAACGCGTGCGCCGCACGAACGTCGCGGCGATCATTTCGATCCACGCCTCCTGCAGCGCCAGCAGGCCGTGTCGCGGCAGGAGCTCGCTGTGACTGCGTCGCAGTTCCGAGTCACGGTCGAGCGCCGTCAGGACCGCATGGTGCAGCTCGAGATCGAGATGCAGCACGCGCGCGCCCACCGGCTCGGGCGCGACCGCCGCGACGGCGGAATCCACGACGCCGCAGACCGGTGCGCCGCATTCACCGGCCACGCCCAGCAGCAACCCGAGCTGCTCGCGGGAATAGCCTGCGGGCAGCGCCAGCAGCAGCTCCGGCGATCCCGCGCGAAACGGGGCGAGCATGCCGTCGAGATGCACAAACGCGAGGTCCGCCGCGGTGCGGGCCCGGGCATTCGGCCGAGGCAGCTCGATAACGCTGAGCTCCCGCCAGAAGCGGTTGTAGGCATAGAGCGGCTTGAGTCGCGCGCGGCTCTTCGCGGCATCGCCGGTCAGCACGTTCGGGCCCTCGAGCACGGCGTAGCCTTCGCTCTCCGCGATCAGCTCGCCGCCATCCGCAGAACCCCGGGCGAGGATCAGCCGGGCATCGTTGAGTTCGAGAGCTAGCAGAGTCATGGCGTACCGGGCCCGTGGTTCGCTTCGCGTGTCACCTGACCTGGAGATTGCGGATGACGTGCGTGTCCACGTATTCCTCGATGTCGAGACCGAGCCGTTCCTGGCGCAATTGCACCTGGTGCAGCACCAGCATGACGATGATGCAGAGCGACAGCGCCACGAGCGTGGCATTGAATGAAATGCCGAGACCCGCGACCACGCCGGAAACGTCGCCTTCGACGGCCTTGTGCGCCTGCTGCAGCGCCTGGCCGATGCCGCGTACGGTGCCGACGAAGCCGATCGCCGGTATCGCCCAGGCGACGAATCGCACCATCCCGAGTTCCGAGTCGAGCCGGTCACGTTCGACTTCACAGACGCCACGGGCCGCGACCGAAACGTCCTGGATGCTGCGGGTCGCGCCGAATCGATGCAGCGCCGTCATCAGGGTGCGAGGCAGCAGCTGCGTGCGTATGTCCTCCGGCAGCGCCTCGATCTGCCGCGCGTACTCCCGCGTGTCCTCCGGGAGGATCTTCATGCCCTCGGGCAGGTGCAGGAGGTCCTCTTTCAGCAATCGCTGTCCCCGCCCCACTCGGACAGCCTTGAACGCCATGATCGTCAGCGCCCACAAGGTAAAAATGAAGCAGACCTCCTGCTCGGGGTCCTTGACGATCACCCAGGGCTTCAGCTCCGGCACGTAGTTCGGCTCCTTCGCCATCCGGGCCAGGTCGGCCGACCGGATCGCCTCCGCGGTCGGGCGAATCACCATCGCATAGAAGGTCTGCACCGCAATCACTATGACGAGCAGCGTGACGATTTCCAGCAGGAACTCGGAGGACTTCGATTTCTTCATCGGGCGAACTGTAGCTACCATCGTGTGAACCCACTCAGATTAGATATCGACCGGGAATGAGACGTCGAAGTCCGCCCGGACCTTTTCGGTCGGCTCGAAGTGGCCGGGTGTCGGGCCGACGTTACCGGGCTTGCGCGGCACAGAGCCCGGTGGCGGCTCCTCTTCCTCCGCCGACTTCTCGGCGGGCGCATCCGCGCTCGCGTCCTCGGGTGCATCCTTGGGCGGCGCGGCTGCCGGCTTCGTCGCGGCGGGAGGCTTGGCGGGGGCGTCAGGATCCGGGGCATCGGGAAACTCGATCGTCGGGGCAGCGGCCGGCGCCGCGGGCGTCTGCTCCGCCGGCGGCGTCTCCTGACCCTGCGGCGTCTCCTGCGCCCGCAGGACCGGCACACCGGCTGTGCACAGCACGGCCAGGGCTGCCAGGAGGCGCAGCTCGCGATTACTGCGCATAGCGGGCGATGCGGAATCCAATGTCATTGCGTCTGCCACTGCCATAGTCGCGGAAGGAGAGCCGCAGTTCCGTTACCGACGAGTGCTTCCAGCTCGAGCCGCGCAGGACGTACACCGAGCCCTCGCCGGTGGCGACCGGGTCGACGGCGGCCGCGCTCGCAGGCGGCTGGACAGTGTAGAGGTCGTGGGTCCACTCGGCGACGTTGCCGCCCATGTCGAAGAACCCGAACGAGTTCGGCGCGAAGCTTCCGACCGGCGCGCTCACCACGAAGCCGTCGTCGAGGTCGATCAGTACCTGCGGCACGACCGGCTGCGCACGGCGGTCGGCGAAATTTCCCGAGCCAGCCGGCACCGGCAGCGATTCACCCCACGGATACTTGCGAAGGCCACTGCCGCCCGTGGAGCGCGCCGACCCATTCCCACTCCGCCTCGGTCGGCAGCCGGAATCCGTTGGTCACCGGCACGACCGCGGCGAGGAGATCGCCGCGCTTCGCGTACGCGGGGGTGAGCCCGGCCTGGGCGGAGAGCCAGTTGCAGAAGGCCGCGGCGTCCTGCCAGCTCACGCTCACGACCGGCTGGAGATCGAGCTCGAGTGTGTTCTGGTTCAGGAAGCCCGAGCGATGGTCGGGGCGGAACCGCTTGAAGTCGGCGTTCGTGACTTCGCGCGTCGACAGGTAGAAGCGCCGCTGCAGGTTGACCGCGCGTTGTGCTTCGTTGGCGCGCCGCCCAGCCTCGCGCCGCGGGCTGCCCATCGTGTAGCTGCCAGCAGGCACGAGCTTGAGCTCCTGCCCGGTGGGGCTGCGCAGCGTCGGCACCAGTGCGACGGTGACCGGCGCCGCGGCGGCGCCCGCTGCGGCGCCCTCGCCGGTGGCGGCGGTCGCCGCGGGCCCCGGCGCCGGTGCAGTCACGCCCTCGAGCAGCGTCACCTCGATGTTCTGCGGCAGTCCGGACCGCGGCGTGACCGTGGCCTTGTGCGTGACGTAGCCCGGCTTCCTGATTTCCAAGGCGTGCGCGGTGGCGGGCAGCCGCAGGGTCTGGTTCGCGGCGCCGCGCGAGCGTCCGTCGACGAAGAGCTCCGCATCGGCCGGCGTGGCGCGGACGATCACCTCGCCCAGGATCGCCTCGAGCGATACGTCGATCGCCTCCCGCGCGCCCGACGCCACCGAAACTTCGCGCCCCGCGGGCTCGTAGCCTTCCCGCGACACGGCGACGGCCTGTCTCACGTCGGGCCGCACATCGACCTCGAGCGGCGTGCGTCCGCGGTAGACGCCACCGATCGTGACGTTGGCGCCGGCCGGTGAGCTGCGCACCGCTAGACGGCCGTCCGGAATGCCGAGCCGCACCGGACCGATCCTCATGGGCTCGTTGGGCTTGACCTGGATGTCGCTGACCCAGTTCTTGAATCCCGCACGGCGCAGTTCGAGCCGGTGATTGCCGCCCATCAGCTCGAGCTCGACGGGCGTAGTGCCGCGTGGCTGGCCACCCACGAGGGCCGCAGCACCGGCGGGCTCGCTCGTGATCGACACCACGGCCCAGCCGGGCACCAGCTTGGGTGCCAGGCGCTGCAGCACGTCCTTGCCCTCGACCTCGATGTCAGTCGCGAAGTCGAGATAGCGCTCGGTGTCGATCAGGATCTTGTGCGGTCCGCTCGCGAGCTTGAATTCGCCCGGCGCTTTACCGGCCGGCTTGCCGTCGATGCTCACCTGTCCGGCCACCGGCAGCTCGATCCGCAGGCGGCCGGGCAGTGCCTTCAGGCTGAAGCGGAACTGTCGCTGGCCGTCGCGAGCGATCTCGACCGGGACGCGCAGTGGCTCGTAGCCCCGGTGCTCGGCGATGAGCGTGTACTTGCCGGGACGCAGCAGCCGGTTGCCGCCGTACCCGAGACCGGGCCAGCCGCCTTCGAAAGCCAGCCGCTGCGGCGCGGGATCGATGTCGACCTTCACCGGGACCGACGTGAAGAGATAACCGGCCAGCGCGGCGAGCAGCGCGAGTCCGGCCGCGATGCCGACGCGTCGCCACGGAAAGCCGGCACCCGCCTCTGCTTGAGCGGCAGCGCGTCTAAAGGCGACGGCCTCGATCGGCACCTCATCACCGCCCGCGCCCGACACGACCGCCACGTCCGAGACGATCGGCGGCGCCGTGGCGTTGTCTGCGGCACCCGCGATGACCTCGATCAGCCGCTCACCGCCCTCGATGCGCAGGCGCAGCCGGCCATCCGCGACGTCCAGCACGTCCCCGCTGCGCAGCCACGTCGAGCCGGCGATCCGCGCGCCGTTGTGCAGCACGCTCGCGTCCGACGACACGGGCTGCAGGAACAGCTGCCCGTCCTGGGCGCCGATCCAGGCCAGCGGGCCAGGCGCCGGTGCGGGCACGACGATGTCGCTGCCCGCACCCCCGATGGAAACCGGCAACTCATCGTCCAGCAGCCGGCGTTCGCCGAGCGGTTCGCGGATGATCAGTTGCGCGCTCAAATCGGCTCCTCGCACCGGATCGCGACCGGCGGCGGCACCTGCCCGGGCAGAACCATCAGTTCGCGCCGGACGTCGCGGAAACCCGACCGTGTGCCGACGATGGTGTAACGACCCGGCAGCAGCTCCATGTCCTTGCGCTCGAACACACCGATCCGGCCGATACGGTAGATCGTAACGTCGGTCTGGTTGTCGGAGGTAATTGCGACGGCGATCGGCACCTCCGCCGCCGCCACCAGCTTCTCGACCGCCTCGATCTGCCTGGAAAGCACCGGGCCGGCCGGTTCGATCGCGCGGGCGCGGCCGAGCGTGTTACGCGCCGCGGCGCGGACCTCGGTCGAGAAGAGCCGCTCGGGCCGCGCGGCGAAGCCGTTCAATTGTGCTTCGAGTGCCGCGCGCGGCTCCGCACGCTCGACGCCCTGCTGCGCCGCGAGCAGGTTGCGGTCGATCGCGAGCGCGCGCCGATACCCCTCGAGCGCCGCCTGCCAGCGCTCCTCGCTTTCGGCGCGCTGCGCGTCCGCCAGATGCGTGGCGATGCCTGCGTCCCCCTGCGCGCGTGCGACCTGCGCGAGCCCATCCTGCACCTCGGGCGTGCCCGGACGGATGCGGTCGGCCCGCTGAAACGCCGCCTGCGCCGCGCCGTAGTCCCGGCGCGCGAGCGCCTCGAGGCCTGCCGACATCGCCGATGCGAACGCGGCGTTCGACTCGGCGGATGCAAGCCTCGCGAGCCCCTGGCTCGCCGCCGCGCTGTCGCGGTCGAGGGCGAGTGCCTTGCGATACGCCACCGCCGCCTCGCCGGATTTCCCCTCGCCCTCGAGGCGTGCGGCGTCGGCCAGGAGTCGCCGGACTTCGTCGAGGTTGCGCGCGCGTTCGAGACCGCGTTTCGCCTGCGCGTGGTTCGGTTCCAGCTTGAGCGCGAGGGAGAACTGCCGCTCGGCCTCCGCCGCCGTGCCCTGCTCGAGCGCCGCGTTGCCCGCAGCCAGTGCCGTGCGCAGGACCCCGGCCGCGGCCGCCTCGGTCGCCGCGAGATCCGGTATCGCGCGCTTCAGCTCCGCGAGCGCCCCTTCATAGTCGCGCTCCGCAACCCGGGCATTCGCGACGTCGAAGGCCTTGCGAGCACGATCGAACGCCTCGCCGCCCCAGTCGGCCGCACCGCGTGCGAGGAGTTTCTCGAGCCGTTCACGGGCCTTCGGCAACATGTCCTCGTAAGCGAGTTTCGCTTCCGCGAGCTTCTTCAGGTCGCGCTCTTTCTGCTCGCGTACGGCGGTCTGAGCGGCCTCCGCATCGGCCTGCTCCTGCGGCGTGGGCGCCGCCACGGTCGGCGGCCGCGCTACAAGGCGCGGCAGGGCGAAGAACACCAGCGCCGCGCCCAGCAACAGGATCGCGAACGCGGCGCCGACGAGGCCGCGCCGAAGTCCCTCACTGCGCGTACGCTCAACCTCGTCTCCCGTCGTTCGGCGCCAGCGTGGCTCGATCAGCGCCGGAGCATCCTGCGGCGGGCGCAGCTCCGCGCGTTGCACGGGCGCGGCGGGTGCGGACTTGCTCGCCGGTGTCGGCAGTCGGGCAAGCGCCTCGCGCACCGCGTTCATGTCGCGTGGCCGTTCCTCCGGCGACCGCGCGAGGCAGGCCAGCACCAGCTGCTCGAGCGGCACCGGCACGGCGACGCGCGCGCGGATCGGCGCGGGTGAGTGATCGGCGGACCGCGCGGCGGCGGCGTCGGGGTAATAGGGCGGATAGCCAGACAGCAGCTCGTAGGCCAGTGCGCCAAAGCCATAGACATCGTCCGCGATGGCGGGCGGCTCGCCGTCCAGCTGTTGCGGACTGGCGCTGAACGGCGAACCGGGCGGCAGCGCGTCGCGCTCGCCGATCCGGGCCGCAACGCCGAGATCCGACAGCTTCACGCGACCGTCGTCGCCCATCAGGACGTTCGACGGGGTGAGGTCGCGGTGCACGACGCCTCGCTCGTGCAGCGCGGTGAGGCCCCGGGCGACGCCGTCGAGCACCGCCGCGAGATCGGTCCAGGGACGGCCGCGCCAGGCGCGCAGGTCGCCGCCGGCGGCGTACTCGACGATCGCAAGACAGGGCTCGCCGTCGATCACGCCCTCGCCGGCGAGGATGTTCGGATGGCGGACGCCCGCCTGTAGCCGCCCGGTGTCGAGAAATCGCGCACGCAGCGCCGGCTTGCTCGCGAGATCCGGCGCGAGGATCTTCAGCGCGACGTCGCGCGGCTGCTCACGGTCCCGGGCGAGCCAGACCTCGCCCCACCGTCCTGCGCCGAGCCTGCGCAGCAGGACGAACCGCGCAGCGATGACCTGCCCGTCTTCGAGCATTCTTCACCCGCATGGAAAATCAGGGCCGCTCGGCCCCCGTTTGATCAGCACCTGTCGCCGTCGCGCTGCTCGCCGCGGGCAGGCCGGTTTCGTTCTCGTAGAGATCCTTCAGCAGCCGCCGCCATTCGGCGTACTGCTCCTCGGCCGAGCCCTTGAGCTGCAGCGTGCGACCCTCGACTTCCACGACCATGGGCTGCACCTCGGCCTGGAACGAGGTGCCGAGCTGCTTCAGCGACTCGCTGTGCAGCTTGATCTCGGCGCGCTTGTCGAAGCCGCTCTTGACCGCGTAGATGCCACCGATCACCGCGGCCGTGGCTGCGGCGGAACCCGCGCTCGAATTCACGCTCGACTCGGCGACGATGCCGCCGATCACCGCCGCGGCGCCGAGTATTCCGCGGGTCAGGGCCTGCCGCCTGGCGAGGTCCTCGGCCTCGAGTTCCTCGTGGCTGTACTTGCGCCAGTTCGTGTACGAGTCGGCCATGCCGGCGCCAAAACTCGTGTAGTGCTCGTTCAGCGTGTCGACCAGCGTGTAGTCGCGCTCGCGCACGCGGTCCAGGCGCTCGGTCAGCGGGTCGCTCGGTGCCGGCAGGCGCACCACCTTGTAGAGCCCCTTGCGATCCTGCTCGAGGTAGTCGTCGAACGCGTAGGGCGCCAGGTCGCGCGCAAACCGCAGCTCCGACACCTGCCGCATCTGCACGAGCTGCTCGCTCGAGAAGTTCTTTCGCGCGTCGAGCAGGTCATTCGCCAGCGTGTGGTAGACGTTGTCGAACGGATCACGCGGCTTCGAGATCGTGTCCTTGTAGGCGCGCAGGTCCGCCTTGCCCTCGTACACCTTGGTGAACCAGACCCGCCCCGTGGCGTCGGTGACCTTGATGTCGAGCTTGAGCTCCTTGCCCGTGGACTGGAGGATCCGCCCGTCGATGAACACGTCCATCCCGGTGCCGTCCGGCGGGAGCACCCGCGCCTGGCCCCAGTACCCGGTGTCCTCGAGGGTGTCGCGGATCAGCATCGGGAAATATCGCGACTCCGCCTTCCGCACGTCGGGAAAGATCCGCTTCTTCTCCTGCTCGACCTCGTCCTCGGGGATGTTCGGGTCGAACAGCCGCACGCCGACGTCCAGCAGCTCGTCGGCCGGCACCTCGCTGGTCGCCTTGTCGGCATAGATCCGCGTGATCGGCTTCTGCTGCTGAACCACGCAGCCGCCCAGCGCCGCGATCGCGACGGCCGACGCGGTGAGCGCAACGATCGACCGCTGCACTGTTGCTGACGAGATCACTAGCTTCCCTTCTTGTACTGCCGATATTCTTCCCAGAGACGCGCGCGCAGCTCCGGATCCTTCTCCTTCATCGCGGCCTCGCGCAACTGGCGCGCGACGATATCGTCGTCGCTGCCGTCCGGGATGTCTGCAGGCACCGCGTTGGGCCCGGAGCCGCCGCCTGCTCCACCGCCGCCCACGCCGCCACCGCCGCCGCCCTGCTGGTCGCCGCCCGACTCGCCGCCCGACTCGCCGCCCGCACCGGCTTCCTCCGTGCCACCTGGACCCTCGCCCGAGCCGACGTCGCCCTCGCCGCTGCCCGCACCGTCACCCGCGCCGCCTTGGTCGGTGCCGCCGGACTCCTCGTCATCGCCACCCGCCCCACCGTCACCCGCGCCCTCGTCCGTGCCGCCGCCTGCCGCCCGCCCGCGCGAGGCCTCTTCCTGCTCCTTGCGCATGCGCTCGTCGAACACGGCGAAGGTCTCGTCGAAGCGGCGGTCGATCTTGGCGCGCCGATCCTCGGTCGTCATCGGCCCGCCGCCAGACCCGCCCTCACCGGACGTCGCGGGATAGCCGCCCGCGCCGCCACCCGAACCGCCCTGCTGCTCCGCACCGCCACCGCCGGCCGAACTCGCACCTCCGCCCTGCGCGGGCGATTCCGTGCCTGCCTGGCCGGATTGCGGCGACCCGGAACCCTTGCTGCGGGGAGCCACCGGGTGTTGCTTGACCCGCGGGGCCCTGGCCCGCCTGCGGGGAACCGGGCGAGCCATCGCTGCCGGGGCTGCCCGCCGTCGGCGTACCGCCTTGTGACCCTTGCGCCTGGCCACCGGACGACGCCGGGCCTGCGGAGGACTGGCCGCCGGATTGACCTTCACCCTGCTGCTGGCCACCCTGCGCGCCGCCACCACCCTGCTGCCCGCCAGACGCGGATGGCGCGCCGCCGCCTTGCTGACCGCCGGACGCGGATGGCGCGCCGCTGCCTTGCTGACCGCCGGAGGTAGATGGAGTACCACCGGCCTGCTGAGAGCCACCTTGTTGCCCACCACCCTGCTGACCGCCCGACGGCTGGCCACCGCCCTGCTGCCCGCCGGATGTGGACGGCGCACCACCGCCCGGCTGACCACCGCCCTGCTGACCGCCGCTCTGCTGGCCGCCGCTCTGCTGGCCGCCGCTCTGCTGACCGCCGCTCTGCTGACCGCCGCTCTGCTGGCCACCGCTCTGCTGGCCGCCGCTCTGCTGGCCGCCGGACTGCTGGCCGCCGCTCTGTTGGCCGCCGCTCTGTTGGCCGCCGCTCTGCTGGCCGCCGCTCTGTTGGCCGCCGGACTGCTGGCCACCGCTCTGTTGCCCGCCGGACGTGGACGGCGCACCGCCGCCCTGCTGACCGGAGGACTGCGGGCTGGCGGACCCGGAGTTGCCACCAGATTGCTGCGAGGAGGCGTCACTCGTCGCACCGCCTTGTTCCTGCTGGGGAAACGGCGTCTCCGTGCTGTTGGACCCGCCCGGCTGCTCGCTCGACTGGCTGTCGCTGCTGGGCGAGCCGCTCGGCTGCTGACTCGACTGGCTGCCACCGGCCGAGCCACCCTGCTCCTGCTCCTGCTCCGGGAACGGGCTTTCGCGGGGCGAGCCCTGGCTGCCGCTCTGGCTCGAATCCGACGATTCGGAGGTGCTGGGGCTGCCGCCCGATGAGCTGGGCGAAGATGGAGAAGAGCTCGGTGAGGACGGCGAGGAGCTGGGCGAGGACGGGGCCCCTGCGCCCGGCATCGAGCTCGAGGTCTGGCTCTCCATCTTGCAGCCGGCCAGCATTGCGACGCAGGCCAGCGACCCGAGCATCCAAGACTTCAGATTCATACTCATGTTGCAGGCCTCGCGCGATCCACTGCGGCAGCCGCCTGCCCGGCCAGTTCGGCCACGCTCCCTCGTTGGAACCCGCAATCGGGTCCCGGGTTCAATGTTAGCCGGTCGAGCCCGGGGCAGGGGGCGGGCTCGCGGCCGTCTCCGGAACCACGGCCAGGTCGTTGCCAAACAGGAACGAGCGGAGCTGCTCGGACAACTGACTGCAGGCCTTTGCCCGCACCGGTGTGATGATGGGTATCGGCGCAATTGCGCCAATGATGACCGAGGTGCCGCTCACATCCGCGGTAACGGAGCCGACCTCGGACACGTTCTGCAGGTCCCAGATCGACGCGATGTAACCCGACTCCTTCTCCCACCAGCCCAGCCCGATGCAGGCCGCCACACCGGGTCCGGCCGCGCAGGTGATGCTGCCGCCGCCGTCGGATTTCACGGTGTTGCCGTCCAGCCAGACGATGTAGCGCACGCCGAGCTGGTTGACGCGGTCGAGGACCCCTGGCCGCTGCAGCAAGGTCTTGAGCCCCGCTGCATTGCTCGGCGCCGTGCTTGGCTCGAACCATGGGAACATCGCGTCCGTGAACTCCTGCTCGCCATAGATCCGGAACGGCACACCATCGCCCCGGGCCGAACGCCGCGACTGGCCCTCCTCCGGATGCATCAGTTGACCGCCGAGTTTCTCCTGCACGCAATCGAGAAAGTCCTCCTCCGTCCCGACGCCCTCTATCTGCGGCTTCTTCAGCAGCACGATCGCTTCGTTGGCCTGGATCGCGGTGGCGACCTGGCGCGTCTCGTCGATCTTGGACGTCATGCAACCGGTCGCGAGGCAGGCCAGGATCACGCCGCCCACAGGGCGCAAACGCACGCGCCAACCGTCAGGTTGACATGGATCACCGATGGGGACGTTCATGGCTCCAACCCTCGGCCGGCTGACCCCGACCGCGACGATGCCAATGCTCGAAGACGCTTCGAGTATACGCTCAACATTACGTACGCAAATACGTACGAAAGGGTGTGTCGGAGGCACGCACCGATGCCCGCCGGCGCCTCGCCCGCCAGCCTGTTATGTGAAGAGTTCCGCCTGCGCCGGCGCGTCCGGATCCGCTAGGAACTGCGTAGAGATCCGCCGCACGTGGACGGGTGAGCGCCGTCAACGCGTGCTGTTCGGCGCGTCGGACGAACTCGGCGCGTCGCGTCGAGCGTCACCGCCTGATCGAGAACGGCCGGCAAACTGGCTCACCAGAGAGACAATTGAGGCGTTTCCGGCGGAGGTATCCGGAAATGCGCGGTCGACAAGGCGACCGCGCGTGCGGGCGCCAGGCCATGCCGGCGGCAGGCCACATTGAACCGGGCCCGGATCAGGTCCGCGATCGGGCCCTCGCCCTTCATGCGAGTACCGAAGCGGGCGTCATTGTCCTTCCCAGACCGCATGGCGTTGATCAGCGACATGACGTGCGCGGCCCTCAGCGGCAGGTGAGCGTCGAGCCATTCCCTGAACAGGTCTTTGACTTCCCAGGGCAGGCGCAGCAGCACGTAGCCGCACGTGCCTGCCCCGGCGTTGGCGCATTCCTCAATGATCTGCTCGAGTTCGGCGTCATTGACCGCAGGGATGATGGGAGCCACCAGCACTCCGACCGGTATCCCTGCTTCGCGCAGCGCGCGCACCGCGTGCAGGCGCGCTGACGGCGATGGCGCCCTGGGCTCGAGAGTGCGCTTGAGGCGCGGATCCAGAGTGGTAATGCTTATGAAAACATTGACGAGGTCGTCGCGCGCCAAGTCCGTCAGCAGATCGATGTCTCGCTCTACGAGCATCGACTTCGTGACGATGGTCAAGGGATTGCGGAAACGGCACAGCACTTCCAGCAGCGAGCGCGTCACCCGGAGCTTGCGTTCAATGGGCTGATAGGGGTCGGTGCTTGCGCCGAGGTTCACAGGCTTGCAGACGTACGAGCGTCGCCGCAGCTCTGCATCCAGCAGCCTGGCAGCGCCTTGTTTGTAAAACAGCTTGGTCTCGAAATCGAGTCCCGGCGAAAGGTTCATGTACGAGTGGCCAGGACGCGCATAGCAGTTGTGCGACACCGTCCCGTTCGCGATGAAGTCGCCGGTCTCCGTCGTGATGTCGTACAGCTCCCGCACGCCGGGCATTGCCTCGATGCTCACCACGCGGAGATCGGCTTCGGACTTCAGCCGCTGATCGAGAAAGTTGCGCTTGCGGTGGATGGCCGGCTCGCAGGCTCTGAAGAACCGAAGATGCTCGCGCAGGCCACCACGGATGCGAACGTAGTGCATCGGGCGCGCCCTTGGCGTCGACGCAGTCTCGAAGGCCGTATCGAACCCCATCTGCCCGAGACGGTCGCGGGCAACTTGCAGGATGCGGCGGTCGCTGTTGGCAAAGCGAAGTATGCCGTTACTGTAGGATCCCTCGGCATCGAACAGACCGGAGAGGTAGCCGTTGCCCCATTCGCCCTGAGTCTGGTCGGGCCATGCGATGAGGCGTTCGATCGACACGAAGTTTGCGCGTGACGAAGTACAGATCTGGTCCATTCGTTTGCGGCCGGGCCTCGCAGCCTGGAAGACGGCTCGTCGTGTTCCAATGCCGAACCCCGACAAGTACTCCGCGGCGCGGTCGAGCGGCTCGAAGTCGGCCAGCGCGAGGCGAAAGCGATAGTGAGTGTCCGGTCCCCGCGCGCGACGATCATAGGCATAAGACCTCAGCAGACCGTCGCCCCTGATGATCCCTGACAGGTAGCCCTTGCGAAAATCGGCGGACTCGGAAGCTCGCCGCCTGCGCCAGAGGTCACTGGTGGACGCACCGATTCCGAGCAACGAGTTGTTGGTGGTCAGGTGTGGTCTCTGCGCGTTTCCACCTGAATCGACAAACTTCCAGCCACGCTCGGTCAGGAAACGGTGGTCCGCGCTCGCGACCAGTACCGTGCCGTCGGCGAGGGAAATGCGAAAAGCCGCCTTGTACGTTTTCCAGTGCGCAAGAACCCGCGTGCTGACGAAGGTTCGATAGTGGCCAAACCGCGCCGTTCCACAGATCTCGTCACCTACGGCGAGATCGGCCAGCGCCGCGGAGCTTCCGTCCGGCAATAGCACCTCCGTATCGCCGGACATGCAGTAGACACAGCCATGCTCGCATCCGCGATAGGGGTTGATCGAAACGTCGAAACCGATATCGGGCGAATCGTTACGCGTGAGTATGCTTTTGGCATGCTCCGCCGTAACTGTGGTCTCGAGCGGCGGCAGCTCGCCGGCATCGTCGTCGCTCAGACCATCATGCAGAAGCTCCACGCGTTGCGACTCGAAGCGACCCGCCGGGTTGGAGAGGGCGCCGCGTCCTTTGCGGATATTGCGCTGGTCGGTCATGGCCTGTATAAATATACAGTATCAGTCACCCAGACCACCACCGCGCGGAGCGGGAACATCGGACCGGCCGCCGCGGTTCGACGCGGCGCCCCATCCCTTGACCACCTGCGCGCGATCGGCCCGTTCCATGTGGCGAGGCCGACCGGGCTACCCCGCCATCACTCAGGCGCTCGTGGCGGGCTCGGGGAGGCGATCCATGCGCGCGAGCGCCGGAAACAGCCGCGTCCAGAGCGCCGCCACCCCGAGCGTGAGGCAGCCACCGAGGACCACGGCCGGAACGGTTCCGAACCACGCTGCCGTCAGCCCGGACTCGAACTCGCCGAGCTCGTTCGACGCGCCGATGAACACGGCATTGACCGCGCTTACGCGCCCTCTGATGGCGTCCGGTGTCTCGAGCTGCACGAGAAGGTGACGGATGTAGACGCTGACCATGTCGCCCGCGCCCATCGCGGTGAGCGCCACGAGCGACAGCCAGAAGCTCGTGGATAACCCGAACACGATCGTGGCGGCGCCGAAGACGACGACGCCGCCGAACATGTGGCGACCGACGCGCCGCGTGATCGGCATCAGGCTGAGCGCGATGCCGCACAGCGCGGCGCCGACCGCCGGCGCGGTGCGCAGGAGCCCCAGCCCGTGCGGCCCCGTGTGCAGCACGTCGGCCGCGTACACCGGGAGCAGCGCCGTGGCACCACCAAACAGAACCGCAAAGAGGTCGAGGGAGATCGCGCCGAGCACGACGCGGCGGCTGCGCACGAACTCGAGTCCCGAGAGCAGCGTCGCCACGCTCACGGGCTCGCGCGGCTGCCGCGATCGCCCCCCGAGCGCAACGCCAGGGTCATCGCCACGGCGGCGGCGAGCAGCACCGCGACCGTCGCGTAGACGACCGGTGCGCCCGCGAGGTACACGACGCCGCCGAGCGCAGGCCCGGCGATCGTTGCGATCTGCCAGGTCGAGGAGTTGATCGCGACCGCGGTGCCGAACTGCTCGCGCGGCACGAGGTTCGGCAGCAGCGCCTGCCCGGTCGGCATCTGGAATGCCCGCGCGATGCCGAACAGCACCATCACCGCGAACACCGGCCACGCCTCCGCCAGCCCGCGCAGGCCGATCGCGAGCAGCAGCAGCGCGCAGTTGCAGCTTCGAGCGCGTAGCAGGCGGTGATGATGCGCCGCCGGTCGCGGCTGTCCGCGAGTTGTCCGGCCGGCAGGATCAGGAGCACGAACGGCAGGAACTGCGACAGCCCGATCAGGCCCAGGTCCAGCGGATCGCGCGTGACCTCGTAGACCTGCCAGCCCACGGCGACGGTCTGCATCTGCACCGCCAGCGTCCCGAGGAAGCGCGCGGTGAGGTAGAGGCTGAAATCCCGGTTGCGCAGGACCGCGAGGCGGGAGTCGCTCCGCGTACCCATTCAGTCGCGGTCGTCCTGCCGCATGAACGGGGTGTTGCGCCGGAGGACGTCCATCACGTCGGCAGTCCGCGACTTGACCTTGCGCAGCCACAAGCGCGCCCAGGCGTACTCGACGCCGAGGATGGCGAGGCCGAGCGGGATCACGAGCAGGCCCGGCCCGGGCAGCACCAGCATCGCCACACCGATCAGCAGCACCGTGCCGCCGACGATGGAGACCGCTATGCGGCGGGCCCAGATGTAGGGGATCGGTCGTCGCTTCGGCAGGTGCACGGTCGTCCTTCGCTCAGCGCGGCACCGCGGCCCGGGTGCCAGGGTGCGGCCGCGCGAGTGCCGCGAGCTGCCGGTCGTGCAGCGGCGCGAGCAGAAGCTGCGCGGTCACCGCCCCGCAGAACGCAAGAAACATATCCCACTGCGTGTCCCAGGGGTCGCCCTGCGTGCCGAGGAACGCATCGGCCGCCTCGCCGCCTGCAAGCGCGGCCCACCACTCGGTGAACTCGTAGAAGGCGCTCACTCCCAGGATGCTGAGGGTGACGATGGCGAACAGCCAGCGGCCGGGCCGCAACGGTGAGGTGCGCAACAACAGCTCACGGGCGATCATCGCCGGGCCGAAACCCTGCATGAAGTGTCCGATGCGGTCGTAGTGGTTGCGCGCGAGGTCGAACCAGTCCTGCATCCAGAACCCGAGCGGGACGCGCGCATAGGTGTAGTGGCCGCCCAGGACCAGGATGAGGCAATGGAGCGCGATCAGCGTATACACGAGCGGCGTCAATGGAAAACGCCACGCGGTCGCAATGAGGATCGGCACCGCGACGACCACCGGCAGGACCTCCAGCCACCAGGTGACGCGGTCGTGGGGCCGGATTCCCGACCACGCGAAGGCCAGGCCCACCACCAGCAGCAGCGCCAGCGGCGCCGTCGTCGTGCGCATCCCGGTCACGTCAGCCGGTCCCCGGGGCTCTGGTCAGGTCGGAGAGATGCTCGACCACGCGTTCGAAACGCGGATCGCCGTGCAGGCTCTCGAAGTCCGGGTCCTCGCGGATCCAGTCGAAGCTGCCCTGCCCGACCTTGCTGAAGCCCTCGAGGATCGCGAGCGCGCGCTCCTTCTCGCCGAGCTGCGCATAGGCGCAGGCGACGTTGTAGAGGGTTGCAAACTCGCGCGGGCGCAGCGCGAGCGCGCGCTCGGCGACGGCGATCGCGCGTTCCCGCTGGCCGAGCTTCGCGTACACGCCGGCCGCGAGGTGCAGCGCCCGAGTATCGTCCGGATAGAGCTCGATTCGCCGCTCGAGAAGCTTGATCGCCGCACGGTCGGCCTCCAGGGCAGCCTCCGCGTTCCCGAGCTTGCGCACGCTGCCCGCCAGCAGGGCGGCGACCTGGTAGTCCTCCGGCTCCACGCGCTGCGCGCGCTCGAACAGTTCGACCGACTTGGCGGTCTGCCCGGCACTGAAGGCGTGACGCGCGTAGAGCAGCAGCACCTCGAACGAATCGGGGTTGCCTGCCAGCGCCTTCTCGAACGCGCGGTCGGCGAGGTCGTACTGCAATGACGCCGAATACAGGTTTCCCTGTGCGAGCCAGGCCTCGGGCAGGTCGGGCGCCAGCTCGTGCGCGCGCCTCGCGGCACGCATCGCCTCCTCCATTGCGCCGGGCTCGACCATGCGCCAGAAGGTCGCGGACGCGAGCGCCATCGCGAGCCCGGCGTGCGCCTTCGCGAAGTCCGGATCCGCCTGAGCG
This sequence comes from uncultured Gammaproteobacteria bacterium, assembly GCA_963834855.1. Taxonomy (GTDB): domain Bacteria; phylum Pseudomonadota; class Gammaproteobacteria; order Steroidobacterales; family Steroidobacteraceae; genus DATJKD01. The sequence goes on along the minus strand of CAWIDH010000022.1, from coordinate 142,867 downwards.
GCGCGGCGATACAGCTCGATCGACTGCTTGATCGTGGTGTCGCTCTGCTCGTTGTGCAGCTGCCGCGCCCGCAGGTAGTACTCGTAGGCTTGGGGATTGCGCGTGCCGCCGCGCTCGATGTTCGCCGCCTCCTCCTTCGTCAGGCTCGAGCGCAGTGCGCGCACGATGTTCTGCGCGATCTCGCTCTGGGTCGCGAATATGTCCTCGAGCCCGCGGTCGAAGCTCTCCGACCAGAGGTGGAATCCGTCGCCCGCCGAAACGAGCTGCACGGTGATCCGGGCGCGGTCCGCGGAGCGGCGCACGCTGCCTTCCAGCACCGCGGTCACGCCGAGCGAGCGGCCGATCTCACGAACATCCGCGGCGCGTTCCTTGAATTGGAAGGACGAGGTCCGCGAGACGACCTGCAGCCCGCGCACGCAGCTGAGCGCATTGATGATCTCCTCGGCGATCCCGTCGCAGAAATAACCCTGGTCGCGCGACGCGCTCATGTCCGCGAACGGCAGGATCGCGACCGAGGGATGCGCCGTGGCCGTCACCGCGGCGCCGACGGGCACGGGTTGCGGCGTGAGCGAGGTGGCCGCGTCCTGGCCCGGCGTGCCCCTCGCGACCGCCGTCGACGGTGGCGACGGTTCGTCGCGGCCGGCGGGTCGCGGCTGCGCACGCTCGATGCCGCGCGGCGTGACGTCGAACGCCCAGGCCAGGCCGCAGGCGAGCGGAAAGCCCAGCGCCGCGAGCACGATCACGAGCTTGTGCGCCCAGGCCGGCAGGCCGATCGGATCGAAGGTCGCGTCCGCGATCTGGATCAGCACCCAGGCGATCAGGATGTAGACCACCGCGACGCGCACCACCTTGCGGCGGCGCAGCTCGGCGAACCAGCGGGCGGGCGTGGAAGTCGTGTCGTTCATCCGGTGCTCGGGATCCAACCGAACGATTATAAGTGGCGGTGCTGGATTCCGGGCGTGGCGTGACGCTGGCCGGTCACTCATCGGCTCGACGCGGCGCAGGCACGACTCAGCGCAACGCGCGGTTTTCCGGCAGCGAACCCATGAACTCCTCGATCGCACGGGCAAGTGCCTCGGGCCTCTCGTGGTGCACCATGTGGCTCGCGTCGTCGATCGTGACCGCAGTGAGCTGCGGCACGAACCCGCGCATGCGCTCGATCGCGGCGTCATCACCGAAGCGCGCGGCAACCTCCGTGTCGGCGGCGACGATGAAGAGCACCGGCGCTGTGATCGCGCGCCAGCACGCCTCGGCCTCCTCGCGACGGTAGAGCACCGGGTTCACGCGCTTGTGCCGCGGGTCGGCGCGCATCGTCACGCCGCCGTCCGGCGTGGGCCGCGGCCCAGGCGCGGGCAATGAACGCGGCTCGTTCGGGCGGCAGGCGCGGGTTGCGCTTGCCGAGGAACTGCGCGAACGCCTCGTGCGACGGAAAGCGCGCAAAGGCTGGCGTCTCGCCCAGCTGCGTGAGCCAGGTCCGGTAACGCTCGGCCGCCTGCTCCGGGCGCGTGCGCGGCAGGCCGAAGCCCTCGATGCAGATCACGGCGCGCACCCGCTCGGGCCGGATGCCCGCGTACATCATGGCGACGTTGGCGCCCATGCTGTGCCCGATCAGCGTCGCGGGCGCGTCGGGCGAGAGCTGCCCGAGCAGCGCATCGAGATCGGCGTAGTAGTCCGGAAACCAGTAGCCGTCATCGGGCCACGCGCTCTCGCCGAAACCGCGCCAGTCGAGCGCGACGAGCGAGCGCGTCGCGGGCAGCGCATCCGCGAGGAACTGGAAGGTCGCGCCGGCGTCCATCCAGCCGTGCAGCAGCAGCCACGGCTGCGGGTCGGACCCCGGCCAGCGCGTCAGATGATGGGGCAGGCCGCGCACGGCGCGCTCCTCGTGCAGTGGAGCGCGCCGTGGTTGATACACGGTCAGCTCAGGTCCTTGCAGCGTGGGCAGCGAGCCTCTCGCCGGTGAGTGGAGCGAGCTTCTCCGCCGCCCAGCCGAGTGCGGCCCCGCCCGCCGGCAGGTAGACGATCGATTCGAGGGTCCACCAGCCCCAGACCTTGTCCGGCAGGTTGAACACGCCGGACCAGCCGAGCGTCGCGACCAGGAACAGGATGAACACGATGACACCGAACTTGATCCCGCGCATCCAGCCGGCGCCCGTGAGCGCGGGGCGCACCCAGCCGTAGACCAGGGCAGTCAGGAAGGAGCCGATCAGACCTGCCGTGATCCAGCGAGGCAGGAGCGCCGCCATGTTGGGCGGCTCTTCCATCAGTTCCGGACGCCAGAACGAAGCGGTCGCCTGGTAGGTCTCCTTCAGCACGCCGTCGTGGACCAACGGCCCAGTCGCGAACGAGACGAGCCAGGTAGCCACGAACCAGGCCAGGCCACCGCCCAGGATCAGCTTCCAGTTCAAGCTCATTTGTCCCCCGATGCGCAGCGATCGCCGCGCGTGTTGTCGACGCCGCACCCGCACGCAGGGTGGTCCCCGGGTGCGATCGCCGCGCATCATGCTACCGCCGTCCCGGGCCCGCAAACCCGCGCGACTCAGCAGCCGAGGAACATCCGGTAGGCGGGGTTCGACGTCTCCTCGACATAGGGGTAGTGCAGCTCGCGCAGGTGCAATGCGAATTCCTCGGCCCCGGCGGGCGCGACCTGCACGCCGGCCAGCACGCGGCCGTGGTCCGAGCCGTGGTTGCGGTAGTGGAACAGGCTGATGTTCCAGCGCGAGCCGATCGCCTCGAGGAATCGCAGCAGCGCGCCCGGCCGCTCCGGGAACTCGAACCGGAACAGCCGCTCGTGCTCGAGCGAGCCCGCGTGGCCGCCGACCATGTAGCGCACGTGCAGCTTCGCCATCTCGTCCTCGCTCATGTCGACGACGCGGTAACCGGCCTCGGCGATCATGCGCAGCAACTGCTCCCTCTCGCGGCGTCCGTCGACCAGGGCGAGCCCGACGAAGATCCGCGCCGTGGTCGCGTCCGAATAACGGTAATTGAACTCGGTGACGCTGCGCTGCCCGATGACCTGGCAGAAACGCAGAAAGCTCCCGGGCTGCTCGGGGATCTCGACCGCGAACAGCGCCTCGCGGCCGGCGCCCAGGTCGGCGCGCTCGGCGACGTGACGCAGCCGGTCGAAGTTCATGTTGGCGCCGCTGTTGACCGCGATCAGGGTCTCGCCCGTGCACGCCTCGCGGGCGACGTAGCGCTTGACGCCGGCGACCGCCAGCGCCCCGGCGGGCTCGGCGATGGTGCGGTTGTCCTCGAAGATGTCCTGGATCGCAGCGCAGATCTCGTCCGTGTCGACGAGCAGGATCTCGTCGACGTAGCGCCGTGCGAGCCGCAGCGTCTCCTCTCCCGGGCGCCGCACCGCGACACCGTCGGCGAAGATGCCCACCCGCTCGAGCGTGACCCGCTGTCCCTGCGCGAGCGAGCGGTGCATGCTCGCGGCATCCTCCGGCTCGACGCCGATCACCCGGATCTGCGGGTAGAGCGTCTTGACGTACGCGGCGATGCCTGCGATCAGCCCGCCGCCGCCGATCGGCACGAACAGGGCGTCGATCGGCCCGGAATGCTGCCTCAGGATCTCGACGCCGATCGTGCCTTGACCTGCGATCACGTCCGGATCGTCGAAGGGATGGATGAAGGTGAGCGTGCGGCGGCGCTCGAGCTCGGTGGCGTGATCGTAGGCCGCATCGAAGTCATCGCCATGCATCACGACCTCGGCGCCGAGGTCGATCACGGCCTGGACCTTGATGTCGGGCGTGGTCCGCGGCATCACGATGACCGCGGGTACGCCGCGCCGGCGCGCCGCGAGCGCCACGCCCTGCGCGTGGTTGCCCGCCGAGGCGCAGATGACGCCGCGCGCGGCGACCGTCTCGGAAAGGTGCGCGATGCGGTTGTAGGCGCCGCGCAGCTTGAACGAGAACACGGGCTGCAGGTCCTCGCGCTTGAACAGCACGCGGTTGCCGAGCCGCCGCGAGAGGCGCGGCGCCTCCTCGAGCGGCGTTTCGATGGCGACGTCGTAGACGCGCGCCTTGAGGATCCGTTCGACGTAGCTTTCCTGCATGCGATGCACCGTTGAACCGGCGGCTACGTTAGCAGGAAAGTGCGCGATTTCTGCGAACGGGGCCATGAACCGGCGCGTAGTCGCTTCCATTCGTGCTCGTCGAGCCGGCATACTTCGCCCGCCCGTCGCCTGGCGGCGGTCCGACCGGCCGGAATCCTCGAGACATGACGCATCACCACTCGCGCAGGTTCTTCCTCGGCGCGCTCGGCGCCAGTTCACTCGCACCCGTGGTCTCCGCCGCGGCGAGCTTCTCGCCCGCGAACGTGCCCTACGTTTCCAGCGAGCTCTGGCAGTGGATGCGCGCGCAGCTCGTGCTCGACAACGGGATCGCGTGGCTCGACACGGCGCACTTCGGACCGACGCTGCGCGCGGTGATGGCCCAGGAGTATCGCAGCCGCGAGCGGCAGAGCCTCGACTTCCAGCGTTACCAGGACTCGGCCCTGGGCTTCGACGCGATGCGCCAGCGGCTCGCCGCGGTCGCCGCCTTTCTCGGCGCCGCGCTCGAGGACCTCGCCTTCACCGGCGGCGCGCAGGAGGGCCTCACGATCGTCGCGCGCGGTCTCGACCTGCAACCGGGCGACGAGATCCTGACCACGACGCACGATCATCCCGCGGCGGTCTATCCCTGGCTGCTGGAGGCGAAGCGGCGCGGCTTCACGGTCACGCAGCTGCCGCAGGAGGGCGTGCCGGAGTCCCCGGAGGCCATCGTCACCCGATTCGCGGCCGCGATGAGCCCCCGCACGAAAGTGCTCCTCTTCTCGCACGTGCAGTACACGGACGGCACGGTCATGCCGGCGCGCGAGCTCGCCGCGCTCGCGCGCGCAAAGGGCGCGTTCAGCGTCGTCGACGGCGCGCAGGCGCCGGGCCAGGTCGACGTGCGCATCGCCGAGCTCAATTGCGACGCCTACGTCGCTTCGTTCCACAAGTGGCTCAACGCCGGCGCCGGCACGGGCGCGCTCTACGTGCGTCGCGAGGCGCGCCCGCGGCTGTGGCCGCTCGGCGTCGAGCGGGCCACCGGCTGGGAGGCCTCGGATCGATTCGGTGCGATGCCGCCGGCGCCGGAGCGGCCCTTCGACGCCTGGCCGGAGACACAGGCGAAGTATGGCCAGGGAGGGCGGATGCGCGGCCCGGAGCTCGACGGTGTCGGGATCGCGGTCGAGTTCCAGCAGGCGGTGAACCGCGCACGCATCGTCGCGCGCATGCACGAGCTCATGAGCTACCTGCGGCTGCGGCTCACCGGGCTCCCGGGGGTGAGAATCCTCACGCCGACGCACCCGTCGCTGTCGGCCGGCATCCTGAGCTTCGCGGTACCGCACCGTGATCACGCGGCACTCGCCGGCGCAATCGCGGCCGAAGACGGCGTGGTCCTGCACCATGTCAGGCACGGCGGCATCTTCGACGCGCTGCGCGTAAGCCTGCATGCCTACTGCGATCACGCCGACGTCGATCGCCTGGCGCTCGCCCTGCAGCGACGGCTCTGAGCCGCGCAGGCTCGCCCTGCCCACGGACCGGCCGAGTGACGCGCATCGAACTCGTGATGAGCATGTTTGCCGGCGCCTGCGGGGGTCTGGTCGGCGTGCTGTGGAACGGCGTCGTTTCGGCGGCTCTCCTCAGGAATCTCGGCTTGCCCGCGCCGCTCGCCGCGGACGGCGAGAGCGTGCAGGCGCTCTTCGCCGGCGCCGCGGGTCACACCGCTGCGGGCGCGGTGCAGGGGCTGCTGTTCTGGGCGAGCTGGAGCCTGATCGCCCTCGTCCACATGCCCTGGTACGTCGTCGGCCTCTCATTCGGCCTGCTCTGCTTCAGCGGAGTGGCCCTGCCGGCGCTGCTCTCGCTGCGGCTGCGGCTGCGGCTGCCTCCCCGGCTCGCGCTCGCGGGTGCCGCGGAATGGCTGGTGAGCTGCCTGGCCGTCGGGCTCTTCTGCGCCTACACCTGGCAGCGCGTCGTCTGACCCCATGCGCACGGTCTGGCTGCTCGCGGTCGCGCAGGCGTTCTCGGCGGCCGGCATGATGACGATGTTCCTGCTCGGCGGGATCCTCGGCAGCGAGCTCGCGCCCTCACCGCAGCTCGCGACACTGCCGCTGTCGCTGCTCATCGTCGGCCTCGCGCTCGCGACGGTCCCGGCCGCGCTCGCGATGCAGCGCTACGGGCGTCGCCGCGCCTTCATCGCCAGCGCCACGCTCGCCGCGACGGCCGCGCTCACCGTCGCCTGGGCGATCGTGATCGGAAGCTTCGCACTGCTGTGCGCCGCGTCGCTCGCGCTCGGCGTCAATCTCGCGTTCCAGCAGCAGCAGCGCTTCGCCGCCGCCGAGAGCGTCCCGGCCGAGCGCGCGAGCCAGGCGATCTCCACGTTCATGATCGGCACGCTGGCCGCGGCGGTCATCGGACCGCAGCTCGCGCTCGCGTGCAAGAACCTGCTGCCTCGCCACGAGTACGCCGGGTCGTTCCTGGTCGTTGCGGCGCTCTGCGTCGCCTGCGCCGCCGTGCTGACCCGCTACCGGCCGGCCCCCGTGCAGTCATCCGCAACCGGCGGCGAGGCGCGTCCCCTGCGCGTCGTGGCGGCGCAGCCCGACTTTCTCGTCGCCGTCGCCGCCTCGGTGGTCGCCTTCTCGGTCATGAGCTTCATCATGACCGCCACGCCGATCAGCATGCACGTCCATGACCAGCACTCCGACATGCGCACGGCGTGGGTGATCCAGAGCCACGTGCTCGCGATGTACGGGCCCTCGCTCGTGAGCGGGCGGCTGATCGGGCGCATCGGCGCACGGGCGGGCATGCTCGCGGGCCTCGTGCTGATGGCGGCTTGCGTGGTCGTCGACGGATCGGGCCGCGCGCTCGTGCACTACTGGTGGGGGCTCGTGCTGCTGGGCCTGGGCTGGAACCTGCTCTTCGTCGCGGGCACGACCCTGCTCACGGCGAGCTACCGGCCCGCCGAGCGCTACCGCGCGCAGGCGGTGAACGAGTTCGCGGTGTTCGGCGCGCAGGCGCTCGCCTCGCTCCTCGCCGGGCCGGCGCTGCACGCGCTCGGCTGGACGAAGCTCAATCTCGCCACGCTGCCGCTCATTGCCGCGCTCGCGCTGATCCTGCTGCTGCGAGCCGGCCGGCCGTTCGCGGCGCCGGCTGCGACCGGCAGGGCGCCCGTCAGCGATCGAGAAACGCGCTGACGTCGCGGGCCAGGTCAACGGGCCGCGTATCGAACAGGTTTCCGTCGCACTCCGGCATGTCGATGCGTCGCGCATCGTGCAGGAGCGGCTCGGACCGCGCGGTCATATCCCAGAAGTCGTCGCGCGGGCGCAGCACCAGCACCGGCTGCCGCAGCAGCGGCAGCCGTTCACCCGCCGCGTAATGCGACGCCGCCGCCGGACCCCAGGTCGCCTCGTCGCCCGCCCGCACCGCGCAGCCGAGGTCGGCCGAGAGCCGCGCGAGCGAAGCGCCGGGCCCGCGCGCGCGACGAATCCGCTGCCATTCCTCCGCGAGGTGCGATCCGTCCTCGCGCGGCCGCGCAGGCCACGGCCGCACGGCGAAACCTTCGCGGTCGCGGGGGTCGAAGACCGGGACACCGATGAGCACCACGCGACGTACCTGCTCCGGCCGCGAGATGGCGAGCTCGGCCGCGTTCAGCGACCCCGTCTGGTAGCCGAGCACGTCCACCTGCCGGAGGCGCAACGTATCGAGCATGTCGCCAAACGCGAGCGCGTAGTCGTGCACCGAGGGCGCCGCCTCCGGCGCATCGGATTCGCCACAGCCCGGCGCATCCGGCGCGTACACGCTGCGGTTGCGACCCATCTCGGCGAGGAAGGACTTGAACAGGCGGCCCGACAGCGGCGCGGGTGCGAGGCACACGAGCGGCGTCAGCTCGTCGAAGCCGCCGCTGGAGGGAAACGAGGTATGCACGTGCAACTGCCCGTAGCGGCAATCGACGTACATCCGGCGAAGGTGAACGGTCACGGCGGCTGAGTTCCTGCTCGGAAGGGCGGCGATGCGGGCGACATTGCGGGACGATGGGCTCACGATGACGGGACCTCGGTGCACGTGTGGATGAGCGGTGGAATTGTCCCCGCACGCGCACCGGGTCGCCTTGACTCAACTCTCACAACGGTCGCAATCGACTGTACTTAATCCGGACCCCGATTCGGCGGGGTAAGGCCCCAATTATGTCCATGTAACGCCTGAGGGGTGTTCAGGCACCACTCGCGATGCGCGCGTCTTGTCGCGCGGCGTGGATTACGGCGCGCAGGATGGTGACGGATCGCAGCGAACGGTGGCAAGCTCGCGGCGTGAGCAGAGGGTATTCACGCTGCAGGCGAATGCGCCCATGCGCGCATTGAACACCTTCGGCGTGGAGGCCGCAGCGGCATGGTTGCTCACGGTGCACGAGGCGGATGCGCTGCCGGCAGCGCTCGCGGCGCCTGAGATCGCGGGTCTGCCGCTGATGTGCATCGGCGAGGGCAGCAACCTGCTGCTCGTCGGCGACTTTCCGGGTGTCGTGCTGCGCCAGGCTGCGAACGGCGTCCGCGTTGTCGCGGACGACGGCCGGACCGCGCTCGTGCGCGCGGACGCGGCGCACGGCTGGGATGCGCTGGTCGACTGGACGCTCGCCCGCGGGCTCTCGGGTCTCGAGAACCTTGCCCTCATACCCGGGCTCGCCGGCGCCGCGCCGATCCAGAACATCGGCGCCTACGGAACCGAGATCGACGAGTTCGTCGAGACAGTCGAAGCCTGGGATCGCGGACGTCGGGCGCATCGGTGCGGCTGGCCACGCAGCGACTGCGGGTTCACCTACCGCGACAGCCGCTTCAAGCACGAGCTCGACCGATGGATCGTCACGGCGATCGAGCTGCGCCTGCCCTACCAGCGCGAGCTCAGGCTCGACTACGCCGGCGTGCGCGAGGAGCTCGCCGCGCTGCATGTTGCAGAGCCCGGCCCCGCGGACGTCGCTAGAGCCGTGCGCCGCATCCGGCGGCGCAAGCTGCCGGATCCGGCGGTGATCGGCAACGCGGGCAGCTTCTTCAAGAACCCGATCGTGCCGCGGCCTGTCGCGGAGGCACTGGTGGCTTCCAACCCCGGCCTCCCGACCTACCCTGCCGACTCAGCCTGAGCGGCGCAAAGTTTCGGCCGCCTGGATGATCGAGGCTTGCGGATGGCGCGGCCGTCGTGAGGGCGATGCCGGCATCTCGAGCCGGCACGCGCTTGTGCTCGTGAACCATGGCCGTGCGACCGGAGCGGAGCTGCTTGCGCTCGCTCGGCGCGTCGCCGAGTCCGTGCGCGCGCGGTTCGGCGTCGAGCTGGTGCCGGAGCCGCGTATCGTCGGCGCGCGATTCTGAATCGCCCGCGTCCGGTGCGATCGACCAGCGCCGACGACGCTCGGCGTCGCGGAAGCAGCCTTCCGCGACGCCTGCCCGGCCCTACGGTGTCACCGTGACCGGCATGGCCTGCGAATATGGACTACTGCCGTTGCTGGTGAGCGGCGTCCCCGCGCCCGGCGGCCGGGTGAAGCCGATGGTGCCGCTTCCGGAGCCCGAGTTATTGGGGTCGAAGAAGAAGTATTCGAAGTCATCGCCAGCGAATTGCACGTGCGTAATGACGCCTCCTGGCGAGTTATCAGGGTTGCGTCGGACAGGCGCTGTCGTTGTCGGCGATCGTGATGCTCGCCGTGTTCTGCGGTGGTGTTCCAACCACGTAGGCCGCATTGGCCGTGATCGTCAGAGTCACCGTCTCGGGGGTTCTCCACCGCCGCATCATCGACCGGCGTGATGGTGGATCGTGGCGCTTGAGGAGCCCGCGGGGATCAGCGTGGAGCCACCCGGGTGGCCGTTGTATTCCACGCTGGTCGCTGGATTCGCCGTACCACCGATCGAATGAAACACCGTCAGGTATCGACGTGCCGCGAGACCGTGAAGTCGCTGCCGCTGGCCGACTGCCGCTGGTGCTCAGCGCGATCGGCGCAGGTTGTTGCCGCCGCTGCGCGCGATCGCATCACCCTGCTTCGGACCGGCAGGCATTCGCATCCGTCGCCGCGATCGTGACCGTCGGCAGCGCCGCGGTGTCGTCGTTGACGATGGTGCCGATACCCTGGCCGTCGGCGATCGTCGCGTTGGCGCTCGACGTTCGAGAGATTGACGAAGAAGGTCTCGTCCGGCTCGAACGTCGTGTCGCCGCCGGACGGTGACCGTGACCGTCTTGCTCGTCTGGCCGGTCGTGTAGGTCAGCGTGGCGGTCTTGGCCACGTAGTCCGCGTCGGCCGTGGTGGCCGTCCCGTTGGCGGTCGCGTAGTTGACCGTGACCGTGCCGGTCGCCGCCGGCGACAGGGTGACGGTGAAACTCAGTACCTTGGTGCCCGAGTTGCCCTCGGTGATCGAGGCATCGTTGATCGGACAGGGACGGAACCGTCGGCACGATGATCGTGATCGTCGCCGTGTCGGGGATGCTGTCGAACTGGCCGTCGTTGACGACCAGCTGCACGACGTACATTCCCGGCCGGTCGGCGACGAACGACGTCGTCGTCTGCTGCCGGGTTCGCGATCGTCGCCGTGCTGCCGGTCGGGCGGCTCGTGAACGACCACTGGTAGGACAGCGGGTCGCCGTCGGCGTCGAACGAGCCGGTGCCGTCGAGAGCGACGGTATCGCCGACGTTGCGATTCTGGTCATCGCCCGCGTCCGCGACCGGCCGCGTGTTTCGCGTGGTGATGCGCACCGTGTCGGGCGCGCTCGAATCCGCACCGTCGTTGACGATGAGCTGGATGACGTATTCGCCGGCCTTGTCGGCCTTGAACGTCGGGCCGACCGCGCTCGTGCTTGAAAGCACTGCTGTGCTGCCGGCGGGCCGGGTCGTTATGGACCAGGAATAGGTGAGCGGCGACGGGCCGTTGTCCGGGTCGTGCGAGTCGCTGCCGTCGAGGGTGACGGTTGCGTTCAGATCGACGGTCTGGTCGGGGCCGGCATCGGCCACCGGCCGCTCATTGGGTTGCGCCTGGGTGGTGATCCGCACCTCGTCCGGCTGGCTGTTGACCTTGCCGTCGTTGACGATCGAGCCTCAGGCGATAGAGGCCCGGGAGGTCCGGCGTGAAGGTCGGCATGACAGCCGTCGAGCTCGACAGCGTCGCGTTGCTGCCCTGCGGCCGTTGCACGAAGGACCAAGAATAGGTCAGCGGGTCGCCGTTGATGTCGCTCGAGCCGGTGCCGTCGAGCGTCACCAGCGTGTTGACGACGGCCGTCCGGTCGTCGCCCGCGTCCGCGACCGGCGGAGCGTTGCCCGTGGTGATGACCACGGTGTCGGGCGCGCTGTTGACCTGGCCGTCCCGTGACGATCAGCTGGATCTCGTACTCACCGTCGACGTCGGGCGTAAACCGCGGCGAGACGCGTCGTGGCACCGGTCAGCGCAGCCGTGCTGCCCGCCGGCTTTCGCACGAACGTCCAGCTGTAAGTCAGGGGGTCCCCGTCTGGGTCCGTCGAGTCACTGCCGTCGAGCGTGACCTCCTGGTCCGTGAACACCGTCGCGTCGGGACCGGCGTCGGCGATCGGCGGGCGATTCGTCGGCGAGGCGCAGTTCGCGAACGTGCAGCGCTGCGTGCAGGTGCGCGCGTCCGCGGCGGTGATCTTGTTGTCGCGATCGGGATCGCGTGGATCGGTTGGGCCGCTCGCGGCCTGGCCGCGTGCATTGGCGATCAGGTTGATATCGACCTTGTCGATGTCGCCGTCCGCATCGCAGTCGCAGACCTGCGGCGCCGGCTGGGCGAGTGCGACGGGCGGGAGGCACAGGGCTCCGGCGACGAGCAGGAGTGCCAGGAGCGATCGCAGCCGATGCACGCGGAACATGTCCTATCTCCCTGGCAACCGCAGGCCCCGATGCGACGGTCCGATACGGGGCGGGGGCGCCGTGGCTGTTTGTTATGTCAAGACAAGTGCGTAAGAAATCCTGTCGCCGGCGAACGCCGCGAGCGATCGAAGCGGATCAGCGGTCGCCCTGCGAGCGACGAATGCAGAAGGCCAGTCCGAGCAGCCCGAGCGCGAGCAGCGCCACCGTCCCGGGCTCAGGAACTGCAACCGGCGCCACGTTGACCGATGCGCCGTTGCACGCCGTGACGTCGAGCAGCACGGCAAGGCCCTCCTCGTCGAGCGGCCCTGCAACGCTGTTGCAGCCGAGGCCGATCGCGGCAGTGAGCGCAACCGTCGTGCGGCGTGCCAGTAGCTCGAAGCTCGCGAGTACCACGCTCGGGCCGGGTTGCAGGCCGGCGAGCGTCGTGTCGTCCAGCAGAGACGTCACGAACGGCAGCAGTGCGCCCGCGTCGGCGCCCGAGAAATCCGAGAAATCGAAGGAGTCTTCGCCGCCGCCGAGTGCTGATCCCACGACGAAGGAGTCCGCGACGAACGCGAACTCCAGCGGATCGAACGAGATCGAGAGATCGTAGGCTGAGGCGAACTCACCTTCGCCGAAGTCCGCAGCGACGATGTCGACCGACAGGATGCCGCCGGACGGTAGCTCGAGCGGATTGGCCAACAGCGAGATGGTGACGGCTTGGGCGGATGTGCAAAGAAACGCGAGTCCCAACGCCGCAGTGAACGTCGACGTGCGCCGCATGAGCCTCTCCCTGCGCCAGGCACCCGTGACCTCTGGCCCCTTTGCGGACCCAGGCCCGAATGCCTTGGCGATTCCCCTGCTGCGAGCTTATTTAGACGAGTTCGTTAGTCTTTATCGCATAACGTGCATGCATACCGCGTGCCACGTTAAGTCAATTGACATAAATCAATGGCTTGGGGTTGCGCCGCCGCGTGGCGATTGCCTTTTGTAAATATTTCCGACGACCGTCACCAGCTGCCCACGTTGGGCATGCTCGACCATGGCTCGCGCGGGGGCAGCGCGCCGCCCTTCTGCAGCAACTCGACGGAAATCGCGTCCGGAGACCGTACGAAGGCCATGCGGCCATCACGGGGCGGGCGGTTGATCGTGACGCCGTGATCGACCAGTCGCTGGCAGGCGGCGTAGATGTCGTCGACCGCGTAGGCCAGGTGGCCGAACGCGCGACCGATGCCGTAGACCTCCGCGTCCCAGTTGTACGTGAGCTCGATCTGCGCGTCGTCGTCGCCGGGCGCCGCGAGGAACACCAGCGTGTAACGGCCTGCCTCGTTCTCGTGCCGGCGCACTTCCCGGAGGCCCAGCGCGTCGCAGTAGAACGCGAGCGACTGCGCGAGATCGGTGACGCGCACCATGGTGTGCAGGTACTTCATGCTAGGGTGCCGCCGTCATAGTCGGGGGACCACAATGCTAATTCCTGCCCGCCTGCCCGTGTACCTGGCGATCGCAATCGCCGTCGCGGCCTGCGCCACGGACGCGCCTGGCGCCGCGACCGGCGAGCCTGCCGCGACGACCTCCGATGCGGCTCGAGCCAAGCCCACCCCGGCGGAACCGGATCGCGAGTTCAACGTGCTGGGCGCTGCGGATGCGCCGGTCACCGTCATCGAGTTCACGGACCTGCAGTGTCCGTACTGCGCGCGGTTCGCGATCCAGACGTTTCCGCAGCTCAGGAAGACCTACATCGATACCGGGAAGCTCCGCTACGCCTCGCGCGACCTGCCGCTCGCCATGCACCGCCACGCGGTGCCGGCGGCGGTCGCCGCGCGCTGCGCCGGCGAGCAGGGCCGGTTCTGGGAGTTCCGCCACGCGGTGTTCGCGGGGCAGCAGCGCCTGTCCTCGGAGCCCTACCAGGAATTCGCCCGCGGGCTCGGCCTCGATCTCGAGCGCTTCGCCGCGTGCCGCGCGGACGACCGGCAGCTGCGCGCGGTGCGCGCGGACGCCACCCTCGCGGCCTCGCAGGGCCTCGCCGCGACCCCGTCGTTCGCCATCGGTCGTCTCGTCGATGGCCAGTTCGTCGGCGAGACCTTCTCCGGCGTAAAGCCCTACGAGTTCTTCGCGGCGAAGATCGACGCCCTGCTCACTCGATAGATAGCTCGGAAAATGGCTCGGAGCCAATTTCTGCGAGGTTGATCTGGCGGTCAGGCGACCGTCCGAAATTGGCTCCGAGCCATTTATCGGGTGAGCAGGCCGACGAGGGCGGCGGCGGCGAGGATCCAGGGCAGGTCGAGGCGGGTGCGCGTCAGCAGGAGCCAGACCCCGACGGCGATGGCGAGGGCCACCCAGTCGAGGCCGCCGGCGAGGCCCTGCGGCAGGAGCACGACGCGCGCGAACAGCACCGCCAGCGTGCCGATGATGCCTACCACCGCGGCCGTGATCGCCGCGAGCGCCGCCCCGACGCGCGGCTCGGCCGTGATGCGCTCGACGTAGGGCGCCCCCAGGAAGATGAACACGAAGGACGGCAGGAATGTCGCCCACGAGGCGAGCAATGCGGCCAGGACCGCTGCACTCTCCGGCGCGAGGGGCCCTGGCTGGTTCCAGCCGGCCATGAAGCCCATGAACTGCAACACGATGATCAGCGGCCCGGGCGTGGTCTCGGCCAGCGCGAGACCGGTCACCGCCTGTTCCGCGGTGAGCCAGCCGAGCTCGGCCACGAGGTGCTGCGTCACGTAGCCGAGCACGGCGTACGCGCCGCCGAAAGTGACCAGCGCGGCCTGGGTGAAGAAGAGATACAGCCGGCTCCAGAGCGAGTCGAAGCCGAGCGCAGCAGCGCAGGCGAGCAGCGGAACGACCCACAGGGCGAGTCCGACGAAGAGCACGCGCGCCGGCTGGCCCGCTCGTGTCGGACCCGCAGCCGCAACGGGTGCCGCCCTCCCCGCAGCGGCGCCCGCCACGAGGCCGACCAGCCCTGCGCCCAGTACGATCAGCGGGAACGGCACGTGCAGGAACTGCAGCGCCGCGAAGGCGCCGATCGCGAGCGCGACGTGCATGGGCCCGCGCAGCGCACGCCGCCCGATCTTCACCAGCGCCTGCAGCACGAGCGCGACGACCGCGGCCTTGAGACCCGTGAGCACACCCGCGATCGCCGGCACCTGCCCGTAGGCCGCGTAGACCCAGGACAGGCCGAGCAGCAGCAGGATCGCGGGCCCGATGAACGCGAGGCCGGCCACGAGGCCTCCGCGCATCCCGTGCAGCTTCCAGCCGAGATAGATGGCGAGCTGCATCGCCTCGGGCCCCGGCAGCAGCATGCAGAAGTTGAGCGCGCCCGCGAACCGCTCCTCGTCCACCCACCGGCGGCGCTCCACGACCTCGCGATGCATGATCGCGATCTGCCCGGCCGGGCCGCCGAAGGAGATCAGGCCGAGCTTGATCCAGAAGCGCGCCGCCTCGGCGAAGGACGGGACCCGAGCAGGCTCGCGGGACGGCTCAGAAGAGCGCTCGCTTCGGTCCGTCAAGCGAGCGGTGGAGTCGGCGTCAGCCACGGGCCGGCGCCGCGCGCGTCAAAACATCTCCGACTCGTCGGGGTCGCGCGGCTCCGACTTCGTGCGCGAGGGGATGAAATCGCCGGTGATCATCTCCTCGTAGCTCTGCCCTGGCCCGACCATCGGGTAGACGCCGGCGTCGCGGTCGATGACCACCTCGAGGAAGGCGGGGCCCGCGAAATCGATGAACTCGGCAACCACCCGCGGCACGTCTTCCTTGCGCTCGAGCCGCTCGGCATATCGAAATCCGTCGGCGCGTGCGGCCGCGACGAAGTCCTTCTTGTGCAGCGACTTGTCGCTCGCCGACATCCGCCCCTTGAAGAACAGCTTCTGCCACTGGCGGACCATGCCGTCGCCGTGGTTGTTCATCACCAGGACCTTGACCGGCAGGTCATAGGTCGTGACGGTCTCGAGCTCGCCCAGGTTCATCCTGATGCTCGCGTCGCCGTCGACGTCGATCACCAGCCGGTCGCGGCAGGCGAACTGCGCGCCGATCGCCGCCGGCAGGCCGAACCCCATCGTCCCCATGCTGCCCGAGGTGAGCCACAGCCGCGGCCCGCGGAAGTCGAAATACTGCGCCGCCCACATCTGGTGCTGGCCGACGCCGGTGGTGATGATCGCCTCGCCGCGCGTCCGCCGGTTGAGCTCCTCGATCACGTAGTACGGCTGGATCAGCGGGCTCGCCCGGTCGTAGTTCATCGCATGCGTCTGCCTGAGCCCATCCAGGTGGCGGTGCCAGCCCGACCAGTCGCGCTTGAAGCCCGAGTGCCCGGCGTACGCACGGAGCGACTCGAGCGCCCCGGGCAGCAGCCCGACGTGGCTCCACTGCGCGCGCTTGACCTTGTCGATCTCCGAGGCGTCGACGTCGACGTGCGCGATCCACTTCGCATTGCGCGCGAACTTCGCGGGCGCCCCGGCGACGCGATCGTCGAAACGCGCGCCCAGCGCGATCAGGAAGTCGCAGTCGTCCACCGCGTAATTGGCGTAGGCCGTGCCGTGCATCCCCAGCATCCGCATGGAGAGCGCATGAGTCGTGTCGACCGCGCCGATGCCCATCAGCGTCGTGACCACCGGCAGCCCGAGCTCGCCCGCGAAACGGCGCAGCTCCGCGGCCGCGTTGCCATGGATCACGCCGCCGCCCGCGTAGATGAGCGGCCGCTCGGCGGCCCCGAGCATCCCGAAGAACGCGGCGCAAGCCCCGTCGTCGAGCTGGTTGGCCACCAGGCCCGCCATGCGCTGCCGGTAGCCGCGGACCGGCAGCTGCCCCGCGCCCTTGAACGGTCCCTGCCAGTTCTGCACGTCCTTCGGCACGTCGATCACGACCGGGCCGGGGCGGCCGGTGCGCGCGATCTCGAACGCGGTGCGCACCGTCGCCTCGAGACGCTCGGGGTCGGTGACCAGGAAGCAGTGCTTGGCAACCGCGCCCATGATGCTGGCGACCGGCGCCTCCTGGAACGCGTCCGTGCCGATCGCGGGGGTGGGCACCTGGCCGCAGATCACGACGATCGGCACTGAATCCGCCGCGCAGTCGCGCACCGGTGTCACGGTGTTGGTCGCGCCCGGGCCGGAGGTGACCAGGCACACGCCGACGCGCCCGCTCGCCCGCGCGTATCCCGCGGCCATGAACCCGGCGCCCTGCTCGTTCGCCGGAACGATGAGCGGCATCGGGGGCACGTCGTGGCGTCCGACCCGTTCCTGGTTGTAGCGGAAGATGGCGTCGTAGGTCGGCAGGATCGCGCCCCCGCTGTAGCCGAACACGACCGCAACGCCCTCGTCGGCGAGCACCTGCACGATGGTGTCGGCGCCGGAGAGCAGTTGCCCGGCCCTCGGATGGGCGTCCGGAACGGCGATGGCCTGGGTGTGGTTCACCGGGAGAACCCCGTGTTGCGACAGGAAGCCTTCGTGTTGCGTTGCAACGAGACTAGCAGCGATCCGTGCCGCCGATCCATTTTTTCCACGCTGGGCACCGCCGAAGCTGTCTGTGTCGGGGCGTCGGAATAGTTGACGGAATCCGGCCGCCGGCGCTGCGCCTCAGGTCGCTTCGTGCAGAAACGGCTTGATTTTCAGGCGGTTTCGCTCCGCGGCACCGATCTTGCTTGTCATATCGTGCCACGCGAAACATCCCGGGGTTGCCGCCGCAGCGGAACCCGGGGCTCGTGCCTGCCAGCACGGTTCACTCGCGGAGGACTTCACCATGCGGCCAACTCTTCCTTCCCTGCTCGCGGCGACTGCCGTCGCCTGCCTCGGGTCCTGGCCGGCGGCTGCCGAGACGTTCCTGCCGGACTTCTCGGCGGCCGTCTTCGACCCGACGCAGCCGATCGACAACCCCTACTTCCCGATGACCGACACCCGCACGTACGTCTACAGCGGCCACGACGCGGACGGGCCCGTCGACGAGCGCTTCGAGCACACCAACACCGGGCCGGGACCGGTGATCGTCGGTGTGCAGACGTTCATCCAGCAGGACCGTGAATTCGAGGACGGGCTGCTGGTCGAGGAGACCTTCGACTACTTTGCCCAGGACACCCTCGGCAACGTCTGGTACCTCGGCGAGGACGTGACGAAATTCGAGTACGACGAGGACGGCAACCTCATCGGCAAGACCACGGAGGGCGCCTGGAAGGCCGGCGTCAACGGCGCGGAGCCCGGCTTCATCATGCCGGCGGACCTGACCATCGGCTTCAATTACTTCCAGGAGCACGCGGAGGCGGACGAGGCGCTGGACCAGGGCACGATCTTCGCGTTCATCGACGTAGCTGATGCTCGACATCGGGACCTTCGAGAACGTCCTGCGGATATTCGAGACGACCGAGCTCGAGCCCGACGCCCGGGAATTCAAGTACTACGCGCCGGGCGTGGGCCTGATCCTCGTCGAGGAGGATCTCGACGAGGACTTCGAGAATCCCGAGCTGACGTTCGCACTGACCCAGATCCGCTCCGTGCCGGAGCCCGGCACGGCCGGCCTGCTGCTGCTCGGGCTCGTCGTCGCTGGCCGGGCTCCGATTGTCACCGGTTGAGGCGCGCCGGCTCCGGTCCCGCTGACCGGTGCCGGCACTCGACCACCGCCATGACCTCAGCATCAGATCGAATATCGAGGTAACGAAGCACTTGCGCCGATAGAGAGATTCCGCGGCCGTACGCTATGCTCGATGCGTGCGGCACATCATCTCCGTCACGATGCAGAACGAGGTCGGCGCCTTGAGCCGGGTCGCGGGCATGTTTTCGACCCGCGGCTACAACATCGAGTCGCTCTCCGTCGCGCCGACCGACGACTCGGCGGTCTCGCGCCTGACGCTGGTGACGACCGGCAGCGACGCCGTGATCCACCAGATCTCGACACAGCTGCTCAAGCTGGTCGACGTCGTGGACGTCGAGGACGTCACGCGCGAGGAGCACTTCGAGCGTGAGCTGCTGCTCATCAAGGTCAAGGCGCGCGCCACGCAGATCGGCAAGCTGTGGTCCGCGGCGCAGCGCGCCGGTGCGCGCGTGCTGTGGGACGCACCCGATAGCTTCACGATCGAGCTCACCAGCAGCGAAGCGGACATCAGTCGTTTCGTCGCCGAGGTCGGCGACTACGGCGAGGTGCTCGAGGTCGTGCGCAGCGGCGCGCTCGCGATCCAGAAGGGCAAGGAGACGCTCGAGACATGACGTACCGACTCCATGACTACCTGCCGTCCGCAACGGCTACGAGGTCTGGCTGGGCTACGTGACTGACGCCCTGCCATCGCGAATCGACAAGGAGGGCGCCTTGGACAAGTTACATCGTGTAGTTCCATCGATCGCCGCCATGCTGGCGCTCCTGCCGCCAGGCTCGGCCGGCGCCACTCTGGAAGAAATCATCGTGACCGCCAAAAAGCGGGAACAGTCCGTCCAGGACGTCGGACTGACGGTCACGGCGTTCGACGAGGACAGCTATCGGGAACTCTCGCGCGGAACGCTCGACGGTCTGTCCGCGCAGATCACGAACCTGCAGGCCTACGCGACCAATTCGTTCCTGCAGAGCGTTCACATCCGCGGAATAGGCCTCAACGAGTTCCAGGGTCAGTACGACTCGCCCGTCGCGCAGCACATCGACGAGGTCTACATCAGCAAGCCGTGGATGATCGCGCGGCGCCAGTACGACGTCGCACGCGTCGAGGTGCTGAAGGGTCCACAAGGCACCCTGTTCGGGCGCAACACGACCGGCGGTGCGGTGAACTACTACACGAAGGCGCCGACGCAGGAATTCGATGCCGGTGTCGAGCTGGGTCTCGACGAGCACGAGCGCTACCGTGTCAGCGGCGTCATCAACGGCGGGTTGACGGAGAGCCTGAGCGGGCGACTGTCGTTCAACACCGAGTTCGGCGACGGCGGCCCGCAGGACAATCTGTTCACGGCCGAAGAGCACGGCCAGCCCGACCTCTACGACGTGCGCGGGCAACTGCTGTGGGAAGGTGATCGTCTGACGGTCCGCGCGCTGGTCCACGGCGGTGCCGACCAGAGCGAGAAGGTCGCCTGGAAGGGGCCCGGCATCTTCAACTTCGGGGCACCGGGCATCTGCTCGGAAACGCTGAGCGGTGAGTCGCTCACGCGACCGTCCGCATGCTCCAAGTTCGCCGGCTTCGCGACGCTCGAAGGATTTCCGGAAGGCGAATTCGAGCCGGACGATGCCTTCACGATCAACCAGAACACGCCGCCCAACGTCGACGACACGTTCTATGGCGGCTATCTGCGTCTCTCGTATGACCTGGGCGGGGCGCAGCTCACCTCGATCACCGCCGCCGAGTACTACGAGCGCATCCATCGTGAAGACAGTCAGAGCGACATCTTCGACTCGACGAGCACGCACTACTACAACGAGATGAACCAGTTCACGCAGGAGCTGCGCCTGAACGGGGAGATCGGGGACCGCTGGCGCTACACTGCAGGACTCTTCTATGAACAGGACGACCTCGACCAGGTCGACGGCTCGGACCTGAGCGAGCAGCCGCTGCCTGGCGTGACGCCGCCGTTCGCGGACCAGTTCTTTGCGCAGTTCAATCAGAAGCTCGAGTCGATCGCGGCGTTCCTGAATGGCGAGTTCGACGTTACCGACGCGGTCACCGTCACCGCCGGTCTGCGGTATACCCACGACGACACGGAAGTGAATGACGTGCTGCTCGGACTCGGCAATCTGCCGCAGACGGGCAAGGAGAAGTTCGTCACGCCGTGCCTGATCACGACGTTCGCCCCAACCCCCGAGAACCCGACCCCACCGATCGGCTCGCCGGCATGCCCGTTTCTCGGGCCGATCGCACCGCTCTTTTCGGACAGCCGCACGGACGAGGACGAATCCTGGATCCTCGGCCTCGAATGGACGCCGGCGGAGGACGTGCTGCTGTACGGCAACCTGACCACCGGCTATCGCGCAGGCGGCTACAGCCTGCCGTTCGCGGGAGCCGCCACCACGTTCGACCCGGAGGAGATTTTCGCGCAGGAGATCGGCCTCAAGAGCCGCTGGATGGACGGCAGGGTGCAGCTCAACGCGGCCGTGTTCCACTACCAGTACGAAGACGTCCAGGTAAACGTGGACGACCCGGTCTCGCCGCTGGTGCCGATCACTCGTAACATCGGCGAGCAGGAAAACCTGGGCGCCGAACTGGAACTGGAGTGGGCGCCGGGCGAGCACTGGTTCGTGAGGCAGGGCGTCGGCTGGCTCGACGCGGAGTACCAGGACACCGACCGGGTCATCAGCACGTACGCGGGCCCCGTCTCGCTCGAAGGCAAGACCCCGGTCAACTCGCCCACATGGACCTACAACGGCATCGTGCAGTATCGCCGGCCCGTGTTGAACGACTGGAACGCCATGATCGGTGTCGACTACCGATGGGTGGACGAGCGCTTCCTGGAAGCCACGAACCAGGTGTTCGATACGGCCGAGGACTACTGGGTCGCGAACATGCGCGCCTCGATCGCCTCGCCGGACGGCCGCTGGGAGGCGGCGGTGTACGGCACGAACATCTTCGACGAGGAATACATCACCTACATCAACAACATCGCGTTCTTCGCGCTCGAGATCCTCGGAGAGCAACGGACTTTCGGCGCCACGCTCGCCTATCGCTTCCGATGAAGCTGTCCGAATACATCGAGCTCGACGGTCTGGGTCTCGCCGATCTCATACGCAGGCGCGAGGTGAAGGGCGCGGAGGCGCTGGGCTGCGCGCGGCGCATGCTGGAATCGGTCAACCCTCGCATCAATGCGGTGATCGAGACCTATGCCGAACCGCTCGCGGGCAGCGACGATCCCGCGGCGCCGTTCGCGGGCGTGCCGTTCGTGACCAAGGACCTCGTGCTGCACGCGGCGGGACAGAAGATGGAACTGGGCAGCCGCCTCGCTCGAGGGCTCGTCTTCCCCCACGACACGGACCTCATGGCGCGATTCCGGCGCGCAGGGCTGCGCACGATCGGCCGCGCCGCGAGCCCCGAGTTCGGCTACTGCGCCACCACGGAGAACGTCGTTCATGGCGCGACGCGCAACCCCTGGGACACGACGCGCTCACCTGGCGGCTCGAGTGGTGGATCCGCGTCGGCCGTGGCGGCCGGCATCGTGCCGCTCGCGCATGCCAATGACGGCGGCGGCTCCATCCGCATCCCCGCGGCCTGCTGCGGACTCGTGGGCCTCAAGCCCACGCGCGCGCGCACACCCATCGGACCGGACGCCGCGGAGGGACTCAACGGTCTCGGCATCGAATTCGCCGTGACACGCTCGGTGCGCGACTGCGCGGCGCTGCTCGACGCGGTGCAAGGGGCCGGCCTCGGCGACCCATACGTGGCACCGCAGCCGACCTGCTCCTACACGGAGGCCATGAACCGCGCGGCCAGAGCGTCTGCACATTGCGGTCATGAGCACGGCCTGGGGTGGTCAAGGGACCGATCCCGAGGTGCTGAAGGCCGTCAAGGACACCGTCCGGCAATGCGAAGCGTCGGGGCACTCGGTGACCGAGGCCGCGCCGGCGCTCGACTGGGACGAGTTCGTGTCGACCACTATGGTGTACTGGACTGCGAATCTGACCGCGTGGATCGACCAGGTGGCTATTGCGCTCAGACGATCGATCGACGCGAGCACGCTCGAAGCGACGACGCTCGCCTGTTACCGGCACGGTCAGACCTTGAAGGCGACGGATCTGCTGCACGCCATGGATGTCGCCAACCGCATCCGCCGAACGTTCGCGGCGTTCTTCGAGCAGTACGACGTCCTGCTTACGCCGACCCTGCCCGCGCCGCCGCCACCCCTGGGAACGATCGATGCCAACGACTCGTCGCTCGATGCGGAGGGCTGGACGCGCAAGGTGTTCGAGTTCACGCCGTTTACCCCGGTCTTCAACACGACGGGGCAACCCGCTATCTCGCTGCCCCTGGCGCGCACCGGAGACGGCCTGCCGATCGGCATGCAGTTCGTCGGGCGCTTCGGCGCCGAAGACGTGCTGATCAACCTGGCTGCGCAACTGGAACGCAGCATGCCCTGGCCACGCGTCGCGCCGCTCGCGCTCGCGGCGGCCGCCTGATCAACCATTGATTGCGGGGGGAATGCCCGTGGCGACCGGTTTCGTCTTCCATGAGCTCTGCATGTGGCACAACACCGGCAATTTCGCCGGCCCGCTTCCGTTCGGCTTCCCGGTGCAGCCGCACGAGCACGTCGAGAACCCGGAAACCAAGCGCCGGTTCCGCAACCTGCTCGAAACGAGCGGGCTCTTGAAGCAGCTCACGGCCATCGAGGCTCGTCCCGCCACGGACACGGAGATTCTCCGCGTGCACACCCGCGCGCACCTCGACAAGATCCGGTCGCTCAACGAACAGATCGGCGTTGACGCGGGCGTCTTCACGCCGATGGGCCGCGGCAGTTTCGACATCGCGATGCTTGCGGCGGGCGGCGTGGTCGAGGCAGCGGACGCGGTGCTGGATCGGACCGTGCAGAACGCCTACGCGCTGGTGCGTCCTCCCGGACATCACGCGCTGCCGGACCTCGCCATGGGTTTCTGCCTGTTCGGCAACGCCGCAATCGCCGGCCGGCATCTGCTCGAGGCGCGCGGGATCGACCGCGTTGCGTTCGCCGACTGGGACGTTCATCACGGCAACGGCACGCAGGCGGCCTTCTGGGAGGAACCCCGCGCCTTGACGATTTCCGTGCACCAGGACAACTGCTTCCCGCCAAACTCGGGGCACTTGACCGAGAACGGCGCCGGACGGGGCGAAGGATTCAACATCAACATTCCCCTGCCACCCGGTTCGGGGGTCGGCGCATACGAGGCGGTGTTCGACCGGGTAGTGCTGCCCGCACTGCACGCCTACCGACCCGACATGATCATCGTGCCGTCGGGTTTCGATGCCGGCGCGCACGACCCGCTCGGGCGACAGATGATGACCAGCGAAGGCTACCGCAGCCTGACGAAGAAGCTCATGGCCGCCGCGGACACGCTCTGCGGCGGGCGGCTCGTCATGTGCCATGAAGGTGGTTACAACGCGCCCACCGTGCCGTTCTTCGGCCTCGCCGTGATGGAAGAGCTGTCGGGAATACGGACCGGTGTCGTCGACCCGTTCCATGAACTGCTGAACGGCCTCGGCTACCAGGCGCTGCAGCCCCATCAGGACGCCGTCATACGCAAGGCGGAGGATCTCGTGAGGAAGCTCGAGGAGAAGTTGCGCCGAGGCGTCGAGACATGACGTACCGACTCTACGACTACCTGCCCTCCGGTAACGGCTACAAGGTCCGGCTGGTGCTGCGTGAGCTCGAGCTGCCCTACGAGCTCGTCGAGCTCGACATCCTTCGCGGTGCCTCGAGGACGCCGGAATACCTGGCGAAGAACCCCAACGGCCGCATTCCGCTGCTCGAGATCCCGGGCAAGGGGTTTCTGTCGGAGAGCCACGCGATCATCAGCTTCCTCGCCGAGGGGTCGGCGCTGATTCCAGGGGATTCTCTCGACCGGGCGCGGATGTGGCAGTGGCTGTGCTTCGAGCAGTACAACCTCGAGCCCAATGTCGCGACCGTCCGCTTCTGGCTGCACTCGCTCCACAAGACCGAGGCGGAGCTCGGCGAGAAGCTCACCGACAAACGGCGCCTCGGCTTTGCGGCGCTCGACGTGCTCGAGCAGGGACTCGCGGACAAGAACTACCTGGTCGCGAACCAGTTTACGCTCGCCGATATCGGTCTCTACGCCTACACGCACGTCGCCGAGGAAGGCGGCTTCCCGCTTTCGCGCTACCCGGCGATCCGCGACTGGTGCGCGCGCATCGCGGCCCGGCCGGGTCACCGACCGATCACGGCTGGATAGCCGCGATCGCCCGAGACGTCCGAGTGTCCGTGGATCGCGCGCAGACCCCGACGACCGAAAGCAGCTCGGCGTACCAGGTCATGCTGGTCACGCTCCTGAGCCTCAACTTCGGGATCGTCTTCTTCGACCGCAACGCGCTCAACTTCCTGATGCCGTTCGTGCAGCCCGAACTGGGCTTGAGCAACACCCAGGTCGGAATTCTCGCGAGCGCGCTTTCGCTCACCTGGGCAGGCGCCGCCTTCGGCATCGGCGTCATCTCCGACCGGACCGGGAGCCGCAAGGGCCTGCTGATCATGGCGACGCTCGCCTTCTCGGCGTGCTCCTTCTTGTCGGGCCTGGCCAGCTCGTTCGCCGCG
Organism: uncultured Gammaproteobacteria bacterium; assembly: GCA_963834855.1. GTDB lineage: Bacteria > Pseudomonadota > Gammaproteobacteria > Steroidobacterales > Steroidobacteraceae > DATJKD01. The sequence continues at coordinate 117,842 of CAWIDH010000022.1, read as the reverse complement.
ATGCTGGGCGCGCGCCTGCTCATGGGTGCCGCCGAGGGCGGCATCATGCCGATCAGCCAGGCCATGATCGCCGCGGACGTGAAGCCGGAGCGCCGCGGGCTCGCGATGGGCGTAACGCAGAACTTCGGCTCCAACCTGCTCGGCTCGTTCGTGGCCCCGGTGCTCCTGGTGGCGTTCGCGACGACCTTCGGCTGGCGCCATGCCTTCTTCCTCGCCGGCATACCCGGGCTACTCGCGGCGCTGCTGATGTGGAAGCTGATTCACGAGCCGGCGGCGCGACCCGACACGCCGCCGCGCGAAGCCGCCGGTGCCGCGATGACCTGGCGCGAGGCGCTCGCGGAGCGCAACGTCCTCATCTGCGCCCTGATGGGTGTGCTGCTGGTGTCGTACCTCGTCGTGTGCTGGGCGTTCATGCCGCTTTTCCTGACGCGCGTGCGCGGCTACGACGCGCAGACGATGGGCTGGCTCATGGGCACGCTCGGCATTTCGGCGACCGTCGGCGCGTTTCTCATCTCCGGGTTGTCGGATCGCATCGGCCGCCGGCCGCTGATGATCGCCATGCCACTGATCGGCGTGATCCTGCCCCTGGGCGCGATGTACTTCGACGGCTCGGTCTGGGTGCTGGCGGCCATCTTCTTCGTCGGCTGGGGCCTGGTGGGGATCTTTCCGCTCTTCATGGCGACCGTCCCGTCCGAGAGCGTCGACCGCCGGCACATCGCCACGGTGCTCGGCGTGTGCATGGGGACCGGCGAGGTCATCGGCGGCGTGCTCTCCCCGTCGATCGCCGGCTTCGCCGCGGATCTCGCCGGTCTGCAGGCACCGCTCTGGATCATGCTCGCGCTCGCGGTCGCGGCCGGCGTGCTGGCGCTCGGCCTGCGCGAGACGGCGCCCCGGATCCTGATGCGCCGACACCAGCAACCGTCCGGGCCGGCACTCCATTCGACCCTGGGTGTCGATCACGTCGAGGTGAGGCCAGGCCCGGATCGGAATATTCTCTGAATGATCGAGTGCGGGTCCGCCACGAGGGGTCGCCATGAACATGAGGGAGGTCGCCGTGTTGAAAGTACTGCCGGTTGTCTCGTCGGCTCTGCTGATTTTTGCAAGCCCACTCACCCTCGCCGCGGAGCCGGCACTGGCGTTTACGTTCAAAGACACGCAGCTCAAGTGGGGTCCATGTCCAGACTTCATCCCGAAGGGGTGCGAAATTGCAGTTCTTCACGGTGACCCCGCAAAGGAGAACGCAGATGTCTTCTTCAAGGTGCCGGCGAACTTCACCATTCCCAATCACTGGCACACGTCGGCCGAGCGCATGGTGTTGGTCTCCGGGGAGCTGCACGTGACTTACGAGGGCCAACCGACAACCACCCTCAAGTCCGGCTCGTATGCCTATGGCCCCGCGAAGGTGCCCCATAAGGCAGTGTGCGGAAATGGTGCGCCTTGTGTTCTCTTCATTGCGTTCGAGGCGCCTGTTGACGCGATTCCTGCCGAAAATGCCGCTAAGTGAAGATCCCTCATGCGAGCAGCTGGTGTTGCTGCCTGGTGTGCGCGCGTCGCGGCACGGCCGAGCCACGTGCCCATCAGCTCCAAATAGTCTGGAAACCAGAAGGGACAGCGGCTAACCGAATGGCTGCTTCCCCTGCGTGCCGGCAGAGTTCCCGCTGAGTCAAGTCCGCCGACGCTCGTCGGGTTATCCTCAATTCCGCCACTGATTGGCGTCGCCCCCAACCCGCGCCCATGACCCCGACTCCACGGATCAGCCTGACTGCAGGTTCGGAGCGGCGCTGTCCGTTGCGGATGCCTGAAGCCTGGGTGCCACCTGTGCCGGCCTTCTGCAGTGATCTGTCGGCGTTGCCCCGCCCGATCGTCGTATGCCTCGGCGTGCAATCGGAGAGGCAGACTTCTCCGCCCGAGGTTGCATCGTTACGGAAATGGGTCGATGGTCACGCGCCTCGCATCGAACAGGCGTGGTACACGGATGCCCGGGGCTATCGCAACGACGTGCTGGTCTGCTACTGGCCGGACGAGGCGAGCTACCGCCAATGGGCGAACGGCGAATTCGCCGCCTGGTGGTCGGCGCCTGAGCGCCTCGCCGGCGACACGGGCTACTGGCGCGAGGTCTTCAGTGCCCCCGAAGACCATCGCGAAACATTGTTCTCGGGCGATGATCGGCCGGCCGGCCTCGCCGCGCTGGGCTCGCGGCTGTTCGGTCCGGTGGCCGAGCACGGCTACTGGGGTGGCGCGCGCGACCGCATCCCGGTCTCGGCGAGCCTCGATGTCTCGATGTCGATCGCACACTCGACCCGCGCAAGCGGACCACGTTCGCGCGCCGCCTCAGCGTTGAGCCACCCAGGCACGTGTGCGTCATTCGTTCGGCACAAGACTCGACCGACTGCACCGGTCGCGAAGCCGATCTCTATCAAGAGCGCGTCTATCCTGTCCTGATCCGGGGCATGGACTACCTGCGCGACCATCCGCGCGAAACCGGCTGCTTTTCGTGCCGCTTCATGCACGAGCTGGAACCGGACGGCTCGTCCAGCCAACGCACTTTCGCGCTGGCGCATTTCGTTTCGCTCGGGCATTTGGAGCGGTGGGCAGCCTCGCACCCGACGCATCTCGCGATCTTCAACGAATTCCTCGCGATGGCCACTGAGCTCGGCCCCGCGATGCGCCTGCGACTCTGGCATGAGGTCTATGTTCTGCCGCGCGGGGCCGGGCGATTCGAGTACGCGAATTGTCACCCGGGTACCGGGCTGCTACCGTTCGAGCAGCTTGTCGAAGCCAGTTGAGGACCATCGGATAGCGGAGCGCCGACGATGAGCACTCTGTTGTCAACCAGCCATGTCGCGGCCAGTGAGCGGGCCGCCTACTGGATCGACATGATCTGCGACGTGTTCGTGCAGCTCGACTGCACGCACATTGCGGAGCGCTTCCACGGCGAGATCGCCGACCAGACACTCGGTCCGATCCGCGTGAGCCGGGTGGCTTCCAACAAGCAGCTGGTGCTGCGCTCGCCACGGCAGATCGCGAGGTCCTGCGACGACTACTTCCTGGTCAGCCTGCAGCTCGCGGGCCACGGACGCGTGCTGCAGGACGGCCGCGCCGCGTTGCTCGGACCAGGCGACTTCGCCCTGTATGACAGCACGCGCCGGTACTCGCTCGCGTTCGACGACGAGTTCACGCAGCTCGTGCTGAAGACGCCGCGCGCGCTTCTGACCGATCGCCTGGCGCGGGCGGAGACCTGCACCGCGCTCGCCATCAACGGCAGCACCGGCATGGGCCGGGTGGCCGCGGAGCTGTTGCGCAGCGTTGCCCGCGAGGCACCCACCCTGCTGCCGCACGAAATCGAACGCATGGCCCACGCTGTGATCGACGTGTTCGCCACCGCGTTCGGTCAGTCGCCGATCCAGCAACCCGTGTCGCCGGGCTCGCATCGAGCCGCACAGCTGCTGCGCATCAAGATGTTCATCGAAGATCACTTGCGCGATCCGGAACTCTCGCCTGAGCAGGTGGCACGGGCGCACGGCATCAGCACCCGCTACCTGAGCAAGCTGTTCGAGAGCGCCGGGACGTCGGCCGGGCGATTCATCTGGGAGCAGCGGCTGGCGCGCATCGAACGTGACCTCGGCAATGCGAGCCTGGCCGGCCGCAGCATCAGCGATATCGCGTTCGGCTGGGGCTTCAACGACATGTCGCATTTCAGCCGCGCCTTCCGCGCACGCTTCGGCGATTGCCCGCGCAGCTACCGCGCGCACCTGAGACACTGAACTCCCCACCGCCTGATCGCACGGTGCGAGGCGAGCGGTTCTGCCGCAGTCAACATCGGTTCCCGCCTGGGCAAGTCGCCCGGCGCCAGCAGCGTTAGCCTCACCCTCGTCCAAAGGCCCGCCGAGGCGGCTCGAGGGGGAGCTCTCATGTTCAGGCCAGCATCCAGTTCCGGCTATCCGATCGTCGCGACACTGCTCGCGACGCTGCCGATCGCCGCCGGTGCGCAGGAAACCAGCGGCAGCATGCTCGAAGAAGTCATCGTTACCGCGCAGAAGCGCGCGCAGAATCTGCAGGACATCCCGATCGCCGTCACGGCGTTCGACGCCGCGGACATCGAGCGACGGAACCTCAGCAACATCGCGCAGCTCGCAGACTTCACGCCGAACGTCATCTTCGACACCACGACGTCGATCAGCGGCCTGAGCTCCGGCGCGGCGGTCTTCATCCGCGGCATCGGCCAGATCGACTTCGGCCTGACCACCGATCCAGGCGTCGGCACCTACGTCGACGGTGTCTACATGTCGCGCTCCGTCGGGGGCGTGCTCGATACACTCGACATCGAGCGAATCGAGATCCTGCGCGGCCCGCAAGGAACGCTCTTCGGCCGAAACACGATGGGCGGCGCACTCAACATCACCTCGCAGCGGCCGGGCGACGACTTCGGCGGCCTGGCGGAACTGACGCTTGGTGATTTCGACCGCATCGACGTCCGCGCCGCCGTCGATCTGCCGCTCGGCGACACGCTGGGGCTGCGTCTGGCCGCGAGCAGCAAGCAACGCGACGGCTATGTCGACCGGCTGCTGGTAGGGGATGCGCTCGGCGACGAGAACCGCGAGTCGTTCCGCGCCTCGCTGCTGTGGACGCCGAGCGACCGCTTCGAAGTCTATGCCACGGCCGACTACGCGCAGATCGACGAGGCGAGCGCGGGCTCGGTGCTCGCTGGCATCACCCAGGCCCCCAACGTCATCGTCTACAACGTCTTCGACGCGCCCAATAACAACGTTCCCGGCTTCGGCGCCGGCATCCCGTACGACGAGCGCTTCATTACGCACGATCCCGATACGACCTATGCCGACGGGCCGACCGGCACCGACCTCGACATCGGCGGCGCCGCATTGACGCTCGTCTGGTCGCTCGCGGCGCTGGAGATCAAGTCGATCACTGCTTACCGCACCACCAGCGGCGAGTTCTTCCGCGATCCCGACAACTCCCCGTTAGTGATCACGCACACCAGCAACCCGGACTACGATCACGAGCAGTTCACGCAGGAGTTCACGTTCACCGGCGAAGTGGAGCGACTCGACTACGTGGCCGGGATTTTCTATCTCACCGAGGAGGGCACCGATAACGTGTTCGTGCCGCTCGCCCCATCGCTTGGCTTCATCACCAACCTGGCCGATATCGACAACGACAGTGCGGCCGTCTATGGACAGGTGACCTGGCACCTCACCGACCAGTGGCGGCTGACCGGCGGGCTGCGCTACACCGAGGACGACAAGACCTTCACGCCGTTCCAGCGGATCCTGTTCGGTGCGGCGGGGCCCGCGCCAGGCGTTTCGGTGCCGCTGATACCCGATGACACGGTTAGCGCCCGCTTCGACCAGACCACCGGGCGACTGGCCGTCGAGTTCGAGCCGAACGATGCGACGCTCTACTACGCTTCGTTCACGCAAGGCTTCAAGAGCGGCGGATTCAACTTCCGCTACGTCGTGCCGCGCGACGAGGCGCTGGCCTTCGATCCGGAGACCGTCGACTCGTACGAGGCCGGCTTCAAGTGGCAGGGAGCCGAGGACCGCCTGCGCTTGAATGCAAACGTGTTTTTCATGGACTACCAGGACATCCAGGTGCAGGTGTTCGAGGTCGGTGGCGGGCCCCTGACGCAGAACGCCGGCACGGCAGACATCCTCGGCGCAGAGCTCGAGCTGATGGCGGTACCGACACCGCGGCTCAACCTCGCGCTCGCGCTCGGTTACACGGACGCCGAATACACCGACCTCAATCCGCCGACCACGGACCTCGCCGCCAGCCTGACACTGGATGCACGGCTGCCGAACACGCCCGAGTGGACCGCGAGCACTTCGGCCGAGTACTCGGTGCCCATCCCGTGGGGCTCGCTCGCATTCCGGGTCGACTACGCGCACACGGACGATCTCTACAACGACGCGCAGAACTCGCCGTTTCTGTTCCAGGATGCCTATGACCTGTGGAACGCCAGTATCCGCTACACGAGCCCCACTGAAGCCTGGGAAGCCTCGGTCTTCGGCACCAATCTCGGCGATGAGCGCTACATCACCAGTGGCGATTCGAACTTCGGCCTCGGCTTTCACGAGGCGAACTACAACCGGCCGCGCGAATTCGGCGTGACCGTGCGGCGGCGGTTCTGACCCGAAGGAACGATCGACATGTCACCCACGCATCCGAGATTCAAGGCGGCCGTCGTGCAGGCCGCGCCGGTGTTTCTCGATCTCGACGGCGGTCTCGAAAAGGCGTGCCGCCTGATCAGCGAGGCGGCTGGCGCGGGCGCTCAGCTGATCGCCTTCCCCGAGACCTGGCTCCCCGGCTATCCGTGGTGGATCTGGCTCGGCTCGCCGGCCTGGGGCATGCGGTTCGTGCAGCGCTATCACGACCACTCGCTGGTCTTCGGCAGCGCCGAGGCGGGGCGGCTGGCCGACGCGGCGCGCGAGCATCGCATCCACGTCGTCATGGGATGCAGCGAGCGCGACGGCGGCAGCCTCTATGTATCGCAACTCCTGATCGACGATGCGGGCCGCACGATCGCGCAGCGGCGCAAGCTCAAGCCCACCCACGTCGAGCGTACGGTGTTCGGCGATGGCGACGGGAGCGATCTTGCCGTGCACGACACGACGCTCGGCCGGCTCGGGGCGCTCTGCTGCTGGGAGCACTTGCAACCGCTGACGAAATACGCGATGTACTCGATGGGCGAGCAGCTGCACGTCGCTTCCTGGCCGAGCTTCAGCCTGTATCGCGGGCTCGCCTATGCGCTCGGACCCGAGCTCAACACTGCCGCGAGTCAGCTCTACGCCGCCGAGGGGCAATGCTTCGTCCTTGCACCGTGCGGCGTTGTCAGCGAAGCGATGGTCGAGCTGCTGTGCGACACCGATGACAAACATGCGTTGCTGTCACCGGGCGGTGGTCACGCCTGCGCGTACGGACCCGACGGCCGCCCGCTGGCCGAGCCGCTTGGCGAGACGGAGGAAGGCTTGCTGCTCGTCGACATCGACATTGGATTGATCGCGCTGGCCAAGGCCGCGGCCGACCCCGTCGGTCACTACTCACGGCCGGACGTGATGCGGTTGCTGCTGAATCGTGATCCGGCGCCGCGGGTCGAGCGGTTACGCCCCGGCTTTCGGGTCGTGGAAGAACCCGACACCGAGGCGGCGGACGCAGATAGTTCCGCGGTGCACCACAGCCGGCCGTCACCCTCACATCGTGCGCCAATCGTGAAGCGGGCCGGTGCCGACGGTCAGGAATGAGCCTACGCCGTAGATCGGGCCGGCCCTCACCCATCACATCGAACTTGACCGGACACGTGGTCGAGCTCCACCGCACGGATGTGGTGGAAGCCTCTGAGCTAGAATGCAAACATGAACGGAATCGATCCGGCCCAGGCTGCTGCTTACCTGAAGCGCTGGCGGACGGTGGCAGCCCGCGAACGAGCCGAACTGCGCGCCACGCCACTCGAGCAGAAGTTCCGGCAGCTCAGTGCGCTGTTCGCCTCCCGGGCGCTGTTTCCCGCCGACTCGCGTCTGGAACTCGAGGTCGAGGAAGTTCGCGAGCGCTGGGCCCGCATCCGCGCCGCCCACCGTGCCTGATCCGCTGCCGCAGTCGCTCGGCGCCGCAGTCGCTGCGGTCACCTCATGGCTGCGCTCGGCAGGCATTCCCGGCATCATCGTCGGCGGCTGCCAGGCGCTGCGACGTAGACCGACACCCCGGCAACTACGCTATGCGTCAGAAAATCGCGACGATTCAGTGTGTTCATCTGCGCTCGTCGACCGACCAGACCGTGTCCGGCACACCAGCGCGCTTGACGATCGCTCTGAATCGCGGGTTCTCGCGCAACGAGGCCAGCGCCGGGTCCACGCCGATCGACTGCATCGTCCCGCGCTCGTCCACTGATCTGTCGAGCCAGTCGAGCGCGGAGTCCGCGTCACCGAGCGCAGCATGGCCGATGGCGATGTCGTATGGCGGGACGTAGCGCTGCCGCGAAAGCGCGAGGATGCGGTCGAGCTCCTGCCGCGCCTCGTCGAGGCGGCCCGCCGACGCCAGCGCGACGACGACGTCGGCGTAGCTCCCTGGGCTGGGCGCCTTGCGGCCGCGGAACGCCTCGAGCGCCTCGTCGTAGCGACCCTGTCCCAGCAACGCGCGGCCGAGTGCGCTGCGCGAGTGTGCGAAGTCCGGGTCGATCTCGATCGCGCGTCGCGCCTCGGCCTCGCCTTCCGCGTACCGCCCCGCGAGCACCAGCAACCACGCGTAGTTAGCTGCCGCGGGCGCCCAGAGCGGCTCGAGCTGACGTGCAATCTGCATCTCGGCCAGCGCCTCGTCGAACCGGCCGCTGAACCCGCGCAGCAGCGCGAGCCGGTAGTGGGCGTGTGGCGTTGCGCGCGTCGAGCGCGATCGCGCGCAGGTACTCCTGCTCCGCGCCCGCCCAGTCGAGGTCGAATCGCTGCTTGAGGTGTCCGAGCGTGCTGTGGGCGTCCGCCAGATCGGGGTCGAGCGCGAGCGCCCGCGTGGCGGCATCACGCGCGCGGGCATGGAGCGGCACGGGCGGCTCGCTCGCGAACACGGCCTTGATGGTGTAGCAGTCCGCGAGCGCCGCGTGCAGACAGGGCGTAGCCGGGGTCGCGGGCGACGGCCTGCTCGAGATACTCGATGCCCCGATCGAAGTTCCGGAGCGCGAGACGCAGAGGCCGCGGCCCAGCACGTAGAGATGATTGGCCTCCGCATCGCTGCTGCGGTAGCGCTCCATCCGCCGGCGGTCGGTGTCCGTCAGGCGCAGCGCCAGCGCGCTGATCACGCGACCGGCGATCGAATCCTGCACGGCGAACACGTCGTCCTGCGGCTCGTCGAACTGTGCCGACCAGAGCTGGCGGCCGTCCGCCACGTTCAGCAGCCGCACGGTGACGCGCAGCCGATCGTCCATGCGCTGGATGCTGCCGTCGAGCACCGATGCCACCTCGAGCTCGCGCCCGGCCGCGAGCGCATCCTGCTCGAGCCCGCCGTAGCGGCGCACCGAGGAGAGCGGCCGCACCGTCACCTCCTCGATGCTGCTCAAGCGCGCGATCAGCGTATCGGTCATGCCGAGCTCGAGCGCCTCGTCGCGCGTTGCGGCGAGGAGCGGCTTGAAGGGCAGCACCGCCAGGGTCGCGGTGGCGACCGGCGCGGCCGGCTTCGGACCAGGACTCGACTTCCGCCAGTCGTAGGTCGCCGCCAGGTAGCCGAGCACTGCCACGACCAGCGCGGCGATGGCGATGTCGAGCTTGCGACGGGTGCGCAGCCGGACGGCGGACGCCGGCGCGCCGGGCCGGTCCGGGACGAGGCCCGCCGGGGTCAGCTCGAAGAACCAGGCGAGCACCAGCACCAGGGGGAAACCGAGCATGAGTGCCGCGAGCAGCGCGCGGATCACCCAGCCCGGCCACTGGTAGGCGTCCGCGAGGAGCTGGCCGCCCTGCGCGATGAGCCAGCCGGCCCCGACATACGCGAGCGCCGCGCGATCGACGTTGCGCTCTCGCAGTTCCCTGAGAAATCCCATCATGCCGATCGAGGACCGGGACGTCTGGCCGAACAAGTTCAAGAGCAGGGCTTCGGCGCCCGGACGGGAGTATAGAGCCGACGGAACGGGCGGCCGCGCCCCTTACGATCGAGCGCCGTCAGCCGGTCGTGGCGAATGCGTCGGCGTCGGCGTTCAACTCGAAGCGCCCGTCGGCGACCGCCCGCAACCACCGGGCGGTGGCGAGGGCGCCGCCGAACGAATAGAGATGCACACCGGCAATGTGCGTCGCCCCGGTCGCCGCGTAGCGCGCGACGCTCGTGAGCATCTGGTCCGGCGAGATCGCCAGCCCCGCGACGTTTCGCATGGCGTTCATGCTGCGCAGCGCGCCCCGGAGCGATGCGCCTACTCCGCATTGCATCGCGTAACTGATCAGCTGCGGCAACGATGCCGGTCCCGCCATGCCGACGCGGACGGGCAGGCTGATGCCGTGCTCCGACAGGCACGCATCCCAGCTCGCCACGGCCGCCGGGTCGAATCCGAACTGCGTCACGACGTGCATCTCGAGTCCACGCCGCTCGGCGAGCGTCTGCTTCTCGATCAGTGCACGCCAGAGGACCGTCTGGCCGATGGCGCGATGGCCTTCGGGATGACCGGCGACGCCGATGCGCTTCAAGCCGTGCGTCGCCAGGACATCCGTCTTGAGCACGTCGAGCGCCGAGGCGAAGTCGCCCACCGGCCGGGCGTTGTCGCCCGCGACGACGAGCGCTCGTTCAACTCCGGCCTCGCCCAGTCTCGCGCACGCATCCTCCAGTGCTTCTCGACTCTCGATGCGGCGGGCGACGATGTGCGGGCATGCCGCGAGACCCGCCGCTTGCACGCTCCGTGCCGTCCTCACCACGTCCTCGAGCGTCGCCCTCGGCGGGTGCGCGATGTACACGACGGTGCCTGGCCAGAGCTCCGCGGCGAGCGCCGGGATCAGTCCCTCGTCGTTCGGCGTCACTTCCGCCGACGCGTCGCGTGCGAAATCAACGATGCGTCGCGTGAGCTCGGCGTCGGCCAATGGCGCGCGCGGCAGGGTCACCGGCTCCTCGACTCGTACGGTCGCCGGCTCCGTTTCATGGACGCCGGTTCGCGACGACGAACGTCTCGTCGTTGAACCAGAGGCCGCCGTGCTTCTGCAGCACGGCCTGGGTCGCCTCGAGGTACGCGTTGCTGGCGAGAACCGCGTCCAGGCGCTCGTCCTCGATCTGGTTCACGTAGATGGCGGCGTTCCACGCCGCGAAGAGCGTAGAGGTGCCGATGCGATCGCCGATCTCCGACGGCAGGGTGTGCATGTGATAGCGGAAGATGGCCTTGTCGTCGGGGCGCGCCGAAAGCGTGTAGTTGCGCGCGTCTCGGCCGAGCTCGGTGCGCAGCGCCGCGAGCAGCTGGTGACGATCGACCTGGAACGGGCTCTCGTCCGGCCACAGCCGCTGCACGATCTCGAGCCCGGCGTCGCGGCCCCAGGACTGGATCGCGAGCAGCCGTCCGCCGGGCGCGAGGCTCCGCGCCAGCGGTGCGAGCACCTTCTGCGCCTTGAACGTCGCCGACATCCGCGCCCGCCACGGCTGCGAGGCGATCACGAGGTCGTAGCCCTCGAAGCTGCGCCCCGGTCTCGGGATCACGTCGTCGAGCAGGAACCGGTGATCCTCGCGAAAGAGGACCAGGACCGAAGGCCGGACGTAGACGGGATTGCCGGTCTTTTCGCTCGCTTTCGTCTGCCAGCCATGCGCGAGCGCGGGCGCGAGGTCCTCGATCTGCTCGGCGTACTCGTCCGCGGTCGTGCCCGCGAGCGCGACCTCCTGCCAGTTGAGCGCCGCCGCGTCGTGGACGTCGCGCGGCATGAGCCGCGGCGCCTCCGAGTAGTTGAGGTTGGTGACGACGACGACCGTGGCCGGATGCTCGAGCAGTCGATCCGGCACCTTCTCCAGGCCGAGGCGCACGTCCTCGAGGCTGATCTCCTTGGCGACGACCCGCAGCGGCACGGTGCGATGCAGGCGATGCGTCGCCCGCATCAGTCCCGCGAGCACCGTGCCGTCGCCCATGCCCGCATCGAAGACGCGCAGCGCCGGGGGCGACGGTCGCACGTGCTGCAGCTCGTCGGCCGCGCGCCGGGCGATCGCGGACTTCTCGTTGCAGGTGTTGACGAACGCCAGGTACTTCTGGCGATTGTCGTAGAAGCGGAACGGCGGTGACCGGTCGTGGGCGTCGCCGGCGGTGGAAGGCACGGGCGCGGCGTCCATGTCGCGATCAGGCCGACCCGCCACGGACGTGCCACCATTCGCGGAAAGTCCGGCACTGCCCGGGCCGCGCGAATTCGACGATCGCGATGCCGTCCAGCTCGACCGCCCCGCCCTCCGGCACCGAGGTGAGGCGGGTGTGCCAGTGCGCAACGCCCGTGGCAGCCGTCACCGCGACCACGGTGTAATCGAACCGGACGTCCTTCTGCCCGGCCACGGCCGCTTCCCACGCTGCGGCGATTCCGGCGCGCCCATGGTGGGGCGCGTCGAACGGCGTCCAGTAGTACTCGGCGTCCGGAGTGAAGAGCGCCGCCGCCGCGGCCGGGTCGCGCGTCTCCCACGCTGCCTTGTAGCCGCGGAGCCACGCCTCGAAGTCATCGACGGCCAGCTCGAACATGGGCGCCTCCAGTCAAACCTGCCGTTCCAGACGCGCAGTGATCTTCGCCACGTGCTCGCCCTGGTACCGGCATATCCGGAGCTCGAGCGGGGTCGGCATACGCAAGGTGTCGCCGACGCCCGTGACGCAACTCGCGCCGTACGGCGTACCCCCGGTGATCTCGGCCATAGTGGACAGCTCCCGGTACGTGTACGGGAGGCCGACAACGATCATGCCGTGATGCAGTAGCGTCGTGTGGAACGAGGTGATGGTCGTCTCCTGCCCGCCGTGCTGGCTGGCCGTGCTGCAGAAGACGCTGCCGACCTTGCCGACCAGTGCACCCCGCATCCAGAGCGCTCCGGTCTGGTCGAGGAAGTTCCGCATCTGCGCGGCCATGTTCCCGAACCGCGTCGGCGTGCCGAAGATGATCGCGTCGTAGGTCTCGAGCTCGTCGACCGCGGCGATCGGCGCCCGTTGATCCATCAGGAAGCCGGACGCCTTCGCGACGTCCGCGGGGACGAGCTCCGGCACGCGCTTCACGACCACCTGCATGCCGGGCACGCTCGCCACACCCTCGGCCTGGGCGTACGCCATCGCCTCGATGTGTCCGTAGCTGCTGTAGTACAGGACCAGGATGCTGCGCATGGAAGGTGTCCGTGGGCTCACGAGGCGGCAGCATGCCGCGCGATGAAGGCCAGGACGCGCCGGTTGTAGTCGGCCGGGTTGTCCAGGTTGGGCAGATGCCCCGCGTCGGCGACGAGCGTCCGCTCCGCGTTCGGCAGCGCACGGGCGAGCTCGTCTCCCATCGAGCGCCGTCGCGCGCTGTCGTTCGCGCCGTTGACGACGAGCGTCGGGACGACGATCGCATTGACGGCCGGCGGCTGCTCGACTGCGGACGCCCGAGCTCGTGCGAGCAGGTCGTTGGCGGGATAGCGTGCAGTCATGCGCGCGAGCAGCTCGTGCGCGGCGGGATCGCTCGACCGGAGCTGCACGAACGGGTGGCTCCTCCATTCCTTCCGGAAGCGCCTCGATCCCCTGGCGCTTCACGATCTCGCGATACCGCTCGAGAGGCACTTCCGGCTCACCCCGCGCCGCGGCCGTCGAATGGCGCGCCGTCGAGGACCAGGCAAGCCACCCGCTCCCGCAGCGGCCCCGCGGCGAGGCGCATCGCGACGCGAGCACCCTGCGACATGCCGAGGACCGCCACCCGAGTAAGGTTGAGTCGGCGCAGCAGCGATTCGACGTCCCGCGCATCGGCTGCGAGCGACGGCTGTCCGGACGAGGCACCGAATCCCCGTCGATCGAAGCGGATGACCCGCAGCTGCGCCGTCCACGCCTCGACCTGCGGCTGCCACATGTCGAGGTCGAGGGCCCAGCCGTGGACCAGGATGACTGGAAGCCCTCGCCCCTCGTCGCGATACCGCAGCCGGGCGCCGTCGACCTCGATGAAGTCGTCCGCCGCCGACGGGCGCGATTCGCGCATGATCCTAGTGTTTCGCATAGCGAAAAGCTTTTCGCATAGAGGCTACGGAGTGCACACCGTCGCGTCAAGCCGCGGGCGGCCGCAACGCGGGCGCGATCCACGCGATCAGCGCTGGGCGCTGAGCGAGAGACCGGAGACGCCGCGAAGCTCGGCGGAAATCCGCCGGCTCACGTCCTGCAGCATCTTCAGGCGTTCGCGTACGAGCTTTGCCTTGCTGATGCGCTTCGAGTGCCCGGAGCTGTTCAGCGCGGCCACGACCGTCCCGGCCTGATCGAACACCGGCACGGCGACGGCAACGACACCGTAGGCGAGCTCGTCCTCCACCGCCGCGTAGCCATCGGCCCGGCACTCGTCCACCAGCCGTTTCAGCCTGGCCGGATCGGTCACCGTGCGATCCGTGAGCGGCACGAGCTCCGCCCGCTCGAAGTAGCGCACGAGATGATCCGGGCTGAGTCCCGCGAGCAGCACGCGTCCCATCGAGGTGGGATACGCCGGAAGCCTGCTGCCCACGTGCGCCTCGAGCCGCAGCAGCGTGCGCACCGATGTGCGCGCCACGTAGACGATCTCCGTGTCGTCGAGCACCGTGAGCGCCGCCGAGTCGCCGGTCTGGCTCGCCAGGTCCTCGAGATAGGTCTTCGTGAGCGCCTCGATGTTCATCGATTCGAGGTACGCGGCGCCGAGCTCGAGCACTTTCGGACGCAGCACGAAGCTCCGCCCGGTGCGCATCACGTAGCCCAGGTCTTCGAGCGTGTGCAGGCAGCGCCGGGCGGTGGCGGCCGGCAGTCCGGCGGCCTCAGCGACCTCCGTGAGCGTGAGCGTCGCCCGCTCGCGCGTGAAGGCGCGGATGACTTCGAGCCCCTTCGCGAGCCCACCCATCACCTCGCGGCGCAGCGCCGCCGATTTCCTCGATGCCATCTCGCGCAGTCTATTTCGGTATCCGAAAAAGCGGGAACGCGGCTGCGCGCGTCCTTGACAGCACGGCGCAGCCGGCAGCAGCATGTTCGCATGTCGAAGTTAACTTCGATATCCGAAAAATGAAGATCGGCCAACAGTCGCAGCGCTCAACCGCGATCAGCACGTCGAATGCCGAGACGATCCTCGTGCGCGGACGCGATCTCTGCGCGGAACTGATCGGGCGGGTGAGCTTCACGGATCACGTGTGGCTGCTGGTCTCGGGCGATCTGCCCTCCGCGGCGCAGAGGCGCGTGCTCGATGCCACGCTCGTCGCCATCGCCGAGCACGGCCTGGTGCCGAGCGTGCAGGCGAGCCGACTGACCCTCGCCGCGGCACCCGAGGCGCTGCAGGGTGCCGTTGCAGCCGGCATCCTCGGCTGCGGGTCCGTGATCCTGGGTGCGGCCGAGTCGGCCGGCCGGTTGCTCGCCGAGGTCCTCGCGCGCGCGGGCGCCGACGGTCTCGAGCCGGCGGCCGTCGCCGTGGTCCGGGAATACGTCGCCGCGCGCCGTGCGATTCCCGGCTACGGACACCCGCTTCACAAGGACCACGACCCGCGGGCGCGCCGCCTCTTCGAGGTCGCGGCTGAATCGGGCCTTGCGGGCAGGCATGTCGAGGTCGCGCGGCTGATCGAGCGCCGGCTGCCCGAGCTCACCGGCAAGCCGCTCGCGCTGAACGTGTCGGGTGCAATCCCCGCCGTGCTGCTCGATGCCGGCTTCCCGCTGCTCGCCTTGAAGGGCGTGCCGCTCCTTGCACGCACGGCCAGCCTCATCGCGCACCTGCTCGAGGAGCAGCAGCGTCCGATCGGCTTCGTGCTGTCGCACGCGGGCGCCGCCGCGATCGAGTACGACGGCAAGGCGCCGGACGGATTCGTCAGAAGCGACCAGTAGGGCGGCGGCAACCCATGGCACCTGTCCTTCGCGGCATCCGCATCGTCGAGCAGGGCACGTTCATCACGGGCCCGTGCGCCGGGATGATGCTCGCGGACCTCGGGGCCGACGTCGTCAAGATCGAGCGCCCGGAGGGCGATCCGTATCGCACCTACCAGGGCGGCCAGTTCTCGCCTCACTTCCAGGCTTACAACCGCAACAAGCGCAGCCTGGTCCTCGATCTCAATGCCGCGGATGACCGCGAGGTGTTCGACCGGCTGATCCGCAAGGCGGACATCTACATCCAGAATTTCCGGCCCGGCACCGCGGATCGCCTGGGTGCCGGCGTAGAGCGCCTGCGCTCGCTGAATCCCGGGCTCGTGTACTGCTCGATCAGCGGCTTCGGCTCGAGTGGCCCGTACGCGGATCGCCCGAGCTACGATTCCGTGGCGCAGGCGCTGAGCGGTTTCCTGAGCGTCGTGGTCGACACCGAGCGCCCGCGGTTCCTCGGCCCCGCGCTCGCCGACGCGATCACGGGCATCTACGCCGCCTACGGCGTCCTCGGCGCACTGCTCGAGCGCAGCCGGACCGGGTCGGGGCGGCTCGTGGAAGTCTCCATGCTCGAGGCGATGACCCACTTCGCGGTGGAGCCGTTCGCGGCGTTCTTCGCGCTCGGTGAAACGCCGACCTCGAGCGACAGGCCACGCCTGGCCCAGGCCTACATCCTGCGGACCGCGGATGCCCGCCTGATCGCCGTCCACCTCTCGTCGCTGGAAAAGTTCTGGCAGGGCCTCATCGCCGCAATCGGCTCCGGGCGCCTGGCCGGTGATCGACGGTTCAGCACCCGCCTGGCGCGCATCGAGAACTACGCGGCGCTCGGCGTGGAGCTCGACGCGCTCTTCTCCGAGCAACCGCTGTCGTACTGGACGGAGCGGCTCGGCGCCAACGACGTGCCGTTCGCGCCGATCAACCCGATCGACCAGGTCGTCGACGATCCGCAGGTACGCCACCTCGGCATCGTCGTCCCCGTCCAGGCGGCGCACGGTGGCGGGTCGGCCGTGCGTCCCCCGATCCAGTTCGACGGCGAGCGCGCCGCATCCGTGCGAACCGCGCCGCTGCTGGACGAGCACGGGCCGGCCATCCGCGCCGCGCTCGAGCGCGGCCAGCCGTGGCCGGAGGAGGCCTAGATGCTGTTCCCCACCGCGCTCGTCGGCAGCTACCCGCAACCCGAGTGGCTGATCGATCGGAAGCGTCTCGCGGAACGGTTTCCGCCGCGGGTGCGGGCGCGCGAGCTCTGGCGAATTCCGGAGCCGCTCCTTGCCGAAGCGCAGGACGACGCGACCGTTCTCGCGATCCGCGCACAGGAAGCAGCCGGGCTCGACATCATCACGGACGGCGAGATCCGTCGCGAGAGCTACTCGAACCGCTTCGCGACCGCGCTCGACGGCGTCGACGTCGACAACCCAGGCACGGCGCTCGATCGTAGCGGCCATGCCAACCCGGTGCCCCGCGTCACCGGCCGGATCCAGCGCCGCCACGCCGTGGAAGTCGACGACCTGCGGTTCCTCAAGCGACACACCGAGCGGACCGTGAAGATGACCGTGCCGGGTCCGTTCACCATGTCCCAGCAGGCGCAGGTCGAGCATTACGGCGGCAGCCGCGAGCTCGCAGCCATGGACTACGCGGAAGCGGTCAACGAGGAGATCCGGGACCTCTTCGCCGCGGGTGCGGACATCGTGCAGATCGACGAGCCGTACATGCAGGCGCGCCCGGAAGAGGCACGCGCATACGGGCTGCGCGCGCTCAACCGCGCGCTCGCAGACGTGCGCGGCACGACAGCGGTGCACATCTGCTTCGGCTACGCCGCGATCATCCACGAGCGGCCGGCGGGCTACTCGTTCCTCCCCGAGCTCGCCGACTGCAGCTGCGCGCAGGTATCGATCGAAACCGCGCAGTCCAAGCTCGATTGCGCCGTCCTGTCCCGGCTCGAGGGCAAGAAGATCATCCTCGGCGTCATCGACTTGTCGGACCCGAAGGTCGAGACGCCGGAGACGGTAGCTGCGCGCATCCGCCGCGCGCTGCCGTACGTCGCGGCCGAGAATATCGTCGTCGCGCCTGACTGCGGCATGAAGTATCTGCCGCGCGACGTTGCGTTCGGAAAGATGCGGGCGATGGTCGAGGGCGCCCGGATCGCGCGCGAACAGTTCGAATCCTGAGGGGGACTTCCATGCGTCACATCGAATCGACCTGGCTACCTGCTGCGGCTCTGCTGGCGCTGGCACCCACCGCATCCGAAGGGCAGGCGCAACCAGTGATACTCGAAGCCGAGGGCCTCGAGGAGATCCTCGTCACCGCGCGCAAGCGCGACGAGGCCCTGATCGACGTCCCGGTCGTGATCAATGTCTTCAACGACGAGGAGATCGCCTCCGCCGGCATCCGGCGGCCGCAGGATTTCATCGCGCTCACGCCCAACATGACGATGGTGCAGACCCAGAACCAGGGTACGTCCTTCATCGTCGTCCGCGGCATCTCCCAGGCGCGCAACAGCGAGCCCTCGGTGGCGGTGCTGATCGACGGCGTGCTGATGGCCAATCCCTCGCAGTTCAACCAGGAGCTGTTCGACATCGAGAGGATCCAGGTGCTGAAAGGCCCCCAGGGCGCCCTCTACGGACGCAACGCCATCGGCGGCGCGGTGATCATCGAGACTCGCGAGCCAGGCGACGAGATCGAGGGCAGCGTGATGGCGGGCTACGAGTCGGGCCCGGGCTATGCCGTGCGCGGCGGCGTCGGCGGCCCGATCGGCGATTCCGACACCTGGAAGTTCCAGATCTCGGGCTCCTATTTCGATACCGACGGGCACATCGACAACCCGTTCCTCGGCGAGGAAGCCGACCCCTTCGAGGACCTCTCCGGCCGTGCGAAGCTGCTCTGGGAGCCGAACGACTCGATGTCCGCCGACCTGCGGGTCTACATGTCGCAGGTCGACACGCAGGCGCTCTACTTCAACATCGTCGAAGACGTCAACGACACCAGCCTCCCGGTGCGGGTCAACAACCGCGGCAACAACGAGCGCGATATGGCGGGGGCCTCGCTAAAGCTCGACTTCGACCTCGGCGGCGGCACGCTCACCTCGATCACGGCCTACGACGAGCTGGAGGAGATCCTGACCGGCGACCAGTTCGATTTTCTGCCGATCCCGGAGTCGGCGCTGTTCAACTGCCCGTTCTTCTTCTGCGGAGTCGACCAGGCGCAGCACCAGTGGCTGGACGTCGAGACGCTGAGCCAGGAGATCCGCTACACGTCGCCCGCCGACCAGCGCTTCCGCTGGATTCTCGGCGCCTACGCCATCGCGACCGACCGGTTCATCTCGACCGGCAACGTGTTCGATTTCGGCACCGGCGTGGTCCCCGAGGTCAAGACACAGCCCCTGCCCCAGTTCAACCCGCAGGTCAGCTATCTCGCCGACTCGCAGGACAACCTGGCCTGGGCGGCGTTCGGCGAGATGAGCTACGACCTGACCGACCAGGTCGAAGTCTCGGTCGCGCTGCGCTACGACCGTGACGAGCGCGAGAACACGACCGAGACGCCGCAGCAATTTCTTCCGGCTCAGATCAGCTGCACCACCGTCCCGCAGCCAGACCCCTGCGCGTTCACGGGCCAGGTGCGCGAGGAGACCTGGGACGACCTGCAGCCCAAGGCGACGCTGCGCTACAAGCCCAACGACGACCTCATGACCTACCTGAGCTACAGCCGCGGCTTCCGCAGCGGCGGCTTCAACCAGACGGGCGTCGGCTCGACGGTGCCTGCGATTCCCGGCATCGACGACCTGTTCGACCAGGAGACGGCGGATACCTTCGAGGCCGGCGTGAAGGCGCAGTTCGCGGACAGCCGCGTGAGCACGAGCGCCACTGTCTTCTACACCGAGGCCAAGGGCTCGTACTTCTTCGTCTTCGACCCGAACACGAGCACGCAGAACCTGGGCAACCTCGACAAGGTCGAGTACTTCGGGCTAGAGGCCGAGCTGCAGGCCCAGGTCACCGACGGGCTCGAGGTGTACCTGCGCGGCGGCTACACCGACAGCGAGATCAAGGAGGAGCACCGCACGGACGGCACGGGGTTGCCTTCGGACGTGGGCAACCAGGCGCCGCTCGTCTCCGAGTACACGATCAACGTGGGTGCGCTCTGGCGGGTACCGCTCGGCGGTTCCGACTGGGACTTCTTCATCCGGCCGGATTACCAGATCATCGGCCCGACCTGGTTTTACCCCGACAACTTCACGGAGCGGGACACCGTCGACCTGCTCAACCTGCGCGCCGGGATCGAGACGGACAGCTGGTCGCTGGTCGCGTGGTCGAGGAACCTGACCGACGAGGACTAC
This sequence comes from uncultured Gammaproteobacteria bacterium, assembly GCA_963834855.1. Lineage (GTDB taxonomy): Bacteria > Pseudomonadota > Gammaproteobacteria > Steroidobacterales > Steroidobacteraceae > DATJKD01. The sequence goes on along the minus strand of CAWIDH010000022.1, from coordinate 98,010 downwards.
AATACGGAGTGGTCGCCCGGGCCGCAGTTCTTCCCGAGCCCCGGCTACACCAACAATTTCGTGTTCAAGGCGCAGCCGCAGGTCTGGGGCATCGACCTCACCTACCGCTTCTAGGCTGCGCGCGACGGAGGATCGAGAGATGGCGACTTCAGCACGACTGCCCACGCGGCTGCATCACACCGCGTACGTCTCGCGGGATCTCGAGGCGACACGTAAGTTCTACGAGGAGGTCATCGGCCTGCCCCTGCTCGCCACCTGGTGCGAGAAGGACATGCTGTTCGGCGCGGAGCGGACCTACTGCCACTGCTTCTTCGGGCTGGCCGATGGCGGGGCGCTGGCGTTCTTCCAGTTCGCGAATCCGGGGGACCAGGAGCAGTTCGGGCCGAAGATGCCGTTCACGCCGTTCCACCACATCGCGCTGCACGTGGACAAGGAGACGCAGGACGGCATCGAGCGGCGCCTCAAGGACGCGGGATACAAGGAGCCGCAGTCCTTCGTGCTCGAGCATGGCTACTGCCGGTCGGTGTATGCGACCGATCCCAACGGGATGATCGTCGAGTTCACCTGCGATCACCCCGATGTGGCGAAGATAAATGCGGGGCAGCGCACGCGGGCGCATGCCGAGCTCAAGCGCTGGCTCGCCGGGAACCACACCTCGAACAACACGTATCGCTAGGACAGCCCGGTGCGCTCGAGCGTCGACCGGATCCTGACGACGCACGTCGGCAGCCTGCCGCGCTCGCAGGCCGTGACCGACGTGCTGTTCGGTCGCGAGCAGGGCACTGTCACCGATGCCGCCGCGGCCGGACGGACGATCCGGGACGCCGTCGCCGACGTCGTGCGCCGGCAGGTCGAGGTCGGCATCGACGTCGTCAGCGACGGCGAGATGAGCAAGATCAGCTACGCGACCTACATCAAGGATCGCGTCACCGGCTTCGACGGCGATACGCAGCGCGAACCGGGCCAGGACCTGGTGGAGTTTCCGCGGCTGCTCAAGAAGCTCGCGGACACCGGCGCCACGGCAAAGTACCGGCGTCCGCGCTGCGTGGGCGAGATACGCGTCAAGAGCCTCGATCCCGTGAGGACGGACATCGCGAACCTGCAGGCGGCCGCGACGGCCGCCCGCCCTGCCGAGGCGTTCATGAACGCTGCCTCGCCGGGCGTGATCGCGCTCTTCCAGCCGAACGATCACTATCCTTCGCAGGACGCGTACCTCGAAGCGGTCGCGGAGGCCATGCGCCATGAGTACGAGGCGATCGTCGCCTCGGGAATCCTGCTGCAGATCGACGCGCCCGATCTCGCGATGGGCCGCCATACCATGTACCGCCACCGCACCGTGGACGAGTTCCTCAGTCTGGCGGCGGTCCACATCGAGGTGATCAATGCGGCGCTGCGCAACGTGCCGGCGGAGCGCGCACGGATGCACGTCTGCTGGGGCAACTACGAAGGCCCGCACCACCATGACGTGCCGATGGAGCTGCTGTGGCCGGTCATCGTCAAGGCAAAGCCGCAGGGGCTGCTGTTCGAGGGCGCCAATCCCCGGCACGCGCACGAGTGGACGGTGTTCCGGGACCATCAGGTTCCCGACGACAAGCTGCTCATTCCCGGCGTGATCGGCTCCACGTCGAACTACGTCGAGCATCCGCGGCTGGTCGCCGAGCGGATCTGCCGCTACGCGGACCTGGTCGGCCGCGAGCGCGTGCTGGCCGGCAGCGACTGCGGATTCAGCACCTTCGCCGGCTTCGGGCCCGTGGATCCGGACATCGCCTACCTGAAGCTGCGCTCGCTGGTCGAAGGCGCGGAGCTCGCAAGCACGGCGCTCTGGCGATAGACCGAATCCGCCGCGCGCGGGGAAATGGGGACATTCTCCATTTCCCGGCCGCCCGGGGCTAACCGGATCACCGCATTGAGGGAAATGGAGAATGTCCCCATTTCCTCCCGTATTGACAGGGCAACGCCGATGCTGACACCGTAGCGGCGCCGGGACTGAAGTCCCTTGTCGCAGTCCAAGGCATGCGCGGCTCGACCGCGCGAGCATTCACACCGGTTCGGCAGCGAGCCTCGTGCAGGAAGCGGAAACCTACAACGACTACGTCGTGCGGCTGTTCCTGATGGGCGCCGCCGTGTGGGGCGTGGTCGGGATGGCGATCGGCGTGCTCGCGGCCGCGCAGCTGGCATGGCCGGCGCTCAATTTCGACATCTCATGGCTGACATTCAGCCGTATTCGCTCGAACCACACCTTCGGCGTGATCTTCGGGTTTGGCGGATCGGCGCTGATGGGCACCTGTTACTACGTCGTGCAGCGCACGGGACACACGCGGCTCGCGCTCGAGAAGCTGGCGCACTTCACGCTCTGGGGCTGGCAAGTCGCCTGCCTCCTCGCGATGGCGACGATGCCCTTCGGCATCACCCAGAGCAAGGAGTATGCGGAGCCGGAATGGTTCATCGACCTGCTCATCGCCGTAGTCTGGGTTTCGTTCGGCGTGGTTTTCTTCGCGACCCTCGCCCGACGGCGCATCCGGCACATCTATGTCGCGAACTGGTATTACGGCGCGTTCATCATCGCGGTCGCGCTGCTGCACGTGGTCAACAACATCGCGCTGCCGGTCTCGCCCTTCAAGTCCTACGTGATCTACTCCGGCGCGGTCGATGCGATGGTGCAATGGTGGTACGGGCACAACGCGGTGGCGTTCTTCCTCACCGCCGGCTTCCTCGGAATGATGTACTACTTCGTGCCGCGCCAGGCTCAGCAGCCGCTGTGGAGCTATCGATTCTCCATCGTCAATTTCTGGGCGCTGATCTCCATATACATGTGGGCGGGGCCGCATCACCTGCTCTACAGTGCGCTGCCTGACTGGGTGCAGTCGGTCGGCATGGCGTTCTCGGTGATCCTGCTGATGCCGAGCCTGGGCTCGGCTGCCAACGGCCTGCTGACCTTCAGCGGCTCCTGGGACAAGCTGCGGACGGACCCGGTCGTCAAGTTCATGGTGCTGGCGCTGGTGTTCTACGCCGCGTCAACCATCGAGGGCTCGACGCTCGCGATCAAGTCCGTCAACTCGTTGTCGCACTACACGGACTGGACGATCGCGCACGTGCATTCCGGGGCGATCGGCTGGGTGGCGATGATCACGATCGGCTCGCTGTACGCGATGGCGCCCCGGGCGCTCGGCCGCCCGGCGATGCATTCGAAGCGCGGGATGGAGCTGCACTTCTGGCTGCACGTCGCCGGGCTCGCGCTATACACCAGCTCGATGTGGGCCGCTGGCATCACCCAGGGCGTGATGTGGCGCGCCACGAATCCCGACGGCACGCTCGCGCACGGCTTCCTCGCCGGCCTGATCGCGACCCAGCCCTACTACGTCGTTCGTTTCCTGGGCGGCGTGCTGGTGTTGAGCGGCATGGTCGTGATGGCCTGGAACCTCTGGCACACGGCGTCCGACGCCCGTGAGCGCCTGATCAAGCCGATCATCGTGCCGATCCCGGAACCCGAGCCGCTGCAGGTACCGGCGCCCCTGCCGGCGACGCGCTAGGAACCCGCCGTGGCACTGCGTTACGAGCATTTCGAGGCGATCGAGAGGCACGCCGGCAAGCTCGGCGTACTGATCGCGGTGATGGTCGCGATCGGCGGCCTGGCCGAGCTCACGCCGCTGTTCGTCCAGGCACATGCCGTCAAGCCGGCGCTCGGCGTCCGGCCCTACGATGCGCTGCGGCTGGCCGGCCGGGACGTCTACGTGCGCGAGGCCTGTTACCAGTGTCACTCGCAGATGATCCGCACGCTGCGTTTCGAGGTGGAGCGGTACGGCCCGTACTCGACCGTCGCCGAATCGGTCTACGACCGTCCCTTCCAGTGGGGTTCGAAGCGCACCGGTCCGGACCTGGCGCGGGTCGGCGGCAAGTACTCGGACGAGTGGCATCGGCTGCATCTGCTCGCGGCCGCGCGACCTCGTGCCCGAATCGAACATGCCGAACTATCCGTGGCTCGCGGAGCGCGAGCTCGACGACGACGACATCCAGGCGCGGATGCGCGCTCTGCGCCGCCTCGGCGACCCATATACCGACCGCGACATCGAGGACGCATCGGACGCGGTCGAGGGCAAGACCGAGCTCGACGCGCTCGTCGCCTACCTGCAGGGCCTGGGCGCAGGCGGGGCCGCCCGCCCCGCCGCGAACGGCGCGGGAGGCGGGCGATGAATCCGGCCTGGGGCCAGATCGCAGGCGCGATCACGGTGGTACTGCTGGTGGTCTTCATCGGTATCTGGGTCTGGGCCTGGCGGCCGCGTCACCGGCGGAAGTTCGATGCGATGGCGCGTCTGCCGATGAACGACGACGACGCGGCCGGCGCGAACCATGAGGACCGGCCGCGATGAGCAGGTTCTGGTCGGCATGGGTGATGGTCCTGCTGACGCTGAACCTGGGTGTCGTGCTCTACCTGTTCCTGTGGGGGCGGCGCATCAAGGTCCCGACCCAGCCCGACGGGACGACCGGCCACGTCTGGGCGCACGGAGTGCTGCGCGAGGGCGTGCGCAGCCTCCCGACCTGGTGGGTGCTCGTCTCCGCGGCGCTGCTTCTCTGGGGCCTGGCGTTTTTCGTGCTGTTCCCGGGCTTTGGCGGCTTCCCGGGGCTCCTGGGCTGGACGTCGGCCGGCAAGCTCGAGCGCGATACCGCCGCCAACGCGCTGCACCTCGATGCGACGCTTGCGCGCATCCGCGGCGTGCCGGTCGAAACGCTCGCAAGGGACGGAAGCGTCACGTCGATCGGCGGTGTGCTCTACGAGGACAACTGTTCCGCCTGCCACGGCCGCGATGGGCGGGGCAACCAGGTCCTGGGGGCACCGAACCTGGTCGACGGGAACTCGCTCTACGGCAACGACGCCGAGGCGATCCTCACCAGCATCCTGGACGGCAGACGAGGCGTGATGCCCGCACTGGGCGGCGTGCTCGGGCACCAGGGCGCAAACGAAGCCGCAGCCTATGTCCTGACACTCAATGGCTACCAGGCGCCCCCGGACTGGGTCGCCGCGGGCAAGATCCGGTACGAGTCGCTGTGCGTCGCCTGTCACGGCGTCGACGGTCAGGGCAACCAGGCGCTCGGCGCACCGGACCTGACTGACGATGTCTGGCTCTATGGCCGCGACTTCAACCGCATGACGGAGACCATACGCGACGGCCGCAACGCCTGGATGCCGGCCTGGCGCGAGCGGCTGGGCGAGGACCGCGCGCGGGCCATCGCGGCCTGGGTGTACGCGGCCGGGCAACGTGAAACCGGTGCCACACACTGAGGCGGCGCCCGGCGGCGCTCGCTGGTACCACCAGCCTGTCGCCTGGCTGGCCGCGTTGATCCTGTTCGCCTCGCTTGCCGCGATTGCGGTCACGATCGTCGTGGCGGAGCGCTTTCCCGACGAGTCCTTGCCGGCCGCGAGCGCCAGTGTGTTGAAGGCGCCGGTGGCGCGCGCCGTCGACACCGGGCCGCCCGCGGCCCCGGAACCGGCCGAATGAAGATCGCGGACGACGCCTGCTGGCACTGCGGCGAGCCGCTGCCCGGGTCGCCCGTCATCCATGCGCGCGTCGGAGACGTGTCTCGACCGGTCTGCTGTGCGGGCTGCCGTGCCGCGGCCGAATGGATCAGCCAGCTTGGTCTCGGCGATTACTACCGGCTGCGCACCGCGCCGGCGCCGAAGCCGCGCGTCGAGGATCTCCGCCTCGACGCATGGCAGCAGCCGGAGATCGCCCGCCACGTCGTCCGCGAGCTGCCCGGCGGGCGATGCGAGACGATGTTGCTGGTCGAGGGGCTCTCCTGCACCGGTTGCACCTGGCTGATCGAGCGTGCACTCGGCGCGTTGCCAGGCGTCGCCGGCGCATCGGTCAACGCAGCCGCACGCCGCGCGCGCGTGGTCTGGCGCGTCGGCGAGACGACGCTGCCGCAGGTGCTCGACGCGCTGTCGCGCGCGGGCTATCGCGCGCGACCGCTCGATGCCCGGGCGCTCGACGACGCACGCCGGAATGAATCCCGGGTCTCGCTGAAGCGGCTGCTCGTGGCCGGCTTCGGTGCGATGCAGGCGATGATGTTCGCCGCGGTGCTGTACCTGGGAGCCGTCGATCCGCTCGACGAGGTCACGCGCAGTGTCTTCCGCTGGCTGGGCTTCGTCGTCGCCACGCCGGTGGTGTTCTATTCGGCGCGGCCGTTCTTCGCGGGCGCGATGCGCTCGCTCGAGTCGCGACGCCTCGGGATGGACGTGCCGGTTGCAATCGCGATCGCGGCGATCTACGCGGCGAGCCTCGTCGAGGCACTGCGGGGCGGCGGTCACGTTTACTTCGACTCGGTGTCGATGTTCGTATTCCTTCTCCTCGCCGGCCGTTATCTCGAGATGCGGGCGCGGCATCGGGCCGGCGAGCTGACCGACGCGCTCGCCCGGCTGGCGCCTCCCTACGCCGAACGCCGGCGCGAAGATGGCACGCTGGAGCGTGTCGGGCTGCACGAGCTCGCGGTGGGCGACCGGGTCCATGTCGCGGAAGGCGGTGTGGTACCGGCCGACGGCGTCCTCGACGGTACCAGCTGCCGGGTCAACGAGGCGCTCCTCACTGGCGAATCGGCATCCGTAACGCGGTCGCGCGGCGACCGCCTGATCGCCGGGAGCGTGGTCGAGGACGGGCCCGCGGAGCTGCGCGTCGATCGCGTCGGCGCCGACACGACGCTCGCGGGCGTCGCTGCCCTCGTCGACCGGGCGCAGGCTGAGCGCCCGCAGTTGGCGCGCGCCGGCGAGCGCGCTGCCACACGCTTCGTCGCGCGAGTGCTCGCGCTGACCGCGGTGACGATCGCAGCGTGGAGCCTCGTCGATCCCTCACGCGCCTTCACCGCCGCGCTCGCGGTGCTGGTCGTGTCCTGTCCCTGCGCCTTCGCGCTGGCTGTTCCGGCGGCATTGACTCGCGCGCTCGCGGTGCTGGCAGGCCGCGGAGTGCTCGTCGTCCGGCCGGACGCGATCGAGGAGCTGGCCGGGGCGACGCACGTGGTGTTCGACAAGACCGGCACCCTGACGGAGCCCATGCTCGCGCTCGCCGGCATCGAGACGCGCCCCGGGCTGTCGTCCGACGCCGCACTCGCCCTGGCCGCGTCACTCGCGCGCGAAAGCCGTCATCCAGCTGCGCGTGCGATCGCTGCCGCGTGCACCGACCACGACGCCGGCGCCGCCGTCGATACCCGCATCCATGCGGGACGTGGCATCGACGCCATGGTCGGCACGCGCCGATTGCGGCTCGGCCGCCCGGATTTCGCTCTCGCCGGACGTGTCGTCCCGCTGGACCACGACGATGTGGTCGTCCTGGCCGACGACGCGGGTGCGCTCGCGGTGTTCCGGCTGGAGGAGCGGCTTCGGCCAGGTGCGCGCGCCGCGATCGACGCCCTCCGGTCGCAGGGCCTCACCGTGCTGATCTCGAGCGGTGATGCGGCTCGCAAGGTCGAAGCCGTCGCCGGGCAGCTCGGCGTCCGCGAATGGCGCGCGCGGCAGTTGCCGGCCGACAAGCTTGCCTGGCTCGCCGCCCTTCGCGCCGGAGGCGCGCGCGTGATCGCCGTGGGCGACGGAGTCAACGACGCGCCGGTGCTCGCCGGGGCGGACGTGGCAGTTGCGCTCGCCGGCGGCGCGGAACTCGCCCAGGCGGCGAGCGACGTCGTGCTGGCCGGCGAGCGCCTCGAGGCGCTCGCGCCGGCGCGTGCGCTCGCGCGCGAGACGCTCGCGACGCTGCGTCAGAACCATCGCTGGGCGCTCGTCTACAACCTCGCCGCGATGCCGCTGGCGGCACTCGGTCTGGTGCACCCGTGGCTGGCGGCGGCCGGCATGTCGGTGAGCTCGATCGCCGTCGTGCTGAACTCACTGCGGATCGGTCGCATGCGCGAAGTGGCGCTACGACCCGGCCCGTGTGCCGCCGACGCGCCCCGACCGGCCGGTGCGACGTGAACGCGCTCCTGGTGATGATCCCGTTGTCCCTCGCGCTCTTGGTGGGCGCGGTCTGGGCCTTTTTCTGGGCAGTTGACCACGATCAGTTCGACGACCTCGACACCCCGGGGCTCATACCGCTGGACGATTCGAAACCCGACGAGTCCGACCGGTGAACGCGACACTCACTTTCGGCGCAGCGCTGTTGCTCGGCCTCAGCGCGAGCGGCCACTGCCTGGCGATGTGTGGCGGGATCACGGCGGCCCTCGGGGTCGCGACGGCGAAGGATGCCGCCGGCCGCCCGCGGGCAGCACTCGTCGCCGCCTACCAGCTGGGACGCATTGCATCGTACTCGCTCGCCGGCCTGCTGTTCGGCGGGCTGCTCGGCGGGCTGATCGCCGTGCTCGACGTCGACGCGGTGCGGCGCACGCTGCGCGTGCTGTCGGCGGCGGCCATGCTGCTCGGCGCGCTGGTCGCCTTCGGCGGCGTGCGCGATCCGGGGCTGCGCATCGGAGGCCGACTCTGGGCCAGGCTTGCGCCGCTCGGGCGCCGGCTGCTGCCTGTGGCGACCGTGCCGCGCGCGCTCGGATTCGGAATGGTCTGGGGGTGGATGCCGTGCGGTTTCGTCTACACCGTGCTCGTGATCGCGACGCTGCAGGCGGACCCAGGGCGCGGCGCGCTGACGATGGCGGCGTTCGGCCTGGGCACCGTCCCGGCAATGCTCGCGACCTCGCTGGGCGCGGGTCGCGTCGCAGCCCTTGCGGCGCGTCCCGCCGCGCGACGCACCGCCGGTGTCCTGCTGCTCGCGAGCGCCATCGTGACGATCGCCGGACCGTGGCTCGCCACGACGCATCACACGGCACATGACGGAGCCCGCCTAGAAGCGGGCCTTGGTCCGCACCAGTAGCTGCACGTCGTCGATGTCCTCGTCGCCTTCAGCCCCGTCAAGGGGAAACGCAAGGTCGATGTGGATGACGTTGCCGAAGGATGAGCGGCTCGAGCCCAGGCGCAGGCCGATGCCCACGTCGCGTAGCCAGCCTGCGCTCTCGGCCCCGGTGACGTCGGTGCCCCAGGTGCGCCCGACGTCGAAGAAGGCCGCCGCGGCGACGTAGAAAAGATGAAACGGGTACCAGTCCGTGTAGTAACGCTGCTCGAGTGTCAGCAGCGCGCGTGAAGTGCCGGCCTGGTAGCGGAGCGGATAGCCCCGCAAGCCGTTGTCACCGCCCAGCAGCAGCTGGTGCTCGGCATCGAGGTCGCGGGCCACCGCACCCGCCACATCGACGAAGAACTTGGTGCGTTCGGTGGTCTGCCAGTAGTAGCGCGCCTCGGCCTCCGCGATGCCGTTCTCGAGCGACCCGTCCTCGAGCCGCCCGGACGCCGAGATCAGCCCGAACAGCGAATGGCCGGGCCGCAGGTCGACGCCGTTCTGGGCCCAGAGCTGGGCGATCCAGGCGTTTCGGTCCGATCCCAGCGACTCCGAGGCATACCCCAGGCGTGCCCCTGTGCGAAGACCGACCAGCACGTCCTCGGTGCGCCGGATCTGGTCCTGGTTGCTGCGTTCCTCGAAGCTGTTCTCGACGAGCTCGACGCCGATCCACGGATAGAGAAGTTCGCGGTCCTCGGGTAGCGCTCCGCCCGGATCGACCCCGGGCAGGAGCGCGAAGCGGTCGCGCTCGTAGGTCACGCCGGCGGTCCAGCGGCGTACCCAACGCCCCTGCAGGCCGCCTGATATTCCGAACTGCAGCTGGTGGTGTTCCTGCTGGTGCTCGAACTCGCCGATCTCGTCCCCCAGCACGTAGCGCGGCTGGTTCAGCTGGCCGTCGAACAGCGTGACCCCGCCCGCGCGACGGGTGTCGAGCGAATAGAACGGCCGCTCGAGGCGGAACGCGCTCGTCTCGCCGTCGCTCGCGTCCGCATACATCACGCCGAGCTTGGTGTAGCCGTCGCCGAAATGCGGGTCGTAGAAATTGATCTGGACAGCCTCGCGGTCGACGTCGTCGCCCCAGGCGATGCCCAGCTGCTGGCCCGTGCCGAACAGGTTCTTCTCCTCGATCTGCGCGCCGACCTCGTTCTCGCCGCCGGCGCGGCTGTAGCTGAACCCGGGATTGAGCGTCCAGACGTCACGGGTGTGCACCTCGAGATCGACGACGCCGTCGCTTACCTTCGTGGGCACGATGTTCGCGCTGTAGAGATAGTCGTTGGCGCGCAGCAGCCGCTCGGTTTCCTCGATGAGCCGCTGCCGATACGGCTCCCCGGGCTTGAAGAGCAGCTGGTCGCGGATCGTCTCCTCGCGCGTCTCGACGTGCAGCTTGTTGGCCGTGCGATACAGCCAGCCGCGCTCGCCCGGGATGCGTGTATCGAAGACGTCGCCCACCACGATCCGGATCTCGCCGATCACGGCGCCCTGGGACTCCAGCGCCTCGGGTGAGGGCAGCGCTTCCGCGGACTCCTCCTGCGGACGGGGCAACGTCACGTCGGGTGTCGAGTCTGCGCAGGCGAGCGCCGGCGACAAAGCCGGCGCCGGAGGTCGCCAGAGCCCCGATCAACGGCCGAAGCCGACGCGCAGTCCGTGCTCCCAGGCCCATGCGCGCAGGATAGCGAACCCGGGCCCGGGTCCAATGTCGCACGTCGCATTCCTACGACCTCAGGCGCCGCCCTCCTACGGGAACAACACCTTACGGAAGCAGCACCGTGGACCCGACAGTCCGCCGCGCCTCCAGGTCGTGATGCGCCCGCGCAACATCCTGCAGCGGATAGGTCTGTCCGACCTCGATCCGCACGGTCCCGCGGCCGATCACCTCGAACAACTCGCGCGCCGCAGATTCGAGCTCCGCTCGCCGGGCGATGTAATCGAACAGCAGCGGTCGCGTCAGGAACAGCGATCCGCGCCGCGCGAGCTCCAGTGGCGCGATCGGCGGCACCGCACCCGAGGAATTGCCGTAACTCACCATCAATCCGCGCGGCCGCAGGCAATCGAGCGAGGCCGTGAAGGTGTCCTTGCCGACCGAGTCGTACACGACATGCGCGCCTGCGCCGCCGGAGAGCTCGCGTACGCGCGGCGCGAGCTCGTCCGTACCCAGCACCAGCACGCGCTCGCAACCGTGCTCGCGCACGATCGCGGCCTTCGCTTCGCTGCCGACCACGCCGATCACCGTCGCGCCCAGGCTCACCGCCCATTGCACGGCGATCAGGCCCACGCCGCCCGCCGCGGCGTGGATCACGACGACATCGCCCCGCTTGACCCGCCAGGTACGCCTGAGCAGGAACTGCGCGGTCATTCCCTTGAGCACCGAGGCGGCCGCCAGCCGGTCGCTTACGCCTTCGGGGATCCGGACGAGTCGCGCGGCGGGCATGACGCGGTACTGCGCATAGGCACCGGGCTTTGCGTAGGCGTAGGCCACGCGGTCGCCGATCCGCAGGCTCCGCACGCCGGGCCCGACGTGCTCCACCACGCCCGCGGCCTCGCGCCCGAGCCCGGACGGCAGCGCGCCCTGGTAGAGCCCCGTGCGCTCATAGACGTCGATGAAATTGAGCCCGACCGCCGTCTGCCGGATCAGCACCTCGCCGCGGTCCGGCGTGCCCGGATCGACTTCCTCCAAGCGCAGGACTTCCGGGCCGCCACGCTCGTGGATGCGGATCGCGTGAGGCATCGTCCCGCCCGGGCGCGTCACCCCAGGCTGCCCGCCGTGAGCGGCGCATCGGCGATGACGAGATCGGCCACCGGCTCACCACCGATCAGGTGCTGCAGGATGATGCGCTCGAGGTTCTCGGGCGTGCCCTCCCGGTACCAGATACCCTCGGGATAGACGACCACGATCGGCCCGCCCGTGCAGATGCGCAGGCAGTCGGCCTTCGTGCGCAGCAGGCCGCCGAGCTGCCCCTCCGCGCGCAGCTCGCGCATCCGCGTCTTCAGGTATTCCCAGCTCGCGAGACCCTGTTCAGGGGACGCGCAGCTGCCGCCGACGCATAGGAACACATGGCGCGCATTGCGCCCGAGCTCGAGCTTGGCGACCGCCGCTTTCAGTGCCTCTTCCACGCGATCGATTCTGCCACGCGCGCAGCCGGAGCGGCCGCGCGCGTCGCCCGAACCGTGCGTGGCGCCTCAGAGCGCCTGGTCGTCGGCCTCGCCCGTGCGGATGCGGATCGCGCGTTCCAGGTCGGAGATGAAGATCTTGCCGTCACCCACCTTGCCGGTGCGTGCGGCGCCGACGATGGCCTCGACCACCTGGTCGACCAGCCCGTCCTGGACTGCGACCTCGATGCGGGTCTTCGGCACGAAATCCACGACGTATTCGGCCCCGCGGTAGAGTTCCGTGTGGCCGCGTTGGCGGCCGAAGCCCTTCACTTCCGTCACCGTCATGCCGGACACGCCGATCTCCGACAGTGCGGCACGGACGTCGTCCAGCTTGAAGGGCTTGATGATTGCGCTGATCAGCTTCATGGCGCACTGGCTCCTCGAGTATCCGACTGCCCGGCGGCCCGAGTCGGTATCACCGCTCGCGGCGAACGGGGCCGATCCGCCCGTCCTGGCCGGCCGGAATCGCCCACACTCCTATGCAGAATCCGTGCCGCGTCGACCGCGACACGCCTTGCCCTGAATCTTGTCTCTTCCGCACCAGCCTGGGGCGTCCGTCCAGCCGGCGTGCCCGTCGCTGGTGCGCGCCGGTGTTCGCTACCCCAGCCACAGTGTGGCGACCGCCGCGACGGCTACCACCACCGCGGCTGCAAGGATATCCACCAACAGGCCCGCCCGCATCAGGCTGCGCAGGCTGCGATCTCGCGGCATGATGCCACAAGGCCGCCGCAGGCCAGGATGGGGGGAAATCGATGTCACTGGCCAACCGCACGCTCTTCATCACCGGCGCGAGCCGGGGCATTGGGCTCGCGATAGCGCTCCGTGCTGCCCGCGACGGCGCGAACGTCGTCGTGGCGGCCAAGACGGCCGAGCCGCACCCGAAGCTGCCGGGGACCATCCACACCGCGGCACGCGCGATCGAGGAGGCCGGGGGTCGCCCGCTGCCGCTCACGCTCGACGTCCGCGACGAGGCCGCCGTCGCCACCGCGGTCGAGAAGGCCGCCGCCACGTTCGGCGGCATCGACATCCTCGTCAACAATGCGAGCGCGATCAGCCTGACGGGCACGCTCGAGACGCCGGTGCGGATCTACGACCGAATGATGACGGTCAATGCGCGGGGCACCTTCGTGTGCAGCCAGGCCTGCCTGCCGCACCTCAAGCGGTCTACGAACCCGCACATCCTCAACCTGTCGCCGCCGCTCAACCTGGACGCACGGTGGTTCGCACCGCACGTGGCGTACACGATGGCGAAGTACGGCATGAGCCTGTGCGTGCTGGGCATGGCACGCGAGTTCGCCGCGGACGGCATCGCGGTCAACGCCCTTTGGCCACGCACCGCCATCGCCACCGCGGCGATCGAGTTCGCGATCGGGAGCCAGGAGATGCTCCGGTTCTGCCGCAAGCCCGAGATCGTGGCCGATGCCGCCTACGCGATTCTCACGCGCGCCAGCCGCGAGCTGACCGGCCAGTTCCTGATCGACGACGAGGTGCTTGCTGCCGCGGGCGTCACCGATTTCGACCGTTACCAGGTCGAGCCGGGCGCGCCGCTCGCGCTCGACTTCTTCCTCGACGACAAGGGGCCGTATATAAAGCGCGTGGTCAGCCTGCCGGGATCCGCCCACGGTTGAGCCTCAAAGGAGCCGAATGACAGGCAACATCGTGGTCGTCGGCGGGAGCCACGCTGCCGTCCAGGCCCTCGACACGCTGCACCGCGAGGGCCACGCGGGCCCCGTCGTCCTGGTCGGCGACGAACCGGACCTTCCGTACAACCGTCCGCCGCTGTCGAAGAAGTACCTGACCGGCGAGCTCGCGCGCGAGCGCCTGCAGCTGCGCAGCGCGCAGTTCTACCAGCAGGGCGGGATCACGACACGCCTGGGCGTGCGCGTCACGGCGATCGACCGCGCCGCACAGCGCGTGCGCCTCTCCGACGGCGGCGAACTGGCCTGGGACAAGCTCCTGCTCTGCGTCGGCAGCCGTGCACGGCGGCTCGAGGTGCCCGGCGAGAACCTGGAGGGGATCCACTACCTGCGCACCGTCGCCGACGTCGACGCCATCCGGGCGGGGATGAACGGTGCGCGCAACCTGGTCGTCGTCGGCGCGGGCTACATCGGGCTCGAGGCCGCCGCCTCCGTGCGCCAGCTCGGGCTCGACGTCACCGTGCTCGAGATGGCGGACCGTCCGATGCAGCGCGTGGTTTGCGGGCCGCTGTCCGAGTTCTATCGCGCGCGGCACGAACGCGAGGGCGTGCGGATCCATTGCAACGTCGCGGTATCCGGGTTTTCCGGCGATACGCGCGTGCGCGCCGTCGTCTGCGGCGAACGCGAGTTCGCCGCAGACCTGGTCGTCGTCGGCGTCGGCATCGCCCCGGACGTGACACTCGCTGCGGCGGCCGGCCTCAAGTGCGACAACGGCATCTGGGTGGACGAGTACTGCCGCACGTCTGACCCGAACATCTACGCCGCCGGGGACTGCACGAATCACCCGAGCGTGCACTACGGGCGCCGGGTACGTCTCGAATCGGTCGACAACGCCGTCGAGCAGGGCCGGGCCGCGGCGGCGAGCATCTGCGGCAAGGACGCGCGCCACGACCACGTGCCCTGGTTCTGGTCGGACCAGTACGACATCAAGCTGCAGATCGCAGGCCTGTCGCAGGGGCACGACCAGATCGTGGTGCGCGGCGACCCCGCGTCCGGCCACTTCGCGATCTATTACCTGCTCGCCGGCGAGGTGATCGCGGTCGACGCCGTCAACAGTCCCAGGGACTTCATGAACGGTCGCAAGCTGATCGCCGAGCGGCGGCGTCCCGACCCTGCGAGGCTTGCGGATCCGAGCGTCGACCTGAAGACGCTGTGATGTGAAAACAGGAGTCGCCGCTATACTCAGACCTCATTTTGCAGTGCGAAAGGACGGGAAACGACCATGCAGCAGCCTGCGGCCAAGGCGTCCGAGAAGACGAGACCGAATGAGGCGCGCGCAGGAGCCGGGGGCACCGACGATACGACCCGGCGCGCGCTCGCGATGGTGGCCAACCTGACCGGCGGCCTGTCGCCGCAGGCCTTCGCCGGCGCCTGGTTCACCGTGCTCGGGCGTCTCGCGACCTCGCCTGGCCGCCAGGCACGGCTCGCGCGGGAGGTCCTTCAGAAGTCCGTCGCCATGGCCACCTTCGCGGGCAGCTCCTTCAAGGGGCGCACACCGGACGCTGAAGGCACGCCGTACGCCAACCGCTTCAGCGGCCCGGAATGGAGCAAGTTTCCGTTCAACGTGCTGGCGCAGTCGTTCCTGACAGTGGCGGGGGTCGCGCGCGAGGCCGTCAGGGACGTGCCGGGTGTCGATCCCGATGCCGAAGGCAGGGTCGAATTCACGCTGCGTGAGGGTCTCGAGCTCGTCGCGCCGGACAACCACCTGACGACCAATCCGAAGCTGATCGAGCAGACCGTGCAGGAGCATGGCCGCAATCTGCTGCGCGGGGCGAAGAACATGGCGCAGGACGTGACGCGCGCCTTCCGGCACCAGGGACCTCCGGGCGTCGAGCAGTTCCAGGTCGGCGAGCAGGTCGCGGTCTCGCCGGGCAAGGTGATCCTGCGCAACCGGCTGATGGAGCTGATCCAGTATTCGCCTCAGACGGACAAGGTCCACGCCGAGCCCGTGCTGATCGTGCCGGCGTGGATCATGAAGTACTACATCCTCGACCTGTCGCCGAAGAACTCGCTGGTGCGCTATCTCACGGGGCTCGGCCACACGGTGTTCATGATCTCGTGGAAGAACCCGGAGGCCGAGGACCGCGACCTCGCGATGGACGACTACCTGTCGCAGGGCGTGCTCGCGGCGCTGGACGCCGTGAATGCCGTCGTGCCGAAGCGCAAGGTGCACGCCACCGGCTACTGCATCGGCGGGACGCTGCTCTCGATCGCGGCGGCGGCGCTCGCCGCGCGCGGCGACGAGCGCCTCGCCAGCATGACGCTGTTCGCGGCCCAGACCGATTTCAGCGAGCCCGGCGAGCTCGGCGTCTTCATCAGCCCGTCGCAGCTCGCGATGCTCGAGGCGCAGATGTGGAAGCAGGGCGTGCTCGACAGCAAGCAGATGAGCGCCGCCTTCCAGCTGCTGCGCACCTACGACCTGCTCTGGTCGCCGTCGATCTCGACCTACGTCAAGGGCGAGCGCGTCGGTCTCAATGACCTGATGGCCTGGAACGCGGACGGCACGCGCATGGCCTGGCGCATGCATTCGGATTACCTGCGTCAGCTCTACCTCAACAACGACCTGGCCGAGGGACGCTACGTGGCGCTGGGCGAGGACATCGACCTCGCGGACATCACCGTTCCCGCCTTCGTGGTCGGCACCGAGACCGATCACGTCGCGCCCTGGAAGTCCGTGTACAAGATCGGCAAGCTCATCCGCTCGACCGACTACACCTTCTGCCTGACGAGCGGCGGCCACAACGCCGGGATCATCAGCGGCCCCGAGCACCCGAAACGCCGGCACCGGGTGCGAACCACGAAATCAGGCAAGCGTCTGCTGTCGGCGGACAGGTTCCTCGAGCGCGTCGAGCCCGCGCCGGGCTCGTGGTGGCCGGTCTGGGCCGAGTGGCTCAAGTGGCACTCGACAACGAAGATGGTCCCGCCGCCGACCATGGGCGCCGCGAAGGAAGGCTACAAGCCGGTCGCAGATGCGCCGGGGACGTACGTTCTCGACAAGTGACCCCTTATTGGCCGTCCGCGGCCCCGCGGCGCGCGCCGGCCGGACACCTGCCGGCGGGACCGTCGCCGGCCCACGGGCTCAATCCAGCCGCTTGCGGAACCGCAGCGTCGCGATCACGAGCGCGACGGTGAGGAACACAAAGAGCTTCAACGCCTGCGTCCCGAGGTCGGTGATCGGCGCGCCCCGCAGCACGATGCCGCGGATCATCTCGACGAAATGCGTGAGCGGCAGCACCTGCGCGATCCACTGCGCGGGTTTCGGCATGCCGTCGAAGGGGAACACGAACCCCGACAGCAGGATCGACGGCAGCAACGTGAAAAAGGCGAGCTGGAAGGCCTGGAACTGCGTCCTCGTGACGGTCGAGATCAGGAGCCCCAGCGTCAGCGTCGCGGCGATGAACAGGGCCGCCGCCGAGTAGAGGTGCAGGAGCCCGCCGTTCACCGGCACGTCGAAGGCCAGCGCGCCGACCACGAGCACCAGCGTCGTCTGGACCAGCCCGATCAACACGTAGGGCAGCAGCTTGCCAGCCATCAGCTCGGCGGGGCGGATCGGCGTCGTGATCAACAGCTCGAAGTTGCCGCGCTCGCGCTCGCGCACGATCGCCGAGGCCGTGAAGATCACCATGGTCATGTTGAGGATGACCCCGATCAGCGCGGGCACGATCTGCACGGCCGTGCGCCGCTCGGGGTTGTACTCGGTGCGGATCTCGAACGGGCTTGCCCGCGGCGCGACCGTGCCATGGCGTTGCGGCAGCGGCACGGCGGCAAGCCCGCGGGCGACGCTGTCGATCATCGGCTCGCTGCCGTCGACGAGCAGCTGTACGGCTGCGCGGTCGGTCTGCAATCGGCGTCGCTCGAAGTCTGCCGGGATGTAGACGCCGACGCTGATCTCGCCCGCATTCAGGCGCCGCCGCAGCTCGCCCACGCTCGCGGACGGCACGAGGAAGCGCACCACGCCGGTCGCGCCCAGATCGGCGATGAGCGCCCGCGAATGGCTGGTGTCCGCCTCGTCCACCACCGCCGCGCGTATCCCGCGTACGTCGAAGTTGATCGCATAGCCGAAGAGCAGCATCTGCATGAGCGGGATGCCGACGATCATCCCGAAGGTCAGCCGGTCGCGCGAGAGCTGCCGCAGCTCCTTGAGCATCACCGCGAGGATCCGGCCGAACATCGCCTCACGCCTCCGCCGCCGCGGGTTGCGCGTCGCGGCTGAAACCCGTGGCGGCGACGAACACGTCCTCGAGACTCGCGTGCACGATCGCGACCTGCGCATCGACGCCGGCCGCCTCGAGACGCCCGCGGACCCGCGCCGCCGCATCCGTCGTCTGCGGATCGAGGAGCGCATGCAGCCGCGTGCCGAGCTGCGCGATGCTCTTGACGGCTGCGTCCTGCTGCAGTGCCTCACGCGCGTCGACGACCTCGTCCGCCTCGATCTCGACCACGATGGCCGGGATGCCGGCCATCAGCTCCTTCGGCACGCCCTCCGCCACCAGGCGGCCCTGATCGAGGATGGCGAGGCGGTGGCAGCGCTCGGCCTCGTCCATGTAGTGAGTCGACACCAGGATGGTCGTGCCGCGGCCGACCAGCACGAACAGGCTCTCCCAGAAATCGCGCCGGCTCCTGGGATCGACCGCGCTGGTCGGTTCATCGAGCAACAGCAGCTCGGGGCGATGCAGCGTCGCCGCGGCGAGCGCGAGCCGCTGGCGCTGGCCGCCGCTCAGCGTGCCGGCGCGCTGCGCCAGCATGCCAGCGAGGTCGAACTCGGCCGCAAGCTCCGCGATGCGCGCGTCACTCGAGGAGCCCGACAGTCCGAAGATCCGCGCCATGAACTTGAGGTTCTCGTGAACGGTCAGGTCGTCCCACAGGGAGAACTTCTGCGTCATGTAGCCGAGCTTCGCGCGCATCTGCTCGGCGTCGCGCGGCATCTCGTGGCCGAGCACCCGCACGGTACCCGCCGAAGGCTCGAGCAGGCCGCAGAGCATCCGGATGGTCGTCGACTTGCCCGATCCGTTCGGGCCCAGGAAGCCGTAGATGCGCGCGCGCGGGATGGTCAGGTCGACGTGGTCGACCGCGACGAGCTTGCCGAAGCGCCGCGTGAGACCCTGCGCCTCGATGGCCGGTGTATCGCCCGTGCCGGGTGTCTCAGCGTCCATCGGCGAGTCGGACCTGAACGGGCACGCCGGCCGGAAGGTTCGCCGCCGCACGGCCCTCGATCGTGATCTCCGCGAGGTAGGCGAGCCGGCTGCGGTCCTTCTGTGTCAGCGAGTTGTACGGCGTGAAGGACGCCTGCGAGGACACGTAGCGGACGGTGCCAGGCAGCGGCTCGGCGACGCCGTCGATGCTGACCAGGACCGCGGTGCCAGCGGCGTAGGCCACCCGCAGCGGTTCCGGCAGGTGCACGCGCGCATAGGGGGCGCCGTCGGCGAGCATGATCACGAGCGGCGCGCCGATAGGCGGGCGCTCGCCGATCTCGTACGGCAGCGCCTCGATCAGCCCCGGCCGCGGCGCGCGCACGGTGTAGCGCTCCGCGGAGACCATGAGCTCGGTCAGAGCCGCGTTCGCCCGGTCGACCGCGGCGCGGGCCTGCGCGAGTTGCTCGGGCCGCGTGCCCTCCTCGAGCAAGCGCAACCGGGCGCGTGCCTCGTCGCGCGACGCCTGCGCGGCATCGCGCCTCGCACTGGCCCGGTCCAGATCGGATGCGGAAAGGAGCTTCCTCTCGACCAGGTCGCTCACGCGCTGGTATTCGCGTCGCTCCGTGGTGAAGGTGCTCTCGGCGCCCTTGAGCGAGGCGCGGGCCTCGTCGATCTCGCGCAAGCGCGGGCCCTCGACGAGCTCGCCCAGCCGGCGCTCGGCCTCCGCGAGGGTCGCGCGACTCTGCGCGAGGCGCGGCTCCATCGTCCCCGCCTCCTGCCGTGCGAGCAGCGCACCGGCCGCGACATGGTCGCCTTCCTGTACCGCGAGCTCGACCAGGCGTTCGTTGGATTCGGCGATGAGCTCGAGACGGTCGCGCTCGAGCGTGCCGAGCACCTCGGTCGGGTCATCGCCGCCCGCACAGGCCGTCAGGGCCAGCGCCGCCAGGATGCCGAATCTCGCTGCGAGTCTCACTGCGACGCCGCTCGCGGACGCAGGCCCTCGAGGAACAATCGGCTCGTGTGCGCTGCGAGGCGGTCGAGGGCCTCGCCTTCGACGGAAAGGCCCAGCACCCGGCTTGTGATTGGCAGAGAGACGAACGGGAACACACAGAGGCTGATCGCCGATACCGTGGCGAGCCGAGGGTCGACGTCGCTGCGCAGCCGCCCGGCGGCCCGCTCACGCTGCAGGACTTCCATCAGGAGCGGGGCCATGCGCCCGGCAAAGTGCTCGATGAACTGCGCGCGAAAGCGGCCGCTTTCCGCGAGTACCTCCTGCACGATCAGGGCGGGCAACCACGGGTTGTCGGCCAGCAACCGCATGTACATGCGCATCAGCGTGGCGATATCCGCCCCGGTGACTTCGGCCTGCTCCCGCATGTCGAGCAGGGCCGAACGCAAGGGTCCGGTCGCTTCCTCGAGCATCGCCCGGTACAGGCCGAGCTTGTCGCCGAAGTAATAGCGGATCATCGCGGGCGTCGCGCCGGCCGCGGCCGCGATCTCGCGGATCGAGACGGCCGCGAAACCACGCGCGAGGAACAGCTGCCGCGCCGCCTCGAGCAGTGCGCGCCGCACCGCGAGCTCGCCACCCACCGGCCGCCCCGGGGCGCGCGGCCGCCCTGCGGATCTTCCCGACCGGATCTGCCTCCCGGCGCCCATGAAGCGCTATATTAATCGATCGATTAATTCCAGGCAATGACCTGGGGGCGCCGAGGTCCATGCCTGGCGGGGCAACCTCGATCTGCCTATGCCTGGCTCGACCGCGCCTATTCCGAGCGAGATGCCTCTCTCGCTGACCTGAAGGTGAGCCCGTTTCTCCAGCAGCTCGCGGGCGATCCTCGTTACAAGGCGTTTCTCAGGAAGATGAAGCTGCCGGAGTGACGCGCTGCAGCCAGCGCGTGGCTGAGAAGCGCGTTGCTGAAATCCGATACCGGCCTATCTGGAAGTCAGCACGTGGAGTGAAATAGCCCACCTACGTTGTGCAACTCCGCGAGTCGATTGTAGAGCGCCACTGCGGCCCGCGTTTCCTCAACGTGTACTGCGACGCCACGTGCGCGGAGGAGGTCCAGGGTTTCAGAACAGGTTTCCAGGACGAGGTACATGCCGCGACTCAGCACGATCACGGTGCTGTCGCGCTCGAGCAGCTCCGTGACGTCCGATGGCTGAATGCCAGGGACATGTCGTGTACCCGTTTCGTTCCAATCCCACGCGCGACCGCCGCCCGGGTAAAGCTTGAAGTCCTTGCCGGTTCCAAGTCCGTCAACTTCCATCCGGCCCCAGGAGATATGAGTGATCCTGGGCGAACGAGTCGTGCGTTCAGCCATGTCGTGCTTCATTCCTTGCCGATGACACGTCAGCATAAGTGCTCTGGACGATCGCGCTCAGCTCACGCTCTTTATCCTCCCGCGCTGCTCTGCGGATACTGTGGAAGCGCCTCGTTCGTACGCTCCCAGGCCAGTTTCTCCTCAACCCAGATCTCCTTTGTAGGAGCGAATTGATCGGCGACATCAAGCGTTACGGTCGTCACGTCGATGGCATCCGGCCGCGATGCGTGCTGATATGTCAGTGGTGTTCCACACTTGCCGCAGAATGTGCGCACGACGGGTGGTGACGAATTGAAACTGGCTGGTGTTCCGGTGAGGAAGGCGAAATCGCTCATGCGAAACACTACCCAGGCCACGGACGGGGCACCGCTCGCGAGCCGACATGACCTGCAGTGACACAGCGTTCGCGCAATCGACTCGCCGGTGACCCTGTACCGAATGGCTCCGCACAGGCAACCGCCCTCAACGATACCGTCGGTCATGAGTTCCTCCGGGCCAAGTCGTGCTTTCCTTCCGGATCACGACAATATACTGCTGCGGGAGCTCAGGCGGCGGGTGTCATGTCGTTGGCCATGCATCGAATATTCGTTCTGCTCGTCATGGCGGCGCTGTGGCTCCCGGTGCCTGCAGCGCGCGCGGACTCCAGCGCACGAATCCTGGAAACGCAACCAGCGGCAGCGGCCACTCTCGGGCACCAGGAATACCTATGGGTGCGCATCGAGTACACGTCCGACGAGCCGATCAGCCTTTGGGCACGCCCGTACCGGAACGGCAACGAGGTCCAGGAGGCGATGTCGAATGCATCGCTCAGCTACGCGGGTTCGGGCCAGGCCCTGGGCTGGTTCGCCCTCATCGAGTCGGGCGACGTCGATGAGATCCGCATCAAGGCGGGCGGCGGCAAGCCCTATCGCGAGTGGGAACTGACCCGCCAGCCTGTGCAACTGCGCTGGACGGATGCAGCCCCGTCGGCCGAACCGCGCGCACAGTGGGTCGAGGATTTACTGGCTACCGAGAAAGCCCGCCAGGCACAGGATGCACAACGGCGCGCCAACGAACCGGTTACGACGGGGGCAACGGCACTTTTCAGCGGGTTCATGCTCCTCGTCCTGTCGCTGCTCATCGCGGGGATCGGCGTGCCGCTGTGGAGCGTCTGGAGGTGGCGCGGTGGATGGAGGATCGCCGCGGCCGTGCCGGCGTGCGTCATGCTCTTCGTCGTGTTGCGCATCATCGTCGACACGGCGCGCGATCCAACCTCGCACAATCTATGGCCGTTCGAAGTCCTGCAGTTCGGCATCGTTGCGCTCCTGATCATCGGTGTGCTCAAGCTGGTGCGCAGGTTCATGGACGTGCAGGCGTAGCGACTCATGCCACGCGCGCTCATTGTGCTCGGCGCCGGCGTGCTCGCCGTAGCCTGGCAAGGTTATCTCGGAGCTAACCGGCGAGCAGGTCGGATAAGCTGACGGAACCCAGCTCGGCCAGCGGCCGCGGCTCGCCGACGGCGAAGCCCTGGGCGTAGTCGACACCGATCTCGCGCAGCTTGGCGAGCACGGCTTCGGTCTCGACCGACTCGGCGATGACCTTCTTGCCCATCACGTGGCCGATGTCCTTGATCGAGCGGACCATCGCGTAGTCGACCTTGTCCTGCGAGATGTTGCCGACGAACATCCCGTCGATCTTCACGTAGTCGGCTCCGAGCGCCTTGAGGTAGGCGAACGACGACACGCCGCTGCCGAAATCGTCCAGTCCGAACGCGCAGCCCAGCCTGCGCAGCTCCGCGATCAGCAGGTTGACGCTCGACAGGTTTCCGATCGCGATGCTTTCGGTGACCTCGAATCCGAAGCGCCGCGGGTCGACGCCCGCCTGCGTGAAGAGCTGACGCAGGTGAGGCGCCGTCTGCGGGTCGACCACCGTGTCGCGCGAAAGATTGATGAAGAGCCGCGACGCGGGCGCGATGACCCTTTCATTCTTTCGCAGCCAATGCACGGCGGCGTCGAATACCCAGCGGTCGTAGCGCACCGACAGGTTGTGGCGCTCGACGGCAGGCAGGAACGCGCCGGGCGGCACGGACCGGCCCGCTTCGTCGCGCATCCGCACCAGCAGCTCGTAGTGCGGCGCGTCCGCGGCCGCGGTGAGCGGCATGATCGTCTGCACGTCGAGGTAAAGCCGGTTCTCGGCGAGCGCCCGCTTCGCCCGCGCGACCCACTCCATTTCACCGTGCCGGCGGGCAACCATCGAGGCGTCGTCCTGGTAGACGAACAGGCGCCCGCGGCCCGCGTCCTTGGCCGCGTAGCACGCCGTATCGGCCGCGCTCATTACCTGCGCGATCCGCTTGAAGCTGTTGTTGACGGCGACGAGGCCGATGCTCACACCGACGTCGTAGGTGTTCGCGCCCCAGATGAACTGGTGCCTGTCGACCGCCTTCAGCAGGTTGTTGGCGACCTGGATCGCATCGCTCGGCCCGCAGCTGTGCAGCAGCAACGCGAACTCGTCGCCGCCGAGACGCGCGACGACGTCGTTCGCGCGCACCTTATGCTGCAGCAGTTGCCCGATCTGCTGAAGCAGGTCGTCGCCCGCGAGGTGGCCGGCGGCGTCGTTGATCGTCTTGAACCGGTCGAGGTCCAGGAAGCACACCGCGTGCGTGGCGCCCGTCGCCTGGGTCATCTCGAGCGCGCGCTGCAGGCGCAGCTCGAACTCGCGGCGGTTGACGAGCCCGGTGAGCGGGTCGTGCGACGCGTCGTAGGAGAGTTGCTGCGAAAGCTCGTGCGCGGCCGTGATGTCGGTGAGCGTGCCCTCGTAGAAGAGCACGCGTCCCTCGGCGTCGCGCACGGCGCGCGAGTTCTCGAGGACGACTATCCGGCTGCCGTCCCTGCGCTTCAGCAGCAGCTCGGCATTGCGCACCTCGCCGCCCTCGGCCATGGTCCGCACCCAGTTGTCGCGGTGCTCGGGATCCATGTAGATGTCGCGCGTCACGTCGAGGGCGAGCAGCTCGTCCTCGGAGTCGTAGCCGAGCATGCGCACCAGGGCGGGGTTGGCCGCCATGAACTTCCCGTCCGGCGTCGTCTGGAAGACGCCTGCCGTGACATTCTGGAAGAGCTCGCGGTACCGCTGCTCCGAGGCCCTGAGCGCGAGCAGCGTGTGCGTGCGCTCGGTGGCGTAGCGCAGCACCTTGTCGATGAGATGCGCCGAGACCTGGTCCTTGCGCAGGAAGTCGAGCGCGCCGCGCTTGAGCACGTCGTGGCCGATGTCCTCGTCATGGTCGCCGACCAGCGCGACGATCGGGATGTTGGTCGCCTTGGGCTGGATGCGCAGGAAGGACGTGGCGCCCTGGCTGTCGGGCAGGTCCAGGTCCAGCAGGATCGCCTCGAGCCTGCCCTGCTTGAGGCGCGCGAGACCGTCGGCCAGGCTAGTGACGACCTCGAGCCGGTACGGCTGGCCGTGGATAGCTTCCAGCGCAGCCCGTACCTCCGCCTGCTCGCGGGGCGCTGCACTGACCAACAGAACGGTAACGGCCGTCATCAGGGTCGAGTATATGTAGAGTGAGCCCCGTGAAACGTGAGGCAGGGGCGGCAGTCCGCCGGCCGTTCGTGACGCGCGTCACAGGCCGGGTTGACCCGGCAGCTTGATCACCAGCACGTCGCAGGCGATCCGGTCCAGCACCCGTTCGGCCGTGCCGCCCACGAGCATCTCACGCATGCGGCCGCGCGCGATCGCGCCGAGCACGACCACCTCGGCGGGCAGTTCGCCGGCCGCGTCGCACAGCACCTCCACCGCCGAGCCCTGCTTGAAGTGCACGTGCTCGGGCGCGATACCGTGCCGGCCGGCCAGCGCATACAGCACCTCGCGGACCCGGCCGCGCTCCTCGTCCAGGAACTCGGCGATCGTGCCCCCGTCGATCGCCGGCGCGGCGATCATCGTGGACGTCGAGGCGATCAGCTCCGCCGGAAAGAATGCGTGCACGACGTGCAGTTCGCCGTCGAGCCGTGCCGCGAGCGCGCTGCCGTACTCGAGGATCGCGTGATCGAGCGCGTCCGGTTCGTCGTCCCCGTGCCCGGGATCGATCGCCGCGAGTATGCGCGCCGGTCGTCGCCACTCGGGGGCCTTGACCAGGAGCAGCGGCGCCGGACAGTCGCGGATCAAGTGCCAGTCCGTGTTCGTCAGCAGTGTGCGGCGGATCACGCTGTGGTAATGCGTGTCCTTGATGACGAGGTCGGGTGCGCTCTCCCGCACGTGCGCGACGATGCCGTGGTGCACGGGGGTATCCCAGCGCACCTCCGTCGTCACCGTGAGCCCTCGGCTGCGCAGCTCGACGGCATGTCGGTCGAGCATCTGCCTGCGACCGGCGAGGAACTCCTCGCGCAGCACCCGCAGTCGGTCCGACTTGAAGAAGCGCGGGTCGGCCAGCGCCGGCTCGAAGTCGCAGACGAACAGCTCGAGCGAAGCGCCCGAGCCATCGGCGAGCCTCGCCGCCTTCGCCAATGCAGGCTGCGCGTCCGTGGTCGGATCGAGCACCGCGAGTATTCGTTCGAGTCGCTTCATGTGCTGAGGTCGTCGTGCGCGTGGCCGGCCCGCTAATCTGAGCCGTCGGGGCGAGACTGGCAATGCTGATGTCCGCCGCGTCGAAGTGCAATGAGAAGCCTTCGCATTCCGCGATCGCATCGCCGGCCCGGCGACGCACCTGTCGAGTAATTCGGCTCAGAGCCAGATCAATACCGGCTAATCTGGCTCTGAGCCGATTTTTCGCGCCAGCCGGGAGGAGCGATGAGCGGCAACGAGAGCTGGCTCGAGGAGAAGCAGTCGGCGTGGCTCTACCGGGAGCTCGCCGGGTGCGAACCGGACGCGCGCATCGCGGCGCTGTATCGCGCGCTGGCCGACGCGGCGGACGCGCAGGCCCGTCGATGGGTCGCGGCCGGCGCGTCGCCGGCGACTGCATTCTCGCCTTCTCTCCGGGCGCGGATCACGGCGACGCTCGCGAGGCGCTTCGGCCCGCGTCGCGTGCGCCCGATGCTCGCGGCGATGAAGGTCCGCGGCCTGTCGGCGTATAGCGGACGCACGCGCCTGCCCGGCCACGTGATGCCTACGTCGGTATCGGACATCGGCGTGCGCCACCGGGCGTATGGCGGCGGCAACCTGCGCGCCGCGGTGTTCGGCGTCAACGACGGACTGGTGTCGAACGCGAGCCTGATCATGGGCGTGGCAGGCGCGGGCGCCGGGCCCGAGCTCGTCGTCACCGCGGGTGTGGCGGGCCTGCTCGCGGGCGCGTTGTCGATGGCGTCCGGCGAGTACGTCTCCGTCCGCTCGCAGCGCGAGATGTACGAGTACCAGATCGGCCTCGAGCGCGACGAGCTGCACGCGTACCCCGAGGAGGAGGCGGAGGAGCTCGCCCTGATCTACGAGGCGCGCGGCATGGATCTTTCGCAGGCACGCGACATGACCCGCGAACTGGTGAAGCACGAGGACGCGGCGCTCGATGCGCTCGCGCGCGAGGAACTGGGGCTCAATCCCGATGACCTCGGCTCGCCCTGGGGTGCGGCGGGCGCGTCGTTCGTGTCGTTCTCGGCGGGCGCGATCCTCCCGCTGCTGCCTTTCCTCGTCGCGCCGGCGCGGATGTCGCCGATCGCGGCGGCGGCGGCAATCGCCGCGGTGGGGCTGTTCGGCGTCGGCGCGAGCCTGAGTCTCTTCACGGGCCGCAAGGCGGTGCGCGGCGGCCTGCGGATGGTGCTGATCGGCGGAGGCGCCGGCGCGCTCACCTGGATGATCGGCCGGCTGATCGGCGGGACCGCGGGCTGATCAATCCGACGCCGCGCCGAGGTTGCTGCGCGGATCGAAGGGCAGCTCACGCTTCATCTGCTCGAAGAGCTCGCGCGCACGCGGACTGTCCGGCGGCAGGACGATCTTGAGCGTGACGTACTGGTCGCCGGGTGGGGAGCCCGGCAGGCCCCGCCCGCGCAGCCGCAGCTTCTGACCGGCGCGCGCGCCCGCGGGCAGCTTCATGTCGACCGGACCGCCGAGGGTCGGGACAGAGACATGCTCGCCGAGCGCCGCTTCCCAGGGCGCAACCGGCAGCTCGAGCGTGACGTCCCGGCCGTCGACCTTGTAGAGCGGGTGCGGCCGAAACGAGATCTCCAGGTAGAGGTCGCCCGCGGGCCCGCCGCCAATGCCGGGGCTGCCCTGGCCGGCGAGACGGATCTGCTGACCTTCGGTGACGCCTGGCGGAATAGTGACCCGGAGTGTTCGCGGCCGCACCTGCACCTGGCCGTCCGGCGTCACGGTGGGCGTGCGCAGCTCGATCGTGCGGGTTCCACCGTGGTAGGCGTCTTCGAGATCGATCTCGACGCGGGCCACGTGGTCCTGCCCCGCCGCCGAGAACTGCTGGCCTGCGCCGCGCCCGGCGCCCGCGTGGCCGAAGGGGCTGCGCGCGCCGAAGAGCTCGGAGAAGAAGTCGCTGAAGTCGACGGGACCTTCGTCGCGCGCGCCACGGCCGGGCCGCCCGCGCGAAAACTCGAAGCCCTTGCCCCAGTCCGGCGGCGGACGGAAGTCCTGGCCCGCGCGCCAGTTCTCGCCGAGCTGGTTGTAGGCCGCGCGCTTCTCGGGGTCCTTCAGGACTTCGTAAGCTTCCTGCAGTTCCTTGAACTTCGCCTCGGCGTCCGGCTCCTTGCTCACGTCGGGGTGGTACCTGCGCGCGAGACGCCGGTAGGCGCGCTTGATGACGTCCTGGGACGCATCGCGCGCGACGCCCATCACCTCGTAGTAGTCCCTGAACTTCATATGGCCCGGCGATCTTCGCCCCAAAATACGGGAACATTGCGCCAGTCGCGCGCGAATCAAGCAAGGACGGCCGGCCCCCGCCCCCGGCCGCCCACCCTCGGCGGGGCCGCCGCAGGCTTGCGTTTCCCGCTCGCGCCCCCACGCTTGCGAGTTCCTGCTCACCAGGGGAGCCGCGATGGCCGGTCCGATTCAGCTCGTCTGCGCATCTTGTGACAGCCTCGTCCGGGTGCCCGGCGAGCGATTGCGCGACGCGCCGCGTTGCCCGAAATGCCATGCGGCGCTGTTCGACGGGCGGCCGCTCACCCTCACGGCCGGAAACTTCGATCGTCACGTGTCGCGCACCGACCTGCCACTGGTGGTCGACTTCTGGGCGCCGTGGTGTGCGCCTTGCCGTGCGATGGCGCCGGTGTTCGAGCAGGCAGCGGCCCGCTATGAACCGGCGGCGCGCTTTGCCAAGCTCAACACTGAGGATGCCGGCGCGATGGCCGCACGTCACGGCATCCGCAGCATCCCGACCCTGGCCGTCTTCAGGGCCGGCCAGGAAGTGGCCCGCCACACCGGCGCCCTCGACGCCGCCTCACTCGACCGCTGGCTCGCCGCCCAGGACATCGGCTAGAAAATGGCTCGGAGCCATTTTTCTCGAGCAATGCGGCTAGACAATCGCTTAAGAAAAAAATGGCTCCGAGCCATTATTCGAGGATGAGGAGGAGGTCCTTGGCGTCGACCTGCTCGCCGGGGCGGGCGAGCACTTGCGCGACACGCCCGTCGCGCTCGGCCCTTACGGCCGTCTCCATTTTCATCGCCTCGAGCGTGAGCAGCACGTCGCCGCGCGCGACCGGGTGACCGACGCTCACCGCAACGGTCGCGACCGTGCCGGGCATGGGCGCGCCCACCTGCCCCGGCTGGCCGGGCTCGATCTGCCGTCGCGGCGGCCGCTTCGCGACCTGGCTGCGATCGATCACCCGCACCGGTCGCGGCTGGCCGTTCAGCTCGAAGAAAACGGTGCGCGTGCCGTCGTCGTGCACATCACTCACCGTCACGAGCCGGATGATGAGCTGCTTGCCCCGCTCGAGCTCGACGGTGATCTCCTCGCCGGGCGCGAGCCCGTAGAAGAACGTCCGGGTCGGCAGCACGCTCACGTCACCGTACCTGGCGCGGTCCGACACGTAATCCATGAAAACCTTCGGATACATGAGCCAGGACGCGAAGTCATGGTCCGTGAGCGGACGCGGCACTGTTGCCTGTAGCTCCCGGCGCGCCCGTTCGAGGTCTACGGCCGGCAGCACCTCGCCCGGCCGACGGGTCAGCGGCGCGGCGCCCTTGAGGACCTTGCGCTGCAGCGCCTCGGGAAAGCCGCCGTAGGGCTGGCCGAGGTCGCCGCGGAAGAACGCAACCACCGACTCCGGGAATGCGACCTCGACATCGGGGTCGACCACGGCGGCGGCATCGAGGCCACTGGTCACCATCAGGAGCGCCATGTCGCCCACCACCTTCGACGACGGCGTCACCTTGACGATGTCGCCGAACATCTCGTTGACCTGGGCATAAGCGCGGGCGACTTCGTGCCAGCGCGTGTCGTCGATACCGAGGGAACGCGCCTGCTCACGCAGGTTGGTGTACTGCCCGCCCGGCATGCCGTGGACATAGACCTCGGAGGCGCCGGCCCGCATGTCGGACTCGAAAGCGGCATAGCCGTGCCGGACCTGCTCGAAGTAGTTCGACAGCGTGCGCAGGTTCTCCGGGTCCAGGCCGGAGTCGCGTGGTCCGAAGCGCAGCGCCTCGACGATCGAGCCGAGGTTGGGCTGCGAGGTCATGCCGCTCATCGAGTCGAGCGCGCCGTCGACCGCATCGACGCCCGCCTCGACTGCCATCAGCACGCTTGCCGCGGCGATGCCGCTGGTGTCGTGGGTGTGGAAATGAACCGGGAGGCCGACCTCCTCCTTGAGCGCCTTGACCAGCCGGTACGCCGCGCGCGGCTGGCACAGCCCCGCCATGTCCTTGATCCCGAGGATGTGCGCGCCGGTGCGCTCCAGCTCCTTCGCCAGGCGCACGTAGTACGCGAGGTCGTACTTCGTGTGCGTCGGGTCGTTGAGGTTCCCCGTGTAGCAGATCGCCGCCTCGCACAGCCGGCCACTCTCGAGCACGGCGTCGATCGCGACGCGCATGTTCTCGACCCAGTTGAGCGAGTCGAACACCCGGAACAGGTCCACGCCGCGCGCGGCCGCCTGCGCGACGAAGTAGCGCACCACGTTGTCCGGATAGTTCGTATAGCCCACGCCGTTCGCGGCGCGCAGCAGCATCTGCAGCAACAGGCTGGGCATCGCCTCGCGCAACGCTATCAGCCGCTCCCACGGGCACTCCTTTAGGAAGCGCAGCGCCACGTCGAAGGTGGCACCCCCCCAGCACTCGACCGAGAACAGCCCCGGCAGCAGCCGCGCGTAATGCGGCGCGATCGCGAGCATGTCGCGGGTCCGCAATCGCGTCGCGAGCAGCGACTGGTGCGCATCGCGCAAGGTCGTGTCGGTGAGCAGCACCCGCTCCTGGTCCAGCATCCACCGCGCGAACTTCTCCGGCCCGAGCTCGGCGAGGCGCTGACGCGTCCCCGCCGGCGGCTCGCCCGGCGGCAGCCTCGGCGCGCGAGCTTCGAGCGCCCGTGTCGGAAGCGCGCGTCCCCTGACCTCGGGATGACCGTTGACGATCACCTCGCCGATGAATCGCAGCAGCCGCGTCGCCCGGTCGCGCTTGCGCGGCCAGCGGAAGAGCTCCGGCGTCTCGTCGATGAACCGCGTCGTGTACTCGGCCGCCTCGAAACGCGGGTGCATGATGACCTGGTCGAGGAAACGCAGGTTCGTCACGACGCCCCGCACACGGAACTCCCAGAGCGCGCGGTGCATGCGCGCGATGGTCTCGGCTGCGGTCGGCGCCCAGGCCGTCACCTTGACCAGCAGGGAATCGTAGGAGCGCGTGATGTAGGCGCCGGAATACGCCGTCCCGGCGTCGAGCCGGATGCCGAAGCCGGCCGGACTGCGATAAGCGGTGATCGCGCCGTAGTCGGGGATGAAGTTGTTCTCGGGATCCTCGGTCGTGACCCGGCACTGCATCGCGTGTCCCGTGACGCGGATCTCCTCCTGCGGCGGCACGCCGCTTTCGGGCGTGCCGAGCACGGCGCCCTCGGCGATGCGAATCTGCGCCTTGACGAGGTCGATGCCGGTCACGACTTCCGTCACCGTGTGCTCGACCTGGATGCGCGGGTTGACCTCGATGAACCAGCACTGGCCGGTGTCCGCGTCCTGCAGGAACTCGACGGTGCCCGCGTTGACGTACCCGACCACCCGCCCGATCGCGAGCGCGCGCTCACAGAGCGCGCGGCGCCCGGCGTCGTCGAGAAACACCGCCGGCGCGCGCTCGATGACCTTCTGGTTGCGCCGCTGCACGGTGCAGTCGCGTTCGTAGAGATGGACCAGGTTGCCGTGCGTGTCGCCGAGCACCTGCACCTCGACATGCCGTGCCCGACGCACCAGCTTCTCGAGATATACCTCGTCGTTGCCGAACGCGGCGGCGGCCTCGCGGCGCGCTGCGGCCACCATCTCCGCGAGCTGCGCCTCGGCCTCGACGACGCGCATCCCGCGGCCGCCCCCGCCCCAGCTCGCCTTGAGCATGAGCGGATAGCCGATCCCGCCGGCGAGCCGCGCGGCCTCGGCGTCGTCACGGGGCAGGGGCGGCGTGGCGGGCATCACCGGCACGCCCGCCGACACCGCGAGGTCGCGCGCCGTGACCTTGTTGCCGAGCCTGCGCATGATCGCGGCCGGCGGGCCGATGAAGGTCAAGCCGGCGGCGGCGCACGCTTCCGCGAAGGCCGGGTTCTCCGACAGGAAACCGTAGCCCGGATGGATCGCATCGACGCGGGTCTCGAGCGCGATGCGGATGATGTCCTCGATGTCGAGATAGGCCTCGACCGGGCCCTTGCCTTCACCGACCAGGTAGCTCTCGTCCGCCTTCATCCGGTGCAGCGAGAAGCGGTCTTCCTGCGAGTAGACGGACACCGTGCGTATGCCGAGCTCGGTCGCGGCGCGCATCACGCGGATGGCGATCTCGCCGCGGTTGGCGACGAGCAGGCTCCTGATCTTTCGGGTCTGGCGCATCGACCGGCTCTGGGAGTGCGGCCGCGGAACGCGGCCGGTCCGAATGATAAGCTGCGGCCGAACCGGAACAATCGCAGCACAGAGCCTGAGGGGTCATCGTCCGTCCGATGCTGGCGATCGCAATCCATGGCGGCGCGGGCACGCTCCCGCGCGCCGAGCTCACGCCCGCGAAGGCGCAGGTGTTCCGCTCGGGCCTCGAAGCGGCGCTTCGCGCCGGCTACGCCGTGCTCGAGCGGCGCGGCAGCAGCCTCGATGCAGTCGTCGCCGCGGTGCGAGTGCTCGAGGATGACCCACTGTTCAACGCGGGACGCGGCGCGGTCTTCGCCGCCAACGGCACCCTCGAGCTCGACGCCTCGCTCATGGACGGCGCCACTCTGCGCGCCGGCGCGGTGGCGGGCGTGCGCCACGTGCGCAGCCCGATCGAGCTCGCCCGCCGCGTGCTCGAGCATTCACCGCACGTGATGCTCGCCGGCCACGGTGCGGAGGAGTTCGCGCTCGAGCAGGGCATGACGCCGGTGCCGAACAGCTTCTTCGCCACCGAGCACCGTCGCCTGGAGCTCGAGCGAATCCTGCACGGCGACCAGGCGACCGAGCCGGAATCGCTCACGGGAACGGTGGGCGCGGTCGCGCTCGATGAGGTCGGCAACATCGCCGCCGCGACCTCGACCGGCGGTCTGACGGGCAAGCGCTGGGGTCGGGTCGGCGATTCGCCCATCATCGGCGCGGGCACCTACGCCGAGAACGATGCCTGCGCGGTGTCCGCGACCGGCCACGGTGAGTACTTCATCCGGCTCGCCGCGGCGCACGAGATCGCCGCGCTGATGCGTCATCGCGGACTCGATGTGGGCCGGGCAGCCGATGAGGTCATACGGCGGCTCGGAGAGCTGGGCGGTTACGGCGGGGTGATCGCGATCTCCCGCGATGGAGCGATCGCGATGCCGTTCAATTCGGAGGGCATGCTGCGCGGCGCGATGGACTCGCGCGGACGCTTCGAGATTGGGCTGCTGAAGGACGACGCCTGAGCGTCATCCGCGCCGTTACGACGAACCCACCGGCCCGTACCGTCGGTCCCGGGGTTGCTTCACCCGCGTCAGCCAGACTTCGTAGGGGTCCCACGAGCCGGTTGCGGAAGGATCCCGTCGCACGGTCGACGGCGCGGATTCAACAGCACCCGACTGCGCCCGATTGACCACCTTGGCCCGGGCGTCTTCCCGCGACGCCCCGAGATCAGACTTCCTGTTCATTTCCCTTTCCCTCGTCTTTTTGCGGTCACCCGCCCCGTGCGCTCGCACATCCAGGCGAGACACCGAGACTAGGGCGTCAGCGTTTCACGCGGGTGACATACCGGTGACCGCGTCAGCCGGCGAAGTATCGCGCAAGATACTGGTCGAAATCCAAGCGATCTTCGGACTCGACGCGGGACTGTTCGGCCAGTGACGCCTCGGCCTGGGCAGCGAATTCGGCCTGTCTGGCTTCATTGGGCGAATACAGTTCCAGGAAATATGCCTTGTGCTGCTTGGACATTCGCAAGGCAAAGTTGAAAAACGACTCTCCGGTCGTACGCAATTCCAGGATGGTCCGGGCGGCCGGGGTCCGGGCCGGGTCGCGTACCTTGGCTTCCTGCATCTCGAGCGCGGTCGTGTATGGTCGATCCGCGTCGCCTTGATCCAGCAGCTCGCACACGCCGCGCATCGAATCGATGATTTCGAGCGCCCAATCCGCGAGCGCGAGGTCGTGCCCGTCGCGGCGCAGCTTGAGGCCGGGCTCGCGACCGCGGCGCGCGACGACGGCGTGATTGCCGTCGAGCTCCGACTGTTCCGCAGGCTCGATCGACGGGCTGTCGCGCAGCACGCAGAACGCCGCGAACGCCTCGAGAAAGCGCAGCTTGATCTGGTTGACACCCACGGGGTCGAAGGCGCTGACGTCGAGCGAGCGCATTTCGACGTACTGCACGCCCGCGCGCTGCAGCGCGCGGGTCGGCCGTTCACCGGAACGGGCGACGCGCTTCGGGCGGATGAAGCTGTAGTACTCGTTCTCGATCTGCAGCCAGTTCGCGTTGAGCTGCCGGTACTCGCCGTCCACCTTGACGCCGATTTTCTCGTAGTCGGGGTGCGGCGTCGTGATCGCCTGGCCCAGGTCCCGCACGTAGTGCTCGAGGCTGTTGACGGACACGCTGACGCCCGCCTGGTTCTTGTTGCGATAGCCGAGGTCGCTCATCCGCAGCGACGTGGCGTGCGGCGCGTAGAGCGTGCCCGGCGTCAGTTCCTGCAAACCCTCGACCTGGCGGCCACAGAGGAAGGACTCGCAGATCGCAGGGGAATTGCCGAACAAGTAGAGCACGAGCCAGCCGTGGCGCCGGTAGTTGCGCAACAGCGCGAAATAGGCGTCGGAGCGGAAGTCCTGCCCGGCATCGCGGCTCTGGCACAGGTCCGCGAAGACCGGCCAGAACTCCTCGGGAAAGGAATAATTGAAATGCACCCCCGAGATCGCCTGCATCACCCGGCCGTAGCGATACGCAAGACCCACGCGATAAACGTGCTTCATCCGTCCGACGTTCGAGGTGCCGTAGCGCGCGATCGGAATGCTCTCGTCGCCCTTGACCGCGCAGGGCATGCTGGTCGCCCAGAGGAGCTCATCGCCGATCTGGCGGTAGACGAACTGGTGCAGGTCGCACAGGTACTGCACCAGCTCCCAGGTCTGGTGGAAGGGCGGCGTGACGAGCTCGATCAGCGCCTCGGAGTAGTCCGTCGTGATGCTTTCGTTGGTGAGCGCCGAGCCCAGCGACCGTGGGTGCGGGCGCTGGGAGATCTGTCCATCCGGCCTGACCCGAAGCGACTCCTTCTCCACGCCCTTGAGACCGCCACGCAGCGCACCGGCGGTGTCGCCGTTGACGAAGCCAGCGAGGCGTCTCTCGTAGGTGCGGTCAAGCGGCATACGCGCGAGAGTAACGTGGGAATTTTCTTACGTTCGTTTCGGCGATCCTGCCGCAACGAAAGACCCGTTAGGGTAACAGGAGGCAGCCGGAGGTACGACGGGCTCACGTGGATTTCTTTACGACTGTGGCGCGAGCCTTGCAGTTACTCGAAATGTCGTCGCTTGGGTTCCCTCCGACGTCGGATTTCTTTACGACTGCGGCGGCATCGCGGAGGTGCCCTTGCGGTTACTCGAAACAGTTCAGTCGCTTGCGTATCTGGCACGAATCCTGCTTGTTTCAAGCCTGAGGGGCGTGCCATGGGGGCGTGCCCTTTGTGCTTTGGAGCAGGGAAAGATGCGTAAGTTTTTCAATTGGATAGCCGCGACGGCCGGACTGGGGCTGCTCGCGACATGGTCGCTGGACGCAAATGCCGTGATGCTCAGCTGCAGCGGGGGTGGAGGTACTTTCCAGCTGGGTGACGCCGTCGAGTGCCAGGACGGGGACGACAACAACGATCCCTATCCAAACAACCTGGACGCCTTCGGCGCCAGCTTCGCGGCGATCGACAAGGACGAGTCTCCGGACGACGTTGACGGGAACGACCCCGACACGGGCCAGCTGGAGTCGCTGTTTCACTGGACGGGCGAACCAGCGGGCGATGCGCGTTCGGGCGAGTGGTTCCTCGACGCAACCCTCTGGGATCTTTTCGACCGACTCGTCATCGTGCTGAAGGCGGGTAATGGCTTTGCCAGCTTCGAGCTGGAAGTCGATGACCTGACCGGCGACCTGGATCACGGAGCAGGGGCTGTCCCACGCCAGCCTGTACGGTATCGCCGACGGCATTAAGGTTCCCCAGCCGGGCACGCTATCGTTGCTGGGCCTGGGCCTGCTCGGGATCGGCCTCATCCGCCGCAGGGCGCGCTGACACTGGTTTCGCACGGTTTGTAATGCGTGTAAACGCCCCGCGCATGCGGGGCGTTTTTATCTGCGGGGTCCCGACCGTTCGCAGGGGCCGCGACGTCACCACGGACCGCAGGTGCGCTATCCTCGAGGCATGAAACGGCTGACGCCGTGGTTGGGCGTGGCAGTCGGCCTGCTCGCGATGCAGGCGGCCCCGGCCGGGGATTCCACGGCCGAGGATTCCATGCGCTGCGGCTCGCGTCTCGTGAGCATCGGCGACGGCAAGTACAAGGTACGCCTGCTCTGCGGCGAGCCGTCCGATGCCAGCGTCATCGGGACCATGCGGCAACCGCGCATGTGGTTTCACGAATTCCAGTGGTACTGGCTCGACCCGCCCTGGGCGTACGTCAACGGTCGAGGTCTGGACCTACAACTACGGCTCCAACAAGCTGATGCGCGAGCTGCGGTTCGAGGGCGAAGAGCTCGTCGACATCCGCACGATCGGCTATGGCTACTGATGTGATCCACCTGGCAAGGACGACAGTCCTGGCGACCCTGCTGCTGCTCCTGGCCGCCTCGCCTGCGCGCGCGGACACCATGCGCTGCGGCAGCCGGCTCATCACCGACGGGGACTCGATCGAGAAGGTCCTGCACCACTGCGGCGAACCCGACGTACAAGTACCGCACCTGGATCGTCCGCCAGCCGCAGTTCGAGTTTGGCAACGACGAGATCGCGTTCCCGGGGCGGGAGGACGTACCGGTCGACTACTGGACCTATGATCTCGGGCCCAACCAGCTGATGCGGAAGCTGCGTTTCGTCGCCGGGGAGCTCCAGAGCATCGAGACGCTCGACTACGGCAGCCGGTGACCGATCAGCGCTTCGATTCGATCCAGCGCTGGATCCGCGCCTCGAGCACCGGCAACGGCAACGAGCCCCCGCCGAGCACCTGCGTGTGGAACTCGCGCACGTTGAAGCGCGCGCCGAGCGCCCGCTCGGCCTCGCGGCGCAGTGAGCGGATCCTGATCTCGCCGACCTTGTAGGCGAGTGCCTGCCCCGGCCGGGCGATGTAGCGCTCCACTTCGGCGACGATGTCGGCCTTGCCTACGGCGGTGTTCGCACGCATGTACTCGATCGCCTGGTCGCGCGTCCAGCCCTGCGAGTGCAGCCCGGTGTCGACCACGAGCCGCACGGCACGCCAGATCTCGGTCACCAGCGAGCCCGCTTCGCTGTACGGGTCGTCGTAGAGACCGAGCGCGGGGCCGAGCGATTCCGCATAGAGCGCCCAGCCCTCGTCGTAGGCGGTGAACTGAGCATGGCGCCGGAAGCGCGGCAGCTCGGTCATCTCCTGCGCGAGCGACACCTGGAAGTGATGGCCCGGCACGGCTTCGTGCAGGTAGATGGCCTGCATCAGGAAGATCGGGCGCGACGGCAGATCCCAGGTGTTGACGTAGAACACGCCCGGCAGGCGCCCGTCCGGGCTGCCCGGTCGGTAGGAGGCCGAGGCTGCGGATCGCTCGCGGAACGGCTCGACGGCGCGGATCTCGAAGTCCGCCTTGGGCGCGAGCGCGAACTGCCGCGGCACGGCCGCGGCGACGCGCGCCTTCAGGGCGCGATAGCCGTCGAGCAGCGCCTGCGGGTCGCTCGCGACGAAGCGCGGATCGCCGCGCAGCTTCTCGAAGAAGCTGCGCAGGTCGCCCGCGTGGCCGAGCCGGGTCTTGATGCGCTCGAGGTCGTCGCGGATCCGCGCGACCTCCTTGAGCCCGAGCTCGTGCACCTGCTGCGCCGTGAGCCCCGTCGACGTATGCAACCGCACGGAGTACGCATACCAGGCCGCGCCGTTCGGCAGCTCCGACATGCCCACGCTCGGCCGTGTGTTCGGCAGATAGTCGTTCTCCAGGTAGTCGCGCAGGCGCCGCAGAGCGGGCAGCACGGATCCGCCGAGCTTTTCCTCCCAGGACGTGACGATCCTCTGCCGGTCCGCGATCGACATGCCGGCCGGGAGGTTCAGGATCGGGCGC
Organism: uncultured Gammaproteobacteria bacterium; assembly: GCA_963834855.1. GTDB lineage: Bacteria > Pseudomonadota > Gammaproteobacteria > Steroidobacterales > Steroidobacteraceae > DATJKD01. Next base: position 60,118 of record CAWIDH010000022.1, on the reverse strand, counting down.
CACAGCACGCTCTGCCTGGGATCGTCCACCGCGAGCGCGGCGAGCTGCGGGATCGTCCGCTCGATCACGATGCGCGGCGCGACGACGCCCCTCGCCGCACCCGACCGCATGTTGGCAATGGCCTGCTCGACCCAGGCGACGAACCCGTCCATGCGCGAGAGGAAATTGTCGTAGTCCGCGGCGACGTCGAAGGGGTGAACGTCTCCGCCGGAACCGAGCACCGCAAACTGCGTGGGCCGGTTGTAGAGCTGGTCGATCGGCAGCAGCTCGGTTGGATACCGGAAGCCCTCGATCTCGATCTCGCGCCCGTACTTGAACACGTCGTACGTCGTGCGGTCCGCGGCGTCGAGGCGGGCCGGATCGACGGCGCGCAGGGCCTCGAGCGAATCCTGCTCGTTGGCGAGCGAATCGGCGAGCCAGGCCTGGCTCAGGTAGTCGCCGAACTCCCCGTCGTGGCGGTGATCGCCCTGCTCGCTCGCGGCGAGCGGATTGAGCTCGAGCCAGCGCTCGTAGTACTCGTCGACGACGTCCGCGAGACGCTGTGCGTCGGGGCCCGCCGACTCGGCGGGCGCGGACGGGTCGGCGTCGCCGTTCTCGCCGGCGTTGCGCCCGCAGCCGCTCGCCGCGACCGCGACCAGCCCAGCCATCAGCAGGACCCTGCAGCCGCCGGGCATGCGTCAGCGCCGGGCCGCGATCCAGCGGTCGATCTTGCGCTCGAGGACCTCCATGGGCACGGCACCGTCAGAGAGCACTTCGCGATGGAAATCGCGGATGTCGAACGCAGGCCCCAGCGCAGCCTCCGCCTTGCGGCGCAGGGCCTGGATGCGCAGGTCGCCGACCTTGTAGCCGAGCGCCTGCCCCGGCCAGGCGATGTATCGCTCGACTTCGGACTCCACGTCGGATGGCGCGAGCGTCGAGTTCTCGAGCATGTAAGTGACCGCCTGCTCGCGGGTCCAGCCCTTGGCGTGCAGGCCCGTGTCGACCACGAGCCGCATCGCGCGCAGCTGCTCGTCGTTGAGGCGGCCGAAATACTGGTAGGGATCGGTGAAGAGTCCGAGCTCCGGCCCGAGGAACTCGGCATACAGGGCCCAACCCTCGACGTAGGCCGTGTAGCTGCCGCCGAAGCGACGGAACCGCGGCAGGCCCGTCAGCTCCTGCTGGATCGTCCGCTGGAAGTGATGGCCGGGCGACGCCTCGTGCAGCGACAGTGTTTCCATCCCGAAGCGTGGCTGGGCCTTCAGATCGTAGGTGTTGACGTAGAAGATGGCGGGCCGCGAGCCGTCGGCGGATGCCTGCTGGTAGAAGGCCCCGGCGGCGGACTTCGCGCGGAAAGCCTCGACCTCGCGCACCTCGTAGTCGGCCCTGGGAAAGACGGAAAAGAGCTTCGGCAATTCGGCATCGATGCGCGTCTTGACCTGCCGGTAACCGTCGAGCAGGTCCTCGCCGCGGGTGTAGTAGAACTTCGGATCGCTGCGCAGATACGCGAAGAAGGCCGGCAGGTCGCCCGCGAACCCGACTTTCTGGCGCACCTTGTCCATTTCGCCCAGGATCCGTGCCACTTCGCTCAAGCCCAGCTGGTGGATCTCCTCGGGCGTCATCGCGGTCGTCGTGTGCTCCGCGACGAAGAATGCGTACCAGGCCTCCCCGTCCGGCAGCGCCGTCCAGGCCACGCTCGTGCGCGTGCGCGGCAGGTATTCGTCGTGCACGAAGCTTCGCAGCCTGCGGTACGCCGGCACCAGCTCGTCGCGGATCGCGGCGGTGTACGCCGCGGTGAGCCGTTCGCGATCGGCGGCCGTGAAGCTCGCGGGGAAGTTCCTGATGGGACCGTAGTAGTCGCTCTGGGTCGGGTCGTCCTCGATCATCGCGTCGAGCTGCGGCAGCACTTTCTCCATTACGGGGCGGGGTTGAACGACCCCCTTCGCAAGCCCCTCGCGCATGTTGACGATCGCCTGGTCCATCCAGACGATCATGCCGTCCAGCCGCTTCAACCAGTTGTCGTAGTCCTGCACCGTCGCGAAGGGCTGGGCGTTGGTGCCCGAGCCGAGCGCGGCCATCGTCGACAGCAGGCTGCTGGCCTGGTTGATCGGAAGCAGGTGGTCCGGAAAGCGCTCGGACTCGAGCCCGCGTTCACGCTCGCGCAGGAAGATCTCGAGTGATATGCGATCCGGGCCATCGAGCGCATTCGCATCGACCTTGCGGGCTGCGGCCAGGTAACGCTCGTTCAGCTCGCGATACCGTGCGCGCTGCTCAGGGCCGATGCTGTTCGGCAGGCTGTCGTTGTAACGGTTGTCGCCGATGTAGGTGGCGAGGAGCGGATTGAGCGCAAGCATCTCCTCGAAGTAGCGGTCGACGAGTACCGCGAGTTGCTGCCCCGCCTGGGGCGTGGCGGCGGCCGGCGCGGTCGCCACGGGCGCAGTCACCTCCGGTGCTCCAACGCAGGCCGAGGTGAGGCAGGCGGCGAGGAAGGCGACGGCGTTTCGGACCATGTGCATTTCAATGGGTATCCGCAAGTGGGCGCGGAGTATAGAGCAGCCCGGCGGCCCGATTCAGGCGGGCATGGCTAAGGAACCTAACGTTCCATGATCGCCGCAACGCCCATTCCGCCCGCCGTGCAGATCGAGATCAGGCCGCGGCCGTGGCCGCGCTGCGCGAGCTGCTTGGCCAGCGTCGCGACGATACGCGCGCCCGTCGCGGCGAACGGATGCCCGAACGCGAGGCTGCTGCCGTTGACGTTGAGCTTCGCGCGGTCGATCGAGCCCAGCGGGCCCGCGAGACCGAGCTTGTCGCGACAGAACTCGGGCGATTCCCACGCCTTGAGCGTGCACAGCACCTGCGCGGCGAACGCCTCGTGGATCTCGTAGAAGTCGAACTCCGCGAGCGAGAGCCGGGCGTCGGCCAGCATGCGCGGCACGCCGTAGGCCGGAGCCATCAGCAGGCCCTCGCCGTGCACGTAGTCGACCGCGGCCACCTTGGCGTAGGTCAGCCAGGCGAGCACCGGCAGGCCGCGCCCGCGCGCCCACTCCTCGCTCGCGAGCAGCACCGCGGCCGCGCCGTCGGTCATCGGCGTCGAATTGCCGGCGGTCAGCGTCCCGGTGCCCTGCATCGGGAACGCGGGTTTCAGCTTCGCGAGCTTCTCGAGCGTGCTGTCGCGGCGCAGGTTGTTGTCGACCGCGAGCCCTTGGAACGGGACCATGAGGTCGGCGAAGAAGCCCGCGTCGTAGGCCGCGGCGGCGCGACGATGACTCTCCAGCGCGAAGGCATCCTGCGCCTCGCGCGGGATCTGCCAGGTGCGCGCCATGAGCTCCGTGCTCTGTCCCATCGACAGGCCGGTGCGCGCCTCGACCACCTCGGGCAGGCTGGGCTTGAAGTGGCCTGGGCGCAGCCCGAGCCAGGGCCGGAGTCGCTCGCCGGTCGACCGCCCGCGCGAGCTCCTGAGCAGGATGCGGCGCAGGCCCTCGCTCACGCCGACCGGCACGTCGCTCGCCGTGTCGACGCCGCCCGCGATGCCGCTGTCGATCTGGCCGAGTGCGATCTTCATCCCGATCAGGATCGCGGCCTCGAGGCTCGTGCCGCAGGCGCGCTGCAGGTCCATACCCGGCGTCTCGGCGGAGAGCCCGCTCGACTGCACGCTCTCGCGCACCAGGTTGTAGTCGCGCGAGTGCTTGAGCACGGCGCCCGCGGCGACGTCGCCCAGTCGCTCACCCGCGAGCGAGAAGCGCTCCACCAATGCGCGCAGCGTCGCGACCAGCATGTCCTGGTTGCCGCACTCCGCGTACGCGCCCATCGAGCGCGCGAACGGTATGCGCACGCCGCCGACGACGCCTACGCGTCTGACCTGCGACCCGACCAGCATGACCTACTCCCTGCGTCCGTGGACCCGCGTCGGTGAGAAATGGGGACATTCTCGATTTCGCGGATTATGACCCGCCCCCCTGCAGGAATGGCGAAATCGAGAATGTCCCCATTTCTGATACCTTCCCGCGACCATTTCGGGCCAGGCGCAGCGCATGTCGGATTTCAACTCGGCGATCGGCGCGATCAACGACTTCATCTGGGCGGACTGGACGCTCTATGTCCTGCTTCTCACGGGCCTGGCGTTCACGGTGTGGAGCCGCTTCTCGCAGTTCCGCGCGCTGACGCTCGGCACCGAGCTGCTGCTCGGACGGTACGACGATCGCACCGGACCGGGGGCGCTGCGTCACTTCGAGACCCTGTCCGCCGCGCTCTCCGGCACGGTCGGCCTCGGCAACATCGGCGGTGTCGCGATCGCGGTGGCGCTCGGCGGGCCTGGCGCGGTGTTCTGGCTGTGGGTGGTCGGATTCATCGGCATGGCGCTCAAGTTCACCGAAGTGACGCTGTCCATGCTCTATCGCAACGTCGAGGACCCGGCCAACCCGCACGGCGGGCCGATGTGGGTGGCGCGCAAGGGTTTCGCCAATTGGGGACCCGGCTGGCAGGCGGTCGGCAAGGTGCTCGCCGTGCTGTTCTGCATCACGCTGATCATCTCCACCATCACCGGCATCAGCTTCTTCCAGATGTGGAACGTGGCCAACATCACCGAGAGCTATTTCGGCATCCCGGGCGTCGCGAGCTCGATCGTCATGGCCGTCCTGGTAGCGGCGGTCGTGATCGGCGGCATCCGCCGGCTGGGCGCGGTCGCCGGCTGGCTGGTGCCGTTCATGATCCTGCTGTACCTCGCCGGCGGCCTCGTGCTGCTGCTGCTCAACGTCGAGCGGCTGCCGGATGTCTTCGGTTCGATCTTTCGCTCGGCGTTTTCGCCTCACGAGGCCACGGGCGCCTTCATCGGCGGCACAGCCGGGTATGCGTTCCTGTTCGGGATGAAGCGCGCGCTGTACTCGAACGAGGCCGGCCAGGGCTCCTCCCCGATCGTGCATTCCGCGGCGCGCACCCACGAACCGGTGCGCGAGGGCATCGTCGCCGGGCTCGAGCCCTTCATCGACACGATCATCGTGTGCACCTTCTCGGCGCTCGTGATCCTCGTGAGCGGCGTCTGGAACCGCGCCCCGGAGGCCCGGTTCCCGAGCCCGCCGCGGGTCGAGGAATCCGGCGTCGCCGGTCGATGGACGCTGACCGACGACCCGGCACCCGCGCTCGCCGAAGGTCACTGGTCGAACGGCCAGCGCGTGTACGTGATCGTGCGCGCGGACCCGAACCATCGCACCGACAACGACCTGCATCGCCTGCACGGCACCGCGCGCCTGCAGCCCGACGGCGTCGCGAAGATCGAGTGGGACGATCTCGCGAGCAAGGTCAAGCCCGAGCTCGCCGAGAATGGGCTCTGGCTCGACTACGTCGGCGCCACGCTCACCGCCCGCGCCTTCGACACGGCGTGGGACGGTTTCGGCAAGTGGCTGGTGACGATCGCCTGCTGGCTCTTCGCCTACTCGACGATGATCTCCTGGATCTATTACGGCGAGCAGGGCGTCGTCTATCTCTTCGGCCCACGTTTCGTCACGGCCTTCCGGATCATGATCTGCGCGCTCATGGTGCTCGCCGGCACCCGCTTCGTGGAGACCGCGACCGAGGTCGATGCGCTCACGACGCTGGGCACCGGCGTGATGCTGTGGGTGAACATCCCGCTCACGATCCTGCTCGCGAGCCAGGCGATGCGCGCCTATCACGACTACATCCGCCGCCACGACGGCGGCGCCTTTGCGGCCGAGCGCCACAAGTGATTGAATCGCACTCCCGGTAGCGGAGGTGGTCCATGAGCATGCTGCAGCTGAGGGCGTCCGACGGCCACACCCTGTCGGCATACATGGCCGCGCCGGAGGGCAAGCCGCGCGGCGGCGTGGTCGTGATCCAGGAGGTCTTCGGGCTCAACTCGCACATCAAGCGGGTGGCCGAGCAGTACGCAGCGCTGGGTTATATCGCAGTCGCCCCGGCGCTCTTCGACCGCATCCGCCGGCACGTCGACCTGCCGTACACCGACGTGCAGGCCGGCATTGACCTGGTGAAGAAGACGACCGACGAGGGCGTCCTCGCCGACGTCCGCGCTGCTGTAGACGCCGTCGCGCACGCCGGGCGTACCGGCGTGGTCGGATTCTGCTGGGGCGGTCGCGTGACGTACCTCGCGGCCTGTCGCATCAACGTCGCGGCCGCCGTCCCGTACTACGGGGGTGGGACGACACAGCTCCTCGACGAGACCCCGCAGTGCCCGATCATGTTCCACTTCGGGGAGCGGGATTCGTACATCCCGCGCACCGACGTCGAGAAGATCCGCGCGGCGGTGCCGAAGGGCGTCTTCCACCTGTACCCGGCGGGACACGGCTTCAACTGCCCGGATCGCGCCGACTACGACGTCGCGAGCGCGCGGCTCGCCTTCGAGCGCTCGAGCGAATTCTTCCGCAAGCACATCGGCTGAGGCGGGCCGGCTCCTGGTGCTCCAGGATGGAGTGTTGAGATGAACCTGCAACTCAAGGACGCGGCGCTGCTCCGCCAGCAGTGCTATGTCGACGGGGAATGGGTGGCGGCGGACCAGGGCGCCAGGCACGAGGTGACCAATCCGGCGACCGGCGAGGCGCTGGGCACGGTCCCGGAGTTCGGCGTGGCGGAGACGAAACGCGCGATCGCCGCGGCGCGCGCCGCCTTCCCGGCCTGGGCCGCGCGCACCGCCAAGGATCGTGCGGCGCTGCTGCGCCGCTGGCATGACCTGATGCTCGCGAACGTCGACGACCTCGCCATGCTCATGACGGCCGAGCAGGGCAAGCCGCTCGCGGAGTCCCGCGGCGAGATCGCCTACGCGGCCTCGTTCATCGAGTGGTTCGCCGAGGAAGGCAAGCGGCTCTACGGCGACGTCATCCCGGGCCACCAGCCCGACAAGCGCATCGTCGTGCTGCGCCAGCCCGTGGGCGTCGTCGCGGCGATCACGCCGTGGAATTTTCCGGCCGCAATGATCACCCGCAAGTCCGGCCCGGCGCTCGCCGCCGGGTGCACCTTCGTCTGCAAGCCGGCCGCCCAGACGCCCTACTCCGCGCTCGCGATGGCGGAGCTGGCGCACCGCGCCGGCATCCCGCGCGGCGTATTCAACGTGATCACCGGGCCTGCGAGCGTGATCGGCGGCGAGCTCACCTCGAATCCCGACGTACGCAAGGTCACGTTCACGGGCTCGACCGAGATCGGCAAGAAGCTGATGGTGCAGTGCGCAGGCACGCTGAAGAAGCTCTCGCTCGAGCTCGGCGGCAATGCACCCTTCATCGTGTTCGACGACGCGGATCTCGACGCCGCGGTCACCGGCACCATCGCGAGCAAGTACCGCAACACCGGCCAGACCTGCGTCTGTGCGAACCGGATACTCGTGCAGGACGGCGTGTACGAGGACTACGTCGCGAAGCTGGTCGAGGCCGTCAGGAAGCTGCGCGTCGGAGATGGGCTCAAGGGCGCGACCGACCAGGGTCCGTTGATCGATGCGCGCGCGGTGGCCAAGGTCGAGGAGCACATCGCGGACGCGCTCGCCAAGGGGGGCAGGGTTGCGGTGGGCGGCAAGCGGCACGCGCTCGGGGGCACCTTCTTCGAGCCGACCGTCATCACGCAGGTGAAGCCCGACATGCTGGTCGCGCGCGAGGAGACCTTCGGCCCGGTCGCGCCGATCTTCGGCTTCAAGGACGAGAAGGACGCCATCCGGATGGCGAACGACACCGAGTTCGGGCTCGCCTCGTATTTCTACACGCGCGACCTCGCCCGCGCCTGGCGCGTCGCCGAGGCGCTCGAATACGGCATCGTCGGGCTCAACACCGGCCTCATCTCGACCGAGGTCGCGCCATTCGGCGGCGTGAAGGAGTCCGGCATGGGTCGCGAGGGGTCGAAGTACGGCATCCTCGACTACACGGAGATGAAGTACCTCTGCATCGGCGGCATCGAGGCTTGAGCCCGGCCGACCACGACGCCGTCGAAGCAACCAGACCGCGCGACGCCGTTTCCGATCGCGGGCTGCTGGGACTGCTCGCGGCCATCTCCGCGCTCGGACCGGTCGCGACCAACCTGTACCTGCCGGCCCTGCCCGACGTGCGCGCCGATTTCGCGGCGAGCGTCGCCGCAGTGCAGACGACGTTTTCGATCTCGCTCATCACGTTCGCGACCGGGATCCTGGTCTGGGGGCCGATCTCGGATCGCTACGGCCGGCGCACGGCGGTGATGAGCGGCCTTGGCATCATGATCGCGGGCACGCTGCTCAACCTCACCGCCCCTACGCTCGGATGGCTGATCGCCGGTCGCGGCATCCAGGCTTTCGGCACCGCCTCCGGGCTGGTCGTGGCGCGCGCCATCGTGACCGACCGTTTTCCAGCGGACCGCGTCGCAAGGACTCTCGCTGCGCTCACGATGGCGTCCGTGCTCGGCAATGCGTTGGCACCGACCGCCGGAGGCTACCTGGTCGCGGCCTTCGGCTGGCGGTCGGTGTTTGCGGTGCTGTCGCTCGTCGCGGTCGTCGTCGCGATTGCTGCCTGGCGAGGACTGCCAGGCAGCGACACCCGTGTTCCGCCCAGGGTCCGCGAGATGCTCGCAACCTCGAGGCGGTTGCTCGGCGATCCGCTCTTTGTGCATTGCATCGTGCAGAGCACGGTCGTCTTCGCGACCTTCTTCGTATTCATTTCGCTCGTCCCGCACATCATGGTCGACGCCCTCGGCCGGAGCAGCACGGAGTTCGGCCTGTACTACCTGTTCGTCGCCGTCGGCTATTTCCTCGGCAACTGGTCCGTCGGACGGCTCTGCGGCGCCGCGGGGCCAGCACTGGATGGTCTCCGTCGGCGTGACGCTCCAGGTCCTTGCCGCGGCGACGGGCTGGCGCTCATCCTCGCCGGGCTGCGTCACCCGCTCGGCATCTTCGTGCCGATGAGCGTCCTCGCCTACGGCCAGGGGCTCACACTGCCCAGCGTGACCGCGACCGCAGTGAGCCGGACGCAGGAGCACGTCGGCGTCGCTTCGAGCATCATCGGCTTCCTGCCGCAGATCATCGGCGCGCTCGCACTGCAGGGCATGGGGTATTTCCCGACCGACACGGCGCTGCCGATGATGGTCTTCTGCACGGTGGTCGCTGCTATCGGCTATGTCATGCTGCGCGCGGGGCCGCGGCTCGAGATCCCGCGCCGCTAGGAGCGCTCACGAGGCAAGAACTGCATCGATGCCGGGTCTCCGGTTGCGGATCGAAGCGATCCGCACGCGTTCGACTGTCGTAGCGCCATCCTTATCGATTGACCAGCACGGCAGCGCCGCGCAGTTCCCCATCGCGCAATCGCGAGATGGCTTCGTTCGCGCTGGAGAGCGGGAACGATCTCGACCGCGGGATGCAGCGGCACTTCCGCGGCGATGCGCATGAAGTCGCGTCCGTCGGCGCGCGTGAGGTTCGCCACCGAGCACACGGAGCGCTCGCCCCACAGGAGCGTGTAGGGAAACGCCGGGATGTCGCTCATGTGGATTCCGGCGCACACGACGCGCCCGCCCTTGCGCGTGGCGGCAAGCGCCACGGGGACGAGCGCCCCGACCGGGGCAAAGACAATCGCCGCATCGAGCAGCTCGGGCGGCATCTCGTTCGACCCGCCGGTCCACACGGCGCCCAGCTCACGCGCAAAAGCCTGCGCGGCGAGATCGCCGGGGCGCGTCAGCGCGAAGACGCGCCGTCCCTGTCCGCGCGCAACCTGGATCAGCAGGTGCGCCGCCGCCCCGAAACCGTAGAGGCCGAGATTGGCGGCCTCGCCTGCCGCGCGATAGGCGCGATAGCCGATGAGCCCGGCGCACAACAGGGGCGCCGCTTCCTCCGGCGAATAACGCGAGGGGATGGCGAGGCAATAGCGTGCATCCGCAACCGCGTGCTCCGCATATCCGCCGTCCAGCGTCGCGCCCGTGAACTCGGCACGGTCGCAGAGGTTCTCCAGGCCCCGGCTGCAGTACCCGCAGGACCCGCAGCTCGAGCCGAGCCACGGCACACCCACGCGGTCGCCCGGCCGGAACTCGCTCACGTCCGCGCCCGCTTCCAGCACCTCACCCACGATCTCGTGCCCGGGGGTTACCGGGTAGCGCGCCTGCGCTAACTCGCCGTCGATGAGATGCAGGTCCGTCCGGCAGACCCCGCACGCGAGCACCCGAAGCAGGAGCTGATGGCCGTGCAGCGCCGGCAGCGAGACTTCCTCGAGCGCGAGCGCCGCGCGCGGCGCGGCCAATCTCATGGCACGCGTGTACTGCTGCGGACTCATCCTGTTCTGTCCGGGCGATCGCGCGAAGGTCCTTCCTGCGCTGGACCGGTTCGTCAGCGGTCTCTGACGAGCGCCAGCGCGGCGAGTTCCTTCAGGCTATCCCCCCAGACCTTCTTCAGCCTGAGCGCCGCGCCCTGCGTGGCGAGCTTCTCGTGCTGCACGGTCACCTGCGCCTTCCCGCTGCCCTTGGCGTAGAAATAGAAACTGATGCTCTTGCTGCCGTCCGCCGCGGTGGCGCGCATCGTCTTCGGCCGCGTGGCCTTGTGGATGACGACGCCCGCGGGCAGCCACCTGGCCCGCCGCTGTGAGTCGGCGGCCGTGTCGTACAGCCGCTCGAGCGAGGTCGCGACGGTCAGGCTGCCGCTCGCCGCGAAGCCGCCGGCCTTCTGCAGATCGGCGCGGCGGCCGGTCAGCCGCTCATAGCCGACCGTCACCGCCTGGGACCACCAGCCGCCCACGCCGTAGCGCTCGTGCACCAGCACGGCGATGTCCCCGTGCGAAAGCTCGCGCGCGCCCACGCTGTCCAGCACCGTGACCCACTCGGCCCAGGTGCGGCCGGTCTTCGCTGCGATTGCCGCATCGCTCATGGGCGCCGAGCTCGTCGCCGCGGGCCGCTTCGCGGCACGAGTCTTCGCCGCGCTCCGCTTCGCCGGCTTCCGGCGTACGGACGTCGCGGCCTTTTTCCTGGACTTCGTGGTCGACTTCTTTGCGGCCTTCCTCGTCGCCATCCGGCACCTCCCCGATGTTCAATCGCGCACCCGGTATCCGCTTGCGTGACGCGTCGACAGCTTACTCCCGAGCCTCCGCCCGCCGGGTCGTGTCTTTGTCGGTCAGGCGGGCATCCGGTATCGTTGCGCACCGTCCAACAGCGTCCCGCGATGCCCGCATACACCGGAACACCGGAATTCACGCATGGCACGCCGCCGCGGCTCGGCGTCCTGCTCGTGAACCTCGGGACGCCGGATGCGCCGACCGTCCCGGCCGTGCGGCGGTTTCTCGCCGAATTCCTGTCCGATCCGCGCGTCGTCGAGGCGCCCCGCGCACTGTGGTGGCTGGCGCTGCACGGCGTGATCCTGCGTACGCGACCACGGCAGAGCGCACGCGCCTATGCGGCGATCTGGACGCCGCAGGGCTCGCCGCTGCTGGTGCATTCCCGGGCGCTCGCCCAGGCGCTGCAGCGCCGGCTCGCAGTGCGCTTCGGCGACCGCGTGCTCGTCGCCCTTGCGATGAGCTACGGGCTCCCATCGATCGACGGAACGCTCGAACACCTGCGACGGCAGAACGTGCGGCGTCTGCTCGTGCTGCCGCTCTACCCGCAGTTCTCCGGGACCACGACCGGCTCGATCTTCGCACGCGTGACCGCGGAGCTCGCGCGCTGGCGCTGGATGCCGGAGCTGCGCTTCATGAACGAGTACCACGATGACGAGGCGTACATCGCCGCCGTGGCCGACAGCATCGCGGCGCACTGGCAGTCGCACGGCCGCAAGCACCTGCTGTTCTCGTTTCACTCGATACCGAGGCGCTATTTCCTGGCGGGCGATCCCTATCACTGCCAGTGCCAGGCCACGGCGCGCAGGGTGGCAGCGCGGCTGGACCTGGCAGCGTGGGAATGGTCGGTCGGCTTCCAGTCGCGGTTCGGGCGCGAGCCCTGGCTCGAACCCGGTGTCGACCAGCTGCTCGACAAGTACGCGCACGCCGGGCCGCGGCAGGTGACGATCGTCTGCCCGGGTTTTGCGGTGGACTGCCTGGAGACGCTCGAAGAGGTCGACATGCGGTACCGGGCGGCGTTTCTCGCGCGCGGAGGCGAGGCCTTCGACTACGTACCCTGCCTCAACTCGGGCGAGGCGCATTGCCAGCTCTTCGAGCGCCTGTTGCTCCGCAATGCGCAATGCTGGCCGGAAATCGACGGCCGGGCGGAGTCGGGACAGCTCGCGGCTGCCCGCGACCGGGCGCTCGCAATGGGCGCACCGCGCTAGGCCCGACGGGCCGTGACCTGGCGGCATGGCGACATAAGGCGCCGCCCGCAGCACGGCAGAGAGTGACCGTCCGTCCGCCCGTAACAGCCGTCTGGCGCAACCGCCTGCGCAACGCCGCGACGATCAGTAAACTCCCGCCCTCATGCTCGGGCGTTTCCTCGAGGTCAGCGTCCATACACCCGACGTGCGGGCTTCGCTGGCCTTTTACGAATCGCTCGGCTTCGTGCAGGCCACCGTCGGCGACACCTGGACGCATCCCTACGCGGTAGTCACGGATGGACACCTCTACATCGGGCTGCATGGCGCCGGGATCCCCTCGCCCTCGCTGACCTGGGTGTGGCCGGACCTCGCACGCCACGCACCCGAGCTCGAGGCGCTCGGCATCCGGTTCGACTTCGCGCGGTTCGGCGAGGAGGCGTTTCACGAGCTCGGGTTTGCGGACCCGTCGGGCCACACGATCACCATCCTCGAGGCGCGGACGTTCTCTCCACTGGCGCTGGGACATGCCCCGACCACCGCGCTCGGGTACTTCGAGGAGTTCGGCCTGCCGACCATGGATTTCGAGAGGGCCACAGCGTTCTGGGACAGGCTGGGCCTCGTCGCCTTCGAGCCGGTGAACGAGCCGTTTCCGAAAGTCGTCCTGGCCGGCTCCGACATCAACATCGGTCTTTATGATCTCGAGCTGCGCGCGCCAGTGCTCGCATTCTCGGATTCGCAGATGAGCCAGCGCATCGCGGCGCTGCGGGAGAAGGGCTTCCAGTTTGCGCCGCGACTGCCGCACGGGCTCGATCCGAGGCACAGCGCCATCATCGAGGCGCCCGAAGGAACGCCCCTGCTGCTCATGACGGCCGTCGACTGAGAGGCAACCCTGGCCGTCTCAGGGGGAACGTCCCAGCGCGTTCGCGTGACTGATGGCCGCCTTCGCCCCGATCTCGAAGCGGATCTCGACCTCGTCTTCGACGGCGATGGCGCCGCCCACGATGCTGAATGGCTTGATCCCGAAGTCGCTCTGGCGGATCCGGAAGCTGCCCTTCGCGGTCATCGCGCTGGCGTCGACCCGCGCTTCGACGGGCACTTCGATTTCCTGCTGCGCGCCATGGACGACGATGCGGACCTTCAGCGTCGACGGCGGCGGGTCGCTCAGCGGGCCTGCCGAGCTCACGACGACCTCGGGGTAGCGCGCGGCGTCGAGCACGTCGGGGCCGAGCATGTTCTGTCGCGTGCCTGTGCGCGCGTCCTCCGGGACTTTCGCGGCGAATTCGGGCCCTGCCGCGGCGCGCGCCTGCGGGTCGTCGACCACGAACTCGCTCACCGGCAGGCGAACCTCGAACCCGGAAAGATCCGGCGTCGTGCCGAGCCACACGCGGCCAGCTTCGCTGCCCGAGGTGATCACGTGCACATGGCCGAAGCCCGACAGCTTGCCGCCGCGCCGCACGAGCATGGCCACCACGCTCGCAGCCGGATCGATCGCGAATTCGCGTGCGCCCTGCGGCACCTCCGCCCTCGGGACAGTCGTCGCAGGCCCGGGCGGCGGCGTCTCGGGTCGGCGAGGCGCACAAGCCCGCACCCGCGACGCAGGCAGCCAGGAGAACCCCGGAGGCGAGCCGTCGACCGGACCCTGTCGCGAGTCGGCGTCCGAACCCTGTCGGAAGAGCGCGGGAAAGGCTCACGTTGGCTGGCCAACCGGCCGGGCGATGCTGCGTTACTATCCTGTGGTCGCTGGTTTCCAAGCGCGCCTCCCCGGATGTCCCTGCGCAATACGGCATCGTCCTTCGGATCGATTGCGAAGCTCCTGCACTGGAGCATCGTGCTGCTGATCATTGCACAACTGGCGCTGGCGAAAACGGCCGCGGACCTGCCGATCGGGCTGCGCAAGCTCGAGATCCTGGCCTGGCACAAGTCGTTCGGCATGACGATCCTGATGCTCGCGCTCCTGCGCCTCGCATGGCGTTATACGAACCCGCGGCCGGCGCCGATGCCAGGCACGCCGCACTGGCAGCAGGTTGCAGCGGCCGCGAGCCATGGACTGCTCTATGGCCTGATCCTCCTGCAGCCGCTGGCGGGCTGGCTGATGTCCTCCGCCAAGAATTACCCGGTCAGTTTCTTCGGCCTTTTCCAATGGCCGGACCTGGTGCAGCCGAGCAAGGCTCTGTACGAGACCTTCCGGAGCATCCACGCGATGATGGCGAGGGTTCTCGTTACCGTGGCGCTGATCCACATGACGGCCGCGCTCTACCATCATTTCTGGCGCAAGGACGACGTGCTGCGGCGCATGCTGCCGTTCGGGCGCGCGCGGTCGCCGGGGATCCCCTCGACATGAACCGGCGAGTCGCGACAATCGCGCACGCGGCGGGGCTTGTCGGCGCGCTGCTGCTGCATCTAAGCGGCACTGCATCGGCGGCCACGGCCTGGCGCGCGGAGCCGGGCGAGAGCCGGCTCACCTTCATGGCGACGCAGGCCGGCGCGGAGTTCGAGGGTCGGTTCAAGCGCTTTACGCCGCAGATCAGGTTCGACCCGGCCGACCTCCCCGGCAGCCGGTTCGTCGTCGAGGTCGACACGCGCTCGGCCGACACCCAGGACGGCGACCGGGATGCGGCGCTCGCAAGCAGTGATTTCTTCGCCACGGATCGCTGGCCGACGGCCCGGTTCGAGACCACCGGCTTCACCGACAAGGGTGGCGGGCGCTTCGAGGCCAGGGGCCGGCTCACCATCCGCGACGTGACGCGCGACGTCCTGCTGCCGTTCAGCTTCACACCCGGAAAGGACGGTCATCACGCGACCCTGGCCGGCGGCACGACCATACGCAGGCTCGATTTTGGCGTCGGGCAGGGCGAATGGAAGGACACGACCTGGGTCGGCAACGAGGTCAAGGTCCACTTCCAGCTCACGCTCGCGTCGGCCCCGAACTCGCCCTGATCCGGCGCGAAGGCACGAGGCGGGTGCGTTGCACCGGTTCAAAACTTCCGGGCGGCGGGCTTAGAATGCCGTGCGCTGCTTGCGCAGCAACGAACTCCCGTCACAAACATACGCACGCTGGGGGTCCCCCATGTCATCCCGGTTCACGGCGCATCGTCGACTGCTCCTGCCCATCGCATTCGCGCTCGCGGTCACTGCCTGTCAGAAGAAACCCGAACCCGCCGAGGAAGCGCCTGCGGCCGCGGCCGCCGCCGACGCACTCGAGGGCCAGGTCGACATCGTCGCCTGGCCGGGATACGTCGAGCGCGGCGACACCGACAAGGGCTACGACTGGGTAACGGCCTTCGAGCAGGAGACGTCCTGCAAGGTCAACGTCAAGACCGCCGGCACATCCGACGAGATGGTCTCGCTCATGACCCAGGGCGGGTACGACCTCGTCACCGCCTCGGGCGACGCATCGCTTCGCCTCATTCGCGGCGGCACGGTGCAACCGGTCGACATCAGCCGGATCCCGAGCTACGTCAACGTGGACGATCGCCTCAAGGAGGCGCCGTGGCACTACGTCGACGGCAAGCATTACGGCACGCCCTACCAGTGGGGCCCGAACGTCCTGATGTACAGCACGAAGGTGTTCAAGAGCGCACCGACGTCGTGGTCGGTGGTGTTCGAGCCGCAGAAGTACCAGGACGGCAAGGCCAACAAGGGCCGCGTCCAGGCCTATGACGGCCCGATCTACGTCGCCGACGCGGCGCTCTACCTGATGGCGAAGCGGCCCGAGCTCGGCATCAAGAGCCCGTACGAGCTGAACGAGGAGCAGTACGCCGCGGCCCTCGAGCTGCTGCGCAAGCAGCATCCGCTCGTGCACCGCTACTGGCACGACGCGAACGTGCAGGTGCAGGACGTCACGAACGAAGGCGTGGTCGCCTCGAGCTCCTGGCCGTTCCAGGTCAACACGCTCGTCGCGAACAAGCAGCCGGTCGCGAGCACCGTGCCGGCCGAGGGCGCGACCGGATGGGCGGACACCACCATGCTCGCCACCGACGCGAAACACCCGAACTGCGCGTATCGCTGGATGGAGTGGTCGCTCAATGCCAAGGTGCAGGGCGATCTCGCGGCCTGGTTCGGCTCCGTTCCGGCGGTGCCCGGCGCCTGCAACGGCAACGCGCTCCTGGGCCCGGACGGCTGCAAGACAAATGGCTTCGAGAACTTCGACCGCATCTGGTTCTGGCGCACGCCGGAGTCCGCGTGCGCGCAGGGCACCTGCGTGCCGTACAGCCGCTGGTCGACGGACTACGTGGCGGTGATGGGCGGCCGCTAGAGCCGGGCCGGTACGCGACGCGCGCCGGCGCATGCGCGCGGCGGTCCTCGTAGCCGGGACCCTTTGATGACGCCAGCGATCGAACTGCGCGACGCCAGCCGGGCCTTCGGCCCGGTGGTCGCGCTCGATCGCGTCTCGCTCACGATCGCGCCGGGCGAGTTCTTCGCGCTGCTCGGACCCTCGGGGTCGGGCAAGACGACCTGCCTGCGCCTGATCGCGGGCTTCGACCATCCCGACAGCGGCCAGGTGCTGCTCGACGGCGTGGACGTCACCGACGTGCCGCCCTTCGAGCGCAACGTCAACACGGTGTTCCAGGACTACGCGCTCTTCCCGCACATGACCGTCGCGGACAACGTCGCCTACGGTCTGCGCGTGCGCGGAGTCCCCGCCGCCGAGCGCCGCCGCCGGGCGCTCGAGATGCTCGACCTGGTGCAGCTCGAGACATTCGGAGATCGTCGGCCGAACCAGCTGTCCGGCGGCCAGAGACAGCGCGTGGCACTCGCGCGCGCACTGATCAACCAGCCGAAGGTCCTGCTGCTCGACGAGCCGCTGGGTGCGCTCGACCTGAAACTGCGCGAGGAAATGCAGACCGAGCTCAAGAGCCTGCAACAGCGACTCGGCATCACCTTCGTGTTCGTCACGCACGACCAGGGCGAGGCGCTCAGCATGGCCAACCGCGTCGCCGTGTTCAACGCAGGCCGCATCGAGCAGCTCGACACGCCGCGCGCGCTCTACACCCGGCCACGCACGGCCTTCGTCGCCAGCTTCGTCGGCAGCGCCAACGTGGTCGAGGCGCCGCTCGCCGAGAAGCTCACCGGGCGCCCGCAAGCCTTCGCGATCCGTCCGGAGCAGATCCGGATGCTGGCGAACGGCGAAGTCCCCGCGGGCCACGTGAGCACGGAGGGCGTGCTCGAGAGCACCCTCTATCACGGCGCAAGCAGCCGATGCCTGGTGCGCATCGACGGAGGGACCGTGCTGGCGGTCGCCCTGGCGGAATCGGGGAGCGCCTCGCCATCGCCCGTGCCGGGCTCGCGCGTTCGGATCACCTGGCCGCAGGGCAGCGCCGTCCCACTGGACTGACGATGGTTGTACGCAGCGTCTCGCGCTACCTGCACGGCCACCGCGGTTTCTACCTCGTGCTGCTGCTGGTACCGCCGCTGCTGTGGCTGGGCACGGTGTACCTGGCCTCGCTCATCACGCTGCTCGCGCAGAGCTTCTACGCGATCGACGAGTTCACGGCGCGGGTCGTCCCGGAGCTCACGCTCAAGACGTGGCGACAGCTCGTCGAGCACCCGGCCAACGTCGACATCATCCTGCGCACGCTCGCCATGGCAGTCGCGGTGACACTCGCCTCCGCCGTGATCGCCTTCCCCGTCGCGAACTACATGGCGCGATACGCCGGGCCGCGGATGAAGGCGCTGTTCTACGTCGGCGTGATGCTGCCGATGTGGACCAGCTACCTGGTCAAGGTCTACGCCTGGCGACTCCTGCTCGCCAAGGAGGGCATCATCTCCTGGGCGCTCACCGGGCTCGGGCTGCAGGGGCCGCTCGACCGGCTCCTCGCCTTGCCGGTGGTGGGCGGGCCCTCGCTCGCCTCGAGCTACATCGGCATGTTCATCGTGTTCGTCTACATGTGGCTGCCGTTCATGATCCTGCCGCTGGCCGCCGCGCTCGAACGCGTGCCGCAGTCGCTGGTGCAGGCCTCCGCCGACCTGGGCGCCCGACCGGGGCAGACCTTCCGCAACGTCGTGCTGCCGCTCGCGCTGCCGGGTCTCGCGGCGGGCTCGATCTTCACCTTCTCGCTCACGCTCGGCGACTACATCATCCCGAGCGTCGTCGGCGCACCCGGCTACTTCATCGGCATGATGGTCTACCAGCAGCAGGGCACGGCGGGGAACATGCCGCTCGCCGCGGCCTTCTCGATCGTCCCGATCGTGCTGATCGCGATCTACCTCGCGCTCGCGCGACGGATGGGAGCTTTCGATGCGCTCTAGGCCACGCTGGAGCGGCGCCTCGACCGGCCTCAAGATCGCCGCGGCAGCCGGGCTCGTCTTCCTGCACCTGCCGGTGTGGGTGATCGTGCTCTACGCCTTCACCACCGAGGACCGCACCTACGCGTTCCCGCCGCCGGGACTCACGCTGCACTGGTTCGCTGCCGCGTTCGCGCGCGACGACATCTGGGCGGCGATGCGGCTGTCGCTCATGGTCGCGGCCGTGGCGACCGCGATCGCGCTCGTCCTCGGCACGCTCGCGGCCTTCGCGCTCGCGCGCAGCAACTTCCGCGCGAAGGAGTCCATCACCCTGCTCTTCGTGCTGCCGATCGCGTTGCCGGGCATCATCACGGGCCTGGCGCTCCTGGCCGGGATCCGCTCGGTCGGGCTGACGCCCGGGTTCTGGACCATCGTCGCGGGTCACGCGACGTTCTGCCTCGTGATCGTGCACAACAACGTGATCGCGCGCCTGCGCCGCATCCCGGGCAGCTGGGTCGAGGCCTCGATGGACCTCGGCGCGGACGGATGGCAGACCTTCCGCTACGTGCTGCTGCCGCAGATCGCGACCGCGCTGCTCGCGGGCGGGATGCTGGCCTTCGCGCTGTCCTTCGACGAGATCATCGTTACCCTGTTCACGGCCGGGCACGAGCAGACCCTGCCGATCTGGTTCTACAGCGAGCTTTTCCGGCCGCGGGAGCGACCGATCACCAACGTGGTGGCGGTGATCGTGATCCTGGTGACGCTGGGGCCCATACTGCTCGCCTATTACCTGACCCGGCCGGACGAACAAGCCCCCGGGTCCTGACTCACGGACGACGTGATCGAGGCGGACATGCAAACGAAGCTCTTGATCAACGGGAAGCTCGTTGCGGGTGCGGGCAAGGTCGATGACGTGCTCAACCCCGCCACGGGCAAGGCGCTGGCGAAGGTGGCCGAGGCGTCGCGCGAGCAGGTCAACGCCGCCGTGGCGGCGGCGGACGCGGCCTTCGAGGGCTGGGCGCGCACGCCGCCGAAGGACCGCGCGACGCTGCTGCTCAAGCTCGCCGACCGGATCGAGGCCGACGGCGCCGGCTTCGCGAAGGTGGAGTCGCAGAACTGCGGCAAACCCTACGCGGCTGCGCTCGCGGACGAGATCCCGGCGATCGCGGACGTATTCCGGTTCTTCGCCGGCGCCTGCCGGAGTCTCACCAGCGCGGTGTCCGGTGAGTATCTCGCGGGATTCACCAGCATGATCCGTCGCGACCCGGTCGGCGTCGTCGCCTCGATCGCGCCCTGGAACTACCCGCTCATGATGGCCGCGTGGAAGCTGGGGCCGGCGCTCGCCGCGGGCAACACCTGCGTGCTGAAGCCCTCCGAGCAGACGCCGCTCACCGCGCTCAAGCTCGGCGAGCTGCTGGCCGAGCTCTTTCCCGCGGGGGTGGTCAACGTGATCGCGGGCGGCGGAGCGTCGGTCGGTGCGCCGCTCACGCGCCACCCGAAGGTGCGGATGATCTCGCTCACGGGCGACGTCGCCACCGGGTCGAAGATCCTCGAGGCGGCCTCGGACGGTATCAAGCGTACCCACCTCGAGCTCGGCGGCAAGGCGCCGGTGATCGTGTTCGACGATGCGGAGCTGGACTCTGTGGTTTCGGGTGTGCGCACCTTCGGCTACTACAACGCCGGCCAGGACTGCACGGCTGCCTGTCGCCTGTACGCGGGCTCGAAGATCTACGACCGGCTGGTCGCCGACCTCACGACCGCCGTCGGCTCGATCAACGTCGGGCCGCAGACGGCGAAGAACGTCGAGATGGGCCCGCTCATCAGCGCCGAGCAGCGCAAACGCGTGGCCGGCTTCGTCGACCGCGCGAGGAAGCAGAAGCACATCGAGGTCACGACCGGCGGCAAGCCCGGCGCGGGCGGCGGTTTCTTCTACGAGCCGACGGTCGTCGCGGGCGCGCGCCAGTCGGACGAGATCGTGCAGCGCGAGGTGTTCGGGCCGGTCGTGTCGGTCACGCGGTTCAAGGACCCCGACGACGCGATCGCGTGGGCGAACGACTCGGAATACGGGCTCGCCTCGTCGGTGTGGACGCAGGACGTCGGCAAGGCGCTCACGGTCGCCTCACGGCTGCGGTACGGCTGCACCTGGATCAACACGCACTTCATGCTGGTGAGCGAGATGCCGCACGGGGGCTTGAAGCGCTCGGGCTACGGCAAGGACCTGTCGATCTACGCGCTCGAGGACTACAGCGTCGTGCGGCACGTCATGGCGAAACTCTAGCGAGGAGCGCCCCAGCCCCATGCGGCCTAACATTCATGGCGGTTTGACGGCCTAATATCGTCGTGCCGTATTAGATCCACTGACTTGCAATGACAGCAGCATCGTTTGCGGCATGTTTGCGGTGTTTTATCACCGCATTTTCGGCGGCCTAATTAAGAGTTAGGGCTCGTGTCAGATGCCCTCTGGAATCCTGACGAGTGCCAAAGTGGCGGCTGCCAGTGCGGACATATTCGGTACCTTGCCCCACGGAAGCCGCTAGCGCTGTACATTTGCCATTGCACTGAATGTCAAAAGCAGTCTTCTTCCGCGTTTGGTATCTCGTTCATTATCCGGCGAGACTCATTCAAAGTATTACAAGGTCATCCTGCGTTCTGGACACGCCAAACGGCCTCCGGACATACGCTGGAATGTGCCTTCTGCCGCAGTTGCGGATCGCGACTGTGGCATCAAAGCTCTGGTTATCTCGAGACGTTAAACGTGAAGGCAGGCTCACTAGGGAAGCTCTGATTTATTGCTCAGCATCGTACACTTCGGCCACGACGGTGCGAGCAAGGTAAAGCGATACACCGAAGCAGCAACACTGGCGGCGAGTGGGTTGAGCGCTACCGCAAGCGCACGCGGCCGAGCAGTTCCTGGCCGAGATGAACCGGGGGTGCCGTGGACCCGCTGGCGCTCTGCTCGCGCCGGTGTACCCGACGGCGAAGGCGCGGTCGCCGCCGGTGGGGCTGGAGCGGGCTGCGCATCCACTGCCTGCAGCACTGGTTCACCTGTCCGACCCGGCGGTCGAGGAGCGCTGCACGACTCGCGCGCGATACGCGAGCTCGTCGGCATCGACCTGGGCCGTGAGCCGGTGCCGGACGAGACGACGATCTGCAAGTTCCGCCATCTGCTGGAGGCCCATCAGCTGGGTCCGCGATCCTCGCCGCGGTCAACGTCCACTTGGCCGAGCAGGGCTTCAAGTCAGCACCGGCACGATGTCGATGCCACGATCACAGCGCGCCGAGCTCGACCAAGAACCGCGACGGCGGCGCGACCCGGGATGCCCAGACCGGGCAACGAGTGGCACTTCGGCTGAAGGCGCACATCGGCGTCGACGCCGCTGAGCTGTCCCTCGGTGGCGGCCACCCCCGCCACGTGCTGACCCCATCTGTTGGCCGCTCTGCTGCACGGCCACGGACGGCGGTGTGGGCGCTCGGCGTACCAGCCAGGCGGGTGTTCGCGCGCTCGCCCCGCGGCCCGGCATGACGCACCGCCGCTATCGCCGTGGTGGCTGGCTGGACCCGGTCGAGCGGCGCAGACCGCCGCGCCGGGCGGCCAAGGAGCATCCGTTCTGGGCTGAAGGCATCTTCGGCTTCCGCAAGGGCGTTACCGCGGCCTCGCCAAGAACGCGCAGCGGCTGACGTGGCCTGCGCGCTGGTCAACCTGTCAGCGCGGCGACCGTTGTGCGCCTGGCAGAGGGGACCTGTCGGTGAAATTCGGAAAACCGGCCGAACACGATCTCGACGGTTCAACGGACCGCAACCGGATGCCAACCCCACATGGACTCGAGCCTCAAGCAATGAACCCGTGGACCTGACCAATGCGGTTCATATCTGGACATCGAGCAAGCTACCAGGCCTCGCTATTCCAGATAGTGCGCTTTGCTATCCGAAAGAGCCCGGTGGTCTGTACTAAACATAGGCCTGAGCGTCGCTATTCCAGATAAGGCGCTTGGCGATCCGAAAGAGCCCGACGCATAGCCGCCCATGAGCCTTAACCATTCGTTCAAGCGGACCGCTGCGATGGGTGGCGGTACCCTCACAGCTCTCGCGGCAGCGGCCGCTCAACTCAGGCCTTGCAGCCAGAAGATGCGACCCTTGGCGTATCCGCGTGAGGTACTTCTTCTCGCGACTATGGTGCTCGCGGGGTGCGGCGGGAACGGCGATGTGCCGATGAATAGGAAGCCACTGTTACCGTCGGGTGCGGAAGTCGACCTGATTCTCGTCAGCGAAGCGGTCTGGGCGCGAGAGGCAGCCCACGGCGTCAACTCCCTATCACCTGCTGAACGGGTGTTTCTTTGCGTGTGGAACCTCGAGGCTGAAGTCAACAACGGCGGGTTCGAGCAGTTCTACATCAACTCCGCGGGTGACAACGCGCTTGAGACGCCGAGCGCCCTCCGAGAGATTGGTGCCACTCAGACGGCCGCTCTTGCCGAGGCGGCAAACAACGTATTTCGGCCGCAAGGGCCTCCGACCGACCGTGAAGCACGGGCCCAAGCACTCGCGCGGCTGGGGGCGACTGCCACCGATGCACTGAAGGCCCTGGACGCGAAATTCTACGAGTATCCTGACAACCTCGAGGAGCTACTCCGGCAGTTCGTCGAACGCAATCGAGATGACTTCTATGAACCGCCGTAGCTGGCTGTCTAAAAACCCGTTGCAGCGGATGGCGCCACGCGCCACCGCTGAACGGGACCGTTAGCCGCATGAACTGGGTCCGCGACACGTTCACCGTCTCTTGTGATCCCGCGAGGCTGGATCGCTCTATGATCGCGCAGTTCCTGACGTCGTCCTATTGGGCGAAGGGGATTCCCCCGGACACCGTCGCAAGATCGCTTGAGCACTCATTGTGCTTTGCACTACTAGATGGCGAGCGGCAAGTGGGTTTCGCTCGTGTGATATCGGACTACGCGACCATTGCCTATCTGGGTGACGTATTCGTTCTACCCGAATATCGCGGCAGGGGCTTATCGAAGTGGCTAATGGAGTGTGTAGTCACTCACCCCGATTTGCAGGGCTTGCGCCGTTGGATTCTTGCTACTCGAGACGCCCACGGTCTCTATCAGAAATTCGGGTTCACTCCGCTGAAACGGCCGGAAATCTTTATGGAACTGCACGATGCCAATGTGTATCACAGGGGCTAACAACCGGTTGCAGACGAGGGTTGGCGTCGGCTACAGCGCGCCGCAGGCGCGCTTCCAGAGTTTGCGCCTGCGGCGCGCTCCGACTGCCGACGCGCGGCGGCTCAACGCGAGAGATGGCCGTCTCTCAGGAAGATATTGGAGCGAAGCCGTGAAGGAGAGGAAGGAGCCTTCGGGAGTCTTCTACTATTCCGAAAGGAGTACTGCCGCTGGACCCGTACGCGCCGCGGTCTGACCTGTTGCCTTCGACGGGAGAGATCTACTGCTCGGATCGCAGTCGTTGCCGTGGCGCGTCCTCCTTGTGTGGGTTGACGTAGGATGCGGACACCTGCGCTCGGGACACCGTCCTCACTCCCGAGCACTGCTGGGCGCGCTGCGCCAGCTCACTGTCATGCGCGCGCTGCGCCGATCTAGCCGCTCGTAGCCGAGCACGCGTTCTCGAGCACGCGCACATGCTCGAGCAGATCCTCGATGGCGCTAGCCGCGCGCATCGGTAACCCATCCAGCAGCGCCAGTGCACGCCGACGCACCTCGATCGCCGCTGCGGCAACACTTGCCCGAACTCGATCAGCAGCCCACGGATGCGATTGATCGTCGCCGTGCGCTCCCCGATGAAGCCCTGTCGCACCCGATGCACGCTCAGCTCGGCCTGTTGCTCGAGCGATTTCACCGGCACAAAGCGCATGTGCGGACGCGAAACCGCCTCGCAGATCGCCTCCGCGTCGTTGCCGTCGTTCTTACCGCTCTTGCGATATGGCGCCACGAACTTCAGAGCCATCAGCCGCACCCTGTGTCCAAACGGCTCATCTGCCGCGCCCACTCGTGCGCCCCCGAACACGCTTCCATCCCAATCACACACGGCGACAACTGCGCTATTCGCCCCAGCAGCTTCTCGCGCCTCACGCTCGTGCGCAGCACCACCGCACCCACACCGTCGACACCATGCACCGAAAAGACGCTCTTTGCCAGATCGATCCCCACGGTAGTAACGTCGCTCATGGACTTCCCCTCTCGGTCTAGATTGAAACCACACACACTCAATCTTGGCACTCCGATGTCGTCCGGGACGGGGAAGTCCCTTACATTCGTTAGCACTCTATGAGCGACGATCAGGTTGTTCGCCTCCTGACAGAGATTCGGGACAGTCAGAAGGCGCAGTTGGCTCGTCAAGAAGAAGCGGTGAACCTACAGCGCGAACAGTTCGCCATCGTGCAGAAGCAGGCCGAGCGCGCCGAGCGTCTCCAAGATCGGGCCGAGCAGATTCAGGAGAAGAGTGCCCAGGTCGTCGGGGTGGCGCGCAAAGCGCTGTTTGTGGTGCTCCCAATCATCGTTCTCTTGGTCGGTTACGTATCATGGCTGCTGTTTCGCTGAACAGCAGGCTGACTCAGCGCTCCAGCGGACGCAGAACTTGACCCGATAGAGTTGACACTCTGGCCTAACTACCGAAGGAGGTTCTTATGGCCAGCCACGCCACGGGCCTCACGTACCGCCGCGACTGCGGCCGCACCTTGTAGCTCGAACCGGAAATTCGGCTCCGAGCCGAACTATTCGGGAGGCCCGGCTACTTCAGGCAGACGACGAGCTTGGCGGAGTGGCTGCGCCAGTTGATCGGGATGACGAACGGGCGGCAGCCGGCGGGCGGCTGCACGTCCTTGTTCGCGCCCGAGACGATCTCGGGTGCCGAGATCATGAACTCCTTGCCGAAGTCGCGGCGCGCGTTGCCCGAGATCGTGTTCGCGACCTCGCCGACCAGGTCGCACAGGTTGTCGTGCGACACGTCGCTCTCGTTCATCTTCATGAGCATCACGATCAGCATGCCGCGCGGCGCCGTGAAATAGACGATGCCGTTGCGCCGCCCCGACACGTTGATGATGCCGGTGTACTCCGCAACGTCGGGCGCCCCCTGCGTGACGAGGTAGGGCGAGCCCACGGACGCGGGCTGCTGCGCCGCGACCTCGAAGTATCGGGTCGTCCCGTAGACGAACGTGCGGATTTCGTGCTCGTCGAACATGTCGATCAGGCGCGACCGAGCAGCTCTTCCAGAGCGTCGTTGAGCTGGCGGTCGGAAAACGGCTTGTTGAGGAAGCCGTTCGCGCCCTTCTCCATGGCCTCGACGGCCGTCGCCTTGTCCGCCAGCGCCGAGATCACGAGGATCAGAACATCGGGCTTGATCGCTACGATCCTCTCGACGCACTCGATGCCGTCCATCTGCGGCATCGTGATGTCCATCGTGACCACGTCGGGGTCGGTCTTGAGGAAGAGCTCGAGCGCGTCGACGCCGTTCGCGGCGGACCCGACCACCTCGAGGCGCGGGATGTTCTGGCAGCGCTCGATGCGCCGACGCATGATGTTCGAGTCGTCGACGATGAGCATCCTGAGTGGGGCGGCGCGGGGAACTGCTGACATTCTTCTGCTTCCGGTCGGTCAGGCGACCGCGCCCTGCTGGACGAGCTCCGCGGGCAACTGGATCTTGAAGCGAGTGAACTTGCCCGGCGCGGTCGCCACCGAGATCCTCCCGCCCAGCCCGCGTACGGTTTTCCAGACGACGTCGAGCCCGACGCCGCGCCCGGCGTCCTTGCTCTCCTGCTCCTGGGTTGAGAAGCCGGGCCGGAAGATCAGCCCGATGGCCGCCTTGCCGTCGAGCGCCTGCGCTTCCTCCTGGCTGATGGTGCCGCGGCGGACCGCCGCCTCCCTGATCTGCTCCGCGACGAGGCCGGCACCGTCGTCCTGGAAGGTCATCTCGAAGCCGTCCTTGACCTTCGTGAAATCGAGCTGCAGCGTCCCGGCTTCGCTCTTTCCGCTGGACAGGCGCTGCGCCGCGTCCTCGATGCCGTGCACGACCGCGTTGCGGACGAACTGGATCGCAACGGCGCGCACCGTGCGCAGGTAGTCGGCCGGCACGTGCTCCATGCCGTGCGCCTCGAACCGCACCTTCTTGCCGTGCTCGCCCGCGATGCGCTGCGCAAGTGACTCGAGGCCGCTGGTCACGTCCTGCGCGGGCTTCGCCGAGAGCGCCTTCGTCGGATCGAACGTGGGCATCATCATCGTCCCGCCGGCCGCCACGGCGCCGACCTGCGCGGCGGCGCGCAGGCCGTCGAGCTGGTCGATCAGCTCGCGCACGGACTTGAAGTGTGCGAACAGGTCGTCGAGACGCACGAGCAGCGGCAGAAAGTCGTTGCCCGAGAGGTCCGGTCGGTCCCTGAGCTCCTTGAGCATGTCCTCGAAGGCGTGCGCTCGGTTCTCCACCGTGACGAGTCCCAGCGCCGCGGCTTCGCCCTTGAGCTTGTGCATCTCGCGGAACATCTGGTCGATCTTCTGGCGAAAGCCCGCGTCGTCGCGCGCCGGCACCTTGAGCACGGTGTTGATGAGCTTGAGCGTCGCATCGCTGTCCGAGAGGAAACCGACGAGCTGGCGCGACTCCACGCGCAGGATGCCGAGCAGCATGTCCATCTGCACCGAGTTGCCCGCCTGCGACTCCTTGAGTTCGCGTGCGAGCAGGACGCGGGACGTCACGTCGTTGACCGACACGAGCACCTGGCGCGCACCGCCGTCGCCCTTGACGCGGTGGAAGTCGAACTCCAGGTAGCGGATGTCCTTGCCGCCCTGGCGGCGGTCCAGGTTGACCTCGACCTCGGCCAGGGGGTTGATGCTCTTGATCAGGTTCTCGTTGACCCGCTCACCCCACAGCAGCTTGACGTATTTCATCGCCGTATCGAGCGTCTTCTCCGGCACCAGCCCGAAGAGCAGGTCCTCGAACGTCATGTCGTCGAACTTCTCGCGGCGCATCAGCGCCGCAAGCGCGGCAGAGTGCGCCTTGCCGATCTTGAAGTCGCTGTCGATGAGGAACAGGCCCTCCTTGACCGTTCCGAGAATGTCGCGTGTCTGGCTCTGGGCCTCGCGCGCGGCGCGTTCGTGACGCGACTTGAGCCACTGGAAGTACAGGAGCAGGGCGACCAGAACGCCGGCGAACGCGACACCGGCGATCATGAGCTTGCGCAACGTCGCGGCGCCGTTCGCCACGTCGCGCTCGAGCCGCGCACCGATGGCCGTCATGGCGTCGGTCAGCTGCGGCGCGCTCTTGCGTCCGAGCGTGAGCGCGTCGAGCGCATCGTCCACGAGCTGGCGGCCCGCGGCGTTCATGCGCGTGCCGCCGGTGTCCGAGTCGCTGTACGGAATGCCGGCGAACCCGGCCACGGGTGCCACCAGCGCCTGGTATGACGCCCAGAGCGCCGCCGCCTCGGCGAGTCGCGGGGATTCCCGCGCCGCGGTCTGGCCGAGCTGCGCCAGGGCGGCGTCGTACTCCGTCGCCGTGGACTTGAGATCCTTGAGCGACTGGCCGACGTAGGCGCTGCCGCGCAGCTGGTCCCTGAGGACCGAGAGCAGGCGCGTCATCACCTCGGGCTTGCCGCTCTGCTCGCTCACCAGCTTCAAGGCCGCGCTGTTGGCGGCCAGGTCGTTCGCCAGGCGATAGCCAGGCACCAGCACCGTGCCGATGAACGCCACGAGCAGGACCAGGAAGCCCGCCGTGGTGGCCGTATCCCGGTATCGAGCGAACAGCTCGCGCATGTTGAAGCGATCTCCTCGGTGTACGTCGTCGATCGGGCTCAGGGATCCGAGCCTTCGTCGGGCCGGAACACCATTGCCGTGCCCGTGGTCGCCTCGACCGGCTGGCCGCCCACTTCATAGGGCTTGAAGCGCCAGCGACGCACCGCTGCGAGCGCCACTTCGTCGAATACGCCGGCAGGCTCGGATGAAGTGACCAGGGCATCCTTCACCCGGCCGTCCGTGCCAATCGTGTAACGCACGCGCACTACACCACGCAGCTCCTTCGCGAGAGCCTCGCGCGGGTACTCCGGCGCGGCGTAGCGCGTCCGCTTCAGCTGGTCCGCGGCAACCTGCACCGGCTTCACAGGCGCCGGGGCGCGTGCCGCCGCGATATTCACCTCGAGCACTTCGACCGCCGGCATGTTCAAGCCGAGCTGTCGCGCCGCGGTCACGTGGCGGTGCGCGTCATCGAGCTTGCCGGCCGCGAGCGAGGCGCGGCTCCGCTCGAGGAGCTTCTCCGACAGGTCGCTCGTCCCCGCACCCGCCGCTGCGCCGGACGGATCCGCGGCGCGCAATGCATTCAGATGAACGAGCGCGCTGTCCTGCGCCGGATCGAGCAGGCGGCCGTCGTTGATCCGCTCCTGCACGAGTTTCGCGAGACGCTCGGCGTCCGACGCAACCGGGGCCTTCGCCGCGGACGCGGCGCGGATCTCGCGCTGCACCGCGGTAATCTTCGCCTGGCTCGCGCCCATGGCACGGGCCTCATCGAGCCAGCGCCCCATCTCGGCCGGCTTCTTCGGGCCCGCGTCGCGGGCTGCCTTGAGGAACGCGTTCTCGAGGTCGCGCGCCGCTGCGGCCGCGCGTCGCGACTCGCCGGCCATCTTCTGAAGCTGCGCCAGGTGGAACTTGGCGCTGTCGTTGGCAGGCTCGACGAGCTTGCCCTCGCGGATGCGAACCGCCACGAGCTCCGACAGCCGCTGCTCGCGCGAGTCGGTCTGCCTGCGCTCGATGTCCTCGCGCAGGCGCGCCGCGCGATCCTCCGGCAGCGCACCCGACTGCGATGCCTGGCGCAGCAGCCCCGCGGCCCGATCGACATCCTTGCTCTCGAGCGCGGCCGCGATCCGCGTCTCGGCGAGCTTGCCCTCGAGCGCCCGGACGCGTGCATCGTCGGGCTTGATCAGCTTGAGCTGCGCCAGTGCAACCGCCGCCTCGTCGAGCCGGCGCTCGTTCATCGCAGCCTGCGCGCGGCTGTCGAGCAGGGCCCCGATGCGCTGGAGACCCTCGATCGCCTCGCCGTTGTCGGGTTCCTGCGCCAGCGCCGAACGGTAGTACAGGAGCGCGTTGTCCTTCTCCGGGTCCGTGAAACGGCGCTCGCGAAACGCGACCCGTGCCTTGTCGAGCAGCTCGTCGACAGAGCCCGGGACCACCGCCTGCGGCGCAGGCGCCGAACGCACCACGGGTGCGGGCGGCGTCGGTGCGGCCTCGACGGCGGGCGCCGGAGCGGCGGATTCGTCGACGACCGGAGCCGCGACCGGGTCGGCCTCGGTAGACACGGCCGGCATCGGTTCCGTGTCCTTGCCCCGGATGATCAGCCAGGCGACGCCGATCAGCAGCAACGCGAGTCCCGCGACCGCGCCGAGAATGACGGGACGTGGGGGACCACTGCGGGTCGGTGGTTTCGCCCGCACGGGTGCCAGGTATTCCTCGACAGGCTCCGGCCGCGGAGCCGGGCGCGACCCGTGCGCCACGTGCGCCGTCGCAGGCGTTTGCGCGGTATGCCGGGGCGCAGCTGACGAGGTGGCCGCCTCGAGTGACGCCGCGACGACATTGCGCCTCGAGATCGCTTCCTCGCGCGCACCCTCGAGCACCGCGGCGGTCTTCGCGGTTTCGAGCGGGAGCGGTAGCACGGCGAAGGTGGCTGAGCCCTTGATTGCCTGCGCGACCGCGGCCGTCTGCTCGGCCGGTGCGAAAACGACGGTGACGCTGAGTCCCGTCGGCGACTGCAGCTCGGCCAGCGACTGGCCAGCGTTCGGGTGCTCCCGGGCATCGAGCAGGATTACGCAGGGCTGCGCAGCCTGGACGTACTCCCGTGCGGCCGCGATCGTCTCGGCGTGACGGATCGCCGATTCGCCGTCGAGCGCCTGCCCGATCTGCTCGAGCAGCTCGTCGCTGCGCGTCACGGCGACGAACTCGACGCGCGTCGGGGCCGCGGTGTCCGCACGGGTGGCGGTGGCGGAAGCCTGGTTCGAATTCGCGCGAGCTTGCGCAGGCAACGCGGCCAAGGAAGTCTCCTTATCTATCGGCGGGCAGGCGTTTTTATGCCGCCACGGCCCAAACTCCCGAGTGAGTGTAGATAAGTCACATTCAGCGACCTTGAGTGACATCACAGAATGCGAAGGGCTGCGTGGCGTATCAGCCCCGCACACGCCTGGCCGGTGTGAGGTCGCTCACAGAACAGCGCGCGCCACCACGCCCAAGGCAGGCGGGCGCGAATCGGGCTCAATCGGGTGCGTCGGCAACCTCCCCGGAATCAGGCACATGCACGAAGCACCTAGTGGGGGCCGCAGAAGCCGCAACGACTTGTTCACGAGAGTGTCACGTCATGGCCAATCCGGGCAGGCAATCTGGCCGCGCCCTGGGACACCTGCCCCCGGATAACCAGGGCCGATCGGGCAGCCGTGCGTCAGCCGATAGAAGGCAGCATGGATGGATGCGCGGCTCAATGATCGATCACGCCGGGGCAGGGCACCCCCCGCCCTGCTCCGGCTTGTTTTTTTCCGCGACTGCAACCTGTCCGGCGCGCAGTGCATCCAAAGGCCATCGAATCCGATTCCGCAAGGAAGGACCGTCCATGAGCATTTCGCGCCCCGCCCGCCTGGCCCTCCTCGTTCTGCCATTACTGTCCGGCCCGGCACTTGCCTCCGACGACGACTGCAAGTTCAGCGCCGGTCGCGCCGCGAGCATCGATACGACCGGCGCCGCCCGGATTGAGATCGCCGCTCGCGCCGGCGAGCTCGAGCTGCGGCCGGCGGGGTCGAAGACCATCGCCGCCCGCGGGCGCGCCTGCGCCTCGAGCGAGGAGTACCTGGCGCAGACCAACGTACGGGCCCGCCGCGACGGCGACCTCGTCCGCGTGTACGTAGAGGTCCCCGATCCGCTCGAGGGCATCGGAAACGTCTATGCGCGGCTCGACCTGGCCGTCGAAGTGCCGGCGGGACTGCCGGTGACGCTGACCGACAGCAGCGGCGACCTGACCATCGACCGCGTACAGGTTGTGCGAATCACCGACAGCTCCGGCGACATCGTGGCCCGCGACCTGCCGGCCGACGTCGAGATCGGCGACAGCTCGGGTGACGTACGCGTCGAGAACGCCGCCGGGCGCGTGCAGATCACCGACAGCTCCGGCGACATCGTCGTGCGCGGTGCGCGCGAAGTGGTGATTCCGACCGACAGCTCCGGCTCGATCCAGATCACGCGCGTGAGCGGCGACGTCCGCATCGACAACGACTCTTCCGGTGACGTGACGGTCGCCGGCGTCGGCGGCGGATTCGAGCTCAGTGCCGATTCGAGCGGCGACGTGAGCGTGTCAGACGTCAAGGGCACGGTGCATCTGCCACCGGAGGACTGACGGCGGGCGCCGCACGGTCGCCGGCGGCGCGCGGGATGGTGGCGCCGAACCGCGCAGCCGCGACTCAGTGTCCGAGCGCGGCCAGCAGGTGATCGATCATGCCCTCGGCCTGGGCGGCGTAGCCGCCGCCGAACAGGTTGAAGTGGTTCAGCACGTGGTAGAGGTTGTAGAGCGTACGGCGCGTCCCCGCCGCCTGGTCGAGCGCCCACGCGGCCTGGTAGGCGGCGTAGAACACGGGGCCGAAGCCGCCGAACAAGCGGGTCATCGCGATGTCGGCCTCGCGGTCGCCGAAGTAGACGGCGGGATCGAACACGACCGGCGCACCTGAGTCATCGGTGCCCCAGTTGCCGCCCCACAGGTCGCCGTGCAGCAGCGAGGGCACCGGCCGGTAGCTCGAGAACAACGCGCCCGCCACATCGCAGAGCTGGCTGCCGCGGTCGAGAAGCCTGCGGGTCGCGCCGTTGCGCTCCGCCAGCGCGAGCTGCGGAGCCAGGCGGCGCTGAACGAAGAACGACACCCAGTCAGCGCTCCACGCGTTGCGCTGCGGCGTCGCACCGATGGTGTTGTCGCGATGCCAGCCGAAGCGTGGCGCGCCCGCGCGATGCAGCATTGCGAGCCGCTCGCCGAGGAGCGCCTCGCTCGTGCGCGAGTTCCCGCCGAACTCGATCCACGCCAGGGCGAGCCAGGCCTGCTGCGCGGCGGCGCCGACTGCGAGTACTTCCGGCACGCGCAGCGCCCCGGCGGCGGCGAGCTCGCGCAGGCCCGCGGCTTCCGCCTCGAACATGTCGAGCCGATCCTTCGCCGCGAGCTTGACGAACAGGTCGGCGCCCTCGCCCTTCCAGCGGACGCATTCGTTGATGCTGCCGCCGCCGACGCCGGCGGCCGGGTGCGGATCGAGCGGGCGACCGAGTGCGGCCTGAAGCGCCTGGTGGACGGTCGCGACGGCGTGATCGGTCGGCACGGCCGCCCCGGTTCAAGGTCGCGCGTGTGATGCGATGCGCCTGGCCTGTTCGCGCAGCATGCGCCCGAAGCCCTGCGCGTCGCAGAAGGCCTCGACGCCCGCGAGGTCGGGCGCGCGCCGCCCGAGGTCGTCGAAGCCGGCCTCGATCGGCATGTCGCACGCAATCCCGGTGAGCTGTCGCGAGAGGAACGCCGACTCGCGATGGTCGCGCAGGCTCTGCGCGACGAAGCTCGCGCCGCGGAACTTGAGATTGGCGATGCCGTCGAGGTTATCGAACACGCCGGACAGCGTGTCGTAGTGCTTGAGGAGCTGCCTTGCAGTCTTGCGGCCCACGCCGGGCACGCCGGGGATGTTGTCGACGCTGTCGCCCATCAGCGCGAGAAAATCCGCGATGCGCTCGGGACGCACGCCGAACCGCTCCTCGATGTCCCCGTAGCCGTAGCGCACGTCGGCGATCGCGTCCCAGTATGTGTCGGTGGCGGTGAGGAGCTGCGTGAGGTCCTTGTCGCGGCTGGCAATGGTCACGGAGCGGCCGGCGGCGCGGGCCTTCGCCGCGAGCGTGCCGATGATGTCGTCGGCTTCGTAGCGCGGGCTTGCGAACTGCGCGACGCCGAGCACGTGGCAGAAGTCGCGGCACAGCCCGACTTGCCGGGCCAGCTCCGGCGGCGCGGGCTCGCGGTTCGCCTTGTAGGCGGGGTAAATCTCGTTGCGAAACGACTGCGAACGGCCATGGTCGAACGCGACCGCGATGTGTCCCGGGCGCAGCTTCTCGACGAGATCACCGAGGAATCGCGCGAAGCCATGCAGGGCGTTGACCGGGTTCCCGTCGGGATCCGCGATCTCGATCGGGACCGAATAGTAGGCGCGAAAGACGAAGACACTGGCGTCGACGAGGTAGAGCACGCCGCGACCATACCGAATCGCAGCGGGCGAGCCTAGTCGCGCGGTGGCCACGCGCGCCGGCACGGTCACGGGTGTAGCATCGGGAGCACGCTGCGGACGGGCGGCGGAAGACCAAGACGTGGGGGTTGACATGTTCGACCTGAACCTGCCGGCGGCAGCTGTCGCGGCCCTGGCCACGTTCCTGATCGGCGGTCCCTGGTATTCGAACGCGCTGTTCGGCGAGCGCTGGCGAAAAGCGATGAGCATGTCCGAGGCAAAGCCAGGGCACCCCGCCAAGGTGTTCGGCTTCGCCTATCTCTTCAGCCTGATCGCGACCGGATTTCTCTCGACGCTGATCACACCCGGCGCGGGCGCGCTGGCCGGACTCCAGACCGGCGTGATCGTCGGCCTGTGCCTGGTCGCAACCAGCTTCGGCGTCAACTACATGTTCGCGAACCGTCCGGCGGCCGCATTGCTCATCGACGGCGGCTATCACGTGGCGCAGTTCGCAGCGTTCGGCCTGATCCTCGGCCTGTGGCCGGTCTGAACAGGCCTCGTCGGCAGCTCTCTAGTTCGCGGCCTTGAGCCGCTGGTGCAGCGGGCTCGAGCGCGGGAAGTGCGCGCGCAGGTATTCCATCTGGTCGGCGAGCACGCGCCGGCCCTTGAGATAGATGTACTCGGCATAGCTCGGCGTGAACGGGATCGCGATGAGCTGCAGCCGCGCCTGCTCGGGCGTCCGCCAGGCCTTCGTGTTGTTGCAGCGCCGGCAGGCGGTCACGACGTTGTTCCACGCGTCCCGGCCGCCGCGCGAAAGCGGCGTCACGTGATCACGCGACAGCTGGCTCGAGGGGAAGCGCTGCCCGCAGTACATGCAGAGGTGCCCGTCGCGGCGGAACAGCGTCTCGTTGTTGAGCGGCGGCACGTAGCCGCTCATCAGGTTGCCCGGGTTGTGCGAGTGGCCGAGCGTGGCCACGATCGAGTTGACCTCGACCGTCGTCCGGCGCCCGCTGCGCGCATTCAC
Organism: uncultured Gammaproteobacteria bacterium; assembly: GCA_963834855.1. Taxonomy (GTDB): domain Bacteria; phylum Pseudomonadota; class Gammaproteobacteria; order Steroidobacterales; family Steroidobacteraceae; genus DATJKD01. The sequence continues at coordinate 25,516 of CAWIDH010000022.1, read as the reverse complement.
CCCGCCGCGCAGCTCGAAGAGCGGCTGCCCGCACGCGTAGGCGATCTGGCCCATGAAATGCAGGCGGACGGCGTCCCGGTAGTCGATCCACTCCAGTGGCATCCCCGAGACGTCGGTACGAAGGACCTCCTGCGACAGGCTGTACACGACATTCCTCATCACGTCCGTCCCGCGGCCGGTTGGCTGCCGGAGGCGGGCCGGGTGCGCTCACGATACGTTACCCGTATGCGATAATTCAAATTAAGCCAAGGCTCACGAATTACGAGAATTCCCCGACGTGACGGCGGTTCAGGCCCCGGACCGGGGGACCGGGAGGGTCCTATTCGATGCCGATCACGATAGGCGTGCTGCGTGAAGTCACGCCAGGCGAGACGCGTGTCGCGCTCGTCCCGGAGGTGGCAGGCAAGTTCCGCGCCGCTGGAGCGCGGGTGCTGGTCGAGCGCGGGGCCGGCACGGAGGCACAGTTCCCGGACGGCCTGTGGAAGGACGTCGAGTTCGCGGACTCCGCGGCCCAGGTGCTCGCCGCGGCCGACGTGCTCGTCAAGGTCCAGCCGCCGACCGAGGATGAAATCGCGGCGCTCAAGCCCGGCGCGGTGACGCTCAGCTTCGTCTACGGGCACCAGCGGCCGGAGCTCGTCCGCGCGATGCGCGACCGTCGCATCACGGCATTCGCGATGGAGCTCGTGCCCCGGATCTCGCGCGCCCAGTCGATGGACGCGCTGTCCTCGCAGGCGTCGACAGCGGGTTACCGGGCCGCGCTGATCGCCGCGCTCGCCATGGACCGTTTCATGCCGATGCTGACGACCGCCGCCGGGACGATCCGCCCGGCGCAGGTGCTGGTCATCGGCGCGGGCGTGGCCGGGCTGCAGGCCATTGCCACCGCGCGGCGGCTCGGGGCGATCGTCGAGGCCTACGACGTGCGTTCCGCGACCCGCGAGCAGATCAAGTCGCTGGGCGGGCGCTTCGTCGAGACGGGCGTCAGCGCGGAGGGCGCAGGCGGGTATGCGCGCGAGCTCACCGCGGAGGAAAAGGCCAAGCAGCAGGAAGTGCTCGAGAAGCACATCGCCGCGGCCGATGCCGTGATCACCACGGCGGCGGTCCCGGGCCGCACGGCGCCGCGCATCATCCGCAGGGAAGCCGTCGTGCGGATGAAGCCGGGCTCCGTGATCGTCGACATCGCGGCCGACACCGGCGGCAACTGCGAGCTCACCCGGCCCGGCGAAACGGTGATCGCCGACGGCGTGCGCGTCATGGGGCCCCTGAACCTGCCGGCGCAGCTCCCCTACCACGCGAGCGAGATGTACGCCCGCAACGTCTACAACTTCCTCAAGCCCGCGATCGGCGAGGGCGGTGCGCTCGCGATCGACTGGAACGACGAGGTCTTCGCGCAATCCGCGCTCACGCACGATGGCCAGGTCCGCCACGAGCCGACCGCCAAGCTCATCTGAGGAACCTAAGGGATGGAAGGCATCATCGCTCTCTACATCTTCATGCTCGCGGCCTTCACCGGCTACGAGGTCATCTCGCGCGTGCCGGTGATCCTGCACACGCCGTTGATGTCCGGCTCGAACTTCGTGCACGGCATCGTGCTCGTCGGTGCCATGGTCGCGCTCGGGCACGCCGATTCGACGCTCGGCAAGGTGATCGGCTTCCTGGGCGTCATCCTCGCCGCCGGCAATGCGGTCGGCGGATACGTCGTCACCGAGCGCATGCTCGAGATGTTCAAGGCGAGCGGACAGCGGCAGCCGAAGAAGAGCTCGCACTGATGTTCTCGGGCAACGCGGCGCGACTGCTGATCGACGCGAGCTACCTGCTCGTCGCCTTCCTGTTCATCTTCGGCCTGAAGCAGATGAGCTCGCCGGTGACCGCCCGGCGCGGCATCGTCTGGGCCGGCGCCGGCATGCTGATCGCAACCGTGGTGAGCTTCGCCTACCCGGGTCTGCACAACTACCCGCTCATCCTCGCCGGCATCGGAGTGGGCGGGGCGGTCGCGTGGTGGAGCGGCAAGCGGGTCGCGATGACCGACATGCCGCAGATGATCGCGCTCTACAACGGCATGGGCGGCGGCGCCGCGGCTGCGATCGGCGCGGTGGAACTGTTCGGCGGCAAGGCGCACGGCAGCGTGCTGCTCGCGCTTGCGGTGATCGGCGGGATCATCGGCGCCGTGTCCTTCTCCGGCTCGCTGATCGCGTTCGGCAAGCTGCAGGGCCTGATCAAGCGGTCGTGGCGTTTCAAGGGCCAGCAGGCACTCAACCTCGTCCTGCTCGCGGTGATGCTGTTGTTCGGCGCGTGGGTTGTGCTGAGCGGCAACGCCAGTCCGACGGCAGTGGTCGTGTTCTTCCTGCTCGCGCTCGTGCTCGGGGTCACCATGACCCTGCCGATCGGTGGTGCGGACATGCCGGTCGTGATCTCGCTCTACAACGCGCTCACCGGTCTCGCGGTCGCCCTCGAGGGCTTCGTGCTCGGCAACGCCGCCATGATCATCGCCGGCACGGTGGTGGGCTCGGCCGGTACGCTCCTCACGCAGCTGATGGCCAAGGCGATGAACCGCTCGCTCGGCAACGTGCTGTTCAGCGGCTTCGGCGAGACGGCCGCCGCCGGCGGCGAGGTGACCGGCGCGATGAAGCCCATCGAGGCCGCCGACGTCGGCGTGATGATGGCCTTCGCGCAGAAGGTGATCATCATTCCCGGCTACGGGATGGCGGTCGCGCAGGCGCAGCACAAGGTCTGGGAGCTCGCCGAGGATCTGCAGGAGCGCGGCGTGATGGTCAAGTTCGCCATCCACCCGGTCGCGGGCCGCATGCCGGGCCACATGAACGTGCTGCTCGCCGAGGCCGGCGTGCCCTACGACCTGATCTTCGACTTGGACGAGATCAACGGCGAGTTCGCCACGGCCGACGTCGCGCTCGTGATCGGCGCGAACGACGTCGTCAACCCGGTCGCGCGCACCGACAAGTCGAGCCCGATCTACGGCATGCCGATCCTGAACGCCGACCAGGCGAAGAACGTGGTCGTCATCAAGCGCGGGCAGGGCGCGGGGTTCTCGGGCATCGAGAATGCGCTCTTCTACCTCGACAACACGCGGATGCTGTACGGCGACGGCCAGAAGGCGGTGTCTGAATTGATCGGCGCGGTGAAGGCGATCTAGGCGGTGGTGGCTGCTCGCCGGCGCCGGCCTCGGTGGTTCGCAGCTCGCCGACGCTCCGGCCGTGGTGGCTCGTACTCGCCGGCGCTCGGCCCGGGTGCCTCGTGGGCCGCTGGCCACGATCAGCAGTCATTGCAGGGCTGAAGAGGGTGCCCCGCACGTTCTGTCGGAGCACGCCGCGTCGTCAGTGGTATCGCGGAGTCGTCGCAGAGTCATGACTTCCGAGTGCCCGCGACGTCTACCTGTGAGTGATCAGGCGTCGTCGCGGCCACGAGACACCCGGTCCAAACGCCGGCTCGCCGATGCCGCGGTGGCCTCCGCTCGTCGATGCCACGGCTGGGGTCACGAGCCGACGCGTGGACGCGGTGTATCCCAGCCGCGACGAGGCATCGGTGTGCACAGGTGGACGTCGCGGACCACTCCTGAGCGAAAGACCGCCTCGACGATTCCGCGATACCAACGACCGTTCGGCGTGCGCCGACACGAACGTGCGGGGCACCATCTTCAGCCGTGCAACGACCCTGACTCGTGGTGAGCGGCTGGGGATACACCGCGGCCGGGCGTCGGCGAGCAGCAGCCACCGCGGCCGGGCGGCGGCGAGCAGCCACGACCGTGGCCGAGCTACTGAGCAGCGGCGCGAGTTACTGGAGCCGCGCGTCCGGCAGCAGGTTAAGCGCGAGCAGGCTCGCGCAGGCGACGGCAAGCGCGACCACGCAGGCGGCGACGAGCGCGCGCCAGCCAAGCGTGCGCACGTCGCGGAGCGACACGCCGAGGCCCACCGCGGTCATTCCGCACACGAGGAGCAGGTCGGACGCGGCGAGCGCCGTCGACAGCAATCCCGACCAGGCGGCTGCGGCGGCGGTGTCGGGCAGCACGGCATCGCCGGCTGTCCGCAGCAGCGCGAGCAGCACGAACGCGACGAGAAAGCCCGGCAGCGCCTGCCGGATCGGCGGCGAATCCGTCGTGCCGGCGGCCCGGAGAGGATCGGTCCCGGAGTCGCGGACCGACATCGCGGCCAACGGGATCAGCACCAGCATCGACAGGTTGCGAAGCAGCTTGGTGAATCCGGCGACCGGGACGGCGTCCGGCGCGCCGAACTGCTGCGCGTAGATCAGCGCTGCGCCCATCACCTGCGAGGTGTCGTGGATCGCGGTGCCGAGGAACATGCCGGCTGCCGAGACGTTGCCGCGAAACAGCGCGTCGGCAAGCCACGGATAGAGGAGCATCCCGGCGCTGCCGAGCACCACGACGCAGGTCACCGCGAGCCCCGTGTCCGCCGGTCGCGCGCGCAGCACCGGCGCCGCCGCTGCGATCGCCGTGCAGCCGCAGACCGCCGTGCCGAGCGCGAGCAGCCACGTGAAGGCGCGCGGCAGGCCGAACAGGCGGCCGACGACGCTTCCGGTCGCCAGCGCCGTCACCAGGCAACCGGCGACCACGATGACCGCGGTCGGGCCGACCATGGCGATGCCGGCGAGCGTCAGGCGCAACCCGACCATTGCAATGCCGATCTTGAGCACGCGCTGCGCCACGAGCTGCACACCGGGCTGCAGCCGCGAGCTCACGCCGAAGGTATTGCGCCAGGCGATGCCGAGCAGCACCGCGAGCACTACCGCACTGACCGGAATTCCGCCGTCCTGGCTCGCGGCCGCGAATGCTGCGGCGCCGAGCTTCGCGGCCGCTGCCAGCGCGACAGCGAGCGCCATACCCGCGACGGGCGCGCGCCGCCACGAAGTCGCGATCGCGACACCCAACCCCATCGAGCCGCCGCTGTTCAGCGGGTCGCGGCGCGACCGATCGTGCGCGAGGCCAGGCCGGAGGGCTGCGGCTTGCGCTGCCGGGAAGCCATCCGCTGATGCAGGTCTGCGACGCAGTCGCTGCCCGTGTGCTTGAACAGGAACGGCAGCACCGCGTGCACCAGGCAGGCCAGGCCGCCCAGCACCATGCGCAGGCCGAACGCTGTGGCCGCGAGGAGGTGCTGAACGTAGGACTCGCCGACCGAGTCGGGATGCTCGGTAAACAGATGATGCAGGCTCATGCGGGTTAGCGTAGTCCCGCAGCCCGGCAACGCGATTGCGAATGTCTGGACGAGGACTGCCTTTTGAGCAACACTGTTGCGCGGTCAGTGGCGTGCGAGAAACCTAATCCCATGGACAGACTTGATCTCAGGATTCTCGAGCTCATGCAGAAGGACGCCTCGCTGCCCGCGGCGGAGATCGCCGAGAAGGTGGGGCTGTCCAAGGCACCCTGCTGGCGGCGCATCCAGCGCCTGCGCGAGGCGGGCGTCATCCGCCGCATCGTCGCGGTGCTCGACCCGAAGGCGATCAACGCCGGCACGACGGTGTTCGTGACCGTCAAGGCGGCGAGCCACAGCTCGGCGTGGTTCGAGCGCTTTGCGAAGACGGTGCGCGATATCCCCGAGGTGGTCGAGCTCTATCGCCTGAGCGGCAACGTCGACTACCTGATGCGGGTCTGCGTCCCGGGGATCGATGCCTATGACGAGGTCTACAAGAAACTGATCGCGAACTGCGACTTCCTGGACGTGAGCGCCAGCTTCTCGCTCGAGACGATCAAGTCGACGACGGCGCTCCCGCTGACCTATCTCGAGGAAGCCTGACCGCGGTCGCGGCGTCAGTCGTCGCCGGGGTCGTCGGCGGTTGCGCTCGCGCTTGCGGTCGTCGTTGCCCTGGTTGCCCTGATGGCGATCGTCGGACCGAATGCGTTCGCGCATGCGATCGCGCTCCTCCGGCGACAGCTCGTGCCAGCGCTCGCGGAGCTGCTCGCGCTTGTCGGGCGGCAGGTCGCGGAAACGCTTGTACTCCTCGCGCAGGCGGCGCTGCTCTTCCGGCGGCAGCGCCTTGAAACGCTCGTAGCGCTGCTTCATGCGCTCGCGCTCCTCCGGTGACAGGTTCTTCCATTGCTCGGCCCGCTGCTGAGCCCGCTCGCGCTGTTCCGGTGTCATCGACCCAAGGCGATCCGCGCCGCGGCTCAGGGACTGCTGACGGGCGGGCGGAATCTGGTCCCAGCGCTCGCGCAGCGGTTCGAGCACGTCCTGCTGCGCCGGGGTGAGCTGCGTCCACTCGATGCGGTCCGGCTCGTCATCGCGACCCTCGTCCGCACCGGCGACGACCGGTCCCGCGAGGAACGTGGCGCCCAGGAGCATTGTCAGCCAGCTCTTCATCTTGCCTTCCCGCATCGCGAGCCGCGGATCTCAGCCGACTCCGTTGCTCGTGGCGGCCTGATCCGCCACCCAGCTGTAGAACTCGAGGTCCTCGCTCATCAGTTCGAGGTCCTCGCCCTCGGCAACCACTTCGACGAGGTCGATCGGTGTCTCGCCATTCGCCTGCACGTGCGGCGAACCGCCGTTTCCAGTGCCGTCGCCCGGCACGCGCCACAGCACGGCCGCGACCACCGCGGCGGCGACCGCGCCGACCGGTGCCCATGATCGCCAGGCGGGCGCCCTCGCCGTCTCGCCGGCAGCGAGCGCGGCGTTCCGCGCCCGATTCAGCCGCGAACGGGTTTCAGCGTCGAGGTTCTCGACGCTGGCGTCGAACGCCTCGCGGGCCTTGCGCTCAAGATCCGTCATCTGTTCGTTCATGGCAATCACCACGCTTCACCAAGCTGCGCACGCAGCGTGCCGAGGGCGCGGAAATAATGCGTCTTCACGCTGCCCTCGGAACATCCCATCGCGGCCGCGGTCTCCGCTACGTCCATGCCCTCGAGGCAGCGCAGCGTGAACGCCTCCCGCTGGCGCGCCGGCAGGGCCCGCAAGGCCCGTTCCAGCCGCTCCATCGCCTCCGACGCCATCAATCGCTCGCTCGGATCCGGCATTCCGTCCGATACGTTCTCGAACGGATCGTCGGGCCCATCCTCATCGGCACGCAGGCTGCCGGGCCACAACGAGAATATGCGCGAGCGTACGCTGCTGCGCCGCTGCGCATCGCGTATCCCGTTGTAGAGGATCCGGTAGAAGAGCGGCTTCCACTCCTCCGCGGGGCGGCGCCCATAGCTCTGCGCCAACCGCAACATCGCACCCTGGACGATGTCGAGCGCCTCGTCCGCGTCCCGCACCGCCATCTGCGCAATCCTGAAGGCACGTTTCTCCACGCTGGCGAGAAAGCGGTCGAGCGCTTGCGAATGCTCCAGACGGACATCCTCCTGCCCGGCCGGCTCCGCGTCGAGGAGCCTCGCCGCGGCACCGAGATCGAGCGTACCAGAGCGTTTCATGCGCGTAGACTCGTCCGCTGGCGGCTGCATTATTACCGGCTCCCGTGGGCCAAAACGCCAGCCCCGCCAATCGGTTGACCGGCATAGGTGAGCAGAGATGTGCACTGCCGGGGGAAGCGCGGTCCCGCCCGGCGCTGGCCCGCTGCAGGCGACTGACGGGCATCCTGCAGGCCGCCCGAGACTTGGTCTAAGTGGTTGATTTACATATACGAATCAGGCAGGTGCGCAAGGCTTGAACATTTTGCAGAAACGACCCGGCGGCATCGGCACTTGGCTCGCGTCTGCGCAAGCCGTCCACAGAGTTGTCCACCGGGTTTGTGGACAAATTCCGCGCCGCCTGACCGGCCTCGATGGGCCCGATTCTTGCCGTCGCCATCGACGCGCCGCTGCGACGGCTCTTCGACTACCGACCGCCGCCCGACACCCCGCTCGAAGACCTCGTACCGGGTGTGCGCCTCTGGGTACCTTTCGGCCGCCGCCGCGTGGTCGGTGTGCTCATGGCGCTGCGCTCAACCTCGGACGTCCCCGGCGAAAAGCTGCGCACCGCCATCGCGAAAATTGGCTCGGAGCCAATTTTCGACCGCAGCCTGCTCGAGCTGCTGGGATGGGCGTCGGAGTACTACCGGCATCCGATCGGTGAGGTGATCGCCGCGGCCCTCCCCGCCCCGTTGCGCACGGGTGCGGACGCCGAGTCCCTTGCGACGCGCTGGTCGCTGAGCGTCGCGGCACGCACGGGCGGCCTGCCGCCGCTCAATGCCCGCGCCTCCCGACTGCACGAGATGATCGCCGCCCTCGCGCCGTGCCGCGATGCTGGTGAAGCCGAGCTCGCGGCCCTCTCGCCGCGCTGGCGCGATCACCTGCGGGAGCTCGAGCGGCGCGGCTGGGTCGTGCGGCTGCGTGTCGATGAACCGACGCCGGTCGCAGGCGCGGCGCGCATCGCGAGCGGCCCCACCCTGAACGCAGCCCAACAGGACGCCGTGTCGGCGATCAGCCGCGCGAGCGGACGATTCGAACAGTTCCTGCTGCATGGCGTCACCGGCAGCGGCAAGACGGAGGTCTACCTCCGGTCAATCGAAGCCGTGGTCGCGCAGGGTGCGCAGGCGCTTGTGCTCGTGCCCGAGATCGCGCTCACGCCGCAGCTCGTTGCCCGGTTCGAGGAGCGGTTCCAGGCGCCGCTCGCGGTGCTGCACTCCTCGCGCACGGACCAGGAACGGCTGCGCGCCTGGCGCGCCGCTCGCCGCGGCGAGGCGCCGGTGGTGATCGGCACGCGCTCGGCGGTGTTCGCGCCGCTCGCGCGACCCGGGCTCATCGTCGTCGACGAGGAGCACGACGCGTCGTACAAGCAACAGGAGGGTTTTCGCTATTCCGCGCGCGACCTCGCGCTGATCCGCGCGCAGCGCCTGGCGGTGCCCGTCGTGCTCGGCTCGGCAACGCCGTCGCTCGAGAGCCTCGAGCGCGTGCGCGCGGGACGCGCCGTGCGGCTCGCGCTGCCCAATCGTGCGGCCGGCGCCCGGCCGCCCACGCTTTCGCTGATCGACCTGCGCAAGCACGCCGGAACGCAGGGCATTGCCACGCCCACGGTGCTTGCGATCAAGCGACACCTCGACGCCGACGGCCAGGTGCTGCTGTTCCTCAACCGGCGCGGCTACGCGCCGACGCTCTTCTGCCCCGCCTGCGGCTGGACCGCCGCGTGCCCGCGCTGCGACGCGCGGCTCACCGTGCATCACCGCGATCAGCGACTGCACTGCCATCACTGCGGCAGCGAACGACCGGTGCCCCAGGTCTGCCCCGACTGCGGCGAGGCCGTGAAGCCCGTGGGCCAGGGCACCGAGCGGATCGAGGAGACGCTCGAGCAGCTCTTCCCCGGCGTGCCGCTCGCGCGCATCGACCGCGACGCCGTGCGGCGTCGCGGCGCTCTCGAGGAGACGCTCGCGCAGATCACCCGTGGCGAGGTGCGCCTGCTGGTCGGCACGCAGATGCTGACCAAGGGGCACCACTTCCCGGGCGTCACGCTGGTCGTGGTGCTGAACGCGGACCAGGGTTTGTTCGGGATCGATTTCCGCGCCAGCGAGCGGCTCGCGCAGACCATCGTGCAGGTGGCCGGCCGCGCCGGACGCGCGGACCGGCCGGGCGAGGTGCTGATCCAGACCGAGTATCCCGAGCATCCGCTGCTCGCACGGCTCGTGACCGGGGGTTACGACGAGTACGCGGCCGCCGCGCTCGAGGAGCGCCGCGAAGCGGGCTGGCCGCCCCATGCACGCATCGCCGTGCTGCGCGCCGAGGCGCCCCGACGCGAGCCGGCGCATGCGTTCCTCACGCGGGCCCGCGAGCAGGCGGTCGCGACCGCCGGTGAGGGCGTGGAGCTGCTCGGGCCGGCCGCCGCGCCGATGGAGCGGCGCGCCGGAAACTACCGCGCGCAGGTGCTCGCGCGGGCGACCAGCCACAGCCCGCTGCAGCGGCTATTGGCCGAGTGGCTGCCGGCGCTCGAGGCACTGCCCGAAGCGCGCAAGGTGCGCTGGTCGCTCGACGTCGACCCCGTCGAGCTGTTCTGAAAGGGGACCTGTCCCCTCTATCACTCGAGGGGATAGCCGGCGTCGCGCCAGGCCTGCATGCCGCCGTCGAGCGCGACTGCGCGCAGGTACCCGAGATCGCGGAGCGTCGCCGCGGCGAGCGTCGAGATCTTCCCGAACTCGCACACCGCGAGGATCCGCAGCGTCGGGTCCGGCAGCTCGTCGTTGACGCGCAGCTCGAGCTGCCCGCGCGGCAGGTGGCGCGCGCCGGGTACGTGTCCCTTGTCGTAGGCATCGCGCTCGCGGACGTCGAGCACGACCAGCGGCTCCTTCCGCTCGACGCGCGCGCGCAGCTCGGCCAGCGACATGAACGGCGTGCGAGCCGCGGCCTCCGCGAGGAGCTGCGCCACCGTCTTGCCACCGCTCATGTTGGTGCGCAGCGCCTCGGTGATGTGCGTGGGCGCCGTCAGGTTGAGCTCGCGCATCATCCGGCAGAACGTCTCGCGGTCGCGGTTCTGCAGGCGCGGGTTGTCGGCGATCTCGCGCCCGATCGTCGTCGAGCCCTGGGCCTTGTAGTCGTGGGCCGGGTAGACCTTGAGCGCCGGGTCGAGCTTCAGGATGCCGTTGAAGAGGCTGTCGTAGAGCGCCTCCGGATCACCGGTCGGCAGATCCGTGCGTCCCGTGGCGCCGATCAGCAGTGTGTCTCCGGTGAAGAGCCGGTCCTCGACCTGCAGGCACATCGAATCGCGCGTGTGGCCGGGCGTATGGATTGCGGTGATCCGCAGTCCGCCGACGGCCAGGATGTCGCCGTCATCGAGCCGCAGGTCGGCGAACGGCGCGGGACTGTCGCGGTGCATCACGACCGGAATGTTGCAGGTCTGCCCGAAGTGATGCGCCGCCGAGAAGTGATCGGCGTGCGTATGCGTGTCGATGACGTAGCGGATCCGCAGCCCGTCGCGCGCCGCATGCGCGTGGTATCGGTCGACCTGGCGGATCTCGGGATCGATCAGGACGGCGGCACAGCTTTCCGGACAGCCGACCAGGTAGGACTGGCAACCACCCGTCGCGATCTGCTCGAACAGCATCGGGCCCCCGTACTGCGCGCGTCACCGGCGCGCGTCACGGGACCGCACCGCCGACCGACCGTCCCGACTCTAGCAGAAGGGGGCCGAGGCGAGTGCCGGGCTTCGGCCGTTTTCGGGCCGAAGACCCGGCATCCTGCTGGGTTCAGTGGTGCCTGAGCGAGCGGAGTTCCTCGGGCGTCACCTTGCCGTCGTTGTCGGCATCCACCGTCGTGAACTTCTCGGCGAGCTTCGGCATCCCGGTCTGGGCCTCCGCCAGGTCGATTGCGCCGTCGCTGTTGGCGTCGGCACCCTTGAAGCGGTCGGCGGCCGCCTCGCGCATCCCTTCGTGACCGTGCTCGCGGCCGGCGCGCATCTCCTCGCGCGTCAGCTGTCCGTCGGCGTTGCCGTCGAGCTTCTCGAAGCTCTCGGACATCCTGAGGCTGGACGCCTCGGCTTCGGCGCGCGACAGGCTGCCGTTGCCGTCGGTGTCTGCGGACTTCCAGCGCTCCTCGCCACGCGCCTTCCATTCCGCGCGGTGCGCCTCCCGCTGCGCGTCGAGCTCGGTCTTCTCGAGCTTCCCGTCCTTGTTGGCATCGACCGCGTCGAACTTCTCGACGAGCCGCGGATGAGACTTGGCCTCCTCGCGCGTGATCGCTCCGTCACCATCGGCATCGAGCGACGCCATGTCTTTCTGGTACTCGTGGCCGCCTCCGGCCTGGGCGGCGGCGGCAAGCAGGGTAAGGCTGGCAAGGGCAATCAGCGGGCGCATGGCGCGTACTCCGATTCGAGTTGGGAGTACGGATCAACGCCTGAGGCGTACCCAGGTTGACCCGTCCCGGCCAGCGACAGCGACAGCGGGTTGGCCGAATTGCGCGGCGGAAGTGCTTCAGCCGCGCAATTCGGCGTGTATCAGCACTGTCGGTCGCAGCCGCCTTCAGGGCAGCGGCGGGAAATCGACCGTCGCCGTCTGGCTCGCCGTCACCGTCACCGGCGTACCGCCGGCCGGCGTGAACTCGACCACTTCGTCCGTCTCGGCAGTTGGGCTGTCGGCGTGCGTTCGCGTCGACGTCCAGGGCATCGGGGTCGCAGGTGTAGGCGACCACGTAGTTGCCGGCCGGCACGAAACCGATGGTGTAGGTGAAGTCGGTCTCGCTCACCATCGCGCTCGTGAGCGCGTTCGCGCCGTTGGGGTCGGGGGTCGCTGGCGACGATGTCGTAGTCATCCGGGGTGACCGTCGCGCCCTCGGCCACCGGGCCAAACAGGTACACGTTGCCCGGGTAGACGCCTGACTGCATCTCCACCGGACCGCACTGCTCGGTGATGAAGGTCGAATCCACGGCGCCGGTGATCGTTCCGACCTCGAGGTTGTCCACCAGGCGCACGACCGGCTTCAGATGGTAGGCCTGGCCGTCGCACACCGGCACGGTCGTCGTCTGGCCGGGAGGCTGCAGGACGGACTGGCGCAGCATGAAGTCGACCGTGAAGTCGGTCGTCGTGCCGACGCCCACCGTGAAGCCGCGGATCATCTGCAGACCCCGCTCGTCGCCGCTCGGGATGCGAAGCTCGCAGTCGGCGTCGCCGATCGTGATGTACGAGTCGCCGGCCACGTCCGGGTCGGCGACGACCTTGAGCCGCATCCAGTTGTATTCGCCGGCGGGAACTTCCTCGCCGTCGAGCAGCATCGCGCGCTCGCCATTCTGATAGCCCATCAGGTCAATCGTCTTGGGGGTCGCGAAATCGATCGAGAACGCCGACCCTGCCTTGGGCTTGAGCTCCACGCCCGTGAACTGCACGACGACGGCATCGGCGACATCGACAGGGGCGTCCGTGACGCCGAGGGAGATGTAGCCCGTGTCCGAGCCGCCGTCGCCGCCACTGCTGCAGGCGGCCAGGGCCGCGAAGGCGGCGCTCACCATCAGGATCCGGGGCAAGTTGTGCGATGACATGACAGGAAGCCTCCTTGCGGGGCGATCGACCTCGCGACACGCACAAAAATACGATTTCGTGAGCGACGCACGTCGGCACTGCGTCACGAATCGGGCTCACAGATCGGTCGGCATTTCCCGTAGACTTGCGCCCTTCGGCCGCCCGTCCGCACACCCGCAACATCTTGAAATACCTGCTGGAAATGCTCGTGCGGGACGCGCTTGCCGCGCTCCCGGAAGAACTGCGTCCGCTTGACATAAGCACGACCGGTCCGACGATCGAGCGCACCCGCGATCCGGCCCACGGCGATTTCGCCACCAACGCGGCGCTACAGCTCGCCAAGGCCGCCAAGCGCAAGCCGCGCGAGCTCGCGCAGGCCATCGTCGCCGCGCTGCCCGCGAACGAGCTCGTGTCCAAGGTCGAGATCGCAGGGCCGGGATTCATCAATTTCTACCTCGCGCCCTCGGCGTACCACGCCGAGCTGCTCCGCATCGCGGATGCAGGCACGACCTACGGACGCAGCCAGCTCGGCGCCGGGAAGCGCATGCTGGTCGAGTTCGTCTCGGCCAACCCGACCGGACCGCTGCACGTCGGCCACGGTCGCCTCGCGGCCTACGGCGCGACGGTCGCGAGCCTGCTGGATGCGACCGGCCACTCCGTGCACCGCGAGTACTACGTCAACAATTTCGGCCGGCAGATGGACATCCTCGCGGCCAGCGTGTGGCTGCGCTATCTCGAGCGTTGCGGCGAGCGCTTCGACTTTCCGAGCAACGGCTATCGCGGCGACTACCTGGTGCCGATCGCGGACGAGCTCGTGGAGCGCGAAGGCCGCGCGCTCCTGCGCCCGGCGGCGGACGTGTTCCGCGGGTTGCCGCCCGACGCTCCGGCGGGCGACAAGGACGTCTACATCGACGCAGTCATCGCGCGCGCCCGCGAGATGCTGGGTGCGGCGAGCTGGGCGCGCGTGTTCGACCTCGGCCTCAAGGACATCCTCGCCGACATCCGCGACGACCTCGCCGAGTTCGGCGTGCATTACGACACGTGGTTCTCGGAGCGCAGCCTCTCGGACGATGGCGCGATCGATCATGCGCTCGACCTGCTCAGGCGCAACGACGTGGTCTACGAGAAGGACGGCGCGCAGTGGTTCCGCGCGACCGACTTCGGCGACGAGAAGGACCGCGTGGTCGTGCGCAAGAACGGTGCGAAGACCTATTTCGCCTCGGACATCGCCTACCACCTCAACAAGCGCGAACGAGGCTTCGAGCAGCTGGTCGACATCCTGGGCGCAGACCATCACGGGTATCTCGCCCGGGTCCGCGCCGGGTTGGTTGCCATGGGGCAGCCCGGCGACAGTCTCGAGGTCCGACTTGTGCAGTTCGTAACGCTCTATCGCGGCGGCGAGAAAGCGCAGATGTCGACGCGCTCCGGCGAGTTCGTCACGCTGCGCGAGCTGCGACGCGAGGTCGGCAACGACGCGGCCAGATTTTTCTACGTCATGCGCAGCAACGACCAGCACCTCGACTTCGACCTCGAGCTGGCCAAGTCGCACTCGAACGACAACCCCGTGTACTACATCCAGTACGCGCACGCGCGCGTCTGCAGCGTCATGCGCCAGCTCGTCGAGAAGGGTCATGCCTATGACGCCGCGCAGGGCCGCGCGTCGCTCGCCCGGCTGGGGGAGCCGCACGAGCAGGCGCTGCTGACTTCGCTCAGCCGCTATCCCGAGGTCATCGAGCTCGCCGCGCTGCAACGCGCGCCCCACACGCTCGTGCATTACCTGCGCGACCTGGCCAACGACTTCCACACGTATTACAACGCGCACACCTTCATCGTCGAGGATGCGCCGCTGCGCAACGCGCGACTGACCCTGGTGCTGGGCCTGCGGCAGGTGATCGCCAACGGCCTCGCGTTACTGGGCGTGTCCGCCCCGGAGAGCATGTAGGTGACACCGAGCCGCACGCTGAGCCGCGATTACAAGCACGTCCGGCGCACCACGCCCGGCGCGCAACCGTTCACCGGTTGGATGGGATTTATGATCGGGCTCGCGATCGGGCTCGCAGTCGCGCTCGGCGTGTTCCTGCATTACCGCAACCCGGTGCCCGTGCAACCAACACCCGCGGCGAGCGTGCCGCCGGCTTCCGCGCAGGCGAGCGAACCCGAGGCGCCCGCGCCTGCGGAGCCGGCGACCGACTACGAGTTCTACGACATGCTGAAGAAGCAGGAAGTCGAGGTGCCGGCCACGGCCAGCGCCGCGCCGGCGGCCGCGTCGGCGCTGCCGGAGGGCCTGCGCGGCGACGTGACCCTGCAGGCCGGCTCGTTCAAGGGACAGGACCAGGCCGAAAAGATGCAGGCGCGGCTCGCGCTGCATGGCATTGAATCGAAGATCCAGCGCTTCACGCTGGATGACGAGACCTGGTACCGGGTGCGGATCGGACCGATTGCGACGGTCGAGGAGCTCGACGCCGTGCGAGCCAGGTTGGCGGAGGCCGAGGTCGAGGTGGCGCCCGTTTCATCTGCGGTCGTCGAGATACCGCCACCGTAACGCACAGAAGAACGGCAGCAAACGCGAGCGTCCTGTCCCGCGAATGCCGCCGTCCTTGATCAACTTTCTCAGCTGATCTCTGGTCAGCCCTGGTGCTACGCAGTGTCGCGGTCCCGATAGGCCTGCCAACACTGCGTAGCACCACTGGTCGCCCGTCTATCGTCGGTGGCCCAAAGTCCTGAGACGATCCGTGCCGTACCACACTGTCGGGGGCAAGTTTGCGACAGCACGCTCGTTTCGGCTGCCGGCCGGGCACCAGTACGTATGTCGGTGCAGTCCGACAACCCGTTAGACTTCCGCGAGGATCCCTCGCGCGCGAGACGGACACGGTCATGAACGAGCAGGCGAAACACACGTCACTCGATCCCTCCGACTGGACGGCGATGCGCGCACTCGCGCACCGCGCGGTCGATGACGCGCTCGATTATCTGCAGGGCGTGCGCGAGCGGCCGGTGTGGCAGCCGACGCCCGAAGCGGTGATCGCAAAACTCCATGCGCCGCTGCCACGCGAGCCGCAGGGCGCCGAGCAGGCGTACGCGGATTTCCGCGAGTGGGTGATGCCCTACCAGATGGGCAACACGCACCCGCGGTTCTGGTCCTGGTACATGGGCGGCGGCACGGTGTTCGGCGCGATCGCCGACCTGATGGCCTCGACGCTGAACCCCAACATGGGCGGCGGCAACCACGTCGCCAACTACGTCGAAGGCCAGGTCGTCGACTGGTGCAAGGACATCGTCGGGCTGCCCCGCGAGGCGGGCGGGCTGCTCGTGAGCGGCGGGTCGATGGCGAACTTCGTCGGGCTCGCCGTGGCGCGCAATGCGATGGCCGGTGTCGATGTCCGCGCCGAGGGTGTTGCGGCCATGCCGCAGCGGCTGGTGTTCTACGCGTCGAGCGAGGTGCACAGCTGCATCCAGAAGGCGCTCGAGCTGCTCGGGCTGGGCCAGGCGTCGCTCCGCAAGATTCCCGCGGACGCGGCATTCCGGTTCGATCTGCCTGCGCTCGAGCGCGCGATCGCCGCGGATCGCGCTGCGGGCATGAAGCCTTGCTGCGTGATCGGCACCGCCGCGACGATCAACACCGGCTCGGTGGATGACTTGAACGGACTCGCGGACATCTGCCAGCGCGAGAAGATGTGGTTCCACGTCGACGGGGCGATCGGCGCGGTGCTGACGCTGTCGCCGAAGCACCGCGCGCTCGTGGCCGGCATCGAGCGCGCGGACTCCGTCGCGCTCGACCTGCACAAGTGGCTGCAGGTGCCGTTCGAGGCCGGCTGCGCGATCGTGCGCGACCGCAACCTGCACCGCGGCACCTTCGCGCTCACGCCCGAGTACCTGGAGCACACCGAGCGCGGGCTCGCGAGCGGACCGTTGTGGTTCAGCGAGTACGGGTTGCAGCTCTCACGCGGCTTTCGCGCGCTCAAGGTCTGGCTGTCGTTCAAGGAGCACGGGCTCGACCGATACGGGCGGCTGATCGATCAGAGCATCGAACAGGCGCACCAGCTCGCCGCGCTCGTCGAGGCCGCGCCCGAGCTCGAGCTGATGGCGCCGGTGGTCGTCAACATCGTCTGCTTCCGCTATAACCCCGGCGGGTTGAGCACCGAGAAGCTCAACGCGCTCAACGAGGAACTATTGATCCGCCTGCATGAGAGCGGCATTGCGGCGCCCTCCTACACAACGCTCGATGGCCAGTATTGCCTGCGGGCGGCGCTGTCGAATCACCGAACGACGACGGAGGATTTGGCGGTGGCGGTGGAGGCTGCGCGAGGATGGCGGCGCGGAGCTGGCGGCGCAATTGTCGACTGATTCAGTGCGCTGATTGGCTCGACATCTGGGCTGAGAGTCCCTCAGTTCAAGTGGTCCTCAGTCCATCGGGTCCATCTGTCAGTGAGCTGCCGACTGATAGTCCGCGATCGTCCGGACCTCTCGAGAGGGATCCGCTCAACGCGCTTCGAGATCCGATCGACGTGAAGCCCGACGATTCGCTCTTGGTCTGTAGCGTGAGCCGACCTTCGATTGATGTGTACTGAAGCCGATCAGACTTGTCGAGTCCCGGTCTCGGTCGCGACACCGGCTTCCGCGGAACCCGTCGAAGCTCATGTCTGAGAGTTGCAGCCCGGGTTTCTAAAGACCCCAGTCGGTGAAATGATCACTTCGTTGCCGGTGCCGCCAACGAACAGTCGCTCGGACCAATCGCAGCAGTACTCAGGCTGGCGGTGTCAGGAATAACAGCCCTGGTGCGCGGATCTCGGACTCTGAGGAAGGTTGATATCACGCGCGCGCGCTGCGCTACATGAAACAGCTCCATCGGACACGGGCGCAGCGTAGTGACTTCCGGTGTAACAGCCACCGGACGGAGTAATACGGCTGACACGCTGGACTGGCCGATTCATATCGTATGAACGCTTCGTCGCTTGTGTGTCAGCGTATTTCGCTGACCGCAGTTGTAGGATGTTGTCGCTCTCGCTCCAAGAGATGCCGGAGCCGCCCTGCGACTAGATCCGATAGCCAAGATGCCCGTGGGACCGAGTCGCGTGCACCAGTTGAAGTTCCGTTTGTCAGCTGCCGGAGCACAGGGAGTTTGAATTGCCTGGACGAAATGTCCGCGAACGATCTTCCGAATTCACACAGTTATCTCGGTCATACGACGCAGCTCCTGCAAATGCTTCGACAGCGCCAATGACGAACTCTTTCGCAAAGCTCCCGATCGTATTCCTACCCTCCTCACTTCCTCGGCCGCCTGACCAAGGTGCGGGCTGTAGTTCACCGTACCCTGGTTACGGAGCCACATGCGCTCCACTAGGGCGAGCGCCATCGCCGGGGTGAGGTAGTTGTCTTGAACCTGATCGCGCCGCCGGGCGTTGTCGATGTATTGCAGCGGGTCGCAGCGCAGGGAGATCCCCCAGCCGGCGCAGGACAGGGGGTTGCCCGGCGTGCCCTCAGGCGGTGAGTCGGGTCCCTGTGGCACCCCGGCATACCCGCTCGGATCGGTGTACGAGAGCGGGTTATTGCCAACGTAGCTGTAGCGGTTCCAGCCCTGGGTGCTCGTCACTCCGTCGATGAAGGGGTCGGCGGAGACGAACCGCGCGATCGTCGGGTCATAGACCCGCCCGTTCATGTGGATGATGCCGGTGCTGTCGAGGTGCTCGTGGTCGGTGTAGCCATGGCGGGTGAGCTCCCGCAGCGCAGTGAGCTCAGCCGAGGGAATGGCCCCGTTCCAGTTGGCATTGCGCCGCTCGCCGAAGGCGTCGAAGCTTGTCGGCAGCTCGACGGCGCCAGCGCTGGTCGTGATTGCATCGACCGAACCCAGGTGGTCGCGCAGCAGATAGCGCAGCGTGTTGACCCCCGTCGTCTTGCGTGAATAGAGCGCTACAGGCACCCCGTTGGCGTGGATCGTGTGGCGGAAGTCGTCGATCGCATTGCGGGTGACGATCTCGAAGATCCCACCCAAGGTGACGTGGGTATAGATCGTGCCGCCCGCGTTGTACTTGTGATACCAGCGCTGCCCGTCCGGCCCGTACTGGAACTCACTCGAATTCGACGCACTCGCCGGGTTCTTGCGTATGCGCTTCAGGCGGTTATCGGCAAACCACAGCAACTCCGCTCCGTTGCGGTAGGTCATGTTGCCGTTGGCGTCGTAAGTGAAGCTCTGCCCGGCGCCACCCGTCTGGCTGATCGAGCGGACCGCATGCAGCTTGATCGGGTCGTAGGTGTAGCTGCCGACCCCGGACCGGCTCGTGATGTTGCCGTTGAAGTCGTAGGCGAGTCCGAGCGTCTCGACTGCATTGCGCGTGACGCGGGTCAGGCGGTGCAGATCGTCGTATTGGAATGCCTCCGTGAGCGACTGGTTGAGGTCTTGGCGGCTCGTGAGGTTGCCGGCCTTGTCCCAGGTGTACTCGAGGTTCTGCCGGGCGGTGATGTTGGACGCCGGACCGCTCTGGAGGGTCTCGAGAAAGCCGGTGCGGGGCTCGATGCCGCGAATGGTCGTGAGGCCGTTGCCCAGCGTCTCATCGAGGATCTGGCCGTAGGCGTCCATCACGGTCGCCTGCCAGAACACCGTCGTCGGGGCGTTGTAGTCCTTGACCCGCTTCAGCAACCCCTTGCTGTACTCGTATTTGAGTTTTAGCCGATACTGGGACGTGCTTTCCGGGTAGGTCAGCGAGTCCACGAGCCCGTGCGTGGTGGTGGCGTAGCCGACATTTACGGTGCCCAGCTTGGCCGCGCCCTGGAAATACTCCGTCTGAACGTGGCGGCCCTTGCTGTCGTAGCCATGGAGTTCGCGATAGGTCGAGACGCCGGTGCCTGAAACCTTCGATTCCTTGAGCCGGCCGACGTACTTTGCCGTCGGCGTGTTGTCGCCGTGCGCTCCCCACGTCCAGCTGCGGGTGATGTAGCCCGCGCCTTCCGGCATCTTGCGGGTCAGGGGCCGGCCGAGGGCGTCCCAGGTGTAATCCGTCCGCTTGTTGTTCGCATCTGTATGCGCGGTCGGCTCGCCAAGGGCGTTGTAGTCATACTGCCAGTAGCCGAGGTCGGCATCGGTCGCTGTCTCACGCAGCCCGCGGACGTTGAAGGTCGCCTGCTGCAGGGTGCGCCCCGCGCTGTCGGTGACGCGCACGGGATTGTCAAAGGCGTCGAAGGCGAATGTCTGGGAGTAGCCGTCGTCATCGGTGGAGCGTGCGAGCCGGCCGCGGCCGTCCTCGATGCGCACCGAGTCCTTGCCGAGCGGATCAGTGATGGTCGTCGTGAGCCCGGCATAGGTGATCCTGGACGTCTGCGTGGCAAGCGACGTGAACGGACGACTGATCTGCGTTGGCCGATCGATCAGGTCGAAGCTGAACTCCGTCCAGTAGAGTGGTGACGGACAAGCTCCCTCGGTGCAGGGCGCGCTCTCGCGGGTCAGGCGCCCGAGGTCGTCGAACTGCCGCTCCACGCGGCTGTACCCACCGCCCATGAGCTGCGTGCGAGTGAACAGCGCGCGGTCGTACGTATCGAGGTACACGTTGTCGCTGCGGATCTCACTGCCGTTGGGAGTCTTCTCCGTCGCGGTGACGTTGAGGCGGGTCTGACCGCAATTGCTGCTGCATTCGACATACGACCAATCGGTCCGCATGTGATCCGGACGCGTCTCCCGGGTTCGACGGCCGAAGTCGTCGTACAGCCAGGCGGTTTGCAGCCCATTCGGATCGGTTTCGGTCGCCGGCAGACCAAATCGCGCGTCAAAGGTGCGCTGCATCGTCTGATTGAGCGGATTCGTGACGCTGAGCGGGAAGCGCCCGTCGCCCCAGCCAGTCGCCCAGGTGCGTGGCGTCAGCCCCAACGCCGCTGACCGTCTGCGACGCGAGATTCCCGAAGCCGTCGTAATCGAGGTCCGCCTGCACGCGCCATTGCGGGATGTCGGGCTCGATCACCTGCTGGGTGGGGCGGCAAGACGCGGGATCCCAGGTCGTCGCGAGCGTGCGGGTCTGCGCCGCGCCGTCCGGCAGCGAGTGGCTGTTGATCTGCTCGGTGCGCTGCGGCCGGCCGATGCACCAGTTCGTACCCGACGTGCTGGTCAACAGGTTCGAGTGAACCGTTCGTTCGGTCCAGCTCGCACCGCCGTGCAGGCCATTCGCGCCGAAGTCTTCGGTCGTCGTGACCTTGATCTCGGTCGGCGTCCCGCTGGCCGCATCCACCGTGGTGTCGGTGACGATCGTGCGAAGCAGCGTGCCGTTGTAGGTCGCGCCGACGCCGTAGGTCCTGCCGGTGACCCTGATGGGGAAGGGCAGCGTCCGGCTCTCCGTGCCACCCGTCGGCGTGAGCACACTCCAGGCGAAGTCCGTGGACTCGATCAGCGTGTTGTTCGACTGGCGCACCTCCGTCAGGTCCGGACTGCCGGTGTGCGGGAAGCGCCGCGCGAAGTACGCGTGGGTCTTCGTACCGTTGCGGTCGTCCACGCGGGTGTGGCGATAGAAACCCTCGAACCCGCGGCCGGCACGATCCTGGCGGGCGCCCTCGTAGGTGTGATCGATCGAATACGTGCCGCCGATGCCGTCGGAGGCCGTATGCCGCGTGACGACCGCCATCGGGCCCTGCCATTCCTGTTCCGGAAACGTGGCCCCGCTTGTCTTCGTGTGGACGCCGCTCACGGTGAGTGACGCGTAGATCACATCGACCGTATTGCCATAGCCGTCGGTCACGCGCGTGAGCAGATCGGGCGTCGTGCCGAGATGCTTGCGGTAGCGCCAGGTGTTGCCCTGCGCGTAAGCGAAGTCGTGCAGGCCGTCGCCATCGATGTCCGTCACCAGCGTCGCTGGGAATCCCGGCAAGGTGATCCCGACGCTGGTCCACGCCCCGAACCCCACGCCGGTGGCGCGCAGCAGTCGCCATTCACCGGCGGTGCCGTAGCCTGCCAGCACGTCGTCGTAGCCGTCGGCGTCCCAGTCCAGGATGACCCATTGCAGGGTGAACGGGTTGAGGTTGGAGTGCGCCACCGGAGCCGCGAAGGAGGTTCCGCGGCTGAACGCATACCACCATGACGCATTGTTCGGCAGTTGCGTCGGCCCGCTGTAATAGAACAGATCGGTCAGGCCGTCGCCGTTGAAGTCTCCGAAACTCGGGGGCCCGGAGCCGCCGGGCAGGTTCTGCGCGAAGCTGCAGCCGCCCCCGGCGCAGAGTGCCCACATGGTGCGCGTGACGGCGTACGACTGGAGCGGCTCCTGCCAGGTTCGCTTCTCGTGCCGATAGGCGATATCGCCGCGGCCGTCGCCGTTGAAATCCGGCGTGCGGCCGGGCTGCTTCTGCGCCCAGTCCGTGAACACCCCGGTCAGGATTCGGTTATCGGGAGGTTGGGCCGCGACGAGGACAGAGACCGTGCTCGAGAATCCGGTGCCGATCGTGTTGCGCAACCGGTAGCGGATAGCGTCGCCGCCGTTGAAGCCGCCCTCGAGGTCCGCCCACACCAGGTCCTCGCGGCCGTCGCCGTCGATGTCGAGCGCACGCGCATTGTTGCCGCGGCCGGTCGTCGTCGCAGGCGCCGCGGTATTGACCAGGGCGCCGAGCCCGCTCGCGGACCCCAGCATCACCCACCAGGTGTTGCCGGAGTAAGGGACGAGGATGTCGCCCGACCCGTCGTGGTTGTAGTCGATCGGAATGGCGCCGGTGTAGTTCAGGTTCGACTGCAGGCTGTCCGTTGCCGGGTCGTAGCCACCCGAGGCATTCGCGAACATCACCTGCCATGTGCCCGACCCTGAGATGCTGCTCGAGACGAAGACCAGGTCCTCGCGGCCGTCGCCATTCACGTCGAGTGGCAGTGCGCCAGCGGGCACCTGTGTCCCGGTATTCACCTCGCCCATCAGGCCCGCACTGCCGTCGTGGTAGTCGAAGGTGGTCGGGTCCCGGCAGATCGCGCCCGCACATTCCTGGATCGATGCCAGGCGACTGCGGCTGGTCGAGGACAGCGGACCCTCGTAGGTCAGGTCATAGCGACGCAGGAGCGAGCCGCTCTGCCACACACTGATCGACTGGAGCCGGTGGATCTCCTGGACCTTGCTACCCGTGATGAAGCCGCTCTTGACCTCACCCGCAGGTTTGCTCTCCCAGGCGAAAAGGATCGTGTTCGACGCGTAATCGATATGGTTGACCCGGTAACTGCCGTTCAGCGTGTCGTTGTGCCAGCCGAAGTCGAGGTGGTTGCCGGAGCGATCGCTGATCCTGTTCACCGCCCACGCACGCGCCTCGGGTTGACCGAGCGAGAGAATCCGCGAATCCGTCGTGTTGCCGTACTCATAGATGAGCCCATTCTTGTGCTCGACCTTGAAGGAGGCCGGGCCGTTGCCGGCCGAGCCAAGTGCCGTGATCCGCGCGTGGCTCTCGATTTCGGTGCGGTATGTGGACCCGGACTGCGCCGTAGGTCCCGGAGTACAGCCGCAGCTGATTTCCATCGAGACAATAGCGATCGTCGAGCGCGTTCTGCGGCGCGCTCGCCACGCCGTTCTGCGCCCAGGTCTTCTCGCAGCGGTGGATCGCCGACAGGCCCGACACACCCCAGCCAACGCCCGCCAGCGTGCCTCGGTGTCGGTGGCCGTAGGTGAGCGCGAGCTCCGGCGCGAGGCCGTTGACGCCGGGCGGCGCGAAGATCGGGATCGAGTACTGCGCCTCGCCTGTCGATGAGACTGCGAAGCTGCCCGGTGTCCGGCCGTCGGAGAGCGCCTGCACCGCCGCCAGGATCAGCGGCAGGATGAGGACTGCACCGCGCCTCCTCGGAGCGGACACCGAAGTGAAGCCCGCACCGCGCAACCCGGTGCCCGGCGCGCGCCGGATCGGCGTCCACGCGTATCGCTGCGTGTGGGCGAAGACTCCGAGGAGCAACGCGCCCCGGCGCATCCCTGCGACCTTGTTCATGGCCAACCTTCCCTGGTTGCGACCCGCACGATGCGAGCTTCACGGGCGCAATGGTTACGCCTGCGAGCCTCGTGCGTCGCTGCGAGAAACTCACGCGATCGGCGTCAAATCGAACGCGCGTCGCCGGGGTCGCGTCGGTCGAGCTGGCGCAGGCTGATGGCCTCGGCCAGGTGGCCTGCCGTGATCGACGAAGAATCGGCAAGGTCGGCGATCGTGCGTGCCGCACGCAGCACGCGGTGATAGCCACGCGCCGACAACGCAAGCCGCTTCATCGCGCGCTGCATCAGGAGCGTGCAGGCCGCATCGAGCGCGCAGTGCGCTCCCAGCGCCGGCGCAACCAGTCGCGCGTTGGTGCAGCCCTGGCGCCGCCGCTGCCGCTCGCGCGCGGCGCGCACGCGAATGGCGACTTCCTTCGAGCTCTCGTTGGTCGCCAGGCCCAGCAGTGCCTCCGCCGGCAGTCGCGGCACATCCACGTGCAGGTCGATGCGGTCGAGCAGCGGCCCCGAGATCCGGCTGCGGTACTTCCCGATGCGGTCCGTCGTGCAGCGGCAGCGCGACTGCGGGTCGCCGAGGTACCCGCAGGGGCACGGGTTCATCGCGGCGACGAGCTGGAAGCAGGCCGGGAATTCGGCCTGGCGAGCCGCACGCGAAACGACCACGAGTCCGGTCTCGAGCGGTTCGCGCAGCGCCTCGAGCGCGCTGCGGTTGAACTCCGGCAACTCGTCGAGAAAGAGCACGCCGCGATGCGCCAGCGAGATTTCACCTGGCCGCGGGCTGGACCCGCCGCCCACGAGCGCGATGGCCGAGCAGCTGTGATGCGGCGCGCGAAACGAGCGGCGGCCCCACTCCTCGGTGCGATGGCCGTGGCCCGTGAGCGAGCGGATCGCGGCCGCTTCGAACGCCTCCTCCTCGGTCATCGGCGGCAGGACGCCGGGCAGGCGCTGCGCCAGCATGCTCTTGCCGGCGCCAGGCGGGCCGATGAGCAGCAGGCTGTGCTCGCCAGCGGCCGCGATCTCGAGCGCTCGACGCGCGAATGGCTGGCCGCGGACGTCGGCGAGATCGAGTTGCGCGGGCGCAGGCGGCCGATCGGTCGCCGCGCGCGCGGCCGGAAGGTCTGCAAGGCCGCGTGCGTAGTGACAGACATCGAGGAGGTGTCGTGCCCCGCGGACCTGCGCCTCCGGCAACAGCGCCGCCTCGTCGAGGTTCGCGGTCGGGATGACGATCAGGTGCCGCACGCGACTCGCATGCAGCGCGGTCGGCAGCACGCCGCGGATCGGGCGCAACTCGCCGCCCAGGGACAGTTCGCCATACAACTCGATCCGCTCGAGCCGCTCCGACGGCAGCTGGCCGGACGCCATCAGTATCGCAATCGCGATCGGCAGGTCGAAACGCCCGCCCTCCTTCGGCAGATCGGCCGGTGCGAGGCTCACCGTGATTCGGCCCCCGGGGAACTCGAACGAGTTGTTCGCGAGTGCTGCGCGAACACGGTCCTTGCTCTCGCGTACGGCAGTTTCCGGCAGGCCGACGATCGAGAACGTCGGCAGCCCGGAGCCGACGTGGACATCGACGCGCACCAGCGGCGCGTTCATGCCCTGCGGCGTGCGGCTCAGCGTCGTGGCGAGCGTCATGCGCGCTCCGCGTCCATGGGGAACCCAGCATGGCGCAAACGCCCATGACGGGGTCAACGTCACATAGTCACGGATCGCGCCTGTTTTACCTGCGTCCGCTC
>CAWIDH010000021.1:0-217236 GCA_963834855.1 uncultured Gammaproteobacteria bacterium | reverse complement strand
CCCGCGGCGCCGGAACCGACCACGATCACGTCATAGTTCTTGCTCTGCGCGGCGCTCGCGCTGACGAATGTCATGCCGCGAGAATAACGGATTGCTGCGTGCGTTGCTGTTCGCACCGACGGACCACAGGACCTTGTCCCGCCGCACCTGGTCGGCAAAGAACTCCGTGCCGCCGCTCGCGAGCAGCCACTCGAGCCGGAACGTTCCCCAGTTCACGCGCTGGGTATCCACGGTCTGCCTATCGCGATTGGCCCACCACTCGCGCGCGGCCGCAAGATCGGTCTGGCCTTCCGGGCGGTTCCGCATGCGCCGCAACCAAGCGAGCGTTGCGGCATGCCGCTCGCGATCGAGCGGCAGGTCAAGGACCGCTCCCGAGGCTACCTGCGGATAGAGCGCGAAGTCCGCGGCGCTGATGTCGCCGCACACACATGGGCCGGTGCGCAACTGCTCCTCGAGCTGGTCGTAGAGCACAGCGATGTCACGGCGTGCCGCGTCCATCAGTCCCGGCGGCATGGGCGGCAGCTCGGCGAATCTCCAGTTACCGACCACGGTAAAGATCGCATCGAAGGCAGTGTCCGAGAGGCGCTCCCACTGGCGCACCTGCGCATAGGCGGCCGCGTCGGCGGGATAAAGCGGACTCCGTGCAAACTTGCGATCGACGTACGCGAGGATGTCGGGCGAGTTACAGACCACGAGTGGTCCATCGATCAATACAGGCACCTCCGCGCGCGGATTGAACGCCGGAACCTCGCTGACGTGGTCGCCAGGAACGATGCTGAACGGGATTTCCTTGTACTCCATCGCCATGCGGACCTTGCGACAGAAAGGACTCAATGCGGTGTACGCGAGTTTCATGTGCACGCTCCCATGCAGCGCGGCCAAGAATGCGCCGCTGACGGTCCACTGTCGAGGTTCGCTGAACGCTGCTCCTCAGCTACGTACGCCATCGCGGGCGCGCGCGACAGGCGTCCGCATTGCTGGCTTCTTAAACCGCTCCGCTGGTCGCACCGTCGACGCCGCGAGGTGCGTCCGCTGCGAAATGCAGGGCGCGAACAGGTCGCGCTGCGGGTCGTAGGCGTCGTTCCGCAGCTCCATCACGCCAAGCACGGTGTGATAGAGATCGTCGTGGCTGACCTCGGCGTGCGCCCGGGTCTGCAGGCAACCGTTATCGAGCCCCAGCCGCGCACGCGAGGAGTCCGGAAGCCATGCGAGCATCGGCACGCGCGTCTGCGCCGCCGGGGCGAGCGCGTACGGCATGCCGTGCAGGTACAGCCCCTGCTCGCCCAGCGATTCGCCATGATCCGACACGTAAAGGAGCACCGTGTCCAGCCTGTCCTGCGCGGCATTCAGGATCTCGATCTGCCGCGACAGCACGTAATCGGTGTACACGATGGTGTTGTCGTAGGCGTTGCGTACTTCCGCCGCCGTGCAGCGATGCAGCTCGCTCGAGTGACAGCTCGGCGCGAAGGCCTCGAAGCGCGGCGGATAGCGCTCCGCATACGCGGGGCCGTGACTCCCGATCTGGTGATAGACGATCACGGTGTCGCGCCGGATGCCGGCAAGCCGTCGCCGCAGGTCCTCGAGCATGACCTCGTCATAGCAGTACGACTCCGGGCACAGCGCCGCCGTCCTGTGCGCGGCGTACTCGACGGTGGGAATGCGCCGGCAGACGCCCTTGCAGCCCGAGTTGTTGTCCCACCACTCGACGTCGACGCCGGCCTTCTGCAGGGCATCGAGCAGGTTCGCGTGGTTGCCGGCATCGTCGACGTCGAAGCGGTCGTGGCCCAGCGGCGAGAACATGCACGGCACCGAGACGGCCGTCGACGTATCGCATGACCGCGCCTGGTCGAAGTACAGCAGGTCGTCGATGCCTCGAAGCCTCGGATTCGTCGATCGTGGGTAGCCGCCGAGCTCGAAGCTCGCGGCGCGTGCGGATTCGCCGACGACCAGCAGCACGACCAGCGGACGCGGGTGCGCGGCTGCGACCGAGACGACCGGACCGCCCGGGTCCATCGCAGCTGCGGGACGCGTCTCCTTCCACGCGCGCGCCACCACGCGCGTCGCACTGATGACCGGCGCCATCGGCAGCATCGCGTAACGGATCGGCTTGTGCTCCCGCAGCAGCACCGCGTAGTTGACGGACGTGCCGATCATGCCTGCCAGCGCTAGGACCCAGGCGGCCGACGAGGAAAACAATCCGCCGCCGCAGTCGCACGCCCAGCGACGCCTCGCGCCAGCGGACGCGCCATACGAGCGCTGCCGGGAGGGCGCCGAGCAGAACGATGTGCAGCAGCATCGAGCCGCTCACCAGGCCGCTCACCTCGGCGACGTCGGTCTGCAGCACGTTGCGCATCATTGCCGGGCCCAGGATTGCGTTGTAAGCCCCGATGAAATACGCGGCCACTGCGGCGACGATGAAGAGCGCGCTGGCGACGGCCCGCATGAGCCGCGCCGTGGGCGCGAGCAGCAGGACCGTGGAATGGATCACCGTCAGGAGAACAGCGAGCGATGCCATGAACGCGAACGACCGCGCGTCCGGGTGCCACATGGCAGCCACGACCTGGCTCCAGAAGGCCCCGTTGTAGCCGATCACCCAGATCGTCGATACGCCCACTGCGAAGCTGAGCTCGCTCGGGCAGCTCAGCCCCGTACGCCATAGCCCACCCAGCCACGACACGAAGGCACGAACGGCCTCCGCCTCCGCCTGGAGGGTCGGTTCGATTGATTCCCCGCGCTGCCCGTGTCTCACGGACCTGCCCGGCTTACGGATGGCGATCGCGTGCCCAGCCATGATGTTTGATGTCGAGGTATAGGCTGTACGCTGCAGTTCCAGCGGGCAGGAGGTTCTGCAGCACGCCAACAGCGTCTTGCTTCTGGGAGAACAAGAAATAGCTCAAGGTCATGCCACTACCGAGCAAGCTCATGTACCAGAACAGTCGTGGCACAACCGGCCTCCCATGCTTGCGCGAGGCCAGGAGCTGCACCACCCAGCGGCCGCCGAACATCAGCGCTCCCGTCAGGCCGATGAGCTTCCACGGCGACATGTGAAGGCCCGTCCAGGCCAGCCACGCGATCGGCGTGTTCATGAAGTCCATAGCCGTCAGACCTTCTCGAGCAATCGCGGCAGCGTCAGAATTTCTGACGCGTTTCGACCAGGAGCTGTACGGAATCGACACCACCCGATCGCACGAGCGGAAACGCGAGATCGATGTGGATCACGTTGCCCAGGCCGGAGCGCTCGTTGCCCAGGCGCAGGCCGAACCCGGCGTCAGCGAGCCAGCCGAGCGGTGCGCTCCCGGCGGCGTCCTCACCCCAGGTCCGGCCCGCATCGACGAAGGCGGCCGCACCCACGCGGAACAGGCGGAACGGATACCAGTCCGTGTACAGCCGCTGTTCGGCGGTGAGCAGTACGCTGCTGGTTCCGACCTGGTAGCGCAGCGGATAGCCGCGCAGCCCGTTGTCGCCTCCGAGCTCGATCAGGTGGTCCAGGTCGGGGGAGAAGGCCGCCGCTCCGCGTGTCGTGGCGAAGAACGCGGCATTCTCGCGCTGGCGCTGGTAGTAGCGGGCTTCGGCGGTCGCGAGTCCGTCGCGCAGGCCCGCGGATTCCCAGCGGCCTGAGAACGAGCCGCCGAGAAACAGGGAGCGACCCTCGGCGAGGCGCTCGCCCGTTCCCGCCGACAGCGCGAAGACCGCGGCGTCGCGGTCGCTGCCGAACTGCGCGGAGGCGATGCCGAGCTCGGCCCTGAGCTCGCGTCCGAACTGGACGTCCTCCGTGCGCGCGATCTGGTCCAGGTTGCGCACCGTGTCGTAGCCGTCCTGGATGAACGAGATGCCGAGCCAGGGCGTCAGCAGCTTGCGGTCCTGCGGAAGCGGCGCGGCGAGCGGTGTCTCCGGGTCGGGCCCGAACCGACTGTCCTCGTATCGGATGCCGGCGAGCCAGCGTCGCGCCCAGCCATGCTGCAGACCCTGCGACACGCCGCCCTGGAGCTCGAAGCGGTCTTCGGTCACCGTGTAACTGTCGAGTTCCTCGCCCAGGCTGTAGCGCGTGTCCACGCGCTCGCCGGTCAGTGCCGAGAGGCCGGCGCTCCAGCGCGTGTCGAGCGAATAGAACGGTCGTGTGAGCTGAAGACTCGCAAGGCCACCGTCGCTGTTGTCCGCAAGCTCGAAGTTTCCGCGCCACCAGCTGCCGAACAACTGCGGATCCTGGTAGGCGAGCGAGAGCGACGCCCGATCCACGTCCTTGCCGTAAGACAACTCGAGCTTTTCGCCACGGCCGAGGAAATTCTCGTCTTCGATCGAGAGCCCGCCATGGTTGGCACCGCCCTGGCGGCCGAAGGCGAAACCGGGGCTCAGGCTCCACACGTCCCGCACGCGTACCTGCAGGTCAACGCTGTCGTCCTCCGCGTGGTAACAGGTCGGGACGATCCACGCGTCGTACAGGTAATCCTGGCCGCGGAGCAGCCGCTCGGTTTCCTGGACCTTCTGCATCGAGAACGGCTCCTGCTCCCGGAACAGCAGTTGCGAGCGGATCGTGTCCTCCTGCGTCAGCAGGTGCAGCCGGTTGCCGGATCGGTACAGCCAGGCGGACTCCTCGGGGATCGAGGTGTCGAAGACGTTGTCGACCTCGATGTCGATGCTGCGCACGCGCGCGCTCGTTGCATCGAGCGTTTCCGGCGCCGGGACGTCGGCAGCGGTCTGCTCGCCTGCGCAGCAGCACGCGCCTGCGCGGGACTCCGGCGCGGCAGGCGCCCCGACCGCGTGCTCGCTTCCGGGCACCGCGACGGCGTCGGCGACCGCCGCGGTTGCGGTGAGCAGCACTACAGCGAGGAAACCCACATCGACCGCATGCATGAGCGGTACTACTCCGTCATAGTAAAGAAGGATGAGTAGATGCTGCTGCCGCTCAGCCAGGTGCACCATCGGTAGTTGCAGAGCGGTGCATTGCCCGCGCGCGCCGCCAGGCAATCAAGCGCCCCAGGACGATGAGCAGCATTACTGCGACGATCCCGGGATTCTTCGCGAGTTCACCGGCGCGCCAGAGGTTGAGGGCAACGATGACTGCCGTCGCAGAGAGCCAATCGAACGGAGCCGCATACTCTTTTTGGAGCACCCGCCGCCAATCGAACTGCATCCCGGACAGGGTCTTCAAAATGCCACGGAGCCTTGGAAACAACCGCGGAACACGTGCGCAATACGCTTCGAACTCCGCCCCGAACTTCGCACGCAGATAGTCCTCTTCGGCCGCGATGATTGCAGCGTGCATCACCAGCGCGAGCGGAATTCCGACCGACACGAACACCCATGAATTCGATGCGAGCGCGAGGCCCACGAGCAGGAACAGGTTCGCGAGGTACATGGGATTGCGGCTGTGCGCGTACATGCCCGTCGTGACCAGGTCCTCGGCATAGACTCGATGGTCCTTGCCGCCGCGAATGATGTAAGCGAGGCCGACCGTGGCGATGCGAATGACCTGGCCGATCACGGCGACCGCCAGGCCGAGAACACCGATCGCGGCCGGATCCTGGCTCAGCCGTGGACTCGGAACGAGGAGCAGAAGCACCGCGATCGGCAGCAGAACACCACGATGCTTGAAGCATGCGTTGCCGAACTCAACCAGCCTAGTCGCCATTACCGCACGCGGTCCTGGCGGGAGGGTGACTCCGTCAGCGGTCGAAGTGCGAGCGCACGCGATGCCGTGAAGATTGCCTTGAACACCCGCTCCAGCGCTGCTCGCGGATACACATCGGCCGCACGACGCAGCAATACTTCCGTCATCATTCGCTCGCGCTCCGGGTCATACGCCGGCCGTCCCAGGCGCCGCTTGATTGCCATGACCTCCTGCACGATCCGCCCGCGCAGTTCGAGCGTCTCCAGGAGTTGCAGGTTGATTGCATCGAGCTCGGACCGGAGCGCCTCCAGTTGCTCGGCGTCCGTCCGTGGCTCGAGTACGCCGCCGGTGCCAGGGTGTGCAAGACTTGTCATCTCAGTCCGCCACGAGAAGGTGCGTCTTCTTGAGAACCCATGCGGTAAGCCACAGCGCATAGGCCGGCGGGAAGAGCATGTTCCGATAGCGAAACAGAAAGTTGCCAATCGCAACCATCATTTGACGGCCACGATTCCGCAGAAGTTGTACCACTTGAAGAATACATCCACTGCGCTGAAGCCGGTGCGCAGCAGCAGTTCACGGTTCTCGAGCAGCTTGTACGGGATGAGCACGTTCTCGAGCGCCTCGCGCTTCTGTGCAATCTCGGTGTCGCTGTAGCCGTTGCGCCGCTTCAGGTCGTAGTAGTACTTGATGAAGAGCCGGTTGAAGAGCGACTCCTCACCGATCACCTTCTCAACGAGCAACAGGCAGCCCTGCGGGCGCAGGCCGCGGTAGATGTCGGTAATCAGGCGATCGCGGCGCAGCGGTCGGATGAATTGCAGCGTCAGGATCAGCATGACGAGCGAGGCATCCTCGATCTGCACCCCCTCGTTCAGATCGCCGCAGCGCAATTCCAGCGCTCGCTCGATGCCCTCCTCGGCAAGCTTCACCGCGGCATTTCGCAAGCATCTCCTCGGAGTCGTCCACACCCACGAAGCGGACGCTGGGATCCAGATGCGGATGTAAATTGATGAACGTCGTGCCGGTTGAACAGCCGAGATCGTAGACGGCGCTCTCCGGCGAGACGAAATCGCGTGCGAGCTCGACGATCATCCGCTGGATCTCGCCGTAGAACGGCACGGACCGCGACACCATGTCGTCGAACACGGTGGCAACGGAGCGATCGAAAGTGAAATCCCCGATCGCGCTGCGCGTCTCGCGGTAGACCTTGTCCTTCGACATATCCGCACTCATCCTGGATCAGCTTGGGCAGGCCCCTGCGCGCTGGCGCGGGTTGCCACGCCCTTCTTCGTTAGACGGCACATGCACGAGAACCATTCGCCCTGGACCACATTTGCTGTGTTGGGCTGCGCACCGCGTCATTGCGCCGTGGCGACGCGTCCGAATCATGGCCGGCCGTACCTTGGCGGGACGTCAGTGGACCGTTAGTTTTTTGTTAGCTTCAGCGCGTTCGCTGCCCGACAGGCGCACCGTCACGTCGCGGGCGTGAACCGCAGTTCGAAACGAGCGCCTGCCCCCGGGGCACTGCTGACGCGGATGTCCCATGCCAGCCGCTCGCAGATCCGCTTGATCAGGTACAGCCCCAGGCCCAGGCCGCGGCTGTGCGCGCCACGGTAGCGACGCTCGAAGATGCGGGAGAGGTCGGTCGGCGGAATGCCAACGCCGCTATCCTGGACGATGAGGGCACCGTGCTCGATTCGCACGTCGATGCGACCGCGGTCCGTGAAGTTCACCGCATTCGCGAGCAGATTGTTGACCACACACGCCGTCATGCCGGCTGGCGCGAGGACGGTCAGGGGCTCGGCCATGGACACCTCGAGCGCGACGGATTTCTGGCCCAGTGTCTCCCGATACGCTTCGGCCGCCTCGCGCACGACCTCGTCCACGGCGCAGGTCTCCGTCGCCACTTGCGGGGTTTCGCGCGCCAGGAACAGCAGCGCATCGATCAGTGACTGCATCTGTTCCGCGGCACGATGAATCCGCCGCACACGCTCACGCGCGACCGCGGAGACGGTGGTGTCCTTGAGGAGCAGTTGCGTCGAGCTCAAGACGGTCGCCAGCGGCGTGCGCAGCTCGTGGCTGGCGTCTTCCGTAAAAGCCTGCTCCCGGCCGACAAACTCATCGAGGCGCTGCAGATAGCGATCGAATGCCTGCGCGATCACGCCAATTTCGCGATCCCCCAACCGCTGCGTGAGCCGCACTTGTCGATCACGCGGATCGAGGTTGGCGACGCGCTCGGCAAGCTCGGTCACCGGGCGGGTCACCAGTCGAGCGAGCAGCAATGCGGCACCGACGGCGAGCAGGTAGCCGGCCGCCAGGCTCACCCAGAGGAGTCTGAGCAGGTTCCGCTCCAGGTTCTCGATGGGCATGATATCGAGCGTGACATACAGCCGCGTATCGCCCACGTCCTGTCGGCCGACATGCACCTTGGTGCCGTCAACGCCAACGTCGTCATGAATACCCGGCGGCAGCATCCGCAGGACCTTCGGTAACTCATCCAGCCGGTCGGGCGTCGCGGCATAACGGCGCACGCCACCGAGGTTGAGAAGCGGAAGCTGCGGATCGTGCTTATAGGCTTCGACGAACTCCTGAAGCTCGTTGCGCACATTGCGATCGAGCAGCTCGAGCTCGACGTGTTCGACAACGCGGTAAACGGCGTACCCGAAGCCGGCCGTGGCGGTCGTGACGACGGCCAGGAGCGCGGCAATGAACCTGAGTTGCAAGCCGCCGAATTTCAGGAGGCTCATTCTCTACAGCTCGTTGTCATCGGCCAGACGGTACCCGATGCCGTGAACGGTGTGCAGCAGCTTGGGGGAGAAACCCTGGTCGATGACTACGCGCAGGCCATGGACATGGCCGCGCAGTGCTGCTTCGCTCTCCGGCGGATCCTCCCCCCACAACGTGCGCTCGACTTCCCGGCGGCTGACGACGCCGGGTGACACACGCATCAAGCGCTCCAGCAGCTTCAGACCGCTGGGCGTGAGCTCGAGGCGTCGGCCGTCACGGCGCACGACGAGGGTACGCAGGTCGAATTCAAGGTCCGCGACCCGCAGGATCTCAGTCACACCGGCAGCGCGCCGTGCGAGTGCCTTGAGCCGCGCGTGCAGCTCCGGCAGCGAGAAGGGCTTCGTCAGGTAATCGTCCGCCCCTGCCTCGAACCCGGTCAGCTTGTCGCGCTCCGTCTCGCGAGCAGTGAGCATCAACACCGGGACCGGATTGCGGGCGTCTTCGCGAAGCCGCTTGCAGAGCGAGACGCCGTCCAGTCCCGGCAAATTGAGATCGAGCACAAGCACATCGTAGGTATTCACGGCGGTCAGATGGAGCCCGGTCAACCCATCCGCGGCGTAGTCCACGACGTGCCCCCGCTCCTTCAGGTACTCCCCGATGTTGGCAGCGAGATCAGCGTTGTCTTCGATCAATAGCAGGTGCATGGCGGGCCGACACAGTGGCGGCGGTCGAATTTAGCAAGTCGCGCGTAAGGATTGCGTTAGCGCAAGGCCTGGAACCCGCCAAAGCCGTCGAAGCGGTGTCGGTCGCAGAGCCACGGATCACGTTGCGTATCTTCGCGTAGCCTGCAAGTGCGGCGTCCAGTACGCTCGCCGCAGCAGGCTCGCCAGATATACCACAGGCAACCGGATGTACCCGAGCGCGGAGCGAGACACCGAGTGATGGACGCCACGTCAGGGCATGCGCGACCGGACGATGGCCGAATCGCGCTCAGGCGCGCGGCGATGTGGGTTGCAGCGCTGAATCTTGCCTATTTTGTTGTCGAGTTCGCAGTCGCACGGCGTATCGGATCGGTGTCCCTGTTCGCGGACTCGATTGATTTTCTCGAGGACACGGCCGTCAATGGGCTCATTCTCCTGGCGCTGGGCTGGCCGCTGCAGCGTCGAGCGACCGTCGGCATACTCCTGGCAATCATCCTGCTGATACCAGGCATCGCAACCGCCTGGACGGCCTGGCAGAAGTTCCTGCTACCCCTTCCACCCCCTCCACTACCGCTTTCGATGACGGGGGCTGGTGCATTGGCCGTCAATCTCTCGTGCGCCTTCATGTTGGCCGGGGTTCGGCATGCAGGCGGCAGCCTGTCGCGTGCAGCCTGGCTCTCGGCTCGCAACGATGCGTTCGCCAACATCGCCATCATCGCCGCTGGCGGATTGACGGTGGTGTGGGTGTCTGCGTGGCCAGACCTGATCGTCGGGCTTGGCGTCTTCGCCCTCAACCTGGGTGCGGCACGAGAAGTGTACGGCGCGGCACGCCAGGAACATGAAATGACCGATGCCGCCACGTAGCCATGAGCGCGACGGTGCCTGAATACTCAGGTTCGGAAGAAAAACCATGACGCCCAGCCCATGGGCACAATCCCTGCTGCGTCCCCGCAGCGATACGCCCCGCGACATCCAGCTCGACTACCTGTGGCTGCTTGGCCTGGGTCTCTTGCTGATCGCGACGGGCATCGGCTTGCGCGATCCGTGGCCGGCGGACGAACCGCGCTTCGCGCTGATTGCGCGCGACATGGTCGGAAACGGAAACTGGTTGCTGCCGCGCGTGGGCGGCGACGTCTACGCCGACAAGCCGCCGCTTTTCTTCTGGTTGATCGCGCTCGGCCTTAAGGCGACGCATTCGCTCCGTCTCGCCTTCCTGTTGCCCTCGCTGCTGAGTGCGCTTGGCTGCGTCGTACTGGTGTATGACCTCGGTCGTCGCTTGTGGAATCGCGAAACGGGCCTCGTGGCCGGGCTGTCGCTGCTGTTCACCGTGCAGTTCGTCTGGCAGGCGCGGCAGGCGCAGATCGACGCGACGCTGTGCTTCTGGACGACTCTGAGCCTGTACGGCCTGCTGCGACACCTGCTGCTCGGCCCGCAGTGGCGCTGGTATGCCATCGGATGGGCCGCCGCGGGCCTTGGCGTGATCACCAAGGGAGTGGGTTTCCTTCCGCTGCTCGTGCTGGTTCCGTTCGCGCTGCTGCGGCCACCGCGCTGGTCGCCGCGCGCGACCTCGAACGCATCCGCGCGATGGCTCATCGGGCCGCTCGCGTTCCTGCTTGCAGTGGGCGTCTGGCTCGTGCCGATGCTGCTGGCCGCGCGCTCGGACCCCACGCTGACGGCCTATCGCGACGAGATCCTGTTTCAGCAGACAGTGAATCGGTACGCCCATGCATGGCATCACCACAAGCCATTCTGGTATTTCCTCGTCCAGGTTATTCCGTGGTTCTGGTTACCGCTCACCGCGTTGTTGCCGTGGCTGATCCCACGGTGGCGCAAGTCCCTGCGCGAGCATGACCTGCGCATCGCCCTGCTGCTGGCGTGGATCGGGCTCGTGATCCTGTTTTTCAGTCTCAGCTCCGGCAAGCGCGGCGTTTACGTGCTGCCGGCCGTTCCGGCGTTCGCACTCGTATGCGCGCCGCACATTGCCGAGATCGCGCGGCAGCGGACCGCCCAGCGAGTGATATTTTCAGTGGCCGCGTTGGTGGCCGGCGTCTGCGCGCTCGCGGTGGCCTGGCTCCTCGTACGCGCCGACAAGCGCGCCGACGTGATCGCCAGCTACGAATTTGATCCCTTCGGTCCGGTGCTGCTCATCGCAGTGCTCGCGAGTCTCGTCTGCGCGATTGCCCGACCGAATCGCGGCTTTGCGGCCTTCGCCGGCGTGGTGGCGGTGTTCCTGCTGACCGTGAGCTTCTGGGTGAATCCGGCGATGAACGACTCGCAGTCCGGCGCGAGTTTCGTTGCGCGCATGGAGCGGACGGCCGACCCGACGCACGAGCTGGGCCTGGTGGCATACAAGGAGCAATATCTCCTGAACGTTCGGCGCCCGATCGTGAATTTTGGCCACGCGCGCTGGCGCGAGGCGGACCAGGAAGCGGCGGACGCGGCGCTCTGGCTTTCCAGCCGGGCCGACCGCCAGCTTCTCGTGAGCGAGCGGGTCCGGGCGCTGTGCTTCGGGCAAACCGAGGCGCAGTCTCTCGGCCGAGCGGATCGCATCGACTGGTACATCGTGCGTGGGCACGCCGACCCCGGTTGCGTGGCGCGCGGTAAGCCGGACGTCGCTCGCAGGTACGCGCCGCCCTGACTGTACTCCCTGGCCGCCGATTTCCGGTGACACCGTGCGACCGGATTACGACGCCGCGTGAAGCCGCGCTCCCCGAATTCCAAAGCAAGAACCGGAGTGCCGCGACATGAACGGCCGGGCACGCTCGCAGTCACGCCATCGCCGGAGACTCACATGTCCTTTCGAATCACGGGTCTGTCACCCGAACACTTCCGCCACCTGTTCTACCTGCCGGACGAAAAGCTGCACGAGCACGGTGTGATCCGCATGCCGGTCGATCGCACACCCGGCTTTCCTGATCGCATCGAGGTTCGCGACGCAGAGCCGGGTGAGTCGGTGCTGCTGCTCAACTTCACTCATCAGCCGGCCAACAACCCATATCGGGCGAGCCACGCCATCTTCGTCCGCGAAGGTGCCAGCGCGGTCTACGATGCCGTCGACGAAATACCGGAGGCGCTGCGCCGGCGGACGATATCGCTGCGCGCCTTCGACTCGCAGCACTCGATGGCGGATGCGGGGCTTGCCGATGGGACCCAGTTGCAGCAGCTGATCGAGCAATTCTTCTCGAACCCCGACGTGGCATACCTCCACGCGCACTACGCGACGCGGGGCTGCTACGCAGCCCGCGTCGACCGCGCGTGAGCCACGCCTGCGGCTGGTCTCTGGCTAGAACGTTACCGGCCGCGCCAGGAACTCGTCCGAGCCGAAGAACATCTCAATGCCTATGCCAAGACCCCAACTCGCCTTGCGGGGCTGCTCGGGAACGTCCTTGGGCCAGGTGACACTCGGTCGAATCTCGACCACCAGCCAATCACGAAGGACACTTTGTCGCCAGGCCACCTTGGCACCGTACTCGCCCACTGGCACGGCGGCATCGAACTCACCGGATGTGAAGATCTGCGCGCCAACGGCGCGGCGGTTCGGGAGGCCCCGATACGCAGTGAGTGACGTGTAGCCGCGAACGCCCTCGGACTTCTCGGAAAACGTGCCCGACGCGGTCCAGCGCGCGAGCCACGTGTCATCGAACGTGTGCTCGACGTCCAGT
The DNA here is from genome assembly GCA_963834855.1 of uncultured Gammaproteobacteria bacterium. GTDB lineage: Bacteria > Pseudomonadota > Gammaproteobacteria > Steroidobacterales > Steroidobacteraceae > DATJKD01. The sequence goes on along the minus strand of CAWIDH010000021.1, from coordinate 204,541 downwards.
CGGCTCGTGAGGCCAAATCCTTCGCTGTTCTGCCAGAACACCGTTTCCCGCAGGCCGACGAGCACGTCCTTTGACGTATCCACGTCGTAGCGATATGCCACTTTGACGAAGGGATCGACCGGAGATCGAATGCGCAGACCCGCATCGGCCGAGAATCGTCCTCCCTCCGGTTTCCGGTACTGAATCCCCACCAGGGTCTGCTCTTTCTCGGTCTCGCCACGGGGATGCTGGCTCGGGATCGAGCCGGACGGCAGGTTACGCTCGGTGACAAACTCATCGCGGCTGAACGTGCCAATGAAAGCGTCGTATCGATCGTTGAGATGCGGCAGCGGCAGCCTCACCCGAAACCTGAACTTCTCGTCCAGGCCGCCAAACTCATCCCATAGCAAGACAGGCGTGATACTTCCCCGGACCTGCTCCTGATAGACCTCCTCGTCCACCTGGCCGCCGAACATTCGATCGATCTGCATCGCCGAACGCCAGATCAGGCCATGCATTCCCTGGTGCGCCCGGTCGATCCATTCGTCCGAGTCCGGAGCGGCGGCATCCGTCGGCTCGACCGGCGGAGCGGCATCCGTCGGCTCGATCAGCGGTACCGCCTCATTGTGATCGGCGCCCTGCTCCTGGGCCCAGGAGACACTGCGGACTCCGAACAGAAGACCGAAGAACACAACTCGAGTCTGCCCGCGCACGCACAATCCTCCGCCTCTGCTGCTTGCTCTTCTATTGCCTGTTAGACACATCTATCGGGTATCAGACACAACCCGGAACCCTCGTAAGATCTACCCCGACACCCCTGTCAGCGGGTGTCCACCTGATCGTCGTTGCTGGCGCACCCACTCGCGAACGCTCAATGCGTCCTGGTCGGTTAGACTCTGGCCGCGCGATGAAATTCACAGCGTGCAGGTGATCGCCCACGCACAGTGAATGACGGCGGCTGGTTAGCGGCAACGCGCTCGACACCGGCCGCACGCGATGCGATATTCGCGCCATGGACAAGCCAGTCTGCGTCGTCGTCGGCGTCGGACCCGGCAACGGCGCTTCGATCGCGCGGCGCTTTGCGACGAACGGCTCATGCCGTTGCGCTACTGGCGCGGTCGACGACCTTCGCCGAACAGTTGCGCGGCTCGCTCAGCGACGCACAGGCCTACGCCTGCGACGTGACGAGCGAGACGGATGTCGCGGCGACGTTCAAGCGCATCCGTGACGACCTGGGCGACCCGGAGGTGCTCGTCTACAACGCGGGCAGCGGTGTGTGGGGCGACGTCGAGACCATCACGCCGGCCGACTTCGAGTCGGCGTGGCGGGTCAACGCGCTCGGCACGTTGCTGGCGGCCCGGCAGGTCATACCGGTGATGAAACGCCGCGGCAGCGGCGCCATCATCCTGATCGGCGCGACGGCATCACGGCGCGGCGTGCCGCGAACCGCCGCGTTCGCGCCGGCGAAGGCGGCCCAGCGGAGCCTCGCGGAGTCGATGGCGCGACACCTGTGGCCGGCCGGATTACACGTGGCACTCGTCATCGTCGACGGCGTCGTCGATCTCGAGCGCACCCGCAAGATGATGCCGGACAAGCCGGACAGTTTCTTCGTCAAGCCCGACGACGTCGCGGCGACGGTGCATTGGCTCGCGCAGCAGCCACGCTCGGCGTGGGCCTTCGAGGTCGAGGCGCGGCCTTTCGGCGAGTCCTGGTAGGGCTCGCGTCGGCCCGCGTCGACGACGGCCCGAGTGGCCGCCGCCGGCACAAGCCGAGCGACTGCCGGATCCGGAGCATACTGGCCGGAGCGGATACGCATCATCACGGGAGCATACGAAGTGAAGAACCGAATCCTGGTCGTCCTTGCGGGGGCCCTCCTCTCAATGGCCACGGCCGCGATCGCGGACAAGTCGGCCGGCCAGGTGATCGACGACAGCACGGTCAATGCCAGCGTCAAGGCCGCGCTGATCGGCAACAAGACCACCAAGGCCAACGACATCAATGTCGAGACCTACAAGGGTGTCGTGCAGCTCTCCGGTTTCGTCGAGACCGTGGCGGAGAAGGAAGAGGCCGGCAAGGTCGCGGCCGGCGTGGAGGGCGTCAAGAGCGTCAGCAACGACATCGCGATCGGTGCCAAGACCGCCATGGGCGCGAAGCTGGACGACAGCGTCACCACGGGCCGTGTCAAGGCGGCACTGATCGACACCAAGGACGTCAAGAGCGGCGAGATCAATGTGGAGACGAAAGCCGGCGTCGTCCAGCTCTCGGGTTTCGTCAGCTCCGCAGCGATGAAGGACAAGGCCGGCTCAGTCGCGGCCGGCGTCAACGGGGTGAAGGAAGTGCAGAACGTCCTGGTCGTGAAACCCGACTGACCCGATCAGGGCTGCGTCCACCAGGCATACATGTGGACCCGGCCGGTCCGCACGTCGCACAACGCGCGGCGGACCTGGCCCTCCTCGGACCATTGCTTGATCGCGACCCGCGCAGGCAGCTGCACGGGTGTCAGGAACTGCGTTTCGATCCGGATCGGCGCGCTGTCGCGCCGGGGCTGGACGGCGAGGCTACGCGCGAGTGACCACATGCCATGCGCAATCGCACCCCTCAGGCCGAAGTGCCGGGCGGCTCGGTCGTTGAGGTGGATCGGGTTGAAGTCGCTCGACACGCGCGCATAGTCCCAGGCCGTCCGCAGCGACACCGGGAGCTCCGCCAGGACGGTCGCGTCCTTTGGCGCCTTGGGCGGGCGCGGGGGACGGCCACCGCCGCGCTCGGCGGGATCGGGCCACCGCGACAGGAAACCACAGGTCTCGCGCCACAGCGCCCTGCCCTCGCCGCGGATCTCGGTCGTCATGTCGAAGGCGAGTCCTGCGTCCATGGCCCGGTAGTTCCTGGCCGAAACGTCGAGATCGTAGGGCAGACCGGGTCGAAGCTCACCGAGGCTCTCGATGCTGTTCGTGAGGTGTATCAGCCCCATGGGCCGCAGCGCGAACTCGGGCATCGCGAAGATGCGCAGGTGCAGCGGCATGGCGAGCACGTGCGGATAGGTAACCGGGAGCGTGTTTGCAGTGTCGAACCCGCAGACCCGGGCGTAGGCCGCCGCCGCCTGGTCACGCAGTCGCAGTCCGGTCACGGACACCGTGATCGGCTGCGGCGACCCGACCTCGGTCACCGCGGGGCGCGACCGCAGCATCACGCCGGGGTAGCTGCGCCAGCCTGCGGGAGTTCGCCGGAGTCGAACGTGTATCGGGTCGGCCATCGACCGCTCAGGGCGCCTGCCTGTCGATCACGATCTCGATCTGCTCGGCGTCTCCGCGGCGGCTGCGCTTGCTCCCCACGAGATCCCCGGGTGTGGTCGTCGCGGTGCCGCCGAAGGCGACCCGGGCCGTAACTTCCACCTCGTCCACCGTGGACAGATTCCGCCCCTCGATCATGGCGTTCGCGTCGCTCAGTTCCACGGTCACCGGCAGCGCCTCGCTCGACAGGCGCAGCGCCGCGAGCGGCGGGCCGGGAATGCCGGGTTGCCGCGCCGAGACGAACAGCGGCACGGATGGCCTGACGCGCGCGGCCAATTCCGGGGACACGGTTACGCTCACCCGGATGGTCCGGCCCCGCGGTGCCGCGGAAGTGCGCCTCGCCCGGCGACGGCCCTGCCGCGGCTGGCGCGGTGCCGCGCTCGGCCGCCCCGAGCGTCGCCAGTTGCGTCTCGAGGACGCCGCGGATCTCACCCGGCGGATCCTGTGCAAGCAGCGCCGCGAACCGCTGCCGCGCCGTCGCAGGATCATCCGCGCGCAGCGCAATGACGCCCGAGTACCAGAGCGCTTTCTGGTTGGCCGGATCGCTGGTGAGCACTTCATCGGCAATCTGCCGGCCGACAGTCTGTGCGGCGGGATCGTTCGCGAGCACCAGCGCCTCGGCCAGGTCGAGCCGCAGGCCCGGATCGAGACCACCGGTGAGCGCGATGGCCCGCTCGTAGGCGGGCACGGCGCGCGTGAACTGGCCCGCCATGACCAGGCTGCGCCCGAGCATGCGCCAGCCGGTCGCATCGTCGGGGTGGCTCGCCAGCCGCGCCTCGATCTTCGCGATCGCTTCCTGGATGGTTTCCCGCCCGGCGGCGGGCGTGTCCTGGGCCTGCGGCGCACCTCGCCAGGGATAGGTGGTGATGCCCAGGTACAAGCCGCCCGCGGCGATCGGCAACGCGATGGCTGCCACGACACTCGAGATCGTTGCTGGTGCGAGAGCCGCGGCCGTGCCATCGGTCGTACCCTGGCGGCGGCGCAACAGCGGCACGAGGATCAGCACCAGCGCCACCAGGAGCATGCCAGCGGCAGCCAGGAAGAATGCCGTCACGTGCCGCCCGCTCCCGGTTCCGCGCCATCCTCGTCAGCCTCCGCCGCGCGGCGCCGGATGAAGCGCAGTGCGACACCGCTGCCGATCGCAAGCAGCAGCACCGGTGCGGCCCACAGCAGGAAATTCTCGGCGCTCATGCGCGGCCGATACAGGACGAAATCGCCGTAGCGCTCGATCATGAACTGCCGGATCTCCGCGTCGCTGCGGCCGGCCGCCATCATCTCGCGCACCTCCCGTCGCAGGTCCGCGGCCAGCGGCGCGGTCGAATCGGCGATCGTCTGGTTCTGGCACACGAGGCAACGCAGCTCGCGATTCAGGCGCTCGTAGCGCGCCTGCTGCGCGGGATCCTCGAACGCGGGTTCGCTGTCGATCGCCCAGGCGCTGCCGAGCATGACCGACAGGAGCACGCCGAGCGCGATGCGACGCAGGCTCACGTGCCCGCTCCGGCGGCTCGGCCAGTGGCTGCGAGGCGCGGCAGGAACTCGGTGCGCCAGGTCTCGAGCGTCATCGGTGCGACGTGCTTGTAGAGCACGGTGCCGTCCGGCCCGATCAGGAACGTTTCCGGCGCGCCGTAGACGCCCCAGTCGATCGCCACGCGCCCGTCGCGGTCCTCGGCGACCGCGGCGTAGGGATTGCCGAGCTCGGCGAGCCACCGCCGCGCAGCAGCGTTGTCGTCTTTCCAGTTGAGGCCGATCACCGGCACTGCGTTCTGCGCGGCGATCTGCAGCAGCACCTCGTGCTCCTGGCGGCAGCCGACGCACCAGGTCGCCCAGACGTTGAGCAGCCAGGCCCGGCCGCGCAGGTCGCCGGTCGCGACGGGGTAGTTCGCGTCCTGCAGGCTCGGCAGCGAGAACGCAGGCGCGGCCCGCCCGATCAGTGGTGACGGCACGACCGACGGGTCGCGCCCGAGACCGATCAGCAGCGCGGCGCCGAGCAGCACGAACAACGCCAGCGGCAATGCGTAGCGCAACATCCGTTCAGGCCTCGTTCAGGTCGCGGCCGTTTCGCCCGCGCGCTCCGGCGACACCACGGCGGCCTTCTGCAGGCGATAGCGCCGATCCGTGACGGCGATCAGCCCGCCGAGCGCCATTACGAGTGCGCCGAGCCAGATGAAGCGCACCATGGGCTTGTACTGCAGTCGCAGGCTCCAGGCGCCCTGCCCCACGTCCTCGCCCATCGCGACGAAGAGGTCGCGGTTCCAGTCGACCTCGATGCCGGCCTCGGTCATCGGGGTCTGCTGCACGTTGTACACGCGTTTCTGGGGATGCAGCACCTCGACCGTACGCCCGGCCCGGGTCACGTGAACCTCCGCCTCGATCGCCCGGTAGTTGGGTCCCTGCACGGGCCGCGTGCTCACGAACTCGAAGGTGTAATCGCGAAGCTCGAAGCGCTCACCCGGACGCAGGGCGATGTCCTTCTCGATCCGGTACGTCTGCGTGACCGCGACGCCGAGCGTGAAGAGACCGACGCCCAGGTGCGCGAGGCACATGCCGAGCACGGCACGCGGGATGCGCTGACCCTGTCGCAGTCGCTGCACGGGCTCGTAGAGGGCCGACAGGATCACGAGCCCCGCCGCCGTGACACCGACCACGGTGAGCCAGTGGAAGCTGCCCCAGGCCAGCGCGGGCACGACGAGTGCGATTACGAGCGCAGCCACCGCCATCGCGATCAGCGGGCGGCGCATCGGTTCGAGTCGCGCCTTCTTCCATCCGGCGTGCATGCCCACGGCGAGGAGGATCACCAAGGGCAGGGTCGGGATCAGGAAGACCGTATTGAAATACGGTGGCCCCACCGAGATCTTGCCCAGCCCGAGGGCATCGAGGAACAGCGGGTACAGCGTGCCGACCAGGATCAGGCCGGTGGCGACCATCAGCAGCACGTTGTTGAAGATGAGGAAGGATTCCCGCGACACCGTCTCGAACCCGCCCTTGGTGCGCAACTCCGGCCCGCGCCAGGCGTACAGGGCCAGCGACCCGCCGATGCACACGCCGAGGAACGCCAGGATGAAGAGCCCCCGGCTCGGATCGCTCGCGAAGGCGTGCACCGAGACGAGCACGCCGGAGCGGACCAGGAAGGTGCCGAGCAGGCTGAGCGAGAACGCCAGGATCGACAGCAGCAGCGTCCAGCTGCGGAACAAGCCGCGCTTCTCGGTCACGGCCAGCGAGTGAATGAGCGCCGTGCCGACCAGCCAGGGCATGAACGAGGCGTTCTCGACGGGGTCCCAGAACCACCAGCCGCCCCAGCCGAGCTCGTAGTAGGCCCACCAGCTGCCGAGCGCGATGCCGACGGTCAGGAACAGCCACGCGAGCGTGGTCCACGGCCGGGTCCAGCGGGCCCAGCGCGCATCGAGCCGGCCCTCGAGCATCGCGGCGACCGCAAAGGCGAACGCCACCGAGAACCCGACGTAGCCGATATAGAGCATCGGCGGGTGAACGGTGAGCGCGAAGTCCTGCAGCAGCGGATTGAGATCGCTCCCGTCGGCCGCCGCCGGCACCAGCCGCTTGAACGGGTTCGAGGTCAGGAGCACGAACAGCAGGAACCCGCCGCTCACGACGCCGAGCACGCCGAGGACGCGCGCGGCGAACGATTCGGGCAGCTGGCGGCTGAACGCCGCCACCGCCAGCGACCACGTGGCCAGCGCGAGTGCCCAGAGCACGAGCGATCCTTCGTGGGCGCCCCAGACCGCCGCGAACCGGTAGAACGCCGGCAGGGCCGAGTTCGAGTTGTTCGCAACGTAGAGCACCGAGAAATCGTTGCGGTAAAACGCCCAGGCGAGCACGGCGAACGCCATGGCGACGAACACCCACTGGCCCGCGACCGCGGGACGCACCGCCGCCATGTGGCGCGCGGAGCCGCGCGCCGCGCCCACCAGACCGAACCCGGCCTGCGCGAGCGCGAGCAGGAGCGCGATGATCAGCGCGAATTGTCCGAGTTCGACGATCATGCGAGCTCCGTCGCGGTCACCTGCCGCCCTGTGCGTCCGCGGCAGATTGCGCCGCGTCCACGTGCGGCTTGAGGCTTTCCTTCACCTCGGGCGGCATGTAGTTCTCGTCATGCTTGGCGAGCACCTCCTCTGCGACGAACGTCCCGTTCGACGCGAGGCGCCCGCGCGCGATGATGCCCTGTCCCTCGCGGAACAGGTCCGGCAGGACGCCCGTGTAACTCACGACCACCCGCTCGGCGAAATCGGTGAGCGTGAAGCGGACTTCGAGGCTGCCGGGGTCGCGCCGCACCGAGCCCCGCTCCACCATCCCGCCGACGCGGATGACGCCTTTCTCGGGCGCTTCGCCCGCGTGCACCTGGGTCGGACTGTAGAAATAGAGCAGGTTCTTCTGGAACGCCTGCAACGCGAACGCAGTCGCGATCGCCACGCCGCCAATGATCAGCGCGACCGACAACATGCGCTTGCGGCGCGGCGTCATCGGCGCTCCACCTTCCCGACGCTCGAACGGCGCCGGGCCGAGGCCAGCTCTTCACGTCGCAGCCGGGCTGCGGACCACGCGTTCACGAGCAGCACGATCGCAGACAGGCCGTACGCCGGCCAGACGAAGCGCGCATACCCACCCATCGCGAGGAACTCCCCGATATCCACGGTCAGGCCACCTCCTGCAGCCAGCCCGGATTGCGCTCGCGTCGCAGGATCTCGCCCTGCAACCTGCGGCACAGCAACCAGACGAAATAGAGCTGATACCCGGCCAGCATTATGAACAGCGGGACGAGCATTGGCATGGCAATCGCGGGCTTCGCGAGCCGCGTCACGCTCGCGGGCTGGTGCAGCGTAGTCCACCACTCGACCGAGTAATGGATGATGGGCACGTTGATGACGCCCACGATCGCAAGCACGGCGCTCGCGCGGTCGGCGCGCTCGCGGTCGTCGAACGACGAACGCAGGGCCATGTAGCCCAGGAACAGGAACAGCAGGATCAGCTCGGAGGTCAGCCGGGCATCCCATACCCACCAGGTGCCCCACATCGGCTTGCCCCAGATCGAGCCGGTGGCGAGCGCGAGAAAGGTAAACGACGCTCCGACCGGCGCACATGCCGCGGCGGCGGCGTGGGCGAGCTTCATGCGCCAGATGAGCCCGATGGCGGCGGCAACCGCCATCGCGACGTAGACAAAGAGAGACATCCACGCGGCCGGTGCGTGCACGTAGAGGATGCGAAACCCGTCGCCCTGCTGGTAATCGGCCGGCGCCCTCACCAGGCCCCAGTACGCGCCCAGCACGATCAGCGCCAGCGCGGGCCAGCCGAACCACGGCGCGAGCCGTCCCAGGATGCGATAGGCGTGGGGCGGCGATCCGAGCTTGTGAAACCAGGTCCACATCGAGGTGCAGTCGTCTCCGGTTCGAACTCAGCCTTCCTCAGCCCTCAGTGCTCACCCGCATGGCCGCGGACATCGCGAGCGGTCCCAGGCTCCACGCCAGGAAGAAGATGGCGGCCAGCAACTGCAGCGGAGCCACGGCCGACTCACCGTTGAGCGCCTGTCCCACTGCTCGCGTACCGAAGATGAGCATCGGCATCGCGAGCGGCAGCACGAGCAGCGACAGCAGCACGCTGCCGCGCCGGACGCCGACCGTGAGCGCCGCGCCGATGCCGCCCAGCACGCTCAGCGTCGCCGTGCCGAGCGCAAGCGAGGTCGTAAGGACCGGCCAGATCGACACAGGCAGTCCGAGCGCCACGCCCACGACCGGCGAGATGAGCACCAGCGGCAGACCGGTCAGCAGCCAGTGAGCGACCACTTTCGCGAGCAGCAGCCACGCCAGCGGCTGCCCCGACAACACCCACTGCTCCATCGTGCCGTCTTCGACGTCCGAGCGGAACACGGACTCCAGGGCGAGCAGCGAGGATAGCAGCGCTGCGACCCAGACGACACCGCCACCGATGGTGCGCAAGGTCGCAAGGTCCGGCGTCGTCGCGAGCGGGAAAAGCGTCGTCACCACGAGATAGAAGATCAGGGGTTGTGTCACCTCGTCCCAGCGCCGCCATGCGAGCGTGAGCTCGCGACGTACCACGAGCCGCATCGCCTCGAAGAGCCCTGCAGCCTCCGTCACGCGAGCTCCAGTCGACGCGTACCGGCCTCGCCGTCGAGCAGCCGCTGGTGGGCCGCGGCAACCACCAGCCCCCCGCCCTGCACGTGCTCGCGAATCAGCGATTCGGCAAGCGCCAGCCCGTCCGCGTCGAGATTCGTCGCGGGCTCGTCGAGGATCCAGAGGGCTGCCGGCCACAGCAGCAGCCGGGCCAGCGTGAGTCGCCGCCGCTGGCCCGCGGACAGCACGCGCGCCGGCAGAGCACCGCAGCCCCCGATCCCCACACGGTCCAGCGTGGTGTCGATCCCGGCGGCTGTGAGCCGACGCCGCATCCCGACCAGATAGTGCAGGTTCTCGCGCGCGGTGAGATCTGACTTCAGTGCGTTCGCGTGGCCAAGGTAAGCGAGGTCCGCCGTGAAGCCGGGGTCGGCCTGGGAAACGGTGCGGCCGCGCCAGCACGCTACGCCCGATTCGGGCATGAGCAGCCCGCACAGCACGCGCAAGAGCGTCGTCTTGCCGATGCCGTTGGGACCGGTCACCTTGAGGAACTCGCCGGCCGTGACCGTGAAGGACACGTCGCGCAGGACGTGCCGGTCACCCCGCCACGCGTTGATTGCCCGGGCCTCGAGGACCGCGGCGGCGGCCATCAGCCGGCGGGTTCCTGCGGCTGGAGCAGGACCAGCTCGGTACCTTCATCCACACGCTCCCCGGCCTTGACCTTGACGTCGGTGACGATCGCATCCCAGGGCGCGACGAGCGAGTGCTCCATCTTCATGGCTTCGAGCACGACGAGCACCGCGCCGCGGGCCACCTTGCCGCCCGGCTGCGCGCGCACGTCGAGCACATGGCCCGGCATCGGTGCACGCAGGTGCCCTTCGTGCTCGGCGGAGGAATGCGGGTCGCGTCCGGCGTCTTCCACGAACTCGAAGGTGCGACAGAGCCGGCGCAGTCGGAGCCGGTCGAACTCGCGCTCGATCGTCGCGGTGACCTCGCGTCCGTCGATCGACGCCGTAAGCCTCCCGTTCCCGGCCCGCGTGACCGCGACACGATGCGTCGCGCCCGCAAGATCGACGCGGTATTGACCATCGTCGCGCACGACGCTGAGCCAGTGCGCCTCGTCCCCGCATCGCAACGGCAGCCGGATTGCGGGCGGCTGATTGAGGCGGAAACCGTCCAGTGCATCCCAGGGCGAGACCGATGCCTGGGCAGTGCGCGGCGCCAGTGGTGCGAGGCTCGCGACGGCGGCGAGCAGCCAGGCATCGCGCACCTCCGCGCGCCGGGAGCTCCGCGACCGGCTGCAGTTCCCGCTCGAGCAGGCGCGTGTTCACGTCGCCCGCGAGCACACGGGCGTGGCCCGCGATCTCCCAGAGGAAGCGCGCATTGGTGCGCACGCCCTCGATATCGACCTGCTCGAGCGCCTCGCGCAGCGTCGCGAAAGCGCCGGCGCGTTCCGGCGCCCAGGCGATGATCTTGGCGAGCATCGGGTCGTAGTGGACGGTGACCTCATCACCGGTGTCGTAGCCACTGTCCACCCGGACCCCCGGTCCGGCCGGCGGCAGGCGAAAGCGCGTGAGCCTGCCGGTCGACGGCAGGAAGCCTCGCTCCGGGTCCTCCGCGTAGAGCCGCGCCTCGACCGCGTGACCCCGGCGCCGGATCTCTTCCTGTCGAAGCGGCAGCGCTTCACCCGCCGCCACGCGGAACTGCCACTCGACCAGGTCCAGCCCCGTGATCATCTCGGTCACCGGGTGCTCGACCTGCAGGCGCGTGTTCATCTCGAGAAAGTAGAAGCCGCGACCGTCGTACAGGAACTCGACCGTGCCCGCCCCCTCGTATTCGACCGCGCGTGCGGCGGCGACCGCTGCAGCGCCCATGGTGGCGCGCGTCCGTTCGTCGATCCCCGGCGCCGGCGCTTCCTCGATCACCTTCTGGTGGCGGCGCTGCAGCGAGCAATCGCGCTCGAAGACGTGCACGGCGTTACCGTGCCGGTCGGCGAATACCTGGATCTCGACGTGCCGACCGGACTCGACGAAGCGCTCGAGCAGCACGCGCTCGTCGCCGAAGGACTTCGCGGCCTCGCGCCGCGCGCCGGCGAGCGCCTCGGCGAACTCCCCGGCCGACCGCACGATGCGCATCCCCTTGCCGCCGCCGCCGGCGGTGGGCTTGATCAGGAGCGGGAAGCCGAGGCGCCCCGCTTCCTGCTGCAGGTGCGGGGTAGCCTGCTCGGCGCCGTCATAGCCCGGCAGCACCGGCACGCCCGCCGCCGCCATCAGTAGCCGCGCCTCGCTCTTCGAGCCCATCCTCTGGATCGAGCGCTCCGGCGGGCCGACGAACACCACGCCGGCCTCGCTGCACGCGCGGGCGAAGGCGGCGTTCTCGGCGAGGAACCCGTAGCCGGGGTGTATGCATTGCGCGCCACTCGCGCGCGCCGCGCCGATGATGGCGTCGATGCGGAGATAGCTCTCGCGCGCCGGCGCCGGTCCGATCGGCAGCGCCTCGTCGGCGAGCCGAACGTGCAGCGCGTTGCGGTCGGCCTCCGAGTACACGGCGATCGTGCGCAGGCCGAGCCGGCGGGCCGTGCGGATCACGCGGCAGGCGATCTCACCGCGGTTCGCGATCAGGACGCTCGAGAACATGCCGCTCTCACATCCGGAAGATGCCGTACCGGGCTTCGCCGGGGTCGGGCCGCACGGTCGCCGCCGCCAGCGCCAGCGCCAGCACGGCGCGCGTGTCGGTCGGGTCGATCACGCCGTCGTCCCACAGCCGCGCGCTTGCGTAGCCCGGGTTCCCCTGCGACTCGTATTGCGTGCGGATCTCCTCGCGGAAGGACTGCTCTTCGGCGGCGGGCCAGTCCTCGCCCCGGCGCTGCATGCCCTCGCGCTTGACGATCGCGAGCACCGTGGCGGCCTGCTCGCCACCCATCACGGAGATGCGTGCGTTCGGCCAGGTCCACAGGAAGCGCGCGCCGTATGCGCGTCCGCACATCGCGTAATTGCCGGCGCCGAACGAACCGCCGATGATCACAGTGAACTTCGGCACGGTGGCGCAGGCGACGGCCGTGACCATCTTCGCGCCGTCGCGCGCGATGCCGCTGCTCTCGTATTTGCGGCCGACCATGAAGCCGGTGATGTTCTGCAGGAACAGCAGCGGGATGCGCCTGCGGTTGCAGAGCTCGATGAAATGCGCGCCCTTGAGCGCCGTCTCGGAGAACAGCACGCCGTTGTTCGCGATCACGCCCACCGGGTAGCCGCCGATGCTGGCCTGGCCGCAGACCAGGGTCGTTCCGTACAGCGCCTTGAACTCGTCGAGCTCGGAGCCGTCGACCAGCCGCGCGATGACCTCGCGCACGTCGTACGGATGACGCGTGTCGCGCGGGATGATCCCGTAGAGGTCCTCGGAGCCGTATCGCGGCGCGCGCGCCGGCGCCGGCGGCGGTGCAGCACCGCGGTGATTGAGGTTGGCCATGAGCCTGCGCACCATCCAGAGCGCATGCCCGTCGTTGTCCGCCAGGTAGTCGACCACGCCGGATTGCCGGGCATGGACGTCGCCACCGCCCAGCGACTCGGCGTCGACGCGCTCACCGGTGGCCGCCTGCACGAGCGGCGGCCCGCCCAGGAAGATCGTGCCCTGCTCGCGCACGATGATCGACTCGTCGCACATCGCCGGGACATAGGCGCCGCCGGCCGTGCACGAGCCCATCACCACCGCGATCTGCGGGATCCCGAGCCCCGACATCTGCGCCTGGTTGTAGAAGATCCGGCCGAAGTGCTCGCGGTCCGGGAACACCTCGTCCTGCCGCGGCAGGAAGGCGCCGCCGGAGTCCACGAGGTACACGCAGGGCAGCCGGTTCTCGAGCGCGATTTCCTGCGCGCGCAGGTGTTTCTTGACCGTGATCGGGTAATACGTCCCGCCCTTCACCGTGGCGTCGTTCGCCACGACGACGCACTCGATGCCGCTCACCCGGCCGATGCCAGCGACGACGCCGCCGGCCGGCAGCCAGTCGTCGTAGAGCTCGTACCCGGCGAGCTGGCCGATCTCGAGGAAGGCCGAGCCCGGGTCGAGCAGCCGGTCGATGCGATCGCGCACGAACATCTTGCCGCGACCCTCGTGCTGCGCGCGCGCGGCGGCCGAGCCACCCTGCTCCACCTTGCCGACGAGTACGCGCAACGACTCCGCCAGGCCGCGGTTGACGGCCGCATTGGCGGCGAATTCCGTCGAGGACCGGTCGACCGTCGATTCAATGACGCTCATCGGTGCCGGTGTTCCAATTGTTCCAATCAGGCCGGACCCGCGCGGCGGGCGGCGAGGATGCGCTCGGCCTGCCGCAGGTGCGGCATGTCGAGCATGCGACCGTCGAGCGACACCGCGCCGCGACCCGGTGTCGCGCCGAAGGCTTCGAGCACGCGCTCGGCCCAGCGGATCTCCTCAGGTGTCGGCGTGTAGGCAGCATGTATGGCCGCGACCTGCGCCGGGTGTATCGCGAGCTGGCCGACGAAGCCCAGCCGTCGCGATTCGCGCGACCGCCGTTCCACCGCTGCCAGGTCACGGAAGTCGATGTCGATCGTGTCGATGGCCGGCACGCCCGCCGCGCCCGCCGCGAGCAGGCACAACGAGCGGGCGAGCAGGAACGGCGGCTCGAAACTGCCATCCGCCGTGCGGTTCGCCTGCGCACCGATGTCCGCGGCCAGGTCCTCCGCACCCCAGGTGATGGCCGCGACGCGCGACGGGAGCTGTCCCCAGCTGCCGAGCGTGAGCACGGCCCTCGCCTTCTCGGTAACGATCGGCAGCACGGCGACCGAGCCCTGCGCGAGCCCGTGCGCGGCCTCGAGGGCCTCGAGCCAGTGATCGACCCGCCACAGGTCGGCAACCGACGCCGGCTTGGGCAGCAGGATGCCGTCCGGCCGCGCCGCGATCACGGCCGCCAGGTCGGCGAGGACGTCGCTGCTGTCGACCGGGTTGATGCGCACCCAGGTCGGCACCGGCCGCGCCGGGTTCGCCAGGTACCGCGCGACTTCGGCGCGCGCCGCGTCGCGGCGATCGGCAGTGACGGCATCCTCGAGATCGAGGATCACGGCGTCGGCGCCGCTCGCGGCCGCCTTGTCGAAGCGCTCCGGGCGGTCGCCCGGAACGAAGAGCCACGAGCGCATCAGGCAGCCGCCTTGCGTTTCATCAGGGCGCTGCGCTTGCACACGCCGACTTCCTCGTTGCGCTGGTTGAAGCAGCGATGGATGAACACCACGATGCCGGCATCGGGACGTGATCGGCTTTCGCGCATCTCGTGCACGGTCGTTTCGGTGCGCAGAGTATCGCCCGGAAATACCGGGCGCGGGAACCTCACCTCGTCCCAGCCGAGATTGGCGATCGTCGTGCCGAGCGTCGTGTCCGCGACCGACACGCCGACCATCAGGGCGAGCGTGTAGCAGCTGTTGACGATGCGGCTGCCGAACTCGGTCCCCTTCATGTACTCCTCGTCGAGATGCAGCGCAGCCGGATTGTGAGTGAGCGCGCTGAAGATCAGGTTGTCCGCCTCGGTGACCGTGCGCCGGAGCACGTGCTCGAAGCGCATCCCGACCTTGAATTCCTCGTAGTACAGACCCCCCATCGCCATCTCGGTACTCCTCGAACTGTCACGCAATGCAACGTAGCGCGCCGACAGGCGGTTCAGCCCGACGCGGCGAAGAGCTCGCGCCCGATCAGTGTGCGGCGGATCTCGCTCGTGCCGGCGCCGATCTCGTAGAGCTTCGCGTCGCGCAGCAATCGTCCGGCCGGGAAATCGTTGATGTAGCCGTTGCCACCCAGGGCTTGTATCGCCTCCAGCGCGAGTTGCGTCGCCCGCTCGGACGCGAGCAGGATCGCCGCCGCCGCGTCCATGCGCGTGGTCTGGCCGCGATCGCAGGCCTGCGCGACCGAGTAGACGTAGGCACGGCAGGCGTTGGTTATGGTGTACATGTCCGCGAGCTTAGCCTGCATCAACTGGAAGCCGCCGATCGGCTCGCCGAACTGCTTGCGCTCGTGGACATAGGGCAGGACCAGGTCGAGCCCGGCACGCATCAGGCCCAGCGGTCCGCCGGCCAGGACGACGCGCTCATAGTCGAGCCCGCTCATCAGCACGCGTGCACCGCCGCCGACCTCGCCCAGCACGTTCTCGGCGGGCACCTCGCAGTCGTCGAAGACCAGCTCGCAGGTGTCCGAGCCGCGCATGCCGAGCTTGTCGAGCTTCTGGGCCGTGGTGTAGCCCTTGAACCCCTTCTCGATGATGAACGCAGTGACGCCTCGATTGCCGAGCGTGGGGTCGACCTTGGCGTAGACCACCAGGACGTCCGCCTCCGGTCCGTTGGTGATCCACATCTTGCGGCCGTTGAGCACGTAGCGATCGCCGCGCAGATCGGCGCGCGTGCGCATGCCCATCACGTCGGAGCCTGCACCGGGCTCGCTCATCGCAAGCGCCCCCACGTGCTCGCCCGAGATCAGCGCGGGCAGGTATTTCCGCTTCTGCGCAGGCGTCGCCCAGCGGCGGATCTGGTTGACGCAGAGGTTGGAGTGCGCGCCGTAGGACAGGCCGACCGAGCCCGAGGCACGGCTCAGCTCCTCCATCGCGACCACGTGCGCGAGATAGCCGAGCCCCGCGCCGCCCAGTTCGGGCTCGACCGTGATCCCGAGGAGCCCGAGCTCGCCGAGTTTCGGCCACAGGTCGCGGGGGAACTTGTTGTCGCGATCGATGGCGTCGGCGCGCGGCGCGACCTCGCTGGCGGCAAACGCCCGCACCGTCTCGCGCAGCAGGCCCACGTCCTCGCCCAGGCCGAAATCGAAGTCCTGCACGACTCTGCCCTCCGCCACTTGCGCGCCGACTACGCCTGGCGCATATTGTCCGACAATCCGATGATCAGTCAACCCAAGAAACGCTCAAAAATTGGCTCGGAGCCAATTTCCGTGAAACGCGCCGGGAAGCGAAAGTCAGGCGGAAAAACCGGCTCTGCGCCGATCAATCCGAAAGCCACCCCCGGGACGCGCACGGGGCCGATTCAGTCCAGTTCTGCCTCGGGCCCAATCGACTCGAAACCGAAAATTGGCTCCGAGCCAATTTTGTTCGAGCGGCTGTTGCAACACCCGGCCTATTGGCGCGTCTCGGCCGCGATCGAGGAGAAGATCCTGCGCCGGGCGCTGCGCCCGGGCGACCCCCTGCCGACCGAGACCGAGCTCGCCCGCCAGTTCGGCGTGAACCGCTCCACCGTCCGCGAGGCCCTGCGCAGGCTGGAATCCTCCGGGCTGGTCAACCGCGTGAACGGCGGCAAGCGGCTGCTCGTCATCCGGCCCGTTCCTGCGGAGACCGCCTCGCGCGTGAGCCGGGCGCTTGCGCTCGACGAGGTGACCTTCATCGAGTTGTGGGAAGCCATGCTCGCGATCGCACCGCGTACCGCGGCGCTCGCGGCCGAGCGCGCCCGGCCCGAAGGCTCGGCGCTGCTCGACGACGTCGTCGCTGCGCGTCGAGTCCGCGCGCAGCGCCGACGCCGCAGTCGCGATCGTCGTGGAGTACTTCGGCCTGCTGGCCGAGCTCGCCGGCAACCGCGTGCTCGTCCTGTCCACGCAGCCGCTGACGCGCCTGCTGGCGCCTTCGCTGCGCCGCATGATCGATCGCGTCCCGCAGGCACAGTCGCGCATCGTCGTTGCCGAGCGCTGCATCGCCGAGGCCGTGCGTCGCGGAAAGCCCGAAGAGGCGCAGACGTGGATGACCCGCCACATCCAGGACTTCCGCCGGGGGTATGAGCTCGCCGGCATGTCGCTCGACACGCGGGTCGCCCTGCCCTCGTAAGACTGCTGGCCTGCGCCGGGACAGCGCACGCACGTTAACCCCGCCGCCACCGCCGGTTCCGTATTCAGGTTCGAGTTCCCGTTACACGAGGAGTCTCGAGCCATGGATCGAACCGCACGCCGCGTTGCTGTGCTGGCAGGCGCCGGCGGCCTGATGACCGCCTTGCTGCTGCCCGGCCCGGCGCTGTCCAGCGAAACGCTGGCGCAGGTCGACGTCTACAACCGAACGCTGCACCAGGCCTTGCCCACGCACCGCAAATTGGGCCGCAGCTGGATCGTCGGTGACCCTGGCCACGAATACTCGGTCCGCGTCCGCAACTGCACGGGCGTGCGGGTGCTGGCGGTCATCAGCGTCGACGGCGTCAACGTGATCACCGGCCAGACGGCGTCGCCCGCGCAATCCGGGTACGTGATCGAACCGGGCGACTACGTCACGGTCGAAGGCTGGCGCAAGAGCCTCGATCGCACGGCTGCCTTCGTATTCACGGATCCGTCCGATTCCTATGCGGCGCGCACCGGGCGGCCGAACGATCTCGGCGTGATCGGCGTCGCGCTGTTCCGCGAGCGGCGATCGCCCGTCGTTGCGCAGGAGCCGGACACCCGGCTCTACGGCTCCCCGGCCGACGGACGCAACGCCGCATCGCCCGCGGCGCGGGCCGAGGCTGGCGAGGCCAAGTCCCGCGCCGACGCGGCCGAGCGCTCGGCGTCGCTCGGCACGGGTCATGGGCGCAGCGAGCACTCGCCCGCGCAGTGGACGAGTTTCGACCGCGCGAGCAACAAGCCGGACGAGACGATCAGCATTCGCTACGAGACTCGCAGTGCGCTGGTGGCCATGGGCGTACTGCCGGGGTGGCGCCCGCCGGGCAACGACCCTGAACCGTTTCCCGGACACCTCGGCTTCGTCCCGGATCCCTGATCGGCACGATGCATGATCGGAATTGTCGCTGCGGATTGCGCACCCCATACTGCGGCTCGCATGCATGCGCTCGAGTCGCGGGTGGCGGAATCGGACGAGGCGCTGATGCGGGCCTGGCAGGCCGGTGACGCCGCCGCTTTCGACCGGCTGTATGACCGGCATCGCGGCGGGGTGTTCCGCTACCTGTTGCGGCACTGCGGCGATCGCGCGATTGCGGAGGAACTGCACCAGGACGTGTGGCTCAAGCTCATCGTCGCGCGCTCGACCTTCGATGCGGCGTCGCGTTTCACTCCCTGGCTCTACAGCGTCGCACGGAACCGCATGATCGATCACTGGCGTGCCAGCGCGCCGCAGCGCCTGGTCTCCCTCGAAGCCGTAGAGGACGACGGTGCCGCTGCAGAGCTCGCGGACACGGCGATCCACGCTGACCCGCCCCGGGCCGCGAACGCGCTGCAGCAGGGCCGACTGCTCCTCGCGGCGCTCGAATCGCTGCCGGCCACGCAGCGCGACGCGTTCCTGCTGCACGTCGAAGGTGGGCTCGCGGTGGCCGAGATCGCGGGGCTGACAGGCGCGCCGGCGGAGACCGTCAAGAGCCGGCTGCGCTACGCATATGCGCGGCTGCGCGCATCACTTGGAGACGCGCAATGAGCGGCGAGTCGTTGCCGGGCGACGGCCCCGACGACCGCGAGCTGCGGCGTCGCTGGCGACAGCAGTTCGACGAGCTTCCGGATGCGGCCGTCGACGCGCGCATACGCGCCGCGGCCCGCGGGCCTGGCGAGGTTTCGGGCGCCGGGCGGCCTCCGGCGGGCGGTGCACGGATCAATCGGCGCTGGACGCGCTTCGCGCCGCTGGCCGCTGCCGCGTCGGTCGCGTTGCTCGCCGTCGGGCTGGTGCGCCTGATGCCGCGCGAGGAGTACGCGGCGTTCCCGGCCGCGCGTGAATCCGTCGCGCCAGCCGCATCCCCAGGCGCCTCGAGATCCGCAGCGCCGGCCATGTCCCCTGGCGCCCCAGGAACGACGGCGGCCGCTCCGCCAAGGGAAACGTCGGACGCCGAACAGCCGGGATTCGTGGAGGATGCGCCGCCAGGTTCGTCCGAGGCGAAATCGCGGGCTGACGGCCCCGAGCCGATCGCAAAGTCACAAGAGAAAGCTGCCGTCCGGCAGGCACCCGCGGCGAACGAGGCCCCGGCCTCCGGCGAATCGGCGCCCCCGCCTGCGCGTTCGATCGCACCTCCAGGGGCAGCGGTGCGGGGGCCGGATCTGGACGCGCGCCCCGATGCGCCCACGGATACACAGGCGTCGCCGCGGCCGCCACGGGACGCGACGTCCGAAGGCGCCACGCGGTCCGAAGGCGACACGCGATCCAGGGACGTGGCCGCCGCACAGGAGATGACTTCCACACACGCCAGGTCGCAGGTGCACTCCGACGCCCGCGCTGCTCTCCCCTCGCGTCTCTCGAATTCCGTGCTTGCGGATGCCGCCACGCGCCTGGGACTGGATGTGGACCTGGTCAAGGTCATCTCCGTCGATCCGATCACCTGGCTCGACGGAACGCTCGGCTGCGGCGCGAGCGTCCAGCTCCCGGTTGAGGCGGCTGTGCCGGGCTATGTCGTGACCGTGCAGGCGGGCGGCAGGAGCCTGCGCTACCACACGGACCAATTCGCGCGGTTCATGATGTGCGAAGGCGCCACCGCCGAGCCGTAGCCAGTGCAGTAAGAGCTGCCGCAGAACTGATCGAGCCGCTGCCGTCCATCGCCTACGTCAGGCCCGCGGCGATCGACACGACATCCAGAGCCGCGCCAGCGTAAGATCGCGCCGCTCACCGTGGCCCGGGTGGCGAAACTGGTAGACGCAAGGGACTTAAAATCCCTCGGGGGCAACCGCGGGCAGTGCATCGCCCCCGCCGTCCGATCCGGGCCTATCTCGAAAACGCCGTGCACATCAGCTCCTTCAAGCTCAAGAATCGCCTCCTTCGGGAGGGACTGCTCGCGCCTCTGTGCGCATCCTGCGGTCTCGCGACATGGCTCGGTCGGCCCGTTCCGCTCGAGCTTGACCACATCAATGGAAACAATCGGGACAACCACCTCGCAAATTTGCGGCTACTCTGTCCAAACTGCCACGCATTGACGCCAACCTACCGTAGCAGGCGTCGGACCAGGCTTAGCTCGGGATTGCAGTCACCATGACGTGCTACTGGTTCCCCGAATTTGACCCCATTCACTCGGACGTTTCCGAACCGAGTGCTCAAGCTTCCAAGTCCCTTGCGTCTACCAATTTCGCCACCCGGGCAATCGAGGGCGACGCCTGATTGTACACATCGCAGTGGACGGATAGGCGGAGGTCACAGCTTGTAGCCGATCTTCCGCAGCAGACCGTGGCGCCACTCGATGCCCGCCTCGTCCTCAACGCCCTGGGGCGGGGAGCCGTCGACGACACCGAGGATGGCTCGTCCCTGCCCCGTCGCACCGACAATGACCTCGGTCGGATTCGCGGTGGCGCAGAAAACGTGGCAGACCTCGGGCACGGTCTTGATCGCGTTCAGCACGTTGATCGGGTAGTAGCCGTCGCCGAGAAAGAGGATGAAGCTGTGCCCGGCCCCGATCGCAAGCGCGTTGCGTGAGGCCAGCTCCTCGAGCCCGGCATCGGTGCCCGAGTGACGCACAAGGCACTTGCCCGACGCCTCGCAGAACGCGAGCCCGAACTTGATGCCGGGCACGGCGGTGACGAGCGCCTCGTGTATGTCCTCGACAGTCTTGATGAAATGCGTCTGGCCGAGAATGAAGTTGGTCGTCTCCGGCTTGTCGATCCTCACGGTAACGAGTTCCATGGCACCCACCTCCCGCTGTGGTCGTGGCTCTCGCCCTAGGATAATCCCGGTCCGGACCTGCGCCGGAACGCCCGATCGTGCTTGAGTCGTGAAACGCAGGCGGCAACGCTGGTCGCACGTCGTGGGGTTCGATGACGGGCCGTTTCCGTCCGGTCATCGGGGCGACGTCCTGGTCGTCGGAGCCGTCTATGCCGCCGATCGGCTCGACGGCGTGCTGTCCTGCCTCGTCCGCCGCGACGGCGTGAACGCTACTGCCCGCCTGGCTGCCTGTGTCGAGCAATCGCGGTTCTACCCGCAACTGCACGCAGTGCTTCTCCAGGGAATAGCGGTCGCCGGCTTCAACGTCGTGGACATCCATGCCTTGTCCGCGGCCCTGTCGCGGCCCGTCATCGTGATCGCTCGACGACGGCCGAATCTCGCCGCCATCCGCCATGCCCTCCTCGGCCGGGTCGCGGGAGGCAAACGCAAGTGGCGACTGATCGAGCGCGCCGGAACGATGGAGGTGGTCGGAGGGCTGTTCGTCCAGCGCGCGGGCATCGACCGGGAGTCGGCGGCCGACCTCCTGCGGCAGCACGCCCGACACGGCGCCCTGCCGGAACCCCTGCGCACGGCGCACCTGATCGCCGGTGGTGTCATCAACGGGCAAAGCTCGGGTCGCCCCTGAGAGCGGATGCGAAGTGCTGACCCTTCGCCAGGCAAATCTCTGTCGGGGTCACATCGCCTTGCGAAACGTCAGGTTGATGCGGCAGCGACCGGTGAGTGGATGCTCGCCGTCCTTGAGCGGCGCGACGCCGTGATAACGGAGCCGCGCCGGCCCGCCCCACACGACGATGTCGCCGTGCGCCAGGGGCACACGCGTGGGCCGGTCCGCGCGGCGCCCACCGCCGAACAGGAACACTGCCGGCAGTCCAAGTGAGACCGAGACGATCGGCGCCGTGTAGTCGCGTTCGTCCTTGTCCTGGTGCAGCGACAGCCGCGTTCCGGGTTCGTAACGGTTGATCAGGCACGAATCCGGCTCGAAGCCCGGGAAGCCGCCGGCGCTCGCCGCGTCGCTCGCCAGCCGCCGAAACTCGTTCGGCATGCGCGGCCAGGGCCGACCGGTGTTCGGGTCGATTGCGTCGTAGCGATAACCCGTCGCATCGGTGACCCAACCCCAGTCGCCGCAACTGGTCATCGCAACGGACATGCGAAATCCGCCGGGTGTGACCATGTGCCGGAACGGCGCTGTGCGCGTGACCCCTTCGATCGCGGCCAGGAGTACGCCGCTTGCCGGCGCCGCAAAGGCACGCAGCACGACCGCACCGGGCCCCAGCCTTTCCTGGCGGACAGCGGCCGGCTCTGCGGCTGCAAAAAGATCCAGCGTCATGCGTTTGCCCGCAGCTTCACTCCGCGCGATACCGTCCGCGCATCCGATCAACCGCGGTCGACGACCGACCGCTGCGAAAGGCTAGCACGCGTAAGAGGCGTCCTACGCCTGCGGAACGACTCGCCGATTTCGCCCGATCCCGCCGCGGTCCTACGCTCGGGGCCATGATTACCGCGCTGTTTACGAACCGGGTTGCTGCCGAGTGCGCCTTCGACGCCGCGGTCCGACGCGGCTACGCGCCCAAGGACATCAACCTGGTGATGTCCGACGAAACCCGGAATCGCTTGTTCCCGGCCGATCAACAAGCCGACACGGAGCTCGGTAACCGAGCGTCGGAGCACTCCGGCCAGGCGGCGAGAGGCGGCGAGCTTGGCGGTCCGGTTGGTGGCACGGTCGGGACGATCGCGCCGGTGGTCGCGGCCGTTGGCGTCGCCGCGATTCTGCCCGGCCTGGTGATCGCCGGGCCTATTGCAGCGGCCGTTGCTGCGGCCGGCGCCGTCGCGGTCGCCGGGGGTCTCCTGGGCGCGCTCGCAGACTGGGGAATCCCCCGCGCACGGATGGAGCAATACGAAACAGGCATTCGCGACGGTGGAATCCTGATGGGCCTGAAGCCGCGCGCCGACGAGGACCTCGGTGAACTCGCGAAGGAATGGAAAGCCTGCGGCGGCGAGCACGTCCATACATGAGTGCGAGACGCGGGAGCGACTGGCCCCGTGGCCGATTCCGGCGGGCCCCTCGGAAAATCCTTGCCTTCGATGTCGAGAGCCCGACTCCGGCTCCGACTTACCCGTGAAAGCGCGCCTATCCCGGCGCGCTCCAGTGTAGAAGGAGCCAATACCATGAAGTACATGCTGATGATGAATTGCCCGCGCGACGGCTACGACCAGTTCGGCAGCATGCCGAAGAAGGACATCGAGGCGCACATCGCCTTCATGATCGATTTCAGCAAGAAGTTGCGCGCCGCCGGCGAGCTGGTGAGTGGCGAAGGGCTGGCGACGCCCATGCAGGCGAAGGTGGTACGCGCCGGCAAGGACGGCAAGCCGGTCACCGACGGCGTCTTCCCCGAGTCCAAGGAGTTTCTCGCCGGCTACTGGATCGTGGATGTCGACGGTCCCGAGCGGGCGTACCAGATCGCTGCGGAGGCCTCGGCCGCGCCGGGCATCGGCGGCAAGCCGTTCAACATGCCAATCGAGGTCCGTGAGGTCATGAGCGGGCCGCCCACAGACCTCGGATGACGTTCGCGTCGCTGGATGTCCGCACCGAGCGCCTGCTGCGCGACCTCGCGCCGCAGGTGCTCGGCCCGGTGATGCGGCGGTTCCGCGACCTTGCCGCCTGCGAGGACGCCGTGCAGGAAGCGCTGATCGCTGCGGCGGCGCAATGGCCGCGCGATGGCGTTCCAGACAACCCCCGCGGCTGGCTGCTGCAGGTGGCGCTGCGGCGCATGACCGATCACATCCGCAGCGAGATCGCACGACGCAACCGCGAGAGTGTCGTCGCCGCGGAAGCGCCGATGGTCGTTGCGCCCGCGGTGTACAGCGAACCGCACATCGATCCCGACGACACGCTCGTCCTGCTGTTCATGTGCTGCCATCCGGCGCTTTCGCCTGCATCCGCGATTGCGCTCACCCTGCGCGCGGTCGGCGGTTTGACCACGGGCGAGATTGCAAAGGCGTTCCTGGTGCCAGAGGCGACGATGGCGCAGCGGATCAGCCGGGCGAAGCAGACCATCAGGGCATCGGGCGCGCCGTTCGAGCTGCCGGACGCCGCGGAGCGTGCGCGACGACTGAGCTCGGTGCTGCATGTGCTCTACCTGATCTTCAATGAAGGCTACATGACGAGCTCCGGCGCCGAGCTGCATCGCACCGACCTGTCCAACGAAGCGATCCGCCTGACGCGCGCGCTGCACAGACTGCTGCCCGAGGACGGCGAGGTTGCGGGCCTGCTGGCGCTGATGCTCCTGACCGACGCGCGCCGCGCGGCGCGGACCGGGCCCGGTGGCGAATTGATTCCGCTCGACGAGCAGGACCGGGCGCTCTGGGACCGCGGAGCGATCGCCGAAGGCGTCGCGCTCGTCAGCGCCGCGCTGTCGAGGGGATCGGTCAGCGAATATCAGCTGCAGGCCGCGATCGCGGCCGTGCACGATGAGGCGGCGCGCGCCGAGGACACCGACTGGCCGCAGATCCTCGCGTTGTATGGCGTGCTCAAGCAGATGTCCGACAACCCCGTGGTGGCGCTCAACCACGCCATCGCGACCGCGATGGTGCATGGCCCGAATGCGGGCCTCGAACTGCTGGCGCCGCTCGATGCCGACGACCGCCTGAAGGGCAGCCACCGCCTGGACGCCGTGCGCGCACATCTGCTGGAGCGCGCCGGTGAGCACGAGGCTGCAGTGACGCTCTATCGCGCAGCGGCAGGCAAGACCACGAGCATTCCGGAGAGAAACTACCTCGCAATGCGCGCGGCGCGCCTGGGCGAGGCGCGCGAGTGACGTCAGACGGCACCTACGGCGATCCCCGGCGCTCGTACATGGTCAAACTCATTCGCCACGGTTGAGATGCAGATTGCAGCTCATCCAGGAGGTGGCTCGTGTACCTGACCCAGTCCAGCGCCGCCACGCGCAGCGGCTTCCTGATGATGGTGGTCGTGGCCCACGTCGCCGTCATCTACGCGGTGGCCGTTTCGCTCGGTGTGGTCGAGGCGCCGCTGATCGACACGCCACAGCCGGCCGTGCTGATCGAGACGCACATAGAGAAAACCGAGCCCATTCCGCCGGAGACACCGGCACCCGCGCAGAATCGGGAGCTCGATATCCCGGTTCCTGAAGTTCCGCCAATCACGCCACCGGAAACGGCGCCCGAAGTCAGCCCCAACGCGATCCAGGTGGCTGCCCTGCCGGAGCCCGCCGGCCGCGCGCCGGCCGAGGCGACTTCGCTCGAAGTCACCAGGCGCGTGGAACCGATCTATCCTCCCGCATCGCGGCGCATGGACGAGCAAGGTGCGGTTCGACTGCGTGTTCTCGTCGACGAGCGGGGTCGGCCGCGCGAGGTCCAGGTGGCCGAGTCGAGCGGTTTCCCGCGCCTTGATGAGGCCGCGGTCAGCGCAGTACGGCGCTGGCACTTCGCGCCCGCCACCCAGGCCTCGCAAGCGGTCTCCGCCTGGACACACGTGAGGGTCGTGTTCCAGCTGCGGCACTAGGCCCGACACGCCCGAGCCGGCGAGCGCGGCCCGGAGACCGTCCTTGCCATGCGCCGCGTGACGTGGACCAGCAAGCGAACGATTGCGGCCGCCATCATCGGCGCGTTGTTGGCGGGACTCGGCGCCGTCATCGCGCTGAACTTCGTCGGCAGCGAAGGACAGATCGAGCGAAGACTCGAGCATCGATATTCGATCGACGATCCGCAGTTCCGTCGCGAGCTCGGCATTCTCCTTGGCCCGCCCATCATCGACGGAAACGACGTCATCAACCTCGAAAACGGCGTCGAGATATTTCCGGCCATGCTTGCGGCGATCAGGGCCGCCCGGCACAGCATCAACTTCGAGACCTACATCTACTGGTCCGGCGAAATCGGCCGGGCCTTCGCCGAGGCACTGGCCGAGCGCGCCGCCGCAGGCGTCGACGTGCACGTGCTCATCGACTGGGTCGGCAGCCAGAAGATCGAGGACTCGCTTCTGGCGACGATGACCTCGGCCGGGGTCCGCGTGGAGCGTTTCCACCCGTTGCACTGGTATCACCTCGGGCGGATGAACAACCGCACACACCGAAAGCTGCTCGTCGTCGACGGCCGGGTCGGCTTCACCGGTGGCGTCGGAATCGCCGACAACTGGGACGGCAACGCGGAGTCACCGGCGCATTGGCGCGACTCGCATTACCGGCTGGAGGGGCCGGCCGTCGCTCAGATGCAGGCGGCATTCATGGACAACTGGATCAAGACAACCGGTATGGTCCTGCAGGGACCCGAATACTTTCCGGAACTGCAACCCGCTGGCGACGCGCAGGCGCAGGTCTTCACCAGCTCCCCGAGCGGCGGCGGCGACAGCATGCTGCTCATGTACCTGCTTTCCATTACGGCCGCAGAGCGCAGCATCGACATGGCCGCGTCCTATTTCGTGCCCGACGAGCTCGCACTGCAGGCACTCCGTGCGGCTCTCGAACGAGGCGTGCAAGTGAGGATCATCGTCCCCGGCGAGCACATCGATACGGAGGTCGTGCGCAAAGCTTCGCGCGCACGCTGGGGCGAGCTGCTCGAGGCAGGCGCCGAGATCTACGAATATCAACCCACCATGTTTCATTGCAAGGCGCTGATCGTGGATCACCTGATGGTGTCGGTGGGTTCGACCAATTTCGACAATCGGTCGTTCCGGCTCAACGACGAGGCCAACCTCAACATCTATGATGGTCCGTTCGCCGATCGGGTAACCGAAGTGTTCGAGCAGGATCTGTTGCGTGCCCGCCGGATGACATACGAAGCCTGGAAAAACCGGCCGTGGCACGAAAAGGTGCTGGAGCACGCCTCCGCGTTGCTCTCTTCCCAGCTCTGACGGAGGTTGTCTACAGTCAGGCAGGGAGCGGAAGCGCGCCGGCGAGATACGCGGGGACCGGACGACCCTGCGATGCCAGCCACGCTGCCATCGCCCCGGCGACTTTCCTGACCGGCCGCCGCTCGAGCATCCTCACGCGCCAGTCGAGCAGCCGCGGCGTGGCACTGGTCATGATCGCGCCCTTCCGCTCGCCGAAGAGCTGCACCATGAAGAAGGCAATGTCGGCGTAGGAAAAATCGCCGGCGAGGAAGGCGCGGGACTCGAGCCGCGCATTCATCTCGTCGTAGAACCGGGACGCTGCGGCGCGCGCGGACACCGCCGCCGGGTCGTCGGGCGTGTCTTCGAGGCCCATCAGCTTGATGATGTGAGGAAAGAACACCTCGTCGGACTTCAGCTCGAGCTGCCGCGCCTCCGCACGCGCGGCGGGCGCCTCGGGCCAGAGCGGCGGGATCGGAAAGGCATGCTCGAGATACTCGAAGATCTGCGTGGAATCGAATACCTCCACGTCACCGTGGATCAGCACCGGCACCTGCCGCTTCGGGTTGATGCGGACGACCTCGGGGTGCTTCGGCTCGTAGCGGTCGCCTTCGGCGAAGGGGACCACGATCCGCTCGAAGTCGAGGCCCTTCTCAAGGAGCGCAATCTCTGCCTTGGCGCCGAACATTGAAAGCGGGCCGGTATAGAAACGGATGGCAGTCATGGCATAGTCCCTTGCAGCGACACATCCCGACGGATTGTATTTTCACCCCAACGGCAGCTGGAGAGGTAACCGCCGATGGCACAGGTTCATATCGAGGACATCATGAACCACCTCAGCCTGGAGATGCGACGCGCCATGGCGGGCAGCGGTCAAAGAAGCAGCACCCGAGGCTGACTTTAGCGAGTGGCAGCTGGTCACGAAGAAATGACTCGCGCTGCTCGCCAGAAGATCGCGGTAAGCTGTGCCCGGGAAATGGGGGAATACAACGTTGCGCGTTCAGCCGAGTAATAGTGCATCAGCGGATGCGACCGATTTCTCACTCGTCCTGGGAGGTCCCCTTTTCCAACTCCTGCGACGTGCCCACCTCTCCGGTGGCGCGCTCGAACTCGTTCGCCGCCGAATCGTGGCAATTGCGCTCTTCGCCTGGGTACCGTTGCTGGTTCTGTCAATTGCCGACGGCATGGCAGTGGGCAAAGCGGTTGCCGTTCCTTTCCTGTTCGACGTCGATGCGCATGTACGCTTCGTCATTGCGTTGCCGCTGCTGATCGCCGCCGAGCTGTTGGTGCACCAGCGTACGCGCACCGTCGTCGAACAGTTCGTTTCGCAGGGTCTCGTGACGAATGCGATACGCACCGGCTTCAATGCTGCGCTCGAGAACGCGCTGCGGCTGCGTAATTCCATCGTCGCCGAATCGTTGATCGTCGCATTGGTCTACATCGTCGGCATTTTTGTCATATGGCGGAACTACATGGTGTTGGACGTGCCGACCTGGTATGCGACACCGGTCGAGGGCCGTCCGCAGCTTCGGCTCGCAGGGTGGTGGTACTTGTTCGTCAGCCTGCCGGTATTTCAGTTCATTCTCGTGCGTTGGTACTTCCGCCTGTTCATCTGGGCACGGTTCCTCTGGCAGGTATCGCGTTTGCCCCTGGCCTATTCCCCCCTCCATCCGGACGGCATGGGCGGCATCGGCTTCCTGTCGGGTATCACGCGAGCCTTCGCACCGGTGTTGTTCGCGCAAGGCGCGCTGCTGGCGGGAACACTGGCCAACACGATCCTCTTCGAGGGCGCCGTGTTGACTTCCTTCTACGTCGAGGTTGTGACCTTCACCGCTGTAATAGTCTTTGTCATCGTTGGGCCCTTGTTGGTCTTCATGATGCCCCTGGCCGCCGCCAAGCGCACAGGGCTGCGTGAATACCACCAGCTCTCGCGGCGCTATGTGGACGAGTTCCATGAAAAGTGGCTGCGCGGCCCGAAACCGCGGGACGAACCCCTCGTCGGGAGCGCAGACATCCAATCGTTGGCCGATCTCGGGAACAGCTTTGAAACGGTGCGCAGCATGAGCGTCGTGCCGATCACAAGGGCCGCCGTGATCCAGCTGGTCATTGCGGTGCTGTTGCCGATCATTCCGCTCTTGCTCACCCTCATTTCTCTTGAAGAACTGCTCAAGCGGTTTGTGAAAGTCCTCATTTGAGGTGGCGCTTCCTGCGTCGCCCGGGGATGGCATCCATTGCAGCGATGGCTTTCACAACTGCCTTCGCGCAGCCGGCCGACCCGCTGCCATCGCGTCCTCGATCGGCCGGCTCGACAAGGGTCTCGACGAAGCAATGGCCAAGGGCTGGACGGTGATGGACATGAAGAAGGACTGGAAGAGCATCTTTCCTTCGCGATGATTGCCGGCTTGGGGAACAACTGGATCGTGAATCCTGATGGAGAGGTACGTATGCAAGTTCGCGTAACGGGTATGCGAGCCCTCGTAAGTTGTCTAGCATTCCTGCTGACGGCGTGCGGCGAACGAGAGCCCTCCTCCACTGCAGCGGATGCTCCTGCCGGGGAAGCTGCGCCACCCGCCACTGCGGTACCCTCCGACCCCACGCCGTTTCAGGATCTCGCCGCAGCCGACATCCTCAACCTGAATCAGCGGTGGACCGGGGACTACGATGACCTGGCGGAGCGGCGCTTCCTGCGCGTGCTCGTCCCCTTCAGCCGCACGCTCTACTACATGGACGGTCCCGAGCAGAAGGGCATTGCCTACGAATCGTTGCGCGAGCTCGAGAAGGGTCTGCCCGTCATCGGCAATTCGAAGCTGCGGCCGAAGATCGTCATCATTCCGACCACACGCGATCGCCTGCTCCCCGCCCTGGCCGAAGGCTATGGAGACGTCGCCATCGGAACATTCACGGTCACCGATCGGCGGCGGGAGACCGTGGAGTTTTCCGCCCCTACGGCGTCAGGGATCGAAGATGTCGTCGTCACACGGAAAGGCGCGCCCGCCATCCTCACGGAAGCCGATCTCGCCGGGCGCGAAATTCACGTGCGTCGCTCGAGCAGCTACCACGAAGATCTCGTCGCGCTCAATGATCGCCTCAAGAAGGCCGGTGCCCGCCCGGTGTCGATCAAGGAGGCCGATGCGCGCCTCGAAGACGAGGATCTCCTGCAAATGGTCGACGCCGGCATCATTCCGGCGACCATCGGCAAGCGTCCGATCGCGGAGTTCTGGGCGCAGCTTTACGACCAGCTGGTCGTGCACTCGCAAGTGCCACTTCGCTCCGACGGGGAGATCGCCTGGGCCCTGCGCAAGGACGCACCGAAGATCAAGAAGGTCATTGACGATTTCGTCACGACGCACCGTGCAGGGACGCTCTTCGGCAACGTCCTGCTAGAGCGCTATCTCGGCAAGGCCGAGCGACTCAAGAATCCGACCAGCGAGGCGGAGCTCAAGAAGTATCGGGACATGGCCGCATATTTCCGCAAGTATGCGGATCAGTACGATTCCGACTGGCTCCTGGTGGTTGCGCAGGGCTACCAGGAATCCCAGCTCGATCAATCGAAGCGCAGTTCTGCCGGCGCGGTGGGCGTCATGCAGATAAAGCCCTCGACGGCAGCCGATCGCAACGTCGGCATCAAGAACGTCGAAACTCTCGAGAACAACATCCACGCGAGCGTCAAGTACATGCGCTTCCTGCGGGATCGCTACTTTGCGGATGAAGGTCTCGATCCCCTGGACCGCGGGCTGTTCACGCTCGCTGCCTACAATGCCGGCCCTGCGCGCGTGGCGAAGCTGCGGCAGAAAGCGAAGTCAGTAGGACTGGACCCGAACCAGTGGTTTGGCAACGTCGAAATCATCGCGGCACGCGACATCGGCCGTGAGACGGTTGACTACGTGAGCAACATCTACAAGTACTACACGGCGTACAAGGCCATCGTCGCCCAGCGGGCGGCGCAGCCTCCCGCGCCCGGTTGATCGGCAAGCGGACGACAGGACTACAGGCAGACTCGATGCCTATGCGGCAGAGTCGAGTCGATCGGCAGGCCCGCGGCTCACCAGGCGGTAGCCGAGTTCGCGGCGGCGCTTGCCGATCGCCCCCAGGGTCACCAGGCCGACCTCCAGAGAGGCGACCCAGCTGGTCATGTAGCGCCCGCGGGATGTGCCCTTGCGCCCGGCGACCCTGGTCAGTGTCCAGTGGCCCCACAGGTCCTGTTCCAGGTGCGTGCGGTAGTAACGGGTGCCGCGTTCCCAGCGCAGCGAAACCCAGGAGGAGGTGTCGAAGGATGCCCGGCGATGGACCGTCGTCATACGCGAGAATATGCCGAGTCCGCCCGGGAATTGAAAGCACTGCGAGAGGGCAATCGGCTCAGCCTCGAGCACTCCTCTTCTTCTTCTCTTCTTCTTATCATGGCGCGCTTGAAGGACGCTTGAGCTTCTTTCGCGGCCTTGCGGGCACGCTTGGCGGCTCGCTTGGCTTCTCTAACGGCGTCGCGCGCTTGTTTCCACGCTGCCTTCGCCCGTTGCGCCTTCGTTCGAGCTTCTTCGGCAAACCCACGTGCGCGCTGGGCGATGCGTGCGAGGGCGCGCTGTTCGGTGCTGAGCTTCGGCCGCTTGTTATTGCGTTTCATCACCGCGTCCTTGGAGGTTGTGCACCGCTGCGGTGGACGACCTGTGCATAACTGCCTCTTGTAATTCTCAGAATACGCGAGTTATGGCCGTGGCGCTTGGATTGATCATTCTGTGACCAGAACCTTCTCGTGCGTCCCGCCCTCCTGTGCGGTCAGGCGACGCGAATATCTGCCGGGTTCGCGCTAAAACAAAAAGCCCGGCGCGTGGTCGGGCTTCGTGCTGCATTGAGCGTGTCGCTCACGTGCTCTGCGTCGTCGCATAAACCCCAGACCCGCGAGGCCGAAACCGAGCAGCCCGAGAGTGCCGGACTCGGCCACGCTCACGCTGGTAATAACCAGCGTTACTCCACTGCCGCGTATATACGAACCCAGATGAGTGAATGGTTCTGGCCAGTCAATATAGAGGACATGGACCCCGGTATCCGGATAAGAAAGAGATATGACGGGATCCGTCTGAGGGTCAGTGAATCCCACAAAGCCGAGGGTTCCATCTGCAACGTAGGTGACGACGTCAAAGAGATCGCTCGCCTCAACGATCGTGGTCTTGGTCAGAAGGTCATCCACAATGAAGCTGAAGTCCGACGAAGGATGCGAGTGTGCTTGCGACGAGAAGGTGTAGAGAACAGCAGCCCGGGCGTGTGCGCCTGCTAGAAGCAGCACTAATGTGGCCAACGAGCGCAGAGTCTTGCTGTTCATTCCTGCGCTTCCGTAGGTCAAGTACGGGTCAAGCGCGGTTATCGAACTTAGCCGGACGGCCGGTTGACAGCGGTGCTGGAGGTGACGCCTACAACCCGCGTGCGGCCGGGCCACTTACCGGTCCCTCGGTCGTTTCGATCGACGCCCGGCACTTTGCACCCCGCACCGCTGAAGCGCAATTCGAGGGCTGATCGCTTGAGCGAAACGGGCTTTACTGGAGGCTAGGGTCGGAATCGAACCGGCGTAGACGGCTTTGCAGGCCGCTGCATGACCACTCTGCCACCTAGCCTCTGAAAGCAAATGACCCCGGGGGCTGCCCGGGGTCATGGCTCGAAAACTGGAGCGGGAAACGAGACTCGAACTCGCGACCCCGACCTTGGCAAGGTCGTGCTCTACCAACTGAGCTATTCCCGCCCGGGCATCCGTCAAGCGGTGGGAGCCTGAGGAACGCGAATTGTAGGGGGCGGCGCTCCGGTGTCAAGGCAGGGGGTCACGCTGCAGCACCGGCCAGGCGGCCCGGAGATAGCTGGCCATGGACCAGAGGGTCAGCACGGCGGCCACCACCAGCAGCACGACGCCGATGTCGTACATGGGCAATCCGAAGACGTCGCGCCTGAACATCATCAGGCTCAAGCCCGTCATCTGCAGGATGGTCTTCCACTTGCCCAGGCCGGACACGGCCACCTTTGCCCGCGCGCCGACCTGCGCCATCCATTCGCGCAGCGCCGACACGGTGATCTCGCGACCAATGATCACGATCGCCGTGATCACGATCAGGGTGCGCGGGTCGTGACCGACCAGCAGCACGAGCGCCGTGGCGACCATCAGCTTGTCCGCGACCGGATCGAGGAACTCGCCCAGCGGCGTCGTGTAGCCGTAGCGACGCGCGAGGTACCCGTCGAGCGAATCGGTGACCGCGGCCGCGATGAACACGACCGCGGCGAGCGGGTTCGACCACGGGTGCGACCAGTAGAACAGCAGCACGACCAGCGGCACGGCCAGGATGCGCGCGATCGTCAGGATATTCGGCAGGCTGGCGAGGGTCACCTGGGTTCAGGATCCCGGGTTCATGCGCTCGAAGACCTGCGTCGCGAGCTGGCGGCTGATTCCGTGCACCTTGGCAAGATCCTCGATCGACGCCTGGCGGATGCCCTGCAGCCCGCCGAAGGCCTTCAGCAGTTCCGTGCGACGCTTCGGGCCGAGCCCCGGTATCTCCTCCAGCGGAGATGTGCGCCGCGCGCGCTCCCGCGACTGGCGGTGCCCGGCGATTGCGAACCGGTGCGCCTCGTCGCGGATGCGCTGGATCAGCCGCAGGGCCGGCGAGTCCGGCGGCAGTATAAGCGGCGCCTCCTGACCGGCCAAGAACAGCCGCTCCTGCCCTGCCTTGCGATCGGCGCCCTTGGCCACCGCTGCGACCACGAGCCCCTGCACGCCGAGCGACTCGAGTGCGCCGGTCGCGGCATGCAACTGCCCGAGACCGCCGTCGATGAGCAGCAGGTCGGGCATCGGCGTCTCGCCGCGCATTATCCGCGCATAGCGACGTTCCACGGCCTGGCGCAGCCCGGCGTAGTCGTCCCCTGGTGTGAGCTCGCGCAGGTTGAAGCGGCGATACTCGCTCTTGACGGGACCCTCGCTGCCGAACACGACGCACGATGCGACGGCAGATTCCCCCATGGTGTGGCTGACGTCGAAGCACTCGATCCGCCCCGGCGTGCGCCCGAGCTGCAGCTCGCGCGCGAGCGCCTCGAGCTGGTCGGTGACGGACGCTCGGCTCGAGGCGCGCATGCTGAGCCCGAGCTCTGCGTTTGTCCTGGCCATCGCAAGCCAGCGTGCGCGGGCGCCGCGGACTCCGGAGCGGATGCTGACGGCGTGGCCGCTGCGCTCCTTGAGCGCCGCCTCCAGCACGTCGCGGTCCTCGACGGGACCGGCGACCAGGATCTCGTCGGGCGCGCCGCGCGCGAGGTAGTACTGCGCGAGAAAGGCCGCGAGCGCCTCGGCCGCACCGCTTAAGCCCCCCTTGGGGAAGTAGTTGCTGCTGCCGAGGTTGCGGCCTGCGCGCACAAAGACGACCGATACGCAGTATTCGCCGGCCTCGCCCGCGATCGCGACCGCATCGATATCCTGTCCCGCCGAGCGGGTAACGGTCTGGCTCGCCTGGATCTTCTTCAGCATCGCGATCTGGTCGCGCAGGCGTGCGGCGTCCTCGTACTTGAGCGCGAGCGACGCGGCCTCCATGCGCCGTCCGAGATCGGCGATGACCTCGGTGTTGCGACCGTCGAGCACCCGCATGGCGTCGGCGACGTCCCGTGCGTAGTCCTCGCGCGAGATGAGGCCGACGCAGGGTCCGGTGCAACGCTGGATCTGGTACTGCAGGCAGGGCCGTGAACGATTGGCGAAGAACGTGTCCTCGCACGGTCGCACCCGAAACAGCTTCTGCAGCAGCACGAGCGTCTCGCGCGTGGTAACGGCGCTCGGATACGGGCCGAAGAACCGGCCGGGAAGCTTGCGGGGGCCGCGATAGAAGGATATGCGCGGGTACTCGTGAGCGGTCGCCACGTGGATATAGGGAAAGCTCTTGTCGTCGCGCAGCGTCACGTTGTAGCGCGGACGATGACGCTTGATCAGGTTCGCCTCGAGCAGCAGCGCTTCGGTCTCCGAGGCGGTGACCGTGATCTCGATGCGCGCCACCTGCCCGAGCATCACGAGCGTCTTGCTCGTATGCGCGCGGCCGTGGAAATAGCTCTGCACGCGGTGACGGAGCTGGCGGGCCTTGCCCACGTAGAGGATCTTCCCGTCCGCGTCCAGCATCCGGTAGACGCCCGGCTTGCTGGGCAGACTCGCGAGAAAGCTCGGGATGTCGAAAGCGGTCTCGGCCATGGGGCCGATTCTAGTCGGCGTCGGCGGCGAGTGCCGTGGCGGCCTCGATGCACGCTCGTTCGACACGCCTATAATCATTCCCATGCGCGGAGATCCGTTGCCGCCGATCCAGGCGCATTCGACGCCGCTCAGGCTCGAGCAGCGACTGTCAGCCACGGGGATCGCTGTGCCGGAATTCCGCGGAATCCAGCATTTCTTCCATGAGCTTCGCCGGCGCAAGGTGATCCGCGTAACGATCATCTACGCGGTCGTGGCATGGGCATTACTGCAGGTCGCCGATCTGACCTTTGAGCCGCTGCGGCTGCCCGGCTGGGCGCTGACCCTGGTCGTCGTGCTTGCGATCCTGGGGCTTCCGATCGCCGTCGCCATGGCGTGGGCGCTGGAAGCCACGCCCGAAGGTGTCCGCCGCGAGCGAGATCCGGCGGGTAAGCAGCTTACAGCTGCCAGGCAGCGCCGTCGCGGCCACGACCGCGCTCCAGCCCTCGATCGCCGTGTTGCCCTTCCTCGACATGAGCCCCGAGCGCGACCAGGACTACTTCTGCGAGGGTATGGCCGAGGAGATCCTCAACGCGCTGACGCGGATCGACGGCCTGCGGGTCGTCGCGCGGAGCTCGTCGTTTCAGTTCAGAGGCCCGGCCCTCGACGTCCGCAAGGTTGGCCAGGAGCTTGGTGCGCACACGGTGCTCGAGGGCAGCGTGCGCAAGGCGGGCTCACAGCTGCGCGTGACGGCGCAGCTCGTGAGCGCCGGCGACGGCTACCATCTCTGGTCCGAGCGCTACGATGGCGGTCTCGAGGATGTGTTCGCGATCCAGGACGGGATTGCGACGAAGATTGCCGGGGCCTTGAAGCTCAAGCTCACGCCGCAGGAACGCGATGCCATCCAGGCGAAGCCGACGGAAGAGATACAGGCATACGAGTACTACCTGCGGGGTCGGCAGTTCGTGAACCAGTTCGGCAAGCGGCGCATGGCGGCCGCCATCCAGATGTTCGACCGCGCCATCGAGATCGACCCCACCTACGTGCCCGCCTACGCTGGTCTGACGACGGCGACTGCGATGATGCACATGTACTGGGATCCGGACGAGAGCCTTGGCGTCCGGGCGCGAATGGGCGAGCGCGAAGGCCATCGAGCTCGATCCGAACTCGGCGGATGCACAGACCAGTCGCGGCATTGCCGAGCTCCTCGCGAAGCGTTTCGATGCCGCCGAGCAGGCCTTCGAGCGCGCCATCGCGCTCAACCCGCGTTCCTTCGACGCGCATTATTACTATGCGCGGTGCTGCGCCAGTCGTGGCAGCGCCGAGAAGGCGGTCGAGCTCTACGAGAAGGCGGCAACGGTGCGCCCCGAGGATTATCAGTCGCTGATCCTGGCGAGGCAGGTCTATCACGGCCTGGGGCGCATGGACGATGCGCGCTCGGCAGCCGAGCGCGGATTGGAACGGGCGCGGCGAGCACTCGAGCTCAACCCCGGGGACATGCGTGCGCTGACCCTGGGTCCCGGGGCGCTGCGTGAGCTCGGTCGTTTGGCCGAGGCCAAGGAATGGTCGGAGCGGGCGCTCGTGCTCGAGCCCGATGAGCCCGCGGTGCTCTACAACGTCGCCTGCTTCTACTCGACGATCGGCGAACTGGACCGCGCCATGGACCTGCTGGAGCGCAGAAGTGTGATGCCCGGCATCGCGAACCGCGAATGGGTCGAGCATGACCCCGACCTGGATCCGCTGCGGGAGCTGCCCCGCTTCAAGACCTTTGTCGCCACCCTCAAGTAGGCGCGACCAGCAAGTAGCGGACCGCCGCTAGGCCGCGCTGACGGCGAGCGCCGTGGCGCGTCCCACGACCGCCCGGAACATCTCCGGCGTGAGGCGCCGCGTCTGCGTGTTGTACCGGCTGCAGTGATAGGAATCGACCATCCTGAGGCCGCCGGTGAGATCGTGTTCCGCGCCGTGAGCGAATCGCCGCGAAGCTGCGCGCGAGCCCCAGCGCCAGGAGCACCGCGTCGTGCGCGATCCGGCCCAGCGCGAGGATCACGCAGCCGCCAGGCAATCCCGCCAGCTCCGCGACGAGGTAACGATTGCAGTTCGCGATCTCGACCGGCAGCGGCTTGTTGCCGGGCGGGACGCACTTGACGGCATTCGTGATGCGGCAGCCCGACAACTCGAGCCCGTCGTCCCGGGCACGTGACTCGGCCGCGCTCGCGAGGCCCAGCTCGTGCAGCGTCCGGTAGAGCAGGATCCCCGCGTGATCGCCCGTGAACGGCCGGCCGCTCGCGTTGGCGCCATGCAGCCCCGGCGCAAGCCCCACGATCAGCAGCCGCGGCTGCGCATCGCCAAACGGCGCAACCGGCGCGCAGTGATAGCCGGGATGGCCGCGACGCGTATCGTCGAGAAACGCCGCCAGCCGTGGGCAGCGTCTGCAGCCTGCGTCGAACTTTGTCATCCAGCACTCACCTGGGACATCGCGTGAACGTGGCCGCGGGCGGCGCGGTTACGCACGAGCGTGCCCCGAATGCGCCGGGCTACGGGTCCTTGATTCGGCCGTGCACGGGTACGAGGACTTCCGGGAAATCCGGATCGTTGGTCCGGATCCGGATCGATCCCGCGACATCGCCGGCTCTGAGCTCGTCGGGTCGCAATTGTACGGTGATCTGGTATCGATCGCCCCGCGGCCCTCGTTCGGACCTCAGGGTCAGCCCCGGCACGTCGGTCTCCAGGCGAGTCTGAAAGTCCGTGCCGTCGAACTGGTACACCATGACCGTCTGGGCCAGCCGCTCGAGCAGCGCGGGCTCAGACTTGATCTGCGCCAGCCTGAGGGCGCCGAGGTCCACGGGTCCGGGAATACATAGACCCGGTTACGCAGGTAGGTGTGCGCGACGATACGGATCGACGGCATCGTCCCGCTCGACGTGTGGACCAGGATCGGATCTGATCTCCTGCCTCCGGGTCCGTCCGGGTCGGAGCTTCACGGTCAGGCGGTAACGCTGCCCGGGCACCAGCGTCTCGAGCGTGGTTGAAAATGCCTCCCGCGGATGCTCGATTTCGAGGATCTGCAGCGGCTCGGCCTCGTGGTTGATCAATTCGACCGAGCGCTCTGCACCAGTACCGCGCTGGCCGACGATGAACAGCGCCGGCATCGGGGCCACCTCGATCGTGCCCACGACCTCGCCTTCGAACGACAGGGCGACCTGTGACTGCGACGGGTCGTCGAGGTAAACGACGAGCTCGCCCTGGTAAGCTCCCTGCAGCTGCGACGTGTCGAGCCTGGTCGTGATGCTCGCGGTGACCCCCGGTGCAATCACGCCGGGCATGCGGGTCGCGAGCAGGGGCGGCGTCATGCTGGCCTTCTGGATGCGCACCGGCGACGTGCCTTCGTTCCGCACGACGAACTCGTGCTCGACAAGGGTGCCGCGCACGGCCCTGCCGAAGTCGAAAACCGGTTCGGGAAATACGACGCTGGCGCGATCGACGACCTGCGCCCCGCTGCCGCCAGGCAGCAACGCCGCGATGAAAACGAGCGACGCGCAGACACTACGCGACGCCGCGATTTTCGTCTTCAATGCGTGAGCGTCCCTCGGTTGTTCGTCGACCTGGGCGGCAGAAACCCGGTTGCCGTGGGGCGGGGAAACCGGCGTCACCGCCGGTTTCCCCGGATGCCATCGGACGCTCAATTCACGTCCGTGGCGATCTCGTAGAAGCGCAACTGCGCCAGCTTGAGGCCCTGGTTGTCGTAATCCCAGTAGAACTGGTACGCACTGTCCCCGAACAACGGCATGCGATCCACGATGCCGTCACCGTCGAAGTCCGCGTAGACGTAGAGCAGCTCCCGGCTGTAATTGGTGAAGGTGCTCTTGCCGCCCTTGGAGTCGCGCACCAGCACCATGCTGAGCGTCGAGCAGTAGGTCCCATCCAGCACGGCGTCATACGCGCAGGTGTTCGTCGTCGAGCTGCCGCCCGGCGTGCCCAGTGCCCGCGCATAGACCGAGTACTCGGTAACGCCGTCGGCGTCGGGGTCCGGGTTGGGCAGCCCGAAGCTCGCGCCGTCGGCGTCGGTGCCGTTGGCGTCATACACCTCGAAACTCGGCGACTCGGTCAACCAGATCTTGGGCTTACCATAGAGCGGCACGAAGATCCGGTGCCCCTGGCTGCCGGTCATGTCGGCGGATTTCTCCTTGCTGCCACCGTGAGCTGACGGCCTCAACCGTGCGCCGACTGGAACTGCTCTTCCTCCGTCGAGCCCTTGAGCGCCACCACGGACGATGCGCCACCCTGGATCACGGTGGTGACGTCGTCGAAGTACCCCGTGCCGACTTCCTGCTGGTGCGAGACGAAGGTGTAGCCGCGGTCGCGCGCCGCGAGCTCGGGCTCCTGCACCTTCTCGACATAGGCGGTCATGCCCTGCCCCGCATATTCCTGGGCGAGGTCGAACATGTTGAACCACATCGAGTGGATGCCCGCCAGCGTGATGAACTGGTACTTGTAGCCCATCGCGCCGAGCTCGCGCTGGAACTTCGCGATGGTCGCGTCGTCGAGGTTCTTCTTCCAGTTGAAGGACGGCGAGCAGTTGTAGGCCAGGAATTTGCCCGGGTACTGGCTCCGAATTGCCTCGGCAAAGGTCTTCGCGAACGCGAGGTCGGGCTTGCCCGTCTCGCACCAGACCATGTCCGCGTACGGCGCATAGGCGAGGCCGCGCGAGATCGCCTGCGCGACGCCAGGGCGCGTGCGGTAAAAGCCCTCGGGCGTGCGCTCACCGGTGCAGTGCGGCTTGTCGTTCTCGTCCACGTCGCTCGTGAGCAGGTCGGCCGCCTCGGCATCCGTGCGCGCGAGCAGCACCGTCGGCACGCCCGAGACGTCGGCGGCGAGCCGCGCGGCGATCAGCTTCTGCACGGCTTCCTGCGTCGGCACCAGCACCTTGCCGCCCATGTGCCCGCATTTCTTGACCGAGGCGAGCTGGTCCTCGAAATGGACGCCCGCCGCGCCCGCGCGGATCATGGCTTTCATCAATTCGAAGGCATTGAGCACGCCGCCGAAGCCGGCTTCGGCGTCCGCCACGATGGGCGCGAAGTAATCGACGAACTCCGCGCTCCCGGGCGCAACACCGCGGGCATGCTGGATCTCGTCCGCGCGCTTGAAGGTGGCGTTGATCCGCTCGACCACCGCAGGCACCGAGTTCACCGGGTAGAGCGACTGGTCGGGGTACATCGACAGGTAGCTGTTGTTGTCCGCCGCGACCTGCCAGCCCGAGAGGTAGATCGCCTTGAGGCCCGCCTTGACCTGCTGCATCGCCTGGCCGCCCGTCAACGCACCCAGGCAGTTGACGTAAGGCTCGGTGTTTGCGAGCGTCCAGAGCTTCTCGGCTCCGAGCCGCGCGAGCGTGTGCTCGACCTGCACGCGGCCGCGCAGCCGGACGACGTCCTCCGCGGAGTACGTGCGCTTCACGCCCTGCCAGCGCGGGTTGGTCTGCCAGTCCTTCTGCAGTGCCTTCGCCGTCTGCTCGCTCATCGGTTGGTCCTCGTTTGCATTCGGTTCATGGTACGGGCTGTGGGCCGTGCGATCAGGCCAGCGCCTCGTAGGCCGGCAGCGTCAGGAACGTCTCGAATTTCCCGGCGGTCGTGATCGCATCGAGCAGGCGCGCCGCCCGCTCGAAATTGCCGGCGGTAAAGCCTGCCTCGCCCAGCTGCGCGCGCAGCTTCGCAAGCTCCTCGGCGGTGATCTGGCGGAACATCTCGACCGTCACGCGGCGGCCGTCGTCGAGCACGCCTTTCTCGTGCCGGATCCATTGCCAGACCTGCGAGCGCGCGATCTCGGCGGTCGCGGCGTCTTCCATCAGGTTGTGGATCGGAACGCAGCCGTTGCCGCCCAGCCATGCGGCCATGTACTGGATCGAGACGTTGACGTTGTTGCGCAGGCCCGCTTCGGTGATCGCACCCTCGGGCACGGTGAGCAGGTCGGCGGCGGTCACCTGTACGTCCTCGAGCCGGCGGTGCAGCTGGTTCGGCGTCGGCATGTGGCGATCGAAGATCTCCTTGGCGATCGGCACGAGCCCGGGGTGCGCGACCCAGGTGCCGTCGTGGCCGTCGCCTGCCTCGCGCTCCTTGTCGGCACGCACCTTGGCGAGCGCCGCCTCGTTTGCCGCCGGATCGTTCTTGATCGGGATCTGCGCCGCCATCCCGCCCATCGCGAACGCGCCGCGCCGATGGCAGGTCTTGATCAGGAGCCGCGAATACGAGCGCAGGAAATGCGTCGTCATCGTGACCTGCTGGCGGTCGGGCAGCACGAACTCCGGATAGCGGCTGAACTTCTTGATGAAGCTGAAGATGTAGTCCCAGCGCCCGCAGTTGAGCCCGACGATGTAGTCCTTGAGCTCCCAGAGGATCTCGTCCATCTCGAAGGCGGCGAGGATGGTCTCGATCAGCACCGTCGCCTTGATGCTCTGCGGTGCGAGCCCGAGCTCGGTTTCCGCGTGCCTGAACACCTCCGCCCAGAGCCGCGCCTCGAGATGGCTCTCGGTCTTCGGCAGGTAGAAATACGGCCCGCTGCCACGCCGCGCGAGCTCCGCGTGGTTGTGGAAGAGATACAAGCCGAAATCCACGAAGGCGCCCGGCACTGGCCGGCCGTCCACCTGCAGGTGCTTCTCGGGGAGATGCCAGCCGCGGGGACGGACCATCAGCGTCGCCACCACCGGGTTGAGCTGGTACTTGCGACCGTCGGGATTTGCGTACTCGATCCGACGCGCGACCGCATCGCGCAGGTTGATCTGGCCGACGACGACGTTCGCCCAGGTCGGCGTCATCGAGTCCTCGCAGTCGGCCATGAACACGCGGGCGCCCGAGTTGAGCGCATTGATGATCATCTTGCGATCGGTCGGCCCCGTGATCTCGACACGGCGGTCCTGCAGGTCGCGTGGAATCGACGTGACGCGCCAGTCGCTCTCGCGCACCGCGCGTGTTTCCGGCAGGAAGTCCGGCAGGCGACCGGCGTCGATCTCGGCCTGGCGTGCCTCGCGTCGCGCCAGCAGTTCGCTCACGCGTGGTCCGAAGCGACGTGCGAGGTCTGCAATGAATGCGAGGGCCTCCGTGGTCAGCACGGTCTCGTACCCCGGGTGGAGTTCCCCCGAGACGGTGCATCCGGACGGCAGTTCGAGGCTGGGCGTCATTACAGATACAAACCTTGGTGGCAAACTGTCTGCAAAGGACGGGAATTCGTTTGTTGCAGCGCAATAAGAGAATAGACTTTGCGGGCCAGCCGCGGCAAGCCCGGCGGAAAGCATGCGTCTCATACTGTTGAACAAGCCGTTTCGCGTGCTGCCGCAGTTCACCACGCCGGACGAGCGGCGGTGCCTGCGCGATTACGTGCCGGTGCCGGACATCTACCCGGCGGGCCGGCTCGACTATGACAGCGAGGGGCTGCTGGCGCTGACGGATTTCGGGCCCTGGCAGGCACGTATCAGCCAGCCCGGCTCCGGATTCCCGAAAACGTACCTCGTGCAGGTCGAAGGCGAGCCGCAGGCGGCGCAGCTTGCGCGACTGCGCGCTGGCGTAACCCTGCCGGACGGAGTCACCCTGCCGGCACATGCGACGCTCCTGGCGCCCCCACACTGGTTGTGGACGCGAAACCCACCGATCCGGCGCCGCCGCGACATCGCGACCGCGTGGCTCAAGCTCGAGCTGCGCCAGGGCCGCAATCGTCAAGTGCGCCGCATGACCGCCGCCGTCGGTCTGCCGACCCTGCGGCTGATCCGCACTGCGATTGGACCGTTCAAGGTCGACGGCCTGGCGCCGGGCGAATGGCGCGAGGTACCCAGGGAGGAAGCCGAGGCCGTGCTCGGAGGAGTCAGGCGCCGCGTGCGTGGGCCGCAATCCGCATCGCGAGCTCGAGGGCCTGCTCATAGTTGAGCCGCGGGTCGACCTGCGAGCGGTACGCGCGCGACAGGTCGCGCTCCTCGAGGCCGCGCGCTCCGCCGATGCACTCGGTGACGTCCTCGCCGGTCAACTCGAAATGCACGCCGCCGAGCCGGCTGCCCAGGTCCCGGTGCACGCGGAAGGCCGTCTCGAGCTCTGCCACGATGTTGTCGAAGCGCCGCGTCTTGATGCCGCCGGCGATGGTTTCGGTGTTGCCGTGCATTGGGTCGCACACCCATAGCACCGGACTGCCCGTCGCGGCCACGGCCTCGACCAGCGGCGGCAGCAGCTCGCCGATGCGCGCCGCGCCCAGGCGATGGATCAGCACCAGCCGGCCCGGCTCGCTCTGCGGATTCAGCACCCGGCACAGGCCCTGCAGCCAATCGGCCGTCATGTCGGGGCCGACCTTGATGCCGAGCGGATTCGCGATGCCGCGGCAGTACTCGACGTGCGCGCCTGACAGGCTGGCGGTGCGCATGCCGATCCAGGGCAGATGCGTCGCCAGGTTGTACCAGCGCTGCCGGCGCTCGAGGTAACGCGTCTGCGCCTGTTCGTATGACAGGTGCAACGCCTCGTGGCTGGCATAGAACGGCGCCCGGCTCGCCTCGTGCACCTGGCTGCCGCTCATGGCCTCGAAGAAATCGAGCGAATCCGAGATCGAATCGACGATGCGCTGGTACTGCTCACGCCAGGGCGAGTGGTGCAGGAATCCCAGGTCCCAGTACTCGGGGTGATGGAGGTCCGCGAAGCCGCCATCGACCAGTGCGCGGACGAAGTTGAGCGTCAGCGCCGCCCGCTCGTACCCGCGCAGCAGCAGCTCCGGGTCCGGTTCGCGTTCCTCGGCGCGTAAAGCCCGGGCGATTGACGAGATCGCCGCGATAGCTCGGCAAGGTCACGCCGTCCCGGGTCTCGGTGTCGGCCGAGCGCGGCTTGGCGTACTGGCCGGCGAAGCGCCCGACCCGGATCACCGGTTGCTTGAGCCCGTGCAGCAGGATCAGGCTCATCTGCAGCAGGATCTTGAGCTTGCGGGCGATCTGGCCGGATTCGCATTCGGCGAACGATTCGGCGCAGTCGCCGCCCTGCAGCAGGAAGCGACGGCCCTCTTGCGCGTCTGCGATCTGCTGCTTGAGCGACTCGACCTCCCAGGAAACGACGATCGGCGGCAGCCTGCTCAAGTCCGACACGGCGCGCCCGAACGCGTGCGGGTCGCGGTATACCGGTTGCTGTTCAGCCGGCTGCCGGGTCCAACTCGTCGGGGACCAATCCTCTACGGGCGGGCGCGCAGTCATCGCTCGATGCTACCCCGGATCGCTGCAGTGCAAAAGGAACCGCAAAGTAACGTAGAATCGCGCCCCTCCTCGGGCGGCGCCCCCGGATCAAGCCTCCGGGCCTGCCGCCCCGAACCGTCTCCAGGAGTCTTTTCATGCACAAGGTTCTCATCCTCGGCGCGGGCAAGATTGGCTCGCTGATCACGGGCCTGCTTGCCGAGTCGGGCGACTACGAGGTGCACCTCGCCGACGTCAACGGCGAGGTCGCCCGTTCCGTCATTGATGCCCACGGCTTCCCCAACACGCATGCATACGCGCTCGATGCGCGCAGTGGTGCCGCGCTCGCGGCGCACCTGCGCCGCCAG
Organism: uncultured Gammaproteobacteria bacterium; assembly: GCA_963834855.1. Classification (GTDB taxonomy): domain Bacteria; phylum Pseudomonadota; class Gammaproteobacteria; order Steroidobacterales; family Steroidobacteraceae; genus DATJKD01. Next base: position 160,053 of record CAWIDH010000021.1, on the reverse strand, counting down.
CCGGTGGAGGCCGTCATCTCGAGCCTCCCCTACTACTGCAACGTCGGCGTCGCAGAAGCCGCCCGTGACGCCGGGGCGCACTACTTCGACCTCACCGAGGACGTCGAGGTCACCCGCGCCGTGCGCCAGCTCGCGGAGGGCGCGCCGCAGGCCTTCGTGCCACAGTGCGGCCTCGCGCCCGGCTTCATCAGCATCGCCGCCAACGCGCTCATCGCGCACTTCGAGGAGCTGCGCAGCGTGAAGCTGCGCGTCGGAGCGCTGCCGCAGAACCCGAACAACGTCCTCAAGTACTCGCTCACCTGGTCCACGGAAGGCCTCATCAACGAGTACGGCAATCCCTGCGAGGCGATCGTCGACGGACGGCGCACGGAGCTCGCGCCGCTCGAGGGCCTCGAGGAGATCGCGATCGACGGCAAGCAGTACGAGGCGTTCAACACCTCGGGGGGCTTAGGCTCGCTGGGCGAGACTCACGGGCAGCGCGCGCAGTCGATGGACTACAAGACCATCCGCTATCCCGGCCACTGCGCGCAGATGCGGCTGCTGATGAACGACCTCAAGCTGAACCACGATCGCGCGACGTTGAAGCGCGTGCTCGAGAACGCCGTTCCGCAGACGCTGCAGGACGTCGTTATCGTCTACGTCGCTGTCGCCGGCCGGCAGGACGGCCATCTGCGCGAGGAGACGTATGTGAGCAAGATCTACCCGCAGATGATCGCCGGACGGCTCTGGTCCGCGATCCAGGTAACCACGGCGGCGGGTGTCACGGCCGTCGTCGACCTCGTGCTGGCCGAGCCCGGCCGCTTCCGGGGCTTCGTGCGACAGGAGGATTTCGCGCTGACCGACGTCCTGGCCAATCGCTTCGGCCGGCACTACGCCACCGGCGGTTCCAAGGACATCTCGGCCCGGGTGATCGCCGCCGGGCAGACCGGGCACCAGCGCCTGCAGGCAGGAGCGCGCTGATGGACAGGACCCTGGCGAGCCTCGGCCTCGAAGCGGACAACCCGGGTGCCTGGGCGGCCGGCGCCGGGTGGCTCCGCGATGAGGCCGGTGGGCGCATCGATTCCGTGAATCCGGCCACCGGCCAGGTCATCGCGAGCGTGCGCGCCGCGACGCCCGCGCAGTACGAGCGCGTGATCGCCTCGGCCCGGGAAGTCGCGGCGCAATGGCGACTCGTGCCCGCGCCCAAGCGCGGCGAGGCCGTGCGCCTGGTCGCGGACGAACTGCGCCGCCACAAGTCCGACCTCGGCAGCCTCGTCTCGCTCGAGATGGGCAAGATCAAGCCCGAGGGCGACGGCGAAGTGCAGGAGATGATCGACATCGCCGACTTCGCTGTCGGGCAGTCGCGCATGCTCTACGGCCTGTCCATGCATTCGGAGCGGCCGGAGCACCGCATGTTCGAGCAGTGGCACCCGCTGGGCGTGGTCGGAATCATCAGCGCCTTCAATTTCCCCGTGGCCGTCTGGGCATGGAATTCGTTCCTCGCGGCCATCTGCGGCAACGTGAGCGTGTGGAAGCCTTCGCCCAAGACCGCGCTCTGCGCGGTGGCGGTACAGAAGCTCTGCAACCGCGTGCTCGAGCAGCACGGCCTGCCGGGCATCTTCCAGATGTTCGTAGACGGCGGCACCGAGCTCGCGACACGGTTCGTCGAGGACCGCCGGGTCGACCTCGTCTCGTTCACCGGTTCCACCGCAGTGGGTCGCGAGGTCGGCAAGCGCGTAGCGGCGCGCCTCGGCAAGTGCCTGCTCGAGCTGGGCGGCAACAACGCGATCATCGTCGACGAGCACGCGAATCTCGACCTGGCCGTGTCGTCCATCGTGTTCGGTGCGGTCGGCACCGCGGGGCAGCGCTGCACCAGCACGCGCCGCGTGTTCGTGCACGAGGCGCGCTTCGCAGAGCTCGAGCGCCGCCTGCGCGATGCCTACGCGCAGGTGCGGATCGGCGATCCGCTCGCCGCGGGCACGCTGATGGGGCCCCTGATCGACGCGGCGGCGGTGCAGCGCTACGAGGCGGCACTCAAGGCCGCGATCGCGAGCGGCGGACGGCTGGTCACCGGCGGCAAGCGGCTCGATCGCCCGGGTTTCTACGTCGAGCCCGCGATCGTCGTCGCCGATCACGATGCCGAGATCGTGCGCACCGAGACCTTCGGGCCGATCCTCTACCTGATCCGGTTCTCGGACCTCGACTCCGCGATCCGCATGCACAACTCGGTGGCGCACGGGTTGTCCTCCGCCATCTTCACCGATCGGCTGCAGGCCGCGGAGCGGTTCCTGTCCGTCGCCGGGTCGGACTGCGGCATCGCCAACGTCAACATCGGTACCTCGGGCGCCGAGATCGGCGGCGCCTTCGGCGGCGAGAAGGACACGGGCGGCGGGCGCGAATCCGGCTCCGACGCCTGGAAGGCCTACATGCGACGCCAGACCTGCACGGTCAACTGGAGCCGCGAGCTGCCGCTCGCGCAGGGCATCAATTTCGACCTGAAGGCCTGAGCCCCGGCGTGGGGCTCGCCAGGTCGCGATAGAGGACGCCTACGAACATCGCAGGCTTCATGAAGCCCTGCCCGTAGCGCGCGTCGTATTCGGCCGTGGGCCGCGAGGCGATCACTTCCTCGAGGCTCCTGCCCTGCTCCACGGCCTCGCGGACGCGCCGCCCGACCGTCACCAGCATGTCGCGGTATTCGGCGAGCTCGCGCCGGTTCGACACCGGGCCGTGCCCGGGAATGACGATGGTCGCGTCGTTGGCGCGTGCGAGTACGGCCTCGACAGCGGTCACGAGCCCTGCAAGCGTCCCGCCGCTGCCCTGGTCGATGAGCGGATAGGCATGGCTCACGTAGACATCCCCGGTGTGCACGACGTTCGCGGCCTGCCACCAGAGCACGGCGTCACTGTCGGTGTGGGCGTCGATGACGTGCACGACGTGCAGCCGGTCGCCGTTCAGGTACAGCGTCACCGAGTCGTCGAAAGTCACGATGGGCAGCGCGGCGAGCGGTGCGGCCGGCACCCGCATGTCCGCGACCTCGACGAACTGCTCCTCGGTCATCCGCGTGCGCACCTTGTCGTGCGCGATGATGATCCCGCCCGCCTTGCCGAGGACCTCGTTGCCGCCGGTGTGATCCGGGTGCCAGTGCGTGTTGATCACGAACCTGACCGGTCCCTCGGCAACGCGCGCGATGGCTTCGACGACCTTCGGCGCCAGCGGCGCGAGGCTGTCGTCGACGACCACGATGCCGTCCGCGCCGTGCCAGACGGCGATGTTCCCGCCGGCGCCTGCGAGCACGGAAAGCCCGGGACGCACGCGCAGGGTCGAGATCCCGGCACCATCGGGTGGCGCGGCGTTCTGCTGCGCGATCGCTGAACCCGCCGCCAGCGCAACGGTCGCGGCCAGGATCCTGCATGTGCTCTTCTTGTCCACGTCCGGCCTTCCCGTCGGTGCGGCGCGCCGCAGTATACGGCGCCGGGCAGGCGGGCCGCTGCTATCATCCCGGGCATGGCCGCTTTGCCGCATCCCGGTCGCTGGTCGATCGCGGCGCTGCTCGCAGTGACGGTGATGGCATGGGCGGCCGATGCCCCGCCGCCCGCCCGCGAGCGGACCTCCGATGCCGTGCTCGTCAACATCGCTGACCCGATCGGCCCGGGCATCAGCGACTACTTCGTGCGGGCGATCGAGGACGCGAACGAGGCCGGCGCACGGCTCATCGTCGTCACGCTCGACACGCCTGGCGGTCTCGATACGGCGATGCGCGACATGATCCAGGCCATCCTGGCCTCCAACGTGCCGGTCGTGATGTACGTGTCGCCGAGCGGCGCCCGTGCCGCGAGTGCCGGCACCTATCTCATGTACGCGAGCCACGTCGCGGCGATGGCGCCCGCGACGAACCTCGGCGCCGCCACACCGGTGCAGATCGGCGCACCGCCGGGCGGCCCCGATCGTCCGAAACCGGCCGGTGACGAGGACGCGAAGAACGGCGACGGCGACAAGGACAAAGACAAGGGCAAGGATGCGGCGCCGCAGATGCCGGACGGCGCGCTCGAGCGCAAGGCCGTCAACGACGCCGTCGCCTACATCCGCAGCCTCGCGGAGCTCCGCGGCCGCAACGCCGACTGGGCGGAAACTGCCGTGCGCGAAGGCGCCAGCCTCTCGGCGAGCGAAGCGCTCAAGTCGGGCGTGATCGACCTGATGGCCGACGACCTGCCCGCGCTGATCGAGGCCGTGGACGGGCGGACCGCCCGCCTGCAGACGCGCGAGGTCACGATTGAGACCGATGGACTGCTGCTGCGCACGATCGAGCAGGACTGGCGGACGCGGCTCCTGTCGCTTATCACGAACCCGAACGTCGCCTACCTGCTGATGCTGATCGGCATCTACGGGTTGCTGCTCGAGGGATACAACCCGGGCTCGGTGCTGCCCGGCGTGGTCGGCGCGATCAGCCTCCTGCTCGCGCTCTTCGCCTTCCAGGTCCTGTCCGTCAACTATGCGGGGCTCGCGCTGATCGCGCTCGGGGTGCTGCTGATCGTCGCCGAGAGCTTCGCCCCCTCGTTCGGCGCCCTCGGCCTCGGCGGCATCATCGCGTTCGTGATCGGGTCGGTGATGCTGCTCGACGATGACGTTCCGGGCTTCGGCATCGCCTGGCAGCTCGTGGGCGCGATGGCGCTCGTGGGCTCGCTCCTGCTGCTCGCCATCGTGTCGTTCGCCGTGCGCGCCCGCCGCCGTCCCGTCGTCGCGGGTTCCGAGGGCCTGCTCGCCGAACGTGCCGAGGCCGTGGAATCCTTCGAAGGCCGCGGACTCGTGCGCGTGCACGGCGAGCTCTGGAACGCGACCAGCCGCGCGCCGGTGCGCGAGGGCCAGCGGCTGCGCATCGTAAGGCGTGACGGGCTCACGCTCGAAGTCGAACCGGATTCCGAGTGACAAGGTGAACCACATGTTCAGTTTCGCAACGCTGGCTTTTCTCGCTGTCGTCCTCGTCGTGCTGCTGACGCAGATATTCAAGGTCCTGAACGAGTACGAGCGCGGCGTGATCTTCACGTTCGGCCGCTTCACGGGCGTCAAGGGCCCGGGCCTGATCATCCTGATCCCGTTGATCCAGAAGATGGTCAAGGTAGACCTGCGGACAATCGTGCTCGACGTCCCGACCCAGGACGTGATCTCGCGCGACAACGTCTCGGTCAAAGTGAACGCCGTCGTCTACTTCCGCATCGTCGATCCGGCCAAGGCGATCATCCAGGTGGCGAACCCATTCGAGGCGACGAGCCAGCTCGCACAGACGACGCTGCGCTCGGTCCTGGGCCAGCACGAGCTCGACACCATGCTGTCGCAGCGCGACAAGCTGAACGTCGACATCCAGCGCATCCTCGACCACGCGACCGACGCCTGGGGCATCAAGGTCGCCAACGTCGAGATCAAGCACGTCGACCTGAACGAGAACATGATCCGCGCGATGGCCAAGCAGGCCGAGGCCGAGCGCACGCGGCGCGCGAAGATCATCCATGCGGAAGGCGAGAAGCAGGCCGCCGCACAGCTGGTCGAGGCCGCCGCCATGCTCGGAACCGAGCCCAAGGCGCTGCAGCTTCGCTACCTTCAGACGCTTGCGGACATCTCGAGCGAGAAAACCACGACGATCGTGTTCCCGCTGCCGATCGACCTGGTCCGCCCGTTCCTGGACAAGTAGGGGCCTGCTCGCCGACGCTCGGCGGCGGTGGCTGCTGCTCGCCGGTGCTCCGCCACAGTGGCTCGCTGCTCGCCGCCGCCCGGCCGCGGTGGCTCGCTGCTCGCCGACGCCCGGCCGCGGTGTATCCGCAGCCGCTCACCACGATCAGGGTCGTTGCAGGGCTGAAGATGGCTGCCCCGCACATTCTGTCGGAGCACGCCGAACGGTCGTTGGTATCGCGGAATCGTCGAGGCGGCCTTCGCTTAGAGTGCCCGCGACGTCCACCTGTGCACACGGAAGCCTCGTCGCGGCTCGGATACACCGCGTCCACGCGCCGGCTCGTGATGGCAACTGCGGTATCGACGCGCCCGGAGGCCACCGCGGCATCGGCGAGCCGGCGTTTGGACCGGGTGTCTCGTGGGCCGCAACGACGTCTCACCCGCCGCAGGTAGACGTCGCGGACCACTCCGTAGTCATGACTCCTCGACGATTCCGCGATACCGCTGCCGATGCGGCGTGCGCCGACAAGACGTGCGGGGCACCCATCTTAAGCCCTGCAACGACCCTCGATCGTGGTTGCGGCCCAGCGAGGCACCCGGGCCGAGCGCCGGCGAGCAGCGAGCCACTGTGGCCGAGCGCCGGCGAGCAGCGAGCCACTGTGGCCGAGCGCCGGGAGCCACGACAGCCCGAGTCATGCGTCGCGGAGCGCGCGACGCGCCGCGGCGAGCTTCTCATCGAGGCGCTTCGCCGAGATCGGCGCGAGCGTGCGCAGCTCCTGCGCGAAGAGCGACAGCCGGAACTCCTCGATGGCCCAGCGCAGCTCCTCGAGCCGCGGATCGTCCGCCGCCGACGGTGTCGCCGCCTCGAGCGCAAGGAGCGCCTGCGCGTAGGGCGCAACCTGCGCCGCCAGCCGCGCATCGCGCGCGAGATCGACGCGCAGCCGCTCGATGCGCCGCGCCGCCGCCTGCGCGTACTTGGGCAACCGCTGGAACCAGGCGTCCGGCGTGGTGCGCACCCAGCCCGGCCGCACGAGACGCGCAAGCTGCGCCTCGATCGAGGCGCGGACCTGAGAGAACACCGGCGCGGCGAGCCCTTCGAGCCCGGCACGCGCCTCCCTGATGCCCTGCAATGTGCCGCGCACCACGCGGATCGCCTCGTCACCCGATTCGACCACGCGGCTCCGGCCCTCCTCGAGTCGCGCCGCAAACGCCGCCTCCGTGCGCGGCAGGGCGTCGTCGCTTCCCAGCACGGCCGCGGCGATCGCGCGATCGGCGATTTCGTCGAACACGGTGCGTCCCAGGCCCGCGGCGGCGACGAGGAGCGCCAGCTCGCGGTCGTCGGCCGCATTGCGCCGGACCAGCCCGTGCTGCTGGGGCAGCGCCAGCGCCGCGAGCCGAATGAGGCCGCCGCGCGTGAGGCCGCTCGCCGCCTCCGCCCGCGGATGCAGTCCGAGACTGACGGTACTGCCACGGTCCTCGACCGTCGGGTACATGCGAAGCGTGTAGCCGCCACTCTGCACCGTGAGCGTGCCCGGCAGGGGACCGAAGTCCCAGCGCCGCACGCCGTCGCGTTGCCAGCTGTCGTCGACGGCGGCGTGGCGGCGCACCGCCGCTTCGCCGAGGGTCCGGCGCAGCAGCGCGAGATCGCGGCCGCTGGCGAGCACGTGGCCGGACGAGTCCACTACACGGAGATTCATGCGCAGCCACGGCGGCAACGGCGCGGCCCCAATCTCGGCGGCGGTCACGGGCGCGCCGCCCGAGGCGGTGGCGAACGCGGCCAGCGCCTCGTTGAGCGACTCCCCACCCTCGCGCCGCGGCGCGGCGAGGAAGCGATCCGCGGTGTCCGGGATTGGCACGAGTGCGCGACGCAACTCCTTCGGCAGCCCGCGCAGGATCGCAATCACCTTGTCACGCAGCATCCCGGGCACCAGCCAATCGAGGTCGTCCTGGTGCACGGCCGGCAGCAAGGGCAGCGGCAGGATGAGCGTCACTCCGTCGTCCGCCGCGGTCGGGTCGAAGGCATATCGAAGCTCGAGCGAGTTGCCTTCGACCTCGAACCGATCCGGCAAGTCCGCGCGCCTGAAGTCGGGCATCGGGCCAGCGAGCAGGCGCTCGCGCGGCAGGTCGAGCAGCGTTGGCTCCCGGATCTGCGCCTCGCGCCACCAGCGCTCGAAGGTCCGAAGATCGGACACCTCCGGCGGAATGCGCTCCAGGAAGAAATCGGCGATCGCATCGTCGGCGACGAGCAGGTCCCGGCGCCGGAGCCGTGCCTCGAGGTCCTGGACCGCCGCAATCGCGGCCGCATTGCGCTCGCGGAACGCGCCGGTCGGGCCGCCCCGATCGCGCACCAGGGCCTCGTCCACGAATATCCGCCGCGCGGTCGCGGCATCGACGGTCGCAAAATTGACCTCGCGTCCGCCGTGCAGGACGCGCCCGTACAGCGACACGATTTCCCGCGCGACGACCATGCCGCGTTCCGGCGACCATTCGGCGTCGCCGTAACTGCGGCGGACGAGGTGCGTCGCGGCGGCTTCGATCCACGAGGGCTGCACCTGCGCGACCATGCGGGCGTAGACGCGCTGCGTCTCGATGAGGCTCGCGGCCATCACCCAGTGCGGCTTGCGGCGCGCGAGCGGTGTGCCCGGGGCGATCACGAAGCGCGTGTCGCGCGCGCCGAGATAGCCGCGGTCGTCGTCGCGCACGCCGATGCCGCCGAGGAAGCCCGAGAGCAGCGCCCGGTGCAGCGTTCCGTGGGTCGCCGCTTCCCGGCGCGGCGGCGGGTGTCGTGAGCGGGTCATCGCGGTCAGCTGCTCGTGCAGGTCCTGCCACTCGCGCACGCGCAGCCACGAGAGAAAGTTGTCGCGGCACCAGCGCCGCAGTGCGCGGGCTCCGGCGCCCGATTGCTCGCCGAGCGCGCGCCAGAGATTGAGCACCGACGCGAAGTCGGAACGCGGGTCCGCGAATGCGGCATGCCGCTCGTCCGCAGCCTCGAGCCGGTCGGCCGGCCGCTCCCGCGGATCCTGGATGCTGAGGAAGGCCGCGATCACGAGGCATTCGGCCAGGCAGCCCAGCCGCTCGCCCTCGACCAGGATGCGCGCAAGTCGCGGGTCCACCGGCAGCTGCGCCATGCGGCGCCCGAGCCGCGTGATGCGCCGCTCGCCGTCCACCGCGGAGAGCTCCGCCAGCAGGCGATAACCGTCGTTGAGCAACCGGCCGTCCGGCGGCTCGAGGAACGGGAACTCGTCGGGTGCCCCGAGCCCGAGCGCCGCCATCTGCAGGATCAGGCTCGCGAGATTGGTGCGCAGGATCTCGGGCTCGGTGAACTGCTGGCGCTCGGCGTAGTCGCTCTCCGCATACAGGCGGATGCAGATGCCCTCGCCTTCGCGCCCGCAACGGCCCTTGCGCTGGTCGGCGCTCGCTCGCGACACGGGCTCGATCGGCAGCCGCTGCAGCTTCGCGCGCGGGCTGTAGCGGCTGACGCGCGCGAGCCCGGAATCGATCACGAAACGCACGCCCGGGATCGTGAGCGAGGTCTCGGCGACGTTGGTGGCCAGGATCACCCGCGGTGCGGCGTGCGGCGCATAGATGCGCTGCTGCTCCGCGGCCGAGAGCCGCGAGTAGAGCGGCAGCAGCTCGAGGCCGCGGGGCCCATCGCGGCGCAGCAGGTCGAGCGTCTCGTGGATCTGCCGCTCGCCCGGGAGGAATACCAGCGCATCGCCCGCGATGCCGCGCGAATCGGTGCCAAGTTCCTCCACGGCGCGCAGTACGGCGCTCGCGAGCGGTGTGGCCGTCTCGTCGTCCGGATCCGCGGGCCGGTAGCGGAGCTCGATCGGCCAGCTCCGTCCCTCGACCTCGATCACGGGTGCGCCGCCGAAGTACTCCGAGAAGCGCTGCGTCTCGATGGTCGCCGAGGTAACCACGACGCGCAGTTCAGGCCGCGTCGCGACGAGCCGCCTGCAGATGCCCAGCAGGAAATCGACGTTCAGGTTGCGCTCGTGCGCCTCGTCCAGGATCAGCGTGTCGTAGCGGCGGAGCTGCGGGTCGCGCTCGAGCTCGCGCAGCAGCACACCGTCGGTCATCAGCTTGACGAGCGTGCGCGGCCCCGTGCGATCCGTGAACCTGACCTGGTAGCCGACCAGGTCACCCAGGTCCGTGCCGAGCTCCTCGCACAGCCGGCTTGCGAGCGCGTGCGCGGCGATGCGCCGCGGCTGGGTGTGGCCGATCATGCCGTCGAGTCCGCGGCCGAGCTCGAGGCAGATCTTCGGGATCTGCGTGCTCTTGCCGCTGCCCGTTGCCCCGCTCACGATCACGACCGGGGAAGCGGCGATGGCTGCCGCGATCTCGGTGCGCCGCGCATGGACCGGCAGGCTCTCGTCGTAGCGGATGACGGGAACCGAGGCGCGCCTCGCCTCGCGCCGCGCGGCCGGTGCAGCCGTGCCCGGCGCCGGCGTTGCGGGCGCGCCCGCGCGTCGCCGGCGCTTCAGCCCTCCAGCGCCTTCGCCTGGGCCCACAACGACTCGAGCTCCGCCAGCGTCGCATCCCCGGCGCCGCGGCCCTGCGCGGCGAGGGCCTGCTCGACGAACCGGAACCGCGCCTCGAACTTGCGGTTCGCCGACCTGAGCGCGGACTCCGGGTCGATCGCGAGATGCCGCGCGAGCTGTGCGACGCTGAAGAGCAGGTCGCCGAGTTCCTCGCCCGCCGCACCCGCCCGCCCCGCGCCGAGCGCGGCTCCGAGTTCCTCGAGCTCCTCGCGGATCTTGTCGATCACGCCGTCGGCGCCGGTCCAGTCGAATCCGACGCGCGAGGCGCGGCTGCCGAGCTTGGCGGACCGCGTCAGCGCCGGCAGCCCGACGGCGACGCCGTCCAGCGCGCCGCTGCCGCCGCGCGCCGCGCGCTCACGCGATTTCTGCGTCTCCCAGGCGGTCGACACCTGGGCCGCGCTGTCCGCACGGGCGTCGCCGAACACGTGTGGATGGCGGCGTTCGAGCTTGTCGCAGATCGCTTCGACCACGTCGTCGAAGGCGAAGGCGCCCTGCTCCTCGGCGATTCGCGCCTGGCAGACCACCTGGAACAGCAGGTCCCCGAGCTCATCGCGCACGTGCGCAGGGTCGCCCTGCTGGATCGCGTCCTCGAGCTCGTAGGCTTCCTCGATCGTATGCGGCGCGATCGTGGCCCAGGTCTGCTCGCGGTCCCACGGGCAACCGCGCACCGGATCGCGCAGCCGCACCATGATCTCGAGCAGGCGTTCGATGGCCATGGCTGAGGTTCCTAAGGCGCCTCGAGCAATTCCGCGAACGACACCAGCATTCCGGCGGTGGCGCCCCAGATGCGGCGCCCCTCCCAGGGTATGTCCCAGGTCGTGAACGCGTGGCCGCCGATGCGTCGCGTCGACGGATGGCGATTCGAGCCGTCGAGCAGGAACGCAAGCGGCGCCTCGAACGTGTCGTCGACTTCCGTGCGGTCGAGCTTGAGCTCGAAGCCGGGCTCGACGAACGCCACGACCGGCGTGACCACGTAGCCCGAGATCACCAGGTGATCGTGCAGGTAACCTGCGAGGCGAGGCCGGTCCCGGCCCAGGCCGATCTCCTCCTCCGTCTCGCGGATCGCCGCCTCCCAGGGGCCGGCGTCGGCCGGCTCGATGCGCCCGCCGGGAAAGCTGATCTGGCCCGGGTGGTTGGTGAGCTGCGAGGAACGCTGCGTGAGGAGCACGGTGAGCCCTTCGGGTCGCTCCACCAGCGGGATGAGCACCGCCGCCCGCGCCCAGGTCTTGGGCCAGAACTCGCGCAGCTCGCGTGCCAGGTTCTGCCCCGGAAGCAGGCCCGCGATGCGCGCGGCGTCCGGATCACCGTTGCCGCTCTCGTGCGGCAAGCGGTGCTCGATGCGTGCACGCAGCGAGGCGTCGGGCCCGAGCCGTCGCAGCGCGGGTTCAGTCACCCGAGCCGCCCGGGCGCACTCCGCCGCGGGTGAGCGCTGCAGGGTCGAGGAGCTTCGCGATGCGCTCTTCGCCAAGGTCGGTCATCTCCGCCGCCACTTCGCGGATCGCCCGGCCTTCGGCGTAGGCCTTCTTGGCGATCGCGGCGCCCTTCTCGTAGCCGATCACGGGATTGAGCGCCGTCACCAGCATTGGATTGCGGTCGACGGCCTCGGCGATCCGCTGCGCATGCACGGTGAAACCCGCGATCGCGCTCCGCGCGAGCGTGCGCGACCCGTTGGCGAGCAGCTCGATGCTCTGCAGCAGGTTGTAGGCGATGACCGGTTGCATCACGTTGAGCTGGAACGAGCCGGACTGGCCCGCGACCGTGATCGTCACGTCGTTGCCCATGACCTGCGCCGCTACCATCGTGACGGCCTCGGGCACGACCGGGTTCACCTTGCCGGGCATGATGCTGCTGCCCGGTTGCAGCGCCGGCACGGCGATCTCGGAGAGCCCCGCGAGCGGACCGCTGTTCATCCAGCGCAGGTCGTTCGCGATCTTCATCAGGCTCACCGCGACGGTGCGCAGGTGCCCGGACAGCTCCACGGCCGTATCCATCGAGGCCAGTGCAGCGAAGAAGTCGCGGCTTGGCCGCAGGTCCAGCGAGGTCTGGCGGGAAAGCAATGCCGCCACGCGGGCGCCGAACCCGGGCGGCGCGTTGATCCCGCTGCCGATCGCCGTGCCGCCCTGCGCGAGCGCATGCAGCCGCGGCCGGCAGGAATTGAGACGCGCCACCCCGTCCTCGATCTGCGTGCGCCAGGCACCGAGCTCCTGGCCGAGCGTGAGCGGCATCGCGTCCATGAGGTGCGTGCGGCCGGTCTTGACTATCTCGGAGACGTCGGCGGCCTTGCGGCTGATCGTGCCCGACAGCTCCTTGAGCGCCGGCAGGAGCTGCTCAGCGATCGCGAGCGCGGCGGACAGGTGCATCGCGGTCGGGAACACGTCATTGCTGCTCTGGCTGCAGTTGACGTGATCGTTGGGATGAACGGCGATGCCGTCGGCGTAGCGGCTCGCGAGGCGCGCGATTACCTCGTTTGCATTCATGTTGCTGCTCGTGCCCGAGCCGGTCTGGAACACATCCACGGGGAAGTGGGCGTCGTGGCGCCCTTCCGCTACCTCGAGCGCCGCCTTCTGGATGGCGAATGCGCGCACGCGGTCGAGCTCGCCGAGCTCGAGGTTGGCCCCGGCCGCGGCCCACTTGACGAGACCGAGCGCGCGGATGAAGCCGCGCGGCATCGGAAGCCCGCTGATCGGGAAGTTCTGCACGGCGCGCTGGGTCTGCGCGCCCCAGAGCGCGTCGGCCGGTACCCGTAACTCGCCCATGCTGTCGCGTTCCACCCGGAAGCCGTCTGTGGACATGCGCTGTCGCTCCTGAAGGCTGTTGGCGATCGCCGCAGCGGAGCCAGCTCCGTTGCAGCGGCCGCGCAGGCACCTCTGATGCGGCCCTGCGGTATCATCGTGAATCCTAGCATTCCCGGATCCCGCGCATGAGCCTGACCCCCCTCTCGGCGCTCTCGCCCGTCGACGGCCGCTATGCGTCGCGGTGCCCGGAGTTGCGCGAGATCTTCAGCGAGGCGGGCCTGATACGCGCCCGGGTCCGCGTCGAGCTGGCGTGGCTCGCGGCGCTGGCGCAGCACCCCGGCATCGTCGAGCTCGAGGGACGCGCGGAGCGCGGGGCGGGTGCGCTGCAGGAGATACTGGCGGGCCTGTCGGCCGCGGATATCGCCGAGATCAAGCAGCTCGAACGGGAAACGAACCACGACGTCAAGGCGGTCGAGTATTTCCTGAAGCGCCGGCTGGCCCGGGACGCGGTATGGGCGCCGCGGGTCGAGTTCGTGCATTTCGCCTGCACGTCGGAGGACGTCAACAACCTCGCGTACGCGCTCATGTGCCAGGAAGGGCGCGATCGCGTGCTGCTGCCGAGGCTGGAATCGCTCGTCGAGTCACTGCGCGCGATGGCGCATGCGCACGCGGACGACGCAATGATGTCGCGCACCCACGGCCAGCCCGCGACGCCGACGACCCTCGGCAAGGAGATCGCGGTATTCGCGCACCGGCTGCGGCAGCAGCGCGACGGCTTCGGGCGCGTCCTGATCCGCGGCAAGTTCAACGGTGCGGTGGGAAACTACAATGCTCATGCCGCGGCCTACCCGGACCTCGACTGGCCGGGGATCGGCAGACGCTTCGTTGAATCACTCGGGCTGGTGTACAGCGCGTACACGACGCAGATCGAGCCGCACGACTGGATGGCCGAGTACTTCGACGCGCTCGCGCGCTGCAACGTCGTGCTGCTCGACCTGTGCCGCGACCTGTGGGGATACGTGTCGCTCGGCTACTTCCGCCAGAAGGTGGTCGCCGGCGAGGTCGGCTCCTCGACGATGCCGCACAAGGTCAATCCGATCGACTTCGAGAATGCGGAAGGCAACCTCGGACTCGCGAACGCGCTGTTGCGCTTCATGTCTGAGAAGCTGCCCGTCTCGCGCTGGCAGCGTGACCTGAGCGATTCGACCGTCCAGCGCAACATCGGCGTGGCGCTGGCGCACGCCGACATCGCCGTGCAGTCCGTGGGACGCGGCCTGGCCCGGCTCGACGTCGACGTCGAGCGCATGTCCGCCGACCTCGACGCCAACTGGGAGCTGCTCGCCGAACCGATCCAGACCGTGATGCGCCGCCACGGCGTCGCCGGATCCTACGAGCAGCTCAAGGCGCTGACCCGCGGCCGCCGCGTGGACGCCCCGGCGATCGCCACGTTCATCGCGGGGCTGCCCATTCCCGACGAGGACAAGCGCCGCCTCACGCAGCTGACACCCGCCGGCTACGTCGGGCTCGCGGCACGCCTGGCGCGGGAGGTGTGATGGTGCCGCCCGGCGTCCGGATACGGCCGGCGAGCTGGGCCGCGGACCGCGAGCAGATCGAAGGGCTCCGCCGCCGCGTGTTCGTCCTGGAACAGGGCGTCCCGGAGCGCGAGGAATGGGACGACGCCGACCCGGTCTCCTGGTACGTTCTCGCAGTTACGCCGAAACGTGACGCAGTTGGCACGGCCCGGCTGGAACCCACCGGTAAGATCGCTCGCGTCGCAGTACTGCCGCAGTACCGCGGCACCGGGATCGGCGGCGCGATGGTCGGCCACCTGGTGACGCTGGCACGGACGCTCGGGCTCACGCAGGTTCACCTGAACTCGCAGGCCTCCGCGACCGGGTTTTACGAGCGGCTGGGCTTCCTGGCCGAAGGGCCGGAATTCATGGAGGTCGGAATCCCGCATCAGCGGATGAACCTGCGGATCGGGCACCGAGATGAAGAACAAACTGAACGTCACCGGGACACGGAGCATCCTCACGACGGTCGATGAGTACCGGGCGGCCGTCGCCGAGATCGCGACGCGCGCCCAGCGCTGTCTTGCGATCTATACGCCCGACCTCGAGCCGCAGCTCTACGACCACGATCACTTCCTCGAGCCGATGAAGCGGCTGGTGCTTGCGCGCAGCCACGCGCGGGTTCGGGTGCTCATCTCCGATCCGGGCCGCGTCGTGCGCGAGGGCAACCGCTTCCTGCAGATGGCGCGGCGGCTCACGAGCTATCTCGACCTGCGCAACGTGTCGCCCGAGTTCCGCGGCAACCCGTGCGCCTTCATCGTGGCCGACGACCGGGCGATCGCCTACCGCCAGCAGGCCTCGCGCTGGGACGGCATCGTGGAGTTCGACGACGTCAACGTCGTGCGGCGCTACATGACCTACTTCGACGAGGCCTGGGTGGGCAGCGTCATCCAGCCCGAGCTGCGCGCGACCGCGATCGATTTCTGATCGCCGCGCTCCCCTGCCTATAATGACCGGCATGGTATGGAAGCCGGACGTCACGGTCGCGGCCGTCGCGGAGCGTCACGGTAAATTCCTGCTCGTGGAGGAACGCGCGAGCGGCCGCCTGGTACTCAACCAGCCCGCGGGACATCTCGAGGACGGCGAGACGTTCATCGATGCCGTGGTCCGCGAGACCTTCGAGGAATCCGGCTGGCGATTCCGCCCCGATGCGATCGTGGGCGTGTACCTGTGGCGGCCCGACGCGTCGGGCAGGTCCTTCCTGCGGGTCGCCTACTCGGGCGTGCTCGAATCCCGCGGCGCGCCGCGACCGCCCGACCGTGAGATCGTCCGCGTGCGATGGATCGGCCGCGACCAGCTCGGCGAGCCCGGTCTGCACCTGCGCAGCCCGCTCGTGCGGCGCTGCGTCGACGACTACGTCGCGGGCATTCGCTATCCCTGCTCGCTGATCAGTCACCTCGAGCTCGAGGCTCGCGCATCGCTCGTCGCCAGCGGCTGACCCGCGGCCGCGACTTATAATCTCCGTATGGGCGCAGATCGCGTCGTGCTCGGCATCTCCGGCGGGGTGGACTCCGCCGTCGCCGCGGCGCTCTTGAAGCGCGACGGGCACGAGGTACACGCGCTCTTCATGCGCAACTGGGACGAGGACGAGGACGGATACTGCACGGCCGCCGCGGACCTGCAGGATGCGCGCCGCGTCTGCGACGAGCTCTCGATACCGCTGCACACGGTGAGCTTCGCGGCCGAGTACCGCGAACGCGTGTTCCGGCACTTCCTGGACGAGCTCGCCGCGGGGCGCACGCCCAACCCCGACGTCGCCTGCAATCGCGAAATCAAGTTCGGCGTCTGCCTCGAGCATGCACGCCGGCTCGGCGCCGCCGGTTTCGCCACCGGGCACTACGCGCGTCTCGAACGCGCCTCGGGACGCGTGCGTCTGCTGCGCGCCGTCGACCGGGCGAAGGACCAGAGCTACTTCCTGCACACCGTGCCGTCGGAGTCGCTGCAGCGGTGCTCGTTCCCGGTGGGCGGCCTCTCCAAGGCCGAGGTGCGCCGCCTGGCGCGCGAGTTCGCGCTGCCGGTGCACGACAAGCGCGACAGCACCGGCATCTGTTTCATCGGTGAGCGGCCGTTCCGCGAGTTCCTCGCGCGCTACCTGCCGGCACAGCCGGGACCGATCGAGACGCCGGCCGGCGAACGGCTCGGGACGCACCGCGGCCTCATGTACTACACGCTGGGACAGCGCCAGGGGCTCGCGCTGGGCGGCGTACGCGGCGCCGCCGAGGCGCCGTGGTACGTCGCGGCGAAGCACCTCGATGGCAACCGTCTCGTCGTCGTGCAGGACGCGGCGCACCCGATGCTGCTCGCCGATGAGCTCCTGACCGAGCCGGCTCAATGGGTGGCTGGTTCGCCACCCGCCGCGGGTTTCCGCTGCACGGTAAAGCTGCGTTACCGGCAGGACGACCAGCCCTGCGAGACCAGCATGCTCGAGGACGGCCGTTGCCGCGTGCGCCTGATGACGCCGCAGCGCGCAGTCACGCCGGGGCAGTCGGCCGTGTTCTACGACGGAGAAGTCTGCCTGGGCGGCGCGGTGATCGCATCGACTTCGAGCAGCTATAATTCCGCGGCTCGGGCCGACGCCGCTCCGGAGGTTGCATGAAGGACAGTTTCAGCACCCGCACGACACTCGATGTGGGCGGGCAGCCGTACGAGATCCATGGCCTCGCCGCGCTCCAGGGCCACGACGTCGGCCGACTGCCCTTCTCGCTCAAGATCCTGCTCGAGAACCTGCTGCGATTCGAGGACGGCGTCAGCGTCACGCGCGACGACATCGAGGCGCTGCTCCGGTGGGACCCGAAGGCGACGCCGAGCCACGAGATCGCCTTCACGCCCGCGCGCGTGATCATGCAGGACTTCACCGGCGTGCCGGCGATCGTCGACCTCGCCGCGATGCGCGAAGCCATGACGCGGCTCGGCGGCAACCCGCAGGAGATCAATCCGCTCGCTCCGGCGGAACTCGTCATCGACCATTCGGTGCAGGTCGACGATTACGGCTCCCCGGACTCGTTGAGCAGGAACAACGCGATAGAGTTCTCACGCAACCGTGAGCGCTACGCCTTCCTGCGCTGGGGCCAGACCGCGTTCAGCAATTTCAAGGTCGTGCCGCCGAATACCGGCATCGTTCACCAGGTGAATCTCGAACACCTCGCCCGCGTCGTCTTCCAGGACGAGAGGAATGGTGTGAAGACCGCCTTTCCGGACACCCTGGTCGGCACCGATTCGCACACCACGATGGTGAACGGGCTCGGCGTGCTGGGCTGGGGTGTCGGCGGCATCGAAGCCGAGGCCGCGATGCTCGGCCAGGCCGTGACGATGCTGATCCCCCAGGTGGTCGGGTTCCGGCTCAAGGGCGCGCTCCCCGCCGGCGCGACCGCGACGGACCTGGTGCTCACCGTTACCGAGATGCTCCGCAGTAAGGGCGTCGTCGACAAGTTCGTCGAGTTCTTCGGCGACGGGCTCGCGGGGCTGCCGCTTGCCGACCGCGCGACCATCGCCAACATGTCGCCGGAGTTCGGCAGCACCTGCGCGATCTTTCCCATCGACGAGGAGACCTGCCGCTACCTCGAGCTCACCGGCCGCACGCCTGCGCAGATCGCACTGGTCGAGGCCTATGCCCGGGCCCAGGGAATGTGGCGCACCAACGGCATGCGCGAGGCGGAATACAGCGACGTCCTCGAGCTCGATCTCGCGAGCGTCGAGCCCAGCCTGGCGGGGCCGAAGCGGCCGCAGGACCGGGTGCCGCTCCGGACCTCCCAGCCCGCATACCGTGCGAGCGTAGCGAAGATGGCCGAGGAGCGGGCCGCGAAGAACCCGAAGGCGACGGGCCGCGCGACCATCGCCTCCGGTGGCCACTCGTTCGCGCTCGCCGACGGCGCGGTCCTGATCGCCGCGATCACGAGCTGCACCAACACTTCGAACCCGGTGGTCCTCGTGGGTGCCGGGCTGCTCGCGCGCAAGGCGCGCGCCCTCGGCCTGTCATCGAAGCCCTGGGTCAAGACCAGCCTCGCGCCGGGGTCGCGCGTCGTGACGGACTACCTCCGCAAGTCCGGGCTGCTCGCGGATCTCGAGAGCATCGGCTTCTACGTGGTGGGTTACGGCTGCACGACCTGCATCGGGAACTCCGGGCCATTGCGCCCGGAGATCTCCGAGGGCGTCCGTGCGGGCGACATCGTCGGCGTGTCGGTGCTGTCGGGCAACCGCAACTTCGAAGGCCGCGTGCATCCGGAAGTCCGCATGAATTACCTCGCCTCGCCGCCGCTGGTGGTGGCTTACGCGCTCGCGGGCACGATGGACATCGACCTGGACGCAGAGCCGCTCGGCACGGGCGCAGATGGCAAGGCGGTCTACCTGCGCGATATCTGGCCGACGCCGCAGGAGATCCACCGCGCGATCGCCGGCAACGTCGATTCCGGGATGTTCAAGCACGGTTACTCGAGCGTCTTCCAGGGCGACGAGCACTGGAACAGCATCGAGGTGCCACAGGGCCAGATCTACCGCTGGGAGCCGGCCTCGACCTACGTGCGCAACCCGCCCTACTTCGACGGCATGGGGATGACCCCGCCCGCGGTCGCGGACATCCGCAACGCGCGCGTGCTCGCCCTGCTCGGTGATTCCGTCACGACGGACCACATTTCACCGGCCGGCAACATTGCCAAGGCCAGCCCCGCAGCGAAATACCTCGTCGCCGAGGGCGTGCAGCCCGTGGACTTCAACTCCTATGGCGCGCGTCGCGGCAACCACGAGGTGATGATGCGCGGCACCTTCGCGAACATCCGCTTGCGCAACCTCCTCGCCCCCGGCACGGAAGGCGGCGTCACGGTGCACATGCCCAGTGGCGAGCAGATGAGCATCTACGATGCGGCGATGCGCTACAAGGCCGAGGGCACGCCGCTGGTCGTCATCGCGGGGAAGGAGTACGGCACCGGCTCCTCGCGCGACTGGGCCGCGAAAGGGACGATGCTGCTCGGCGTGAAGGCAGTGATCGCCGAGAGCTTCGAGCGGATCCATCGCTCGAACCTGATCGGCATGGGCGTGCTGCCGCTGCAGTTCAAGGACGGGGAGAATGCGCCGTCGCTGGGGCTCACCGGCAAGGAGACCTACGAGATCATCGGCCTCAACGGCGGTGCGGCCAAGCAGGTCACCGTAGTCGCGACAGCCGGCGTCGGGTGCGCCGATCCGGTTCGAGGCACGTGTACGGATCGACACGCCGAAGGAACGCGAGTACTTCCAGCACGGCGGCATCCTGCATTACGTCGTGCGACAGCTCGCCGGCGGCAGCAAGGCGGCGTGAGAGGCAATCCGCTGCACGCGGCGGTGGTAGCTGCTCGCCGCCGCCCGGCCGCGGTGCATCCAGCCGCTCACCACGCAGGGTCGTTGCAGCTGAGGGTGCCCCGCACGTTCGTCGGCGCACGCCGGACGGTGTGGTATCGCGGAATCGTCGAGGCATTCGCTTGGAGTGGTCCGCGACGTCCACCTGCCGCCGATGCCTCGTCGCGGCTGGGATACACCGCGTCCAGCGCGGCTCATGACCACGTCATCGACGGCGGCACCGCGGCATCGGCGAGCCGGCGTTTGGACCGGGTGTCCGTGGCCGCGACGACGTCATCACAGGTAGACGTCGCGGCACTCGAGTCATGACTCCGCGCGATTCCGCTACCGACGCGGGTGCGCCGACAGTGCGGGGCACCCTCGACGCCCTGCAGCGACCCTCGGCTGAGCGCCGGCGAGCACCCGGCCGAGCGCCGGCGAGCAGCAGCCACCTGCCGGGCGGCGACGAGTGACTACCCAGCCTCTCCGCAACATTCCCGGCCACCGCCCGGTCCAACTCTCAGCAGGCGCCCGTTCGGCGCCGGCCAGCGAGGACCCATGCGATTCCGGAAAGCCGAGCCCGCCCCCCGTCCATCCGAGATTACGCCGCGATCGGTGTACCTGAACCGGCGCGAGATCCTCGCAGGTGCGCTGGGGACCGTCGTTGCCGGGACGGCATACGCCGCGGGCGACGACCGGCTGAGCTTCCGGCCGAACGCTGCGCTCAGCACCAGCGAGCAGAAGAATTCTTACGAGGATATAACGACTTACAACAACTTTTACGAATTTGGCACAGGTAAGGCCGATCCGGCGCGCCAGTCGTCCCGCTTCCGGCCGGTACCCTGGACGGTCACCGTATCGGGCGAGGCCGAGATGACCGGGCAGTTCACCCTCGAGGACATACTCAAGCCCCACGCGCTCGAGGAGCGGATTTACCGTCTGCGCTGCGTCGAGGCCTGGTCGATGGTGATCCCGTGGGTGGGCTTCCCCCTCGGGGACCTCGTGCGGCGGTTTCGTCCGACCTCGCGCGCGAAGTTTGTCGCCTTCAAGACGGTGCTGCGGCCCGCGGAGATGCCGGGTCAGCGCTACCCGGTCCTCGACTGGCCTTATGTCGAGGGGCTGCGCATGGACGAGGCGATGCACCCGCTCGCCATCCTCGCCGTCGGCCTGTACGGGCGCGCGCTGCCCAACGCGAACGGCGCGCCGCTGCGGCTCGTGGTGCCGTGGAAGTACGGCTTCAAGAGCATCAAGTCCATCGTCGAGATACGGTTCACCGAGCGCCAGCCACCGACGTCCTGGAATATCTCGGCGCCGAGGGAATACGGTTTCTACGCGAACGTGAACCCGGAGGTCGACCATCCGCGCTGGAGCCAGGCGCGGGAACGTCGCATCGGCGGCGCCTTTCTCACGCCGCCGCGACCGACCTTGCCGTTCAACGGCTACGCCCAACAGGTCGCCGGACTCTACCGCGGCATGGACCTGCGCCGGAACTTCTGAGGCGTCCTTCATGGCGATCCTGGAGGCACCGATCGATGCCCGCGGCACCGCGACGCGCCGCCTGCGGCCGCTCACGCTCGCGAAGATCGTCGTGTTCGCCGCCTGCTGCCTGCCATTCGCGTTCCTGCTGCTCAGGGGCGCAGGCGTTGGCGACCTCTCGCTCGGGCCGAACCCGACCGAGGCCGTGATGGACGTCTTCGGGAAGTGGGGCCTGCGCCTGCTGCTCGTCACGCTTGCCATCACCCCGTTGCGCGTCACGCTGCGCGCACCGCTGCTCCTCGGGCTGCGCCGCATGCTGGGCCTCTTCGCCTTCACCTACCTCGCCATGCATTTCCTGACCTGGCTGGTGCTCGACCGCTGGCTCGATTTCGCGAGCATGCTCGAGGACGTCACGAAGCGCCCCTACATCACGGTTGGCCTCACTGCGCTCACGCTCCTGATCCCGCTCGCGGTGACGTCGACGGCGGGCTGGATGCGCAGGCTGGGGCGGCGCTGGCAGAAGCTGCACCGGCTCATCTACCCGGCCGCGATCCTGGGTTGCGTGCATTACTGGTGGCAGGTAAAGGCCGACCTGCGCGAGCCGATGCTCTACGCGGTCATCCTGCTGCTGCTGCTGGGCTGGCGTCTGCGTCGCGCGCGCGCATCAGCGCGTGCGCCAGCACGCTCCCCAGGATGATCGCGACGCCTAGATAGAACGCCGTGCCGAGCTCGCGCTGCTCGCCCAGCAGCACGATGGCGAGCACGATCGCGTACACCGGCTCGAGGGCGACGGCGAGCTGCGCGCTGAAGGCGCTGGTGTGACGCAGCGCGACCAGCGACAACGCGAACGGCACGAGCGTGCAGCCGATCGCGAGCAGTGCCAGGAGCAGCGCGTCGCGGGGCCCGGGCCAGGGCAGCGCCCCGGCGTCCGGCGGCAGCACTGCCGCCACGAGGCTGAGAAACACCAGGCCGGCCGCGAGCTCGATCCCCGTCATCGCGAGCACATCACCGCGTTCGACGTAGCGCTTGTTGAGCGACCCGAAGATCGCCGCCAGCAGCGCCGAGAGGATTCCCGCGGCGATGCCGGCACGCATCCCCGCGGGCGTGCCGCCGACGACCAGCGCCGCGCCCGGCACCGCGGCGATGCCGACCGCGAGCTCCCGCACGTCGAAGCGGCGCCGGACCACCCAGGGTTCCACCAGCGCCATGAAGATCGGCGCGACGGCCATGCAGGTCGCGGCGACCGATGCGTTCGACAGCTTGATCGCGCCATAGAACGCGAGCCAGTGCAAAGCTACGACGATGCCGATCCCCGCGTAGGCGAGCGCCGTGCGTCCCGGAAGCACGCGCAGCGCGCGCCACACGCGGGGCAGAGCCGCGAGCGCGGCGACCACTATCGCGAGCCGCCACCACACCAGCGCGAGGGCCCGCAGGCTGATCAGCTTGCCGAGGATGGGCGTGAAGCCCCACAGCACGACGCAGAAATGGATCTGCAGCAGCGCCCTGTTGCCAGGCGACATCGACGGCAGCCGCCCGTGCAGGTCCGCGTGGGTTCAGGTGCGCTGCCTGCCCTGCCGGAGGCGCTGCACCATCTGCAGTGCCGTCTGGTCGCAGGGTGGCAGCTCGGCGTCGGACTGGCCCTTCGGCGTGACCCGGTCACCCCAGCGCACGAGATGCGCGCACCAGGTGAGTCCTGCGCCGAAGGCCGGCATCAGCAGCAGGCCCTGCGGCGGCACGCGCCCTTCCTCCAGCGCCTCGACCAGCGCGACCGGAACCGTCGCGGCCGACATGTTGCCGTAGCGCTGCACGTTGACGTAGACGCGGTCCATCGCGACGCCGGCGCGTTTCGCAACCGCCTCGATGATCCGCAGATTCGCCTGATGCGGGATCACCAGCGCCACGTCCTCCGGTCGCACGCGCTGCGTCTCGAGCACGTCCGCGCAGGCGCCGGCCATGCCGAGCACCGCCCGCTTGAAGATCTCCTGCCCCTCGAACACCCACGCGGTGTCGCCGTATTGCCGGCCGGAGTTGGTGTAACGGCCACCCATGCCCTCGATAATCAGGGTGTCGCGCGCGTCGCTGTCGCAACCGAGCTTTTCGCCGAGCAGCCCCTCGACGCGATCAGTCGCCTCGATCACGACGGCCGCGCAGCCGTCGCCGAAGAGCACGGACACGCCGCGGTTGTCCCATTCCATGAACGTGCTGATCAGCTCCCCGCCAATGACCAGCGCGTTGCGCACGACGCCGGTGCGCACCATGGCATTCGCCGAGCTGAGCCCATAGAGGAAGCTCGTGCAGGCCGTGTTGACGTCCATTGCTCCCGCGCGCTTCGCGCCGAGCCGCACCTGCAGGCCCGACGCCTGGTTGGGCACCAGCTCGTCTACGCTGCAGCTGCCCACCACGATCAGCTCGACCGCGGCGGGATCGAGCCCCGCGGCGGCGAGCGCGCGCATCGACGACACGTACGCGAGATCACCGAGCGGTACATGGGAGATGCGGCGCTCCCTTATGCCGGTCCGGCTCGTGATCCACTCGTCGCTGGTGTCGAGAAAGGTGGCGAGGTCTTCGTTGCTCAATACGGCCGGAGGCATGCATTTGCCCCAACCCGTGATCGCCGCATACGTCACCGCTGGCACTCCTGCTGGCCGGAGTAGGCCCGACACTTTACCAGCACCCGCTCTCGATGCCCGCGCCGCGTAGTCCGGCTCCTACGCCCGCAAGGCCACGCGGCTGCCGGTCGCGCCGCCCGGGTTCGGCGAACATGCCGGCCGGGGCAGCGGCTACAATGCGCGCTCCCGCAGAAAGCCACCGGAACGAGGGCACCGCGATGAAGAAGGCGAACCATGTGTTGAGGGCCGCGCTGGCTGCGGCCGGTCTGGTCGGATCCGCGGCGTTCGTCACGCTTCCGGCCGTTTCGGTCGCCCAGGAACCCAAGCCGGCGGGCAAGCTCAACGCCAAGGTGCAGAAGGCGCTCGCCGCCGCCCAGGAAGCTATCCAGGCCAAGGACTGGGCCACGGCGGCAACGAACATCGACGCAGCCAAGGCGGTCGAGGGCAAGGGCCCGTACGACGAGTTCATGATCAACGAGCTCTCGTATTTCACGCAGATCAACCAGAAGCAGTATGCCGAGGCTGCTGCGAGCCTCGAGGCATCGTTGAAGTCGGGCTACGTGCCCGCCGCCGATTTGCCGCAGCGTTACAAGGTGCTGTCCCAGCTCTACTTCCAGATCGAGAACTACCCGAAGGCGATCGAGTACGGGAACCAGTACCTCGCGAGCGCGCCCTCGGACCAGCAGATCGGCGACCTCGTCGCGCGTGGCTATTACCTGCAGAAGGACTACACGAACGCGCGCAATGTCGCCAAGAAGGTGATCGACGCCTCGCCGAAGCCGAGCGAGCAGATCCTGCAGGTGGCCCTTGCCAGCAACCTGGAGCTCGACGACCGCCCGGGTGTCTTCGCGACCCTCGAGACCCTGGTCAAGCACTACCCGCAGCCGAAGTACTGGAACGACCTGCTCAACAACCAGCTCTTCGCCAGCAAGACCGACCGCGAGCTTCGCAGCCTCTATCGCCTGATGGAGGACACCAACGCCCTCGACAAGGGCGAGGAATACGCGGAAATGGCCACCGCACTCGTGGGCGGCGGCTTCCCCAGCGAGGCGAAGCGCGTCCTTGAAAAGGGGATGTCCGGTGGCTTGCTTACGGGCGACGCGAAGACGCGCGCAGACCAGGAACTGGAGCGTGCCCGCAAGGGTGCTGAATCGGACCGCAAGGAGCTGGCCGGTGCGGACGCCGCGCTCGCCGCGGCGAAGACCGGCAACGACATGGTGTCGATCGGCAAGCTCTACTTCAGCACCGGCGGGTACGCCAAGGCCGCGGACGCGATCCAGAAGGGCCTGGCGAAGGGCGGCGTCTCCGACACCGACGACGCGAATACGCTGCTCGGCATCGCGCTAAAGCGCTCAGCCAAGCCGGCGGAGGCCGTCCAGGCATTCCAGGCGATCAAGGACCCGAGGCTGGCCGAACTCGGACGTCTCTGGCAGATCGCCTCACAGGCGCCGGCACCGACCGAGCCGGCGCAGGCCGCGGCTCCTCCGCCGACGGGCGGCTGATCGACGCGGGGCGCGCCGAACGCCCGACGGCGGTGGCCCGTACTCGCCGCACGCCCGGCCGCGTGGCTGCTGCTCGCCGCCGCCCGGCCGCGGTGTATCCCCAGCCGCTCCCACGATCGAGGATCGTTGCAGAGCTGAAGATGGTGCCCCGCACGTCTGGTCGGCGCACGCCGAACGGTCGGTGGTATCGCGGAATCGTCGAGGCGGCCTTCGCTCGGAGTGGTCCGCGACGTCTACCTGCGCGCACCAGATGCCTCGTCGCGGCTGGGATACACCGCGTCCAGACGTCGGCTCGTGACCCAATTGCGGCATCAGTGCTGCCTGCGGCCACCGCGGCATCGGCGAGCCGGCGTTTGGACCGGGTGTCTCGTGGCCGCGACGACGCCTGATCCGCCGCAGGTAGACGTCGCGGAGCACTCTCGAAGTCATGACTCTGCGACGATTCCGCGATACCGCCGACGTTCGGCGTGCTCCGACAAGACGTGCGGGGCACCATCTTCAGCCCTGCAACGACCGCTCGATCGTGGTCAGCGGCCCAGCGAGGCACCCGGGCCGAGCGCCGGCGAGTACGAGCCACCACGGCCGGGCGGCGGCGAGCAGCTACCGCCGCCGAGCGTCGGCGAGCAGCCTGTCGTTGTGAGAAATCCCCGCTAGCTCGCGTGCAGCGTCCAGACCCGGGCGATCTCGGCGAACTTCGGATCCTTGATGGCGGTGAACGCCTTCGTGGCGTCGCCATTCCGGTTCGAGCGGGTGAGCGCGATGCCGAGCAGCATGTTGGCGTCGTCGGTGTCGCTCACGCCGCCCTTTGCGAGCGCCTTGCGCAGCGCCTCGACCGCCTTCGGGTAGTTGCCTGCGCTGAAGTACAGCCTGCCGGCCTGGTACATGTCCTCGCCGGAGGCAGCCGCCGTCACGGCCTTGGCGGCGGCGGGCATCCCGCTCGTCTCCTTGGCGGCCGCTTTCTTGGCGGCCACAAGCGTCCGGTCGACGCGAGGCTGCTCCTCGGGAGTGAACACCTTGGCGGCCGTGCCGGCCTCGAGCACGCGTTGTCCCTCGGTGGCGAAGCCACCGACGATCAGGGCCTCCGCCATGTCGAGATAGTCCTCGCCCTTCTCCAGCGCACCCACGTCCTGCGACAGCCGGTACAGCGCGAGCAGCTCCGGGTCGCGCTTGGCCTGGTTGAAATAGGTCTTGAGCAGGCTCTTCCACGTCTGCGGCGTCGGGTAGTGACGCAGCAGCTGCTCGAGCGCCTTGGCGGTGCCCTCCTTGTCGCCGAGCTCGTAGTTACTGCGCAGCACGAGCTGCAGTATCTCCTCGCTCGGCTGCCCGCCCTGCGTCAACCGCCCGGCGGCCGCGATGGCGCTCTTGTAGTTCTTCTGCTGGTAGTAGCCCTGCGCGACCATCATCTGCATTTCGCGATCGCCGGGCACGGCCTTCAGGTAGTCGTTGGCGACCGAGATCGCCTTCGGGTAATTGCCGGCGCGGAAGTAGAGCTGCGAGAGGGTCTTGGTGCGCTGCGTGCGCTCGCCCGCCGGCATCTGCCCGGAGGCGATCTGCTGCTCGAGCAGCTTCGCCGCCTCGGCGTTGCGCCCCTGCTGGAGGTAGACGTACCAGAGCAGCTCGTTGATCTTGTAGTTGTCGTACGCGGTGCGCGACGACACGGCCTGCGCCTTGTTGATTTCCTGCAGCGCCTTGTTCCAGTTCTTCCGGCCAATAGCATCCTGAGCGGCCTGCAGTGGCTTCCCGACCTCGGCACTGACTTTCTGTTGCGCGACCGCTTCGACGGGCCACATTGCCGTGCCCACCGTCGCAAGACACGCCGCGGCCAGCGCGGCGCTCAGAACGAAACTCGCCTTCCTCATCGATTTCCTCGCTCGCATTATTGCGATGACCCTTACGAGAAAGGCCGCCGGCGCATCCACGCCGACAGCCTCCCGTGACCTGATTATTGGACGGACCCGGTCACCTCCGGTTCCGTCCTACATGAACTCTTCGGCGCCGACGAGGCCGATCTTCTTCAGCTTGTTCCGCTGCGCGGCCGCGAGCACCCGCGCCACGACGTCGTAGTTGGCCCGCTTGTTCGGCCGGATGTGGAGCTCGGGCTGCGGATCCATCGCCGCCTCGCGCCGGAAGTACCCTTCGAGCGCGTCGACGCTGGGGATCTCGGTGCCGTTCCAGGTGATCGTGCCGTCGAACAGGATCTCGAGATTGATGATCGTCGGCTGGACGGGTTCCGCCGTCGGCGGCTGCCCCTGCGGCATGTCGAGCTTCACTGCATGCGTCATCACCGGGATCGTGATGATGAACATGATCAGCAGCACGAGCAGGATGTCGATCAGCGGCGTCATGTTGATGTCCATCATCGGCTCGTCCACGCCGCCGCCTGTGCTCATTCCCATCCGACTGACTCCTCTATATGGCTGCTATATGGCTGCGCCGCGGCGCCCGGGTCTCAACGCCGCATCCCGCGGTCGGGCTCGGTGATGAACCCGACTTTCGCGATGCCGGCGCGCTGGGTGAGCACCATCACCCGGCCGACGTGCTCGTACTTCGTCAACTTGTCGCCACGGACGTGAATCTCCGGCTGCGGCACCATCACGGCGACGGACTTCAGGCGCTCGAGCAGCGCCTCCTGCGTCGGCACGAGCGCCGTGTTCCAGTAGACGTTGCCGTCGTGGTCGACCGCGATGTTGATGTTCTCGGGCTTGGTCTGCGTCGCCTGGTTCGACGCCTTCGGCAGATCCACCTTCACCGACTGCGTGATCACGGGGATTGTGATCAGGAAGATGATCAGCAGCACCAGCATCACGTCGACGAGCGGCGTGACGTTGATCTCCGACATCGCCCGCTCGTCGTCCTCGCCGCTCGTGCTGACCGATATTGCCATGTGCGTGCACTCCGTGGATCGACGGCGTTACTTGCGGGCGCCCGCGATCACTTTCGCGCCGGTGCCCTCGACGCGTGAGCCGCTGACGATGACCTGCTCGAGGTCGTTCGAGAACAGCCGCACGCGTTCCATGATGGTCTTGTTGCGCCCCAGCAGGTAGTTGTAGCCCAGCACCGCGGGCACCGCCACCGCGAGGCCGATGGCCGTCATGATCAGCGCCTCGCCCACCGGGCCGGCCACCTTGTCGATGCTCGCCTGGCCGGCGATGCCGATCGCGACCAGCGCGTGATAGATGCCCCACACCGTGCCGAAGAGCCCGATGAAGGGCGCGGTCGACCCGGTGGTCGCAAGGAAGGGCAATTGGGTCGCGAGGCCGTTGTTGATCCGGCCGACCGCGCGGGCCATCACGTTGTCGATCCACTCGTGCAGCGGCACCTGCTGGGTGAGCCGCTCATCGTGGTGCTCGGCCGCGTCGATCGCCTCGGAGGCGATGCCCTTGAAGATGTTGCCCTTGCCGGTGAGCTTGTTCACGCCCGCCTTGATGTTTTCCGCGGACCAGAACGCCTTCTCGACCTCGCGCGCCTGGCGCAGCAGCCGGCGCTGCTCCCACCATTTCGTGAAGATGATGAACCAGGAGTACGCGGACATCAGCACGAGCAGGACGATGGTGCCCTTCGCGATGAAGTCTCCCTGTGCCCAGAGGGCGGTAAGTCCGTACGGGTTGTCGGTGGTTACGGTGGGCTCCATGATTATTTCCTCTGAGCGATTCGTTTGTATCTAGTTATGGCCACGCGGGCGCAGCCGGCGGAATGATCAGTCGGTCAATCGGAACGTGACGGCGAAGATGTGCCACATCGCGACCGGCTTGCCGTCCTCCTTGCCGGGTACGAAGCGCCAGGCGCGCTGCACCTCTTTGACTGCAGCCTCGTCGAGCTTCGGGAAGCCGCTGCTCTTGGCGACCTTGATCTCGCCGGCGCGCCCGTTCTCGAGCACGTAGACCTGCAGGTGCACCGTGCCCTCCTCGCCCGCTCGCCGCGATGCGGGCGGGTACTCGGGCTGCGTGATGCGCGCGCCCTTGCCCTGCGTCGACGGCGGCGTCTTGACGCCGGTAGAGGGTGCCGGCTTGGGCGGCGGCGGTGCCGCCACGGGGCGCTCCTGCGTGGCCGTGATCGCGGTGGTCGGCCCGGTCGTTTGCGGCGCCTGGATCGCGAGCTCGGGCGGCGGCACGAACGGCGGCGGCGGCGCGTAGTCCGGCGGCGGCGGCGGCGGAGGTTCCTCTTCGTCGGGCAGCTCTTCGACGATCTCTGTCTCGACCGGGGGCGCGACGAATTCGACGATCGCCTTGCCGAGGCCGGAGCTCAGGACCCAGAAGAAGAGCACGTGGATAATGACGACCAGAGCGAAGGCCATTGCCCGTTTCTGGTTCTTGGCCGGATCGTCGTACGCGTATGTCGTAACGGAGTGCTCCACGTCTCCTCCAAGCCGCGTCAGCTCGAAATGCCAAGGTCGCCCGGCGTCCCTTCCCGACCCGGGCAAATCACAGTACAAGAGCCCATCGACCGTCGCAACCTTTTGAAGGCAGGGTCAAACCGCCTCGTCCGAGGCCGCTCCCAGCCGCCGACCAGTTCGATCATCGTTGATTGCTGCCGGCTCATTCCCGCCGGGCCCGATGCCCGGTGAACCGCGGGGCGAACTCTACCGGTCGCCGTCGACCAACTCAATAGTATGCCGTGTAAGTACGCCGTGTACCGGCCGCGGACCCTTAAGCGTCCGTCACTGCGCCCAGCGAGGCACTGCTGACGAGCTGGGCGTATTTCGCCAGCACGCCGCGGGTCGCGTACGGCGGCGGAGCCTTCCAGGCACGGCGGCGCGCCTCCAGCTCGCCTGGGTCGACGTGCAGGCTGATCTCGCGTCGCGTCGCGTCGATCGTGATCGTATCGCCGTCGCGCACCAGCGCGAGCGCACCGCCCGCGCAGGCCTCGGGTGAGACGTGGCCGACGACGAACCCGTGGCTGCCGCCCGAGAAACGCCCGTCCGTGACGAGCGCGACCTTGTCGCCGAGGCCGCGGCCCATGATCGCGGCCGTCGGGCTCAGCATCTCGCGCATGCCCGGTCCGCCGCGCGGGCCCTCGTAGCGCACGACGACGACGTCACCTGCCTGCACGACGCCGTCGAGGATCGCCTGCAGCGTCGCCTCCTCGCCCTCGAACACCCTGGCCCGTCCGGAGAATCGGAGTCCCTCCTTGCCGGTGATCTTGGCGACCGCCCCCTCAGGCGCGAGGTTGCCGTACAGGATGACCAGGTGGCTGTCGGGCTTGATCGGGTCGGAGAGGGGTCGAATGATCTGCTGTCCCTTCGGATACGGCTTCACCTTGCGCAGGTTGGCGGCCAGCGTCCGGCCGGTGACCGTCAGGCAGCCGCCGTGCAGCAGCCCCGCCTCGAGCAGGGTCCGCATCAGCGGCTGTATGCCGCCGATGCGGATCAGGTCCGACATCGAGTACCGGCCGCTCGGCCGGAGGTCGGCCAGCACGGGCACGCGGCTGCCGATCCGGGTGAAATCGTCGAGCGCGAGCGCCACGCCGGCGGCATGCGCCATCGCGAGCAGGTGCAGCACCGCGTTGGTCGAGCCGGACAGCGCGATGGTCATCACGATCGCGTTCTCGAAAGCCTCGCGCGTCAGGATGTCCGAGGGCCGGATGCCGCGACGGATCAGGGCGACGACGGCTCGACCCGCCCGCCCGGCATCGTCGCGCTTGCTGCGCGAGACGGCCTCCTGCGCCGAGCTGTTCGCGAGGCTCATTCCCAGCGACTCGATCGCCGAGGCCATCGTGTTGGCCGTGTACATGCCGCCGCAGCTGCCCGGACCGGGAATGGACGTGCGCTCGACCTCGCGCAGTTCCCGGTCGCTGATCGCGCCCCGGGCGCGCGCGCCCACCGCTTCGAACACCGAGACGATGTCGCGCCGGCCCGCACCTGGACGGATCGTGCCGCCGTAGACGAACAGCGCCGGCCGATTGAGCCGCGCGATCGCCATCAGGCAACCCGGCATGTTCTTGTCGCAGCCGCCGATCGCGACCAGGCCGTCGTAGCCCTGTGCCCCGACGACGGTCTCGATCGAGTCGGCGATCACCTCGCGGGACACCAGCGAATAGCGCATGCCCGGCGTGCCCATCGAGATGCCGTCGGAAACGGTGATCGTGCCGAACACGGTGCTCTTGGCCCCGGCCGCGTCGACGCCGGCGGCCGCCGCCTCGGCCAGTCGGTCGATGTGCATGTTGCACGGCGTGAGCCGGCTCCAGGTCGAGGCGATGCCGACCTGTGGCCGACGGAAGTCCCGATCGGTGTAGCCGACGGCCCGCAGCATGGCCCGGCTCGGCGTCTGCTTGAGGCCGTCGAAGACCAGTCTCGAGTGCGCGCGCGTGTCGATCCTTCGCCGGCTCATGGGTGCTCCTGTCGCGGGCTCGTGATTGTGCGGCCGCGGTCCATCGCCGTGAACTCCCGCGCGCCCGCGACGATGAGGGCCACGGGCAACAGGAGCGACCACGGCCCCAGCCCGGGTCGCAGCTGTTCGAGGCCGTGGTAGGCGGCGACCGCAACGGGCGGCGCGAGCAGTCCCCGCAGCCCGGTCAGGGTCACGTGCAGCGCCATGTATCGAGTTTCTTCGCCAGGCGGCGCGAAGTCGTTGTGGCCGAGCGACCAGCCCAGGCTCCCCGCTGCGAGCGACACGCCCATGAGCAGCGCACCGGGCCACACGAGGACCGGCTGCCGCAGGAGAACCGCCGCCATGAGCAGGGTCGACGCGGCGATCAGGACCCAGCCGTGCACCGAGCGGAACTCGATGACGTGATGCCGATCCAGGTAGCTCGCCCAGGGCTGGATCGCGAAGGGTATGACCAGCACCGGCACGGCCGTGGTCACGGCGATCTGCCAGAACGACGGCAGGTGCAGCACCTCGTCGAAGCACACGACGAGCACCGGCGTCAGCGTCAGGTTCCCGGCGCCGAAGAGCGACATCGCGTACATGTAGCGCCGGAAGGCCGCGTCGCGGGCGAGCAGCTCGCGCACCCCGGCCAGGCTGAAGTTCGCGCCCCCGACGAGCCGCGCCCGCTCGGCCGCGAGCAGCGCCTCCTCGTTACGCACGCGGAAGCGACGGAACGCGATGCTGCCCGCGAACCCGCAGGCCGCGGCAGCGATGATCCAGATCCGATACCACGGCTCGCCGCGCTCCAGCAGCCAGCCCAGGATGAGGCCGGCGGACGCAAGCGCGATCGACGTGTAGACCGCGATGCGCCCGGTGATCCGCGCCCGCATTCGCCGTGGGTAGTTCGCACTCCACAGCACGGCGCGCACGGTGTCGACGCCGCACCACAGGATGCGCGCGCAGCCATAGAGCAGCAGGAACAGCAGCAGTCCGGTGCCCGTTGCGGGCAGGAGCGCGAGCGCCGCTACGCACACCGTCATGGCGAGCAACAAGGGCTGCAGGAATTCGATCTTTGGCTGGCCCTGGACGCGCCGTGCGAAACCCAGGCTGGCGAGGTTCGACCAGGCCGGGGCCGCGCTCACCATCGCGAGCACGATGTCGACCAGCATGCCGGGCGCCGCATCGACGAATAGCGCGCGCACCATGACCGCCGCCGTGCCGCCCTCGATGACGCCCAGGCAGACATAGATCAGCGTCCATGCGCGCCGCTCGAAGGAGAGATCCATGTCGCGCCGGGGTCAACGCCCCCGCGCGTATCGATCCGCGATCAGCGCGAAGAGCGCGCGGACCGCCTGCGGCTCGGCTCCGACCGGGCGACCCGGCCGCTCCTTGCCGTTCCATGCATAGAGATCGATGTGCAGCCAGTCCAGCGCGGCCGGCACGAAGCGCCGCAGGAACAGCGC
This sequence comes from uncultured Gammaproteobacteria bacterium, assembly GCA_963834855.1. Classification (GTDB taxonomy): domain Bacteria; phylum Pseudomonadota; class Gammaproteobacteria; order Steroidobacterales; family Steroidobacteraceae; genus DATJKD01. The sequence goes on along the minus strand of CAWIDH010000021.1, from coordinate 126,907 downwards.
GCCGAATATCGACCCTGCGAACGCGGAGGGCGACATGTTGTTGACGTCGGCGATCTTGCTCGCGAGCTCGTCGTCGTAGCCGGTCCACAGCGGCATGTGCCAGAGCGGATCGGCGAGCCTGCGGCCGTGGCCCAGCAATGCCGCAACCGTCTCGTCGCGCGTCCCGTAGAGCGCGGGCAGTTCGGGGCCGAGTGCGACGCGCGCCGCACCCGTGAGTGTCGCGAGGTCGACCAGCAACTCGGGTTCTTCCTCCGCGGCGGCGGCCAGGCCGTCGCACAGGACGAGGCGCCCCTCGGCGTCGGTGTTGCCCACCTCGACCGACAGTCCGCGGCGCGTGCGCAATACGTCTCCGGGCCGATAGGCATCGCCCGACACCGAGTTCTCGACCGCCGGGACCAGCACGCGAAGGCGCACCGCAAGCCCGGCCTGCATGATCATGCTGGCGAGCGCCAGCGTGCAGGCTGCGCCGCCCATGTCCTTTTTCATGAGCAGCATGCCCGCGGCGGTCTTGAGATCCAGGCCACCGGAATCGAAGCAGACGCCCTTCCCCACCAGCGTGACCCTCGGATGCGAGCTCTCGCCCCAGCGCAGGTCGATCAACCGCGGTGCGTTCGCGGACGCGCGACCGACCGCGTGAACGGCCGGGTATGCCTCGCGCAGCTCCTCGCCTGCGACGATGCGCGCGTCGGCACCGTGACGCCGGGCGAGCACGGACGACTCGTCTGCGAGGATGGCCGGGGTCATGTCGGCCGCCGGCGTGTTGATCAGGTCCCGCGCCAGGCCTAAGGCGGCGGCGGCGTTGCGCACATAGGCCATGTCGGCTGACTCGGGCGGCACCAGCTGCGCGCCCGCCGTCACCACGCGCGGCGAACTGCGGTAGCGATCGAAGCGGTAACAACCGCTCGCCCAGCCGAGCGCCGCCGCGGTCGCGGCAGCCGCCGGTAGCGCATTCCCGATGCGCCACGCGCCCCCGGGCAGGCGCTCCGGTGCGCCCGCGATGTGCCAGAGCTCGAGCTCCGCGGTCGTGGCGAGTGCGCCCGTTCCCAGCACCGCAGCGCGCGGCGCGCCGTTGCCATCGGGCAGGACCGCGAGCTGATACCGCTCGGCACGGAAGCGCTGTGCCTCGAGCCAGTTCCGGGTCGCCGCATCCTGCGTCCCGAGCCACGTGGACAGCTCGGCTTCGGCGACCAGCCAGATGGGCCGCGCATCGGCAGCGTCATGATCCGTGAACATGCGGCGAAACCCAGGCGGAGCGATCCAAGGGAGGTGAAGAGCTTAGCGGATCGCGGACCTGCTGCTGCGACGGCCGGGCATTGCTGCGAGCACTGCGGGTCTATTTTGCAGTGCAGTTGACAATCTGCGACGCGCTGTGCTGCTATCCATCGGCGGCGCCGACACCGGCGCACACAGGGCAGCGATGGAGTTTGCAGGCGACAAGGTTCGCGCTCTCACTGCAGCCAGGAGGCTGCCGGTCCTGCTGCTTCGACTTTCCACCCTGCTTCCCATCGGGAGGTGCGGGGACAGCTGACGGCGCGGGCGCGCCGCCCGAGTTCAGAACCCCGCACCGGCCCGATGCCGAGGCGGGGTTCTTGCATTTTGGACCACCACAAGACCCGACTGACCCAGGAGCGAAGCGATGCGTGCGTATGCAAAGAAGGACGTGGACAGGAAGGTCCTGAAGGGCGCCCGGATCGCCATCCTGGGCTATGGAAGCCAGGGCCGTGCACATGCCCTCAATCTCAAGGACTCCGGACACGACGTCGTGGTCGGCGCGCGCCGCGGCGGCGAGAGCTGGAAGAAGGCCCGCAAGGACGGCTTCGCGGTCGCCGAGCCGGCGCAGGCCGTCGTTGGTGCGGACGTGGTCGCACTGCTCACCCCGGACCTCGCGCAACCTGCCGTATACAAGGACATCGCGCGCAATCTTCGCCGTGGCGCGGCCCTCCTCTTCGCCCATGGCTTCAATGTTCACTTCAAGCAGATCCGGCCGCGCAAGGACCTCGACGTCGTGCTGATCGCGCCCAAGGGACCGGGCGACCTGGTGCGTCGGCAGTTCCAGCAGGGACACGGCGTGCCCTGCCTGATCGCCGTTGGGCAGGATGCGACCGGCACCGCGAAGGCCCGCGGGCTCGCCTATGCCGACGGCATCGGCGGCACACGAGCCGCCGTGATCGAGACGACCTTCGCCGAGGAGACGGAAACGGACCTGTTCGGCGAGCAGGCGGTGCTCTGTGGCGGCGCGACAGAGCTCGTCATCAAGGGGTTTGAGACCCTGGTCGAGGCCGGTTACCAGCCGGAAGTCGCCTACTACGAGTGCCTGCACGAGCTGAAGCTGATCGTCGACCTGCTGCACGAGGGCGGCATCGCGAAGATGCACCGCTTCATCTCGGAGACCGCGAAGTTCGGCGACCTGACGCGCGGCCCGCGGATCGTCAACGCCGCGACCAAGAAGGAGATGAAGAAGATCCTGCGCGAGGTGCAGCAGGGCAAGTTCGCGCGCCAGTGGATCCGGGAGAACAAGACCGGGCGGCGCAAATACGCGCGGCTCCTGAAGAAGGACCTCGCGCATCCGATCGAAAAGGTCGGCGGGCGACTCCGGGCGCACATGCCCTGGCTCCGCGAGGCCCGATGATCCTGGCGGACTCGCCCGTCACGCCGGGCCGAGCCCCCGAGTGGTGCCACGACCGCAGGTGAACGAAATGCAGACCCGAGACCCGAACCGAGTGCTGATCTTCGACACGACGCTGCGCGACGGTGAGCAGTCGCCCGGCTGCACCATGACGCAGCCGGAGAAGCTGCGCCTGGCGCGGGCGCTGGCCGACCTGGGCGTGGACATCATCGAGGCGGGCTTCCCGGTCGCCTCGCGGGGCGACTGGGAATCCGTGCAATCGATCGCGCGCGAGGTCGAGGGGCCGGTGATCGCCGGTCTCGCGCGCTGCAACGCCCAGGACATCGACCGGGCGTGGGCGGCGATCCGCGATGCCGCGCGGCCCCGCCTGCATCTCTTCCTCGCCACGAGCGCCATTCATCGCCAGTACAAGCTCAACATGGCGCGCGAGGAGATCGTCCACGCGGCGGCCGAAGGCGTGGCGTTCGCGCGGACGCTGTGCGAGGACGTCGAGTTCTCGCCCGAGGATGCGTCGCGAACCGAGCTCGAGTTCCTCGCCGAGGTGGTCGAGGCCGCGGTGGCGGCCGGCGCCACGACGATCAACATCCCGGATACGGTCGGCTACGCGGTGCCCGAGGAGTACTACGAGATCTTCCAGTACCTGAAGAAGAACGTGCGTGGCATCGACAAGGTGGTGCTGAGCTCACATTGCCACAACGATCTCGGCATGGCCGTGGCGAACAGCCTGGCGGCGGTACGGGCAGGCGCACGCCAGGTCGAGTGCACGATCAACGGCATCGGCGAGCGCGCAGGGAACTGCTCGCTCGAGGAGCTGGTCATGGCGCTCAAGACCCGCGCCGGGCTCTTCGGGCTCACCACGGGCATCGACACCCGGCGGCTCTACCCGGTGAGCCGCCTGCTCTCCTCCGTCACCGGCATGCCCATCCCGCGCAACAAGGCGGTGGTCGGCGAGAACGCCTTCGCGCACGAATCCGGCATCCACCAGCACGGGATGCTCAAGCACCACTCGACCTACGAGATCATGCGGCCCGAGGATGTCGGGCTGTCGCGGAGCAACCTCGTGCTCGGCAAGCACAGCGGGCGCCATGCGTTCCGCGAGCGCGTGCGCGAGCTCGGGTTCGAGCTCGACGATTCGGAGCTCAACCGGGTCTTCGAGGACTTCAAGGCGCTGGCGGACAAGAAGAAGGAGCTGTTCGACGGCGACATCGAGGCGCTGGTGCTGCGCGTAGGCACCGACGCAGGCGACGGACCGTGGCAGCTCGGTCGCCTGCACGTCGAGAGCGACTCGGCGGCCGCAGGCAGTGCGCGCGTCGTGCTGCGCCACTCCGACGGCCGTGAGATCGAGATGGCCGCCGGCGGTGACGGCCCCGTCGACGCGGCCTTCAAGGCGGTGGAAGCCGCGACCGGCGTCGACGTGAAGCTGCGCAAGTTCGAGGTACGCAGCGTCTCGATGGGTGAGGATGCGCAGGGCGAAGCCGTGGTGACGGTCGAGCACAACGCTCGGACCTATCGTGCCACCAGCGTCACGACCGACATCGTGGAATCCGCCGTCCGGGCGTTCCTCGCGGTGGTGAACCAGATCGAGGCGACCCGGCAGCTGGGCCTTCGTCCCGTCGCCGAACGCCGCGCCGCCTCGGACGCCGTCGCCGTCTGACGCGGGTTACATGGGCGCCACGCCGAGCACGCTGTTCGACAAGGTCTGGGACCGCCACGTGGTCGTCCCGGAATCGGCGGACGCGCCGGCGGTGCTCTACATCGACCTGCACCTGATCCACGAGGTGACGTCGCCGCAGGCCTTCGACGTGCTGCGCAGCCGCGGGCTCGGGGTGCGGCGACCCGACCGGACGCTCGCGACCATGGACCACTCGACGCCCACGGACCCGGCGCAGGTCGCCGGTCGTGTGCCGATCGTCATCGAGTCCGCGGCACGGCAGGTCCGGCAGCTCGAGCGCAACTGCGCCGAGTTCGGCGTCGAGCTGCTCGGCATGCGTGACGGACGGCGCGGGATCGTGCACATCATCGGGCCGGAACTGGGGCTCACGCAGCCCGGGCGCACGATCGTCTGCGGCGACAGCCACACGAGCACCCACGGCGCCTTCGGGGCACTCGCCTTCGGCATCGGCACGACCGAGGTGGGCCACGTGCTCGCCACGCAATGCCTGCTGCAGCGCAAGCCCCGCACGCTCGCGCTCACGATCTCGGGCCGCCTGTCCCCCGGCGTCACGGCGAAGGACCTGATCCTCGCAGTCATCGGGCGCATCGGCGTCAACGGCGGCACCGGGCACGTGATCGAGTTTCGCGGCAGCGCGATCGAGGCGCTGTCGATGGACGAGCGCATGACCGTCTGCAACATGTCCATCGAGGCGGGCGCCCGCGCTGGCATGATCGCGCCGGACGAGACGACGTACGCCTGGCTCCGCGGGCGACCGCGCGCGCCGACGGACGAGGCCTGGGAGCGGGCGGTCGACGACTGGCGGTTGCTGCACACCGACCCCGGCGCAAGCTTCGACCGCCAGGTGACTTTCGTTGCCGATGCGGTGGAGCCGATGATCTCCTATGGCACGAACCCGGGGATGGTCGCGCCGGTCGGCGGTTGCGTCCCGGATCGGCCCGGCGATGCCGCGCATGCGAAGTCGCTGGCCTACATGGGGCTCGAGCCGGGCGAGCGCTTGCGCGACAAGCCCGTGCAGGTCGTCTTCATCGGCAGCTGCACGAATGCCCGGCTCTCCGACCTGGAGCTGGCGGCCCGGGTCCTCGCGGGCCGCCGCGTCGCGCCGGGTGTGCGTGTGCTGGTCGTGCCGGGCTCGCAGGCCGTCAAGCGCGAAGCCGAGGCGCGCGGGATCGCGCAGGTGTTCGTCGACGCGGGCGCCGAGTGGCGCGAGCCCGGCTGCTCGATGTGCATCGGTATGAACGGCGACACGGTCGAGGCGGGCAGCTACTGCGTGAGCACCAGCAACCGCAACTTCGAGGGCCGCCAGGGAAAGGGCGCGCGCACGCTGCTCGCGAGCCCCGCGACAGCCGCCGCCGCGGCCGTGCGCGGGCGGATCACCGATCCGCGCGAATTCCTGCACTGAGCGCGAGCTGTCGCATGGAACCCGTCACGGTCATCCGCTCGGGCACGGTCGTCCTGCCGACGACCAACATCGACACCGACCAGATCATCCCGGCGCGATTCCTCACGACCACGACGCGCGACGGGCTGGGCGCGGCGCTGTTCGCCGACTGGCGGTATGACGAGGAGGGTCGGCCCCGTCCCGGCTTCGCGCTCAATCTGCCCGGCGCGCAGGGCAGCCGCATCCTCGTGGCCGGGCGCAACTTCGGATGCGGCTCCTCGCGCGAGCACGCGCCCTGGGCGCTGCTCGACTACGGCTTCCGAGCCGTGGTCAGCACCGAGATCGCGGACATCTTCCGCAGCAACTGCCTCAAGAACGGGCTGCTGCCGGTGGTCGTCGACGAGGAGACGCATCGCTGGTTGCTCGAGCACCCCGGGGCTGCGCTCGAAATCGACCTGGCCGCAGCAAGCATCCGCCTGCCCGACGGCCGGCGCGCAACGTTCCCCATCGAGCCCTTTGCACGGCACTGCCTGATGCACGGCATCGACGAGCTCGGTTACCTCCTGGGCCATCAAGCGGCGATCGGGCGCTACGAGCAGTACCGCGCATGAAGGCGCGGATCGCGGTCCTTGGGGGCGACGGGATCGGTCCCGAAGTCACGTCGATTGCCGTGCGCGTGCTGCGTGCCGTCGCCGAGCGCCATGGACATGAATTCGAGTTCACCGAGGCACTGATCGGCGGTGCCGCCATCGAGGCCTCGGGCTCGCCTCTTCCGCCGCGCACCGTCGCCGCCTGCCGCGACAGCGCAGCCGTGCTGCTGGGCGCCGTCGGCGGGCCGCAATGGTCGGCATCCGCGCGTGTTCGGCCCGAGCAGGGCCTGCTCGAGCTGCGCCGCACCCTGGGCCTCTTCGCGAATCTCCGTCCCGTGCGCACGCTGCCGTCCGTGCTCGATGCATCGCCGCTCAAGGCCGAGCTGCTGCACGACGTCGATATCCTGGTCGTGCGCGAGCTGACCGGCGGCATCTACTTCGGGCGCAAGAAGCGCACCGCCCGCGAGGCCGAGGACGTCTGCAGTTACACGACCGATGAGATCGAGCGGGTCACCCGGGTGGCGGGGCGGCTCGCGATGGAGCGCGTGCGGCGCATCGTATCCGTCGACAAGGCGAACGTGCTCGAGACCTCGCGCCTCTGGCGCGAGGTCGTCGAGCGAGTCCTGCGCCAGGAGTTCCCGGAAGTCTCTCTCGAACACATGCTGGTCGACGCGGCGGCGATGCACCTGCTGCGCGCTCCGCGACACTTCGACGTACTCCTGACGGAGAACATGTTCGGCGACATCCTCACGGACGAAGCCGCGATGCTCGCCGGATCGCTGGGGCTGCTGCCGTCGGCGTCGCTGGGTACGGGCACGCTCGGCGTGTACGAGCCGATACACGGCTCGGCGCCCGACATCGCCGGGCGCGGTATCGCCAATCCCTATGGCGCGATACTGAGTGCCGCGTTGCTGCTGCGCCATTCGCTGCGGCTTGCGGACGAAGCGCGCGTCGTGGAGACCGCAGTCGCGGAGGCGCTCGCGCACGGCGCGCGTACGGCGGACATCGCCAAGCCAGGCGTCGAGTCCGTCGGCTCCGCCGCCGCCGGCGACGAGGTCATTCGCCGCCTCTGATAATTCGGCTCAGAGCCGAATTTCCGGGCTGGCGCCGGTTCGGGACCGGAAAGCAACCCGGCGCGGCTAGGTAGCTCTTGCGCCCGCTCTTGCAGTGCAAACAGACGCCTCGGAGAATCAGCGAGTTACGACACTTTCCTCAGGCTGACATAATTCGGCTCCGAGCCGAATTTCGGCTGTACAACCGTCGAAAAGCCGGCGTTATACTGCGCCCCGCAGGCGTGCCCCGCCTGCCGCCCTGGTCCCAGGGCTGATTTCGCGACGAGTGATGCGGACTTGAGTCGGGTTAGTCAGAGCCTCACGGACTGAGGCTGCTCGGGTCCCGTCCCAGAAGGCCGGCGTAACCGCCGGCCTTCTTTTTTTTGTCCGTCATCGCGATGCTGCCAGTGCCTGCTCGAGGTCGCGCACCAGGTCGTCCCCATCCTCGATGCCGATCGACAGGCGCAACAGGTTGTCGGTGATGCCGGCGCGCTCGCGTGCTTCCGGCGCCATCGCCGCGTGCGTCATGCTGGCCGGGTGCGCGATCAGGCTCTCGACGCCACCCAGCGACTCCGCGAGCGAGAAGTGCTTCAGCGCACCGAGGAACGCGCGCACCTGCGCCAACCCGCCGTCGAGCTCGAAGCTGACCATCGCGCCGAAGCCCTGCTGCTGCTCGCGCGCAAGTGCGTGGCCCGGGTGCTGCGGCAGGCCGGGATAGTGGACCTTCGCCACGCCCGGATGCGCCGCCAGCATGGAGGACACTCGTGCTGCATTCTCTCCGTGTGCCCGCATCCGCGCGTGCAGAGTCCGCAGCCCGCGCAGCGTCAGGTACGCATCGAAGGGCGCGCCCGTTGCGCCGATGCAGTTGCCCCACCATGCGAGCCGCTCGTGCAGTTCGCGGCTGCCCGCGATCACCGCGCCGCCGACGACGTCGCTGTGGCCGTTCAGGTACTTGGTCGTGGAGTGCACGACCGCCTCCGCGCCGAGCGCCAGGGGCTTCTGCCAGACCGGCGACAGGAAGGTGTTGTCCGCCACGACCAGCGCGCCCGCCGCCCGCCCCGCGCGCGCCGCCCGCGCGATGTCGACGATGCGCAGCAACGGGTTGCTCGGCGTCTCGATCCACAGCAGCGCCGGCCGTTCCCCGAGCGCCGATTCAAGCGCGCCCGGCTGTCCGAAGTCCACGAAGCGTACGCGCAAGGCGCCGCGCTCGTGCAGGGCATTGAAGAGCCGATAGGTGCCGCCATAGCAATCGTGCGGGACGACGGCGAGCTCGTCCGGGCGGAAGAGCTGTGCGACCAGCGTAACGGCCGCCATCCCCGAGGACGTCACGACGGATCCGGCGCCGCCCTCGAGGTCGGCCAGGGCGCCCGCGAGCGCATCGCGTGTCGGGTTGCCCGAGCGCGAATAGTCGTAGGCGCGCTTCTGGCCGTAGCCCGCGAAGGCAAACGTGGAGGTGAGGTGGATGGGTGGAACGACGGCGCCAAACTGGCTGTCGGTCTCGAGTGCCGCTCGCACCGTGCGGGTCGTCTCTGTCGATCGTTCGCTCATGTGTCGGACAGCGCCTGCGCAAAGAGGTCGCGCAGCACTGCTTGCTCCTTCAGGAATGCATCGTGCCCGAATGTCGAGCTGATCTCGACCAGGCGGCAGCCGCCGCCGAGCGCATCACGCAAAGCCCGGGCGTCGGCGATGGGCACCAGCTGATCCTCGACCACGGCCAGGAGCGTGACTGGAACCCGGATGGCGGCCGGATCGACTCGGTGCAGGTCGATCGACTCGGAAAGACAGACGAAGGACTCCGGCTTGTAACGCGCCGCGTAACTCTCGCCGCGGGCGAGCAGATAGGACTCGACCGGAAAGCGGAATCCGGTTGGGCCGGGCTCTGCGGGCCCCGTAAAGCGCTCCTCGAACTCGCGCGAGGAGCGATAGGTCGCCATCGCGAGCGCCCGCGCAAGCGCGAGCCCACGCGCCCCTTCCCCGTTCGCGAGCGCGTAGCGCACGATCGCCCGCTGCACGCTGCGCCAGGCCGTGGACATCGGGTGCGCCCGGTGCGCGGCGCTCATCACGACGGCGTGTCGCAGTCGGTCGGGGAAACGCTCAGCGAAGGCGAGCGCCACCATGCCGCCGTACGACGCGCCGATGCAGCCCGCGAGCTGGGCTATGCCTGCGCGGTCGAGCACGCGAGAGAGGACCAGCGCCTGGTCGTAGGAGCTCACGCTGGGAAAACACTCGCCGGGGGCGGGACCGCTGGTGTCATGGCTGCCACCGAGGAAGTCGATGCCGAGCACGCGAAACTTCTCGGTGTCGAGCGCACAGCCGGGTCCTGCGATCTCGCCCCACCACCCGTGCGTCCCCGCAGAGTCGCAGACGATACGCCCGGACGAGATGCCACCCATGACGGCGACGACCGGCCCGGTCGCCGGGCCCACGATCCGCCAGGCGATGCGGAGGGGCGCGACGCGGCCGCCGTGCTCGAGAGTCAGCCCCTCGTCGAGCTCGAAAACGCCATCGCTCACCCCGTCCGCGACGAGGGTCTCGGCGGGGGAGGATTCTGGCGCGTCGATTCCAGATGCGACGGCGGACATTGAGTGGACGGATCCTTAGCTGGCGGCCTTCCGGCCGGATGGCCCCGAGCACTCCCCGCCGCTTGACGGTTGCCGCCACCGCAACCACCGCGATGGCGGCGGGCGAGCGACAACTCATCTTTCGGCGGACTGACGTCCCCGTGGAGTTGGCACCTTTTCGGACGGTCGGTCCCGACGGTTGCCCCGGCGTCGCTGGGCCAGTCCCTCAGCCGGTCTCGATGAGCGAGGCCAGTCTAAGGGAAAAAGTGGCAGCTTGCACTACCCCTCCCGATGTAATAGTGTACTAGCGCGTTAATACATTGGCACGGGAAGATGGGAAGATGAAGAGTCACAAGGGCCTGAGCTCCCGACAGGAGGCGGCGGCCGAGCGCGGGCTGTTCCAGGCCATTCTCACATTGCGCTCGATCGAGGAGTGCCGCGCCTTCTTCCGCGACCTCTGCACGCCGGCGGAGCTGCAGGCCCTGGCCGACCGCTGGGCGGTCGTGGGCCTGCTGCAGCAGGGCATGCCCTACCGGGAGATCCAGCGGCACACCGGCGTCAGCGTGACCACTGTGGGCCGCGTGGCCCGATACCTGTCGTCGGGCAACGGCGGGTATGCGCTTGCCGCGCGCCGGCTGGACGGTCGGTGACATGGACGGCGGCCCGCGTCTCAAGATCGCCGTCCAGAAGTCCGGCCGGCTGACCGAGAACTCCCTCGACCTGCTGGTGCGCTGCGGGCTCAAGTACAGCCGCGGCAGGGACCAGCTGATGTGCTACGGCGAGAACATGCCGCTCGACGTGCTCCTCGTGCGCGACGACGACATCCCGGACCTCGTCGCCGAGGACATCTGTGACCTCGGCATCGTGGGCTTCAACGTCATCGAGGAGCGCCGGCTCGCGAACGCGTCGCGCGGCGCCGCGAGCTTCGAGCTGATCCAGCGGCTCGACTTCGGGCGCTGCCGCCTGGCGCTCGCCGTGCCGCAGGAGTTCGGCTACGCGGGTCTCGCGAGCATCGCCGGGCGACGAATCGCCACGACCTACCCCGCCGTGCTGTCCGACTTCCTGCGGGAGCGCGCCATCGACGCCGAGATCGTCACCCTGTCCGGCGCCGTCGAGATCGCCCCGCGCCTCGGCCGCGCGGACCTGGTCTGCGACCTGGTCGCGACGGGCACGACGCTCGCGGCTAACCACCTGCGCGAGGTCGCCACCGTGCTCGAAAGCGAGGCGACGCTGATCCGCACGCCGGTGGCCTTGTGCGAGGAGAAAGCCGCGTGGCTCCGCCGGCTCCTCCTGCGCATCGACGGGGTACAGCAGGTGCGCGAGAGCAAGTACATCATGCTGCACGCGCCGCGCGCGGCCCTGCCGGAGATTCGGCGGCTGCTGCCGGGCAGCGAGTACCCGACCGTGATTCCGCTCGAGGGGTGCGGCGACCGGGTCGCCGTGCACGCCGTCTGCCGCGAGAACGTCTTCTGGGAAACGCTCGAGGGATTGAAGGCCGCCGGCGCGAGCGCCGTGCTCGTCGTGCCGGTCGAGAAGATGCTCGCATGAACGTTCGCCTCGCCCAGCTCGACTGGTCCGGCCTGTCCGCGGCGGAGCGCCTCGAGGCGCTTTCCCGGCCCGCGCGGGTCGACCCGGAGGAACTCCGCGAATCCGTGCGCGCGCTCGTCGCGGCCGTCCGCGCGCGGGGCGACGCGGCGCTGCGCGAATTGACCCGGCGGTTCGACGGCGCGTCCGTGGCCGCGCTTCGCGGTCGAACAGGCGGAATTCGAGGCCGCGAGCGCGGCACTGACGGCCGAGCAGCACTCGGCGATCTCCCGCGCGATCGAGTCGGTGACACGCTTTCACGAGGTCCAGACGACCTTTCCGCTGCGCGTCGAGACCGCACCGGGCGTCGTCTGCGAGCGCATCGACGTGCCGCTCTCGTCGGTCGGACTCTATGTTCCCGCGGGCAGCGCGCCGCTGCCCTCGACCGCGATCATGCTGGCCGTCCCCGCGCGCCTCGCAGGTTGCCCGCGCCGCATCGTCTGCACGCCCCCGCGGCGCGACGGTTCGGCCGACCCGGCCGTGCTGGTCGCGGCGCGGCAGTGCGGCGTCTCGCAGGTGTTCAAGCTCGGTGGCGCACAGGCCATCGCGGCGATGGCCTACGGCACGGAGTCCGTGCCGCGGGTCGACAAGATCTTCGGTCCGGGCAATGCATGGGTGACCGCGGCGAAGCAGCTGGTGGCGGCCGACGCCGCGGGCGCGGCGATCGACCTGCCGGCCGGGCCCTCCGAGGTGCTCGTGATCGCCGACGACGATGCCCGGCCCGAGTTCGTCGCGGCCGACCTGCTCGCACAGGCCGAGCATGGCGAGGATGCGCAGGTGCTGCTGGTGACGACCTCGCGGCGGCTCGCGACCGAGTGCATCGCGGCGGTCGGGCGCCAGCTTGCCGGCCTGCCGCGCCGCGACATCGCCGAGCGGTCGCTCTCCGCGGCCCGGGTGATCCAGGTACCGGATCTCGAGACGGCGTTCGAGGTCAGCAACGACTACGCGCCGGAGCACCTCATCCTGCAGATCGGCGAGCCCCGGCGCTGGCTCGCGAGAGTACGCAACGCCGGCTCGGTGTTCCTCGGCGCCTGGACCCCCGAGACGCTCGGCGACTACTGCAGCGGCACCAACCACGTGCTGCCGACCGGCGGCCACGCGCGCGCCTGCAGCGGTCTGGGCGTTTCCGACTTCGTCAAGAGCGTCACCGTCCAGGAAGCGACACCGGCGGGCCTCAAACAGCTCGCCGGCACGGCCGTGGTGCTTGCGCGCCTGGAAAGCCTCGAGGCGCACGCAAACGCCGTCAACGTGCGCCTGCGCGCGCTCGAGGGGGCCGTGACATGAGCGACGTTCTCGCGCTCGCCCGCCCGGACATCCTGGAGCTCACGCCCTACCAGCACGCCGCGTGGAACCCGTCGCTCGAGCGCATGCATGCCAACGAGATGCCGTGGCGCGCGAGCGGCGACAACAGCATCGCCGGGCTCAACCGCTATCCCGAGCCGCAGCCGCGCGTGCTGCTCGAGCGGCTCGCGCAGCTCTACGCGCTGCCCGCCAGCCGGATACTCGCCGGTCGCGGCAGCGACGAGGCGATCGATCTGCTCGTGCGCGCGTTCTGCCGCGCTGGCCAGGACCAGGTCGTCGTCTGCCCGCCGACCTTCGGGTTCTACCGGGTGGCGGCGCGCATCCAGGGCGCCGGCGTGATCGAGGTACCGCTGCGTGCGCCCGATTTCGGCGTCGACGTTGCGGCGGCCATCGCAGCGGGGCGCAAGGCGAAGCTCGTGTTTCTCTGCTCGCCCAACAACCCCACGGGAAACCTGCTCGACGAGGAAGCGATGCTCGAGGTCTGCCGCGCCCTCGCCTCGCATGCGCTGGTCGTGGTCGATGAGGCCTACATCGAGTTCGCAACCCGGACCAGCCTCGCATCGAAGCTGGCGCAGCACCCGAACCTCGTGCTGCTGCGCACGCTGTCCAAGGCCTATGCGCTCGCGGGCGCGCGCTGCGGCGCGCTGCTCGCCTCCGAAGCGATCGTTGCGCTCCTGGCCCGCATCATTCCGCCCTACGCCCTGCCGGCCTCCTCGGTCGAGGCGGTGATGCAGCTCACCGCCGGACCGCAGCGGGCGCAGGCGGCCGCGCGGATCGCCACGCTCCTCGAAGAGCGCGAGCGGATGCGGACGAGGCTCGCGGCGCTCCCCGGCGTGCGCCGCGTGCTGCCCTCGGACGCGAACTTCCTGCTGGTGGAGTTCGCTGAGCCGCAATCCGCGCTCGCCGTCGCCTCCGACGCGGGCTTGCTGGTGCGCGACCTGACGAGCAACCCCCTGCTTCCGCACTGCCTGCGGCTCACGGTCGGGACGCCTGAGCAGAACGAGCGGCTGCTCGGCGCGCTGGAGCGTGCATGAGACCTGCACGAAAAAGCCTCATCGCCTCAACCGTTTGGAAGGTTGCCCAATGAGCGCTGCGCGCGTTCTCTTCATCGACCGCGACGGCACGCTGATCGAGGAGCCGGCCGACGAGCAGGTCGACAGCCTGGCGAAGCTCCGGCTCATGCCGGACGTGATACCGGCATTGCTCACGCTGCGCGACGCGGGGTTCCGCTTCGTGCTGGTCAGCAACCAGGACGGGCTCGGCACGCCGTCCTTCCCGGAAGCGGCGTTCCGCGAGCCGCAGGATTACCTGCGCGCACTGCTCGAGTCCCAGGGCGTCCGTTTCGACGCGGAGTTCTTCTGCCCGCACCGCGCCGAGGACGGCTGCGACTGCCGCAAGCCCCGCACCGGGCTGCTCCGCGACTACCTCGCTTCGCAGGTCATCGATCGCACGGCCAGTTACGTCGTCGGCGACCGCGACACCGATCTCGAGCTCGCGGCTAATCTCGGTGTAGGCGGGCTGCGCGTGCGCAAGAGCGGCGGCGCGGACGAGACCTGGGCGGCCGTGGCACGTCGCCTCGCGCGCCCGGCTCGCGCGGCGAGAGTATCGAGAAAGACCCGGGAAACCGACATCGCTGTCGCCGTCGATCTCGACCGCACGGAACCGATCCGGATCGCGACCGGGATCGGCTTCTTCGATCACATGCTCGAGCAGGTCGCGCGTCACGGCGGATTCGCGCTCGAGCTCGAGTGCAAGGGCGACCTGGAAATCGACGAGCATCACACGGTCGAGGACTGCGCGCTGGCGCTGGGCCAGGCGCTGCGCCAGGCGCTCGGCGACAAGCGCGGCATCGCGCGCTACGGCTTCCTGCTGCCGATGGACGAGGCCCGCGCGCAGGTCGCGATCGACCTGTCCGGCCGGCCATATGCCGTCTTCGAAGGACGCTTCAATCGCGAGGCGATCGGCGGGCTGCCGACCGAGCTCGTGCCGCATTTCTTCCGCTCGCTGGCGCGAGAGCCTGGGCGCGGCGGTGCACCTCTCCGTGCAGGGCGAGAACACGCATCACATGGTCGAAGCCTGCTTCAAGGGCGTGGGGCGTGCGCTGCGCCAGGCGTTCCGCATTGAGGGCAGCGACCTGCCCAGCAGCAAGGGCGTCGCTGTAGGGCCGCATGGAACCCGTGGCCATCGTCGACAGCGGCGGCGCGAACATCGCCTCGCTCCGTTACGCGCTCGAGCGCCTCGGTGTCGCCGCGCGGCTCACGAGCGACCCGCTCGAGCTGCGCGCCGCGCCGCGCGTGATCCTGCCCGGCGTCGGCGCCGCGGGCGACGCCATGCAGCGCCTGCGCACCCAGCGCCTCGCCGAGCTGCTGCCGACGCTGACCCAGCCGGTGCTCGGCATCTGTCTCGGCATGCAGTTGCTCTACGAGGCGAGCACCGAAGACGACGTGTCCTGCCTGGGCGTGATCCCGGGCCGCGTGCAACGCCTCGCCGCGGCGCCCGGTCGCCCGGTACCACACATGGGCTGGAACCAGCTCTCGCTCCGGCGCGAGTCGCCGCTCACGGCAGGCATTGCGGACGGCGACTACGCCTATTTCGTGCACGGCTTCGCCGTGGCTCCCGGCGAGGAGGCGCTGGCGACCTGCGATTACGGCGGCGAGTTCGCGGCTGTCGTGCAGCGCGGGAATTTCTTCGGGACGCAGTTTCACCCCGAGCGTTCCGCAGGCGTCGGCCGGCGACTGCTTGCGAATTTCTTGAGTCTGCCCGCATGGAGCTGATCCCTGCCATCGACCTGCGCGGTGGCCGCTGCGTGCGGTTGCTCCGGGGTCGCTTCGACGCCGAGACACGGTACTCGAGCGTGCCGACGCAGTTGCTCGAACGGTACCGGTCGCTGGGCGCCGCCACCGTGCACGTCGTCGACCTGGACGGCGCGCGTGAGGGCCTGCCGGCGAACCGGGACCTGATCGCGGAGCTCGCGAGCTGCGACACCGTCCGGCTGCAGGTCGGCGGTGGAGTCCGCTCGCAGGACGCCGTGGCGGAGCTTCTCGCGCTGGGTGTCGCGCGCGTCGTCCTCGGCAGCCTTGCCGTCACGCGCCCGCGCGACGTACGGCCCTGGCTTAGGCTGTTCGGTCCCGAGCGCATCGTGCTCGCGCTCGACGTGCGCCACGACCAGGGGCGGCCGATGCTGATGAGCCACGGCTGGGAACGCGAGACCGGGCGCACCCTGTGGGAGATCCTGGATGATCCGGTGGACGGTTACGGCGAGACACCGCTCCGGCATGTGCTCTGCACCGACGTGGAGTGCGACGGTACGCTCGCCGGCCCGAATGTCGGCCTGTACGAGACCGCGGTGAGGCGGTTTCCCGGCATCGCCTGGCAGGCCTCCGGCGGCGTGCGCGATGTCGCGGACCTGCGGGCGCTCGGCGCGGCCGGCGTATCGGCCGTCGTGAGCGGGCGCGCGCTGCTCGAGGAGCGGCTGCCCGCGGAGGAGCTCGGGCCATTCTTGCAAAACGCATAATCCCCTGCCTCGACGTGCGCGATGGCGTGGTCGTCAAGGGCGTCCGGTTCCGCGACCACCGGGTCGTCGGCGACATCCTTGCGCTCGCGGCGCGCTATCGCGCACAGGGCGCCGACGAGCTCGTGTTCTACGACATCACGGCCAGCCCCGAAGGGCGCAGCGTCGACCGGCGCTGGGTGACGCGCGTGGCGCGCATGCTCGACATCCCGTTCTGCGTGGCGGGAGGCATTCGCTCGGTGGCCGACGCCGAGTACGTGCTCGCCGCGGGCGCGGAAAAGGTCTCGGTCAATTCGCCCGCTCTCGCCGACCCGGCGCTGATCGGGGAGCTGGCCCGCCGGTTCGGCGCGCAGTGCGTCGTGGTCGGCGTGGACAGCCTGCGACAGGACGGTCAGTGGCTGGTCCAGCAGTACACGGGCGATCCGACCCGCACTCGCAACACCGCGCGGCGCACGCTCGACTGGGTACGCGAGGCGCAGGAACGCGGCGCGGGCGAGATCGTGCTCAACTGCATGGCGAGCGACGGCGTGCGGCAGGGCTACGACCTCGAGCAGCTCGGGGAGGTGCGCGGCATCTGCCAGGTGCCGCTGGTCGCCTCGGGTGGCGCCGGCCGGCCCGAGCACTTTGCCGATGCCTTCTCGATTGCCAACGTCGACGGCGCGCTGGCGGCAGGCGTGTTTCACGATGGCGCCATCGCGATCGCCGACCTCAAGCACTACCTGCGCGAGCGCAGGATCGAGGTGAGGCCGTGAAACCGGTGGATACCCGGGTCGCTCGCCTGGGACAAGGGCGGCGGCCTGCTGCCCGTCGTCGTGCAGCATGCGCGCAGCGGCAAGGTGCTGATGCTGGGCTACATGAACGCCGAGGCGCTCGAGCTGACGCTCCGTGGCGGTCGGGTCGTCTTCTACAGCCGCAGTCGGCAGCGCCTCTGGACCAAGGGCGAAACCACCGGGCACTACCTGGACGTCGTCGATGTCTCATCGGACTGCGACGACGATGCGCTGCTGGTGCTGGCCGAGCCCGTCGGGCCGACCTGCCACAAGGGCACGGACTCCTGCTTTGCGTCGGCGGCGCCGACGCCCGCCGAGGGACTCGCGTTTCTCGCCGACCTCGAGGCGATCATCGCGCAGCGGATCGAGGAGCGGCCGGAAGGCAGTTACACGGCGCGGCTGTGCGGCGAGGGCCCTGGACGGATCGCGCAGAAGCTGGGCGAGGAAGGCGTCGAGCTCGCGCTGGCGGCGGTGAGCCGCGACGACGACGCCGTGGTCGCCGAGAGCGCCGACCTGCTCTACCACCTGCTGCTGCTGCTCAAGTGCGTGGACTGTCGGCTGCTCGCGTCGTCGACGAACTCCAGTCACGCCACGAGGCCAAAGAGTAAGAGGACAGGGCCATTTGTCGGCGCCGAGCAGGAGCGGAAAGGACCACCCTCCCGACATCCCTCCCTCCACGGCTCGTGTCAACCTATCGCTCAGACACAGAACGGAGCATGTTCTGGAGCACGTCTTGCCGACCTGCCGTCCCAGGCGCGCACGCACATCCTCGTCAACCGCTTGTGCACTCCGCCATAGATGCGGGCGTCGTGATGTCATCGGTGATCTGTTCCCACGACGTGTATTGCAACACCACGTCGGGCACCGCTTGACTCGTCAGCGTGATGAGATGCCCGTCACGACCGTAGACATGCTCAAGCACCGCGCGGGCGGCGCCCGCGGCAGTGGCGTGGTTTCCCGGATAACTTGGATATGACGGTGTGAACACAAATGATTCCCAGCCGCCATCCGGAACCGTCCGCCGGTTCCCGTCGGTGTCGCCTTCGCGAATCGCAGTCGCAGGACGCCAGAAGTTGTAGTGGTATTTCATCTTCATCGACGCGATGAGGCCGTCACAGACCGCATCTTGAGCCAGGCGAACTCCCGCGCATTTTCCGAGACTCTCCCCCTGCGCTGCGCTCGCTTGGCGCGCGGCTGCCGGCCAGAGCGGCATCGGTAAGACGGCTGCGTAGAAGCGCGCGACGTCAGCCCGGTCTGCCGGCCGGCTCGTGCTGATAACGCCGCCGACCGCCTTTACCTCCTCGTAATCCTTCGCGTACTTCGCTGTGTGGAGCAAGGGCGGCGGATTCAAACGAAATCGCGCGCTGTCATGGATGGCGAAGGGCGTCACGTCACCCCACCCGACGAACGCGGCAGGCAGGAAGGCTGGCGGCGTCGGCCGCCAGTGCCCAGGATCGGTCAGCGGCGTATATGGCACTACGACGTTCCAGCCGTCGTTTGCTCGCAGGAGAGAATTGCATCTGCGGCGGCCTCGCCAGCCGCGATTCCGGCATCCTTGCCCGCGCCGTCCGGGATGGCCGCTATCATCGGCCCGCTCGGCGTGAGCATGGCAGTCGATTCGGGTGAATGCCAGAAGCGTGCTGTGGGCCGCGGCCACCGTAACGGCTTCAGCAGATGCCCACGGAGGCGCATCGACAGTACCGAGATACGGCTCGTAATCCCTGACGATCGCATTCACCGCCTCGAAGACGGCGAGCTGCACGATGGCAGCCGAGCGAGATTGAAGGAAATGCGGCGTCGATGCCACCGTCCGTTCGAGGATCGCGTTCCAATCTAGAACTTCATCGCCGTGAGGACGCTCGCGCCTAGAAGCACGAATAAAGTTACGACCATCAGCCGGAGTCGGGTCTGAATAACGTTCATGAATCGGACTCTCCTTGTCTGGCGATGACATTACTGTCGCTGGATTTTTTACAAGGAACGCAAAGCGGGCGCTCAAGAATGTGCTCAGGGATCCTCGACATTCGGCTTAGCAGAGGACGGCGGTGGACACCTTTGTAGTAAAGGTCCCGATGGGCTACCCCTGCCCGACGAACTCCAAGCGATTGCCTCAATTTGCGCGGTAACCTGCTGCTTGCCAGCGATAACTTTGCTCTCGGCCCTTTGTAAATCGGCACGTAAGCAAAGCTCGCTGCACACCGGCGGGACCCTAGCAGCCGCTCGACCGGCAGACTGTCGGACATGCCCGACAGGCCGTGCCGGACAACGACGGACGGCAGGAAAATGTGCGGTCAGGTTCGTCTGGTCGGAAGTACCTCGTACGGCCGCCGAACTCGGCCAGTGGTACGCTGCGGTTCGTTGCCGCGCGACATGTCCGTCACATCACCTGCGCCGCCGCGTGTTGCCCCCTTCGCTCAATGCCCACCCTTGACCAGTAGCCCCTCAGCTCGCAATGCTTCAGCGAGCTCGACCTCGATACGTTCCGCATCGGCGCGCGGAATCCTGCACAGATGCATCACCGGTCCCGTGAGGACCTCGAGGCCGCGCTTCAATACGCTTCCTGCCGCGCGGATCCCTGCCTTGTGCTGGTCGAACCGCTGCGACGCCGAGTAGCGGCTCATCCCGACATAGACACCGTACTGTTCGCGCGGGCCATCGCTGTAATCCAGCAGCACCAGGTACACGTTCGACCGGCCCCGGCCCTCGCCCTTGAACCGCGCAGCCACCTCATACGCCCGTGGCAGCCAGTCGATGTACCGCATCGGCAGCCAGTCCGGAATCGAAGCCGCCGCGCGATCCCAGAGCCGCCCGAGCATCGACTCGATCTGCATGGGCATCTCATTGCGCATCCACAGCTCGTGTATGCAGTGCGCACCGGCGACACCGTCACTGGATTCGAGTGCCTGTTCGAACCGCGCCCGGACGTCGGCGATGCCGAGCACGCGAAGCGGTCTCAACGCCGGCGCCACAACCTCCGCGGGTCGCCGCTTCTTAGCAGTGGGACGAGCCACAGCTCCAGGCATCCGCAGATCCACCGAAAATAAACCTGTCCCCTCTTAGTCCTGGTCGGGCGGGCCGGTACGCAGCCGCCACGCGGTGGTCTTGCCGTCCCAGCCGGGACCGCGAACGACGCGCCCGGGCGTAGCACCGGTGTGCTCGCCATCCCTGAGGACGGCCACGCCGTTCACCAGTACGTGCGCGACGCCGCTGGCGTAGCGCGTCGGCGCGTCGAACGTCGCGTGGTCGATGATGGTCGCCGGATCGAACACCACGACGTCGGCAAAGCAGCCGGGGTCGATGCAGCCACGGCCCTCGAGCTTCCAGTTCGACGCCGGCAGACGCGTCAGGCGGCGGATCGCTTCCGGGAGCGGCAGGATCTTTTCCTCGCGCACGTACTTGCCGAGCAGTCGCGCGAAGTTGCCGTAGGCGCGCGGGTGGTAGCTCGACTTCTGGAACACGCCCTCCGGCGCCAGGGCCTGCGCATCGGAGCCGAAGCTGACCCAGGGTTGGGCGATGCCGAGACGGACGTTGTCCTCGCTCATCAGGAAATACACGGTGTCGACGCGGGAATGATCCTCGATCACGAGATCGATGATCGTGTCCTCGGCGCTCGTGCCGCGCATCGCCATGACCTCGGCGAGCGTCTTGCCAGTCAGCGGCTTCAGTTTCGGGTCCTTGAAGCCGATGAACTTGACCCGGTCATTCGAGCCGGCGCGCCGGTACAGGTTCTCCTCGCCGGCCGGTGGGTTGCGCATGTCGGCGATGACCCGCGCGCGCAGCTGCGGGTCCTTGAGCCGCGCCACCCACGCGTCGAGCCCGCCTTCCTGCACCCAGAGCGGCATCGCGGCGTCGAGCCCCGTGGCACCGGCGGTGTAGGTATACATGTTCGCCGTGACCGGCAACCCGGCCGCACGCGCTCGCTCGATCTTTCCGATCGCTTCGCTCATCTTGGGCCAGTTCGACTCGCCTGCTGCCTTAAGGTGGTAGATCTCGCCGTGGACGCCGCTTTCGCGCGTGATCCGGATGAACTCGTCGATGGCCTGCCCGAGGGTGGAGCTTTCATTTCGAATGTGCGAGACATAACCGCCGCCGGACTCGCCCGCGGCACGGGCAAGTGCAACGAGTTCGGCCGTCTCGGCGAAAAATGCCGGCGCGTAGATCAGCGAGCTGCCGACGCCGAGCGCGCCCTCACGCATCGCCTCGCGCACGAGCTCCTGCATGCGGGCAAGTTCCTCTGCATTCGGCGCCCGGTCGACTTCTCCCAGCTCGTGGACGCGTACGGTCGTCGCACCGACGAACGACGCCACGTTGGGCGACACGCCCCGGCGCTCGAGAGACTCGAGATAACCGCCGAGCGTGGTCCAGTCGATGTCATAGGTGTAGTCGCGCTGGCGCTTGCGCAGGTCGGCCTTCATGACCTCGTTGAGCGGGCCGCCCGATTCGCCCTCGCCGAAGATCTCGAGCGTCACGCCCTGCTTGATGTCGCTCATGCCGCGACCGTCGATGATCAGCGACTCGTTGGCCCAGGAGAGCACGTTGATGAAGCCCGGCGTGACCGCCTGCCCGGCGGCGTCGATCTCGATCGTGCCGCTCGCCCGACCGAGATCCGCGAGTGCGGCGATGCGATCGCCGCGGATGCCGACGTCGGCACGCTTACCCGGCGCGCCGCTGCCGTCGTAGACGACGCCGTTGCGGATCAGCACGTCGTAGCGCTCGCCGGCCTCACGGACCGGCGCCGGCGCGCAGCCAGCAGAGCAAAAGCAGCGCAACGCCAAGAAAATTGGCTCGGAGCCGAATTTTCTGAACACCGGCCTCAGAGGCAGCATTGCGCCGCGCCGAGTCACCCGGCGACAATCGCTAGGACATATACTTATAATGATCAGATACTTAGCCGCTTTTTGTGACACGACTTATATCTGGCTCCGAGCCAATTTTCGTGTGCGAGGACGATGCGCAGCATGCGGCGGAGCGGTTCGGCGGCGCCCCACAGCAGCTGGTCGCCGACCGTGAACGCGGTGAGGTATTCGCCACCCATCGCCGCCTTGCGCACGCGGCCGACCGGGATCTCGAGCCGTCCGCTCACCCGCGCGGGCGACAGCTCGCGTTCCGAGGCCTCGCGAGTGTTTGGCACCAGCCGCACCCACTCGTTGCCGCCCGCGATCAGTGTCTCTATCTCTGCGAGCGGCAGATCGCGAGTGAGCTTCACGGTCAGCGCCTGGCTGTGGCAGCGCATCGCCCCGATGCGCACGCACAGGCTTTCGACGGGAATCGGATCGCGCGTCCGGCCGAGGATCCGGTTGAGCTCGGCACCGCCCTTCCACTCCTCGCGACTTCGCCCGTTGCCGAGGTCGGCGTCGATCCACGGGATCAGGCTGCCGGCGAGCGGCATCCCGAACCGGGCGGTGGGCAGCGCATCGCCGCGCAGCGCGCCCGTAACCGCGCGATCGATGTCGAGGATCGCGCTCGCCGGGTCGGCGAGCAGGTTCGCGGCGGCCGCATGCACGACGCCCATCTGGTCGACGAGCTCGCGCATGTTCTGCGCGCCCGCACCCGAGGCAGCCTGGTAGGTGACTGCGCTGATCCACTCGACGAGGCCCGCACGAAGCAACCCGCCGATCGCCATCATCATCAGCGACACCGTGCAGTTGCCGCCGATGAAATCGCGATACCCGGCCGAAAGGCCCGCATCGATCACCTCGCGGTTGACCGGGTCGAGGATGATGATCGCCTCGTCGGACATGCGGAGCTTCGACGCCGCGTCGATCCAGTAGCCCCGCCAGCCGGCAGCGCGCAGCTTCGGATGCACCGCCGCCGTGTAGTCACCACCCTGGCAACTCACGATCGCATCCAGCCGGGCGAGCGCCGCGATGTCGTTCGCGTCCGCGAGAGGAGCCACGCGCCGGCCGACGTCCGGCGCCGCGCCCCCCGGCTGCGAGGCGCTGAAGAAGACCGGATCGATCAGGTCGAAGTCGCGCTCCGCCCGCATCCGCTCCAGCAGCACGGAACCCACCATGCCGCGCCAGCCCACGAACCCGACTCTCAAGCTCATGCCGTCCTTCTCGCCGTTTACACCAGCACCTCGCGCGCCGGCTCGCGCAGGTTGTACCACGAACTCATCGCGCGGCCGTAGGCGCCGGCATTCGCGATCAGCAGCACGTCGCCCTCCTCCGTAGGCGGCAGCAGCCGCTCGTGCCCGAAGTGATCGGCCGACTCGCAGATCGGGCCGACGACGTTATAGACCTCGGTGCCCGGCTCGCCGAGCCGCGTCAGGTTCACGATGTCGTGGTGCGCGCCGTAGAGCGCCGGCCGGATCAGCGAGTTCATCCCGGTGCTGACGCCCACGTACTGCACGGCACCCTTGCCCTTGAGCTGGGTGACCTGCGCGACGAGCACGCCGGCACGCGCCACGAGATAGCGTCCGGGCTCGAGCCACAGCCGCAGCTTCGGCCAGCGGCTGCGAAGCTCATCGAGCACCGCTTGCAGGGCCGCGAGGTCGACCGGCGCCTGCCCCGGCTTCTCCGGGACGCCGAGGCCGCCGCCGAGATTGACGATGCGCGCATCGGTGAATCGCGTGGTGAGCCCGCCCAGGAGCTGGCCGACTTCCTGCCAGTTGCGGACGTCGAACACGCCGCTGCCGGTGTGCGCATGCAGGCCGACGACGCGCGCGCCGAGGGCCGACACCCGCCGCTCGAGCTCGTCGAGCTCGAACAGCGGCACGCCGAACTTCGAATGCACACCCGCCGTCCGCACATGATCGTGGTGGCCGCGCCCGTAACCCGTGTCGATGCGCACGAGGACGTCCCGGCCACGGAACATCTCGCCCCAGTGCCGCAGCGGGTGCAGGTTGTCGAGCGTGATCAGCACGCCCGAGGCCAGCGCCCAGGCGTATTCGTCGCGCGGTGCGAAGTTCGGCGTGTAGAGGATCCGCTCGCGAGCGATGCCCGGCACGGCCTCGAGCACGCGCTCCACCTCGCCGCGCGACACGCACTCGAAGGCGAGCCCGAGCCCGGCGAATCCCGCCAGGATCTCCGGGTGCGGATTGGCCTTGACGGCGTAGAGGAGCTGGTCGATGCCGCGCAGCGCCTTGAGCTCCGCCGCGCCCTGCTCGAGCGCCGCCCGCTCGTAGACGTAGGCACAGCTGCGCTCGCCCGCAATGCGGATCAGCTCGGTGCGGCGCGCCTGCCACCAGGGCGCAGCCGCCGGCGCGGTGGGCACGCCCTGCCCGTGGATCTGCTCCCAGGTGGGCCCCAGCACGCGGTCCGACGGCACGTGTCGCACGGTCAGGTCGTGCAGCCGCCGCACCAGCCGGTCGCCCTGCTCCTCGTCGATGACGAAGGTGAGGTTGAGGTCATTCGCAGCCTGCGTGACCAGGTAGATCTTCTGCTCCTCGAACAGCTCGAGCGCGTCGCCCAGCCGGTGCAGGACGGCGCGGATGTTGCGCCCGACCAGGCTCACGGCCGCGCAGGGGCCGATGATCTCGACGCGGCAGAGGCGCGACAGGTCGGTCACCAGTCGCTCGACGGCGCGCGGTTCGAGCAGGTTGACCGCGGGATCGAGCGTCACCGTCACGCTGGTCTCGGAGGTGGAGACGAGGTCGACCGAGAGGCCGTGGCTCTTGAACACCGAGAACGCGTCGGCAAGAAAGCCGACCTCGTGCCACATGCCCAGCGTCTCCATCGCAACGAGCGTGATCCCCTTCTTGACGCACACCGCCTTGACGCGCGCGCCACCTTCGCCGCCGGTCGCGGTCACGACCGTGCCTTCGAGCTCCGGTATCTGCGTCGCGTGCACCGTGACCGGGATCGAGTACTGCTTGGCGGGCAGGATGCAGCGCGGGTGCAGCACCCTCGCCCCGCTGCTCGCGATCTCCTGCGCCTCGTCGTAGTCGAGCGAGCGCAACAGGCGCGCGCCGGTCACGGCGCGCGGGTTCGCTGTGAACATGCCCGGCACGTCGGTCCAGATCTCGAGTCGTCGCGCGCCCAGCTTCGCGGCGAAGTAGCTGCCGGAGGTGTCCGAGCCGCCACGGCCGAGCAGCACCGTGTCACCCTGCGCGTCGCTCGCGATGAAGCCCTGGGTCACGTAAACCGTGCCGGCGCGCGACAGGCGCCGCCGCAGCTCGGGATCGGGCTCGAAATTGCAGGTGGCGGAGAGGAAGTTGGTGCGCTCGTTGACGCCGGTGCGCTCCTCGGCGCGAAGCAAAGTGCGCGCATCGAGCCACTCGACGTCGAGGTTCTGCGTCCGCAGGAAAGCCGCGCCAAGGAGCGTGGCCATCAGTTCGCCCGCGGCCATGACGCGTGCGCGCAGGCGGTCGCTCACCTCGCCGATGAGCTGTACGCCGGACGCCATCCGGCGCAGGTCCGCGAAATGCCGCTCGACCTCGGCGGGCAGCGCCATCCCCAGGTCGCGCGCGAGGTCCGTGTGCCGCTGCTCGATCTGCGCCAGGACCTGCTCCCAACCGCCCGACGGCGCCCTTGCGAGGAGCTGCTCGAGCCGGTCCGTGACACCCGTGAGCGCGGAGTGAACGACCACCGGGCGCACGCCCTCGGCGAGTCGTGCATGCAGCACCGACGCGACGTTCTTCCAGTTGCTGACGCTCGAGACGCTGGTGCCGCCGAACTTGAGGACGACCCAGTGCGAATCGGTATTGGTGCTCATCGAGCGGCCCCGCGCGGCGACGGCGCCGCAGTGTGTCCTGACAATATTGGCTCAGAGCCGACTGGCTCAGAGCCGAATTTCGCCATGGCGCCGCAGTGAGTCCTGACGGTCTGCCGATCGGCCCGATGGGGGCATTGCCCGGCTCCCCCGGGGTCAGGGGCCGGGGAGATTGCCGAGCTCAGGTATCGTCGAAGAAGTCTTTGAGTTCCTTCTGCAGGCGCTTCTCCGCCAGTACGTCCTCGAGCTTGCTCCAGGCAGCCTTGCCGCGCTTCACGACGGGTTTTCGACGGTCGACACGCTCGATGAAGCGGTCGTAGTCGACGTCCTCAGCGCTCGCCGTGAACTCCTGGTCGAGGTCGAAGTGTTCCGCGTCTCGTTCCATGTCACACTCTGAGAAAACCCTGACTTTTCAACGCGCTGCCCGCACAACGGGCACAGGGCTGCGAACTATATACGAATCTCGCTGCATCTCAACTATTCCGTGCTGCGCTGCAAGGTGGCCGGCAGCCGCGGCGGCGACGCGCGACACCCCAGACCCGGAATTCTTTTAAAAGCAGCGGCTTATGAATTACTTGTGGACGACCGTGACAGGTGCGCCGCGTTCGAGCCCGAGCCCCTCCGCCGCGCTCTGCTCGGCCCGCGCGATCTCCAGCACACCGAAGGAATTGACGAGCGCCAGGTAGTCGCCGGGCCGCACGTCGGTGTAAGTGCGGTGCAGCGCGATCGACAGCCCGGCGACGCGCACCTGCGCCCGCGCAAGCGCGTGCAGCAGCTCACCTTCGATGTTGGTGATGAGATTGCCGAAGTGGTCGATCGTGACCACCGTTCCGGTGATCTGCCCTGCCCCGACGGTGGGCGCCTCGAGCCAGCCCGGCACGAGCTCATCGACCCGCTCACCCACGCGCTCGAGCGCAGCGCGGCCCGCGGCGATCTCGGCGGCGACGGGCGCGAAGATGTCGCGACCATGGAAGGTTGCGCTTGGCCGGGTCACGCCGAGTGATGCGATGAATCCGTCGCCGAGCTGGCGCAGCACGGGGGCTTCGAGGACTTCGACGACGTTCGCGAGCAGTCCGTTGTCCGGCGCGAGGAAGACGTGCCCGCCGCCCTCGACGACGGCAATGGCGCGCGGCCCGCCCACCCCCGGGTCCACAACGGCGACGTGCACGGTCCCGGACGGGAAGTAGCGGAAGGATCGGGCCAGCCAGAAGCCCGCCTCGACCGGCCAATGCGCGAGTACGTCGTGGGTCAGGTCGACGATGGTCGCGCCCGGAAAGCGCGCGAGGATCTGGCCCTTCATGACACCGACGAAGGGATCCTGGAGCCCGAAGTCGCTGGTGAGCGTGATGACGCCGCTCGCCTTGAACTCGCTGCCGTGTGCTGCCATGTTCGCGCCTTGCGACCGGTCGGCCGGGCGCAAGGTTAAACTGCCGCCCGCCGCGCCGCCACGGCCTGGCGGAAAACAGGCACGTCGGGCGCGCTACGCATGGCCTACCTCTATCTCGTCCGGCACGCACAACCCGACTTCGCGCGCAACTACGACTCGATCACCGCACTCGGTGCCCAGCAATCGGCGTGGCTGGGCGCCCACTTCGCGGCACTGGGACTGCGCTTCGCGCGCATCGTCTCCGGCAGCCTCGTGCGACAGCGGGAGACCCTGCGCGCGCTCGCCGACGCACTCGACGCGCCCGGCGAACCGCGGATCGACGCACGTTTCAACGAGTACGACGTGGCGCCGCTGCTCGGGCAGTTCGGTGGTGGCGATGACGTCGGGTTGCGGGCGGCGGGCGATCGACGCGCTTACTTCATCGCGCTGCGCACCACGCTCCTGGCCTGGTCGCGGCACGCCGGCCCCATCGACGGGGGCGAGACATGGCAGGACTTCGGTGCACGGGTGGATGCGGCTCTGGCCTCAGCGTGCGCTGACCTGCATGCCGATGCCCGCGTGCTGATCGTCACCTCGGGGGTGTCATCGGCCGCGCCGTTGCCGACTTGCTGCGCGCGGACGCCGAGGCGGCGGTGCAGTTGAACCTGCAGACCCGCAACACCGGTATCACGGAAATCGTCCGTGGACGCTCGGGGTCGCGCCTGGTCGCGTTCAACGCCGTGCCACACCTCGAGCAGCCGGACCGGCTGCACGCGGTCACCTGGTCCTGATCCCGGCCAGGCGCCGCGTCATACGCCTCGGATCAGCGAGGCGAGCTCCTTCGGGTTGATGGACTCCGCGCGCTGCTCGATCTCGTCACGGTAGCGCGGCGCGAGGCCGCGGGCCTCCGCAAGCATCTCGCCGAACGTCGCCTTCAGCGTCGCCGCGTCGAGCTTGCGGCCGCCGGCGTAGTAGCGCTGCGCCACGCGTCCGAGCGCATAGGTCGTCGCGAAGGTCAGCCCGGAGCTCGCCGTCTGTCGGCCGACCGAGCGGCCGAGTCCGCCGCCGAGCGAGCCCAGGAGCCCGCCAAGGAGCTTGCGGCCGAACTGCTCGAGATACTGCGAGGTGAGCCCGACGCCCAGCGTCGCGATGAAGTCCTTGGCGTGGTCGCGGTTGAGCTCATAGCCGTAGGCCTTGCCGATGCGGTACACGAGACGCATCTGCAGCGGGATGATCGCCATCGACGACAGGCCTTCGGGTAGCAACTCGAGCGCCGCGTTGGTGATCGCGGCCTTTCGGATCACCTGGTCCATCTCGGCGTCGGGCACGCTGGCCTTGCCGAGCACCGGGCCGGACACTGCATCTGCGCCACTGCGGGCCGTGTCGTCTGACGCCGCCTGGGCCATCTCATCCGCACGGCGGTCGAGGTCACCCGTGACGGTCACGGGCAGGTTGAGCGATTTCGCCAGCCGGCCGAGAAAATCCCTCTCGGCGGGCACCTGTGCGCCATCGGCATCGCAAACGCCGACTGCCATCTCGTAGGCGAGCTGGCGTGACTCCTCCGACTGCAGCAACGTCGCGAGCTGCGCCAGGTCCGGCTTCGCGATCAGCACCTCGCGGTACAGCGCGGGCAGGTCGACGCCGCCCTGCGAGCCCAGCGCGTCGGCGACCTGCTTGACCGCTGCGCGTTCGCGCTCGTCCTTGAGGCCGTCCGCGAATGCGGCCATCAGCGCGAAGGTCATGACTGCCTTGTTCTCCTGTTCCGTCATCTGCGTCTCCGTGGGTTCGGCCTCCTGCGATTGGCCGGTCGTGCTGCTGCCCGCCTGCGTGGTCCGGGCTGCTGCACGCCGTGCGAGCTGAGCAGCGCCTTGAGCTGTCCGCGATCGAGCTCCTGCTCCTGCACCAGTGCCTCCGTCAAGCGATCGAGCAGGCTCCGGTGCGTCTTGAGGCGCGCGAGCGTCGAGCGGTAGGCGGATCGGAGCAGCCGGTCAATCTGGCGCGTCTGCGCGACCGTCGGTGCGCTGGTCCAGTGCAGACCGCCATCGTGGCCCAAACCGGACTGGCACACCAGCAGCGTCGCGATGCCTGTCGCCACCGCAAGGTCGCTGCTGGTGCTCGGTCCGCCGGCACCCAGCCCGACGTCGTCGGCACCGTAGACCAGTTCCTCGGCCGCGCGCCCGGCCAGCGCAGTCTCGATGCGCTCGAGCGCCGAGCGGCGCGTCAGCCCGTTGCCCTCCCTCGGGATGGTCGCGACGAAGCCGAGCGAGCCGTCGGTGCGCGGAATGATGGTCACCAGCGCCACGTCGTTGTCGCCGCCCCGATTGGTGAGCTGCACCACGGCGTGGCCCGATTCGTGCACCGCCGTGCGCCGCATCTCCTCGAGCGGCCTGCGCCGCGTTTCCGGCGAACCGCGCGGACGGCGCGTGACCTCGGCGACGAGGTCCTCCTGGCTGATCGGCTGGCCGCGCTTGCGCGCGCGCCGCGCCGCGCCGCGCACGAAGAAATCGACATCGGCGCCGGTGAGCCCGAAGGCGAGCTCCGCAAGGCCGCGCTCGCGGACGTCGTCGGCCAGGTTGCCGTCCTTGCGGTGCGGCGCGAGGCGGTCGGCGAACATGCGCTGCAGGCTTGCGACGTTCGGCAGCGGGATGACGATGGTCTGGTCGAGCCGCCCGGCGCGCCGCAGGGCCGGGTCGACCATCTCGACGTTGTTGGTGGCCGCAATCACCACTACCGGCTCGCGAGCATGGAAGCCGTGGAGCTGCTCGAGCACCGCGTTGATGACCTCGGTCTGGTACTGCGCGTTCGGACCGGTGAGGAGCGCGCGATTGCCCACGCTGTCGATCTCGTCGATGAACAGGATGGAGGGCGCGTAACGGCGCGCTTCGTTGAAGTCGGAGCGCATCGCGCGCAGGTGCGCATCCAGCCCGCCGGCCGCCTGCCAGTTCGCGGCGCTTGCCACGATGAATCGCACGCCGCAGTCGCGCGCGATGGCCCGCGCGAGCGTCGTCTTGCCCACGCCCGGCGGACCGACCAGCAGCAGCCCGCGGTCGATCGCCGACCAGGGTATCGCCCCGCTCTGCGCCGCGCGGATGTCGGCGATGAGGTCCTCCGCGACCTGGCGTGCTTCGCCGAGCCCGTGCAGGCTCGAGAGCGAGGGCGAATCCACCGCCGACACCTGTCGCAGCCGCGTACGCACGCGCTGGCGGAGATACTGCACCGCCTGCGCAGGGCTGAGCCGGAGCCGCCGCGGGGCGTGGAAGTCCGCAGCGATGAGATAGCGCGTCCAGTCGGGCCCGCCGCGATCCCAGTTGGTAGGCGGCGGTGCACCTAACGCGCGCATGAAGATCCGCGGGAAGAGGCGCCGGTCGATGCGCGGCAGGGTGAGCACGAGGTCGGCGACGCGGCGCAGGGGCTCCGGGACGTCCACCAGGCGGTCGCAGCCGATCAGCACGGTGGAGCTGTGGATCGCGAGCTCGTGCCCCATCCATTCCGCGTCCCACAGCGAACGGTACGCGTGGAAGGAGATCAGGAAGTAGTCCCCCGTCGCGATTCCCGAGAGATCGAGGAAGCAGCGCAGGTCGTCCCCCGACACCGCTTTCGCCCTGTCCACCGACGGCTTGCCCGGCTCGCCGAGCCCGGGCTCGATCAGGCCCGCCACGATGTCCTCGACGAATGGAATGTCGGATTCGATGATGATGATCGGGTGCGAGCCCGTGACGAAGCGGGCGAGCTGTGCGATCGGCTCATCGGCCTGGGTCTGCGAGTTGAACCGCTTCAGCAGCGTGTTGCCGATCCGTTCCCGCACCGCATCGGCGAGCAGCACCGACACCACGGCGCGGGTGATGTCGCGATCGGACACCGTCTCATCGAGCAGAGTGGGTTCCGGCTCGATCGACGGCGCGGGATCCGTGTCGGCCGCGGCGCCGTCCGCAGTCGCGGGCGCCGCAGTTTCCGCGGCCGCGGTCGCAGCGGCCGGGGGCCGGCTCGCTGCCTGCACTTCGGGGGAGTCGAGATACGCGCAGACAGGCACCTCGACCGACCCGAGCGACTCCGGCTCCTTCTCGTCGATCATCTCGACTTCACCGCTGGTCGCGACGGCGAGCGTCGTGCGCCACAGCGTGCCGTCGTAGGCGATCGTGGCGGGCACGAGCGAGCGGCCCTGGCCATCCTGCCCGCCGACGCGCAGCGGCCGCACGCGCGAGCGCAACCGTACGAGGTTCACCTCGTCGTCGTCGGGGGCACCGGCCGGCAGGTCGAGCTCGTCCTCGCTTTCGACGATCGTGAACGGCCCTTCCGAGCCGTGCAGGAAAAACACGAAGAAGCGCAGGTAGTCGAGCACGTCGACGTCGCGCAGGAAGAGCTTCTCGGCCTCGTTGGCGGCGTGTAACGAGCCGGACGAGCCGGTGAGAGGCAGCAGCGCGTCGGGCGCCGCCAGGACGTAGCGCACACGCCGTAAGCCGTCGCGCGCCAGGCGAAGCTCGATCAGCGTAAAGCGCGAATAGAACGGCGGGCGCACCTTCCGCGCGTTCTCGAGGCTCCACTCCGCATAGGTGTCCGGGTCCTGCGCACGCAGGGCCGTGAGCAGCGCCTCGGCGTTCGTCCCATCGAGTGCCTGCCACGGGAACCCCGGGCCGAGGGTCTTTTCCATGCTGCTAGTCGGCCAGCTCGTCGCGCACGACGCGTCGCGAGGGCCGCTCCGGCGCATCGTTCAAGCGGTAGATGGCGCGCGCGGCGATCGTGAGCCCGGGCGTGCGCCCTGCCGCGACCTTGTTGCGGTAGCCGGCCTGACCCCAGGTCGCCACGCAGCAGCCGTGCAGCAGCCGATCGAGCAGGCCGCGAGCCGCGGCGGTGCACGGGAGATCCGGCGACGTGACCTCCGGGCAGCCGCTGCGCTTCTGCTGCTGGTACGCGTTCAGCCCGCGTATCACCGCCCGATCTTCCTCGAGCACGCCACCGGGCGCGACGAGCCGCCGGTCCAGCGCGTACCTGAGGCTCGTCTCGAGGTCGCCGCCGAGCTGGTACCTGAGCGTGTCGGCGCTGGCGCCGGTGTGCACAGCGTAGGCCTTGAGGGTCAGATCGATCGAACGCGCAAGGAGCGACAGGACCGGTGGTGGTCCGTACCACGGGTCCTGCGCGACGTAGGCGTCGGCCGCCGCCGCATAGCTGAGCGCCGCCAAGAGCAGGTCCTGGTCGTCGAGGGCGGCGTCTTCGCCGGCATCAGTTCGCTCGCCGGGCGCCGTTACCCCGGGACTACGGTTCATCGGCGCATTGTCACCGATCCGGCGCAGGACGCCAGCATCTAATCATCCGTTCGTGAAGAAATGAAAAGGGAAATTAGAAGGGGTCAGGTTTATTTTTCGACGCGAAAAAGGGTCAGGCTATCTGGCCGCATTTCGTCAGGCGAGCGCGGCCAGCGATCCGGGCACGTGGCGCCGCTCGAGTTCGAGCCGCAGCGCCCAGGCGTCGGGCGGATCGGCATCGACGTGCATGCGCACCTCGCCGGCATTGAGCGTCGCCACCGGCACGCCGTCGCGGTAGAGCACGCGATTGCCCGTGAGCGCGGGCAGGCGCGGGCCGGGCGTCAGGATCCCCACGAGGTTGAGCGGGTCGGCGGCCGACACGGCGACCGTCTGGCCTGCGGGGGCGCGCCGGCGCGCCTCCCGCAGCAACCCGACGGCCTCGGGCGTCGCAAACTGCTCGCCCGAGAATCCCGCGACGAACCGTCCCCCGCGAACCTCCCCGCGCGCCTCCAGTCGGCGGCAGCAGGCGAGCAACGCGCGCCACGGCGGCAGCCACGCCGCCTCGCGCGCGAGCAGTGCCCAGAAGATCACACCCCAACGGCGGAGCAAAGTGTGCACGACGTGCTCGACGCTCTCGTTGTCCGCCTCGCGCGTGGAATCGCGCGCCGAATCGCGCGGTACCGTGCGCGTGGTGAGTGTCCAGCGCCCGGCGTCTGCCATGCCGAACAAGGCCGTGCGCCGTCGCCGCGGTCCTGACCCGCCTCTGCGGCGGTCGGCCGGCAGCAGCAGCGCGCGCAGCCCGCCGAAGCTGTCCGAGTTGACGAGCCCGAGCGCCACGAGCTCGCCGAGCGCGTCCTCGACCTGCGAGGGGAGAAGCGAAGTGTTCTCGACGAGATCGTCGAAGAACGACGCGCCGTGCTCGGCGATCGACCTGGCGATTTCCTGCGCGCTCGACGTCAGCTCGACCATGTCCGGCGTGACGGCGAATCCGGACCAGATGCGGCTCGTGCGTCGCGGCAGGAGCACGACCGGCGTGGTCCGCACCGGCGCGGCGCCGCGCTCCCGGTCGGCGGCGCGCGCGGCGAGCCTGCGCCAGGCGAAGCGTCCCGCCAGGCAGTGCTCGTCGAGCCACTCGGGCTCGTAGCCGGCGATCCGCGCCGGCAGGATCTCGGTTTCCCACGCGCCAGCGGGCGCCTCGAAGGCCTCGAGCTGCGTGACGACCGCCGCGACCGCATCCGGGCCGTGCATCCGCGCATCGGCGAGCACGCGTTGCCATTCGAACAGGAAGCGCAGGAAGTCGCGCGCCTGCACCGGCTCGATCTCCGCGCGCAGTCGCTTGACGGTGTAGCGGTGGATACGCGCGAGCAGGCGCCGTTCGACCCACTCGTCCTGCGCCGCGTCCGGGCTGAAGCGGCCCTGCATCGCGAAGCCTTCGGCCTGCAGGGCGAGAAGCGCCGCATCGACCTGCGCGCGCGGCAGTCCGAGCAGGTCGGTGAGCGATTCCGCCGTCACCGGGCCCGAGCCCTCGAGGCGGCCGCGGAGGATCTCGACCAGCGCCGCGTCGCGCCATTCCTGCGCGAAGAGCGTCCGCCGCTCGACGGCGATCCAGAGCTCCTGGCCCGTCGCCGTGCGGACCTGCTCGACCCGCCGTTGCGCGACCAGCTCGGCCAGCAGCGCGGGCCAGGCCGGATTGGCGCGTATCTCCGCGTCGGCAAGGAAGCCGATCCAGGAAAGCGCGTCGTGCAGCTCGTCGGCGCTTCGCGCGTCGGGCCACGCTTCCTCGCGGACGCGCCGGATCGCCTCGGCGTCGAGCTTGCCGATGTCCGCCGCGGAGGTGGGATCGAGCCAGCGCCGGCTCAACACCGCCTGCGTGCGGCGCTCCTCCAGCGGAGCATCGTCGAGGAACGCGTAGGGCCGCGCCGAAAGCACTTCCTGCGCGAGCGGCGACGGCTCGGTCAGGTCGCACGCGACGACCCGGATCTCGCCGGACTCGATTCGCCGCAGCACCGCCTCGAACGCATCGATGTCCATCGCCTCCTCGAGGCAGTCGCGGATGGTCTGGCGCACGAGCGGGTGATCGGGAATCTCGATCTCGCCGGTCAGGTTCTCGGCGCAGGCGACCTGGTCGGGAAACACCGATGCGAGCAGGTCCTCGGCATTCATCCGCATGATCGGCGCCGGCACCTTCTTGCCGCCGCGGAACCGCGGCAGCGCGAGCGCCACGCCCGCGGTGCGCCGCCAGCGCACGCCGAACATCGGCGCCGCGCACAGCGCCTGCACGAGCAGCGGGCGGACCGAAGCCGAATGCAGGTAGCGCGCGACGCCGGCGAGCTCGAAGGCATGCGCGGTGGTGAGCGACAGGATGACGTTGTCCTCGGTCGCCGCGGCCTGCAGCTCGAAGTTGAACTGCCGGCAGAAGCGCTTGCGCAGCGCCAGGCCCCAGGCACGGTTGACCCGGCTGCCGAACGGCGTGTGCAGCACCAGCTGCATGCCGCCCGCCTCGTCGAAGAAGCGCTCGAGGACGAGCGTGTCCTGCGTCGGCAGTGTGCCGAGCGCGGCGTACGCGGCCCCCAGGTAGTCGGCGAGCTGACGGGCGGCGGGCTCGTCGAGTCCGACCTCGGCTTCGAGCCAGTCGATGACCGCGTCCATGCCCGCGGCGAGCCGCGCCGCGATCTGCCCGCGCAGCAGCGACACGGCGACCGAGAGCTCGTCGGACCGGCCGGGCGCCTCGCCCAGCCAGAACGGGATGGTCGGCGGCTGCCCGCGCGCGTCCTCGACGCGCACGGTGCCGCGCTCGACCCGGAGAATCCGGTAGGAGGCATTGCCGAGCTGGAAGACGTCGCCCGCGAGGCTTTCGATCGCGAAGTCCTCGTTCAGCGTGCCGACGACGTTGCCCTCGGGCTCGAGCAGCACGCGGTAATCGGCGTTGTCGGGAATCGTGCCGCCCGAGGTGATCGCCGTGAGCCGCGCGCCCCGCCGGCCACGCAGCCTGCCATTCACGCTGTCGCGATGGATGAGCGCCCCGTGACGTCCCCGGCGCGTGCTGAACCCTTCCGCGAGCGTAGCCACGACCTCGTCGTAGTCACTGCGCGGCAGCGCCCGATAGGGATACGCGCGACGGATGAGGTCGTAGAGCCCGTCCTCGCTCCATTCCTGCGCCGCGACCTCGGCGACGACCTGCTGCGCGAGCACGTCGAGTGCGTTCGCGGGGATCCGCAGCCGGTCGAGCTCGCCGCGGCCCACCGCCGCGAGCAGCGCCGTGCACTCGACCAGGTCGTCGCGCGACAGGGGAAAGAGCCGCGCCTTGGGCGTGCCGCCCACCGCGTGCCCGGATCGCCCCGCGCGCTGCAGGAAGGCGTTGATCGAGTGCGGCGAGCCGATCTGGCAGGCGAGGTCGACGTCGCCGATGTCGATGCCGAGCTCGAGCGATGCCGTTGCGACCAGTGCCTTGAGCTCGCCGCGCTTCAGGCGCTGCTCCGCATCGAGCCGGGATTCCCTGGACATGCTGCCGTGGTGTGCCGTCACGAGCTCGGCGCCGAGCCGCTCGGACAGGTGACGCGTGGCGCGTTCCGCGAGCCGGCGCGTGTTGACGAACACCAGCGTCGTGCGGTGCTCGCGGATCAACGCCGCGAGCCGGTCGTAGACGGTCGTCCAGGCCTCGCCCGACATCACCGCCTCGAGCGGCACGGGCGGCAGCTCGAGCGCGAGGTCGCGCTCGCGTACGTGACCGCTGTCGACGATGACGCACTCGCGGCCACCCGGCTCGCCGCCGGTCAGGAAGCGCGCGACCTCGGTGATCGGCTTCTGCGTCGCCGACAGGCCGACCCGCGTCAGTCGGCGTCCAGCGACGTGGTCGAGCCGCTCGAGCGACAGCGCCAGGTGCGTGCCGCGCTTGTTCCCGGCGAGCGCGTGGATCTCGTCGACGATCACCGTGCGGGCGGTCGAGAGCATGCGACGGCCGGACTCGGAGGTCAGCAGGATGTACAGCGATTCCGGCGTCGTGACGACGATGTGCGGCGGCTGGCGGCGCATGCGCGCGCGCTCGGGCTGGGGCGTGTCGCCGGTGCGCACCAGCGTGCGGATCTCGACCGCGGGCAGACCGAGCGCGCTCAGCTCCTCGCGGATACCGGTCAGCGGCGCCTCGAGGTTGCGCTGGATGTCGTTCGAGAGCGCCTTGAGCGGCGATACGTAGACGACCTGCGTTTCGTCGCGCAGACCGTGCTCGATACCCTCGCGGACGAGGTCGTCGATCGCCGCCAGGAACGCGGCGAAAGTCTTGCCGGACCCGGTCGGCGCCGCGATCAGGACGTCGTTGCCGGCCTTGATCGCCGGCCACGCGTCGGCCTGGGCCGGGGTGGGCTCATCGAACGTCCTGCGGAACCATGCGATGACCGCAGGGTGGAACTGATCGAGTGCTGACATCGCTAAACTTTACACGCAGACGTCGTTCCGTGATCACCGCCGGTCGGGAGGTGGCACCAGGCCGGCGCCTCACAGCTTGAACCAGCGCTCGGCCGGGCGAGTTCCGCCAGAAATCCCGGTTCCCTTGTCACTGGACGGTGCCAGATCGTGCACTTGGTCCGCGTCTGAGCAGATACACCCCTCCCACGATCATGATCGGGACAATCAGGAAGATCGTGTAGATCAGGGACGCAGCAATAGCCGGCGTCGCCGGCGTGCCACCGGCAGAAAATCCGATCGCGAATGCCAGCTGGGTTGTACCGACCTGCATCGGCGCATTCGGCAGCGCGAGGCCGATGACGATCAGGACAAACGTGGCTGTAACGGCGACCAGCGACGCAGTTGCTCCGACGGCGTTCCCGCAGAACCAGATTGCGGCGATGACAAGCGACCACTGCAGGACGGACGCCAGTATCGCGAGCAGCATCAAGTAGCTGTCGCCGATTGACGTCAGGCCGTGTCGAAACTGTTCGACCTGACGGGACAGCCAAAGTCTGGCTCGCTCGGGCATTGGGGCGGATGCCAACACGCTACCGAACCACTGCGGCGGATGCAGCAACATGAGGAATGCAGCCGTCGCGCTGATAAGTACTACGGCCACCATCGCCCTCGCGGTCTTGACAAAGTCGGGCAGCTCCTGCGGGACGAGCGAGACGAGAACCAGCAGTACCAGCAGCGCGACGAAGTCGAGCGCACGTTCAACGACAATCGAAGCCAGGATTGCGCTCGTGGAGACCCTGTTTTCTCGTGCGACCAACGCCGCCCTCAGAAACTCGCCAACGTGAGAGATCAGAAAATTGGCAGCGAGGCCCGCATAGACAGCGCCGTGCAACTTGCCAAATCTGATCTCCGGCACGAACCCCAGCAACAGCCTCCAGCGCCACGCCTTGATAGCTATGAAGCCAGCTGTCGCACCAAGAATTCCAATCGCCCATATCAGGTCCGCGGAACGGAGAGCTTCGGTGAGCGCGTCGGGATCGACCTTCCGGGTCGATGTGTAAAGAAGCAGTATCCCGAGGGCTGTTCCGAATGCCGTCCACAGGACCGCATCGCGCGCTTCGTCGGAAGGCTTCCAGAGTCTCACAAGACTACGACTCTCGGCCGTTGGCACGCTTCCAGGGTCATCCAGCGGGCCCGGTCGGGGCTAGCTCGAGAATGTCGGCAGCAATTCCCTGCGCGGCAGGTTGCTGAAAAGGCTGTCCACGTGAGCCCCCATGGTCACGGGCTCAAATGTGCGCAGCAGAGTCCCAACGAACGCGTCCATTAGCTCGAGCTTTCGTTCCAGCGGAAGCTGCATCCCGGGAAAGTTCGCGAGGTCACTGTCGTCTTCCTTGCCCATGAAATCCAGCGGATGCAGGAGCAGGGAGGGCTCCGTGCCTGTTGCCTTGCACATCAGCACGGCAAACCCCAGGTACGCCAGGGCCAAGGCCTTCGAATAGATTCCCAGGTAAGTCAAGTAGCTGAAATGGATGGGTGTCCTGAAGACCGGCATGGTAGTGACCGGCAGTTCGAGCAATGTCTCGTTCCCGAGATTCCACCTGTACGGCTTCACCGGCCTGAATGCGTCGGCGTACGAGCCGAACAATGCCTTGCGCTTCAGCCGTTCCTCCCTCGACAGGTTCGTCGTCGCAAACAGGTACGCCCGCGACAGGGGGTTCAGGATGTTCGGAAATGCAGTTGCATCGTATCTGTAGCCCCGTTTCTTCAGCACCCGGAGCGTCGTTTCCGTGAGACTGTACCCGGGTCCGCGAAAGCCGGCGACACGGATTCCAGTGACCCGATGGATCGCTTCCTCCGCCATCTGCAGATCCTTGTCGAGGTCGGCCTCCGAGTAAAGATGCAACCACGGCTCGTGGTAGAAGCTGTGATTCGCGATCTCGTGACCAGCCGCCGCCAGGCTGGCAATGGCGTCCCTGTTCCTTTCCAACGCTGCGTCCTTGCCGACGATGAAGAACGTGATCTTGATATTGCGTTGCGCAAAGAAATCAAGAATGCGCGGAACAACCAGGTCAAGGTAGCTCGGGAACCCGGTCCAGGCGTCGTTTCCGTACGTCCTCAGGTAGGACCACTTGTTGTCCAGATCCAGGGACAAGCTCATTTTCGGTCTCGCGTCCATTTGAACAAATTACTTAGGTGCAACGGACGCCGCGCCGCTACGGCTTCCGGCCTGACATCGCAAAGTAGGACTGTGTATGCCCGGCATTGCCGCAAGCTGCGGCGGCGTAAATCATGCTTGCGAAGATCTTATTGGCGACGCCGAGGAAGCCCGGGTTGAAGCGCGGGGTCATGAAATTCACGCGAACATCCACGTAACCCGTATCCCGCATTGCGGTAGCGACGGCGTCCGGATCCAGATAAACCTCATCCTCGGAATAGATTTCCACGAAGTCCCGCACGACTTTTTGAGCGCGCAGGAATCGCATCGGCGCCCGATACCATGCGCGATCATTGGGTTCGAAACAGAAGAAGCAGCCGCCCGGCCGGAGAATTCGGAAGGAACTGGCCAGTGTGTCGCGATATCTGGGCAAATGATGCATTCCGGAGAAGACCAGGACGGCATCGTATGAATTTTCTCCGAATGGCAGATTCTGCGCGTCGCCGTGCACGGCATTTACATGGGGCATGTGTGTCTTGAGCGCGTTCAGCAGCGACTGGGACAGGTCGAGGCCCGTGTATGAGCGGTAGCCACGCGGAATCTTCCGCGCAAAGGCCCCGCCTCCGATGCACAACTCCAGGATGTCGCCATCGAGGCGAGGAATGCATGCGATCGCCTGCTGCTTGGCTTCATCCGCCGACCAGTCGTAGTCCTGGTAAGTCTCCCAATAGGAGCGCTCAAGTTGCAGGGCGTCGTCCGGCGCCTGCGCAGCACCCGTACTTGTGATCGGCTTACTCATGCGGCTCGTCCTCCCGACGCTTCGCGGTTAAGCCATAGCCTGAGGTCGCGCATCCTGCTCAGTGTTCTCCAATAGATGTCCTCCATCAGTATGTGAGCGAACTCACCATTTCTTCCAACAGAGTACAGCCCCTTGATCGGCAAGCCGCCTTCGAGTGCCCGCCGCTCGTGTTCATACTCTCGCAGGTAAACCGGGTACCCGATCGGCGTACGAACAGCTTTGCATCCCTCGTACCGGCTGCGGGCGCCCGGAAAGAGCCTGTCGAGGTGCCCTACGCAAAGCTCTCCGAGCGCGCCTTCCTCCATCTTGTAGTAGTCGCTGTCCACTTCGCAGCCGATGTCCGCGGTTACCATGGTCATCCCCTCCGGCGCCAGCCACGGCACCGATTGCGGAACCTCGGTCAGGCGGAAAAAGGGATACTCCCGCTCTGGTACCCACGTTGTCACTGCCGGCAGCATGGGGCGGCCCCGGAAGCGAAGGTTGACCAGCACCATCGGCCTGTAACGGAATCGACGCAGGTGCTCGAGCGCATTCGAGCCCTCGATCAGCTTAGGCAGGATGTGCAAGGGTGCCGTGCTGACAACCGCCGAAACTTCTTCATCTTTGCCATTCACCCTGACACTTCGCACGCGATCGCCCTCGACGCGTATCGCCTCCACTCGGGTCTCGACGGAGATCTGCCCGGAAAGTCCCGATGCCAAGGTGTTGCACAACTCGACGACGCCGCCCTTCGGATACACGTGCCAGACATGCGCGCTTTCAGGCTTCTCGCGGGAATAGCCATTCGCAACCGCACGGCCACTGGCCCAGCCGGAAAGCTTGAGTTTAAGAACATTGATCATTCCGCGGTCCACATGTGGCGGAATCACGGCGGACGACAGTTGGTCTGCGGACACACCGGACCACGCTTCGACTAACGGGATGGCAACGCGGTCGGCCATCAGGGAGCCGTAGTTCGCCCGATACCAGTCCGCGGCGGATGCTTCTCCGGAGTTGTTTCTTCGCAGTATTCGGCTGGCAACCGCGCTCATTACGAATCCAGGCGACCGCAGTAGGCCGAACGGAAAGCTGTATGTGTGGCCGCCGATACAGACACCCTCGTCGTACCTGGTCACCGTCTCGCAATTACCGGCGACGCCCAGCGCAGCCGCAAACCGATTCGTGATGAGGTGCGCGCCGAAGTCGTAGGTAAAGCCGCGCTCGTCCTTGAAACTCCTGCCCATACCCGCGATCTCGCGGCCGGCCTCATATACCCTGACAGGCAGGCCGCGGCGACGTAGCTCGGATGCGGCCGTAAGCCCAGCAATCCCTGCGCCCAGGACCGCAATCGGGGCCGTCACCGCTCCCGTGCCCACCTGTACTGCTGACTGGGCGCTCATTGCTTTCGCAATTCCGCGACCAGCAGAGAGCCCTTTCCGAACAGTGCTGGCAGCCCTTCGACCGCCATTGCGACGGCCCGCGGCAGCAACCAAGGGCCTGCAAGTACAGCCACGGCGCCCCTGCCGGCACCCCAGTCGCAAAGCCAATTGCGCACGGACGCTAACCACCCGTCCGCACTGCAAATCGTCCGAAGATCGTCAGCCTTCAGTCCGGCACTGTCCGCCAGCCTGCGCATGGCAGTGGCGCCCAGGTGTTGGCGCGTATGCGGGAACTGGTAGCCGCCCCAATGACGCCCACCAAACAGGCGAAACGCCGGAGATCCGACGTTGTTCACGATCGCGACCGCCCGCCCAGCGGGCGTGAGCCGTGACGCTACCTGCTGGAGCACCGACGTCGGGTTCATCGCTGATTCCAGCGTCAGTGGCAGGAAGATCAAGTCGAACTTGTCCGACGGCGTCAAGGCGGCTTGCTGGGACCTGACAACCACGCAACCTGGACAGACGGTTTTGGCGATGCTCTCCAGCTGCGCGCCGTCAGCGCCGTCACCGACCAGTATCTTGGCGCCCGGCGGCAGTCCACGGGTCCACTTGCGGACGCGACGCGGGTTCAGGGCGCTAACCGGGAGCCTGGGCGGCAGGCTTCCTAACCCTGCTCTATCCGGTGAAAGGTATACCGTCGTGCAGTCGCTGCAGCGAATGATAACGATCCCATCGACGGGTCCGGCGAACGGCCCGGTGACACCCAACGGCTCACCCCTGTCGCTGTCCCACAGGGCAAAGCAACATCAGTGTTCCCGGAGTCTCCCCTTCGGCGAGCACGTGTGCCAACCCCTTTGATTCCTTCCCAATGGAAACGTAGTCCTGTTCTGTTTGCAAGCGGCAACTCTTCCCGTGGACGGGCTCAAGTCAGCCTTTCCTTCGACGGTCCACGGTAGCTGGGCGCCCAGCGTCGAGTTGTCGCGCTACCTCCTGCGTCATGCGCCGCTCCGACATGGCGTATTGACCACCATGGAAAACCAGGGGCGTCCGCTGCGAATGTCGTACTCAAGCACCTCACCAATGATGACCGTGTGATCGCCAACAGCATGGCGATCGCAGGCCTTGCACACGAATCTGGCCAGGTACTCCCTCAAGAGCGGCAGCGAATGACGTCCCCAACGCCATTTTATGTCACCAAACTTCTGAGCGCCGGCGCATGCGAATCGCTCCGAAACCTCCCGCTGTGACGCCATCAGAATGTGTACGCAAAAGTACTCTGCCTTTTCAAACGTGGCCCTGGAGCGCGCCGAATGCGCAAGGGACCACAGGACCATTGGCGGCTGCAGGGAGACTGAGCCGAAACTATTCGCGGTAACGCCAATCGGCACTCGATCTGCTCCTGAAGTCGTGACGACAGTTACGCCTGTCACGAACTGGCCGAAGGCATTCCTGAGATCGTTGTGGTCGCTCTCATTCATGGTATGCCTGAGTGGTGCAAGATCGCGGCTCCGCTCTCGATGCCGAACCCTACACGCAGTATAGCCATCAAGTGCGACCTCGGACCCTTCTAATCCAGGTGTCGGAGCCACTTCCTTGCTTGCTGGGCGACCGCCGCAACGACGGTTCTACCTCGCTCGCGAGTTCGTGAATTGCCTATAGGGGCGGCTACCCGTCGTCATCTCCGCGGGCAGGCCGGCCTCCTCGTCCAGGTCAAGACATCGAAGCACCCCCGGCGCGCTCTCCTTGTAGCGCAGGCCGCTTTCCGGGCAGCGCATCACACCCTCGGCATCCGGCGCCTCCAGCCTATGTCCGTGGCGGCTCATCCAGCCGACCCGCCGGGCCGGATTGCCCACCATCAGCGCATAGTCGGGCGCGCTCGTGGTCAGCACGCTGCCCGCCGCCACGAAGGCGTAGCGTCCGACCGTCACCCCGCACACGATGGTCGCGTTGGCACCCACGGTGCTGCCGCGCTTAGGGTGGTCTGCTCGTAGATCGCGTGCCGGTTCACCTGCGACCGCGGGTTCGACACGTTGGTGAGCACGCACGACGGCCCGAGGAAGACGTCGTCCTCGATGAGACCCCGGAGTACACCGAGACGTTGTTCTGGACCTTGACGTTGTTACCGATTACGGCGCCGCCGTCGACGTTCACGTTCTGCCCGATCACGCAGTTCTCACCGATCACGGCGCCCGGCATGACATGCGAGAAATGCCAGATCTTCGTTCCGGCGCCGATCTTGGCGCCGGCGTCGACGAAGGCCGACTCGTGCACGAAGTACGGCACAGTGCCTCCGGCGGTCGGGCGACGACGCATTTCTATGATCGATCCGCCCTTGAGCAGCGAGCGCTGACACGCATCGAGCACCTCGAGCACCCGCAGACCTTCCGCGCCGTCGGTCGCCGGGGAGCGGCGTGTCTGGACGCAATCGACGAAGTGGCGACACTCGGCCCTGAGCGGCTCGCGTCGGCGAGCGCGACCACCTCGGCCGGGCCTTCACCGCGATCGGCACGCGGTTCTTCCACTCCACCTTGTGCGGGTAGAGGAGCAGCTTCCTGTCCCCGGTGTCGTCGAACACCGCCATCTTCTCCGAGCCGACGATCACCAGCTTCTGCTCCTTCACCGGATGCAGCCAGCTCACGAAGATATGAGCCTGGACACCGCTCGGGAAATCCAGGTAGCTCAAGGTGACGTCGAAGACCTGCCGGTTGAGATACGCGCCGCCGCGGCAGAAGACCTTGCTCGGCGTCTCCCCGAGCAAGCGCGAGGATCACCGAGATGTCGTGCGGCGCGAAGCTCCAGAGGATGTTCTCCTCGGAGCGGATCTTGCCGATGTTGAGGCGGTTCGAATAGATGTACTGGATCTTGCCCAGCGCTCCGTCGCGGATCAGCTCGTGCATCTTCGTGATGGCGGGGTGGTAGCGCAGGACGTGCCCCACCATGAGGATCCGCCGCCGCGCCTCGGCCAGCCCGACCAGCTTCTGGCCCTGCTCGAGCTCCACCGCCAGCGGCTTCTCGACGAACACATCCTTGCCGGCGAGCAAAGCTGCTTCCGCTAGCTCGGCGTGCGAGACCGCGGGGGTCGCCAGCGCCACGGCTCTGATCCCCGGATCCGTCAGCAACGCGCCAAATCACGGGTGAAGCGCACCGACGGATAGCGCTCGCGGCAGACCAATTCGAGCGATGCGTCCGAATCGCAGATCGCCGCCAAGGC
This sequence comes from uncultured Gammaproteobacteria bacterium, assembly GCA_963834855.1. Lineage (GTDB taxonomy): Bacteria > Pseudomonadota > Gammaproteobacteria > Steroidobacterales > Steroidobacteraceae > DATJKD01. The sequence goes on along the minus strand of CAWIDH010000021.1, from coordinate 82,676 downwards.
GCCGATCTCATAGAAGTTGCGGACCAGGTTCTTGCCCCAGTACCCCATGCCGACGACGGCGACACCGGCGGTACCTTCCATAGCCTTGTCAGCTTGCATCCAACTCTCTTCCGGGGTGAATCATGCTACGAATACGCGAGGGCGACACTAAGTTCAAGCCTGCGCTGAACATCGCGACGTCGGGCCACGGCGGGGACAGCACCCTGATACCATTCGGACGGCCGCGAGCGATGCCGACTTCAGCACGCCGATTTCCGCTGCCCGACGAGTTCGAACAGGTGCTGGACGATGAACTCCGCCGCGCTGCCGTCACCAAATGCCGCCGCGGCGCGGCTCGAGAAGTCGTGCACGCCGCCCCGCGCACGGGCAGCGTCCTGCCAGCCGCGAACCGCAGCGATCACGGCCGTCGGACTCATGCCGGTGAGGACGTTGCCGCCGAGCTCGACCGTCTCCGTCCATTCGGTTTCGTCCCGGAGCGTGATGCAGGGGCGGTCCAGGAAAAACGCTTCTTTCTGCAACCCGCCCGAATCGGTCAGCACCATCGCCGATCGATCGATCAGCCGGAGCATGTCCAGGAATCTGAGCGGCCGGATCACGCGTATGCCGGGAATCAGGTCGAACCGCTCCGGCGGCACAGGCAGCAGCGGGACGGTACGGGGGTGGATCGGGAAGACGACTTCCAGATCCGGGCCGGTCACGGTGCCCAGGCACTCGAGCAGGCTCATGAGGCGGCCGGCGTCCGTGTTCTCGGAGCGGTGCACGCTGAGCACAGCGTAATGCCCGCCGCGCAGCCCGAGTGTCTCGACGATTGTCGACTTGAGACGCGCGAGCTCGACGTGCTGTAGAAGCGCGTCGAAGTTGACGTCCCCTGAAAACACGGACCGCCACGCCAGCCCCTCGCCCGCCAGCAGGCCTATTGGCCGTCGGCGTCGGCGCGTAGAGTACGTCCGAGACATGATCGGTCGCGACTCGGTTGATCTCCTCAGGCATTAGCCGGTTGTAGCTGCGCAGCCCCGCCCTCCACGTGCGCCACCAGCACGTGCTGCTTGGCGCCGACAAGCGCGCCTGCGATCGTGGAGTTCGTATCACCGTACACCAGCAGGGCATCCGGCCGCGTCTCGAGCAGATCGTGCTGCTCGAACTGCTCGAGCATCCGACCGGTCTGCCGGCCGTGAGGACCCGACCCGACGCCAAGGTTCACATCGGGGCTCGGTACTTCGAGCTCCTGAAAGAAGACGTCCGAGAGATCGGCATCGTAGTGCTGGCCGGTATGTACGATGCAGTGCTCGATACGCTCGCCCGTCGTGGAACGATTGTGCTTGTCCACCGCGCGGCAGACGGGCGCCAGCTTCACGAACTGCGGCCGGGCACCGACGATACTCACGAACCGCATGCTCACCCAAAGTCACCTGCGAATGCATCCAGGAAAGTATGGACTGCGCGGTTACCTCGTTGTTGTTCAAGGTGCTGTTGACGAACTGTGCCGTGTTCACCACGTAGAAATCCCGGTGAACGTCCGGGGAGCCTGGACGCGGTCCGAGTAACCGACCACCTGGAGCGGCTGGACCCGGGCCGCCCTGTTGACGTGAATCGCCTCGATCGTACTTGTTCAAAGCACGGAAGCATGCGCCGTACGCCCTGCAGGAACGAGTTCCGCACCTCCTCGTCCGGCACCTGCAGCTGCGCATCGCCTGACAGCACGTACTTCGGAAGGTACGTGAGATGCCGGCCCGACGTCTCGTCCGGGTGCACGACGTTGGTCATGCCGATCATGCCGGTAAAGGGCACCGCGGCATCCGCGATGTTGAGCACGTAGTATGGAATGAGTGGCTCGCGCGACACGAGGGCCATGCAGATGACACCGAGGTATTCGACGTCCTGGGTCGCCGGTACCGCCACGAGACCCGGATCGACGACGCGCCGCATTGCATCGACCGGCCCGGTAAAGATCACTTTATCGAAGCGCTCGACGCCCGCGGCCGTGCAGACTTCGAGGCCGCCGGCTGGAGCAGCCCGGACGCCTTCAACGTCCACGCCCGTGCGCACCTCACCGGATGCGAGCTGGATGCGCTCGAGCAGCCGACTGAAGACGGTGCGATAGCCACCCGACACATAGCCGAGCTGCTCGCGTTGCGCAGCCGAGTCGCGCGCCGAGAACAGGCGTCGGATGTAGGTCCAGATGAAGACCGCGGACACCCGGCGATACTCCTCGCCCAGCTTCGCGAGCAGCAACGGTTTCCAGAACTTCTCGAAGGTCGTCCGCCCGCTCGTGCGCACCAGAAAGGCCTCGACCGTCTCTCGCTCGAGCCGCCGCCAGTCGCGCAGCGGTCAGCGGTAGAGGATCGTGGCGGCCGCCTGAACTTGCTCCACAGACCGAGCGGCGGGAAGCGCAGAAAGTCCAGACCGCTGTTAAACGGATAGCTCCTTCCATCGACGTAATACCCGGTCTGGGTCTGCTGCCATCGCAACCGCGGCCCGAGGCCGATGCGTCGCAGGAAGGCCAGCAGGGATGCGTCGGACGGCAGGATGACGTGATAGAAACGGTCCCAGACGAAGCTGCCGAAATCGTGCCAGGTGGTGAGCCCGCCGACTTGCCGGGCCCGCTCGAAGGCAACGACCGTATGCTCGGCGGACGCGATGCGCTCCGCCAGCGCAAGCCCCATTAAGCCACCGCCGATCACGCCGACCCTCATTCGTCCATCGCGCAGCGGACGCTGCGCGGCTGAACCGGCCCATGGCATCGTCAAGACCGAGCTCAGACCTTAAGTTGGCGCTGCCAGGCGATGGTCCGCGACAAGCCCTCGTCGAGGCTTACGCGGGCGCGCACACCTAGCAGACGCTCGCCGAGCCCTACGTCCGGCACGCGCCGCATGACATCCTGGTAGCCCTTGCCGGTGAAGGACTCGTAGGGGATGAATTCCACCTGGGGCTCGCCGGTCTCGCCCGACAAGCGATGGATACGGCGCGCGAGCTCCAGGATCGTCACTTCGTCTGTACTGCCGATATTGATGACCTCGCCATCCGATTGCGGGCGCACGATCGCCTGATGAAGACCTTCTACGGCATCGGCTACATAGGTAAAGCTTCGCGTTTGACTGCCGTCCCCGTGAACGGGCATGGGCTTGCCCTCCAACACGCAGTCAATGAACACCGACTGCGGGCCGCCCCACCAGCTCAGGTGTTGCCGCGGACCATAAGAGCCGAAGAACCGCAGTATTTCAGACCGGAAATCCATAGGCGTCCTGGTACGCGAATGCGAAGTGCTCGTCAAAGAGCTTCGAGACCGCGTAACCCCAACGCGGCACCTTCGAGGAGCCGATAACGCTGTCGCTGCCGCCTTCGCTGAACGGGACCACCGGGTTCCTGCCATATACATCGGAGGTCGACGCAAGCACCATATTTGCAGCCGATACGACACGCGAATTCGAGCGCGCATTCCGTGCCGCGGTAGTTAATCTTGAGCGTATCGATTGCCTTGCCATACCGCCGTATATTGAAGCAGCGAGATGCACGATCGCGTCCGCCTCGACTTCGAGGCCGCCAAGCGTATCGACCTCGGTCACGTCGGACCGGACGAACCTGAATCGCGGGTCGTCGATCAGTCCCGCGAGGTTGTCCAGCCGGCCCATTGAGAGATTGTCGATCAGACCGACCACCTGATGACCGGCACTGAGCATGCGCTCGACGAGGTTGCTTCCGAGGAACCCGGCGCAGCCCGTTATGACGTACGTATTCGCCATGATCAGTTCGCAGCACCATTGTCCTGTTCCAGTTGGCGGTTGATTACTTCATCGAACCCGTCGCGAGGCAGCGAACATGTCCGAAACACTGTCGCCTTCCCTTCCATCCTTGCCGACGGCCCGGGGTCCTGCGGGTTCCGAGGGAAAATACCTATTCGTGGTCTCGCTGCACCTGGATGGCCAGCACGCCAAGCCCGATGACTTGGATCGCAAGCATGAGGGATAGGAGTGCGACGACGAACGTGTGAGGGTATGCGGCGAATGCGACCGCGAGTGCAACCGATGGGGACGCGTGAAGCCGGGTCCATTGCGAAGTACGCCTCGAAGAAATGGATGAACATCCAAGCGATCACGTATAGCGCAAAGGCGAGAAAACATCAAGGCCCGGCAATACCAGGAACATGAAGGGCCGGAAGAGGAACCCTGAGAAGATCGTCGACACGATGTGCCGCATGACACTCATGCTCGAGGTTCGTCCACCGGCGGACGATCAACTGTCTTGCTCCAGTCGAGGTGAGCCGGCACCTGCTCGATGCGGCCCCGCAGAATCATCGTCTTGTAGATGGCCTCCGGCATCAGGTCCAGCCCCGTCGACCGCAACGCCAGCGATCGAACGAACGGGCCGTCGTACGCCCGGACCATCGAGGTCAGCGTCGACAAACCGCCGCGGGCGAATACGCGGGAGAAAGCGATTGCCCCAGCGACTAAGCGTCTTGCGAATCCAGGGCACGTTCGTCACCCTACCGCCGGGCATGTATGGCGCCGCAAGCACCAGCTTCGCCCGCGTGCTGACCATCTTGTCGACAAGAAGCTCGATGTGCTCTGGCCCGTAGCTCAGGTCGACATCGAGCACGATCGCAATGTCGCCTTTCGACTGCGAAAAACCATATCGGAGCGCCTGCCCGACCCCGAAGTTAGTCGGGTGGCGCAGCACGCGGATCGATGCGAACTCGGTGGCCAGCCGGTCGGCGATTTCGGCGCTGTTATCCGACGCGCCGTAGATGATCACTAGCAATTCGAAGTCGAATCGGTCTGCGCGGCCGACGCAGTAGGCGATGATCTCGCGCACATTCGCGTCAAGGATCGCCGCCTCGTTGAATACCGGCACCAGGATAAAGATGCGTGGCTTGCTGCCACGGTTCTCGATCCTGCCTGCGCTGACCGCTGAGTTCATCTTAGTTTACTGCCCTTCCGTGGCCGCACGTGCAACGGCTTGAGTTTAGGACGATTCTGTGTAATTCCAACGCACGTCCCCGCCGAGCAGTGCTTGCGCCGGAATCCAACTTGCGTTCTAGCCTGAACATCACGGCGCTTAGGCGAACCTCAAGCAGGAGACTTGGGAAAGTCCTGCAGGCTCGTTACATGGTTATGTTTCTCGACAGCGTCTCCAAGCGCTTAGTACTGTAGCTATTAGCGCTCATCTGTAGAACAAGACATCGTCGGGGCCATTCTGGCTAACCTGATCGGGGTTTTCGACGGGCCCCGGCGACATCTGCCATCCCGGCCGACGGCGAAGACGACCTTCAAAATGCGGGTGGAGCTGACATAATCTGCAAAGTTCTTTGGCATCAAACGCTTACCCGTGTCTGAACACGATGCGCGACTGTAAGGCCCGTCGACAAGCCTGTGCCGCGCTGGACTGACCGAGCTACCGCCAAAGAAAGTGCGAAAGACCCGTCTCCATGCCCGGAACGAATAACTGGTTCCGCGTCGGAAGCACGGGCGATGGTGACTGGCGTACGACCACAACCAGCGAGCCTCGCTGGACATCGCTGAGCGCAAGTCGCGCAACACACCAACTTACTTTGTTCCGCGAGTATCCCTTGCGGACAATGCTCTGGGACCAGATGACCTGTTCATCCGCTCCAAGGTATACGCGTTCGCCGACGATCACCTCTGTTGTTACACTACTTTGCTTGCAGCAAAACCTGAGTCGAGAGGCTCGGACGGGCGTGCAACAGCCTGGTCTACCGGCCTGAATTCCGGTTAATCGTGAGTGAGACGATGCCAATCAGTTCGAAGGTCGTGCGGACTCATGCTGAGTTGCGACAGATTTGGCTCTCGGCTCTGTTCTACGGCATTTTGCTGACGTTGTTCCTCGCTCTCCTTCACAACCTTACGGATTTCCTACCAAGGCCATCTGACGAGGGTCGCTACCAACGATTCGCAAGCAATCTCTCGCAAGGTTTTTACACGGACCACGAGCGGCCGGACCTGACCAACGGACCAGGATATCCGCTCGTCCTGGCCGTAGTGCCCGCGCTCGGCCTGCCGTGGGTTGCAGGCACTTTTCTCAACGTACTGTTTGTCATTGGGGCTGTGCTGTACGTGCATGCGACTCTGCGCCTGTACGTGTCACGCAAATGGTCACTCGTCGGGGCATTGTTCCTTGCCGTCTACCCTCCTCTCTTGAGTTGCCTCCCGGCGACGATTACGGAGCCCTTGGCCGTCATGCTGGTCTGTGGCACTGCTTATCATCTTTGTCGTGCGATTGGTCCATCGGAGGAGGTGCATCGGCGATTTCATTTGGTATTGTGTGCCGCATTCCTCGCCTACCTTGCACTTACAAAGATACTTCTTTGGCTACGTGCTCGGTATCGCAATGGTCGGCACGGCGCTGCTAGTACTGCCGCGCTTCACACGCGCCGGTGCACGCCGCCTCTTAATCGTCTCTGCCATTGCGCTCGCATTGTGCACCCTGGCTGGCGTATACGCACAGACTGACCGGACAACTTTTCTATTGGGGCTCGTCTGGAGCCACCGCACTTTACTGGATAACTTCACCGTTTGACGGCGAGTATGGGGATTGGCATGGCGCTGATGACGTCGCAACTCGTCCCGAGTTGTCACGTAACCACGGAGAGCACTACGCCTCCCTCCGAGGGTTGTCGCTCGTCGAGCAGGACACCGCGTTCAAGCAGGCCGCGCTTCAAAATATCCGCAAGTATCCCCTCAAGTATCTTGCAAATCTCGGGTGCAATATCGGCAGGATGCTCTTCAGCTACCCTTACTCCTACACCCCTCAAAAGCCGTCGACGTTCCTCTATTTGGTTCCCAACATGTTCCTGGTCGTAGGTGCGTTTGTTGCCGCTTGTCTGCTCGCAGAGAACTTCCGACAGATACGGCTCGATATCGCTGCAGTCGCGGCATTGCTGGTTACAGCAATGGGCATAAGCGCGCTCGTTAGCGCTTATGCAAGGCAGTTCACGATCTTGGTACCCTGGGTGCTTGTTCTTATAGCTCAATCGGGTGGACTCTTCCTCGGACGCGATCAGGCAGCGGTGGATGAGACGCTAACGGCCGCATGGCTGCGCGACCCGCTGCGACTCCCCAACTGGGCTGAAATACAGCCCACGGCGGATGCAGCGCAATGTAGCAGACGGCTGGCGGCGCATCCGGGCGCGCTCGGGCTGCGGCGTGTCGCCGGGGCGCCCCGGCGCGGATCTCGAAGCAGGCAATCCGAGTGCGCTCAGCTCCTCGCGGATACCTCTGCGGAACACTTTGACATACCGACATACGCCGGGTATGTTCTTACATATGAGAACCACGGTTCGCCTGGATGCAGGCCTCCTGGAACGCGCCCGACAGGAAGCGGCCCGGCGCGGCGTCACTCTTACGTCGCTCATAGAGCAGGGATTGCGGCTCGTGCTGCGCAGCCACTGAAGCGGTCCGAGCGCCCCGGGATCGCGCTTCCCGAATGCCGGGCCGGTGGCGGCGTGCTGCCAGGCGTGGACCTCGATGACAGCGGCGACCTCCTCGACCGTATGGATGCGGTGCTTGATCCTGCCTGACGTCAATGTCCTCATCTATGCTTATCGCGCTGACGCCGAACGACACGGCGAATACAAGGCCTGGCTCGAGTCGGTGATCAACGGTTCGGCGGCCTACGGCGTCGCGCCCCAGGTCCTGAGCAGCGTCGTACGCGTCTGCACCCATCCGCGCATCTTCGCCCGGCCGAGTTCGTCAGGGCAGGCATTTGAGTTCTGCAGGGTGCTGCTCGAGCAACCGAACGCCACCGTCATCACGCCGGGAGAACGGCACTGGTCGATCTTCGAGGAGCTGTGCGCCCGGTCGCGGGCGACCGGCAATCTGGTGCAGGACGCGTGGTTCGCCGCGCTCGCTATCGAGGCGGGATGCGAATGGATCACGACGGATCGCGACTACGCTCGTTTCCCTGATCTCAGGTGGCGCGCCCCGCTGGATCAGCCATCGAGGGGGCGTTAGCGATCCACGGAAGCTAGAACCTATCTCAAAATTGCCTGAGCAGGATGCGATAGGGCTGCGAGCTGCACGAAGCCGAGGAAGTTGGCTGGGTAGTACTCCCAGCGAACCAGGAGACGACGTTGCCACTGCAACCAGGCGAAGAACCGTTCGACGATCCAGCGCCGCTGATAGCGACGCAGCCGTCGGCCGTCTTGAGTCTTGCGCGTTCCGATTGCGAGCGATGCGGCGCGATCATCTCGATGCCTTCTTGCTCGCAGCTCCTCGTCGAGCTTGTCGCTGTCGTACGCGCGATCGCCGATCAGATTTTCGGGCTTCGCTTCGATCATGTAGAAGTCGAACGTCAGCTGCACCAACGTCACCTCATGGTGATTGGCGGCGTGCGTGCTGACCGCCAGCGGCAATCCGTGGCGATCGACAATCCCCATGATTTTCACGCCCTTACCGCGTTTCGTCGGGCCGATCTCTTCTCCGCCGCCCTTGGCCGAGGAGAACATCGCGTCGATGAAGCACTCCGCCTCATCGATCTGCCCCTTGCTCGCGCAGCGTGTTCGCCAGATCGGTCAGACTTCGCGCGAGCACTTCTTCTCGGCACCACTGCTGAAAGCGGCGATGCACCGTTTTGTAGTTCGGGTAGGACTGCGGCAGCATGTGCCACTGCGCGCCCGTGTTCAGAATCCACAGCACCGCTTCGAGCACCTTGCGCGCCGGGATCGGCTTGCGGCCGGGGCGACCTTCGGGAATAGTGCTCCTCCGGAAAGTGCTTCCGGATCCGTTCCCACTGCTCGTCCGTTATGCGAAGCATACACGCAATCATACATGCGCCATAATTCGACTTCTCAGTGATTTTGAGATAGGTTCTAGTCTTTTTTAAATTTAAAAAAAAAAAAAAAAAAAAAAAAAAAAAAAAAAAAAAAAAAAAAAAAAAAAAAAAAAAAAAAAAAAAAAAAAAAAAAAAAAAAAAAAAAAAAAAAAAAAAAAAAAAAAAAAAAAAAAAAAAAAAAAAAAAAAAAAAAAAAAAAAAAAAAAAAAAAAAAAAAAAACCCCCCCCCCCCCCCCCCCCCCCCCCCCCCCCCCCCCCCCCCCCCCCCCAAAAAAAAAAAAAAAAAAAAAAAAAAAAAAGCGTCCCCCCATGCTCTGGGGCCGGAGAGTGGCCGAAGTACATACATTAGGACGTGCGGGCAATTATGTCCGGGCCCCTACTCCGTCCCGGAAATGACTGTAATCTAGGCAACGAGGGGACCAGGGCGGGAAATACCATATGCGCTAAGCGCGCTGCCGGATGACTACGTCGAAAAAGTGCCGGCTGGGCGCTCCGACTTCGAACGAGTACGAGGACGCTGTGAGCTAATCGCTCAAGGCTGTGGAACCTGTTGTTCCGTCCCGCCCTGAGCGTCGGGGCTGCGGTGGACAACTGGGGGCTTCAATCTGAAAGCGTTTCGAACGATTTTCGGCGCGGCCGTCGAGACAATGGCGGTGGCACTTGGAGCGATGCTGATCGCCGCGAGCATGCTCGCCGATTGGCTTCCCGGCGCAGCCAGTTCGGCGTTGGGGTGGAAGCAGGTTCTCGCCTGCATGACTGGCATCGCGCTCCTGGCCGCTGGTCTGCTGCCGAAGACGCGCTGGCGTGGAAGCGCGACGGCGGTCCGATGGCTCATCGCGATCTGGCTCGCCGTGACGTCATTCGCCTTGTCGCGGGTCGCGCCCGTCCTGGCCGCTTCCTGGGCTTCCTGGGTCTTGCTCGGTTATGCAGCGGCAATCTGCGCTCTGATCCCGCTGCGCGTCGGGATTCTCGTATTCATCGGCTTGCTCGTACTACACCTGACGCTTACCGCGGTCAGCCGCGTCAAGATCGACCTGACGGGAATGCCGCTCACGATGCTGGACGTGAGGATTGCGCTCGACAATCCGCAGGGACTATCCGATGCCGCTTTCTCCTCCAACTGGACCCTCGATGCACTCTACCTGCTGCTCATCGTTGCGCTGCTGTGCCTCCTTGTCGTCGGCTTCCAGGCGTTGCGCGATATCATCGCGCAACGGCACGATCGCAAACGGCTTCTCGACGTCGCGTGTCGGGCGCTGGCGGCATGCGCAGTGTTTCTGCTGGTGTCCGTCTACCTCGATGTGCTGTATGCAGCCATGGCGAGGGACCGTTCGAGCGTGGGATCTCGGTCGCGTCGTACGCCTCTACAGGTGGGTCGGTGTACTGCCGTTTCTTGCATATTCACGTCACATCAGGTCAGGGGCAGGACTGGTGACTTCTTCCGGTCGGATCTCACCGGGTCACCGCCCGCCGCGGATGAGATTCGAAATTCCGTACTGCGCCAGGTTGGCTTTTCTCCCGGCTCTCCGCAATCGGCAAATCGACCGAACATCGTTGTGGTTCTGGCGGAATCGACCTTCGATCCGGACAGGGCGTTCCGTTTACAGGGAACCTGGAACGACGGATTATTTCTGCCGGGTCCGCGGACGGCAGCCGTCGGGCCCCTGAGGGTCAATCCTGTCGGGGGTGGCACGTGGATCACCGAATTCGAAACGATCACGGGGCTGGATTCGCGGCTATTTGGATATGCAGGGTGGTACACGCACGCTTCCCTGTCGCCCTTCGTCGAACGCAGCTTCGCGAGCCACCTCCGCAAGCGTGGTTACAGGACATCGGCGTTCTTCCCTCATCGCGCCGACTTCTACAATGCACGGCGCGCCTACGCGCGATACGGGTTCGAGTCCATGGCCGACAGCGATGACCTCGGCTCGGATGTCCAGATCAATGACGACGTCGAAATGGCCGAGCGCGTCGTGAAATCGCTTGGTGCGAGTCCGGCGGCACCACGTCTTGCGTATGTACTATTCATCGGGAACCATTTTCCGCATGAATGTAACGCGGACTCTGGCGGTTTCACCGCTCGTTTCCTGGATTCGGACGATTTCACGGTCAATTGCGAGTTGAACGTCTACTTGCAGAGGCTCGACTCGACAACTTTCGCGCGCCGTCGGCGCGTTCGAGGAATACCTCGCGGACATCGAGACGCGTACGGGGCGCCCTTATGTCCTGCTGGTCTTTGGGGTCATCAGCCTGCAAGCTTCACCGGATCCCGATCTGCTGTCGTGCGCGATTACCGGCCATATCGACGTTCGCCGGACTTGCACATGACGTTCTTTCGGATTCAGACCTCCATGCCAGGCAGGCTGACGTGCTGCGAGCCTGCGCCGCCGGCTACGGTGTTGCCGACACTTTTGAGCGCCTTCGTTGCTGACCGGCCGGAAGACATCTATCTTGGCGAGAACCTGTGGCTTTATGAGCGCTGCGGCTTGGACGCGATCGGGAATGAGTACGTCAACAGCCTGAATAGCATGCAGCCGGCTACGGACAATCATCGCAGTCCCGAATGCACCCGAGCCTACGAGCAAGCTATCGCGGCGTTTCGCTCTTCCAACATCATTCGCATTGCCGAAGAGTGAGTACCGCGCGCTGATCCTAACTTGGGTGGCTAGATAGACAGAGCTGCCGCCCATAGCCCGATAATCCCAGCGCGCGATACGTCGGTACTCGCCGGTCGTACATTGCGCCTTGATCAGGCATCTCGGACACGCTGATGACCAGTGCTTGTGCAGGGTCTGGCCATTCTCAACGGTGGTAAATCGCCAGATCGCTCGCTGACCGGCCGGACATTCGTACTCGTCATCGGTGGGGATGTAGCGGAAGTCCTCCTTGTCGAACTGCCCCTTGGCCTGGTTGTTCGAAGTCTGAGCCTTCGACACTAATGCAGTGATGCCCGCTCGTTCGCACTCGAGGATCTCTTCACCCTTGAAGTAGCCACGATCGGCAACTGCCGTTAGCGTGTCCCCACCGACCGCCTCGCGGGTTTGCTCGGCAATCGACGACAGTCGCGTGCGGTCGTGGCCGGCGTTGGTGACCTCGTGGGCGACGATCAGATGGTGCTTGGCATCCACCGCCGTCTGCACGTTGTAGCCGACGATGCCGGTGCCGCGGCCGCTCGTGGCAATCGAGCGGGCATCCGGGTCCGTCAATGACACCTGCCCATCCGGTGCGTCTGCCAACTGCTCGCCGATCTGCTTGAGCCGCTGCATCTGCGTCTTGACCGCCTCAACGTTGTGCTTCAGATGCTCGACTCGTGCCTCCGTCACCGCTGTCGGGTCCCGGTCGGCACGATCCAGGTCCGCGAGATACCGCGCGACGCTCTCCTCGAGCTGCTGCATCCGGGCCCTGAGCTTGCGCTCCCACGTTTATCGATCTCACGGTCAAGGGCGGTCAGCTTTTCGGCATCCCGTGCGTGACGTCCACCGCCGTCCCCCAGGACACGAGCGGCGGCGGCTACATCGTTCTCATGGACACTCAAGCGATCCTGCTCGGTGCCGGTGCCGTCGAAATCGCCTCGGCGCGGAGCGCGCGTCGCTCGAGATGTTGGACAACCCCACCAACAATAGCGCCACGGCCACGGCCACCAGCATGGTCTCGATGTTCCAGACGGACTCCGTTGCGATTCGCGTCGAGCGGTACCTCAACTGGGCGGTCACCGCCCCCGACGCGGTCGCGTTTGAGCGGCGCGAGCTACACGAGTACGTAAACTGTGAGCGAAAAAACCGGCCTGACGGCGCGCGAGACCGTGCTCATGGAAGCAATCCTGGAAGCGGTCGCCGACTTCGCAACGACCTCGCGCACGCACCGGCGGATCGCCGTGCACGCATTTCTGGTCATTCGCCCCGAAAATCCCACCGCGTGCGGCGGCTGCGCGCAGCGAGCCGGCTTTCCGCAGCCGCCCTTGTTTCTTCTGCCCGCGGCCTCGCTCCTTGGCTTACGCCCCGCCCGTGCGTTGACATAAGGTGCTTATACGCACTATCCGCAAGCTCACGAGCAGAGCCGACGCGACGATCACGACGATGTCGTTGCCGAAGCCGGAAAATGCGCTCGCGGCCGGCACCGGATGCCGACCGCGACCGACGCGAGGAGCGCGAGCAATGCGACGACGTCGTAGCGCAGCCGGTCCCCAAAAACAGGGCCATCATGCCGATGAGGATCGCGAAGGCAAACACCTGGTAAACTCGGTATGGTCGGCGTACGTCCACCGCCACAGCGCGGCGGCGATGGCGAAACCTCGATTGACGCACAGCGAGTTCGCCGATTAGCCGCGGATTTCCTCGCGAGTCCCAGGAAGTCACTCGACGTCGCCACGCCGATCAGCTTGTCGTTCTCGTAGAACACCGCAGACGCCGCACCTGCCGCTCGGTCATCTCGCGTAACGCGGCCTCGACTTCGTAGCCCTCGCGGCATGTGAACAGCGTCGACGACATGATCTCGCTCACGGCGACGCTCGTCGCGTCGGGGCCGTCGACGACGGCGCGGATGATGATGTCGCGATCGGTGAGAATTCCTTCGAGCTTGTCGTCTCTGCCGATCCAGAACAGCGCCGACGTCGTCTTCCGCCATCTTGGTCGCGGCGGTTTGCACAGTCGCATCGGGCGATACGAGGTCCCACGCCGCGGCTCATCTACGTCAGCAACCTTCATGGGCGAAATTTATGTCAATTGCGCTCACGCGCATAGCGCCACAAGATCGGCTCCGAGTTATACTACGTGCGCCCCATGCGTTTCTGACCCAACCTCCTGAGTGTTGAGCTTAGCTAAGCGGTGAAGAGAGTGCGGAGGAAAACGCTCGCCCGCGTTGCTTTGGTCGTCGGCGTGAACTTGGTCCTGCTCGAGCTGTTCTCGTACACGTTCCTGCGTTTCGGCGAGAGAGTCCCGCGGTCACTACTTTGCGCACCCGCTCGCGTACTACGAGCAGCGCATGGAGCGGTACAGCGACGCCGAGATCGCAGAGCGGATGAGCGGACTCGATCGCGAGCTCGGATGGGATCACCCCCCGAACGGCGAGGTGACGCGCGTAAATATCGCGGGCAATCCCTACACGATGACGTTCGACGGCTTCGGCGCGAGAACAAACGCACTGTTCTCCGAGGACGTCGCCATTTCGACTTACGGCGATTCGCACACGGAGTGCGACGAGGTCAACGACCACGAGACTTGGCAGGTGGGGTTGTCGGAGCGTCTTGGCGCGAACGTGCGCAACTTCGGGGTCGGCGCTTACGGAACCGATCAGGCGGTCCTCAGGCTCGAACGACACCTGCGCGCGGGCCTCAAGACGCCCTACGTCATTCTGGGCGTGCACGAAGAGAACATCGGCAGGGTCGTCAACATCTATCGGCCCTTCTACTACGAGGTACATCCATCGACGCTGACGTTCAAACCGCGTTTCGTCGTGAGCGGCGACGAGACGCGTCTACTGCCGCGCCCGGATTTCTCCACGGTCGCAGGGGGGCGCGAAGCGGTGCGAAGCGAGCCGCCGTCAAACGAGGGCTACTGGTACCTCCTCTCGCGCAAGCGCAGATGGCGGAATTTTCGTTTCCGTTTTCGTGGCACGCGCTGGACCTGATCTTCATAGTTATCCGAGCGGCGCGGGTACTTCAGCCACCCGTTCAAGCCGTCGCTCACGTTCTGTCGGGGGTGCTACACATCGCCTTCCGCCCGTGGCGGGCCGACGAGCCGGCCGAGACCATGGCAGCGATCGTCGACCGATTCGTTTGGCTGTCCGACCAATACGACTTCAAGCCGATTCTGCTCGTGTTTCCCTTCCAGCGAGACGAGCTGTATCTGCCGGCCGACGATCCGCGCCGGTTCGCTTTCGCTCCGCCTTATCGGCGATTCCTCGACGACACGAGGCGCCGTCACGCAGGCGACTTGGATGTGATCGATATGGCCGACAGGCTGCTCGACGCCACGCGACCCGTGAATCTCGCGGCCTATCGGGTGACTGAGACCCGCGGCCACATGTCGGCGTACGGTAACCGGATCATCGCGGAGCACGTGTTCGAAAAGCTCGTCGAAACGCCGGGGTCGTTCCAAGCGACGCAGCCCGGCGAGAGCGCGCGCTAAAACGCTCCTGGCGCTGGTAGTAGCGGCGGTTGCCCCGTCGGCTTGACGGGCTTCAACTGCGGGGTTTCGGACAACCTCAAGGCCCTCAAGATCATGAACGACCCCAAGCACGAGGAATTCAGGCGGTTCTTCGACGGACATCGCATGGCGGCGGGCGCCGTGCGTGCGCTGCCGGCGATGGTCGGCCCCCTGCTTCCGGAGGTCGACAGTGACCGGCTCGCGCTCCGCCGGCCATCGGTTCTTTCGCGCGGGCTCGTCCAGAGCGTCTGGTTTCTGCTCGGATTCCGCTTCTCGATCTTTGCGATGTCCGGAAGGAAAGCCGATCAGGAGGCGTGACGACACACGGCGTCTGCGCCTTCAGTCGACGCGCAGCGCGGCTCGACCGGCACTCGCCGCCGAGCGGCTCACACTCACCGCTCAGGGGAATATCCGTCTACCCGCTGCAAACGCCCTACCGCGACGGCACCACCCACGTGGTGCTCGGAGCCGCTCGCGTGCTCCATCACGCGATCACCCTGAACATCCGTGGCAGCTCGTACCGATTGAAGGAGAAGCTCAAAGCCGGGCTGGTCCGGGCGGAGGAACCATCGGCCATGAACTGAGGGTGGGGAACTTTCAATGACCACAAGTGGGGGAAATTGAATGACCCTTGACATCTGCGGAACCCGGCGCGGACAGCGGGATGAAACAGGTCGAGCAAGATGGCTGGCCAGGTCGGCGAGCCGGTGGCGGCGTGCTGCCAGGCGTGGACCTCGATGACAGCGCCGACCTCCTCGACCGGATGGATGACGGTGCTTGATCCTGCTTGACGTCAATGTCCTCATCTATGCTTATCGCGCTGACGCCGAACGACACGGCGAATACAACGCTTCGCTCGTTTGGTGATCAACGGTTCGGCGGCCTACGGCGTCGCGCCCCAGGTCCTGAGCAGCGTCGTACACGTCTGCACCCATCCGCGCATCTTCGCCCGACCAAGTTCGTCACGGCAGGCATTCGAGTTCTGCGGGGTGCTCTCGAGCAACCGAACGCCACGGTCATCACGCCGGAAGAACGGCACTGGTCGATCTTCGAGGAGCTGTGCGCCCGGTCACGGGCAACGGCAATCTGGTGCAGGACGCCTGGTTCGCCGCGCTCGCTATCGAGGCGGGATGCGAATGGATCACGACGGATCGCGACTACGCTCGTTTCCCTGATCTCAGGTGGCGCGCCCCGCTGGATCAGCCATCGAGGGGGCGTTAGCGGTCCACCGGAAGCTGGTTGCATTGACCTGCCAGGGCGGTCGAGTCAGTGCCGCACCAGCCGTGAGCCCGTCGGCGATAGCCCGCTGCATGGCGGCGGGCGTCGACTCCACTGACGCGCCCGAACTGCATCACTGTCGCTGCGGTTTACAACGACCGAGGCCGTGCATGGCGATAGCGTTGCAAGTCCTTGAGCGATAACAGTGGTACAGCGCTTTGCTCTCTACCTCTGTGGTCCGACAGGGAAGTATTAAGTCCAAATGCGTGCTTCGTACCGATTGTCTGCGGCGGCCACTCTGGCCCTGTTCGCCACCGTCTCCTCGTCCCATGCCGCCGTGCTGCAGATCCAGGCAGGCACGGCACCGCCAGCACGGCTCACCGCCGGTAACGACTATCCGTTCCTGACGGAGCCGTTCTCGCTCACTGTCGACGGAATCCTGGAGACGACAGGTTCCGGGACGCTCACCTTCGAGTACCTCGGCTTCGAGGCGGGCTACCATCAACTCCTTCGTCGCCGCCGGCAACGATTGCTTTCGCACCGGCGTCAGCGCCGTGGGCGCGACCTGCAGCGCGGCGACGGCGGGCGGGGCGCTCGACTTCCAGTTCTGGAGCAATTTCGGCACTGCCGATCTCGATGCCGTGATCTGGAACAATCTCTCACCGCCGGGCTCACCGCAGAGCTACAGCGTCGGCCTGATCGAGGAGACGCCCAACGTTTTCCTGATCCTCTGGGACGATTCAGGTGCACAGGCGGACGACAATCACGACGACCTAGGGGTTCGAGTCGTATTCACACCGACATCCGTGCCCGAGCCAGGCACGCTCGCGCTGCTTGGTCTCGGCCTCGTTAGGTCTAGGCTTTACGCGACGACGCAGAGCCAGCGTAACCGACACGCTCAACGCAGCAAACAGCCCGGCCACGCGCCGGGCTTTTTGTTTGTGCGCGAACGAAAGCAGATGATTCGCGTCGACACGCCAGTGATGTCAGGCGCGGCCGCCAATCACAAGCGATTGGTTCAAACTGGACTAAATCGGCCGACGTGGCTTTCGGGGACTAAGCCTAGCGGACGAATAGTGAGGGTCTGTCTTGTGGCGATTATCGTCAAGCAGCTACCGGGAGCTGATACAGACCTCTGCAGTACATTCCCCACCACGGTACTTGCGCGAGAGTCGAGTAAGTCCGTGCGTTCGGTGCTGGTAGCCTGCGCTTCTGGCGTCAGGCCCAACGACGCATGAACTCGATCTACGGTTGTAGTAATCACCGGGAAGTGCAGCAGCTCCGTTCGAGATCTCGGGGTTGCCCCAAAACGGAGATTTGATCCAGGGCTCTTCAGCCGTACCGAATGCCGACCAATCGTTCAAATGGAACAGGTGCCGATAGAGGCACTTCGGGTACGGTCTTGATTCTCCGTCACGTTCGTAATGATTCGATCAGGTCGACGCATCGGGCCATCGTAGCGATCAGCACAAACGTGCCAAGACTATGGATATCCGCAGGAATCTATGCGACAAATCTGGAATTCGCCACAGACACCATCATATTTCCTGTTTTATCCGGATATCGGGCCGCGCGGTTATCTAAGTTTATCACCAGCCATTCACTCGTTCTGGGTTCCGTCTATACCCGGCACTGGAGTAACGCTGGTTATTTCCAGCGTGAGCCTGCCCCGAACCCGGCGCGCTCGCGCTGCTCGGTCTTGGCCCTGCCTTGGTCTCGGCCCTGACGCGAACGCAGAAGCGAACTAAGCGTCACACTAAGACGCAGCAAAACCTGTTTCGCTGGTAGCGAAGCTAGGGCTGCAACGGACGGCGCGGGTGCTGCGGGCGCTGGCGGACGAGATCGAAGCCCATCGGTCGATTGTTCGCCGAGTCGAGGCGCCGGCCGCTGATCGTGCTCATGCAGCGCGCGGAACGTGCGGCGCGCTCATCGCGGGTGGTCCTCCGAGTTGTAGAGCGTCCGTTGTGCCCGGCGCGCGATGTCCATCTTGTGTGTGTGTTTGATCCACGGCGCGCGTCGCCGCAAGAGCATCAGGCCGACGAAACTGATCCCGAACGCCCCGCAGAAGAAGATCCAGATTTCGGACATGGCGCCCCCTTACTTCCGCAGCGTCACCTCGGCCCGTCGAACTGGTCGAACGGTGCGAATTCAGGGCCGGTATTCGAAGGGTGCCGGCCCTTTTTTGTTGTACCGCAACCTGTACCGCGGACGATTCAGCGAGGAAGAGCACGCGGCTAACTCGTTGTTTTAACTGGTCGGAGCGCCGAGATTCGAACTCGGGACCCCTTGCACCCCATGCAAGTGCGCTACCAGGCTGCGCCACGCTCCGACCGGGCAGGGATTATACGGAAAAGGGAGGCAGGTCTATTTATCGGCCTCGAGCAGCAGCGGGCCACAACGAGGCCTGCGAAATAACCCGTCCCCTTCAGCGACTCTCCTTTAGCGGCGGAGGATCTTGAGCACGTCCTCGAGCTCGACGCGCAGCTGCCGCGCGAGCTGCTGGGTCTGTGTGACGTCCTCGCGCGCCTCTTCGCCGTCGAGGCGGTTGCGCGCCCCGCCGATCGTGAAGCCCTGCTCGTAGAGGAGGCTGCGGATCTGGCGGATCACGAGCACGTCCTGGCGCTGGTAGTAGCGGCGGTTGCCGCGTCGCTTGACGGGCTTCAACTGCGGGAATTCCTGCTCCCAGTAGCGCAGCACGTGCGGCTTCACGCCGCAGAGCTCGCTCACCTCACCGATCGTGAAGTAACGCTTGCCCGGGATCGCCGGCAGTTCGGCGTTATTGCTGGGTTCCAGCATATGCCTCGACTCGCGCCTTCAGCTTCTGGCCGGGACGGAACGTCACGACACGGCGGGCGCTGATGGGGATCTCCTCGCCGGTCTTGGGATTGCGACCAGGGCGCTGGTTCTTGCTGCGCAGGTCGAAGTTGCCGAAGCCCGAGAGCTTGACCTGCTCCCCGGCCGCGAGCGCCGCCCGCAGCTCCTCGAAAAACATGTCGACAAGCTCCCGCGCCTCGCGCTTGTTGAGCCCGAGCTGGTCGAACAGTGCTTCCGCAATCTCAGCCTTGGTCAATGCCATGATTATTTGTCTCGTATCGTGGCGCTGTACTCCCTCTCCAGGTCGGCGATGACCCGTGCCACGACGGCATCTGTGTCTTCGTCGGTTAGGGTGCGGGAAACATCCTGTAAATTCAAGCCTATCGCGAGACTCTTGCGGCCTGCGGGGATTCCCGCGCCGCGGTAGACGTCGAACAGGACCAGGTCCGTGAGCAGTTCCCCGGCGCTGGCCCGGATGCTGCCCAGGATCTCCCGGACGGTTGACTTTTCGTCGACGACCACCGCCAGGTCGCGCCGCACGGACGGGAATCGGGACACCTCCCGGTGTCGTGGCACGCGCGCGGCGAGCGCCGGCTCCGTCTCGAGCTCGAACAGGATCGCCGAATAAGTCAATTCCAGCCGCGCCTCGATCTCCGGATGCAGGCGGCCGAGCCAGCCGATCGGCCGGTCGCCGCGCGAGATGCGCGCCGACTGCCCCGGGTGGAGCGCCGGATGCACGTCTGCCTCGAAGCCGAAGGTGCCTGCCTCACCCGTCGCATCGAGCAGCGCCGCGACATCGCCCTTCACGTCGAAGAAATCGACCGGCTCAGGTTTAGTGCCCCATTGCTCCGGCAGCGCCGGACCGGCCGCGAGGCCCGCGATCACGGGCACCTCCGCGAACTGGCCGTCCGTCGTCACGAACTTGCGGCCGACCTCGAAGAGTCGCACGCGTGGCTGCTGTCGCCGCTGGTTCTCGCGCAGCGCGCGCACGAGCCCCGGCCAGAGCGACACGCGCATCTCGGCCAGGTCCTCGGAGATCGGATTCGTGATCGTGAGCGCCGCGACGTCCGGCGCAAACATCGCCTGCGTCGCGCGATCGACGAAACTGTAGGTGATCGCCTCGTGGTAACCGCGGTCGACCAGGATGTCGGCCGCGCGCTCCTCGGGGATGCGCGCCTCGGACGAATCGGGAATCACCACCGCCGCGGGCTGGTCCGTCTCCGGCACGCGGTCGAAGCCGTGCACGCGCGCCACTTCCTCGATGAGGTCTTCCTCGATGGCGATGTCGAACCGCCACGGCGGCGGTATCACGCTCCACGCATCGCCGCTGCCCTCGATGGCCATCCCGAGGCTCGCCAGGATGCGCCGCATGTCCGCATCCTCGATCGCCGTGCCGATCACGGCGCGTGCGCGTGCGGGACGGAAGCGCACGGCGCGCCGCTGCGGCAGCTCCTCCGGCAGTTGCGCCACCTCGAGCGGACCCGCCGACCCGCCGGCGCAGTCGAGGATGAGCTTCGTCGCGCGCTCGAGCGCGCGCTCCTGGAGGGTCGGGTCGACGCCACGCTCGAATCGCTGCGAGGCGTCGGTGACGAGGCCATAGCGCCGGCCACGGCCAGCGATGGCGTCCGGCAGGAAGAACGCGACCTCGAGCAGCACGTCCGTCGTGCTGTCGGAAATCCCGGAGCGATCTCCTCCCATCACCCCCGCGAGGCCCAACGCCTTGCCGTGGTCGGCGATCACGAGCACCGAGTCGTCCATCGTGATCTCGCGCCCGTCGAGGAGACGCAGCCGTCTCGCCGGCGCGCGCGCGGCGCACGACGATGCCGCGGTCGATCTCGCGCAGGTCGTAGGCGTGTATGGGTTGGCCGAGCTCGAGCATGACGTAGTTGGTGACGTCGACGACGGCGCTGATCGGGCGCAGCCCTGCGCGGCGCAGCCGCTCGCGCATCCAGAGCGGCGCCTGGGCGTGCGGTCGCAGGCCCCGGATCACGCGCGAGGCGAATCGCACGCAGCCCGCGCCCGGTGTGAGCGTCACGGAGACATGGTCGCCAACGCTCGCCTTCACGGGCGCGATGGCCGGTGGGGCGAGCGCGTGGCCGCTCAGCACTGCAACCTCGCGCGCGATCCCCAGCACGCTCATGCAGTCACCGCGGTTAGGCGTCAGGTTGAACCCCAGCACGACGTCATCGAGCGCGAGTGCCTCGCTGAGCGGCTGGCCCGTCGGCAGTTCGGCCGGCAACTCGAGCAGGCCGGCCGCGTCGTCCGAGAGTCCGAGCTCGCGTGCCGAACAGAGCATCCCGAAGGAGTCCTCGCCGCGCAGCCGTGCCGTGCGGATCTCGAGACCGCCCGGGAGCTGCGCGCCGATCGGGGCGAAGGGCGCCTTCATTCCTGCGCGCACGTTTGGCGCGCCGCAGACGACCTGCAGCGTCTCCCGGCCCGTGCTGACCCGGCAGAGGGTCAGGCTATCGGCGTTTGGATGGCGTGCGACCGACACGACCTCGCCCACGATCACGCCATGCAACGGCGGCGCCGCCGGCGTGACCGACTCCACCTCGAGCCCCGCCATCGTGAGCCGCGACGCCAGCTCCCTCGAAAATTGGCTCAGAGCCAATTTTTCCGGAACGGAAACTCGGCTCTGAGCCGAATTTCCGAGGAGCTCGCGCAGCCATGCGACGCTGACCTGCATCGTGCGGCCTCAGGCGAACTGCCGCAGGAAACGCAGGTCGTTCTCGAACATGATGCGCAGGTCGTTGATGCCGTAGCGCAGCATCGCGATCCGGTCGATGCCCATGCCGAAGGCGTAACCCGTGTAGCGCTCCGGATCGATGCCGACGTTCGCGAGCACGTTCGGGTGCACGACCCCGGAGCCCGCGATCTCGAGCCAGCCCGTCTGCTTGCAGGCGCGGCAACCCTCCCCGCTGCAGAACACGCACTCGATGTCGACCTCGGCGGAGGGCTCGGTGAACGGGAAGTACGACGGGCGGAAGCGGATCCCGAGGCGCCGCTCGAAGAAGCGCTCGACGAAGCCGTGCAGCACGGCCTTGAGGTGCGCGAGGCTCACGCCCTCGTCCACCACCAGCCCCTCGATCTGGTGGAACATCGGCGTGTGCGTCATGTCCGAGTCGCTGCGGTAAACGCGGCCTGGGACGATCATCCGCAGCGGCGGCTTGCCGCGCAGCATCGCGCGGATCTGCACCGGCGAGGTGTGGGTGCGCAGCAGGCGCCCGTCGGGAAAATAAAACGTGTCGTGCATCGCCCGCGCGGGGTGGTTGGCGGGGATATTGAGCGCCTCGAAGTTATGCCAGTCGTCCTCGACCTCGGGGCCGTCCTCGACCGAGAAGCCGGCGCTCTGGAAGAGCGCCACCGCGCGACGCCGCGCCCGGGTCACCGGGTGCAACCCGCCCGGCGCCTGCCCGCGACCCGGCTGTGTGACGTCGATGCGATCTGCGGCGAGCTGCCTTGAAAGCTCCGACTGTGCGAGCGAAGCGCGCCGCGCTTCGATCGCCGTTGCGATCTCTTCCTTGAGCGCGTTGATCCGCGCGCCCGCCGCCTTGCGTTCGGCCGGCTCGAGCGTGGCGAGCGCCTTCAACTGCGCCGTGACGACGCCCTTCTTGCCGAGCAGCTCGACCTTGAGCTGCTCCAGCGCAGCGAGATTCCCTGCCCCCGCAATCCGCTCCAGAAATTGGCTCGGAGCTGAATTTCTTGTTTCTTCAGACATCGTCGTAAGTGGCTGTTCCTACGAACGAAGCCGAGGCCGGGTGCAGGTGCGGCCCGGCCTCGGCGTTGCTCATCACGCAGAAAAATCGGCTCAGAGCTGATTTATCGGGATAAATCGGCTCCGAGCCAGATTTCGGGTCAGGCCGCGAGACTGGTCTTGGCCTTCTCCGCGATCGCGCCGAACGCGGCCGCGTCCTGCACGGCGAGGTCGGCCAGCACCTTGCGGTCGACCTCGAAGCCGGCGGCCTTGAGGCCGCTGATCAGGCGGCTGTAGGACAACCCGTGCACCCGCGCCGCGGCGTTGATGCGCGTGATCCAGAGCGCGCGCATGTCGCGCTTCTTGGCGCGACGGTCACGGTAGGCATACTGCCCCGCCTTGATCACCGCCTGCTTGGCGGCGCGGTAAACCTTGCGTCGGGCGTTGTAGTAGCCCTTCGCCTTGGCCAGAACCTTCTTGTGTCGGCGCCCTGCGATGACGCCACGCTTTACTCGTGCCATGGGTCACCTCGCTCAGGCGTGTGGAAGAAGCTGTTCGAGCCGGCCGACGTCCTGCTTCGCGACCATCGTCGGGCCGCGGAGCTGCCGCTTACGCTTGCTCGTCTTCTTCGTGAGGATATGCCGGCGATTCGACTGGGCTCGCTTGAACCCCTTCGCCGTTTTCCGGAAACGCTTCGCCGCGGCCCGGTTCGTCTTCAACTTGGGCATCTCGTAACTCCTGTTTGTTGGCCCGTTTCACCGCGGAATACCCGCGGATCGAGGGCGAAACGCGGCCGAAGCCGCGCCTACTTCTTTTTCGGCGCCAGCATCATGACCATCTGCCGGCCTTCCATCAGCGGGTGCTGCTCGATCGTCGCATAGGGTGCGAGGTCGCCTTGCAACCGGATCAGGACCTGCCGGCCGATGTCCGTGTGCGCCATCTCTCGGCCGCGGAACCTCAAGGTCACCTTGGCCTTGTCCCCTTCCTGCAGAAAGCGGATCAGATTGCGGAGCTTGATCTGATAGTCGCCTTCGTCAGTTCCGGGACGAAACTTCACTTCCTTGACCTGTATCTGCTTCTGCTTCTTCTTCGCCGCGTGGGACTTCTTGTTCGCCTCGAACAGGAACTTCCCGTAATCGATGATCCGGCACACCGGCGGTTCCGCCGTGGGCGACACCTCGACGAGGTCGAGCTCCTGCGACTGCGCCAGCTGCAGCGCCTCGTAGCGGCTCATCACCCCGACCTGGTTACCGTCCGCCCCGATGATGCGCAGTTGCGGGGCCGTGATCTCTTCATTGCGCTTTATGCGCTTGGCGACTGGAGCAGCGATGCGTCATACCTCCAAATGATTGCGGCCGCGGCTCGCGACTTCTTCGGCAAGTCTCGCTGCGAAGGCCTCGAGGGGCATCGCACCGAGATCTTTGCCGCTGCGCGTGCGCACGGCCAACGAATTCGACCCGGCTTCGCGGTCACCCGCGACCAGTAGGTACGGGACCCGTTGCAGGGTGTGCTCGCGGATTTTATAGCCGACTTTCTCGTTGCGCAAATCCGTTTCGACCCGAAACCCCTGATTTTTCAGGAAATCAGCGGCCCGGGCCGCGTACCCGGCCTGCCCGTCGGTGATGTTCAGGACCACCGCCTGCACCGGCGCGAGCCAGGCCGGCAGGCGCCCGGCGTGATGCTCGATCAGGATGCCCGTAAAGCGCTCCAGGGAGCCGAAAATCGCCCGGTGGAGCATCACCGGGGTGCGCTTCTGGCTCGCCTCATCGATGTAATAGGCGCCCAGGCGGCCCGGCAGGTTGAAGTCCATCTGGAGGGTGCCGCACTGCCAGTCCCGCCCCAGCGCGTCCTTCAGGACGAACTCGAGCTTTGGCCCGTAAAAGGCCCCCTCGCCTGGGTTATAGGCGTAGTCGATCCCGGCCACCCGGGTCGCTTCCTTGAGGGCCGCTTCGGCCCGGTCCCAGACTTCGTCCGACCCGACCCGGCGCTCCGGGCGGTCGGCGAACTTGACCACCACGTCCTCGAAGCCGAAGTCCCGGTAGATCGACATCAGGAGCTCGATGGCGAGGACCGACTCCTCGGTCACCTGGTCCTCGGTCATGAACATGTGCGCGTCGTCCTGGGTGAACGCCCGCACCCGCATCAGGCCATGGAGCGCGCCGGACGGCTCGTAGCGGTGAACCTTGCCGAACTCCGCGAGGCGGATCGGCAGGTCACGGTAGCTGCGCAAGCCGTGCTTGAAGATCTGCACATGCCCGGGGCAGTTCATCGGCTTGATGGCGTAGACGCGCTCGTCGGGCGTCTTCGTCGTGTACATGTTCTCGCCGAAGGTCTCGAGATGGCCCGACGCTGCCCAGAGGCTCCGGTCCATGAGCTCGGGGCCACTCACCTCCAGGAACCCGGCCGCGTTCTGCTTCTCGCGCATGTAGCGGATCAGCGCCTGGAAGAGCGCCCAGCCCTTCGGGTGCCAGAACACTGCCCCCGGTGCCTCTTCCTGGAAGTGGAACAGGTCGAGGTCCTTGCCGATCCGCCGGTGGTCGCGCTTCTCCGCTTCCTCGAGCCGGGTGAGATAGGCCTTGAGGCTCTTCTCGTCGGGCCAGGCCGTGCCGTAGATCCGCTGCAGCATCTCGTTGCGCGAATCGCCGCGCCAGTACGCGCCCGCCACCTTCATCAGCTTGAAGGCGCCGAGCTTGCCCGTGGACGGTACGTGCGGGCCGCGGCAGAGGTCGAACCAGTCGCCCTGGCCGTAGAGACTGATCTCCTCGCCCGCCGGGATGGCGGCGATGATCTCGGCCTTGTAGTGCTCGCCCAGCTTGCGGAAGGTTTCCACCGCCTCGTCGCGCGGCATGACGCGGCGATGGACCGGCAGATCCGCTGCCGCAAGCTCCTTCATCCGCGCCTCGAACTTCTCGAGGTCCTCGGGAGTGAAGGGACGCTTGAAGGCGAAGTCGTAGTAGAACCCGTCCTCGATCACCGGGCCGATCGTGACCTGCGCGTCCGGGTAGATCGACTGCACGGCCTGCGCGAGCAGGTGCGCCGTCGAGTGGCGCAGGATCTCGAGGCCCTCGGGGTCCTTGGCCGTGACGATGGCGACCGGCGCGTCGCGGTCGACCAGGTGGACTGGTGTCGACGAGCTTGCCGTCCACCTTGCCGGCGAGCGCGGCCTTGGCGAGGCCGGGACCGATGTCGGCGGCGATCTGGGCGACGGTCAGCGGCTGGGCGTAGGTGCGCTGGCTGCCGTCGGGCAGCGTGATGACGGGCATGACGTCGGTCCGGTCGGGGCACTCAGCCGCGGAAAAAGCTGGCGAGTCTGCCGCGCCGCAGAACGCGGCGTCAAGGCGAGCCAGCTCAGGCTGACACCAACTCCCTGACCAGGACCACACCAAAGGCCAGGACCAACGCCCCGGCAACGGCGGCATAGCCAAAGTAGCCACGACGCTCGCGGGCGCGGACCTGATCGAGCCCGGTCAAGCTCACCGACCCAAGCACCGGCAGCCCCGTGATCTGCTCGAGCTCGCGGCTGTGGTTGAACACGGGGTTCAGCTTGGAGAGCCCCCATGCCAAGCGCAGCACCGAGACCCAAGCTGCCCAGGAATACCACCGTGATCAAGCGCGGCCGGTTCGGTGCGACCGGCCCGACGCTGGCGGTCGGCGGGTCGAGCACTTCCATGAGGATGCCGGAGTTCGTCGCCTCGGCGTCCTGCCCAAGCCTGGCCTGCTCGAGCCGTTCGACCAGCGCTTTGTACTGCGTGCGTTGAACGTCGTAGTCCCGATTGAGCCGCGCGAACTCCGCTTCCACTTCCGGCATGGAATTGACCAGCCGCCGCAGCTCGCTGACCTTGGCCTCGTGCGCCGCCAGCGTGCGGTTCAGAGCCGCGACCTCGACATTGGCCTCGTTGAGGGCCAGCCGGACGCTTTGGTAAACCGGATTGGACGTGACACCCCTCGGCAGCGGTGCCCCGGACTCCCCTCGCCGCAGTTCGGCAAGCTCCTGTTCGTGCTTCGCCTTGAGATACGCGATCTTCTCTCGCAGCGTGCCGACGTCCGGATGCCGTTCGGTGTAGGTCCGGAGCAACTCGTCGAGTTTCGCCTGCGCGTCCTCGAGCTGCGTCAGCGTATCCCGTGGCGTCGATTCCCGGTTCGACGGTGTCGAGGCCGCGCCGCTGCTCGCCGCGAGCAGTGCGCCGTCCTTCAGTTGCTGCGCCAGCTCGTCGCGCCGCGACACCGCCACCGAGAGATCGGTGCGCGCCTTCCGGGCGGCGTCCATCTCGTTTTGCAGCCGCGTGAAGTAGTCGCCTTCGGCTCCCGGCATCGTGCCGACGTTGCGCTTCTTGAAAGCGGCGAGGCGCTCCTCGGCCTCGCGAAGACGCTGCTCGGATTCGCTGATCTGCTCCGTCAGGAATTTCTGCGCGGCAGCGGAATTCTGCATCTTTCCGCCCAGTGTGTTGCGCATGAAATTGTCGACGAGTATCTGGACCACCTTCAGGCTGCGGTCACGATCGGCGTCCCGATAGCTGAGCCAGTAGATGGCGCCGCTGCCCTCGCCTCGCTCTGCGGCCGGACGAACGTCGACATCGATCTTCGACCGCAGGCTCTCCATCAGCCGCGCACGCCGCTCGGGCGTCGTTGCCTGTTTGGCAAAGTCTGTCTCATCGATGACCTGGTTGAGCTGGGCCTCACTCAGCAGCGACTGCTGCACGAGGTTCAGTTGCGCCGCGACATCCTGCTCGATCGCCAGGCCCTTGATGACAGGCGAAAGCGCGGTGCGCGTGTCCGCGAAAATGCGTGCATTCGACTCGTAGACGTTGGGCAGGACCGTCACGAGCGCCCAGCCGAGCAGGCAAGCCGCCCAAGTCGGCGCCAATCGCGAGCCAGCGGTAACGGAGCGCACCCCGCAGCTCGTCGAGGAGCTTGATGAAACGTTTCCTGCACTTGCGGCGTTATGTCACTGGCTGCGCGGAAGTTGAGCATCATACTCGTCCTGCGGCCCGTCCGAACTCGAACTTGCTGAACATAACCGGTTCGCAATCGGCTATGGCCGATACTCAGTGACGCCCGATGACGACGTTCCGCTTGCCAAGGCCCCAGCAATCGAGCAACATTCCGCATGACAGGGATTGTCTCTGAGACGGGTAAGAAAAAGAATGAGCACACACAGCCCATCAAAGCGCGAGTTCATCAAGAAGGCCGCCTACGCCGCTCCGGTGGTGCTGAGCCTGCAGGCCTACTCCTCCCTGGCCAAGGCCGGGTCGGGAAACTACGAGTCGCCGCACTCCCAAGGCGAGGAGGAGCGCCGGCGCGATGCCCGGAAGGCGGCCCTCTGCGAAGCGGCCAACAGGCTCCGGGCGCTCTTCGGTCTGCCGCCGAAAGACTGCTTCTGAGCTCACCTGCAGTCAGCTGGATTTTTGATCGTCTCGCTTTGCGGCGAGAACCGTCGCCGCTGCACCTGCGCCTTTTCGGCCGGCAGGTCCGGATCCAGCCAGCGGGTGCTGTCGATCGGGCCTGCCTGACTGGAAATTTCGGCGCGCTGGCCGTCCCGGACACTGTTGCTGCGCCTGACCTCGATTACAACGTCCGCCACAAGGGCCCGGCATACGTTGTCGAGCGTCAGGGCCGCACGTTGTACGAGGGATTCGGCCTCGGCAACCTCATATACGCCGTCGAGAAAGACCTGACCGTCGAGCTGCAGCGACAGTGCCCCGATTTGCTGTTCCTGCACTCCGCAGCCGTCCTCTGGAAAGGCAAGGCGATATTGCTGGCCGGTGATTCGGGGAGCGGCAAATCCACGACGACATGGGCGCTTCTGCATCACGGCTTCGGGTACTTGAGCGACGAGCTCAGCCCGATCGACCTGAAGCAAATGCGCGTTCTTGCCTATCCCCACGCCTTGTGCCTGAAGAGACGGCCGCCACTCCCTTACAAGTTGCCAGCCCGGACCATGCATCTCGGGCGGACCATCCACGTCCCGACAACGTCGTTCCCGTCGGCCGTCAGTTCCAGCGCTTGCGATCTCGGCGCGGTGTTCCTGGTCAAGCACCGGACGGATCTCGCGGAGCCGCGATTTCCAGCATTACCGCCGCCCAGGCCGGCACACACCTGTACGTAACCGCGCTGAATGCGCTATCGCACCAGAATGCAGGGCTCGATGCGGCGTTGCAGGTTGTCGGTCACGTTCCCTGCTTTTCGATAACCACCGCCGGTTTGATCCAGACTTGTGCAGCGATTCGTGAGGTTATGGAACAGGTTTGATCTTGACGACCAAGTGGCACGAACTGACATGGCCTCAGCGATTGCTGGATTCCGTGCTTTAGGTTTCATCGTCCGGTAGCATCCTCAGGCGACCCTTGCGGCTGCGCTCGCCGCTAATCGTCATCTCCCTGCCAGGGCGTTGACGCCAGCGCTTTCGCCGCTGCGGCGTTGCTTTCGGCATTCCATTCATCGATCAACAGGGACCCCGGCCCGTGCCGCACCTCAACTGACAAAGTAATGTGCTGATCGCCGAGTTAATGACGTACGCAGCAACGCTCGCGCCTGAAGCCGGCAGTCGCGTCGCAAGTGCGGTTAGGGGTGCCCCTGAGGAAAAAATTGAAGTGGGCATTGGACGCGGGGCTTGGGCCATTGCTTCACCATGCAACGCGAGCCGAGGGCGAGCCGCTACCATCGGACATCCGGAAAGTGCTCCTGGGCGCAGATCTGACAGCTTCGGATCTTGCAGGCCGAGCAATTCGACGCCGCCGGAGAAATCATCGATATCTGCACGGATACCGGTGTACCCGCGGTACTGCTGAAGGGAATCTCCGTCAGTAACCAGTGTTATCCGCAGTCACACCTGCGCGCAATGACGGACATCGACATCCTCCTCCCTGAAGCCGCGGCGATAGAGGTCGAGGCTGTCGCGTTGCAGAAGGTCTTCCGGCACAGCCGCCCAGTGATGGATCCGAACTCACATGAACGGGAGCCCTTGTATCACTCGGAACGGCGCACGAAGGTCGAACTTCACACCGGATTGTTTCACCAGGACTCCCGTCTTCGGCCAGGGAGAACTATTTCGACCCCGCGCAGCTCCTAATCGAAACAGTTCCATCCGAATTCTGCGGTCGCCGGGTCCGCCGCTTGACCGATACCGTCCAGCTTGCGTACATCGCTTCATGCTGGGTCCAGGATCTGTCCGAGCAGTCAATCCACCCCCAGCCTGGTCAATTCACTCTTCGACGCGGTTAACCTCTTACGAGTGTCGGATCGCACCTTCGACTGGGACAGGCTCGTCTCGTCCCTTGATAACGAACTTGCTACGGCATCTACCTATGTGCTGATCGCATACTTGTCGCGGATGAAACATCCCGGGGTTCCGCGATCAATCGCATGCGACTTGCGGAATCGTCAGAACATCATCGGAGATCCCGAACTTGCTGTCCTCCTGGCGCTGATTGAGAAATTCCTCATTACAGGCAGACCCTACTCATACTTCCACAGCTGGCATATCTGGCTGAATCTGTTCAAACCGGGCGCTGCATATCAGAAAAGTGCTGCTGTTGCCGTGGCGGATCGCGTTTCCGCCTACTTATCCGGATCGATTCAACGCCCGAGTACAGGCGCGCCGCGCAAAACGCTGGATTCAAGGGCTTCGCTGAGTAGTCGGTGTCTGGTTGGAGGTCCATTGGGCACGCGCCCGCTGGACTGGACCAACATGCTGCGCTGCCTTGACAACGATGTAGCGACCGGTTCCCTATTACATAATGCGCACATACCTGTCGCGCCGCGGTGTTGCCGATGTCCCACTCTCAGTTCTCCAGTACCTAGCGGGGCCCAGAAGCTGGGGGGCACATGGAAACTGCAGATATTTCACGCTGTTCTGGATGCATGCCTCGTTCGCCGTGGCATATTGCTTTCCTTCCGAGCCACCCCGACCGCTTCAAATTGGAGTTTCGGCTAGAGAGGCTCGTGGCACGGCCGCGACGCTGACGTCATGGACATTGAGCGGGGGTGATCTGAGTGTACGAGGCAGAAGTAAACAACTCTCACGGAGTCCATGGACACTGTGCCGCCGGAGATCCGTGCCCTTATTTCGCGGAGTTTCGTGAACATGTCGTGGCGCGTACGACCCTGCCGTGGGGTGAGCACTGCACCGAATGCGTATGGCCCACGTGTTACACGACCTGCGAGCTTTATTCGCCCAGGGTGGATGGTGCCTGCCGTCAATTCATCGACGGCATGGTGCGTATCGACCACAAGGGAGGAGGGCCTGAATCCATATCTTCTGAAGCTCCGCTTCAAGAACTCCGGCCAAACTCTGGACGGTCGGGAACCTTCGGCTGCGCCCGTTACAGGATGCGGATGTCCCAGGAGCGGCTCAACATCGCGATCGGTGCAATGAGCTCGCAACGTGCCTCTCCCGTCGGCTGTCAAGCCTCGGCTTCTGACAAAGGTCAATTACCTGCGACGCCGCGCCGCGGAAGCACGCGACAGCGATCGCGGCACTCACCCTGATTGCCTTCCTGCTCGAGTGTTACAACCCGAACGCCAGGGCGATAGGACTTTGACGTTCACGGTTAGATTGGTAGCACCAAAGGGTCGCGGCCCTTCCAGATCGAAAATCCGGAGTTACGCCCGGGTACACGAGATCCAGAGTAGCCGATTCGGAGATAACCCCAGTGGCTGGACCTCACGTCGCCGGTTCGAAGTCGAAATCGTGCCTAATGATTGCACGGACACCGTCCTGTACTTCGGGCTGATGGACTTCGTGAAGGAATAAGCGCCCCGCGGTCTGAGCGCACCGAGCACTGGCGTGACCACGGAGGAGAGAAGTGGAAATGCATTGTTTGGGATCTCGGACAACACACTCTGGGACGGTATACTTGATCGAGGACGGCCCGAAATGCTATTCAGATTCGACAGGCCGTTATCAACTTGATCAAGGGACACCGATCAAAGGGGGAGTACTGCATTCGATCGCCAGCAAGAACAACCACGAGGATGCTATGGCGGTTCTGCGCGATCACGGGCTGGCCCAGTACTTCGTATACCCCCAAATCAGCTGGCAGCCGAAGAGCGAAGGCATTGCGCAGATCGCGACGCTGCTGAACATCGGCATTGATACGCTTGCCTTCGTCGATGATCAGCCGTTCGAGCGCGAAGAAGTGCAAGGCGGCGCTGCCCCAAGTTTCGGTCATCGATGCTGCCACATGCTCCGAGTAATCGCCGCACGCCCCGAATGCCAGGTGCCTGTCACTGCGGAAAGAAGCAGACCGACGGGCTGATGTATCGAGCAACAGGTGCATCGGGACGAATGCTAGAGAGGTTCCACCACAAGGAGACTACGCTGGTTTTCCTCAGGGAGTGTCGGCTGGAGGCCCGACATCAAGCCTCTGGACCATGCAAACCTTCGAAGGGTCTATGAGCTTGCGCAAAGAACCAATCAAATGAATTTCTCGGGGAACCGGTATCCCGAGGCGGAACCTGGCCGACTTGATGAATTCCGGCCGTTTTCGAGACATTCGTGATCGACTGTCGTGACCGATTCGGGGACTACGGCATCGTTGGCTTCGCGCTCGTCGACCCGCAGGAGCCGCGGCTACTGGACTTGATGTTCAGTTGTCGAATACAGGCGAAACGTGTCGAGCACGCGATTCTGGGGTTCCTGATCTAGATCGTTTCGAGAGAAAACGGGACGCGCAGATTTCCATGCGAATTTTCGCCGAACGGCAAAGAATGCCCCATCAGGGCCAGGTATTCGAACAGATGGGCTTTTACGCCCATAGCCGAAAGCGATGGACTGACATCGCTCGTTCTTCAAGGTCGGTAGCGAAACCTCCTCGACGAAAGGATTGTCGCGATCCCACGCTGACCTGGACCGACCCGTCGTCAACGTTCGGTCCAGCGAAAACCGACCAACGGAACGACGGCAATTGAAATCATAGAACCCGCTTGTCCATGCAGAGTTCCTTCGAGCGGAGAAGGTGCTCTTCGCGGCCAGAAAGCGGTTGACCTCTCCCCAGAGCGACAGATCTCATGGGTCATCCGTGGTCATCTGGCGAAGGATCCCCCATCCTGGTCAGTCAGTCATACTGGTTCACCGGGGAGGTTGCCAAGGGTTGCCGCCCAACGAGCTTTTTCCGGGCATTGAGGAACGCACACGTACTTCTGCCTCGGGCTTTCGATCGAAAGGGCGGGACTTCAATCAGTGCAGAAGAAGCGTGCTACCTCGGAGCCATCGTGAGGCACATCAAAGCGCGAGAGCGTTCTGAGAGATCGGAACCTACGATGGAAACACTGCGCTCGTTCTGGCTGCCAACGTCGAAACCGAGGGCGACCGTAGTCACCGTGGACCTGCCACCCGACTTCTCCGTTGACGGACCTAGAATGCTCGCCTACGCCGATGGAGAACTCAATCTAACGCCGCGCAACCAGCTCGGAAGACATATATAAAGGGCACCCGCTGGCCGTCTCGAATCCGTCAAGTCTTTTGGGGACAGCAGCCAGATGAACTGGGGTGATCTGGGTGGCCCTTTTGATCTCGTGTTCATAGACGGCTGCCACACTGAAGCGTACGTTCGATCGGATTCCGAAAATGCAATGAGGCATCTGGCGCCGGGCGGGGGATCCTGGTCTGGCATGACTACGGGATGATCGCCGATGTCTCCAACGTGGTTGACCCGCATCGCCCGGGACAACCGTGCCATGAAGATCGTCGTGCTCGAGGGCACTCGGCTGGCCGTCGGTCTGACCTAGGGCGATCTGGATGTGCGTGACCCAAGGTTTCCGAGCCCCGGTTGTGCCCGGGCTTGCGGGCGCCGTTGACTTTCGTTGCTCCCTGGCGTTGCCCGGACGCGCGCTTTGACGCGATCGTTGGCAGGCGCCTTCCCGAGCCATGGGTCTTTGGTTGACCTCTGGGCAATCCGCACCCGTGAACGCCTTCTTCGGTGACAACAGAATTGAAGCCGACCTGGGGCGCCGCTCGGTGCGAGCCGGCGCGATCATGATCGGCGCCCGCGCACTCATCGCACTCATTCAAGTCGTCAGCCATACTGTTTCTTGCCCGCCTGCTGTCGCCCGAGGACTACGGGCTGGTGAGCATGGTGACGGTGATCACCGCGTTCGCACCGCTGCTGGTAAGTCTTGGTACTCCCGATGCAGTGGTTCAACGCCGGCAGATCACCGAAAGCGAGGTCAGTGGGCTATTCTACGATCTCGATGGCGCTCGGCCTCGGCTGCGCAATCGCGCTGGCAGCCTCTGGCCCACTCCTCGCCCGGTTCTACGGAGAACCGCGTTTGGTCACGATCGCCGCCGTATCCGCGATCACATTCGTCACCTCCGCTCTCACATGCCAGCACTACGCACTGTTGCGCAGGGCGATGATGTTCCAGGAACTGGCGATCCTCGACGTCGGCGCCAATCTGCTTGGCTGCGAGTGCTGCGATCGGAATGGCGTTCTACGGGCTGGAATACTGGGCGCTGGTGCTGAGACCCGTCATCATGTCCTCGCTGCTGGCGGCTGGTGTCTGGCTGAGATGCCGCTGGATGCCGCCGAAACCCGCGATGACGCCGGAACGTCAAGGAGATGCTTCGCTTCGGGCTCAACAGCACCGGATTCTCGCTCACCGACTTCGTCGGCCGAACGAGCGATCGAGTCGCAATCGGATACAGAAGTGGCGCCGCCGCGCTCGGCCACTATCAGAACGCGCTGTTCGTTTACGACAATCTGCTCGACCTTCTCGTCTCCCCACTGCACGGTGTCGCCGTAAGCAGCCTGAGCAAGGCGCGCGATGACACACGAGGAACTTGCCGCGCCTATGGCGAAAGGCACTTGGCACTCTCGCGTTCTTTTCCATGCCGGCGTTTGGAGTCCTGGCCGTGATAGGCCAGGATCTGATAGTCACGTTGCTTGGCGCAAAGTGGTCACAAGCCGGGTTTCTGCTCAGCATTCTGGCAGTGCGCGGCATCCCGCACTCTATTGAGCGAACACTGGGTTGGCTCCATGTGACCGCCGGCACGAACGGATCGGTGGATGCGCTGGGGTGTGGGAGCGACATGCGTGCAGCTCATCGCATTGTTCTGCGGCCTGCCCTTTCGGGCCGACCGGCGTGGTCGTCGCTTACGTGACTTGCATGTTTCTTCTGTTCGTCCCCGCAGTCGCATATTCCGGCCAGCCATTTGGAATTGGAACACGCGATGTAATCGCGGTCGTGTGGCGCGCCTTGCTGGGGGCATTGTTGGCGGCGGCGATGGGCTTCGCCATGAGGTACACAATTCTCAACGAAGCATCACGTGTTATCCGTTTGGTGGCGCTCACGCTGACTTACTTGACCGTATATGTAACGATCGTCGTCGGTCTCCTACGGGTGCGAACCCCGGTGACCGTCGTATTGAGGCTGGTGCGGGACGTCTTGCCGACCCGGTTCAAGCGGCTCATGCAGACCGTCCGACCGCCGGGCCTGACCAGCCAACGCAGTATGCCCGTGCCGTCTCTGATGACAGAACGACCAGCGTGCTTGAACTGATTTTGTGCACGCGCCAGTCAGAGACGCGTGCGCCGAGGAAATCAGATGCGACTGACTGCTAAGCCGTTCAGAACAAGCAGGGACGCCCGCGGATTTGCATGCCCACGGCTCGGGCTTTCAATCGGCGCGCTTACCAGTGCAGCCTGTACGAAGCCCAGGATGTTCTCTGTGAAATTGACGATGTGGACTTGCTGCGACTCGAGCCAGGCCATGGCTTTCGATTCCGGGAGAGTTGGCACCGAAGGCTCACGTACCGAGATGTCTCGAACACACTGGTGTATCTGAACCCCGGCCTGAAGCCTGTTCGGTTGACACAAGATTACGACTTGTTCGTTGCGGTCTGCCAGAACCATTGGGACCTTCTGTACATGAACGCGGTCGATGGGCTGGAAGGACCGCTGCAGAACGAGCGTCTGCTGGCTAGACGAACTGTGGGCAGCCGACTGTACCTAGATTTGCGAGCATTGGCTCCATGCACTCCGGCAGTTCGATCACGTATTCGTGGGCCTACAGCGGCACGGCGCCTCCCTTATCAGAGGCCATTGGACGCTCCTGCCACTGGCTACCGGGCGCCGTCGACGCGCTTCGGTTCAGCCCATATCCGAATCCACCGGCCAGGGCGATCGACGTGTACAGCATCGGACGAAGATGGGAAGGAATGCATCGAAGCTCTTCTGCGACGAGCCGCAACGCAAGGGCACCTACTATGTCTATGACACGTTTCCGGCCATGGCCAATCTGACGCCCGTACGATCCGGTCCAGCATCGTTGGCAGTTATGCGAACAGTGTCAAGCGGAGCCGCTACTTCGTCGTCGCACCCGCCAAGATGAACCTGCAGTCAGGAAACTCAGGGGCAGGTCGAGATGGGATATCGCTATTTCGAGGGTGCCGCAGCTGGTGCGGTGATGATTGGGCAAGCACCGGACTGCATCGCCTTCCGAGACGCGTTTCCCTGGCCCGACGTCGTGATACCGGATTGAAGCCAGACGGGTCCGATGTTATCGATGTACTCGACAGGCCTGGATTCCGATCCCGCGAGGATCGCCTGCAGCATCAGCAGAGCGCAACTCCGCTGAAGCGCTGTTGCGTCACGACTGGATGCACCGATGGAAAAGGATCATGAGTATTGCCGGAGTTGAGCCGCTCAACGGAGGCTCGTGAGCGACAGTGAGAACGCTGATCTGAACGATCTTGCACACTCTCGCAGTCGCTAGGCGAACACCGGCAAGACGACGTCTGCGAACGGTGCGTCTACCAGCGATAGGACACACGTGTGAACTTTTCTCACCTGGCGAGCTCGCATATATGGCCGCTATCAGAGGAGCAACTGCTGGCGCGCTGTTCAGCCGCACGATTCCCGTAAACCCGGAGGTTCCGCTGATCTCGTTCACATTCGATGACTTTCCTCAGTCGGCGCTGCTCCAAGGAGGTGCCATTCTTCGGCACTTCGGACTTCGAGGTACCTACTTCGCTGCCTTTGGTCTCATGGGGACGACGGCGCGCTACCGGTTCAATCTTTCGACCCGAGGATTTGACTGTCCTGCTGGACCAGGAACACGAGCTGGGATGTCACACCTTTGCGCACTGCGATTCCTGGGAAACCAAGCCAGCGGTCCTTGAGCAATCGGTAGTCGACAACCGAGTTGCGCTCGCAGAGCTTGCTACCCGGCGCCGCTTTCAGGACCTTTTCCTATCCAATAAGCCCGCCTCGGGCACAGACGAAGCGGCGCATGGGACGTCACTTCGACTGCTGCCGCGGCGGTGGGCAAAAAATCAACGTCGGCTCGGCTGATCTCAACTACCTCTCGGCCTATTTCATGGAGCAGGCCCGAGGCAATATCCGAGCGATGAAAGACCTAATTGATCAGAATCAGCAGTCTCAAAGGTTGGCTCATTTTTGCAACCCACGACGTCTGCAGCACACCCGACACAGTTTGGGTGCACACCCGATCTCTTTGAGGAGATTGTGCGATACGCCGCCGCCTCGGGCGCACGGATCCTTCCTCTCGCGGAGGCTTTGGACACTCTCCTAACGAGCCCGCCCAGGATCAAGACCAACCGCAGATAGCACTCGCAACAGTGCTGGCGGTCCCTGTCCAGATCCGGTTGGCTCGACTGCGTTCCCTGGCAAATTGCGACGCAGCGTTACTGGACTGTAAGGTCCTCTGGCGGCTGAGGAGACGGTCCTGCTGCATAGCAATTCTTTGCATTGAAGCTCAGGAGGCCGCTTGAAAAGCTGCCGTGCATTACGTTCTCGAAGCACAGCTGCGCCGGGATCTTGTAAGCATGGCCGCCAACGCCCGCAAGGTTCCCGCCGCTCACGTCAGGTCCAATCGCGGGCCAGGGAACGCTGCCAAACCACGCTGGTTTCGCAGTCAGGTAGAAAGAATCAGGCAGGGCCTGGCTGCTGGGCACCGGATTTCCATAAGGTGAAACGCTGCTTGGAACCTCGGAGGGCTGCCATCGAGTCGCATCGTTCACCGTATCGTAGTTTCCCCAGCGCATGATCGTCGACCTGACACGGAGGTCGTTCGGCATCGTGGAGTACTTTTCCTCGTTCGCAGACCAGCCCAGCATGTAGATGGACTTGCTCGCTCAACGGTGCCCGCACTAGAAGTTGTCGCTGACGCTGGATACGCTTCGTAGTGTCGTGTGAAACCCGTCTGTCCCAAGGACATTTCCGATGATATTGAAGTATCGATTGAATGAATAAATGTGTATTGCATCGGTCTGCTGCGTCTTGCCTTGCTCCCAGCCCTGCAAAGCGATTGCGAAACAGCCGTGCCCAAGTTCGACGTGCCGTGGATCTGATCGGCCGTCAAGCCCTGCCCGTCGTTGCCTTCCCACAGGTGCATACGACAGGCCCGCCGCGTGCTGATAGCAGCACGCCTGCATCCACGCAGTGTTGCCGCCCGACACGTAAAAATTGTCGATGGAGAAGTTGTAGCCGTAGACGTTGCCCGGTGGCCGACTCCCCGGCCGGCATCCCGATCGCGATGTGCTGAAAGATGTTGTTCTCGACCAGATGATCGGACGAGATATCGGTTTCCAATACCGTAGCTCTGCGATTCCCCGACCAGGGTGCCGTAGAAGTAGCTGTCGCGAA
The DNA here is from genome assembly GCA_963834855.1 of uncultured Gammaproteobacteria bacterium. Classification (GTDB taxonomy): domain Bacteria; phylum Pseudomonadota; class Gammaproteobacteria; order Steroidobacterales; family Steroidobacteraceae; genus DATJKD01. The sequence continues at coordinate 44,418 of CAWIDH010000021.1, read as the reverse complement.
TCGTGCCGCTGCGTCAGCACCGTAGGCCCAGACCGCCGCGCGATTCGCAAAGATCGAGCGAATGTTCTTGACCCACCAGTGCCGTGCGTTGGTGACTTGAACATGCCGGACATCTGGGGCCTGCTCGAGGAATGATCGAGCGAGAGATCCTCGATGCCGACGCCGCTGCGACCGGACGCGCCTGTCGCTCCACCATGCGCCCGGACTTCTGGCTCGGCTCGCCAGTTCGGCATGTAGAGGCCCGGCGTGAACGTGACGGTCGTACCCGCTACACACCCGTCACCACGACCACCTGGCTCTGACTCGCTGTTCGGGTCGCCGCACGCCGCTGTCACCCTCGGACGAGCACACATCCTGAGTGGAGCAAATCCAGATGTTTCCTGTATCCGTGTTCGAGTCGTCCAGTTGATCCAGCACCATTATGTCGCCCACAGCAAGACCATTCGTATTGCTCAATGTGACTGACGTCGTACCCTGCGAGTATCCCGCGGACCAGCTGGCGCTTCCGCCGGGATTTAGCGGATAGAGGCTGTATCCATCCGTGATACACAGGTCCGTGCCACCGACAACGCATCCGACCGTTCCAGAGAACTTCAGGAATGTCTGATTAGGGCCTGCTCCCCTGAGAGTGACATTGCTCTTTCCGTTGAAGATGAGCCCCGCCGTCAAGTTGTAAGTACCAGCGTTCAGGAAAACAACCTGGTTTGCCGGGCAAGCGGCGATCGCGCTGTTGATCTGTGCCGCGCTTGCTCCCGGACTGAGCGTTTGGCAAATTGCCGTGCGATTGGGGATACCCCCTGCTACTCCCGCATTACGCCAATCCGCAGCTCTCTCTGGGTCAATTATTCCTGACCACAACGCGGCCTCTACTGGGGCAGACCAAACGATCAGAATTGCGAGCGCTAACCGAAATGCGTGCATGGCAATGTCCTGTCTTGTCACGGGATGCGCGAAACTTTCGTAGCAGAGTTTGCTTGCGCCTACGAGTTCGGGAACTCGTTCGGCATCAACCTGTAACCTGCCGGGATAACACTCAAGTCGTGGTCCCGCGCCTTGTGACGGCATAGGCTAGTCAAGACGCTTAGGTCAAGCAAGTGAACTGTGTCGCGTTTTGGAGTCGCCACGTGACGGACGTCCACACGGATCATCCGCGTGGGCGCATGATCACCGCCACACTAGACTCGCGGCTTAGCCACTCGCCCCGACGAATGAGCGGCGCCACGTGGCCGAGTCAACTTCACTTTCTTAGACTGTTCACGTTGATGTGTCTTGCGGAGAGACCTTTCCCGCAAGGCCATCGTCCTCGACCGAGGGACACGGTAAGCCGTAACAGGCCGCCACGCGGGCTGAGGTTGGTGTGCCTCTGTGCTAATCACCATTATCATGAGCAGGAACAAGACCCACAATGGTTGAAATCCTCGAACCACGGCTTCCGTAAAATTGTAGGCGACAATGGCGACAAAGAAACCGAGTCGCAACGCACCCACATCTCGGTCCTGCTTCAGCGAAGCTATTATGTGGCGGTAGCCGGAAAGCAGGACAAGCCCGAATAGCAGTACACCAGTCCATCCCAGGTTCAAGTACACCTCTAGGTACCCGTTATGAGCCTCGTTCGGGCGCCACCAGAAGATGGCCCAAATCTTCTCGAGTCGCTCGCCAAGCCAGAAGCTCTCATAACCCGTACCGAGAACAGGATCATCGGCGAACCGAAGTGCGGCCTCCCACACGTCCGTACGACCAGTCAAGCTAGGGTCTCTCCCGACCGAGCTCAGAAAGCTCCCACCCACATTCAGAAATAGGACAGATGCCGCGACACCAAGGGCCAACACAACGAGGACATGCATACGAAACGGTCGTTCAATTAGCCGCGTCAGAGTGCCCAACACCATGAAGACGCCGGCAAGCAAGAAACATAACAGTGACGTCATCGAGTCCGCCTGCCAGAACAACCATATGACCATTGCCAGAAGCACACACTGAGCGACTACAGGCCCGGTCACGCGGCCGCGCCTATTCGAGCGGATTTCGTGCAACAAGCGCCACAATGCTCCAGCCCCACTGATCATGCAGATCATCCCAAGCAGGTTCTTTCCCGTGGTGACGCCCATGACCACAGGCTCCCACGTGTAGTTTGCGTAGCCGCGGCCAAGCTCGGGGTAGTACTTGATCAGCAGGATTGATGTAGGGATCAGAAGGAATCCAAAACGCGCGAACACGCGCTTCATTGCTTCCGCGGGATTGGGGTCAGTGAGAACGAGCATTACCATTACGATGTCGCCGCAGGTCTTGAACCATCGCTTTAGAGCGACAAGGGGATAATCCGACCACGCTGTGCTAAGCGCGCAATAGGCCAGGAACACCACGACGAGCAGATTGCCTCGCAGAATCCGCGCAACGGCTCGCCTGCGCTGAACGAGCACATATATCCCCAGTGCCATAAGCCCCATAAGGATGCTTCGATCGAGTGGGCTTCCTTCAATAAGCTGATCAGCTGATGTCGCCGGCGCAATCTGCAGCCACTGGCTTACCATTCTGGAGCCGCCAATTGATAGCCACACGACCGGAATCCAAATAGCTAGCGACGCGCGCTCCTTCTCGTTTCGATCGAGCAAGAAGAGAACGAAGATTCCGATGGCAAAGACAATACTGGCAGTGGTCGGGGACACTCAAAGCGCTCCCAATCTAGTCTGCAAGGTAGTGTTAGGTTTCAGCTTCGATCGACTAGAAGACGGTGGATGAGCTCAAGTGTCAACAGTTGATGTATCTCGGAGGTATAGTTCCGATTGCCCTTGAGGTGACCATTCACCACTAGTTCAACCGTGCGCCGATCAATGTAAGGACGACTTAGGGTTTTCGGATCGAGCAGCACCTGACGGACGTACTCAGAGAGGGCATCTTGGTACCAGATGCGAAAATGCGTGAACTTGTTTCGTCCGAGGAACAGTTGGTCGAGGCGAAGTGGTGAGAGATGGTAGTTGAACCGCGCGAGGCTCTGTGGCATCCCGTCGCCGTACGCGTACTCTGCTTTGGCAGAAAATTGCAAGATTTGCTGGAACAAGCGGGAAGCAATAGGCGCGCCCACACCGCCAAGACCGCGGTCCGTCCGGATCCGGGCCAGCGCCGAATTCCCATCGGCGACCAGCCGCAGGCTGATAGCTTCGCTCGAAAATCGCTGCCTCGGGTCCGCGGTAGAGCAACCGCACGAGTTCATTGTCAAGATACGGGGAGCGCAGGGTCACCTGGCTCTGCTCGAGTGCAAGCAGTCCATGGTGATGCCAAGGAGCTTGACGGAAGGCTGCAAACGTAAGCGGATGGCATGCGATCAGTTCCGCATATGTCTTGTGCGCCCGACCGATGTGGGACAGCAGACCCTGATTAAACAATTGACGGAGCGGCTCTACGGGCTTGAAGGCGCGCACCCGTCGCAGTACCTCGCCGCCGTAATTACCGGTCATCCGCACGGGCGCGATTTGCCGCGCCTGCTCGTTGACGTAAAGGTCTGCCGCATTGGCTACGCTGGTGCACCCATCAGTCAAGTATACGGTCCGTTCCGCGTAGCGATCGAATCGCGAAAGAAATTCCTTCCCGACCCGAATGACCTCATGCGGTTGCCGACAAGCTTCAGCGACCTTTCGCGCCAATAGAACATCTTGACAGTCACGCAGTGGACCCCCAAACGAGTAACAGGGAAGCGAGCCAGGGGGAGCTCTGCTGCCAGGCCATGATGATTCGACTGTCGAGCCCCCCAGTGAGCGACATGCCGACTCGTTCGTGCCCGTTGAAGTATCCGAACAGGCGTCGTGAGAAGGAGCCGCGCAATTCATCATAGAACGTACGGCCGTCCAGAGGCGATTGTTCTTCCCATTCCTTCGGCTCGAAGTAGCTGCCTATGTCACGCAAGCCGCCCGCGGCGAAAGACCCAGCGTGAACCTGCTGGCAGGACTCGTATTCCCTCGAACAGCGTACTGTCATTCAACACACAGCCGCATGCGACCAATTCTCCCAAGGACCGTGGATTGATGCACCGCAGCTCGGGGCGCACTCGGAGGATCGCCTTGGCTTCCGCCGCAAAATAAAACGCCTCCGCCGACTGATGAAAGTAGATACGATGCATTCCATAGCGGTCGTTGAACAACGTCGCCGTGCCACGTCGGCCGTCTGAAACAAGTCCGTGAAACCTTCCGTTCAGGCTAGCGGGAAACGAGTCTTCAGTTTCATAACGCCTCACCAGGCATTCAGGTTCCCCATCTTTTCCCCGGTGTAATGGTCCGCACGGGACAGTTGGTCGAAAATCCTGATATTCCTCCCCTGAAAAGACCAGGCTGACATCGTGGTGTAGGCTCCGCAGTGATCTCCTATCTGTGGGCAAGGGTCCGCGCTCAGTCCAACCGACAAATACCCCCAACGACTCGTCAATCCAGGTGCCAGTTACATAGAAGTCCTCATGTCGAAGCGACTCGACCATTCGCAGGAGTTGCGGCTCCGCCGCCTCACGAGGCAATTCGGTCAGCAGTCCAACAATACCGGGCATTGTGGAGCCTAGTTCTCGAGCGTCATTAGGCGGCAAGGATGGCAGTGCCGCCGCATTGGGGGCGATCGCTGCCCCCCGTCGCGGCGATTTAGCGCGTTAGCTTTCAGACTGTCCCTTCCAACGGCAACTGACGATGCTCGGAGGGCGTCAGATTCATGCAATATAGCTCGCTGCTTGAAGTCGTGGAGGACATAGGTGCCTTCGTTCCACGCAGCCTTGCGCGGCTGGGTTTGGCTCAAGCCGTGAATCTGACAGAGCTTCGCCCCTGGTTCCTCCATATTGAACTCCCGAATGGCACACAACTCGCCCGTGTAATCATTGTGGCAAGCAGCTCCTGGCCAAATTGTGTCATCGAAGTAGCAGTAAACTCGCGGCAGGTGTTGCGACTTGAACACACGTAGAGCGCTCTTGGTCGAACTGTAGTAGTCCAAATCGAACGCGACGAAGCCGATCGGAAAAGGGGGTACAAAGGCCGCTGGGCCGTCTGCGCCACATCACCAATGACGAGCTTAGCAGCTCGTCGAGTCGAGCATTCAAGCGCCAAGCGATCCATGCTGTAGTAGCCGCGGCTCCATACGTACGGCAGATCGCGGTAGTCGGTCGGATCCGGCATCCCTTCCCCGGTGTCGAAACCGTAAGCCGCTATCTCGATCCTCAGGTGCCGGGCTACTTCCCGTGCAATGCGCTCAAGCGCAATGAGCCCATTGCCCCCTGCCACCCCAAACTCTAATGCCGTGATCCCGGGCAAACCTAGATTGCGTGCCAGCGTCCCGGCGTTATACACACCGAAGGCGTATTGGGGCTTATATCCCAGATGTCGTACCTGACCCTGCTCGGTACTGATCTCAAACGGGAATCGAGTCCACAATCTGCGTACACCCGGGCACTTGAACAAGGCGTGTTAACGCCATGTCAATGAAGGAGCTCATTCAGATTCACCTTGACCATCCGGATACACTTCGTGACCCTTCGTTTTTTCTTACCGTTCATTTGCCGACTGCCCCCTTGCGCACCGAGCTTGCTGCCTTTTTCGATCTCGGTTTCCCTGCGCCATCAAAAATGACAATGGGTCGACACTAGCCGCGTGCGGTGCGGCCATACCACTCACTCCTCAACTCTCTAAGCCTGGTAAGTAGAGCCTCTGGCAGATGTTCGACGATCCTGTGCTGCAGTCCCATCGTTAGGGCGACTCGACCCAGCGCAGTTAGCGGAACATAGTACCGAGGTAGGTTGACGCGCTGAAACCCATTTACCTCCTTGAAGTTCGTCAAGTTGTCAGGGTTTCTTCTTGCCGTACGTGAACTTCTGATAGCTGAGATAGGCGATCTGCCTCTCGGCGCACCACCGCACTGATTCCGCAATGAGCCCGTTTGTCGGGGCTTTGTCTCGCTGGCCGATCATCGCGACAATGTTCATGAGGTTGGCTTGCGTGCGGTCTTCGTCACGAACCAGCTTCACAAAGCCGATGAGTTTGCCTTGGAATATCGCCCCGATGAACGTGCTCCGATCAAGGAACGTCGCCTCCTCCCGTTTGCACCGTCTCGAGGTCCTTCCGGTAATGCAGATTTGGCTTCCCCTGACGCACAGGACTTTCGTTGTAGATCTCCGAGATTCCTTTCACAAGGGAGTCATCGAATGGCAGCTCACAAAATCGTAACGCCCTTTTTTTGGGCTTGCCGGGCCCTATTCCGCGCTTCGGACCGGATCTTCGTTAGGCCACCAGTGGTCGAATGTTGATACGGGAAGGACTGCCAGGTTGTCCACTCGAAGTAGTACGAATACTTCGGCGCCGTTTCCGGCAATGCCTGCATGAACGTGAACAGGTCGATCCTTCGTTCCGCGTCGCGCAGATCCCCGATAGACCCTCTGGGTCACTCAAGCGCTCGTATTCGTCCAAGTTCCGGGGCGGCAATCCTAATCAACCCGTCCACGCACCAGTATCTCGGTATTCCGCACTATCACGTTGCCTTACTCCCCGCTGTAATGGTGGCACACCGCGCGGCCGCCAACCCCCGCGCGGCCGCTGCTACACCGTGTCGTCCCAGCCATGGGGTCACCGTTACCCCGCTCCACGACTTTGCCAAGTCGCAGCAACAGATTCAAGACGCGTAACGCGACTTGCCCAATGCTAGCGTCCCCGGTACAAGGACCTTGCACGCTCTCCCAATCCTCACGAGTCCGACGGCCCACCGAGGACTCGCGTGCGATTCAAACCGCCCGAGCGAACGTACGTCCCTGCCATTTTCTCCCGCCAAATCACTCTTGAACTTGTAGGTGCCTGCGGTTCTTGACCGGGTTGATGCCGTTCAAGTCATAGACTCCTCCGCCCTTCCGTCTTTGAGCTGTTCGACCAGTCGCCAATGCAGAAGATAGGACCCGTTGGATTTCAGTCCTGGCATTACTGGTCGCACCAAAGAGATAGATCGCAGCTCTGCCAATTGCACTGCAGATCACACCGGCACATATGGTCCCGCCGCCAGATCTGCAAACCATCACCCTCATCTTTTAGGTGTGTCGGGCAACTGCGCCTGCATTCTCTTGAACGCGTTGATGTCGCTCCCTTCTGCAAACTTCTTTCGCGCCACCATCTCCTTGTGGATTTGACCGCCGCTTCGAACATTCGTCTGCAACCCCCTCCAGATCTCCAGCCCTCTTTTCTCGGCGACCTTCAGTTCACGTCTCCAATGAGGCGCCATCCCGTTGCGCAACTGCTCGACCGACGCACCCCAGGTCCATGAGTATGGTGCGACTTCGCGTATCCGGCCCAACTTGCCCAAAGCCCTCGGCGGCAAGGATCGTCGAATAGGTCTCCGGATCGCCATCAAACAGGTGCGGCAACAGCCTGACGACGAGCCCACGCTTGCAAGCAAACTCATTGCGAATAGCTCGAACGGCCTGCCGGAAATCCCCTGATTCGTCCTGACAACCACGACGCCGCCAGAGCGGCCCCCAGCGGAAGTAGGCAATTCCGACCTTGATGCCCGGTACGCTTGCGATTCTCGCCTGCGCAATTGCCACGACAGCTACCGTCCCTCTTCAATACCAGGTGACTGATATTGCGGCGCCCAGAGGTGACTACGCCGTAAGACCACGTCTGATAATGCTCCTCGTCCTCGAACGTCTCCAGCTACCTGATACCATACTTTTCTCGTCGACGGAATCCACCTCCGACGTGTAGCCAGCTTCCAGCTGTCTGATTCCGGTCATCAACGGTTGCCTCTCTACATGTAGCTGTTGCCCGATCCACTCCTTCGACGGCGCTGCTGCCGGATCGGTCCGATCGTCCCGCCTCATACGCTCGGCCGGGCGTGTGTGGTTTCGCACGGAGCTTGTACGAACCGCTCCTCAAATTGCTCGTGACCAAGCTCGAGTTGCTTGAAGATGCGATCCATGATCGTCGCGGTCAGCACGATTTCCCGGTACGGGATCGGCACGGGTGTACCCTCTGTTATCGACCGGTAGAAGGACTGGATGAGGTGATACATGCCGGCCTTCGCATGAAAGTCGTTTCCAAGGAAGGCCCGTGCATTAGCGCAAGACTCGCGAGATGCTGTCGGGCGAAGATGGCGGGAGGAAGGAGCTTTTCCAAGTAGCTCTTGAAGCTTGTCCCTCGCAACTTCAGCAGAATTTCGTGGTCCTGGTCGAGCAGCAGAACCATTCGTGGGGCCGTACACAGAAAACTGGTGCATCAGGGGTCGCATCTGCGATGAGAACGTGAAGTACGCCGTGCAGCGCCCCTCGTCAGCAATGATCACTCTCAATTCATCGACGATCTCGGTTTCTCCGACGCTCCGGAGAAACGGGCTCGTGAAGCCATACGCGACTACATCGGGCGACTCGCTGGTCGAGAATCTTCTGCAACTCGCGCAATGCCGTGGCTGATAATGTTGTGCAAGGAGCTTACCCGGCAATTGGCGAATCCAATGCTGCCTGTCGCTAAACAGCGCACGCGCGTACGTCTGCCCGAGCTCGTAACAGAAGGTACTCTCCATGTGTACCGGAGCCCCGCCGAGATAGCCGCTCCGGATCAGCTCGCGCATGCGCCTGGGCCACGTTGCTGAACTGATCATCATGTCCTGCCGTCAGGTTCAGCTGCCGATTCATTGGCCAGCGCTACGAGAGCACGTGCCTCGCCGGCATTCAAGGCAAACGGCTTCTCCACGTAAACGTGACATCCCCACTCCAGGCAAACCTTTGCGATTTCAAAGTGGCTCGCCGGTGGTGTGGTGATGTGCACGACGTCGGGTCTCGCTTCACTCAGGAACTCGATTACCTCGCTGAAGTACCGCTTGACGGGAAACCGCTCGTACAACTGACGTGCCATTAGTGGCTCCTGGTCGCACACTCCACGATCTCACATCCCTTGATCCTCTGAATCTGGGACGCGTGCGAGTCAGCAATCTTTCCACATCCGAGGATGCCGATCTTAAGCATGCTTTTGCGCGTCCCGGTAACCCTTGAAGCAGCGCTCAAGCGCCTCGTTCATCGGCACTCTTGGAGTCCAGCCCAGCCGAGTCTTCAGCTTCGCGTTGCTGTACCGCGTTCTCTTCCAGTACGCGTGCCAATGCAGCCGGTTAAAGACGGGCGGCAACTGGCCTTCCGACCAAGCTGAATACTTTTCCCAGAACAAACACAGCGAATAAGCCCACAACGCCTGGAACATAGATCGATCTGAACCGGCGAACCTTCTTCTTGTACTGCCTCAAGAAACCCTCTGCTCGTGGGCAAGTCGTCGTCCACGACATTGAACACCTCACCGTCAACCCCCTTTTGTCAACCCGGCCAGCGCAATCGCTTCCGCGCAATTGTCGACGTACGTGAACGGAATCGTATTTGCCCGCCCAGGTGCAGAAAGACACAAATGGAGTCGATACCGATGCGGCTGCTGATGCCCACTCTTGTCCGGGCCCAGGACATATCCCGGCCTGACGATTACGTACGGAATTCCAAACCGGTCCCCCATACTCAGCGACGATCTCATCCTGCTTAACTTTTGCAAAACAGTAGGCGTCCCCACGTACGTTCGGGCCGCTTTTTCGACTGGACAGCTTTCGTCCAACACACGATCAGCGGGCTTATTCGTGTTCGTGTACACAGCGAATGAGCTGATGCTGACGAACCGTTTGGAATTTCGCTTTATCCAGAAGCGATGCCTCGAGGAGATTTCGGGTGGTGACCACCGCGTTCATGAACGCGTCGGGATAGGACTTGCCATCCCGTCCAGTTGCCAGGTGATAGACCACCGCGACATCCTTCATCGCGGCAGCACAATCCTCCCTGGACAGGAGGTTTCCCTCGAATATTTCAATCTTCGCGCCTGCACGGTGTTCGTCAGAAAGCCTGCGAATGCCGCCCAGATCACTGGTGGGTCTCGCGAAGCACCGCAGTTCCGAAACCCACGCTCGAGCAGACACTCTACGAGTTTGGCGCCGACAAAGCCGGAGGCACCCGTAACCAGCAGGATGTTCATCCTTGTCGACTATGTCGGAATCACGCTCCTTATCGCTCATGCACCCTTCATTACTCGGTCACATACGACTCTTTGATCGGCCTGATCCCCGCCAAGGCAAACAGCCTTCCCAGATGATCACAGAGCCTGATCAGGCAGCTCATGAACAAATGTTGACCTGCCAGCAGGGCGAACGGCAACGCAGACGTGTAGGCCGGAACGGCCGACGCGGATTTTACGATGTCCCGCATTCCAAAGTCTGGGTCAAGGACCGACACTGCGCCGCGCAACAGGGCTCTTCTTAACATAAAGGTTCGCTTCCAGCGCAATGGCGGCACGACCTCATAGGCGACCGCTTCATTGCACCAGACGAAACGGTGTCCCTTCTCGATCATTCGCCGGAAAAAGTCCTGATCTTCTCCCGACAGAAATTCCGGCCGGAATGGCTGCGCTTCCCCCGTGAACAGGCTCCTCTTCAGCAGTACGTTCCCGGTCCGCCCTTTCCGCCAGTCGATGACAAAACCCGTTGGGTATGTGGCGCGGTCGTAGAACCGTCCCTGGACAACCCACCGAGGCGGCTTGTCATCGAAGTGTGGCTTCACCGGACCCCGGACTCCGGAAGCTCCATGCCTGTTTGCATGTCTCCACAGAAGCCTGAGCAACCAGTGCTGAATCGGAAATTCATCGTCATCGATGAACGCGACGAAATCCCCCGTCGAGTTTTCGACCGCCTTGTTGCGCGCCAGTGCAATGTTCTGCCTTGCCTCGACACAGTATTCGATCGGAATCGCTGTTTGCGCAGCGACGTCCTCGGACTACCGCCCTGGCTGACTGCCCCTCGTCATTGTCAGCGACCACGATCGAGAACGTGAACAACCCATCGGTAACCAGTTCGCGAAGATCCAGCAGCAGCCGTCTGAGACACTTCTGTCGCCTGAAGGTGCAGATGCACACGGTGACATGCACCGTCGCATCGGCGCTGTGTCCTTCTTCAGCGTGTCCCACTGCCATGGTGCATCGCCACCACGAAACGAGGCGCCAGCTGCACGGTACCGATTCGGCGTACAAGCTCGCCGCCCGCGAGAAACTGGAACTCTTCTGGGATGATCGGATGTACCTCGAGTTCAACGACATGCTGGTACGCGAGGGAGACGATTCGAGTCAGCCGCTCCGGCGGATCGAGTGGCGGCAATGTAAAGAGAAAATCTGTCATCAAGTAACGGCGACGCAGAATCGCGTCCACGGATCTACGATAAAGCCGGTTTGCGAATCCCTTTTCACCAGCCTGAAACGTGAAGTTTCTTCGAACGATCGTACCGACCGGAATCAAGCGCCCAAAAATCACGTTCGCGGACAAATGCATGTGATGATGGCCATCAACGCGCTCTGGCGCGCCACCATAAAGCCGCTGAAACTCGTCCAGCTGCGCCCTTGTAACGTACTCGAAGGACTTTGAAAGAGTCGGATGAAATACGACCTGGGCGTATCGATTTGCCCGCAGGAAACGAGTCAAGCGCTCTTGATGCTCGATCAACGTATTGGACACTTGAGCGCCCGAAAACGGCGTCGTGAAATTCAAGTGAAGGCCGGCATCGATGCCGCGTTCCCGAGCCGTCGCTGCCGACCGTTCGGAATCCTGCATGAAGACCATTGCACTTACAGACGAGACGCTGCCGTGGAGAATGCAATCCAGCGTCCTGTCAGTTGTGTCGCGATCCCGTCCCCAGTCGTCCGCGTTGACGATGAGAGCTCCAGTTGGACGCCTCTCGATAGTCTGCGTGTCGTTCAGCCATTGCGCTGTCGCCACGGCCGCACAATCACTTTTCTCAGGCGTTGCATTTGATCTCTGCGTCGAATCTCCATGAGATCCCTGGGCATGGTTCTCTCAACCCGCCGAAGCATCGCCAACATGTACCCGATCAGCATCAGAGCTCCTCCGACTAAGTAAGGCCTGACCCTCGCTTGGTTGACGCTGCGAAAGACCTCAAATACGGGGGTGGCTGCCGAGCATGTAGTCCTTTTGCCCCCGATTGAGCAATCTCCGATAGCTTCCTGTGTCCATTCCACCGCCAACGGGGCGGTGATGAAGGCAGACCCGCTCGTCAAACCTCTTTGTCTCCCAGCCCTTCGACTGTGCCGCAAGCAGCGCGACTAGATCCACGCCCCCTGATCTGATTGGGGGATAGCCGCCGATCTCCTCGAAGCACCGTCGCCGAAACAACTGACACGCGCCCGACACGTGATCGGGACTTTTGAATCGCTCATCGTGCTCTGCATTTTCTTCGCGATACGGAGTGCCAGCCACGCCCAATCCTGGACACTCCGCAAACTTGCTCATGAGAAACGCAAAGTAGTCTCTGTCCTCGAACGAGACATCGGCATCCAGATTGCCAATCACCTCATACGGAAGGTCCTTGACTCTCGCATATCCTGCATTGAAGGCATCGACCTTGCCGGCGAAATGTCTTTCGGTGCGTTCCGGCATGCGCACCAATTCAATCCATCGATGCCTGGCTGCATACTCGTTGACGATATCGTCAGTACCGTCGACTGACCCGTCGCTGACGATGATCCACTTACTCGGACGGACCGTCTGGGCTACCACCGAGTCGAGCGCGCGCCGAATGAAAGCTGCCTCGTTCCGCGCCGGTGTAATTAGTACGTACGCGTTGCTATCCAGCGTCGAATCCGCGCCAGGAGTCGTTTCGTCAGCACAACCATCACCGAAATCGCCACGAAGGAGTCAGGACTGTCGCGTCCGAGATGGGTCCCGTGCCGTTTGCGGGAACGTGGCCGAACCCGCACAGCCGATCATGCCTCTCCATCCTGAACGCATAGTTTCGTCAGTCCTCAAGCCAACCTGTCAATTAGGCGCAGATATCGCTCCTTCATGACGGCCCAGCAGATGGGCGCGTACTCGGCTCTTGCCGCTGCAGCGTATTGGGCTCTCAAATTCAGTTCCATACAGCCTTATCATCTGCTTCGCCAGGTCGGTTGGATTGTTCGGTTCAAAGAAAGCCAGCGCACCGTCACCGAAATAGTGGCTAATCGCGTTCAACCGAGCCGCGATTGCCGGCTTACCCGTTACGATGTATTCGGACAGCTTGTTGGAGAACGAGTAGTCCAGGAACACGTCCTGTCGAGTCGCAAGCACCCCGATGTCGCACCGCTTGAGCCACCCTGGGATCTCCTTTGGCAGAACCGACCCTACGAAGAGCACTCTTGACCCCAAACCAAGCCGCTTTGCCTGGCCTCGAGAGCCGTCTTTTCCGGCCCGCCGCCAAGAATCCACATCTCGGCACCTGGCATTTCCTTCCGCGCCATCCCGAAAGCCTCGATGGCGATATCAAGCCCGTGATTCGAGTCAGCGTACCGTGGTACATCATGACGAATCTCCGATCCGATCGGTGCTCGACCCCCGGGCTTCCCGACGTGGCAGCGCCCCGCGAACACTGACTCATCCACCGAGTTCATGACGACTATCGACTTCGAGCGGTTCAGTCCCCTGCTGACGAGGAGATCCTCTATCGGCCCATTGATGTTGATGACTTCGTCCGCAAAGTTGAAGCTGAGCCTTTCAATCCACGTCAACGCACGAACAACCAGGGCCTTACGCTCCAGCCCATACTTGGACATGTAGAACTCTGGCGTGATCTCATGCATGTCGAGGACGATTCTGGCACCCATCCACCGAGCCGGAGCAGCCGCGAATACCAGGAAATCGGGCAAGGTATTTACGTCAATCACCGAATACCGCACCTTCGTTGTCAGGCGCATGAGCTTGTACGCAGCCCATAGAAAGAACGCCATGTACTCGAACGCGTAGCGCGCCAGGCTGCCTCTGTTCTTGCCCAGTCCCAGCGTGCGAACGTTGACCCCCTCCAGAATATAGGTTGGGCCCGTCGAATAGGGCGACCGCAGGGCCAACACATGCACCACATACCCTGCCGCGACTAATGCTTCCGCCTTCCGTCTTACCCGAACGTCTATTTCGTAGTGGTTTTGGAGCAGCATGCAGACAGATTTCATGCTACATCGGGACCCGCATTTCCTGCGTGACGACAGTTACTCGCATGCATGCGCCACGCGTACCCTGCAGTCGAGTTGGCGCGGGATAGGTCGCGAACTAGTTGATCAACGTTCAGCCGTCGGTCTCCGTTCCAAGTTATGTCCACGCATTCCGAGGATGAAGTCGCCGTTTCTTGTGCAGGCTGCACGACTGTTTCCAGGCACATGTATCCTCACAGTCAAGAGTGGCTCACTGCTGTCGCGGTCGCCAAGAGCTTCAATCCACGTGTCGGCGGACTCGCCGTCATCACGCCGGAAGATCACGCTCCGCCTCCGGCGGAACCATCTGACCACCTGCGAAGCAGTGGCGAACCAGACATTCATCACCTTCAGCCGCTGCACAAGCCGAATGTAGAAATCGCCCCAAAAGCGTTCTGCCGCATGACTCCGGTCGTGCCACAAGATGGTGAGCACGCCCTCGGTCGCATTCGCGTGCTGGATGAACGATTCGCACAGGTCCCATGCCGCCGGAGTCCGACAGATTCAAACGTTGAGGGAGGAACAGGGCTCCGTCCTGGATATGTATCGGCAGTTCCAGCAGAGTACGGCAGTCCAGGGGCATGAAAACCTGGCTGGTTCCATTTCGATATCCAACCGTTTCGTTGTAGCCTGCTGAAGCGTCGTAGGCGTACCCAGCCTCCTCTAGCACGCGACTCGTCCCTTCATCGCGCAATAGCCAGTGCATACGAATCCCGATCTCCGTACTCGCGGACATTGCGCGGATTCGCTCAAGCTCCTCCTTGCCCAAGGTAATGCTGTGCCAAGCGTCAATCCCGTGAACCCCAAGCTCGCAGCCGTCCTGCGTCAGGATTGGAGCCCACTGCTGGATGTCCGTAAGGTCATAGGCACATGCGCGTCTTCCCGGATGAGGTCCAGGTACCCGCTCTCCCGGCCGCCCCTTGAACGGAATCAGGTAATACGTTGCCGGCAGACCCTTCTCAACCCGAAGGTACCATTCGAATGGAATCCAGAAATCCTTAGCGAGTCCAAGGTGGACCAAGGGCAGGGTGGCGGCATATCGGAAGCTTTCGACCATTCGCGAAAACGAGCTTCGGCCCCGACCGAAGCTGATCAGTGCACCAACGGTCGCACGATAGAGAAAGCCCCACATTGTGTGGTCAAACCTGTGCTGCCGGATTCCCGCGAAATCAATATCGTGGGTCAAACAGGCGATAAACCTATGGCCGGCTGGTGTGGAGGAATCTCCACCAAACTGATGCCAGCATCGAGGATCCACCTTCGCAGCATTTTGATGTGGGTATCGATCGCTGGATATTGGGCTCGGTCGACCGGTTGCCCAATTGTCAACAGATATTCGATCTCCCGAAAAAGATCGTAACCGAGCCTTACCAACCGCCCGCCGGGCATCGGAAACAGTTGGCCCGCACTGCCATGATCCGTTGAAACACAGGTGATGGCTGACGAACCAACAAAGGTCAACGTCTCTGCGTACGCGGGCACGTCGCCAACACTGCTACGTAGAATTGCCTCCTCGCACGCGCGGGCCCGGTGTGATCCCGTAATGCGAATCGATATTCGTGCCTTGAGACCGAAAGACGATGAGCAGCCGCGTGTCGACGTCGGGAATGTCCTCCGATGCAGCAATGACGACGTCGTATTTCCGACCCTGCTGAACGAGTTCCCATGGTGTCTTGAAGAGTTGGAAAAACTCTTCAATGACCCTGTGATCAATCGTCTTGGCGACTATCCCGATCATTACCGCTGGATTGACTCAAATAGGAGCGTCGTCGGATTGGGTCTCTGAGTGCTAACGCGGACGGGTCAAAATTTCTGCTTGGTCGGTCACGCAATATCGGTCGTACCAGCGACCGCCAGCCGACGATAGATCAACCAGACCAATAGCTCCACTCACGAGGCAAAAAAGTGTCAACCGCCAGGCGGCCCGGCCAGCTTATCGTTTAGTACAGTGTATGCTGCCATTCCTGTGCCTATCCAAAACAACTTCCGCCATTGGTACGAATCGAAGCGCTTGGCCAGCGCGCGGTTCGCCGCCCACGCTGCGGACAGCCTCTGTGAGAAGGGCAGCAATTTCCGAAGCGCCGCCGGGACCAGCCGAAGCCCCAGCAACACCCCAACGAACCACGGAATCACGCTCCAACCGAAATCGTGATCTCCCGACACGAGCGCGAAGCTCGGAAGTATTGCGTAGCCAATCGCTATTCGATAGGCCGCACTCAAGGGAAACTGCTCCAGCGCCAGAAGAGCGCGTTCGTGGGTGTGCATTCCCTCCGGGAGTATGTCATTCGGTGATTCGTATCTCATGCCGTGAGTTCGCCGCGGACGATATTCCGCATGGATCCGATTGCATGCCGTCCATGCCTGAGGCGCCACCGCGAACCATATCTGGTCGAGGAGCTCAGCGACCTGCGCCGACGCCGCAAGCAGCTTCGTTTCATCGCCCGACCTCAGTTGCGCTTCTTGTCATTCCCCTACGAGCGAGACGGGATAGGGCCGCCTCTCGGCGGGGTAGTCGGAAGAAAAATCGGCGGTGTTGCCGGTTTCGGCTACTCACAAAACATTGAGCCAGTTTCATGGCGTTTGGACGGGAGCAGCTGCTGCTCGTGTTTTTAACGGATCGACAGCATCAATTCAGCGGATCAACGAGCCGCCCGCCACGTTGGACTGGATAGATTGCAAGAGCGTCACAGCTTACTTGGCGACGCTGTGAGCGTTTCGGGTCGCCGCGCATGCACCAACGCCTTGACGCGGAGGTTCATGCAGCACCCTCCCGCCTGATCACGACCAGAACCGTCTTCAGCAGGATTTTCAGGTCCAGCAACGGGGACCAGTTGCGTATGTACCTGAGATCGAGCCTCACCATGTCGTCGAAGGACGTCCTGCTCCGTCCCTCGACCTGCCAAAGGCCTGTGATGCCCGGCCGGATTTCGAGCACTCGACGGAGATGCCAGGATTGGTATTTCTCGGCCTCATAGGGCAGAGGCGGTCGCGGTCCCGACCAGGCTCATGTCGCCTTTCAGCACGTTGAAGAGCTGCGGAAGCTCGTCGATGCTCGTCGCGCGAATGAAGCCGCCGACCCGAGTGACCCGCGGATCCAGCTTGATCTTGTAATGCGGGTTCGCGACATCGCCCTGGTTGACGTCTTCCAGCTTGCCCTCGATCAGATTCGTCACGTATTCCCGGTGGATCTGGTCGTCCGAATTCGCGACCATCGACCGGAACTTGTAGAAGACGAACGGCGCGCCCCTCTTGCCCAGGCGGACTTGCCTGAAGATGACCGGCCCGGGAGAGCGTCAGCGCGATCGCCAAAGCCGTCACGAGCATCACTGGCGACAGCAGGAGTATCAGGGCGATCGAGCCCGTGATATCCACGGCTCGCTTGAGCAGCGCGGCGAGCTGTGAGCCATTCGCCGCCTCATCGAGAAACAGCGGGAACACCTCCGTCGGCAGCTGGTGTGCCGCCATCAGGCTGTCGAAAAGCTGGTCCGGATAGGTGCCTGTGGTAGTCGAGAAGCTCAGGTCGCCCGCCCGGCCGACGCAGGTTGCGCGTGACCGCGTGCGCACCCTCCTCTCTCGTGTCGGGCAGGAGTAGCGCCAGCCGCTCCTCGCCGAGATAGCCAAGGATGTCCGTTTCGCGCTTGCTCTTCTGCAGCAGGTCGACGAGGTCCTTGATGTTCTGGATTCCATGACGCCGTGCAATGTCGACGCGGAAAACGACCATGGACAACGGTGCCTTGGAGCGATCGGTTCGACGCTTCTCAAGCTGGAGTTGCTTGAAGAAGTGATGCTTTCCCAGCAGTGGTCTGGCGCCCCGTGCCTGCATCCGTCAGTCGCCGGTAGACGCCGGACGATCCAGCCTCGTCAGCCGGTGCTTCCGTCCATGGATCGCTGGCTCGAAGGGTCTCGTCCATGACACTCTTGTGCAAAGTTCGGCATTTGACCTGTTTTCCCGCTGGGCGCTTGTGACCTGGAGTCGCAAGTCAGCCCGCGACCGATTCGTGCCCCCGTTCTTCCTGTACGCATGCAACGTGCGTGCCACTGGTACGAGAAGGGCGTCTTCTCCGCGACCGGCCGGCCTCAGCGGTCAAGTATCGCACCCGGTGCGGACCACGTATGTAAGATTTAATCGACACCTTCAACGACCTTCCGGGCTCACCGGCAGCTCAGCCTGCCCTCTGGACCCGTCTCGCTGCAAGACCTCTGACTGCGCGGCTTACGAACTCCGTCTGCTCCACGGTGAGCTCCGGAAATATGGGCAGCGAGAGCACCTCCTGGGCCGCCCGCTCGGAGTGCGGGAACTGCCCCTTGGCGTACCCCAGATCCGCGTGCGCCGGCAGCAGATGGATCGGCGTCGGGTAGTGGATGCCGGTCTGGACCCCGGCCGCCGTCAGCGCCTGCTGCCAGGCCGCGCGCTCGGCCGTGCGGATCGCGTAGATATGGTAGACGTGGCGATTGTGGGGCAGCGCCTCGGGGGTCGGCACGACGCCGTCGCAGCAGCTGTCGTACAGCGCGGCGGCCGCGCGGCGCGCCTCCGTCCATGCCTCGAGGTGGCGCAGTTTCACGCGGAGCACGGCGCCCTGGAGGCCCTCGAGCCGGAAGTTGTACCCCTTCAGCACGTGCTCGTACTTCTTCTCGGCGCCCCAGTCGCGCAGCATGCGGATCGTGCGCGCGTACTCCGGCGTTGTCCGGTGACGACCATCCCGCCCTCGCCGTAGGCGCCCAGGTTCTTGCCGGGATAGAAGCTGAAGCAGCCCATATCGCCCATGCTGCCGGCGCGCCGGCCCTTGTATTCGGCGCCGTGGGCCTGGCAGGCGTCCTCGATCACGACCAGCCCGTGCTTGCGGGCGACGGCCAGGATCGGATCCATGTCCGCCGTCTGACCGTAGAGGTGCACCGGGCATGATCGCCTTGGTGCGCGGCGTGATCGCCGCCTCGAGCCCCGCCGGATCCATCGTGAACGTGCGCGGATCGATGTCCACGAACACCGGTCGCGCGCCCGTGTAGCAGATCGCCGACACGGTCGCGACGAAGGTGAACGGGACGGTGATCACCTCGTCCCCGGCGCCGATGTCCGCCGCCAGCAGGGCCAGGTGCAGCGCGCTCGTGCCGGTATTCACGCCGATGCCGATCCTGGCGCCCGGAATACGCCGCGAACTCCTCCTCGAACTTCGCGACCTCGGGGCCGAGCGTGAACTGGCAGGAATCGAGGACGCCCTGGATGGCGGCATTCACCTCGGCCTTGATGGACGCGTACTGGGCCTTGAGATCTACAAATGGAATCACGATGCTCTCCCCTGTCGCGGCACGTACACGGTCTCGCCCTTGCCGCGCATCGAGCTCGTGGCGGCTTCGATCAGCTCCACGACCCGCAGACCCAGCCTGCCGTCGGTTTCCGGCGACCTTCGCATTGAGCGATGCAGTCCACGAAATGCTCGCCCTCGATGCTGAGCGCCTCGGTGCCGTCGAGCTTCGGCGCCCACATGTCGCCGGTCCGGTAGCCGACACGCATCTCGTAGATCTGCTGCGGATCGTCCGTGAAGCTGACGCCCTTGTCGTAGATCTTGATCTTCTCGCTCGGCTCGAGATCGTCGTAGGTGATCATCTTCTTGCTGCCGCCGACCAGGATCTGCCGCACCTTCACGGGCGCCAGCCAGTTGACGTTCACGTGCGCAATGGTGCCAGACTCATAAAACAGTGTGATGAACGCCAGGTTCTCCGGTGTCCCGGGGAAGTGATTGACGCCGCTGGCCGACACCGCCGTCGGATGCTCGCCGAGAAGGTGCTCGAGGATGGCGAAATCGTGGACGGCCAGGTCCGAGATCACGCTGACGTCACGCTGGAAGAGGCCCAGGTTGACCCGGACCGAGTCGTAGTAATAGACGCGCCCGAGGTCGCCGGCCTTGATGATCTCCGCCATCTTGCGCACGGCGCCGGTGTAGATGAACGTGTGGTCCACCAGCAGCACGAGCTTGCGCTTCTCGGCTTCCTCGATCAGCTTGCGCGCCTGCAGCGAGGTCTCGGCCATGGGCTTCTCGAGCCACAGGTGCTTGCCGGCCTTCAGTACCGCCATGCCGAGCTCGAAGTGCGTGTTGACCGGCGTGGCGACCGCGATCGCGTCGATCCCGGGGTCCTCGAGCAGGTCCTGGAATCGCGTCGTGGTCCTGACGACCGGAAATCGCCTCTTGACGATCTCGAGCTTTTTCGGGTCCAGGTCCGCGACGGCGGCAAGGCTGGCCCCGGAGGTCTCGGCGAAATTTCGCACGAGATTCGGACCCCAATAGCCATAGCCGACGACGCCGATTTTGATCACGAGCTAACCCCCGGCCTCCTGGCCTGACTACTCATTCTGTCCGCCCTCACGGCGCGACGACTGTGCGCCGCTACCGCTTTCGCGTGTCGCCGATGACACGCGCCGGAACGCCGGCCACGATTGCGTAGTCCGGCACGTCGCGCGTCACGACGGCGCCCGCGCCGACCAGCGCTCCGATGCCGATCGTGACCCCCGCGACGATGGTGACGTTCGAACCGATTGACGCTCCGCTTGCGCACGATCGGTCGGCTCGACCTTCCAGTCCGCCTCGGATTGCGGGCTGCCGTCGGGATTCGTCGCGCGCGGCAGGCGATCGTTGGTGAACATCACGCCGTGGCCGACGAACACCTCGTCGTCGATCGACACGCCTTCACAGATGAAGCTGTGCGAGGAGATCTTGCAGCGGGCGCCGATGTTGGCGTTCTTCTGTATCTCGACGAAGGCGCCGATACGCGTATCGTCACCGACCGTGCACCCGTACAGGTTGACCAGTGACGGGTGAAAGATGCGTACGTTGGCGCCCAGGCGGACCGTTTCGGCAACAGGCATCCTCCGACCCCTCAAAGAGATTTCCCGCTCAAATCAGCCCTCTGCGGGGCAGGTTTACCCTTTTCGAGATAGTCTAGCAGTTGAACAATGAAGACGCCCGACTTCGGGTGGTTATGTCAACTATCGGTCCGGGTCCAAGCACGGCATTGAGATGGACTCATTCGAGTGCGTCGTAGTCGGTGCGGGCGTCGTTGGGCTCGCGGTTGCACGCGAGCTCGCCGCTGCCGGTCGCGAGACCCTGATCGTCGATCGTCATGCCGCAATCGGCATGGAAACGAGTTCGCGAAACAGCGAGGTGATCCACGGGGGCCTCTACTATGCGCCGGGGTCGCTGAAGGCCAGCACCTGCCGGCGAGGCCGCGATCTCCTGTACGAATATTGTGATCGCCGTGGTGTGCCACACCAGCGCTGCGGCAAATTGATCGTTGCAACAGAGGCGTCGCAACTCGGCGAACTTGACCGGATCCGCTCGATTGCGCGTGAAAACGGCGTCGAGGACCTGCGGGCCCTGACCCGCGACGAGGTGCTCGCGCTGGAGCCCGACTTGAACTGCGTGGGCGGGCTGCTCTCGCCCTCGACCGGCATCATCGACTCGCACAGCTACATGCTCTCGCTGCTGGGCGATGCCGAACAGCACGGCGCGACGCTCGTCCTGCAATGTCGCATCACGAACCCACGATCGTCCGCGACGGTGTCGACATTGAAGGTCGAGCAGGAAGGCAACACCGAGGTACACGCCCGCTGGCTCATCAACTCCGCGGGCCTGGACGCCATCGCCCTCGCGCGCAAGATCGATGGGTTTCCGCACCAACACGTCCCGCCGGCGTACTTTGCCAAGGGCAGCTATTTCGTGCTTAGCTGGGCGCGCGCCGTTCTCGCACCTCGTCTATCCGGTGCCTGAGCCGGGCGGCCTCGGCATCCACCTGACGCTGGACCTTGCTGGCCGGGCACGCTTCGGGCCCGACGTCGAGTGGGTGGAACGGATCGACTACGACGTCGATCCCGGTCGCTCGGCCGGCTTCCAATCCTCCATCCGGAAATACTGGCCCGGCCTGCGTGAAGGCGCGTTGCAGCCCGCATATGCCGGCGTGCGTCCGAAGACTTGCCGGTCCCGGCGAACCGCCCGCAGACTTTCGAATCGAAGGCCCGGCGAGCCATGGTGTTGCCGGGGTCATCAATCTGTTCGGCATCGAATCGCCGGGCCTGACGGCGTCGCTGGCCATCGCTGAGCGCGTCGCCGCAATCGTAGACGACGCATAGTGCTGGCGGGTTCACTCCGTCCTCGGAGCGCCCGCTCGTTGCCCGATTGCTCTCCGTAACCCCCGTATCCGTACGCGCCGTATCCATAGTAGCTGCCGGGCGCGGTCGCCTTGCTCTGGTTGAGCACGAGACCGATCGGCTTGTCCTCGCCGATATAGCCGATCGCCTCGAGAACCGCCTGCTGCGGCGTGCACGCCCGCGCGGACGACCAGAACGATCTGCCCGACGATCGATCGCGAGCACACGCGCTTCGTTCGTCAGCAGTATCGGCGGCGAATCGAACAGGATGATGCGGTTGCGGATATCGCGACGCCGAGACGCACGACGTGTCCCTCCATGCGCGCACTGGCAAGCAACTCGGTCGCCACGTCCTCTTCGCAACGCCCGGCCGGCAGGAATGCACAGGCCAGGGACATCGGTGCGGAGGACCAGCGACTCGATGTCGATCGACTCGTCCAGTCAGCGCCTCCAACAGGCCGGGCGCCGTCTCGATCTTGAACAGACCGCTGACCTGTGGCTTTGCGACGTCCGCATCGACCACCAGGACCTCGAGGTCCTTCTCGCGCGCCAGGCTCAAGGCGAGGTTGAGCGTGCTGAAGGTCTTGCCCTCGCCCGGCAATGCGCTCGTCATCATGAGAAGCCGGCCGTTCGCCACCGCCGGGACCCCCTTGCCGAGCGCGTTGGCGAGCAGCGTTCGCTTGATCTGGCGAAACTGGTTCGCGACGAGCCGTTCCTGGGCTTCCGGAGGCAGCAGCCCGATCTCGAGCAGCTGCGCCCCGTCGAACCTGACGACGCGGTGGGACCGGTGTCGAGAGCGGCACGTCGGCACGACGCGCGGACGGCAACGTCGTCGTCGCGGCGGACGCTCAGCCTTCGGCCACGGCCAGCTGCGCTGCGACATGTTGCAGCGACGCCGCGCGAGCGTCGGCAACTGCGTCGAGGTGACGGTCTGACGGTGGCATGCGCCGCGCCTGCTCGTCGAGCTGGTCGGCTGCCGCAGCCCGCCGCCATCGATCTGCGCCGGGTCGAATCGGCCGTCCGTGATCGCGCAGCCTGACGACCAGTTCGTACAGCCCGAGGCGCAGGCGGTCGCCGTCGTCCAGCCGCACCCTGTGGCCGTAGCCGACCCGTTCCGTCGCATCGTTGACGAATACGCCGTTGCGGCTCGTGTCCCGCAGCCAGAAGCTCGCCGTCCCGGAACTCGATCTCGCAGTGCTGACCGGACACGTAGCACTTCGGATCCGGCAGCGCCCAGTAGTTGTCCGGAGCCCGCCCGATGTTGCCCCCGCTTGGGCCGAAGACGCGCAGTCGCTGCTTCGCAAGGTCCTGGCAGGGATCCCGGACGATCTGAATTTCCAGTTCCATTGGTCCCTGCTAGACGCCGGCGAAAGTCATCGACCCTATGCGATTGATTCTATTTTACTTATTTGTCGAGGGTCCATGCGCGACGACAAGCTAGCACGTTCGCGCGAGCGCTCCGCGAATCGTGGTGGGCGCGCCTGGGATCGAACCAGGGACCCCTACCATGTCAAGGTAGTGCTCTACCGCTGAGCTACGCGCCCACGATCGGGCGGCGAACGATACACGAAGCCGGCGCCGACTGGAAATGGGCTGCAGTCTCCGACGAGTCGAGTCCACTAGCCCGCCTGCGCCGGTGACGCCGAAGGTCGCCTGCCGCAGCCGCTCGATCTCGTCCCGGATCCGCGCCGCCTCCTCGAACTCGAGGTTGCGGGCATGGCGGTACATCTCCGCCTCCAGCCGCTTGATCGCCTTCATCGCCTGCTCCGGCCGGACATGGCCGAGCTCGCCAGCCCGGCGCTGACCGATCGCCGCCCGCGCTCCTCCGCCGACCGCGCGCCCTCCATCACGTCCGTCACGGCCTTGCGGATCGACTGCGGCGTGATGCCGTGCGCGGCGTTGTACTCGAGCTGCTTCGCGCGACGCCGGTTGGTCTCGTCGACGGCGCGCTTGATCGAGCCCGTCATCCGGTCCGCATACAGGATCGCGCGGCCGTTCACGTGGCGGGCGGCGCGGCCGATCGTCTGGATCAGCGAGCCCTCGGAGCGCAGGAAGCCTTCCTTGTCCGCATCGAGGATCGCGACCAGCGACACCTCCGGCATGTCGAGGCCTTCGCGCAGCAGGTTGATCCCGACGAGGACGTCGAACTTGCCGAGCCGCAGGTCGCGGATGATCTCGACGCGCTCGACGGTCTCGATGTCCGAGTGCAGGTAGCGCACGCGCACGCCGTGCTCGTGCAGGTACTCGGTCAGGTCCTCGGCCATGCGCTTGGTCAGCGTCGTGATCAGCACGCGCTCGTCGCGCGCGACGCAGCGGTTGATCTCCGACAGCACGTCGTCGACCTGCGTTCGCACCGGACGGATCTCGACCTCCGGATCGACGAGACCGGTCGGCCGCACGACCTGCTCGACGATTTCGCCCGACATGCTGGTGCTCGTACGGCCCGGGCGTGGCCGAGACGAAGATCATCTGCGGCGCGAGCGCCTCCCATTCGTCGAAGCGCAGCGGCCGGTTGTCGAGCGCCGACGGCAGGCGGAAGCCGTACTCGACCAGCGTTTCCTTGCGCGAGCGGTCGCCGCGGTACATGCCGCCGATCTGGGGAACGGTGACGTGGCTCTCGTCGACGACCAGCAGCGCATCCTTCGGCAGGTAGTCGAACAGGCAGGGCGGCGGCTCGCCGGCGCTGCGCCCGGACAGGTAGCGCGAGTAGTTCTCGATGCCGGCGCAGTAGCCCATCTCCATCATCATCTCGAGGTCGAAGGTCGTGCGCTGCTCGAGCCGCTGCGCCTCGAGCAGCTTGCCGAGGCCGCGCAGCTCGACCAGCCGCTCCCGCAGCTCCTCGCGGATCTGGTCGACCGCCGAGTTGACCCGCTCGCGCGGCGTCACGTAGTGCGTCGACGGAAACACGGTGTAGCGCGGGAGCTTGCGCAGGACCTCGCCCGTCAGCGGGTCGAACAGCGACAGCGACTCGATCTCGTCGTCGAAGAGCTCCACGCGAACGGCTTCGCGCTCGGACTCCGCGGGAAAGATGTCGATGACGTCGCCGCGCACGCGATACGTGCCCTGCGACAGGTCGAGCTCGTTGCGCGTGTACTGCATGTCGGCGAGCCGGCGCAGGAGCTTGCGCTGGTCGAGGCGGTCGCCGCGATCGAGGTGCAGCACCATGCTGAGATACGCCTGCGGATCGCCCAGGCCGTAGATCGAGGAGACCGTGGCGACGATGATCGAGTCCGGCCGCTCGAGCAGCGCCTTGGTCGCCGACAGCCGCATCTGCTCGATGTGGGCGTTGATCGAGGCGTCCTTCTCGATGTACGTGTCGGACGACGGCACGTAGGCCTCGGGCTGGTAGTAGTCGTAGTAGCTGACGAAGTACTCGACCGCGTTGTCCGGGAAGAACTCGCGGAACTCGCCGTAGAGCTGCGCGGCGAGCGTCTTGTTGTGCGCCATCACCAGTGTCGGCCGCTGCACGCGCTCGATGACATTGGCGATGGAGTAGGTCTTCCCGGAGCCCGTGACTCCCAGCAGCGTCTGGCGCGCGAGGCCGCTCTCGAGGCCGCTGACGAGCCGCTCGATGGCCTCGGGCTGGTCGCCCGCCGGCCGGTAGTCGGCCCGCAGTCGAAAGGGTCCGGCAATTCGCTCATAGTGATGGGCGCACCGTTTGGGGCTTCACAAGAATCGCCTAAGATACCCGCTCGCTCCGTCCACCGAAACAGCGTTTCGACCTCGTTCGCCGGTGGAAATCCCGTAGCGCATGTTCCTATAGATTGGGATCGATCAGAACTCGAACAAGGCAGGCCTAGATGACAAGCGAATCGACCGACGAGAATCGTGTAGCAGTCGTAGGAATGGGTTACTGGGGTAAGAACCTCGTCCGCAACTTCCACGATATTGGCGCACTTGCGGCCATTTGCGATTCCGACGCCTCCATTGAGGACATCTGCAGGCAGAATTACGCGGGCATCCCCTTTGTGTCGGATTTCGCGCGACTGCTGCCCGACACCACCATCCGCGCCGTCGCGCTGGCGACTCCTGCCGCCCGTCACTTTGCAATGGTCAAATCCGCGTTGTTAGCTGGCAAAGATGTTTTCGTCGAGAAACCGCTTGCCCTCAATGTCAAGGAAGGGCAAGAGCTCGTGCGCTCGCTGCGTCCAAGGGACGCGTGCTGATGGTCGGTCACATACTTCGGTACCATCCCGCGGTCGTTCAAATGCAAGAGATGATCCGTGCCGGTGCTCTTGGACAGATCCAGTACGTCTATTCGAACCGGTTGAACATCGGCAAGATTCGAACCGAAGAGGACATTCTCTGGAGCTTCGCTCCGCATGACGTTTCGGCGATTCTCGGACTGCTGAATGAGTCACCGAGCCATGTGTCATCGCAAGGTGGGGCCTATCTGAATCGAGGGGTCTTCGACGTTACGCTCAGCCAGATGTCGTTTCCCAGCGGCGTGCAGGGTCACATCTTTGTCAGTTGGCTGCACCCATTCAAAGAACAACGTCTGGTCGTCGTCGGGTCGGAGAAAATGGCAGTCTTTGACGATACCAGCGACAAGAAACTGGTCCTCTATCCTCATCGCGTTGAGTGGAAGAACCGGATCCCTTCAGCGGTCAAGGCCAAGGGCGAAGCGGTCACACTCGACGCGGCCGAATCACTCAGGGCTGAGTGCCAGCATTTCCTGGACTGCGTAATTGCCCGCAAGGAGCCCGTAACCTCCGGGTCGAGGGGCTTGAGAGTCCTCGAGGTCCTGGACGCTTGCCAGCGCTCTCTTGCTCCAGGGCGGAGCGGTGGTGAATCTCAGCATCGAGAGGGGCGGCAACGTGTACAACCGCCATACTTCGTTCACGAGTCTGCGTATGTTGACGAGGGCGCACGATATCTGCGCCGGAACGAAGATCTGGCATTTCTCCCACATCATGAACGGCGCTCGTCATTGGCCGAACGATGTGTATATCGGCCAGAACGTCAACGTGGATGGCGGCAGCCATAGATCGGTAACAACGTAAAGATTCAAAACAATGTGTCCGTGTACACGGGCATTATCGATCGAAGATGACGTATTCCTCGGGCCTTCGTGTGTGTTGACCAACGTTACGAATCCAAGGTCGCAGGTAGGCAGGCATTCGCTTTACGAGAAGACCACACTGAGGCGCGGATGCACCTATAGGAGCGAACGCAACGGTGGTTTGCGGCGTCGCCCTTGCGGAGCGCGTCAAGCGCGTCAAGCCCTCGCCCACCGTCGCCCTCAACGGCCGTGTCGTGCGGCTGCGCGCCGAGGGCCGCGACATCATCGGGCTCGGCGTCGGTGAACCCGACTTCGACACGCCCGTGCACATCGCGGACGCCGGCGTCGCGGCGATCCGCAGCGGATTCACGCGTTACACGGCCGTCGAGGGCACCGCCGAGCTCAAGGACGCGATCGCGGCCAAGTTCCGGCGCGACAACGCGCTCGAGTACGCGCGAGCGCAGATCCTCGTCTCGACCGGCGCGAAGCAGACCATCTACAACATGGTCATGGCGGTGATGAACCCGGGCGACGAGGCCGTCATCCCGGCGCCGTACTGGGTGTCGTATCCGGACATCGTCCTGCTCGCGGACGGCGTGCCCGTCCTGCCGTATTGCGGGCCCGGAGCAGGGATACAAGATCACGCCCGCGCAGCTCGAGGCGGCGATCACGCCTCGGACCCGGCTCTTCATCCTCAACAGCCCGAACAACCCGACGGGCGCGGCCTACACGACGACGCGAGCTCGCGGCGCTGGGCGAGGTGCTGCTTCGCCACCCGCGCGTGCTGATCTGCACGGACGACATGTACGAGCACATCTACTGGGGATCAGAGCCGTTCTGCAGCCTGCTTACGGCGGTGCCGGCGCTGTACGACCGCACGGTGACGGTCAACGGCGTCTCGAAGAGCTACGCCATGACCGGCTGGCGCATCGGCTACTGCGGCGGCCCGGCGGAGATCGTCGAGGCGATGGCGACGATCCAGAGCCAGAGCACGACCAATCCGAGCTCGATCGCGCAGAAGGCGGCCACGGCCGCCCTGCTCGGCGACCAGTCCTGCGTGGCCGAGATGAACGGCCACTTCAAGGCGCGGCACGATTTCTTCAATGCCGGGCTCAACCGCCTGCCGGGGTTCAAGGTGCTGCCGGCGGCGGGAACGTTCTACGCGTGGTGTGACGTCTACGGAAGCCATCCGCCGGCTGGGGCTCCCGGACGACGATGCCTTTGCCGAGCACCTGCTCGAACAGGCCGGCGTCGCGGGCGTTCCCGGCTCCGGTTTCGGCGGGCCGGGTCACATCCGCTTTTCGTTTGCGACCAGCCGGGAGCTGCTGGCCACAGGCACTCGAGCGCATCGGCCGCGTCCTGGGTTGACTCCCGCGGGGCAAATCCGCAGAATTCCGCCCCTTTTCCGGTTCCGGCATAGCTCAGCGGTAGAGCAGCTGACTGTTAATCAGCGGGTCCGTGGTTCGAATCCACGTGCCGGAGCCAATCCGAGGCGTCAATTTCCGACCATGGTAGGCTTCGGCGTAGCCACTCGGCGAACGGCACTCGATCCCTCGCAATCGCAGCAGTGCCAAGAACGTCTCGCGGCTGAACCAGTCCCTGGTCTTCTGCGAGCGGTACGACTTCAACAGTGCCCCGATCTTGGCCTCGACGTCGTTGCGACTCACTGCAACATAGACATTCGGTTGCCCAAGACCACCGTCCCACTTGGGCACTTCATACTCGAGGACCAGCTGATCGCGGAACGTGTTCCAGACCATTTCGCTGGTAATACGATGATCCTGGTGACGATCGTCCCTTTCGTGGCAAAGGATCAGATCGACTCGAAGCGTCGCGCTTGAGTGCCTCATAGAATTCCTTGATTTCCGCGTACGCGGCCGGAAACCTGCCATCCGGAAAGTCTCCGAACCGCAGCTCGCCGCGGCAACGCGGCCGCACCAGCCGCCGCATCGCGGCCAGCGTTTCCTTGCGCCGCTCGTCTGAGCCGCTCAATACGACCCAGTCGATCGTCAGCGTCCTGGCGCGCCCCGCTGCAGCATGCGCAGCGTGGCGCCGCAGCCGATTTCAATGTCGTCGCAGTGCGCTCCAATGCACAGGACTCTGCAGTGCACGGCGTCTTTCCAGATTCAACGATGAGATCGAGCATGTCGCTGAGACCGCCGGATCACTCGGGCGTACTGGCCGGATGTCGTTTCCAGATCATCCAGGGACAATTGCCCCTTCGCCTCCATTCGATCGAACGTGATCTTGTCCTTGAACGTATCCATGCACTGCCAGAAGCCGTCCCAGCGGAAGGCAGCCAGCCTGCGCTCCTGAATCAGGCGCTCAAACGGCTGCTCCACGAGTTCTTCGCCCTCATGGATGTAGTCGAAGATCGTCGGGCGCATGACGAAGTAGCCGCCGTTGATGCGCAGGTGCTGCGTCGGCATGGCACCCATGCGCGTGACGACGCCGTCCGTCGTCCGCGTGCACCGCATGAAAGCTCTGGCTGCTTCGTACCGCTGCGAAGCTGGCGACCGCGCTGCCCTGCTCGAAACTCGCGGATCTGGCGATCGAGAGGCAGATCCGCCAGGCCGTCCGAGTAGTTCGCCAGGAACGCCTGTCGTTCTCGACATACTTGCGCACGCGGAGCAGCCGTTGACCGATGTTGGCGTGCAGGCCCGTGTCGACGAACGTGATCTTCCACTCGTCGAGGTCCCGCGATGCAGCTCGACGCGGCGGTCCCGCGCGTGCAGCGTGAAGTCGTTGGTCATCGCCTCTTCGTATTGAGAAAGTATTCGCGAATCATGTCGCCGCGATAACCGAGACACAGAATGAAGTCCGTGTGGCCGAAGTGCGCGTAGTAGCGCATCAGGTGCCACAGGAGCGGCCGATACCCGATGTTGACCAGCGGCTTCGGGATGGTGTCGGAGTGCTCCCTCAAGCGAGTGCCGAGCCCGCCACAGAACAGCACGACCTTCATCGCTGGCCTCGCTTTCGCTCGACTGCTGATTCCTCGCTTGCCCCTTGGTCTCTGCCTCGAGCAAGCCCGGCCGCTTCGAGCGCCGACGCGGCCTCCCGCACGATGCCGAAGGGCACACCGGAGCGGCGCGCGATATCCAGCAGCGACTTCGAACCGTCGGATTGATTGAGCACCCACAGCATCGCGTGCTCGCGTTCGCGCGGGGGTCACGCCGCCGACGGCGCCGTACAGGCCGCGCTTGCCCAGCCGCGGCTCGCCCTTGGGACTGCGATTCAGGTATCGCCCGTCCTCCTCGAGCAGGTCACGAACAGCCGGCACGCCGCAAGACTCTCCTCGAGGCATTCCGGTCTGATCAGTCCGAAGTCGTCGGCTGAGCTGTGGTACTGCGGGTATCCGCCGTTTGCCGACCGCGTCAGCCGCCCGATCGGCAGGTTGAACCCCGGTGAGCAGAGCTGACGTTCGTCGTAGCCATAAGGCGAGAACGGCAGGACACGACTCGCCTCGTCGATCTGCGACACCGCGTACGTCGCGATCGAATCGGTCCACGCCTCGCCGTCCCGGCTCATCTTGTACGTCAAACTACCCGGGTCCCCAAGAAGCGCCAGCACCAGGCCGGCGCGAATCCGCGCCAAGGCTGCGTTCGTTCGCCTTCAGCCAGCATAAGCGAACCAATCGTCCCCGGCGCAAAGACGAAACGATAGCTGAAACGCCGCGGCTTGCTCGCGACCCACTTCGCGAGCGCCGTGGTAACGGCCATTCCGGCAGCATTGTCGTTGGCCAGCGATGGATGACATACGTGCGTGAAGAAGAGTATCTCGTGCCGATCACGACCGGGTACGCGCGAGCTCACCATACGTCAGCGAGCCGGGCGCGAGCGAGCTCTTGATCTCGACCTTGTAGTTCCGGACCGCAGGGCCCGCCTGGCGTCGTGCCGCAGGCAAAATCCCCATGCCCGCCGATAGTAACTGGTGCGATACGGGATCCACTCCGGATGATCGGGCAGCGAATGCAGCCTCTGGTCAAGCTCCTCGAGGGTACAGCGTGGCGGCGACAGGCTCGGAGTAGCTTACGAGGTGAAGGTTGTGCTTCTGGAAGTCGATGACGCGCTCCCCGTCGGGCGAGAACACGGCGGCGTCCTCGATGTTCCACTCGAGCGGCACTTCCCAATCGTATGCGGCGCTCCCGGTCGGGACCTCGTGCACGACGAGGGCAGCTGCTCTCGGATGATGGCCAGGGAGCGCCGCACACCCTCCCCCGTGATGCTGCGACAGATTGGATACAGCTTGGCGGCAAGCTGAAACAGCTCCTCGCCAGTCCCTGTCGCGGCACTGCGCATGCCGGTCATCTCGCCAGCAGGCCGCCGCGGATCGGCCATCGGGCGCCCGTCAAACGCAGCCCGCCATGCGTCGTCCGAGCTCCGCCTCGAACGCACCACGGTCAAAATCCGCGTAGCCGGCATCACGCTCGGAGATCACGATCGCGCCATGGATCGGCCACTCGATTGCGAATCCGGGATCGTTCCATCGCACTCCAGCCGCCAGCGCCGGCGCATATTCATCGGTCATCTGGTACAGCACCTCGGTGGCGTCGGCCAGCGTCTGGAAACCATGCGCGACGCCGTGCGGGATGAATACCGAATCGCGGTTGTCCTCGTCGAGCCTGACCGAGACATGTCGCAGATAGGTCGACGACTCGGGCCGAAGGTCGAGCAGGACGTCATGGACGCCGCCCCTGATACAACGCACCAGCTTGCCTTCCCGGGACGGCGGCCACTGGAAGTGCATCCCGCGAACCGTACCCCGCTTCGAATTGAACGAGATGCTCGCTTGCACGGCCTCGCTCGGCAGGCCCGCATCCCGAATTCGCGCGCGCAGAACGTCCGAGCGAAGAAGCCCCGCTCGTCGTAGTTCCGATCCATCCGTACGAGGAACGCACCGTGCATGTCCAGCCCCTCGATCCGCATGTCAGCACCAGTAGAACTCGCCGTCGATCTGGCGCGTCTGTTGCAGGTATTTCAGCTGCTTCAACCGCGTGAAGGCGCGGAACTGGTACGTCTCGGACGACAACTGGATGCGTTCGAAGACCTCGCGCAGTTGCCGTGCCCCGTCACGGGCAGTGAAACGGCAGGTGAAGCCTGGCAATTCCCGGTGTATCCGGTCGAAGTTGACGCGATAGCTGCGGTTGTCACCGCTGCTCGGACCGACGGTCACCTCGCACCCCGGGAACTCCTCCGCCACGATCTCGGCGATCTCGCGAACTCGGTAGTTCTCGATGTTCTGACCAACATTGAAGATCTTGCCTTGAACGGCATCCTGCGGTGCGCGTCAGCGACCGATAGATAGCCTCGCAGATGTCCTCCACGTGCACGAGCGGCCGCCAGGGACTACCGTCGCTGACCATGGCAATCCGTTTGGTCGTCCACGCCAGTGCGGACAGATCATTGAGCACGATGTCGAAGCGCATTCGCGGCGATGGTCCATACGCCGTCGCATTGCGGAGAAACACCGGGCAGAAGTTCGGCCCGGTCATCCTGCCGACATCCCGTTCGACCAGGACCTTGCACTCGGCATATGCGGTTTGCGGATTGGTGGGGGACGTCTCGTCCAGGAATTCGCCCGTGCCAGCGCCGTATACGCTGCAGGACGACGTGTACACGAAGCGCCGGATGCCGAGCGTCCGGGCGACCTCGGCGAGCGCCACCGACCCCTTGTGATTGATCTGGTGGGTGACCTCCGGATTGTTCTGACCCAGCGGATCGTTGGACAACTCAGCGAGATGCGCCACGGCATCGCAGCCCGCCAGGTCGCGCTCCGTGACGTCGCGCAGGTCCTTGTTCAGCGTCTCGGGCGTGTGCGCCAGGTGGCGGTTGTCGCTATATAGCCAGCCATCCCGGTAGTATCCGGTGTCGAGACCCAGCACCGCTACGCCCCGCTGCATCAAGTACGGGGCAAGTACGGCACCAATATAACCATTCACGCCGGTGACAAAGACTTTCATTGATTGATTAGCGGTCTTGGCAGGCCTTCCCGTTGCATTGTAGCCGTCGCCCTGCGTGATCGATAATGAATCTCGCGTTCAAGTCGTCGAAGGACCGTCGAATTTTATGTCAAGCAATGACATCAGCAGGCCTGGCAGCAGATCCGCCGAGACGGAGGTCAGAGCGCACAGCCCGAGATGTCGCTTCTGCAGCAGCGCGCTCTCGACGACCTTCGTCAATCTTGGCATGTCGCCTCTTTGCCAGACGCACATCTCGACCGACCAACTGAACAGCATGGAGCCGTTCTATCCGCTGCATGCGTACGTCTGCGACCACTGCTACCTCGTCCAGCTCGAGCAATTCGTGGCCCCGGCGAGATCTTCACGGACTACGCCTACCTTTCGTCCTACTCGGACAGTTGGGTCGAGCATGCGCGGCGCTACGCGATCGCAATGCAGCGAAGGTTCGCTCTGACGCCGAAGAGCCTGGTGACAGAGATCGCCAGCAATGACGGTTACCTGCTCCAGCATTTCGTGGCAGCCGGGATCCCGGTCCTTGGCATCGAGCCGGCCGCCAACGTCGCTGACATAGCCGCAACAGAAGGGCATCCGCACGACCGTCGAGTTCTTTGGGCAAGGCCAGCGCCGAAAGCTCGAGCGAGCATCGGTCAGCCCGACCTGCTACTTGGCAACAATGTCCTGGCCCATGTCCCGGACATCAATGATTTCGTTGCCGGAATGAAGATTCTGCTGAAGCCGGGTGGGGTCATCACGATGGAATTTCCGCACCTGATGCGACTCATGCAGCAGAACCAGTTCGACACGATATATCACGAGCATTTCAGCTATCTTGCGCTTTTCGTCGTCGAGAAGATCTTCCGGCAGCACGGACTACGGCTGTTCGACGTCGAGGAGCTCTCGACCCACGGCGGCTCGCTTCGTATCTACGCCTGTCACGCCGACGACGAGGTTTCACCCCCCCTCGCCTTCGGTCGCCCGGTTGTGCCAGGCGGAATTCGCTTACGGCCTGGCCGACCTGGACACCTACGGCACGTTCGAAGAACGCGTCAAGGAGACGAAGCGCGCCATACTCGATTTTCTTATCGATGCGAAACGACAGGGAAAGCGCATCGTCGGCTACGGTGCTCCCGGCAAGGGCAACACGCTGCTCAACTACTGCGGCATTCGCACGGATTTCCTCGACTTTACGGTGGACCGAAACCCGCTCAAGCAGGGCAAGTACACGCCGGGAACCCACATTCCGATTCTGGCGCCCGATGCAATCAAGGAAGCACGACCGGATTTCGTCTTCGTGCTGCCATGGAATCTGAAGGACGAAATTACTGCGTCGTTGGGTTACATACTGATTGGGGCGGCAGGTTTGTCCGTCCCGATACCGCAGCTCGCCGTCCTGCCCTGACCGGCAAATCAAGCGCGACCTCGATCCTTCTGGGTGACGCGCTGAACTTCCGCACAATGAATCTGCACTCTTGATCATTGGACGAATGGAAATGCCCGTAACTTCCGCTGTCGCCGGAAGTGCGAGCGTCGCCAGTACCATCGTCGCCACGTCCTCTGGCTGCAGTAGTTTCTCAGGATGGTAGGTTCTCGCCTCCTGCCTGTGGAGCGCCACCGTGGCGGCGCCCGCCTAGACTTGAAGTTCTTCAATGCCTTATACTGACGTTGGGCAGGACGCTGCGGCGATGGCTCTCAGCTTTTTGAGGTTGCGATACTCAATCGCCGGCGGAATCGCGGAACGACCGCGTCCTGGAATTGCCTGCTCGACCCCACCACGCGGACCTTGCTGGACAGCGATGTCCTGGTCGACAAGAGCGGTGGTTTCCTGGGCAGTCGCCAGGTCTCATGCGGCAGCCCCCATCGTCCCTCCTGGTGCCGAGGTTCACCGGCGTCTCACCGTTCCAGATCCTTCTCGAGATACGCCAGGCTCCGACGCGCTTGGTGGCCAAGTCCGACCTGGCCTTAAAGCGTCGCGGAGCTGGAGCGCCTTATGGGAGCGGTCGACCTCGCGGCGACTGACTACAACTTATCCGGCGCCGTCACGGGCTGGCCGTACCTCGACCTGCTGCTGCCGACTTATCACAGTCTTCTGACGACGACGGTGAATCTGTTGGGCGGTGTCGACTCGACGAGGGTGCCGTCGCCTCGTACTCGATCGGCTCCTTGGCACGGATAAGGCGCCAGTGACGCCGGAGGCCGGCAGCGTCCCGTTGGGGCCCGCAATGATGCTCAGCGCGCTCAGCTATGCCCGGACGTGCGTTGAAATTTTCAATACGCCGGTCGTGATTCTCCGCAGTTCATGAGCTACGGACCAGTCAGAATAGCCAAGTGAGCATCCTTCAACGATTCTGCGCTCGTCGACGGCGTTGCTCCGACGCTCTCGAGCGGTCGACGCGAGCTCGACCGGACCAGGTCGAGGACGTCGTCGAGGCATTCGTTGCGCTGCCTCCGCACTCCAGCCCGGCAAACACTCGACATTGGACCGGTCGTCTCACGTCGATCCGGGAATGTCGGTGGGCAACTTGTTCGCCAGGTGAATCCGAGATCGAGCCACTATTTAGCACGCTACCTGATCGACCGGCGGCCCCCTCGTCCGCCGCACCTGCACTACGGATTTCAGAGTCGGATGGTGCGCGCGTACGCCCCTCGTCGAGGGCCTGCAACGGACGGTGGAGGCGTATCACCGCCTTCCCCTGACGCCAATCCCCAGGGCTCATGTCGCTATGGCGGTGGTCCTCGTCAGCCTCTGGACCTCGGCGCACAGCGCCCGCACCAGGCGCAGGCGGTAGGCCTCGTTCCGCCACGGCTCATCGACGCGTTCCTTTCACCGTCAACGTATCCGTGCTGGTGTTGCCCGCCGCATCGCGCGCCGTCACCGTCAGCACGTTCTGCCCGCTCTGCAGCACGATCCCGCTCACCGACCAGCTCGTCGTGCCCGTCGCCGTGCCACTGCCGCCCCGATCGTTGCTCCAGGTGACCTGCGTCACCGCCACGTTGTCCGAGGCCGTGCCCCCCAGGGCGAGCGGCGTCGCGCTCGGGGCGGTATGCGTCGCCGCGCTCGTCGGCGTGGTGATCGTCACCGTGGGCAGCGTGGTGTCCGCCGGGGTGTAGGTCACCGTCAGCGTATCCGTGCTGGTGTTGCCCGCCGCATCGCGCGCCGTCACCGTCAGCACGTTCTGCCCGCTCAGCAGCACGATCCCGCTCACCGACCAGCTCGTCGTGCCCGTCGCCGTGCCACTGCCGCCCCGATCGTTGCTCCAGGTGACCTGCGTCACCGCCACGTTGTCCGAGGCCGTGCCCCCCAGGGCCAGCGGCGTCGCGCTCGCGGTATGCGTCGCCGCGCTCGTCGGCGTGGTGATCGTCACCGTGGGCAGCGTGGTGTCCGGCGGGGTGTAGGTCACCGTCAGCGTATCCGTGCTGGTGTTGCCCGCCGCATCGCGCGCCGTCACCGTCAGCACGTTCTGCCCGCTCAGCAGCACGATCCCGCTCACCGACCAGCTCGTCGTGCCCGTCGCCGTGCCACTGCCGCCCCGATCGTTGCTCCAGGTGACCTGCGTCACCGCCACGTTGTCCGAGGCCGTGCCGCCCAGGCGTCAGCGGCGTCGCGCTCGCGGTATGCGTCGCCGCGCTCGTCGGCGTGGTGATCGTCACCGTGGGCAGCGTGGTGTCCGCCGGGGTGTAGGTCACCGTCAACGTATCCGTGCTGGTGTTGCCCGCCGCATCGCGCGCCGTCACCGTCAGCACGTTCTGCCCGCTCTGCAGCACGATCCCGCTCACCGACCAGCTCGTCGTGCCCGTCGCCGTGCCACTGCCGCCCCGATCGTTGCTCCAGGTGACCTGCGTCACCGCCACGTTGTCCGAGGCCGTGCCGCCCAGCGCCAGCGGCGTCGCGCTCGCGGTGTGCGTCGCCTCGCTCGTCGGCGTGGTGATCGTCACCGTGGGCAGCGTGGTGTCCGCCGGGGTGTAGGTCACCGTCAACGTATCCGTGCTGGTGTTGCCGGCCGCATCGCGCGCCGTCACCGTCAGCACGTTCTGCCCGCTCTGCAGCACGATCCCGCTCACCGACCAGCTCGTCGTGCCCGTCGCCGTGCCACTGCCGCCCCGATCGTTGCTCCAGGTGACCTGCGTCACCGCCACGTTGTCCGAGGCCGTGCCCCCCAGGCTCAGCGGCGTCGCGCGTCGCGGTATGCGTCGCCGCGCTCGTCGGCGTGGTGATCGTCACCGTGGGCAGCGTGGTGTCCGCCGGGGTGTAGGTCACCGTCAACGTATCCGTGCTGGTGTTGCCCGCCGCATCGCGCGCCGTCACCGTCAGCACGTTCTGCCCGCTCAGCAGCACGATCCCGCTCACCGACCAGCTCGTCGTGCCCGTCGCCGTGCCACTGCCGCCCCGATCGTTGCTCCAGGTGACCTGCGTCACCGCCACGTTGTCCGAGGCCGTGCCCCCCAGGCTCAGCGGCGTCGCGCGTCGCGGTATGCGTCGCCGCGCTCGTCGGCGTGGTGATCGTCACCGTGGGCAGCGTGGTGTCCGGCGGGGTGTAGGTCACCGTCAACGTATCCGTGCTGGTGTTGCCGGCCGCATCGCGCGCCGTCACCGTCAGCACGTTCTGCCCGCTCTGCAGCACGATCCCGCTCACCGACCAGCTCGTCGTGCCCGTCGCCGTGCCACTGCCGCCCCGATCGTTGCTCCAGGTGACCTGCGTCACCGCCACGTTGTCCGAGGCCGTGCCGCCCAGGCTCAGCGGCGTCGCGCTCGCGCTGTGCGTCGCCGCGCTCGTCGGCGTGGTGATCGTCACCGTGGGCAGCGTGGTGTCCGGCGGGGTGTAGGTCACCGTCAACGTGTCCGTGCTGGTGTTGCCCGCCGCATCGCGCGCCGTCACCGTCAGCACGTTCTGCCCGCTCTGCAGCACGATCCCGCTCACCGACCAGCTCGTCGTGCCCGTCGCCGTGCCACTGCCGCCCCGATCGTTGCTCCAGGTGACCTGCGTCACCGCCACGTTGTCCGAGGCCGTGCCCCCAGGCTCAGCGGCGTCGCGCTCGCGCTGTGCGTCGCCGCGCTCGTCGGCGTGGTGATCGTCACCGTGGGCAGCGTGGTGTCCGGCGGGGTGTAGGTCACCGTCAACGTGTCGGTGCTGGTGTTGCCGGCCGCATCGCGCGCCGTCACCGTCAGCACGTTCTGCCCGCTCGCAGCACGATCCCGCTCACCGACCAGCTCGTCGTGCCCGTCGCCGTGCCACTGCCGCCCCGATCGTTGCTCCAGGTGACCTGCGTCACCGCCACGTTGTCCGAGGCCGTGCCGCCCAGGCGTCAGCGGCGTCGCGCTCGCGGTATGCGTCGCCGCGCTCGTCGGCGTGGTGATCGTCACCGTGGGCAGCGTGGTGTCCGGCGGCGGCGTGCCGCCGACCGGGGTATTCATGTCGGTCTGGATCTCCGCAGCGTGAGCGCCCGGTTGTAGATGCGCAGGTCGTCGAGCTTGCCCTGTGAAGTGCTCGCCATACAGCGCATTGCCGCCGATCCACAGCGGATTTGCGTTCTGCTCGTAGGTCCCACTCGCCGCGATGGCGGCCACCTGGACACCGTTGACGTACAGGCGGATCTGCGCCCCGTCATAGCTCGCCGCCACGATGCGTCCAGGTGTTGACCGGCAACGCCGCCGGCGCCGACACGTTGGTGCAGCACACGCCGTTGAACGTCCCGCCGCTCGCCGGCGTGCTCCCGCCGCTGACGCCGCGAAGATGTAGGCATCGACCTCCTTCTGCAGGATCGTCCGCCACCCCGACAGCGCCACCGTCGGATAGACCCACGCCTCAAAGGTGGCCGCCATCGACAGATCAAGCACGTCCGCATCGTTCACCCGCACCAGGTCGTTGACCCCGTCGAACTGCAGCGCACCGCCGTTCTTGCCGCTCGTCCACAGCGGCCCGTTGGTCAGCGTTCCGGTGTTGGCATTGCCCGAGGCATCCGCCCCGATCACCCCGAGCGCCCTCATTGAACGCGTAGGCCGCCACCAGGCCTGCGCCGGGCGCCGGCGGCGTGTAGGTCACCGTCAACGTATCGGTGCTGGTGTTGCCCGCCGCATCGCGCGCCGTCACCGTCAGCACGTTCTGACCGCTCAGCAGCACGATCCCGCTCACCGACCAGCTCGTCGTGCCCGTCGCCGTGCCACTGCCGCCCCGATCGTTGCTCCAGGTGACCTGCGTCACCGCCACGTTGTCCGAGGCCGTGCCGCTCAACGCCAGCGGCGTCGCCGTCGTGCTGTGCGTCGCCGTTGCTCGTCGGCCCGGTGATCGTCACCACCGGCGGCGTGGTGTCCGCGCGGGGTGTAGGTCACCGTCAACGTGTCGGTGCTGGTGTTGCCCGCCGCATCGCGCGCCGTCACCGTCAGCACGTTCTGACCGCTCAGCAGCACGATCCCGCTCACCGACCAGCTCGTCGTGCCCGTCGCCGTGCCACTGCCGCCCCGATCGTTGCTCCAGGTGACCTGCGTCACCGCCACGTTGTCCGAGGCCGTGCCGCCGAGCGCCAGCGGCGTCGCCGTCGTGCTGTGAGTCGGGTTGCTCGTCGGCCCGGTGATCGTCACCACCGGCGCCGTCCCATCCGCCGCCGGCGTGTACGTCACCGTCAACGTGTCGGTGCTGGTGTTGCCCGCCGCATCGCGCGCCGTCACCGTCAGCACGTTCTGACCGCTCTGCAGCACGATCCCGCTCACCGACCAGCTCGTCGTGCCCGTCGCCGTGCCACTGCCGCCCCGATCGTTGCTCCAGGTGACCTGCGTCACCGCCACGTTGTCCGAGGCCGTGCCGCTGAGCGACAGCGGCGTCGCCGTCGTGCTGTGCGTCGGGTTGCTCGTCGGCCCGGTGATCGTCACCACCGGGTCCGTGGTGTCGGAGACAGGCGGGGGCGCGGGCTCGCTACCGTCGATCTGCTTGAGATAGGCGGCCAGCTTGCCCAGATCAGGCGCGCTGATCGTCAAGCCCTCGTGTCTCTCGACTGCCTCTTCCAGCGTCGCCGCCGAGCCGTCGTGCAGATAGGGCGCCGTCGCCCAGACGTCGCGCAGCGTCGGCGTGTCGATGCCCGTCAGCGGCCCGCCGAGACGGTTGCCGCTGCCGGGCTGCCTGATCGTGCCGATGTCCCGCAGCGTCGCCGCGCCGCTGCTCGGTGAAGTTGCTGCCGCCGTGGCACTGCGCGCACCCGAGATTCTGGAAGATCGCCTTGCCCGCCACGCCATCCGCCGTCAAGCTGCCGTCGGCATTGCGATGCGGGCTGGTCGCGAACGCATTCAGCGAGGCCACGTACGCCGCCAGCGCATCCAGGTCGGCGCTCAGGCCGGCCTTCGGGTCGCCCAGCGGCTGGCTGCGCGTGCCCTGGTTGAAGGCCGCGTCGGTCATCAGTCCCGTGCCGCCGGCGAGCGCGCGGATCTGGCCTTCGAAGTCCTGCACCTCGTCGAAGTTCGCGCTCCAGTGCAGGAATCCGTGCGCCATGCCGCCCTTGCCGCGCAGCGACACCGTGTTGCGCAGCCCCTCGCCCATGCCCGTCAGGTCCCAGACGCGCCCGTCGCTGCCGCCGTCGTTGTGGCAGCTCGCGCAGCTCATGTACCCCTCGCGGGCGAGCCGCGTGTCGCGCGCGTCGTAGAAGAACTGCTTGCCCGTGCAGCACGGTCGCGACTGAGTTTCTCGGTCGCGACCGGACTGCAGGGTCGCGAGCAGCGGCGCGTTCCACTGACCCTCGTCGACCAGCGCGTCAGGTCGTAGACGCCGACCGTGCGGTCCATGAAGTTGCTGACGTACAGCCGATAGCCGTCCGCCGAGACCGCCAGCGCCCTGCGGCGCACGCCCGACGTTGATGCGGAAGAACTCGGCGTGGTTGTGCGCATCGACGACCGCTACCTCGCGGCTGGTCTCGAGCGCCACGAACATGAAGACGCCATAGCGGTCGAAGGCCGCTGCGCTCGCCAGGCTTGCGTTGTCGTGGTCGATCCGGGCGCCGAAGCTCTCGGTGTTGGTCGCAAGATCGATGCGCGAGCTGATCGCCCGGACCGTGTTCTGGAAATTGAGGTTGCCGCCGCTGCGCAGCGTGCCCCGCTTGACGTTGTCCTTCTTGGACGGCACCCAGGCCGACGACGCCGTCCGGTGATATCAGCGACCGGCCCGAGGTAGTTCGGAATGCCGCTGCCCTGGTTCTCGAAGTCCGGATCGTCGCTGTGACGCAGCACGACGACGCTGGTCGTAGCCAGCGTCGCGGGATCGAGCACCAGCACCTCGCCGCCGTGGAACTGCGACCGGTCTGCGTCACGACGTTGGCGGTGTCCTCGCCCGGCAGGCGCGGCGTGATGAAACGCGAGACATACAGCCGCGTGCCATCCGCCGTCACCGACAGGTGCCGCGGCGTCGGCGCCCACGCAGAGCGCCGCCGATCTCCGCTCCCGGTGGCCGGATCGAGCTTGCAGGACGCGACCGGCGGCCTCGAGCGCGACGAACGCCGCGCTGCCATCCGGCGCGAACACGAGGCCGAACGGCTGCGATCCGCACGGCAGCGCGATCGTCCGCGCGACGCTGAAGCGTCGCCGGATTGATGACGCTGATGTTCGCGCTGCTGCCGGTTGGTGACCCACACCTCGCCGTTCGGGCGCGATCGCCAGCGCGCGCGGCGCCGACTCCGACCGCGATCTCGGCGAGCTTCTGGTTGTTGGCGGTGTTGAACGCGCTGACGGAGTCGTTGTCCTGGTTGACCACCCACAGCCGGCCGCCGCCGACGTGCATCTGCCCGAGATAGCCGGGCGGCGCGCGCGTCAGCGGCAGGTGGACGAGTTGCGAGAACGTCTGCGTCTGCTCGACGCCGCGATCGTCCTTGGCCGTGACGCGTCACCCAGAAGATCGTCGGCCGCGTGAACGTGTGGGTGACGGTAGGCGACGACGACCATCCGGTCTCGCGTGCCGTCGTCGAAGTACCACTTGTACTGCGGGTTGATGCCGTTGCTGCGCGGTGGCCGTGTAGGTGACCGGCGTGCCGACTGCGCGGCGGCTGCTGCGGCATCGGGTCGAGGACCAGCGGATTCGAGATCGGTCGATCGTCCAGGTGAAGCCGCGTGCGTCGGATCGCGTGCCGTCGACACCGTGATCGCGACCGGATAGGTTCCGGCCGTGGTCGGCGTGCCGCTGATGACGCCGGTCGGTCGGAGATGCCGAGACCGGCCGGCAAGCCGATCGCGAGAAGGTCAGCGGGTCGCCGGTCGGGATCGGATGCGACGATCTGCAGGTTGACCGCGCGCCGACGTTGCCGACCTGGTTGCCCGGGTTGGTCACGCTCGGCGGCGAGTTGAGTCGATCGGCGTCATCGGCGCCTGGCGGCACTGCATGCCGAAGGCGTCGATCAGGCTGCCCGAGCGCCCGGTCAGCGCATACACCGGATTGCCCGTCGTGCAGCTGAACGGGCCCTGGACCGTGCCGCCCGTGCCGCCGACCGGCGCCGAGAAACTGGCCGGCCCGGACACCTTGCCGGCAGTGGTCAGCGCCTTGCACTCGACGTCGAGCTGATCGACGAATGTGCGACGCGCGGCCGCGGAATCCGCTCACGGCGTAGTCGCGCGGGCAGGTCTTCGTGAACGCCGTGCCGGTCGCGCGGCCCGGTCGCGCCGCGATTGACCGGGTCGCCGATCCAGTGCCCGGCCTGGTCGACGTGCACGCACTGCAGCCCGACGCGGTTGACGTGGGTGCCGGCGGAGTTGCCGTAGCACGCCGACCAGCGTCTCGTTGGCGTTGCAGGAC
Organism: uncultured Gammaproteobacteria bacterium; assembly: GCA_963834855.1. GTDB lineage: Bacteria > Pseudomonadota > Gammaproteobacteria > Steroidobacterales > Steroidobacteraceae > DATJKD01. Next base: position 1,535 of record CAWIDH010000021.1, on the reverse strand, counting down.
AGCTGGAAGGGCGTGCCGCCGGCGCCGCCGATGATCGGCGTGTAGTCGAGCTCGATGACCGGGTTGGCGGGGATGTTCATGCGCACGATCTTGCCGAGCGACGGCACGCCGTTCTGGTTGATCACGAACATCAGGTAGTAGCCGGGCGGCGCGACGGTGACGTTGTCGGTCATCTCGACGAACAGCGTCCCGCTCGAGGCCGTGAACGGCAGCTCGAGGAAGCGCTGGTCCATGTTGACGCTGTGCGTGACCGAGCCGGTCTTGACCAGCGTCACCCGCTGGATGTCGGCGCTGCCGACGCCGATCGTGAAATCCTGGCCGATCTCGAGCGAGTCCGGCGCCGTGACGATGGTCGGGCGCGTCGCGAAAGCCGCCCGACGCGTTGTAGAGATACGACGGGTAGTAGATCTCGGCGTGCAGGTTCTGCAGCGGGCCCGGCGCGCCGCCGCCGGCCACGAGCACGCTGGCATCCGGCAGCAGCAGCGCGCCGGAGTGGTACAGCCGGGCGCGCAGACCGCTGGGGCCGACCGTCCACTGTCCGGTCGTCGGGATTCCAGATCTCGGCGGAGTTGTTGACGTCGGTCAGCTGGTTGTCGACCGCGCTGCCGCCCGTGGCGAGCACGCGGCCGTCGGCGAGCACCGTCGCGGTCACCCATTGCCGCTGCGACGACATCGACTGCGTCGCCGTGACGACCGGCTGCGGCGCCGGTGATGTCGATGACCACCGCGCCGTTCGAGTTGCCGCCGATCTGCAGGATCTTGCCGGGCCGGAACATCGCCGCGCTCGAGGTCCAGCCGGCGTACGGCGAGGAGAACTGCCCGGCCGTCGCGATCTGCCCGGTGCCCGCCGGATTGACGTAGTACATCGCTGCCGTTGGTGTCGAAGCCGAACACCCGCCCGTCCGGCGCCAGGAAATTGCGCGGGAACGTGGCGGCGTAGCGCCGACGTGTCGGCGTCGACAGCAGGCGGAAGGTGCCGTCGAGTGCCGCACCTCGGGCCGGTCGCCGCCGCCGTTGCCGCCCTGGATGTAGATCTCGCCGTTGACCAGCGCGGTGGACGACGAGTACCAGCGCGCGCGGTTCATGTTGCTGCCGCGGGTAGCGTAGTCGTTCGTGTAGTCGAAGACGTTGGTGTTGTTGTTGCCGGTGTTGGTCGTGCCGTGCCCGTCCAGTTGTCGCCGCCGGCGATGAAGATGCTGCCGCTCTGCGGCAGGATGATCTGCGAGCTGCAGAAGATGTCCGTCTGCGTCATGTTGTCGAGCGTGATGTGCCCGCCGTGAGAGGCCGGCGTCGGATCCCAGATGTCGTAGTTGAAGAAGCCGGTCTGCGTGCCGTCGCCGTCCGTGCCGTAGGTGAGCACGCGGCCGTCCGGCGTCAGCGCCGCGTGAATCGCGATCAGCGGCCAGTTGTCCGTCGCCGGCGACAGCCACGCGCCGACGACGTTGTCGGCGTATGCGTACCCGGACAAGAGCGACAAGGCGAATGCTGCGGTTGCAGCAGCGAGTGTCGCTTGGGGCTCCTGCGCTGCGCCTCGC